>CAWBRT010000007.1:0-379865 GCA_963791145.1 uncultured Acidobacteriota bacterium | reverse complement strand
GCGCAGGCGGCGCTGGTGGCCAATCCCGGCTGCTATCCGACGTCGATCATCGTTGCCCTGGCGCCGCTGGTGCGCGCCGGGCTGGTCGATGTGGAGCATGGGATCATCTGCGATTCCAAGTCCGGCGTCTCCGGCGCGGGCAAAAAGCCGACGGCCAAAACGCATTTCGTCGAAGTGGCGGACAATCTCTCGGCCTATTCGGTTTTCGCGCACCGGCACACGGGCGAGATGCTGGAGCAGCTGAACGTGGCGGAGGAGAACCTGATCTTCACCCCGCATCTGCTGCCGATCCCGCGCGGGATTCTGTCCACCATTTACCTGCGGCTGCGGCAGACGATGACGGGCGCCGAAGTGGAGAGCTGCCTGCGCGAGTTTTATTCCGGCGCCAAGTGGGTGCGGATCTTTGGCGCGGGCAAGCTGCCGCAGATACAGTTCTCGCTGCAGACCAATTATTGCGATGTGGGATTTTCGCTGGCCGCCGACGGCCGGCGGCTGATTCTGGTTTCCTGCCTCGACAACCTGGTAAAGGGCGCGGCGGGCGCAACGGTCCAGAACATGAATGTCATGTACGGCTGGAGCGAGCAGGAGGGATTACAGTGAAACTCGTGCTGAAAATTGGCGGAGCGAGCTCTTGACGATCCATTGCTGCGCGAAGAAGTGCGCGCACGCGGTGGCCGCACTGGCGGCCGAAGGACATAACGTGGCGGTCGTCCACGGCGGCGGCAAAGCGCTGACGCGCACACTCGCGCAGATGGGAAAGAAATCGGAGTTCGTCAACGGACTGCGCATCACCGATGCCGAGACACGCGACGCGGCCGTGATGGTGCTGGCGGGATCGTCAACAAGCAGCTGGTGGCGGCCATCGCGGCCGAAGGCCTGCCGGCGCTCGGCCTGTGCGGCGGCGACGGCCTCTCGTTCATGGCGCGCAAGAAAAAGCCGAACGGCAGCGGCGATCTCGGTTTCGTGGGCGAAATCAGCGCCGTCGACAGCCGCTGGATCGAGGCCATCTGGGCCAACGGCGGAGTGCCGGTGATTTCCTCCATCGCCCTCGGCTCCGATGGCGAGTACTACAACGTGAACGCCGATCAGATGGCATCTGCATGCGCCACCGGCTGCCAGGCCAATGCCCTGATCTTCCTGACCGACGTGGCGGGCGTGAAGGGCGCCGACGGCAGCGTCATGCGCTGGCTGAACACCAACGACATTCCCACCCTGGTGAAGGACTCGGTGGTGGGCGGCGGGATGCTTCCCAAGCTGCAGGCCTGCCAGGACGCGCTGCGCTCCGGCGTGGGACGGGTGCGCATTCTTCCCGCGTCCGAGGCGGACGTGTTGCCCGGCTTCTATCACAGCCGCATCGAGCTGGGAACGGAGGTCATGGCGCAATGACAATGGCTTCCGTGCGGGCAGCCGAAAGCAAGCTGCTGATTCAAACTTACGATCGCCTGCCGGTCCTTTTGACCAAGGGCAAGGGAGTGCACATCTACGACTCCGAGGGCAATGCCTACCTGGATTTCTTGAGCGGCATCGGAGTCAATGCCCTGGGCTATTCGCATCCTGCTATCTCGAAGGCGATTGCCGGGCAGGCCTCGCGCCTCGTGCACACCTCCAACCTGTTCTTTCACGAGTTCACGGTGGAGCTGGCCAAGCGGCTGACCAAGTCCTCCGGCATGGATCGCGCCTTCTTCTGCAACAGCGGCACGGAAGCCTGGGAAGCGGCGCTCAAGCTGGCACGCGCTTATGCCGGCCAGAAGAAGGGCTCGCGCAAATGGCGCGTGCTGGCCATGGAGAATTCTTTCCATGGACGCACCTTCGGCTCCATGGCGACCACGCACACATTGAAATACCGCAAACCGTTCGCCCCGGTAATGCCGGGCGTGACCTTCGTGCGCTTCAATGACGTAGCCGATCTGAAGAAGAAGTTCAACGCGCAGGTGTGCGCCCTCTGCATCGAGCCCATACAGGGCGAAGGCGGCATCTGCCCAGCCACTCGCGAGTTTCTCGAGACGGCACGGGAGCTGACCAAAAAATCGGGCGCGCTGCTGATCTTCGACGAGATCCAGTGCGGGTTGGGCCGCACGGGCAAGATGTTCGCGTACCAGCACTACGGCGTTCTTCCCGACATCGTCACCGTGGCCAAGCCGCTGGCGGGCGGGCTGCCGCTGGGAGCGGTGCTGACCACCGAGGCGGTGGCTAAGGCGTTTCATCCGGGTATCCACGGAACAACCTTCGGCGGAGGCCCGCTGGCTTGCGCAGCCGCGCTACAATTTCTGAAGACTCTGGAGAAAGAGAAGGTGCTGCGGCACGTCGCCGAAATCGGCGGCTACTTCCGCGGCCGTCTTCAGGAACTTGACGCCAAGCATCCCGAAGTGGTGGACGTGCGCGGCGCCGGGCTGATGCTGGGCATGGAACTGAATTCCGCCGAGCTGGCCAAACAAGTTGCGAAGGAGATGCTGGAGCGCAAGATCATCATCAACCGTACGCACGAATTTACCTTGCGTTTCCTGCCTCCGTACATCATTGAACGGAAGCACGTTGACCAGGTAGTAGAAGCGCTTGATTCCATCCTGTCCTCCTGTAAGCGAGCCGGCGACGCCAAACGAAGCACGAATGGCCATCGCCGGAAGCTCCAAAAAGGCAGCGAGTAAAGCGCGAAAGCCCAGGAGCCCGAGCGGGCCCCGCAATTGGGCCATATCAGCCACCCGGCAAGCGCAACATCGACGCTTGTGGGGACACTACAGGAGGACTCGATGGCAACCAGGCCAACTGAAGATAGTGCTGTTGCCGGCGATGTGCGGGCGACTTTGAGATCGTCCCCCGCCGATCTGGTCTCTGTCTGCGATTTCAGCCCCCGGGAGGCGGAAGCGCTTTTGCAAGTGGCGGCGCTGCTCAAGACGCGCCCGCGGGACTTTCGCACCGCGCTGGCCGGCAAGCAGATCGTCCTGTTTTTCGAGAAGCCTTCGCTGCGCACCCGCCTGACCTTCCAGGCGGGCATCGACGCGCTGGGCGGAAGCTCGTTCTTCATCGACCAGATGCATTGCCGCCTGGGCGAGCGCGAGAGCTTGAGCGACGTGGCCCACAACGTGGAGCGCTGGGTCGACGGCCTGGTGCTGCGCACCTTCTCCCATGGCACGGTCGCCGCCATGGCCGAGTTCTGCTCGATTCCGGTGATCAACGCGCTCAGCGACCACGAGCACCCATGCCAGGCTTTCGCCGATTTCTTCAGCTTGCAGGAGAAGTTCGGCGAGCTGAGCAAGGTCAAGCTGGCCTACGTGGGCGACGGCAATAACGTGGCGCATTCCCTGCTGCTGGCCGCGGCCACACTGGGCAGCCGCATTTCGATGGCTACGCCAAAGGGATATGAGCCGTCGGCTGAAGTGGTGAAGAAAGCAAAGTCCATCGCCGAGCTTACCGGCGCGACGCTGCAGTTGATGCACGATCCCGCCGAAGCCGTCTCCGGCGCCAACGCGGTTTATACGGACGTGTGGGCGAGCATGGGACAGGAAGACGAGGCCGAGCTGCGCCGCGCCGTCTTCGCTCCCTACCAGGTCAGCCGCAAGCTGATGTCGCGCGCCGCGGCCAAGGCGGTGTTCATGCATTGCCTGCCGGCACATCGCGGGGATGAGGTAGCCGAGAACGTGATCGACTCGCCGGTCTCGATCGTCTTCGACCAGGCGGAGAACCGCCTGCACGTGCAGAAGGCGATCCTGATGATGCTGCTGGGCAAGGGCGTGCGCCGCTTCGGACCGAGAAGCGCGCAGGCGTAGAACGGCGGAGATACTTCGTACACTACAGGGTCTTTGAAAGGGCGCGGCTTTAGCCGCGCCGCCTGGATTGGTTAAGGACCCGGCTTTAACCACTGGGGGAAGTCCCTCAGGGCCTAAAGGCCATTCACATTTTTGATCTGTTCGGCGCGGCTAAAGCCGCGCCCTTTCGAAGCAGGACGGCGACACAGTTTGGGTTGACCAAGGTGGTTGAGGTGAGGAAATGAAGATGTGGTCTGGGCGGTTCCGCGAACCGCTCAACCCGGAGTTCGAGCGCTGGCAGCGCTCGTTTCCGTTTGATCAGCAACTTCTGGCGCAGGAGCTGGCGGCCAGCCGCGCGCACGCGCTGGCGCTGCATGCGGCGGGAGTGCTGACGGCGGCCGAGCGCGACGCCATTCTTGGCGGCCTGAACTACATTGGGCTGCACGGGGAAGAACTGTGCCGCCAGGAGAGCGAAGCGGAAGACGTTCATCACTTCGTGGAAAAGCAGTTGACGCAGGCGATCGGCGAAACCGGCCTCAAGCTGCACACCGGGCGCAGCCGCAACGAGCAGATCGCCACCGACCTGCGGCTGTTCGCGCGCGACTCCTGCCGGCAACTGTCGGCCGCACTGGAAGAGCTGATCGCGGCGTTGCTGGGCCAGGCGCGGCAGGCGGCCGGAGCGGCCATGCCCGCCTACACCCACCTGCAGCGCGCCGAGCCCGTTCTGGTGGCACACTGGCTGCTGGCCTACTGCGAGATGTTCTTCCGCGACATCGACCGGCTGGGCGATTGCGCAGCGCGGTTGAACTACTGCCCGCTCGGCTCCGGCGCGGTGGCCGGCGCCACGCTTGCGCTGGATCGCGCGATGATGGCTCGCCAGCTCGGTTTCGCCGCGCCTACGGCCAACAGCATCGATGCCACCAGCGATCGCGACTTCTGCCTGGAATTCGTGCAGGCGCTCTCCATCCTGGCGGTTCATCTCAGCCGCATGGCGGAGGAGTTGATTCTGTTCTCCACGAAGGAGTACGGGTTCATCACGCTGCCGGAGAGCTACTCGACCGGTTCCAGCGCCATGCCGCAGAAGCAGAACCCGGATTCCCTCGAGCTGATTCGCGGCAAGTCGGCGCGCATCATCGGCTGCGCGCAGTCGCTGCTGATCTGCCTCAAGGGCCTGCCGTTGGCCTATAACAAGGACATGCAGGAGACGCAGGAACCGGTCTTTACCGCCGTCCGCGAGGCCTCCGCCATGTTGCAGGTCGCCGCTGGATTCGTGCGCGAGGTGCAGCTCAACCTGGCGCGGATGAACAGCGCGGCGCAGAGCGGGTACATGAACGCCATGGCCGCGGCAACGTACCTGACGGGCAAGGGAGTGCCCTTCCGCCGGGCGCACGAAATCGTGGGCCAGGCGGTGCGCAAGGCGATGGAACGCCACTGCGAGCTCGAGCAGATTCCCCTGGCCGAGTTGCAGCAGTTGAGCCCCGAGTTCGACGCCGATTTTTACGATGCTATGACCCTGAGCGCTGTGCTCGCCTGCCATGCCGTGGTGGGCGGAACCGCGCCGGAGCAGGTAGCCCGCGCGCTTGACGGGGCGGAAGAGCGGCTGAAGAGCCGCAAGGAGGCAGTCCATGCGGGCGCGTAAGGCCCTGTTACCGGATGCGGAAGCGATTCGTGCGCTGGTCGGGCAGTTCACCGACGACGGAACCCTGTTGCCGCGCTCACTGGCCGAAATCTGCGAGAACGTCCGCGATTTCGTGGTGGTCGAGCGGCAGCCCGAACAGAGGGACGACCAGCGTCCGCCGGAAACCGCGCAACGCGCGGCTGAAATCATCGGCTGCGGCGCGCTGCATCTCTACGGAACCCACCTGGCGGAAATTCGCTCCATCGCCGTCGCTCGCTCGGCCCAAGGCATGGGCGCGGGCAGGCTGCTGGTGAAGGCGTTGATGGAAGAAGCCGACCTGCATCACGTCGGCTGCGTCTGCCTGTTCACGCGCATTCCGGAATTTTTCGGGCACATGGGGTTCGGCGTCGCCGAGCGGGAGAAGCTGCCGGACAAAATCTACAAGGACTGCGCCACCTGCCCGCGGCTGCTGGCCTGCGACGAGATCGCCATGTATCGCGGCGAGCTGCCGCACTTCGCTATCCTAGAGCCGGCACAGGCCGAGCTGATCAAGCTGACGCTGTGAGGCGTGGAGTACGGAGTTTCTCTTCTTGGGTCATCCTGAGCGAAACCGGGGTCCCCGGCGGGCGTCGCTTTTACGTCCGCTGGGGTGGTGGAGCGAAGGATCTACTGTTTTCTTACGAAAAGCAGATCCTTTGGCCGCCAACAGAGGGCGACCTCAGGATGACACCCTCTTAAAAAATCAAACCCTTTAAAGAAATCCGCACTAGGCAAGCGCATTACCGAACTGATAAAACCGAGACTATGAGCCAGCAACCGTCCGAGGAGTTCCTTGCCGGAGAGCAATCCAGCGCTCCGCGCGTTCCCAGAGGCTTTCTGTTTTCCGCCACCATCGCCGGCATTAAGGCCAGCGGACGCCCCGACCTGGCCCTGGCTGAAGCGCCGCACGGAGCCTCGGCAGCGGCCATGTTCACCCGCAATCGCCTGGCGGCAGCGCCGCTGCACGTCGACCGCGCGCATCTTGAAGCGCACCTCCGGCCGGGTGCGGGCGGTGCTGGTCAACGCCGGCAACGCCAACTGCGCCACCGGCAAGGCCGGCATCAAGGCGGCCCAAGGCGTTTGCCGCGAGCTGGGAAAACTGCTGGAGGTCGATCCCTATTTTGTTTTTCCCTCCTCCACCGGAATCATCGGCGTTCCTCTGCCCGCGGAAAAGCTGGTGAGCGCGCTGCCGGCGATGCTGGCCGGCCGGTCGGACTCCCCGCAGGCGTTGCGTGAACTTCGCCCAGGCCATCCTGACCACCGACACGGTGCGCAAGATCGCCGAGGTGAGCTTTCGCGTCGGCGGCAAAGAGGTCCGGCTGGTGGGCGCGGCCAAAGGCTCCGGCATGATCCATCCGAAGATGGCCACTATGCTGGTGTACCTGTTTACGGACATCGAAGCCGGCGCGCGCGAGCTGCAGGCGGCGCTGAAACCGGCCGTCGAAGGCAGCTTCAATTGCATCTCGGTCGATGGCGATACCTCGACGAATGACACGGTGCTGCTGCTGGCCAGCGGGAAGTCAGGCGTCAAAATCAGCCAGCCGGCGGTGAAGAAAAAGTTCCAGCGGGCGCTCGATCAGATTTGCGGTTCGCTGGCTGAGCAGGTTATCCGCGATGGCGAGGGCGCCAAGCACCTGGTGCGCCTGCGCATCGAGCAGGCGAAGTCGGTGGAGGAGGCCCGCACCATCGCGCGCGCTATCGCTCATTCTCCGCTGGTGAAGACCGCCTGGGCCGGCTGCGATCCCAACTGGGGACGGATTCTTTCCTCCATCGGCAATTCGGGAGTGCCCTGCGAGATGGAACGCATCAGCGTCTTTATCGGTCCTCACCAGGTCTGCCGGGCGGGCGGGGCAATTGAGTACGACAAGGCGGCGGCGCACCAGCACATGCAGCAACGCGAGTACGAGATCAAGGTTCGGCTGGGACGCGGCAAGGCGTCGCTCAAGTATTTGAGCTGCGACCTGACGGTGGACTACGTACACATCAACGCGGATTACTCGACGTAGTGGGCTCCTTCAGCCCCTTACAGATCCAAAGAGGTGTCATCCTGAGGCAGAGCGAAGCGATGCCGAAGGATCTGCAGTTCTCTCTCACACAGTAAAAAGCAGATCCTTCGCGGCGCGGCGAACTGGAAAGTCTTGGCTGATTAAAGCTTTCGCCGAGCAAACAGTATTCCGCTCTCAAAGGAGCTCGTCGGCCGCTTGCTCAGGATGACCCGTCAAAATAATTCTGTTGGCCGCAGGTTCTGAGTGCCTCCTCACAGCAGCTCGTACGCTGCGCCGACGATCTGGCCCAGGACTCTCCTACCTCTTCCACCTGATCCATATCGCGCACGGGGACCTGGTTCACGTAGATAGCGAAGGCCAGGCGAGTGCCGCGGCGGGTTTGCACGAACCCGGCCAATCCCTTACCGAGCAGCAGCAGGCTGCGGTCGAGCGCATTGTAATAGACGTAGGTTCCACTCTTGGCGCGGACGTGTCCGGCGGCCGGCGACTTCTCCTGCAGGTACATCAGCGTGCCGTCGCGGCCCATGATGGGCAGCGCCTCGTGGAAAACGCCGGCATAAGGCTGTTTAGCTGTGTAAGCGAGATAGCGCACCACAAAGTCGGGGGTAAAGGCCGCGCCTGGGCCGCCCTCACCATCCCCTAGCGAGGCGGAGCTGAGGTCGAGGCCGGCTTTGGCAAGAAACGCCCGCTGCAGGTTAAATCCCGCCTGGAAGGCGTCTTCAGATTGAGGACGCCCGGCGGAGGGACGAGCTCCGGCGGCGGCTCCCAGAAGGTACGGAACCATGGCAGCGTGCAGGTTCTGGCTGGTCTTGAGGGTGACTTTGACCTCGGCGGCAAGCGGCGCGGAAACGTGCTCGGCCACGAGGCTCTCCTCGTCGTAGGGTCCCGAAAGCGGTTTGAATTCGCGCGTCTGGACGGAGAGCGGCACCGGCGCCTGCACGCCGGAGGCTGCCAGAGCGGCCCAGAAGGCGAACTCGGCGAAGCGTTTGGGGGTCTTGACCTTGTAGGCCGCCAGCGCCTGTTCGCCGGCGGGAACCGATCCCTCCAGCGTCACCGTGTAAGTGCCATCCGCATGCGCCTCCTCGGAGGTAAAGCGCAAGGCCGCGTCGGATCCGGCCTTGCCCGTCGTCGCTTTGTTCACGATGGTGAGATAGGGAGTAAGCGGAGCGACGATCGCTCCCGCCGGCTCTCCCTCGCGTCCTCCAGCAAATACGGTGACGTCCACGATGTTGTCGTTCACCACGATGGGCGAGATCATGGCTCCGGTGCCCGGCTCCGGCTTCTCAGCGACAAAGAATGAGGTGTCGACGAGCACGCGGCCTTCGACTCGCCGTATGCCGCGCCCGGCCACCTGCCGCGCTATGTCTTTCAAGACAACCAGCGGGTCGCCGGGTACGGCCAGTCCCGGCAACGAGCCCGCGTAAGCGTGATCGTAGCTGGTAAAGGCCAGCGTGCCGTCTTCGCGCAGGCGGGCCGAAAGATTGGGATCTCCGCCCGCCACCAGCACCAGATCGCCCTCCAGGACGCCGTCTTGCGAGAGCCGGCCGGTGCGATAGACGCGCGTGCGGAAGCGATAGTCCGGGCCCAGCAGGGCCAGTGCCGTGCCTTCACTCACCAGCTTTGCGGTAGAGCCGGGGACGAACAACTTGTCCGCGTTCAGCGCGAAGGCTGCCCTGCCGCTCTTCAGGTCAAGGAACTCAATCCCGAATTGCGAGTGCTTGAATTCAGGGCGCCCAGTGAGCCGGCGGACTCGTTGCGCAAACTCCGCCGCAGCCGGGCTCTGGAGCTTCGGTTTGCCTTGAGACGGCTTGCCGCCAGGACTCTCGGCCAGGGCAGCAAGCGGCCAGATGACCAGCATCACCAGACTGAGCACAGCGGAAAGTCCAGGCAAGGAATCTCCTTCAACAATCCTCAACAGAGTTGATGCGGTGAACGGGGGACGCGGCCGGATGGCTGCGACAAACGCCAAAGCCGGGGTACCAGGGTAATCAGAGTCATGATTCCTATAGTCACTGGTTCTCGCTACTTACCGGTGCTGCCGGCCGGCACCCGGAAAGATAATCCCATGCCGCGCGACGGCGGCAAAAACACGCGGAAGAATTCCAAAATGCTGAATTAGCGAGTAGTTGCGCGGCTCCGAGCCAAAGCACCGGATGGAAGGGTGCAGCCAGGCACCAGGTTGATTCGGCAAGAAGGGAGATCACCAAGCGCTTCGAGCGCGACCGTACCTAGGCTTTAGAGCAACGGTGCTGGTGACACTCGTAACTTGCGCATTTCAGGCGTATCGAGCAAACTGCTCTCGATGCTTGGGCCATCGGTTGCTCCTTGAAACCTCCAAACTCTGGAAAGATTTTCAGTCCCCAGCCCTTCCGGGTTGGGGTTTTTTATTTTCCACCCGGCAGGCCGGTTCCCTTGCTCCCTTCTTCTGTCCCCCGCCCGGATTGCAGCCATGAGTGATGAGTCCAGAGTACTCAGGGGAAGTTCCGGAAGGTTCATTTCCGGAATTAAGTGCCGTTTCCGGAATATCTATCTTTATGCACCGTTACTGGTGAGATGACATTCGTAATTTGACGTCGCCCGCCGGCAGTAAGATCGTGTAGTTAGGTGAGGACGGGAGGTGAGAAGTATGGAGTGCGAGCGGCTTGAGAGTTGTCCGTTCTTTACCGACAAGATGGCGAAGATGCCGAACAGTGCCGGCATATTCAAGCAAACTTTTTGCCTGGGCGGCGAAAAATTGCAGTGCGCCAGGTATCAGGTTCTCCAGGCAGGCGTTCCGGTTCCCGTAAATCTTTTCCCCAATGACCTCCAATGGGCCCAGGAGCTTATGAATAACGGATAGCGATTGAGCGGCGCACCAGCCGCACCCGAATCGCTATCGGAAATCTCCGCGGGCGCTGATCCGCAGCGTGAGCTGAAGCAGATATTTGCCTGCTCTATCCAGGCGGGGGCGCTGGAGAATACCAGGCTGACGGGAAATTGTGAGAAATATCACAAACCGCACGTACGGCTATTACAGAACCGGAGCTGTGATCCGAAGTAGCGTAATAGGCGTTACTCCTAGTTGTCCGTCCGGCGGTGTCTTCATGGACCAGAAACCTGTTAACGGGAAGATGGTCGAGTTCTATATCCCTAAAACTTTTCGTAGAAAGAAGAGTTCCACTCCTGTGAGCGAGTGCGGTCGGGTTATTCCCTTCCGCGCGAGAAATGGCGGAAGCGGCCTGATGAGCTACCTGGAGAGGGCCTCGAAGCAACTCGTCTCCGGGGAGAACAGAATGACCGTTCCGCCCTCCCATCTGTGAACTGCACAGCCTAAAGCCTTGGGCGCCGAACAGAGCGCCAGTCTGCTCCAACTACTCCAGTGGAAGTCTGGCCCGGGCTTCCGCCAGGAGATCGCTCCCGCGCTGCTTTGCCGTCCGGCTCGCACTCCTGTAAATGCCGATGGCGATGATGATCGCTACCACCGCCTGGAAACTCGGCTGGAACATCCAAGGCGTTTTGGGCACAACAATTATGCTTTGCAGCAAGCCGGCGGCAATAATGGCCGCCAGTGCGCCCATCACCAGCGTGCTGGAGCGACGGCTCACCGCCTCAGCCCACGGTTTTTCCTGGAGCGCGGGGTTGAAGCGCATATTGAAGACGCCGATGCCCAGCATTCCGAAAACCAGCACGAGGCTCATGGCCCGCAGCGTCACCCCGATCGCCCAGCCAATAAAGGTCGCCTCCAGCAGGAAGATCGATCCCAATATCGCCGTGATGAACAACGCCACATCCGGAGCCTTGGTGCGGGCCGTGTGCGTGAACGCCTTGGGCAGCAGGCCGTCTTCCGCCCAGGCAAACAGGTAGCGCGAGGAGTCCAGCATCTCTGGTGCAACCGTCTTGCCGACGATGAGCATTACCAGGACATTCACCAGCACGGCAATGGCGTGCGGCGCCACCAGCCCGATCAGGCCGGGAGTAGTGGCCAGTTCCGCGTGCTTGGAATCGACCAATGGCTTGACCGTCCACCACGGCACCGCATGAAACAGAGCGAAGGCCACCAGGGAGTAGAGAATGAACGCCGACAGCCAGCCCAGAAATACGCCTCTGGGCATCGTCCTGGTGGCGTTGCGCGCTTCGCCGCCCAGTGAAGTTGCGGCCGTCAGGCCGCCATAGGCGAACATGAAGAGCGTAATCACGGAGATGAATGCCGCAAACGATGGTTTGGCCTGTCCCGGCACAGGCGCCGGAGGCGTATGCCCCAGGACGTGCTGAACAGCGCCCAAGACGGTCGCGGGCGGAGTTTTGAACCCGTAAATGGTGGTGATGGTTGCCGCAACCAGTACCAGCGCCATGATGAAGATCACAAACATTCCGTATCTGTGCACGCCGGAATAGTGCAGGCCGAAGATGAGCCAGATCAGCGCCAGGCCGATGACCAGATGGCCGCCATGGGTTGTCGCCCATGCTCCCGGCAGGCCGAGCGCGTCCAGCGTGGAAGCCAGAAATGAGGCGAAGCTGAACGCCAGAAAACCCATCGCGGCCACCACCCCGATGAACCACAGGAAGGCAATGGCGAATCCGACCGGCAGGTTCAAGGACCGAGTCAGCCAGACGTAAGTCGATCCGGCGCGGGGCATGACCTCGGAGAACCGCATGAAGATGATGACCTTCGGCAGCAGCAGGATTCCGGCAGCCATCATGGCCACCGGCACCAGATACATGACGGCCGGATAAGTGCCCAGACTGCTGGTGAGCACAAAGTTGATCCCGCTGCCGTACTCCTGCGAGAGAGCCGAGGCAATAATGGCGGTCACTCCAATGACCTTGGCCAGGCGCGGAACGGGCTCTGAACCCGGCATTTCGGGGGGTGGTACAGCACGGAGTGCCATGGCAGCCTCCAAGGGCGGTATTCAAGACGATGAACATCAATCGGCGCAGGTTGTCTTCATCGGCTCCTGCAAGCTTGTGCTCCGGATCCTGCCTGCATCGCTGTCACGTTGGAGGTATCGCAGGTGCTGGCGATCAGGAATTCTGCAAGAGAGTTAACGCTTCGTTTTAAAGCAGCTCGCGCTTGCGGAACATGGCAGCCGCGGAGATCAGCAGCAGGATGGCGCAGAGGCCAATGGGTCCAAAGGCCAGGCGAGGGATTCCGGCCAGATCCCAGGCGGCGCCACTGACGAGCGCAACCAGAACCGCGCCCCCGTAGCTCACGGTAAACATTGCAGCCGAATTGCGGGCAACGTCGCCCGGCGCGCTCAGCAACGGCGGCAGGCTCAGTCCCAGAATCAGTCCCGAACCGGTCGCGAAGCTCAACACCGCGGCACACAAAGGGGTCCACTTGCCAACGGCGAACACCAGCCCGAGCACGCTCACAACCAGAAGCGCTCCGGCCACGAAGTAGGGCCATGCCCGGCGTTCCAGCTTGCCGGCAAAGATGAGCAATAGAAACGAAGCGGGAATCTGCCCCAAATTCAGCGCCGTCACCGCGCTCGCCACCAGGTCCGGCCGTCCGGAGTCCACCAGGTACACGGGAAGGAATGCATTACTGGCGAAGTAGATGGCGTTGGCGCTGCCGAGCAAAGCTCCCAGCCGCCAGACCAGGCTGTTCTTCCAGTCCGGCCACCACTGTGCCCCGCGATTGGCTGTGGGAGCCGATGCAGCCGCGGCAGCCGGACGCGGCGCCAGCGCTGCCACCAGCAGCGCCGTCAGCGCCACCGGGATGGACCACACCGCCAAAGCCAGCCGCCAGTTGCCGTGCAGCCAGGGCAGAACCAATGGGATGGTAACGATTGTGGGTATGAGCTGGCCGATGATCAGGCCGTTCGAATAGGTCGCGGTGCCAAAGCCGAGATGATCCGGCAACCACTGACGCACCGTGGTCGGCATCGACGGTTGCATGATGGCCACGCCGAAGCCCATGACGATGGTCGCGCCAAACAGCGTCGCCGCGTTCGGACTCACGCCGCGTAGCGCGGCGCCGAAGGCCACGATCAGCAGCCCGCCGACGAGTGTCCGCCTAATTCCCAAACGGGCGATCAACAGCGAACCAGGCAGCGCGGCCAGTGAAAACAACAGAACCGGCAGGCTCACCAACAGGCCGACCGCGGTTGCCGACAGGTGCAGCTCGGAGCGGATCAGCGGCAGAAGCGGCGGAACGGCCAGAATCGTCAGCCGCAAACCCGCGCCCGCGAGCCAAAGCAATACGACGGTGATCAGGAAACTTCTCGTCTTCCGGAGTGTCATCTCGCCGTTTCAGAACGGACAGTGTTTTGCCAGCATGAACAGAATTGAGCTTCTATTCTAGCGAATTGGCTTTATGAGACCCGGGCAGACTGGAATTGCGTGGCCGCGCAGGGTGCTGCCGATGTGTATTTGAACGGAGTACTCGGAGTCATTAATCCCACACACTTTGAAACTCAAATCCGTTGCGCTGAGTCCCCAGGACCAACCGAATCGTCATCTCATCTCAGCCGCTTCACGCGATTCATGTCGTCTGTCCAGTCAATCTCTTCCAATTTGGTGTGCGGAATTGCCCGTCCCTTGGATTGGATTACGATCTTGCGCTCCTTCTTGGTCAGCGGACGATAAACTGAATACTTGAAGACCCACTTGCCGTCTTGCTTCTTAAAGAACAGGTACTCTTGCGCGGTAAAGTTCTGTGCGTAAATGTACACGTATGCACAGAGGACGTGCTCTCCCATTCTCCCCGACATCTACAAGGGCATTTGTGTTTAATTTGACGTTGAGCCACTGTCGTTCTTCGGGTGCGAGCGTTCCCACGTTTACGCGATTGCTGGCGGCATTCAGGATGAACTCAGGGACTTTTCCAGCGTAACCGCCTTGCCAAGCAATCATGACAGAAATACCCGTTAGAACATTCTTGCCATGGTTCTCTATTATCAGCGGCAATTCTTTATCTTCTCCAAATGTTGCGGGCAATATGACCGCATACGAGCTGCCTCCAGTCACGTTATTCAAGACTTGATTGGTGCGCGCCATCGTTGCATCGAATTGGCTTTGACCATTCGCGATGGACCGCTCTATGCCCTCGGCAATGTGCTCGAACTTCTCTTTCTCCTCTTGCCGCGCTTGCTTTACTTCTTGATCATGTTCTCTACGGTCATGCCCGATTGCACGGAATTCGAGGAACAAACAACCCCCAATCAGTAGCATCCATACTGCTCTTTGCCAACCGCGCATTTCTGCATGAACACTCATCGCGGCAGCTAAAACAGCAAGAAGACCGATAGCGTAGCCCGGCGCAGGAAGGTATTTTAGCCACGAAGCTAGGCACACAGCAGCGCAACACTGAAGCAAGCAGAAGAACCAATGATAGGCCAGAAAGGAAACCAATTTATGTAGACGCTGATTGTTGCCCAAGCAAACCCTCCTCTCATAAAGCCCTCGATCACGGGCAACTCGGAAGCATTACTATCAGGCCAATTGTGAACAATTCTTGGGCTTCTGCAAGAACTTCTTCGTGGACATCGCGTCAGCCTGGGAAAAGGCCACCCCTGACCAGAAGAGCAGAATTCAAAATGCTCTCCTTGCAACGGGGCTGAAATACAATCCCAAAGAAGGGATTTTGACCTGCGAGAACGACAGCCTTTTCAGGAAGTTGCACACGGTAATGGGCGGGAAAATACAACTGGCGCGCCCGGAGAGATTCGAACTCCCGACCTATTGCTCCGGAGGCAATCGCTCTATCCAGCTGAGCTACGGGCGCGCGCTTTGTCCCGGCGGCAAAAACGCTTCTGCCAGGACCCGGCAATTAGTTTATAACATAGTCTAAGGTTGGACCTATCGAGGCGCTCAGGAGTCCCGTCCCAGCCGGCGGGCGCAGCTGTTCGCGGCAGCGGGACGGCAAGTACAACAGGCGCCACGGCAGGCCAATCTAATAGCGGTGTTCGGGGCCGCACGGGCCATTCCCCGCAGGCGCAGTCATGCGTCTGCCCAGGCGGCCGCGAGGGAGGAACGCATGGAGAAGTGGAAGAAGGCGCTGGTTTTCGGGTCGATTGGAGCGGGAGCGTTTCTGGTAATCACCGGCCGGCGCCCCTTGGGAATCGCCTGCCTGGCCGCCGGAACGGCCGTTCTGGCCTCCGAATACCCAGAGAAATTCGAGGCCGTCTGGGAGAATGCTCCCGATTACGTAAACCGTGCCACCCAGATCTTCTCCGTCCTCTCGCGCATCAGCGAGCGCTTTGCCGAAGAGGTAGAACGGCGCGGCACCTCCGGCTGGAGCGAGATCGCGGGCGGACACTACGCGCGGCGATAAAGCGCCGCGGATTGCAGATTGAAGATTTCAGATTGAAGATTGAAGGGTTCCCGGTTAGATGGCTGTTCAATCTGCAATCTGCAATCTTAAATCTGCAATTCTTTTTCCCGCCTTTGCCTCCGGCCAGGAGAAGGTAAGCTGCTCGCGCTCGACCTGGTCGATTCTGAGGGCGAAGGCGCGGAAGCCGAGGTACTCGCCGGCAGGTACGAGTTGTACCGGGATGTTGAACTCCCGGATGATTTCAAACTCCTTCGCGCCTTTCTTCACCATCTCAAGGCGATATTCACCGAACCGCGATCTCAGGCGCACCGCTCCGGGCGAGCGGAGCAGCGAGACTCCCGCCGGCAGGCGCACGGTGAAGCGCGCGCTTTCGACCAGCACGTCTTCCATCAGCATCGGCAAGGAGCGAACCGGGCTGGCGGCGTGAGTACGCTGCAGCCCGACGCCAGGGAGGAATTGTTCCAGGCCTAGCGTGGTGCGCGCGGGCGAAAGGAATTCCGGAACCCGGCAGCGCAGGCGCACCGCTAGAGCGCCGTCGTTGTCTTCCAGGTTCTCGACCGAGCCGCTCACATCGGTTGCTCCCGGCAGAATGCGGCTCGCCAGTTGAACCAGGTATTGCCGGCGAGCGGCGGAATCCGATCCGCGAAGCGTACCGCGTAACTGCGCCGCGCGGGTGACACCCAGCCGGATAAGCAGTTCAGCCCTCAAGTCTCCGGCGCGAGTGAGCGTAAGAGTGCCCTCCGCCCGGCTGCGCTCCACAGCATCATTCAGCGGCGAGATGCGCGTGAACCACCCCGGCCCAGCTTGTTCGGTCCGGGATGGCGCATTCGCCTGCGATGCGGAAGATTCGAGCTGCAAGCGCAGCGCCTGGCTGCGATCGAGCGCCGCCGGAAGCATTCCGAATGCAGCATTCTCCGTCTCTACATCGATGAATGACGGCGCGCCGTCGCCGCCGAGCTCTAGCAGCGGATAAGCGAAGCGCCTGGGCAGCTCGTCGGCGCCGATCTTTCTTGCCAGCGCCAGGCCGGCATTGATTCCCGAAGCCTGCGCCAGCGCCAGAAAGGCGGCCGAGCGGCTCCCCTGCCCGGAGCTCAATGTGTCCTCGGCAGAGCTCACTTCCGCGCAATCGAAGCGGCCATCCGACTGCACGTGGCTGCGGACCCAGGAAGCGAGCACGCGAGCCTTCTGCGTCTCGCTCTCGATCCCCGAGGTGAGACTTCGGGCCAGCAGTACGGTTCGCACTCCCGGTTTGGCCGCCTCGCGCATGGCTTCACTGCAGTCCCGCGCATAGAGTTCCAAAGAAGTTCCCGGCAGGAGTTGGTTCGCAGTTTGCTGGGGCGAGAACGCTGTCACAGACAAGCGCCGATTCTGTTTTTGCGGGAGCGCAGGTGAGTTCTCTGCCAGGCTCAGATGGACTGCCGGGAAAAGTTCCGCCTCGGGAAGATTCTTCTCGCGCGATAGGGCGCGCAAGTCGTTCTGTTCCCAGGTACGGACCAGGCGACCGTCCGGTTGTTCGCTGACCGTCGGCTTGGCGACCGCGCCGCTTTCGGCGATCTGAATCCGCTGACTGGCTGAGCGACGTGGGGAGGCAGACGTTTGCTGCGGCAAAGGCTCGGGCGAGATCAGAATCAGACGAGAGGAGACAGTCGGAGCATCGCGGGAAGCAAAGGTAAAGTCGTTCCACTCGGCATCAGGGCGGTCGATCACGAACTCCTGCTCGATGACGTCCCCAGGCGCCAGGGCCGGCATGGTGATGGTTTGCTTCTGCCGCGTCAGCTCCGGCTCCAGAACCGAGCCGTCGGCCTTCAGCGTCCGCAACTCAAGCAAGCTGGCTCCGGGCGGAAGGGCAACCTCCCCGTAACGCTCGATGCCTTCGCGGGTGAGCACGCGAGTAAGGATGTGGACGTAGACGCGGCGGCTGCCATCCGGCTGGACGTCGACAATGCGATCATTCAGCAGAATTGCCGCTGGACCGCCGGCAAAGCGGATGGCGGCGGTTTTATGGGCGATCTCCGGGCCGTCGCGGCGGTAGGGCCGATAGAAGGCATCCACCGCCGAGTTTCGGCTGAAGACAGTGGCCCCACTGGCTACCTGCAAAGAGAGCTCGCGGTAGAGTTCGGAGTTGGGAGCAAGCTCCGCGAGTTCGCGCGCCGCCGAGGCAGCTTGCGGGTGCAATCCGGCGAGCATGAGCTGACGAACCTGAAACTCGCGGGCGGAGCGATCGATCGGGTTGCGCTGGATAGCTTTGGCTGCGGCGTCGGCAGCGGCCCGATGATCGCCGGAGCTGGCCACGAGCCGGGCAAATGCCAGGGGATCGCAAGCTTCGAGTCGCGGCTCAAGCGCGCCGGCGGAGAGCACGTCCTGACGGGATAAAAAAAAATCGGCTGCGCGCCGAAGGTCTTTGCAGGCGGCAGAGCGTTCCGCCAGGACGCGCAGGGCAGCTTCCTCGTCGGCTTCCCAGCCAAGCGATTCGGTGGCGTCAATAAACAGCTCGAGTGCGCCGGAGACGCGTACGGCGGCAAATCGCTTGCCCTCGGAAGCGGGCGGCAACAGCCGGGCCAGGCGTCTGAGCACGGAATCGATGCGCCGGGCGCGAAGCTCGATTTCGCCGGCGGCGACCTCGGCGGCCGCTGCTGCCGGAGCAAGCTTCAATGCCGCCTCGTACTCGCTCAACTGCTCGGGAGCATTCTCATCCAGCGCCGTCCAGGCGCGCGCCAGCAGCAGGTGCGCCGAGGCCGAAGGGTGAGTGCGCAGCAAGTCGCCGAGGGCTTCCACGGAGCCGGTGAGATCGCCCTCCCAGTAATGCAGTGCGGCGATGACGTAGCCGGAATCGGAGGCATGGAAGCTGGGAATGTTGGGATGCGGCCGCAATCCTCCCGTCGGCGCCATGATGGCCAGTCGAAAGGGCACGGCCGAGGTGAGAAACTTCACCATCAACTGGTGATCGCCCCGGGAAAGCTTTACATCCTTGCGCAGGCTTTGCGGCGGCGGCCCGCGACGGTCATCGCGCGCGAGAACTTGCTTGCCGTCGATGTAGATCTCCAGCGTGCCGCCCGATTCCAGGAAGAGGCGCCAGTCGCCGTCGGAGCGCAGATAGAACTGCGACGAGCCATAAAATACGCCCTCCCTGGCGAGATAAGAGGGCAGCTTCACCTGCCCGTCGGGAAACTGAAAGACTTCGACCTTGTGGCCGCTGTATCCAGGTTTGCTGACGCCGTCGCGCTCCGGCGCCCACTGGCGGTCGAAGTCGGCGAAGGGATGGGTGCCGAAGGGCCCGACGATGCGCCAGTCGGTGAGCAATCCCGAATCGCGCGAAGCCTGCAACTCCTCCAGCTCAGGAGCGCCGTTGGCGGCGGCTTCCACCAGGGCGAGGCGCAGCGCGGGCAGATCGCGGCTGGAGCCGGCGAGCAGGCGCAGCTTCGGAATGCGCGCGCGGAAGGCTGACGACGCCGAGGCGGCGGAGCGAATGCGCGCGGCGGCAATGCGGGCATAGGCGCTCGTTCCAGCGGCATCGGCTTCGCAGATGGCCAGCGCTGCGTCCAGCATTTTTTCTTCATCGCCGCGCAGGGCCGCGGCTTCCATGAGCACGAAGTTCGCCGCCATGCTGGCCGGCGACAACTGGAGCGCCTCGCCGGCCAGGCGCTCAGCTTCATTCAGATCGGAGTGAAAGAACAACGCCTGAGCTGCAAGCTCTTCCAGTTGAAATGATTCGGAAGAACCCTGGCTCGTCCCGGTAATGGCGCGCGGCGCAGGACTGGTTTCAGCAAAGGTAGTGAGCGCGGAGGCGACCAAGGCGAAGGCGAGCAGCGAAGAAGCGAAGCGGCGTCTCATTGCAGTGCCACCTTTACCTGCTGGCGCAAAGCGCGATCCACCTCGTCGCAGAAGCCGCGGAATTCCGCGTATTCAGAGGGCGCGACGCGGGTGGCGCTCAGCCGCACGGTGGAGCGAAGCGTCAGCTCCCGCCCGACCTGCCGGTACTCGAGCGTGAGTTTGCCGAAGCGCGTGGTGCGGTTGCGAGTATCGGGTGAGGCGACGACGCGCGCATTGGCCGGCAGCGAGATTTTGATCTCCTGCGTCCGCTCCCAGGGGACGTCGAAGACCAATTCTTGCGAGCGCTGCGGCAGACCGGCCAGTTGCTGCAGGTAGTTGGGACGGCTCCAGATAGCGGGCAACAGCAGCAGGCGGCGTCCGGCGATGGAATCCACCGAGCCCTGGAACTCGATGACGACGCCTTTCTCATCCGTGTGGCCCTGCACCCGGACATCGTCGACCCGCACGGTGGGAAAGACGTCGGCGTAGGTTTTGCGCAAGGATTCGCGCTGCTGGCCTGATTCGCGCAACTGGCGCCGCAGCGCCGGAGCATTTTCGCCGCGGGCGGTGGCCATGCCGGAGAAACGAATGCTGCCGTCGGCCAGGATGTCGGCCCGAATGGCGTCGGCCTCGCTGTTCTGCTCCGCCGTGCTGAGCGGCACCTGGCGCAGTCGCGCGTTGCCGGCGTGATCGACGGTGAGCGCGATGGCGCCCTGATCTTCCCGCGGGACTTCACTGAATTCGGTGTAGTCGGCCGTGCCGTCGATCCAGAGATCGTATTTCGGCACGTAGGCGATGGCGTGGTTGAACAGCGCCACCGAAGCCGCCTGGGGAGCGAAGCCGCCGAGCTGCCGGGTGCGCACCAGGGCAAACTGGGCCTCGATGCCCATCTGCCGCAACAGGGCGATGATCATGGCGGCCTTGTCCTTGCAGTCGCCGAAGCGCCGCGCATACACCTGGCTGACGGGATACGGCTTGTAGCTGTGAACTCCAAACTCGAAGGCGACGTAGTGGGTGTTGCGCAGCACAAACTGGTGCACGGCGCGGATGCGATCGAGCTCGTTCTGATGTTCGGCGGCGATGCGCGCGGCCACGGCTCGCAGCGGCTCATCCAGCACCAGCTGCGGGTTAAGCAGCCCGGCGTACCAGCGTCCGAATTGCTGCCAGTCGCCCAGCCACGAGACATGCACGTAGGGAACGCTGTCCGTCAGGGCCGGCCCGTGCGGCTCCGCCCGCCAGGCAGGAAGACCCCTACCGTCCCATTGATAAACGCGCTGGCCCGCGGCTTCGCGGATGGCGGCCGGTGAGGCCATGCGCTGTTCTACGATGTACGGCTGGCGCGCGGCAGGCACGATCAGCACGTAACGCTTGTGCGCGACCGGCAGGTGTTCCCGGAACAGATTGAGGGAAGCGAAATAGTCGCCGTAGGGATTGCTGGCGACGAGCGGCGCGGTGCGGTAGTCAAGCTCGATGACATCGCCGGTCTCGGCGCCGGGAAAATGAAGTTGCCGCGAACGCTGGTCGTAATACATGGCGATGCGGCTGTCGGCTACGGCACTTTCGCCGGTGTCCTCCGCTTCCAGCACGCGCCCATCTCTCTTGTGCAGGCGGGCGGCGAGGATTTCGAGCGATTGCGTTTCCGGCGAATACTGGATATTGCGGGTTGACAGCTCCTGCGCGGCGCGGTCGTCGCCTATCCGCCAGAATTGCTGCTCGCGAGCTGTTGCCAGGCCATTGTCCGCGACGCGGTCGATGCGGACCTCGCTCAGGACCATCGAGCGTATCTTCCCCGGCGCGCGCTCACCCCCGATGTCGCCGGCGAAAGCTTGCGACACGACCTGCTCAGGGACGGCCAGGAATTCCGCATCGGCATCGTGCAAGGCAGGACGTTGCATCCGGTGCCAGTCAATCAGTTTTTGCAGATTCGCTGTAAGATTTGCGGCCCAACTCGCCGGAACAAGCGCGTCGGCGTTCTCGTGCTTGCCCGCGTCGAGTTGCAGAGCAGCATTCACCAGGTCGGGATTGGCGGGGTCCCTGGCGAGGGCCGCGCGAATCATCTCGCGTGCCGTCCCTGTTTCTCCGGAGCGCCAGCGCAGTAGCGCCAGTTGCGCAATGGTCGGACCGTCGGCGGGGCTGAGTTGCAGAATCGTCTCGTAGGTGGAACACAGGCGCGGGATGTCATGCGTGGCGCCGGCCAGGCGGATCAACAGTGCCTGCTCGGCGCTTCCGGTGCGGTTAGCGGCGAAGGCCTGCGCAGCCAGCGGGATGCCCCTGCCGCTGAAGCCGAGCCGCTCATAGGCAGTAGCGGCTTCGCGCTTGACCCAGAGAACCGTGGCGAACTGGCGTTCGAGGCGTGCGAAGATTTCCAGCGCCGCCTGGTTCCGTCCCTCGTCGAGCAGCAGGTCGGCCAGAGATTTCTGGGCGACGAAATCAGAGGGCGAGGAGGCCAGGATCGTCTCCAGAAGCTGCCGCACACGCTCGCGCTGCCCGCGCTCGCGGTAGTAGTCCACCTGCTCCCAAAGCGCTTCGCGGTTGCCGGGCTGAAGCTTGAGCGCCGTTTGCAGAGCCGAGAAACGGCAGAGCTGATTGGCGCAGGCGCGGCTGAATTTGACCCAGGCATCGGCGTTGTTTGCCTGATGGGCATAGCGCTCCAGGGTGGCCTGCGCTTCCGGCTGGTGGGCGGCCAACTGCAGCAGGCCGGCGGCTCGCAACGCTTCTGGCGAGGAGGAGCCTGAGCCGATTTCCGTCTCCGCCGCTCCCAGAAAGAGCGTCGACTGCGGCAGTGACGGCAGAACCGTTTCCCCTTGCGCACGGGCGATCTCGCGCAGCAGGCGCGCCGCTTCCGTCCTGATGGGTTCGCTCACATGCAGGGCGTGTGTATGCGCCGGGGTGGCCGATCCGGAGTCTGCTGTCTGAACGCTGATCAACCATGCGGCAACAGCGGAGCGGTCGGTCAGGAAGATTCGCAGATCCAGTGCACGATTGAGCAGCACAGCCCGATAGCTGTCGCTCTTTGCGCCAGCGAATTCGGATACCAGTTGGGAGAACTGGGCGTCGTAGGGCGTGGCGGACTGCGGCACGCTCTGCGCCAAGCCAGGCAGGCAGAGAAAGAGCAGGAGGCTAAGCCCCAGCCCGGAGTTCCTGATGGCCCTGTAGGTCACAATGCCCGGACATTTCTCCCGCCGCGCTCGTCTGAGCGGGTGGCGGAAAATGCGTACGCGGGCCGCAGGAACGTTTATCCCCGCGGCCCGCTACTGCCCGTCGGAGCCGTTTCCCCTGCAGGCATCATTCCCCCAGGAAGTTGCGTCATGCCTGTAAAGTTCGGCTCTGGGACGGGCGCTTGCAGGCAGTGTGCCGGTGCGGACGGTAAATCGGAATGCGACTGAAGACCTAATTAATCAGGGAGGAATGCCCTAGGCTGAGAGTAGAAGCAGAGGCCGCCCTTAACACCTCAGCAAGACTTCCGCTGCGTGCTTCCAGGCGGCGCGGGACGAAACTTAAGAACGCGTTAGCTGCTAGCGCTTGACGAGCGGGGATTCCGGCCCCGCGCTCTTGCTTTCCTCGGCACGGATGGGGCCGCGCTCATCGGCGAAGAAAGACCGATGCTGGGCGGAAGGTTGCGGCTGGGCGTCCAGCCACAGGGCAAAATTTTCGCCGGTTCCTTTGAAGCGCACTCTGTAATCTCCGCGGATGGGATTCGTCATGCGCTTGGTGAAGGAGCCCTGGCCGACAAGCGCCGCCAGGCTGGAGGCATACTGCCCGCGCTTTTGCTTGTAAGCGCGCTCCGCGCCCAGCACCACCCGCATGTAACCTAACGCTACCGCCTCGGATTGCGAGCGCGCCGGATCGCCGGCGAACTTCGGCTGGTACTCCTGGCCCATGGCCGGCATGGTACTAAGTACAAGCGCCAAAACGAGACAGGACAATTTCAGAAACGGTTTCATTGCTACTCCTTACGCGCAAAAGGCCTGGCTGGGAGTATGATGCCCTTCAGTACAATGTACTTTGGGGCTAATCCCAACGAATCCAGCACTTTGAAAAGAGCACCGGAATGGTTATGCTAAACGCTGAGATTCAGGACGGAAACATGAAATCTACACCCACCAAGAGGCCTCCCATACGCATCGCCGTGGTCGAGAGTGATCCTTTGCGTTTCATCGGCTTCCGTGCTCTTTTCGATTCCGAACCTGAGTTGGAGCTACACGCTGTCACGGCCGCCGAGATCTCTACCAGAGGCGATATTGACCTGATACTGCTGGGCAGCCGCGGCTCCCAGAACCTGTTCGACATGATGGCCGGACTGAAAGCAGCGCGGCCCGACCTGCGAATCCTGGTGACCGGAATGGGCACCGACGACGAAACCATTCTGAAGGCGCTGGCTGCCGGCGCCAAGGGGTACGTCGACGAGGCCGCTTCACCGGCGGAGTTCGCCCAGGCTATCCACATCGTTCACCAGGGCTCGGTGTGGGCGCCACGGCGCGTGCTCTCCACCTTCATCGAGCGGGTCACGTCTTCGCCCGGAAGGATCTTTCCGGCAGGCCGGGTGGTCTTTACCGATCGCGAAAAGGAAGTGCTGGAACTGCTGGTCGCCGGCCGCTCCAACAAGGAGATCGGATCGGTGCTCGGCATCGAGGAACGCACGGTAAAGGCGCACGTGGCCAAGTTGATGCGCAAGGTGGGCGTGCAGAACCGCATCGCCCTCTCGGTGCACGCCATTACCCACTCGATGGTGGTCAGCCGCTAGGAGCGCGGCGGCCTGGCTCGTCAGGGTACGACGGTGCGCTTCCCTGCATGCGCTCTTTCCGCTCGTTCAACCTTCATCCACGTGCTGAGCGAGGTGAGTTCCACCTCGCGCTCCACCTTCGCGCCCGGCGAATCTAGACCGGATTCGCGGAAGGTATATCCCGTGCGGTAGCCGGGCGATCAGTCCGGCGGTGATAGCGAAGGGTACGCCCACTTTGAATCCGCTCTAAGGGAATCAAGCAAGCAACTTCCGATTTCTTCGCGGGTTGACAATCAGCAGCCCCGCGCGTCGTAAGATAAATGTGTGTGCAGGGAGTGGATATGAAGAAATTCTTTGCCGTTGTGTTGCTGTTGACCCTCTCCGGTTTCTCCGGCCTGGCTTATGCCGACGAGCGCAGCGATGACGTGTTGCGCATCGATAATGCCGCCACCGTGTTGCGCGAAATCATGGCCGCGCCCGATAAAGGCATTCCGGAAGATATCCTCGGCTCAGCCAAATGCGTGGCCGTGGTACCTTCCATGCTGAAAGGCGCATTTATCGTCGGCGTCAACCGGGGCAAGGGAATCGCCAGTTGCCGCACTGCCAACGGCTGGAGCGCCCCGGCTTTCTTCGTGCTGGAGGGCGGCAGCTTTGGCTTCCAGATCGGCGGGCAGGCCGTCGACCTGATCATGCTGGTAATGAACGACAACGGCATGCGGAACCTGCTTTCCAGCAAGTTCAAACTGGGGGCGGATGCCTCCGTCGCCGCCGGGCCGGTCGGCCGGCAGGCCGAAGGCATGACCGACTGGAAGATGCGCGCCGAGGTGCTGACCTATTCGCGCGCTCGCGGAATCTTCGCCGGCGTGAGCCTGAACGGCGCTTCCATTCGCCAGCACAAGAACGACACGCGCGCCTTCTACGGCCGCATGGTTCCATTCAAGACGTTGCTGCTCGGCAACCTGAGCCCGGTGCCGCAGGACGCGGCTCCGTGGACGGCCGCGCTGGCTAAATACGCTCCTATCGCCCCAGCCTCCACCAAGCCTGCCGCAAAGAGTAAGAGCGGCAAGCGGGCTCCAGCCACATCTGCACCGCCTGCGGACGCGGCCAAGACACCAGCTGGACAGGACTCGGCGAAGGAGAGCGAGTAAGAGAATTGCAGATTTAAGATTGCCGATTGAAGATTGAAATCAAGTTGTCAGCGGTCTTAAGCGGATCTTCTAGTTGCCGATGTCATGCTGAGCGCCTCTGAGGAGGCGCGAACCGGGGTCCCCAACGAACAAAGCGTTCGTTGGGGTAGGAAGCATCTCTGGGGAATCTCGCGATCCCGCGCCGTCTGAAGCTTTTCTATAGAAAAGCTTCAGGCTTCCTCTGCTTACAAACACATCAGGGATTCTTCGCTCACTGCGTTCTCTCAGAATGACATCAGAGGAAGGAAGGGCAACGTTCAACCTTCAATCTTCAATCTTCAATCTTCATCAGCGCCTGCGGTGAGGCTCCGGCGGCGCGCAAGCGGCGAAGGCTGAGGGCCTCGTGGCGTTTGGCCAGCCTGGCGCCATTTTCATCGAGCACCAACGGGCAGTGGTAATAATCCGGCGGCGCGATACCCAGCGCGCGCGCCAGCAGGATTTGCCGCGCCGTAGAGCGCAGCAGGTCCATCCCGCGCACCACTTCCGTAATGCGCATCGCCGCATCGTCTACTACCACGGCCAACTGGTATGCCGGGACATCATCGCGACGCCAAACCAGGAAATCTCCGAAATCGCGACCGGCGATGAACTCCTGCATTCCCTGGCGAAGATCGTTGAAGCTGATCGCCTCGCCATCGGGAACGCGGAAGCGCCAGTTGATCCCCGCCGGGCTTTCGGCGTCAGAGCGTGCGTCCGCGGCAGGCGCCCGGATAGATAGGCTCGTCGTCGGCGTCATGTGGCGCCTGGGCGGCCAGCAGCAGGTCCTTGCGTGAGCACGTGCAGGGATAAATGGCCCCGGCCTGGCGCAGTTGCCGCCAGGCTTTCAGGTAAAAGTCTCGACGCTGGCTCTGGGAATACGGCCCGTAGGGGCCGCCAAGGTCAGGGCCTTCCTGCCAGTGAATGCCGAGCCAGCGCAAATCTTCCTCGGCGGCCGTGACGAACTCGGGACGCGAGCGGTCGGGATCGAGATCTTCGTTGCGCAGCACCAGCACTCCGCCGTGTTCCACGGCGCGGCAATAGGCGGTCCAGAAGGTGCGCGCGTGCCCGAGATGCAGAAGGCCGGTGGGCGAAGGGGCCAGGCGGCCGCGGTACGGTTTCAAGTTTCGAGTTTCGAGTGTCAATGATGTAGGATACGCGGGGGAGTGGCCCAGTTCCCCGCCCCTGTTCCCTATCCCCTAATCCCTAGTCCCTGCTTTACGACCCAATGAACCTGGCGTACAGGCTTCGCGCAACACCAGCATCTGTCGTTCCCTTGATGATGGCGCGGCCGTCGGGGAACAGCGTCAGCTCGTAAGGATCGCGCCAGAACTTCAGCACGAACTCGTTGTAGCGGACGGTGCCATGCGGCTGCGAGGCGCTCCTGCATCTCGGCGAAATCGATGGGACGATTGCGCTCGTGAATCTGCACCGAGTTGCGCCCGCACATGCTGATGTGCGGCCTGGCCTCGCCCGAGAGATGAATGAAGTCTCCTTTGTCGCAGGCGCGGCAGCCGGGGCGCGGACTGGTCGGTCGAGACCTCGGCGCGGTCGTTGGTCCACAGGTCGATAGAGAGCAGCGTGCGGCGCATCTTATCGCGACTTCCGACGAGCAGCTTCAAGGCCTCGGTGGCGGCGATCGAGGCGATAGCGCCGACCAGTGAATTCAGAATGCCTGAAGTGTCGCAGGTTTCGACCACTCCGCCCGGGGCGTCCGGGAATATACAGGCGAGGCATGCCGTCTCCCGCGGCAGCACGTTCATCGTCACCCCGTAGCTGGCGACCGCGCCGGCATAAATCCACGGCTTGGAAGAGCTGACGGCGTAATCGTTGATCAGGTAGCGGGTTTCGAAGTTATCGGTGCCGTCCAGGATGAGGTCGACGCCGCCCAGCAGCTCTTCGGCATTGGCCGGAGTCAAAGTCGGCGACGTGCGGCTCGACCTGGATTTCGGAGTTGAAGGCGGCAATTCTGCGCGCCGCGGCTATCGCCTTGGGGAGGGATTCAGCTGCGTCGGCCTCCTCGAACAGAACCTGCCGCTGCAGGTTGCTGGGCTCAATGTAGTCGCGGTCGACGATGCGGAGGTAACCGACGCCGGCGCGGGCCAGGAATGAGCTCAGGGCCGAGCCGGTGGCGCCGCAGCCGACGATGACTACGCGTCCCTGGGCCAGCTTCTTCTGCCCTTCCGCCCCGATGCCGCGAAACAGAATCTGCCGCGAGTAGCGATCTTCGAATTTCGTTGTTTGCGCCATGATTCTTGCCGGAACCGTTTATTATAAGTGAGTTGCCGTGGGCATCCGAATTGATTCCAGCGGGCGCGGAATCCGGCGGCCGGGGCTTGTATTCAGGTCCGTCTTGGAAGACGCCGAGACTTTTTGCCCTTTTGGCGGTTTTTTTCCGGCAGGCACTGGCGAAGAATACGGCGCGGAAGGCCGGGTTTCGCCCACGTGTCTAAGGCGGAAAGGTGCGCGGTGTAAGTCGCTGGGGCCGCGCACAGAGGTAAATTCCCGATTCCGGCGTCTCATTCACCGGACTAAAGTTAGGGCTTCCGGGGATACCACGATCTTAAATTGCTCCGATGACGGGCGGCCAAAAGGGGGCTCTTGCGAGCCACATCCTCAGTGTTAATCCGAGCCATTACACTCCTGTTGGCTCTCTGCCCGGCCGCTCACGCCGCAACACAAGCCGTTCAGGACAGTGCGCACCCCACCCCGGCAGCGGTTCATAAGCTGCCGGCTCAGGTGGTATCCCAGGTGGAGCTGCAGGGCACGCCCATGGGTTCAGCCCCGTGGGTGCGGCGGTTGATCGAGCAGAAGGCGGGAGTGCCGGTTGACCGCGAGGCGATCCGGCAAAGCATCCGGCGGCTTTACGAGACGCATCTTTTCGAAACCATCGATGTTGTTTCCGAGCCGGCGGGAGCGGGAGAGATCGCTCTAATTTTTCGTACCACCCCGCGCTATTTCATAGGCCTGCTAACGGTCGACGGCCTGCCGAAGAACGGTCCGCGGTCCAGCGAGATGATTAACGCGGCCACGCTGGAGCTCGGCTTGCCGTACTCGCCGGAGCGGCTGAAAGACTCGCTCGAGCGTATGCACCGCGTGCTGCAGGAAAGCGGCTACTACCAGTCGCGGATCACCTATGTGGAGAATCCCGACCCGGCGACACAGCAGATGAACATAGCCTTTCACGTGGAGCCAGGCGCCGTGACGCGCATCGGCCAGGTCACGCTGGCCGGGAATCCGGACATGCCGGTCGAGTCGGTGGAGGACATGGCCCGCCTGCATCCCGGCAATTACGTCCGCAAAGGAGAGGTACAGCGCGCTTTGCGGCGCTTGCGCAAGCATTACCAGAAGGACAAGCGCCTGGAAGCGCACGTGGCGATTGCCCGCTCCTACAATGAGCCCGGCAATACGGTCGATTACACGATCGAGGTGCACCCCGGTCCGGCCGTCGAAATCATGGCGCAGGGAGCACGGGTTTCGAGCGGCCAGATGAAGAAGCAGGTTCCGATCTACCAGGAAGGCGCCGTCGACGAGGACCTGCTGAATGAGGGCCGCCGCAACCTGCGGGAGTTCCTGCAGTCGGAAGGCTACTTCGACGCCGAGGTGAGCGTCCAGCAACGGCGCGAGGACGACAGCGTAAAAATCCTTTACGGCATCGAGCGCGGCCCCCGGCACCGGCTGGTGAACATCAAGATCGAAGGCGCAAAGTACTTCGACCAGGAGACGCTGCGCGAACGGATGTCTTCGCAGACCGTCGGCCGGCCGTTCCAGAAGGGCCGCTTCAGTCCATCGATTCTGGCCGGCGACGTATCGGCCATCAAGACGCTGTACCAGGCCAACGGCTTCCCCGATGTGCGAGGTCACCAGCAGCATCCTCGAGAATTACCAGGGCGACCCGCAGAAGCTGCAGGCGGTAATCAACATTGCCGAAGGTCAGCAGGTGCGGGTGCGGAACCTCGTCATCACGGGCAATCAGACGTTTCCCGAGGCGCGGTTGCGGCAGGACCTGTCCAACGTCCCCGGGCAACCCTACTCGGAAGCCAATGTGGGCACGGATCGTGAATCGCTGGTCAACTTTTACTTCAACCAGGGGTTTCCTCAAGTACGCTTCGAGGCGGCGGCAAAGCCGGTCGAGGATGACCCGAAATACGTGGACCTGACCTACACCATCACGGAAGGCGAGCGATTCTACGTCGACAACGTGCTCGTCTCAGGACTGGAGCATACACGCCGCAGCCTGGTGGGCCGCCAGTTCAATCTGCAAGCGGGAGACCCTTTGGACCAGTCGAAGATGGTACAGACGCAATCGCGGCTTTACGATCTCGGGCTGTTCAATGAAGTCAGCATGGCGGTGCAGAATCCCGACGGGAACGTGGAGCGCAAGAACCTGCTCTACCAGTTGCAGGAAGCGCGGCGGTACACATTCCATTTCGGCGGCGGCATAGAGTTTGCGACCGGCAGCCAGCCGGGTACCAACCCTCAGGGCAACACGGGCGTGAGCCCCACGGCATCGATGAGCGTCACCCGCATCAACTTCCGCGGAACAGACCAATCACTGAACTTCCAGGGGCAACTGGGAAACCTGATCAAGCGGACGCTGGTCAGCTTCGACCAGCCGCACTGGTTCGGTCATCCCAGCCTGCGTTTCATCACCACGTTTCTCTACGACAACACGCGCGACGTTAATACCTTTACCGCCGAGCGCCTGGGGGGATCGCTGCAACTGCAGCAACGTCTGACGCGCGCCAACCGCATCGTCTACAGCTTCAGCTACCGGCGCGACAAGGTTGACCCCAGCAGTTTTCCCGCCGGCTTCAGTCCGGACCTGGCCTCCATTTACGCCGCTCCGGTGCGCATCGGAATTCCGAGCGTTACCTTTGTGCGCGATACCCGGGACGACCCTCTCAACACCACCAAGGGCATGTTCACCACGGCCGACTTCGGCGTGGCCACCGGCTGGCTGGGCTCGGAGGCGACCTTCGGGCGCATTCTGGCCCAGAACTCCACCTATCATCGTCTCGGTAAGCGCTATGTTTTCGCGCGCTCCACCCGCATCGGCCTGGAGTCGCCTTATGGCAGCTCGACCGTTGTGCCGCTGCCGGAACATTTTTTCACCGGCGGCGGCAACTCTCTTCGCGGATTCGCGCTCAATCAAGCAGGGCCAAGGGACCAGCTTTCAGGCTTCCCGGTTGGTGGAAACGCCATGTTTATCAACAACTTCGAACTGCGCACTCCGCCGGTCGCCCTGCCGCTGGTGGGACAGGGGTTCAGCTTTGTGGTCTTCCACGACGCCGGCAATGCCTTCGATACGGTATCGCACATGTGGAGCAGCCTGGGACACTGGACACAGCGCGATCAGCAGGCCTGCAAGACCCTGACCGGAAGTTGTGATTTCAACTACATCGCGCAGGCGGTGGGCGGCGGGCTTCGTTACCATACCCCTATCGGGCCGGTGCGCCTGGATGTGGGTTATGCCCTGAATCCGGCATACTTCGCCGTGCAATCGGTACCCGGCCAGGCGCATGTCGACCAGCTAAGGCGCGTGAATATATCGTTCAGCATCGGGCAAACGTTTTAATATGGTTGTTTAGGCCGGATTCGCGGAAGCTATACCCCGTGCCGTAGCCGGGCGAGCAGCCCGGCGGTGATAGCGAAGGGTACAGCCACTTTGAATCCGCTGTAGCTCCAGCTCTTATCGGCATCGACAGACGTTCCAAATGAGATTTCTTCGGCTTATTGCCTCCGTTGTTCTTTTTCCGACCGCCCTGGCTGTCTCCCTGCGGCGGCCGTAACCCCTTCGCCAGCGGGAGAAGCCGCTTCTTCCAGCCCCGAGCTTGTCGATCGCGTGGTAGCCAGCGTCAATCAGGAGCCGGTGCTGGCCAGCGATGTGCAGGATGCAGCCCGTATCGAGGCGCTGACGCAGGGCAAGCCGGCGGCTGAGATCGCTGCCGCAGATTTGCACTCGGCCATGGAACGGCTTATCGACCGCGCCTTGATCCGGCAGCAGATGCCCAGCCAGTTGACTGGTTTCGCCCAGCAGGCACGCACCCGCCTGCGCGAGCTGCGTGCCTCGCTCCCAGGAGCGGCCTCCGAGGCGGCTTGGGCGGAGATGATGACGGCTTATGCCATCGACGAGCAGAAGCTGAGCAAGTACCTGCAAGATCAGATCGAGATCATGCACTTCGTCGATACGCGTCTGCGCCCCAGCGCCGACGTAACCTGGAAAGAGATCCAGAGCTACTACAACGAAAAGCTGCTGCCTGAGCTGAAACAGCGGGGAGCGGCGCCGGAGCCGCTTTCGCGCGTGCAGGCGCAAATCCGGGAGATACTGCTGCAGCAGAAGATCGACGCCCAGCTCAGCGCCTGGCTGGCCAGCTTGCGCGGCCAGGGCGGCGTTAGCATTCTGGAGCCCTATGTGGAAAGCGCGCGCGGCGCAGGCTCCAGCCGCAAAGGAATGTCATTCTCCATCCTGGACCGGCAATGAGGCCGCAGTGAGCGACCTGCGCGAGGCCCGCGAAACCCTGGCCGAACCGGCGCGACAGCGCTTGCCGGGTCAACCCCGATGGTCTTGGCCGCTGACGGAAACAATCGTCGGCCTGGCTGTTCTGGCGCTTTTTCTGGCGGCGGGCTGGTATGTCACCAGCAGCTATTTTCATGACCGTATGCGGCGCGAGCTGGTGGCCGAGCTGGAGAACATCTCCGGCGGCACGGTCGAGATCGCGCAATTCCGCTGGCAGCTCGCGCACCTGCAATTCGACGTAAACAAGCTCACCATTCACGGCCTGGAGACAGCCGGCGAACAACCTTACATCTCGGTGGATCATCTCCGGGCGCGCATTAAGATCCTTTCCATCCTGCAGAGGCGAATAGCTCTGCGCGAACTGGTGCTGGACCGTCCGGTCGTGCACATCATCGTCGGCGCCGATGGCCGCAGCAATCATCCGCCCTTCAAGCCCCTGGTGCACGGCGATAATGCCGTCCAGAAACTTCACGACCTCTCGCTGGAGCGGCTGGAGATCCATGACGGATGGTTGCTTTGGAACCAGCGCCGTCTGCCCCTGGACTTCTCGGCCAAAGACCTCTCCCTGATCGGCGTCTACAAGGCCGCCGAGCACGGCTATGACGCCCAGGTGCAAGCCGGACAACTGATGGCTGCGTCAGGAGGATACGCGCCGCTGGCACAGGCCCAGGCCCAACTCACGCTGCAGCCGGAGGGCGCGACCGTTAAATCGCTCGCGATCGCCAGCCAACGCTCGCGACTGGAGGTCAGCGGAAAGTTGAGCGACTGGAGCAATCCTCAAGCAAGCTTCGTCTACAAAGTTGAGGGGGACGCTCCCGAGCTGACCAGGATGGCGGGCTTCACGCCCGCGGCTGCGGGCCGTATCGAGGCAGAGGGAAATGCGACGGTCAGCCAAAGTTCGCTGGCCTCCTCCGGCAAGATGGTCGTCAAATCCTTGACCTGGGTGGCTGGCTCGCTCGCTCTCCGGGAGCTGAGCGGAGGATTAGAATACACGGCCGACTCCGGGCGAATCGCCGTCCCGCACCTGTTCGTCTCCTTGCCCGGGGGCAGCCTGAGCGGAAAGGCCGAGGTCGTCAACTGGCGGGGGGCAAATACCGGCGGGCCATCCCAGGCGGAAGAGCGGGGCTCGGCCAGTTTCGTGCTTCGCACGCTGCCGTTGCAGCAGGCGTTTGCGATGTTCTTCCGGCAGGCATCGCCGTTGAAACTGGCCGGAAATACGAGCGGCACGGTTGACCTGAATTGGCGCGGCTCGCTCGGCAACGCCGAGGCCAAACTGGACCTGAATGTCTCGCCGCCCGGGCAAGCCGCGCCGGGAGAGATTCCGGTCACCGCGGCGCTTCGCGGCACATACTCCGGCAGGCAAGGACTGTTGCAGATTGCCGAGCTGACCGCGGCGAGCCATGCCACCCGCCTGCAGGCGAGCGGAATGGCCGGCGCTCGCGGCTCGAGCATTCGCTTTTCGCTTTCCACCAGCAAGCTGGAAGAGTTGCAGCCGTCGCTTGAGCGATTGCACCTGCGGCAGCCGCTTCCCGCGGAGATCAAGGGAGCGCTTTCGCTGTTTGGCACGCTGTCGGGAACGGCCGCCTCCCCGGAGCTTGCCGCGCATCTCGAGCTGCGCGACTTCTCCACCGCGATGCCGCGCATCGCGGAGGAGCCCGAGCGGCGTCAGCCGGCACAGGCAGCGTCGCTGCCCGCGCGCCTGTTGGGATATCTCAGACCTGCGCCGCCGCCAGCCAAGCCGGCATCACCGCGTATCCACTGGGACAGCCTGCAGGCTGACCTGGTTTATTCTCCCGCGCTGCTCTCCTTTCGTCATGGAAAACTGACGCATGGATCCACCGAGGTCGATGTGGATGGAACGTGCGCGTTAACCGCTGGAGAGCTCACGGACTCCTCACCGCTTGACCTGCGGATACAGCTCCGCAACGCACAGGTCAGCGAAGTGCAGTCACTCGCCGGAGCGGCAACCGGCTCCCCCGTCGCCGGGCAGTTGGAGGGAGCTTTCCAGCTCCGCGGAACCCGTCGTCAACCGCAGGGCAACGGACATATACGGGCGAGGAACGTTACGGCCTACGGTCAGACAGCGCGTTCCATAGACGCTGATCTGGAACTGAAGGACGGACAGTTGCGGGCTCAGAGCCTGAACGCCGTCGGCAACCTGGGCCGAGTGGCCGGGAGCGGCGCCTACAACTTCTCCAGGCGGGAGTTTACCTTCGCCCTGCATGGCGCCAATTTTCAGCTCGATCAGATTCCCAGCCTGCAAACCCGCCGGCTGCGCGTTCAGGGCGCGATGGCGTTTGAGGCGCAAGCTTCGGGAACACCCGACGCCCCGGTGATCAATGCTTCCCTGCGCCTGCGCGACCTCTATGTAAACGACGAGAGGCTGGGCGAGTTTCGCGTGGAGGTCGCGACGCACGGTGAGGAAACGACGCTGACCGCGAGCTCCAGTTTCCCGCAGGGCTCGCTGGCGGTCGACGGACGCTTCCAGTTGCGCGGCGATGTGCCGATGAAGCTGAAAGCCGTGGCCAAAGACCTCGCCCTGGATGCGGGACTGCGCAGCTTCTTCTTCAGCCGGACACGCCGCTCACGCCGTGGTCGATGGCGAACTCGAGCTCGAAGGACCGGCCAGAACGCCACGGGCGCTCGCGGGCGAGCTGCGGGTAACGCAGGCAAACGGCTCGCTGGAAGGCTTGCCGGTGCAAAATGCGGGCCCGCTTCGCCTGTCTCTGAAAGACGGCGCGCTGAAGGTCGATCAGTTCCGCCTGGAAGGCCTGCACCAGCACTACTTCGAGTTGCAGGGCCAGGCTGAGCTCGGCGGTGATCGGCGCCTCAACTTGCACGCGGAGGCGAAGTCCGACTTGAGGCTGGCCCAGACCTTCGCTCCCGACCTCAGCTCGCGGGGACTGGCCGACTTGTCCGTCCAGGTACGCGGCACGGTCGCCAGGCCCGCCCTGAGGGGACAATTGCGGATCACCGACGGAGCCGTCTCCTACGTCGATGTGCCCAACGGGCTGAGCAACATCAATGGCGTGCTCATCTTCAACCAGGACAGGCTGCAAGTGCAGGAGTTGGCGGCCACCATGGGAGGTAGCCGTCTGCAACTTGGGGGATTCGTCAGCTATGGCGAAGATGCGGCGGCAGCCGCCAGCGAGGCCGCCGGCGGTCCCGCGTTGCTGTTTAACGTGACGGCGGAGGGCAAGAACATTCGCCTGCGCTACCCGGAGGGCGTCAGCTCCGGGGTGGACGTCAAGCTGGCCTTTGCCGGCACTACCGGCGATGCCGTGCTGTCGGGCAACGTCGTCGTCAACCGGCTTGCCCTGAATCCGCAATTCGACTTCACCAGCTACCTGGTGAAAGGCAAACAGATTCGCATCGAGGGCAGCACCGCTTCCCCGGCCAACAACGTCAAGCTGGATGTGCGCGTCGTCTCCACGCCGCAACTGGAGGTACAGAGCTCGCTGGCGCGGGTGTCGGGGAACGTGAACCTGCACATCCGCGGCACCGCGGCCAAACCGGTCGTCCTCGGGAGGATCAGCATTCTGGAGGGCAACCTCACCCTGGCCAGTACGACGTACAGGCTGGACCGTGGCGAAATCACCTTCAGCAATCCGGTAGGCATCGATCCGAATATCGATATCGAGGCGTCGACGCGCGTCCGCGATTACGACATCACGCTGGGATTGCAAGGGACCCTCAACCGCATGAACGTGAACTACCGCTCGGACCCGCCGCTGCAATCCTCCGATATCATCTCGCTGCTTGCCCTGGGACGCACGGAAGAGGCCAACCAGCTTCCGGGCTCCAGCCAGCAAGCACTCGCTGCCCCATCGGCTTCCACCGCGATCCTCAGCCAGGCCCTCAATACGGCCGTCAACAGCCGCCTGCAGAAGCTGTTTGGGGTCAGCCGCATCAAGATCGATCCCAACGTCGGCGGCACGCAGACCGGCGCTAATGCCCGGCTCACCATGGAGCAAACCGTCTCCAACAAGGCCACAGTGACCTACGTTACCAATGTCGCGCAATCAGCCCAGCAGCTTATCCGCTTCGAGTACTTCCTCACGCCGCGGCTTTCCATCGTCGGAGTTCGGGACCAGAACGGAGTCGTGAGCTTCGACTTCTTCGTCCGGCGCCGGAAACACTGAGAACTGCATTTCAGATTTTCGATTTAAGATTTCAGATTTAAAATTGCAACCTGCGGGATTGGGGATAGCCGTCGGGATCGAAAGCAGTTCAATCTGCAATTTGCAATCTTCAATCTGCAATCGTTCTGGCGCCCATGGACCAGCACGACGGAGCACGACCCTTATCTCGAGCGCAGGACGCGCATGGTGCAGCAACAGCTCGCCGACCGCGGCATCCAGGACGAGCGCGTGCTGCAGGCAATGACCACTGTCCCGCGCCACGAGTTCGTGCCGCGCTACGCCTGGAACGAGGCCTACGAGGACCATCCGGTTCCCATCGGCGAAGGCCAGACGATCTCGCAACCCTATATCGTGGCCTACATGGTCGAGGCGCTGGCCGTCGAGACCTCCGATACCGTGCTGGAGATCGGAACCGGAACAGGATACGAAGCAGCGATCCTCTCCCGCATCGCCGCCCGGGTCTACACCGTCGAGCGAATCGCATCGCTGGCGGAGCGGGCCCGGCACAACTTCGCCCGGCTGGGATATCAAAACATCGAAGTGGTGGTCGGAGATGGCAGCGGGGGCCTGCCGCAATTCGCGCCTTACAAGCGCATCATCGTGGCCGCCGCGGCTTCGGCCATACCGCCGGCTCTGGTCGAGCAATTGGATGACGGCGGGATTCTGGTCATTCCCATCGGAATCGCGGAGCAGGAACTGCAGCAGGTATACAAGTCTGGCGGAAAAATCGAGGTGACGAATCTTGGCGGCTGCCGCTTCGTTCCGCTGATCGGCAGCGGCGATTAAGAAGCCGGCGCCGCGCCACGCCAGGCGATATGCAGCCCTTTGCCCACGGGAACAACCGTCCAGATCAACCCGGGCGTAGCCGCCTTTTTCGCGCGTCATCCTGAGACGATGCGCAGCGGAGCCGAAGGATCTGCTTTTTCCTCACGTCAACAGCAGATCCTTCGCTTCACTCAGGATGACACTTCAGGTTGCTGCGGCTACATCAACCAAATTGCTCTAAACAGAGTGGGAGGGACGGAAAGACCTCACCCTGTCGCAAATACGGCGACTCGTGAGGCACACTTCGTGAAACTGGAAACGCGAAACTTGAAACTGCTGTTCTTACCCTGCGGATTCCAGCGAGTCCTGCCCCGGGGTTCTCAGTTCGGGCAGGGTTCCATCGGCCACGGAGCGCATCAGCTTCCACAACTCGTCTTTGCCCAGCCCTGTTTTGGCAGAAAACGGCATCAATCGTTCTACCCCAAGTTCCTGGCGCAATGCATTCAATGCCGGCTGCAGGCGTGAGCCGACCTTATCGGCCTTGGTAGCCACGACCACCAGGGGGCGATCCACGTGGCGGAGGAAGTCGATGAGTTGGGCATCGCTCTTCTGCGGCGGCACGTTGGCATCGACCAGGCAGAGACAAAGCGACAGCGAGGGGCGACCGCTCAGGTAAGGATCGACAAATCCCTGCCATTGGCTGGAGACATCGCGGGGAACCCGGGCAAAACCGTAGCCGGGAAGATCAACGAACAGCAGCTCCGGGTTGGGGCGCCCGGGCCAGCGAATCTCGAAGAAGTTGATGGTCTGAGTGCGGCCGGGGAGGTTGCTGGTCTTGGCGATCTTGGTGCCGACCAGGGCATTGATGAGGCTCGATTTGCCGACGTTCGAGCGTCCCAGGAAAGCGACTTCCGGCGCACCGGATGGCGGAAACTTTCTGGGATCGGTGGCGCTCAGCAGGAATTGGGTGTGGACTCTCATTTCTCAACCAGCCAGATTGAAACGAATATGATGCAGGTTGACGGCTTAACCCCGGCAGCAAACACACGGCCACCGCCGGGACCCTGTTCGAGGAATTGTTTCGACTGCAGCTTGCCTCAACAGCGGCAAAAACGCCAGCAGAAAAAAGAAAAGCCCGCCCGAAGGCGGGCCAGAAGCAAGGATCTGGTGTTTCCGTTACTGCCTTGCCGCAGGCGGATCAGCGGCCGGAGGCAGCGGCGACATGGCGCCCGGCTCGACCGCCGGAAGCTCGCTGAGCGGCCTCTCCAGCGACCACTGCAGAACCTGGTCCATGTTCTCGACGAAGCGGAGCTTCATGACGCTGCGCAGGTTCTCCGGAACGTCGGCCAGGTCCTTTTCGTTCTCCTTGGGCAGTAGAACTTCCATGATCCCCGCCCGATGAGCAGCCAGCAGCTTTTCCTTCAAGCCGCCGATGGGCAGCACCTTGCCGCGCAGGGTAATCTCGCCGGTCATGGCGATGTCGCGCCGCACCGGAATGCGGCTGAGGGCGCTGGCGATGGCGGTGGCCATGGTGATGCCGGCCGAGGGTCCGTCCTTGGGAATGGCTCCCTCGGGCACGTGAATGTGAATGTCGATGTTGCGGTAGAAGTCGCGGGCCAACCCGAGCTGCTGCCAGCGGGAGCGGATATAAGTAATGGCCGCCTGCGCCGACTCCTGCATCACGTCGCCCAGCTTGCCGGTAAGGATCGGCTTTGCGCCCTTGCCTTCCACGATGGTGACTTCGGTGGAAAGAATCGAGCCGCCGACCTCGGTCCATGCCAGGCCGGTGACCAGGCCGACCTCGCTCTTCTCGTTCACCTGGGTGTCGCGGAAGCGGGTGACGCCGAGGTAATCGTTCAGGTTCTCGGCGGTGATGGCGATCGAGTAAGCCTGCGCCTTCCTTGACCACCTTGCGGGCCACCTTGCGGCAGACGTTGCCGATCTCGCGCTCCAGGTTGCGCACTCCGGCTTCGCGCGTGTAGTAGCGAATGATGCCGGTGATCGCTTCATCGTTGAAGCTGATGTTCTGCTCGCTCAATCCTGCCTGCTCGCGCTGCTTCTTCACCAGGTAGTGCTTGGCGATTTCCAGCTTCTCCGGCTCGGTGTAGCCGTGCAGCCGCAGGACCTCCATGCGGTCCTGCAGCGGAGCGGGAATAGTGTGCAGCACGTTGGCAGTGGCGATAAAGAATACCTGCGAGAGGTCGTACTCGACATCGAGGTAATGGTCGATGAACATGTAGTTCTGCTCAGGATCCAGAACCTCCAGCAGCGCCGATGAGGGGTCGCCGCGGAAGTCCATCGACATCTTGTCGACCTCGTCCAGCATGAAGACCGGGTTCTTGGTGCCGGCCTTCTTCATCATCTGGATGATCTGGCCCGGCAGGGCGCCGATGTAAGTGCGGCGATGGCCGCGGATTTCCGCCTCGTCGCGCACTCCGCCCAGCGACATGCGCACGAACTTGCGCCCCGTCGCCTTGGCGATGCTCATGCCGAGCGAGGTCTTGCCCACGCCCGGAGGTCCGACGAAGCACAGAATGGAGCCCTTCGGGTTCTTGACCAGCTGGCGCACGGCCAGGAACTCGAGGATGCGCTCCTTGATTTTCTCCAGTCCGTAGTGGTCTTCGTTGAGGATCTTCTCGGCGAACTCGATGTCGCGCACTTCCTTGGACTTCTTCTTCCAGGGCACGGCCAGCAGCCAGTCCAGGTAATTGCGCGAGACCGTGGACTCGGCCGACATGGGCGGCATGGCCTCCAGCTTCTTCAGCTCCTGCATCGCCTTTTCGTGCACGTCCTTGGGCATGCCGGAGCTGTCGATCTTCTTCTTCAGCTCGTCGAACTCGCTCTTTTCGCCGCGCCCCAGCTCCTTCTGGATGGCCTTGATCTTCTCGTTGAGGTAGTACTCTTTCTGCGCCCGCTCCATCTGCCGCTTGACCCGCGACTGGATGGTGCGGTCCATGTTGAGCTTTTCGATCTCGATATCGAGAACGTCGAGCACGCGGTTCAGGCGGTCGGCGGGATCGAAGATTTCCAGCAGCTCCTGCTTCTCCTCGATGGTGAGCTGCAGATTGGCGGCGATGGTGTCGGTCAGCTTGGCGATGTCGTCCATGCGGACGGTGGCCGCCATGGTCTCGTAGTTCAGCGACTGGCAGAGCTTGACGTACTGCTCGAACTGGCGAGATGACGCGCTGCATGGCGGCTTCGATCTGCGGCGTCACCTCGGCCGTGTTCTTCACCGTGCGCACGGTCGCTTCGAAGTAGCCGTCGACCTCGTTCACCTGCAGCATCTTGCCGCGCTCCAGGCCTTCCACCAGCACCTTGATGTTGCCGTCGGGAAGCTTGAGGCTCTGCACGATGTTGACGATCGTGCCGACCTGGTAGATCTCGTTGGGCTTGGGCTCGTCGACGCTGGCGTCGTGCTGGGTGGCCAGGAAGATCTCTTGTCGCCGGCCAGCGCCTCTTCCAGAGCGCGAACGCTCGACTCCCGCCCGACGACGAAAGGCGTCATCATGAACGGAAAGATGACGACGTCGCGGATCGGCATCATGGGCAGCTTTTTGGTCTCGAATTTTTCCTTTGCAGAACTCACCAAATACCGCTCCCTTTGTGCGCTGCCAGAGAGAACCCGCAGCCTCACGCCTCTATTCTTGAGCCTACTACAGTAGGCATCCTAGGGCAACAAATGCCAGGGCCGCACGAAGTGTCTTAGGCTATCCCCTTCATCTGTGAGATGACGAATTTGGGACCAACGCACTGAGCACGGCAAAAATTTACCCTTACGGCACTAAAATTGCACACTATAACTCTGCGGTTGCACAGTGTTACCAAGGCCCCAGGAAATTTCTTTCCCAGCCATCCATGCCACTTTAACCCGCTCCTGGAAAGCTCCAGAGATCACACGCACGGCCGACCGGCAGCCGCGGTCTCCCCAGGCAGACAACGGCGCGGGCGTACCCGTTTCCGGGTAAGAACTTTCATCGGCCACTCCGGCAATTCCATAAGCTCCAAACCGCAAATAGTTCCTCCTCTTTCAATACCGGATTCCGCAAAGAGAATCTGTACTCAGGGCAAATTGTCTCCCGCCAGGCACGCCGCCTGCAGTCAATGCATTGTCTCGGAATGGGAAAAGGCAATCCGGGAGAATCAACCATGCGCAACCGCGCCGGGAGAAAGCGAAACCCCGGCAAACCGTTTGAGTTTGCCGGGGCGAAAACTGCCAACCCTTAGAGCAAAACCAGGGATGGTGTATACCGAAGCGAAACGTTCCAGTCGCCGCGACCACCAGGGAGCGGCGACGGTGAGCAGAACTTGAAGGTCTATTACATCCCTGGTTTTGCCGTAGAGCGCCGCGGGAGCGATTACCCTGCTTTCTCCAGCATGGCGATGGAGACGTCGCGCTTCTCCACCATCTCGCGCGTGACTTCGAATTCCTTCACCTTCTTCTGGCTGGGCAGATGGTACATCAGGTCGAGCATCAGCTCTTCCAGGATCATGCGCAGTCCGCGCGCGCCCACCTTGCGTTGCGTGGCTTCGTGGGCGATGCTGCGCAGGGCCTCGGCGGTGAAGCACAGCTTGACGTTCTCGAACTCGAACAGCCGCTGATATTGCTTGGTGATGGCGTTGCGCGGCCGCGTCAGGATTTCGACCAGGGCATCCTCGTCCAGATCGTCCAGAATTCCCATCACCGGCAGGCGGCCGACGAACTCCGGAATCAACCCGAACTTGATCAGGTCCTGCGGTTCCGCCTTGCGCAGCAGTTCGCTGTCGCGCTTGCTGTGGGCTACCAGCTTCCTCGCCCGGCGTCTCGCCGGAGCGGAAGCCCATGGCGCGCTTGCCGACGCGCCGGCCGATGACGCGCTCCAGGCCGACAAAGGCGCCGCCGCAGATGAACAGAATATTGGTGGTGTCGACCGGCGTGAACTCCTGGTGCGGATGCTTGCGTCCGCCCTGGGGCGGAACATTGGCGACCGTTCCTTCCAGGATCTTCAGCAGCGCCTGCTGCACGCCCTCGCCGCTGACATCGCGGGTAATCGACGGATTCTCGTCCTTGCGCCCGATCTTGTCGATCTCGTCGATATAGATGATTCCGGTCTGCGCCCGGGCGACGTCGCCATCGGCGGACTGCAGCAGCTTGAGAATGATGTTCTCGACATCCTCGCCGACGTAGCCGGCCTCGGTGAGCGTGGTGGCGTCGACAATGGCGAAGGGCACGTCAAGCATCTTGGCCAGCGTCTGCGCCAGCAAGGTCTTGCCGGTTCCGGTGGGACCGATCAGCAGGATGTTCGATTTGGAGAGCTCGATATCGCCGTTGCGCTGGCGATTCATGTAGACGCGCTTGTAGTGGTTATAAACGGCGACCGCCAGCTTCTTCTTGGTCTGTTCCTGGCCGATCACGTATTCATCGAGAAAGGCTTTCACTTCCTGCGGCTTGGGCAGCTGACTGGGAGCGGCCGCCGGCTGAGCTTCGCTGCGGTCGTCCTCGAGAATAGAATTGCAAACGGCGACACATTCGTCGCAGATGTAGGCCCGGGGATAATCGCTGGGAGAAGAAATCAATTTGGCGACAGCATCCTGGGACTTGTGGCAAAACGAGCAGCGCAGAACTTCATCCGAACCAGACCGTCTCATGTGACTCCCTCGACACTGACAAACTTTTTGCAGCAGCCGGCCCGCCGTGCAGCAAGACGATCCTCGGACTCCTTGCCACGCGAGTTTCGCGCTGCTGTCTATCTGGCGGAAGCCCCGCTGATACGCCCCTTTCCCTCGGGGCTGTCATTCACAGGCCTGGGACTGCCTTAATTGAACATCAACTTGCTTCCCCAATGGAAGTTACCATTGGTGAACCGCCCCCAGGAACCCTTCCGTCCGCCACTTCCGGCCTAGGCCTATCAGGATCCAGAACAGCCGGAAACTGCCACTTCCAGACCGGCACCGCAAGTGGGTAAATACCTTATCGGTGCTTGAAGATGATTTCATCAATCAATCCATATTCTTTTGCCTGCTGGGAGTTCATGATGAAATCGCGTTCCACGTCGCGCTCTACCTTCTCCAGCATCTGGCCGGAGTGCTTTGCCAGTAACTGATTGGTAATTTCCCGCATGCGCAGGATCTCCCGCGCCTGGATGTCGATATCGGTCGCCTGGCCGGAGATGCCCCCGCCCATGATCAACGGCTGATGGATGAGGATGCGGGAGGTCGGCAGGGCAAAGCGCTTCTTGGGAGCGCCGCCGGCCAGCAACAATGCCGCCATGCTCGCCGCCTGCCCGATGCAGATGGTGACTACGTCGGGACGAATGAACTGCATGGTGTCGTAGACCGCCATGCCGGCCGTGATCGAACCGCCTGGCGAATTGAGATAGAGCGAAATGTCCTTTTCGGGGTCTTCCGCTTCCAGGAACAACATCTGCGCTATTACCAGGTTAGCAACCTGGTCGTCGATCGGAGTACCAAGAAAAATGATGTTATCCCGGAGCAGCCGGGAATAAATGTCATACGCACGCTCGCCCCTGCTGGTTTGCTCGATCACCATGGGCACAAGCATAGGTTCGCTCCTTTATCGATGCGCCCGGCTGGGCGCGCGTTAACTGACGCAGGGCCCCTCAACCTTTTTCCCGCCCAAGCCGCCTTCCTTGGGGCCTGGGGCGGCCTTCACCGCTGTCCTGCACACCTGAACACATAATACAGCGGACCGCGCCTCCGCGACGGCGCCGGGAAACCTGATTCCGGCTACTCCGTTCCGCGGTAGAGCTTGTCCAGGGTCTTCTCGTTTCTAATCCTTGCCCGCAAGCGATCAATCGAGCCGTTCTCCTCAAGGCGCTTGCGCACGGCCTCGGGCGTCTGCTGCATCTGGCGCGCCAGCGAATCGACCTCTTTCTGCAGCTCCTCATCGCTGATCTCGATCTTTTCCAGGTCAGCGATCCTGTCCAGCAGTAGAGATGCCTGAACCTCGCGGCGCGCGGCCTGCCGCTGGCCTTCGCGCAAACGGCCGACGTCCATCCGCTTCAGGTCTTCGGAGCGCAGTCCCTGGGCGGCCAGGGCGCGCAATCCGCGCTCCAGACGGGTATCGATCTGCTGCTCGACCAGCGCGTCCGGCACGGCGATATCGAACTTGGTCACCAGGTCCTGAATGAGTTTGTCCTTGCCGCGCTGCTCTTCCTGGCGCGTCTTTTGTTCTTGGATGTCATCGTGCAGCCGCTGCTTCAGCTTTTCCAGCGATTCGAATTCGCTGCCCACCTCGCGGGCGAAGTCGTCATTCAGTTCGGGCATGTTCTTGCGCTTGATGCCCCGCACCTTGACGTCATAGCCAACCGTCTTGCCGGCCAGGCGCTGCTCGGGAAAATCGGCCGCGTAGCTGACCTCGAACTGCCGCTCCTCGCCCGCCTTGGCGCCACGAAGGTTCTCGGTGAATTCCTTGATGGTGTTGGTCCCGCCGATTTCGACCAGCACGTCTTCCACGTTGACCGGCTCCGCGCCTTCTTCCTTCCCCTTGCCGCTGAACGATGCCTGGGCAAAGTCGCCGTCGGCCAGCGGGCGATCCTCTTCCACGTTTTCGTAGCTGGAGTGCTGCTCGCGCAGATTGGCCAGCGCCTGGTCAACTTCCTCGGGCGTGACGCTGACTTCCTGCTTGTCCGGACGAATCTCCTGGTAGCCCTCGACGTTCACTTCGGGCAGGACCTCGAAGGTCGCCTTGAAGCGCATCGGCTGGCCGGCATTCAGATCGAGGTCGGTCACGCGCGGCTGCGAGACCGGCACGAGATTCTGCTTCTCGGTCTCCTTGCGGAAGTAACGCGGCACCAGATGCTCGACCAGTTCGCTCTTGATGTCCTCGCCGAAGCGCTGGCGGATGATCGCGGCGGGAACCTTCCCCTTGCGAAATCCCGGGACACGGGCAAACTTCTGAAACTTGCTGACGACCGCCTGCTCTTCTTGCGCCACCACTTCAGCCGGGATTTCGACGGCAACCTCGCGCTGGCAGGGGCTAGTGCTTTCGTTCTTGCTGGTTTCTGTTGAATTCAAGGAAGTGCCTTCAGATCAGTGTTAGAACCACGAGATCAGTGTTGGAATCACGCCATCACTCCGGCGAGGTACGGCTGCGCGCCTCCGCTGGGAACCACAGATCACAACGGTCGGCCCTATTGGCCGGGTCTCCACCGACCCGGTACTTACAAAGCCAAAAGATTAGTGTAAGAGACACGAGCGAACCCGGTCAAACCGCTCAAGCCTGCACAAGCGCGCTCTGGAGGAAGGCACGAAAATAGGCATTAGGGATCAGGGTTCAGGGATCAATGAAAACGGGAAATCTGCATCAACGGACAAATCCCTTAAAACCTAACCCCTAAACCCTAGATCCCATCTCCTAACTTGCCTGCTGTGCCGCCTTGTTCTGGTCGGCGCGGAAGCGCAGCAAGGCGGCGATGTGACCGGAGGCCTCCAGCACCGGATCATCCTGCACATACACTACCTCGATGCCGCTGCGCAGGGCGCTGCCGAGGATGGGATCGGCGAGATCCTCGACCGCAGTGACCGGATGCGAGCACACCACGCAATTCACCTGCGTCTTGAAATCGATATGCCCGCAATGACGGCAGACGACCCCGGCGGCATGAAAGCGCTCACCTAACAGCAGGACCTGCACCTCTCCCTGCTCGAGCGAGCGCAGCACGTGGCGCAGTCCGGCGGCGCCGCGTCCCTTGCGCTGCGCCTCTCCCACGACGTCGCGCACCAGCTCCTGCCGGCGGCTGGAATTCTGCTCGGACAGCAAGCGGTCGACCTTGCTTTTGATCTGCTGCGCATCGACTGTCGGGTCGATGGCGAAGCGGCCCACGAGGTTCTTTTTCAGATAGGGATGGAGAACGGATTCGAACACGGGCCAGATCTCGTCACGAATGCCGACGGCCAGGTTCTCGCAGCCGCGGCGCTCGAAGAACTTCAGAATCGTGTCCGCCACCTGCTTATAGTGGTGCTTGGCCAGCTCGGAGAGATGCCGGCCGACGTGGCCGGTCTCATAACGGCCCAGTCCTTCGATTTCAGGCGTTCGCGGCAGCTCGTTGAAGAAGCCGATGACCTCCTTGCACTGCTCGTTCTGGTAATCGAACAGACGGGCTTTGGTGCGATCGAGGGCGCAGACGCAGACGCGCGGCCGGTATTGCAGCAGCGGCGCCAGCGGCTGCAGATGAAAGCGGCGATTGATGAACAGCCGCGTGCCGTCCAGCCACGGGGGAAGGTTGTACTCGCGCCAGAAGTTCTGGGACGATTCGGCGAAGATCACCTTCGCTTTGCCGCTGTTGCCATGCAGCTGTTCCGCCACGGCCAGAATGCGGTCCAGATCGGCGCGGACGCAGCGGTTGCGGCCTGATTTCTCGATCTCGCGCAGGACGCCGCGCACCAGATCCTTGACCAGGATCGCCTCCTCGCGATGCGACTGGTTCTGTGGCGGGCCGGGCTGGTAGCAAAAAGTGACGGCGCATCCCTGCGCCGATTCGAAGTCGGCTAGTTCGCGGATTTCCGTTCGTGTAATCATCGGCACCTCCTGAACTCGTTATTCGCCTTCGCCGAGTCTCCGGCCCAAGCCTCCTTTGCCCTTGGCTGGATGGCCGGAGGCCCCGGTCTCAGGCGGGCTTGGAATGCTCGATCAGTTTGTTTCTGAGTTGCTCGGTAACCGGCAGGGCCTTGCGCAGCTGCTCGCGCGCGCTGGCAATGGAAGCATGCACCTGTTCCGGCTGGCGGCCGGAGATCACCGCGATCTCCGGTACGGTGAAGCCCTCTATGGTGAACAGGATGAAGGCTTCGCGATCCTCATGGGGAGCATGGCGCAGGGCCATCTCGACCATGGCCACCACCTCGTCGTTGGCGGCGATCTCCTCCGGCGTGGAGGCGCTCCCGTCGGCAATGAGGTTCTCGTTGGTAACCATTTCGTCAGGATGGTGGAACTGCAGCATGGCTTCATCGCTGCCGCTGGCGACTTCGCCGCGCACGTTGGAATCCAATCCAACCTGGCCATCTTCGCCGCGGGCCTGTTGCGCGAGACGGTCGATGGCGGCGCGCGACAGGAAGTACAGCCACGGCTCCAGGGTCACCTTCTCGGGTTTTTCCGTGCGCCCGTCCAGCGCGTTGGCAATGGCTTCGTCAATAACCTCCTCCGCCATGATCTCCTGCTGCCTGAACTGCCCGCTGCTGCTGCGGTAGCTCAGCTCCCGCTCCACGAAACGCTTCCACTGCTCCAGATTGGCATTAAGCCAGACGGTGATGTCCTGTTCGGAAACCAGCTCGGGTTGCACCGCCGCCAGCGTCTCCTCGAAGGGAACCTGCGGCTCCTCGCGGGTGCGCTCCACGCGCCTGCGCCGCGGCCACTTCCAATCGGCGCGCAGATGATCCATATGCTTGGACAACTGTTCCTTCAGGCTGTCGAAGCAAACCTTGATGGCGCTGACCGCCGTGTCCGCGGTCTCGCGCGACGCCAGTTGTCCCGACGGCAGGCGCAGATTCACCGCCACTACGAAGCCCGTCTTGGGGTGCTCGTCCACCGAGCCGATCAGCGAAACCATGTCCGGACGAAACACCTGCAGGCGTTTTTCGAGCTTCTGAATTTGCTGCGTAATGTTTTTTTCGAGATCGGACGTCTTGGAGAGTTTGTACGTGAAATGCACGTTCATGCGTGGGCTCCGGACAGGAGTTCCCAGCGGTTCTTCCTGTGCCCGGAATTGTACACCTGCTTCTACAGAAGCACCGGAGCAAATGAAAAGTTGCTTTAACAATTCGGAAAGGACTTGCCGGCGGCCCACTTACAGGCCAGGAAGAACCGAAATGTGCCGAGCACGTGGCGTGCCACACGGAACGGAAAGGAGGCGGAGAGAGAAGCTGACGAACCTTAGACGGCGATGGTGAAGGTCGTCTCGTCGCGCACCACCGGACGATACAGAGTGTCGCGCTCGAATGGCTGCCGCCCGGCTTCCTGAATCAGCCGGATCAGGTCGCGGCGCCGGAGGCCCTGCGGAGTCGTTGCCCCAGCATCGTGGTAGATCTTCTCCTCCACTACCGTGCCATCAATATCGTCTGCTCCGAAGCGAAGGGAAATCTGCGCCACCTTAGGGGTCATCATCTGCCAATAGGATTTCACGTGCGGAAAATTGTCCAGCAGCAGGCGCCCGACCGCGATCTGCTTGAGGTCCTGCATTCCGGTCGTGGTGGGCAGATGGCGAAGCATGGTATTCGCAGGATGGAACGAGAGCGGAATAAAGCACTGGAAGCCGCCCGTCTCGTCCTGCAATTGGCGCAGACGAAGCATGTGGTCGACCCGGTCTTCGTCGTTTTCGATGTGGCCGTAAAGCATGGTGGCGTTGGATTTGAGCCCGATCTGGTGGGCAATGCGGGCGGTCTCGATCCACTCGTTGCCGTCGATCTTGTGATCGCAGATGATGGCGCGCACGCGCTCGTTGAAAATCTCCGCTCCGCCGCCGGGCATCGATTGCACGCCCGCTTCCTTGAACTTGAGCAGAGTGTCGCGAATGGAGAGTTTGGCCCGCTTGGCGAAGAAGGCAATCTCGACCATGGTGAAGGCCTTCAGATGCACCTGCGGGAAACGCTCCTTGAGGCCGCGAACCAGGTCGAGGAAATACTCCAGAGGCAGGTCGGGATGCAGCCCGCCGACGATGTGGAACTCAGTTACCGCCTCGCTGTAGCCGGAGGCAGCCGAACGCCACGCCTCTTCCAGGGCCATGGTGTAAGCCCCGGGAGCGCCCTTGCGGCGCCCGAAGGCGCACAGGCGGCAGGCAGCCACGCAAACGTTGGTGGGATTGATGTGGCGGTTGACGTTGAAGTAGGCGCGGTCGCCGTGCATGCGTTCGCGCACATGATTGGCCAGCCAGCCCACCGCCAGAATATCGCCCGTTTGGTAGAGCACCAGACCGTCTGCGGTTCCCAGGCGCTCCTGCGCCATGACCTTCTCGGCAATCGGCCGGAGCCTGGGATCGTCAGTCTGAAAGGGATGCTGGTTGCGCTCTGCCACGGACATTGTAGTTATTTGATGATAGCGCAGCGCGAGGCGTGTGCCTAGGATCACGAAACGACTAATCCAGCAGCAGGTCGCAGGCCACCAGCACCAGCAGCAGCATGGAAATCAGGCCGTTGGTGGTAAAGAACGCCGCGTTGAGCCTGCTCAGATCGTCCGCTTTCACCAGCGAGTGCTCATAGACGAGCAGCACGCCGACCAACACCACGCCGCCGGTGGCGATCCAGCCCAGGGTGAAAGCAGAGGTCATCCACAGGAAGAAGGCGAAGGCGATTACGTGAAAAACGCGCGCCAGGATGAGCGCTCCGGCGATGCCGAAGAAACGTGGAACCGAGTGCAGCTCGGCGCTACAGTCGTGCTCGTAATCCTGGCAGCTGTAGAGAATGTCGAAGCCGGCGCCCCAGAACATGACCGCGGCGGTGACGATAAAAATGCGCGGGTCCAGGGTGCCGCGAATCGCCACCCATGCCGCCGCGGGAGCAATTCCCATGGCCAGTCCCAAAAACAGGTGCGCCCAGCGCGTGAAACGCTTGGTGTAGGAGTAGCCGAAGATGATGCCCAGCGCCAGTGGCGAGCAGTAAAAGGCCAGCCGGCTCAGCATCCAGGCCGACAGAATCAGCACCAGCGAGGAAACGGCGACAAACAGGATGACGAATTGGCGGGAGAGCAGTCCGGCGGGCAGCGCGCGGGCGGCGGTGCGCGGGTTGGTGGAATCGATCGCGGCATCGGCCAGGCGGTTAAACGCCATGGCCGCTGAGCGCGCCGCCACCAGCGCTACCACCAGCCAGACGCCTTGCCGCAGCGTGGGAAAACCGCGCGCGGCCAGCACCGCGCCGGTCAGGCCGAAAGGAAGCGTGAGCACCGAGTGCTCCCACTTGATCATCTCCAGGGTGGTGCCAAGATTGCGCAGCCAGGACACGAGGTTATTCTAACCCGCCCCCCACTCGGTGTTGAGGCGGCGAAATGCCTAAGGTCTAGGTTTCAAAGTTTCAAGGTTTCAAAGTTTCAGCAGTTGTGCCGTCGACCACAGAAGGCGATCACATCGAAACTTTGAAACTCTGAAACCTTGAAACGTAGTTTGCGCATTGCTTTTCAATCTGCAATCTGCAATCTACAATCTGAAATCGTGAAGAAGAAGCCCGAAGTCGAAATCAAGTTCCGTGTCGCCGATGCTCGCCGGCTGGAGAAGGCGCTCGCCGAGCTCCGGTTTTGAGTGCAAGACTCCGCCCACGCATGAGCTCAACACGCTTTACGACCGCGGCGCTGCGCTGCGCCGCAAGGGCGAGATTCTGCGCCTGCGCAAGTACGGCGAGCAGTGGCGGCTCACCCATAAAGCCAAAGGGACAGCGGGCAAGCACAAGGTCCGAGCCGAACACGAGACGGCGGTTGCCGACGGGACTGAGCTGGATTCCGTGCTATGCGCCCTCGGCTACCAGCCGGTTTTTGTCTATGAAAAGTTCCGCTCCGAGTGGAGTGACGGCGAGGGTGAAGTGGTGGTCGATCACACGCCCATTGGGATCATCGCCGAGATCGAGGGCCCGCCGCGCTGGATCGACCGCACCGCGCGCCTGCTTGGCGTAGAGCCGCGCGACTACATCACCAAATCCTACGGCGAACTTTTTCTGGACTGGAAGAAGGCCACCCGCAGCCCGGCCAACAACATGACCTTCCGCGAGTGCGGCACCAGAAAACCGGTTCTTCGTTCTTAGTTCTTCGTTTGTAGTTATCGGCTCGTTCGGGTGCTTTTGAAACGAAAAAGAGCTGAAAATGCGCGGCCATTGCCGTCAGCAAAGAAAAGCGCGCAACGAAGAACGAAGAACTAGGAACGAAGAACTGTCTTTACGCCGCTGTTCTCTTCTTTTGCTGCTGCTGCATGTAGCCGTTGACCGCGTGGTACAAGGCGCGGTCGAAGAACTGCTCCAGCGCCAGCAGGAAGCCGAGCTCGTTGACCAGCTCCAGCGCTCCTCCGGTAACAGCTTCTCGCTCCATGAAAGACCAGAGGTGCTCTTTGCCCAGGATCAATGCCCAGACGAACTGCCCGATCGGAACTCCCTGCTCGGCGCGCCGCATGCCGATGCGGTTGTAGTACTGCTGCACGTCCAGCTCGGTCCTGGTCACCAGCCACTCGCTGATGTTGCGGTAGAGCACCTGCACGTCGTGCATCAGCTCATGCTCCGGGATGGATCGGTACGCATCGGTGCGGCCCGAGGCCCTGAGCTTTTGCACCAGGCCCTCGCCAAGCAGCTCACAATTGTTTTCGATCAGGCGTGCGAACTTGATTCCGAGCATCTCGACCTCCACTCTTCCCGTGTGCGCCCTTACTTATTGGATTCGCTCTATTTCAACAGATGCAGTTGCCGGTCCAGGAGTTCAAAGAAGCAACGTAAGGTTGGTGTTGTTCGGGAGCTGCTGGCTGTCGGCGTTCATCCCGCAGCAGTAGAAACAGGTTTCAAGGTTTCAGAGTTTCATAGTTTCGGCTCTCATCGGTTCCAAGGTTTTCGAAACCTTGAAACCTTGAAACTTTGAAACTTGAAATAAACCTGCCGTAGACGGAAAAGGCGTTCCATCCTCGCAAAGGATGGAACGCCGTAGCCAGACGGTGAGCCGGCTAGCCTCGCCGTCCTCCTCCGGCGTGGCCGCCACGGGCGGCCTGGTGCTGGGAAGAGCGTTGCGGCGCTAGCGCGCCCCTGGGGCCGCCGCCTCCGCCGCCGCCTCTAGACCCGCCGCCTCCTCCGCCACCGCCGCCAGGCCGGGCTTCAGAGCCGCCACCACCGGAGCCGCCGTGGGCATCCGGAGTTGCGCTATGGCTCGGTGAGCCCTCGGACGGGGTACGGACGGATGGCGTCGTATTCGCCCGGCCTCCGTAAGAGCGGTTCGTGGAGTTGCTCGGCGTATTGCGCGAGTTAACTGCTCCTTGGTTGGCGCCGTTCACGGTACTCCGCGAATTCACCGCTGCCTGGTTGCCGCGGTCCGGAGGACGCGGAACCGTGCGGTTCGTCCGGGCTCCGCCAGTAGTACCGGCGCCAGACTGCGGCGGACGCGGAACGACACGCCCGTTCATAGCCGGTGAAGTCCGGTTGGCCGTGGTTGCCGTACCGCCGCCCGCATTCGGTGGACGCGGCACATTGCGCTGCGCTCCGCCCGACTGAGGCTGCGCTGCGGGGCCACGGTTGACGTTCTGACCCTGGGGCTGCCGCAGACTGTTCATATCCCGTTGATTGAGCGGCATACCGTTGTTCTTTGCCAGCATTGACTGTTGCGACTGGAACGAAGGCGGCCTTTGCGGAGGCGCTTCCCTGGTCACTACCGGACGCGAGAAGGCGCGCGCCGGAGGAACGCCCCTGGTCATGGCTGCATGTCCGCCAAGTACGCTCGCCCGCACCGGCGCGACCTGCGCCGTGCGCATGACCTCGCCGTTGCGCAGCATGGAGCTTTGGACGGCAACCGGGTGCATGGCGCGGCCGGCGACAAAGCCCGAGGCCGGCGCCGCCGTGACAAACGCACGGTTGGCGTAGTTGAACGTTGACGTAACGTTGATGTTGGTGATGCGCGTGTTGGTAATGTTCACCGAGCGGAAGTAGCCCGGTCCGTAGTGGTACCACGGCCGGAAGGGCTCACCCCAGCCAAGCGGGAACCAGCCCACGCCGACTCCACCGAATCCGATGCTCACGCCGAAGCGCGGCCCGCCGAACCAGGCCACCAGCGCCGGGGCGTACACCGGACGCACGCCGACCACCACCGGTCCCGGGCACCAGCCCCAGGCTCCGCCGTAGTAGACCCAGCGCCCATAGTGGAAGGGAGCGAATCCCCAGGGAGCGTCATCCACCCAAGTCCATCCCCAGGGGGCTACCCAGACCCAGTGGCCGTAGCGATATGGAGCCCAGCCCACAGCCACACCCGATGGATACCAGACCGGGCCGTATGTAGGCGCGTCGCGCCACGTGCCGTAGGTATCCAGGTCTTCGTAGCCGACCACCCCGGGAGCGACGTAGCGTGCCGAGACGGAACCCTCTTCCCTCTTGTTGCGAATTTTGACCCAATCCTCAAATCCGTCACGCTGTGGCGCCTCTTCGGCCGTATGCACCATGGAGGTGCCATTGGTAAAGCGCACCTGCTGGCCGGAGTTCACGCGCACCGCTTGGCCCTGCCCGGTAGCTTCGCCCTGGCCCTTGCGGACCGTCACCCAGGTCTGGTCATTGTCCGGCAGGACGTCGAAGCGGTACTCGCCCGCTTTCGTGATGGTAAAGGCCGTGTTGGGCGTGTCGACCTCATAGATTTCGCCCGGGAAGAGGTGGAAGACAGTCACGCTCAAGGCGCCCTGGTCGAGCTGCAGTTGCACCGAGCGGTCACTGACGTTCGTCAGGGTCAGGCTGGTCTCGGAGTTCATGCGCAGGGCGGCGGTTCCCAGGGTGAGCTCCGCGCGCGCCTGCTTGTCGGTCCAGATGCGGTCGGCGGAGGTGAGCGGCCGGTTCTGGCTGGCGGCAATCCAGTCATCTACCCCGCCCGGCTGAATGGAAATCTGGCCGCTCATGTATGCCAGGCGAGCCACTCGCCCGGGAGGATTCTGCGCGGGATTCTGTGCGCCTTGGCCCTGCGGCGCCTGTGCCTCCGGCGGCGGGGGCGAAGGAGCAGCCTGCGCCAAGGCTGTGGTTGTACCCGCGGCGACCACCAGGATCGCCGCCACGAACATCCTGAAAAACCCGTTCCGTTTCATAACCCTTGGCTCCTTTCACCATGAGCCACTTACGCTTTACTGCAAGCGTATTACCAACTTCAATCTCTACTAACCCGGCCTCCGGGCAGGGGTTTCGTCTCTAAGTAAACAACCGGCTGTGGGCACGAGCCGCGCTTCAATCGCTTATGCTGCCGGAGTTTACCGAGAGCGAAGCGAGATAGGCTCGGAAACGCCAAGAAGTCCTTCGACACCCTATAGTTATTAGATGGTCGGATTGCCTGGGTAGTTTTTACTAAAGCAGAGTAGATTTTTGGTCAGCTTGCAGAACTCGCATCGTCCAGCAGCGGTACAAACCTTAGGCACCCCTGCAGTTAGCAACTTGACCGCTGCCATTTAGCTAGCCTTGGATTGTGAGTCCAGTAATGCTCCGGGCGGCACCGTCAGCGAGTGAGTCACGCCGAGGTCGCTGACGCGCAGGTGGTCGACCGTAAGCTCATCGATCCGGAGCGACTTGAGAGTTGCCCTTCCAGCAACCAAGCGACCGATAGCCAAACGTCCGATGGCCATAGTGCCGATAGCCAAGGTGCCGACGGCGAAAGCGCCTAAGGCGAATGCCCCGACGGCCGCCGCACCTACACGGATTGCCCGTGCCGTTTTGATTCTCCGCATCACGTCCTCCCGGCTGAAATGCTTGGATCGCCCTGGAGGCTGCCGGGTGGTCTACATTTGCGGAACGAAGCGCGGTGTGCGGGTGCCCCACCTTCGCGAGCGCAGCGAGCTAAGGTTGGGTAGTTCGTTTTTCTTAAAGACGCCGAAAGTACCAGGTTGCCAACAACAGGCGAACGTGGGACCCTGCCAATCTTCAATCTGAAATCTTCAATCAAAAATCAAAAATGAGCTAGGCCCCATGGCACTTCTTGTACTTCTTGCCGGAACCGCAGGGGCAAGGATCGTTGCGGCCCACCTTGGCTCCGGAGCGCACCACCTGCTGCACCTGCTGCGCGCCGCCACCGCCGGCCATGCGGGCTTCCTGGAGTTCGCGTTTCTTCTTGCGCTGGAACGCCTCTTCCATGTCGTCGATGGAGGTCTGGGCGCGGCGTGGTCTGCGCCCGTCGCCATTGCCGCGCGTGCCGGTCGCCTGACCCTGCCCGGCGGCGGCTTCCTCCTGCTGGCGCAGGCGCTCCGCCTCGTCGGCGTCGATGACCTGCATGAGGTAGAGGTAGCGGACCGCCTCCTCCTCGAAGCGCTCCATCATCTGCTCGAACATCTCGAACGACTCGCGTTTGTATTCCACCAGCGGATCGTGCTGCGCGTAGCCGCGCAGGCCGATGCCTTCCTTCAGGTGGTCCATGCCGAGCAGGTGGTCCTTCCAGAGCTGGTCCAGCACGCTCAGCATGACGATGCGCTCGTGGTGGCGCATGGCCTCGGGGCCGATCAGTTTCTCCTTGGCGTCGTAGCGCTCCACCAGTTTCTGGAAGATGGCGTCGCCCAGTTCCTGGCGGTTAAGCTTGTCCGGCTGCACTCCTTCGGCCAGGATGTCCACGCCAAAGCGGGTGAAGACCTCGTTCTTCAGGCCGGAGATGTCCCAATCCTCCGGATGGACGGTCTGGGCGGCGAAGCGGTCGAGCAGCCCGCCGAGGAGGTCGCGTACGTAGTCCTGCTGGATGAGCTCCTTCTGGTCCAGCCCCTCCAGCAGTTGGCGGCGCAAGCCGTAGACGGCTTCGCGCTGCTTGTTCATGACGTCGTCGTATTCCAGCAGGTTTTTGCGAGCCTCGAAGTGCTGCGCCTCCACCGCTTTCTGCGCGGCCTCGATGCGGCGGGTGATCATGCGCGACTCGATCGGCACGCCTTCTTCCATGCCCAGCCGCTGCAGCAGCGTGCTCACCCATTCCTTGGCGAAGATGCGCATCAGGTCGTCTTCGAGCGAGAGATAGAAGCGCGATGAGCCGGGGTCGCCCTGACGGCCGGCGCGTCCGCGAAGCTGGTTATCGATGCGGCGGGCCTCGTGGCGTTCGGTGCCGACGATCATCAACCCGCCCGCCTCGATGACCTCCACGTGCTCCTTATCCGTCTCTTCCCTGTGCCGCGCGAAAATCTCTTGCCACTGACCCGTCGGAACCGAGTACTCGGCGCCCTGGTAATACCAGTAAGTAGTGGTCGGATCGTCCGGGCGGACGTCAACCGCTCCCTCGGCGGCCTGCACCGGCTGCGCCACGCCCTTCTTGACGCACTCCTGCTTGGCCATGAACTCGGGATTGCCGCCCAGCAGAATGTCCGTACCGCGGCCGGCCATGTTGGTGGCAATGGTCACCCGGCCGAAACGGCCCGCCTGCGCCACGATCTCCGCTTCCTTCTCGTGATGCTTGGCGTTCAGCACCACGTGGTCCTTGAGGCCCTTCTTCTTCAGAATCTCGGAGAGCCGCTCTGATTTCTCGATGGAGGTGGTGCCCACCAGCACCGGCTGGCCGCTCTCGTGCAGCGTCTGAATCTCGTCGGCCACGGCAAAGAATTTCTCCTTCTCCGTGCGGTAGACGACGTCGGGATTCTCAATGCGGATCAGCGTGCGGTTGGTGGGGATGACCAAGACCTCCAGCTTGTAGATCTTGTCGAACTCCGCGGCTTCCGTCTCGGCCGTACCGGTCATGCCGGCCAGCTTCTTGAACATGCGGAAATAATTCTGGAAGGTGATGGTGGCCAGCGTCTGGTTCTCGTGCTCGATCTTGACGCCTTCCTTGGCCTCGACCGCCTGGTGCAGCCCGTCGGACCAGCGGCGGCCCGGCATCAGGCGCCCGGTGAACTCGTCGACGATGATGACTTCGCCCTCTTTCACCACGTACTCGACGTCGCGCTTGTAGAGATGGTGCGCCTTGAGCGCGGTCTCGACGTGATGCTTCAGCGCCCAGTTCTCCGGGTCGGCGATGTTGTCGATGCCCAGCAGACGCTCGGCCTTTTCCCATCCCTCCTCGGTGACCAGTGATGCCCTTGTGCTTTTCGTCGATGGTGAAGTCGCCGGTATAGATCTTGATGCCCGGTTCCGGGCCGGGCAGCTCCTCGCCGCGGGTGAGTTTGGGAATGAGGCCGTTGACCTTGTAATACTTGTCGGTGGACTCCTCGCTGGTGCCGCTGATGATCAGCGGGGTGCGGGCTTCGTCGATCAGGATGGAGTCAACCTCGTCGACGATGGCGTAGTTGTGGCTGCGCTGCACGCAATCGTTGAGATCGAACTTCATGTTGTCGCGCAGATAGTCGAAGCCGAACTCGTTGTTGGTGCCGTAGGTGACGTCGGCGGCATAGGCCGCCCGGCGCTGCTCGTCGTCCAGGTCGTGCACGATAACGCCGACGGTGAGCCCCAGGAAGGTGTAGAGCTTGCCCATCCACTCGGCGTCGCGCTTGGCCAGATAGTCGTTGACGGTCACGACATGCACGCCGCGCCCGGAGAGCGCGTTGAGATAGACCGGGAGAGTCGCCACCAGGGTCTTGCCTTCGCCGGTCTTCATTTCGGCGATCTTGCCCTGGTGCAGCACCATGCCGCCGATCAGTTGCACGTCGAAGTGGCGCATGTTGAGCACGCGCCGTCCGGTTTCGCGCACCACCGCGAAGGCTTCGTCCAGAATCTCGTCCAGCACCTCGGCCACCAGGCGGTCGCGCTCGGCCTCCAGCTCCTTGGCGCGATCGGCGCCACCGTTGGTGTTGTCGGCGGCATTCTCGGTGTCGAGTTCGGCCAGCTTCTCTTGCACCCGGGCGCGGAACTTGTCGGTCCTGGCGCGCAGCTCGGCATCGCTGAGCGCGCGCATCTCCGGCTCGAGAGCATTGATGAGCTCCACCCGCGGCAGCAGCCGCTTGATCTCGCGTTCGTTGGCGGTGCCGAAAACTTTGGCAAATAGCTTATTGATCAAACCAGTAGTCCTTGTGGACAGGCGGCCCCATCCCACATCTATTTTAGATGCCCTGGGCTGCTCCGGGTATTGAATCCCATGTTCCTGCCGGAAACGGGCGATGGAAGCGTATGAATCTTTGGTTTCTTCCTCTAAGATTCTACTCAGAATGGTCCTTCTGAAGCTTACCCTGGCGCCCTTGGTCGGGCAGGCATGCGCAGCACGCCAAAATCAGCCCCTATTGTTATCATCGCTAAGGTATGTTCTATAGCCGCTTTTTGGAATCCGTGGAGCTTTGGCCCGACGCTGTTGCCGTAGAGATTCAGCGGCAGCAGCCTTCCGGCGAGATGGCGGATTCCGGGTCTGCCGGCGAACGTGGCCGTTGCCATCGCTCGGGTGGGACGGACGGCTACACTTACCGGCAGCTTCGCCAGCGGGCCGAGGCCGTCGCCGCCTGGCTCAACCCCGCCGGGCCTGCGGCGCCGGTGGGGACCCCGCAAGCCGGCAACCTCGAAGCCGGTTCGCGCTGCGCCATTCTGGCTGCCAACACTCCCGACTGGATCGCCGTTTACCTCGGCATCGTCGCCTCCGGGCATACTGCCGTGCCGCTGGATACGGCCTTCAATCCCGAGCAGGTAAGGAAACTTCTACAAGACTGCGGCGCCAGCCTGATCTTTGCCGACAACAAGAATCTGCCCACCGCCCGCGAGGCCAGCCGCGATCATCCGCTCAGAGTCGTGTTGATCGACGATCCTTCGTCGCACCCTACCGGAAGCGAGCTTCGCTCGAGCACCCCGCAGCCGAGGGCGGCTGGGCCTACGCCAGCCGACGGGCCGACGACCATCAGTGCCATCTACGCCGGCAAAGCAGATGGATTCACCCCGGCTCACGCCCGGCCTGACGACGTAGCCTGCATCCTTTACACCTCCGGAACGACCAGCGACCCCAAGGGCGTAATGCTCTCGCACGCCAATCTGCGCGGCGAGATGGACGCGGTCTTCCGCTTCGTGCGCTTCGACTACACGGACTCTATTCTCGGTGTCCTGCCCCTCTTTCACGCCCTTGCCCAGATGGCCAACCTGATGATCCCGCTGGCCTGCGGCGCGCGCGTAGTCTTCCTGGAATCGCTCAACACCAGCGAATTGCTGCGGGCGCTGGCCGAGCGCAATATCACCCTGTTCTGCTGCGTGCCGCAGTTCTTCTACCTGATCCACGAGCGCATTTTTGCCGAAGCCCGCAAACGTGGACGATTCACCTGGAACATCTTCCGGGCGATGCTCGCACTCTCCCGCGCCGGCCGCCGCGTGGGACTCAACCCGGGCAAGCTCTTCTTCAAGAAAGTTCACACTATGCTGGGCCCGAAGATGCGCTACCTGGTTACCGGCGGTTCGCGCTTCGACCCTGCCATCGGGCACGACTTCCACGCGCTGGGTTTCGATTTCCTGCAAGCCTATGGCCTGACCGAAACCACCGGCGGAGCGCTGGTCACGCCGCCCGAAGCTAACGTCATAGGCTCCATAGGACGGCCGCTGCCCGGCGTCGAAGCAAAAATCATCAACCCTGAAACCGGTGAAAACGGCTCTGTGCCCACAGGCGAGATCGCCATCCGCGGGCCGATCGTCATGAAGGGCTATTACCGCCGCCAGGAGGCGACCGCCGAAGTGATTCGCGAAGGCTGGCTACACACCGGCGACCTCGGCTATCGCGATGCGGAAGGAAATTTCTTCATCACCGGCCGCAAGAAAGAGATCATCGTCCTCAGCTCGGGCAAGAACATCTATCCGGAAGAAATTGAGAGCTACTACCTGAAGAGCCCCTGGATCAAGGAAATCTGCGTCATGGGCCGGGAAAGCGCGCCGGGGATCCGGCAGCAGAGCGCCTGCATGCCGTGGTAGTCCCCGATCTCGATGCTCTGCGGCAGAAGAAAGTGGTCAACATGCGCGAGGTGATCCGCTTCGACATTGAGAACATCTCGTCGGGGCTGCCGCCGACCAAGCGCATCCTGAGCTACGACATCTGGCAGCAGGAGCTGCCGCGCACCACTACTCGCAAGCTGCGTCGCTTTGAGATCGAGGCGCGAGTGCGCAAGGGCGAAGGCGCCGCGCAGGCGGGCCAACAGCTTGCCCGCGAGCTGAGTGACGAAGAGCGTGAATGGATGTCGCTGCCCGATGTCGCGCGCGCGCTGGAGATCATCGGCCGCCTAGCCAAGAGCAAACCCGCGCAGCCGGGATCGCCGGCGGCCAGCGCGCTGAAGCTGCACCCGCGCGACAACCTCGAGCTGGATCTCGGGCTGGACTCGATGCAGCGCGTCGAACTGCTGGCCGAGCTGGAACAGCAGCTTGGGGCGGATGTCGAGGACTCGGCCGCAGCCGAGGTCTACACCGTGCGCGAACTGGTGGACCTCGTCCGCAACAACATCGGCAAAAGGGGTGCGCAGGCGGCGGGCTGGGAGGCTTCTGCTGGCCGGCGAAACGACCGATCCCGAGGTGCTGGCGTTGACCCGGCCGCGTCCCGTAGCCGTCCCGGTCTGGTATTGGTTCAACAAAATCGCCATTCTGATCGCCAGAGACCTCTTCCATCTCAAGCTGACCGGCGTGGAGAAGCTCCCGCCGAAAGGCCCGTTCATCCTCTGCGCCAATCATCAGAGTTATCTGGATGGGCCGATGCTCACCGCGGTGCTGCCGCTTTCGGTCTTCCGCGACATCTTTTTCGTGGGCACCAGCGAGGTCTTCGGCAGCGGACTGGCGCGGGCCGCGGCGCGTTTCATGCGCATCGTTCCGGTCGATCCGGACGCCAACCTCGTTCCCGCCATGCGCGCCGGCGCTTACGGCCTGCGGCAGGGACGCGTCCTGATGCTCTACCCCGAAGGCGAGCGCTCGATCGACGGCACGCCCAAGAGCTTCAAGAAAGGCGCCGCCATCCTCGCCCGGCACCTGAACGTTCCACTCGTGCCCGTCGCCCTGGAGGGCTTCTTCGACGTCTGGCCGCGGGGCCACGGCTGGCGGAAGATTGCCCCCTTGAGCATCCGGATCGGCGACCCCATCTACCCCGATCCCAACGAACCGCCGGAAAAAGCCTACGAGCGGCTCACCGCCGAACTGCGCGAACGAGTGGTCGCCATGTGGGAAGAGCTGCGCGGGGCAGGAGCGAGTTCCTCCGCGGAAAATAACACTACCCTCAGCACCGCCGGACACAAGTAGACGTTTCACGTTTCGCGTTTCACGTTTCACGACCGGCCGGGGCTTCACTGGTGAGTGTGATATGGCGATTTAGCACCAATCACTTCAGGCAGGCAGGCGCCAAACCTTCGCGGAGCGCAGCGGAGCTAAGGTGGGGTGGTTCTTCCCGCCGCCAAGTAAGCGAAGCCGGGTCCAGCAAACGCCATTACTGTGTTTGCTGTGTTCGCAAGCGGAGTGGAAAGATCTTGCGCATTTGTAATAAAAGCAAACGCAAGATTCCTCGACTCGCGACCTGCAGGTCGCTCGCTCGAAATGACGTTCTCTTGACGTTTCTCTTTGGGGTGCAGCGTTTCTTCTACTTGCCTCACAACGTGAACTCGTGTCCGGGTGGGGCGGGAAGCGCCCCCTTCAGCACCGCCTGCGCAACGATTTACTTCCCCCGCGCCCGCGGATGCGTCTCGTCGTAGACTTCCATCATCTTGCGGGTAGAGAGCTGGGTGTAGCGCTGGGTAGTGGCCAGGCGCTCGTGGCCGAGCAGTTCCTGGATGGAGCGGAGGTCCGCGCCTTCTTCTAGCAGGTGCGTGCCGAAGGCGTGCCGCAGGGTGTGCGGATGCAGATCGGGCGAAAGGCCCTTGGCGACGGCAATCGCCTTGACGATCCGCCCGACGCTGCGCGTCGTCAGCCGGGCGCCGCGGCGATTGACGATCAGGGCTGCCGCGGTTCTTCTGCGCTCAGCCAGCAAGCGCTGCCGCACCGGCAGGTATTGCTGGAGCGCGGCAGAAACAGGCTCGGCGAACGGCGCCAGGCGCTCCTTCTTGCCCTTGCCTCGCACCAGGATGGCCTGCTGGCCCCAGCGGATGTGGTCAAGGTTGATGCCGATCAGCTCCGAGTTGCGGATGCCGCAGCCGTAGAGCAGCTCGAAGATCAGGCGCTCGCGCTCGGGAAAGGCCGCCGACTCGGGCAGCGGCGAATCGAGCACGCGATTGAGCTCTTCGATGGTGGGCACGCGCGGCAGCTTCTTCGGCAGGCGCGGCGTCGCCACCAGCAGCGCGGGATTCTGTTTAACCATCCCCTCCCGCGCCAGATGCTTAAAGAGTGAGCGCACGGCGGCCAGGGCGCGGGCGACCGAGGGCTTCGAGAGTCCACGGTCGTAGAGTTGCGAGAGAAAACCGCGGATGGTGAAGTGGTCGATCGTATCCCATGAATGCACGCTGGTGCCTGCGGCCGGCGGTCGGCGCCAATCCATCCCGGTGAGATAGGCGGCGAACTGCTCCAGATCGGTCGCGTACGCCTTGAGCGTGTGCGCGGAGGCATTCCTCTCGCTCAACGAACGAATAAAGCGGGCAATGCCGCGAGTAATGGGAGTTTCGAGTTTCAAGTCTCGAGTTTCGAGATCCGTCGCTTCGCTCAGGATTTCGCCTGCGGACTCTCACCCCATGCATGCTGCGCGCGCTGTTTTCACGCCGGGCTCCCGCTTTGCTCACGCCCGCAAAACGGCTCAACTTGAAACTTGAAACTCGAAACTTGAAACTGCTTTTCCTATTTCTCATCCGGCGGCTCCTCCTTGCGATGGCTCGGCGCGGTGCGGCGGTGCTTGCGCACGCGGATGGTGCTGGCGGTACACCGCCTGCAACCGGTCCAGCGCCAGATGGGTGTAAATCTGCGTGGTCGAGATGTCGGCGTGTCCGAGGATGGTCTGCACGGTGCGCAGGTCGGCGCCGTTCTCCACCATGTGGGTGGCGGCGCTATGCCGCAGCATGTGCGGGCTGGCGTGGGCGCCCGGCTGGGCCGAGCATCGGCAGACGATCTGCCAGACCCGCTCGCGCGAAAGCCGGCGCGCCCCGCGTCCTAAGAACAGCAACGCCGACCGCTTCTGGCCGGCCAGAGCAGCCCGCGCCTGCGACGAGGTACTCCCTGATGGCGCGTTGCGCCGGCTCGCCCAGCGGCACAATGCGCTCCTTGTCTCCCTTGCCGCGCGCCAACAGGTATCCGAGATCGAGCTTCACATCCTCGATCCGCAGCCCCACCAGCTCGGAGACGCGCAGCCCGCCGGCGTAGAGCACCTCCAGCATGGCGCGGTTGCGCAGATCCAGCTCTTCGCGGAGGTGCGCCGCGGGGACGCTGGCCGAGGCCTCAAGCAGGCTCGCTCACCTGCTCGCGCGCCAGCGACTTAGGAAGCACCTTCCATTGCTTGGGCGAATCGACGTCAAGCGTAGGGTCGTGCTTGAGGTGGCCGTCGAGCAGCAGGAACCGGTAGAACTGCCGCAGGCTGGAGAGCTTGCGCGCCACCGTGCGGCCTTCCGCGCCGCCCTTCAGCAGCGAGGCGAGGAACTCGCGAACCTCCAGCCCGGCTGGCGTTGAGCAGCGTCGCGTTTGCGCTCCGCCAGAAATGCGTGCCATTTAGCCAGATCGCCGGCGTAGGAGTTGATGGAGAGGCGGGCGAGTCCGCGCTCCACCTTCAGATATTCGGAAAATGCCAAGAGCAGTTGCGTAGGGGCAGCCGCCCTCGGCTGCCCTGGGCGGGCGGCAGCGCCCGCCCCTACAGGAAGATCGGCAATGCGCTTTCTCCAGGCGTCGCCAGCGGAAGGCATGCGTTCAGTATGCGCATTATCGGACGCTGGGGAGATAACCAGCGTGGTGCGGGCGAAGGAGGAGAACCGACTGAATGTAACGGGACACTGACATCCGGGAATTTCGATCCGACCTGATCCGGCCACTCGGTACAATGATTTGGGCCCCTTCCACGAATTTTTGGTGGAGAGAACCGTATGATCGTTGTCCTGCGGAGTCTCGTCTTTCTCTGTGTGATTTCGCTGCTTCCTATTCCACCGTTTGCAGACAACCGCACTACTGGTCCAGGTGCACTCCAGAACAATCCCAAAGAGGATGCAATTCGATCACCTACTCCGACCGTCCTTGGACAGGCTCAGTCAGTGGCGAGGCAAAGAGACAGTTATGAGGCTCTCCTCCATTCTCAGTCTTGGGCGGTTCAACGTAAGGCCCTGACCGTGATTTTGAGTGACCCGCAGAAATATGTGCCGCGCATTCAGCAAAGCCTGCAAGATTACCCCAGGTTGCTTCGCACCGATCGGGTGGCTGCGAACCGTGCCGTATATATTTCTGCTTTGGTGCGGGATCCATCCTTTCCGCCGATTCTGGTACGGCATTTAGGGGCATCCGACGTCCTCGAAGAGTGCGTGTACGCCTGTCCAATTGTGTTCGCGCTCAGCATTCAGGCTTGCTTCGCTGATTGGAATCCGCCGCCGAACCTGGATTCACGACTGGCAACGGTGTACGACCTTCGGGAAACGATCAAGCGCTTACCGCGCATCAGCCTTAGGTCCCGGCCCATCGAAGGCGTGGTGAGAGGGCCCGCCCTTGAAGAGCACCGAAAGGAGATAGAAGGGAAGACCGAAGAACAGCTCATTCGGATGGCTGGTCCGATGACCTCGTCCATGGAGACTCGATTGTTCGCGGCTTTCAGACTCGAGACGGTGGTCTCGCGAAGCAAGAACCGACTTGACCTCTACCTGCTTGCGCTGAATGACCTCCAGCAAGACGCCTCGGGCGAATATCGAGGTGCCGTTTACGAATCGATTTACCGAGCCGAACTGGCCAAAGCACGCGGCCATTAGGCGCAGCATAAGCGGTCGTACTGCCACGGCTTATTGCGGCTGCCTAGCACCCGCCGCGAGCGGTTAGTTCAGGCCGCTGAGCTGCTCAATCACCGCATAAACGACGGCGGAATCCATGCTGCCTTTGCCTTGCGCTTTGGCTGAGCGGAGCACCTCCAAGGCCGCCGCCGCCGTCGGCGCCACCGCTCCCAGGCTGTCGGCCAGCCGGAGGGCCGTCGAGAGATCCTTGTGCATGTTGTTGGTCGAGAAATGGGGCGAGAAATCGTGGGCGACCATGCGTGACCCGCGAGTCTCCATGGCAGCGGTACGCGCGCCGCCGACGCTGGTGATTTGCCGCACGCAGTCGGGGTCGATCCCGGCTTTGCGGGCGAACACGAGCCCTTCCGCTACGGCCTCGATGGCGACCGCCATAATCAGATTATTGATCAGCTTGAGCGTGGACCCCGCGCCCGCGGGTCCGGCGTGAACGATCACCGCCGCCACCTTCTCCAGCAGCGGGCGGACCTGATCCACCGTCTCCCTGTCGCCGCCGATCATGACGCCGAGCTTCCCTGCCTCGGCCACCTTCGGATTGCCGGTGACCGGCGCATCCAGCATGCGGACGCCGCGCTGCCTGGCGCGCTCGGCGATGGAGCGCGACATCTCCGGAGCAATGGAAGCCATGTCGACGAGAATCAATCCCGGTCGGGAATTGTCCAGAACGCCGTCCTTGCCGCAGATCACGGATTCCGATGCCGCGGCGTCGGTCACCATGGTGATGACCACGTCGGAGGTGCGAGTGAGCTGGCCGATGCTCTCGGCGCGAATAGCCCCGGCGGCGACCAATGGCTGTGTTTTTGCCGCGGTGCGGTTCCAGACACTCAACTCGAAACCGCCTTTGAGAATGTGCAGGGATATAGGGGTTCCCATCAGGCCAAGCCCGATGAATCCAACGCGCATGATGATCGTTCTCCTTAGCCCAGATTAGCGAAAGGTGTACCGGCTGAGCAGCCGGGCGACCCGAATAGCAATTGGCTACACCCTTCACCGCCGATGCCATGCTACAAGGTGCAGCAAATAGCTCTCCTGGTCGAGCCCGGCGGTGATTAGACATTACGTCAATTCCCAAATTGCTCTAGGAAGTCACACCGATCATAAACGGTGCGCGCGGGTTCGGAGAAACACATCTCGGACGTGGTGTGCGCAAGGTGCCATGGGGGTGACTACAGCTTGTCTTATGGTCTTTGAGGATTTCGGCTTTAGAGAGTGAGACGTTATTGTGTAAGCCCACGGCTTCAGAGCCTGCGTGAGAACTGACTTTGCTTGTGACGAGTGGTACAAAGCCCAGAAAACAGCCCGCGAATCGGGCAGAAGATAATAGCCCAGGGCGTCAGCCCTGGGTAAAGTTGGACAAAACAGATAAGCCCCGTAGGGGCGACAGAGATCTCACACACGCTCTTAAGCCGTGGGGAACAAGGCATCAGTCCAAAACGGCTCCAGCCGCCGTGGCGACCTATCCACGGCGATCCTCCCTGATCTCTCTTTTCTATCCCGCCTTTTGTGTCTGGAACAACGAAACCGCGCGCAGGATTTCGGCCGCGTTCAGCGCGCTTTCCGCGCTCTCTTCGTGCTTGAAAAAGGCGCAGGTTTGGGCCAGCCGCCTGGAGATGGCAGCCAGTCGAACCGATATGGAAGCTCGCTCGCCGGAGTCGTAGGCGGGTTTGCGGTAGCGGAAGTAGGCAAAGTCGGCGGTCACAATCTCCGGTGTCTCCAGTTTCTCGCTCTCGGCAAAGCACAGGCCTGCGCGGTGCCGCCGCAGCACCTCGTAAACCTCTTCGTGGAACCACGAGGCATGGCGAAACTCAAAAGCCGCCTTCAGGCTGCGCGGCAGCATGGCGAGGAACGAGTCGAGCCGCCCGGCGTCGGCCTTTAACATCGGCGGCAGCTGGAACAGCACCGGCCCCAGCCGCCCGGCCGCCGCCAGCGGTTGTATGGAGGAAAGGAAACCGCTGCAGCGGCTCTTCCGCGTTGCTCAAGCGGCGCAGATGCGTGATGGACTGGTGCGCCTTGACGGCAAAGCGGAAACCCTCGGGCGTATCCTCCAGCCACTTGACGATGGTCCGCTCGGAGAGCAGGTGGCGGAAGGTGTAGTTCACCTCCACGGCATTCAGCCGCGTGGCGTAATAGTGCAGAAACTGCTTTTGCGGCAGCTTGGCGGGAAAGAACTCCGGCTGCCAAGCCTTGTACGCCCATCCGGAGGTGCCAACGTAGATCTCTTGCATCGCGTTCGCCTCCTGTCCACTGCGTTATCAGGCGGAGTTGCGCGTCCGCTTGCGCGCCGGCTTCACGCTCTCGCCAGGGGCCTCCTGCGAGCGCCTGGTTTGCGCCGGCTGGGGCTGAACAGTTTTGTTTCCAGCGGCGCTCCTGCTGTTGCCAGCGCCGGGGGACATGACCTGTTTTCGTCGGCGCGAGGCCGCGCTTCTGGTGACCGGCGCGCGCGACCGTTCATAGCCCGGATCGAGCGCCAGCAGTTGCTCCAGCCGCGGCAACTTCTGTTTCAGCTTCAACACGGGATTGAACAGGTCCCCGCGCTTTTCTACCCGCGCCAATACCTGCTCGGAGGTGAATACCAGCAGCTCGGGATCGCCTTTGCGCGAACAGCGTTCCACTTCCTGCCACTCGAGAGGCGTCGAGACCGTTGGCCTGTCTTTGGCGCGCAGAGAGTAAACGCAGATGGTCGTCTTGTGATCGTCGTTCTGGCTCCAATCGACGAAGACCTTGCCCGGCGCGCAAGATTTTTTTCATCTCGCTGACCACCAGCTCCGGCTGCCGCCGCTCCAGCATGCGCGCCAACTCATGGGCGAAGGGCTTGGTCTCGTCGTAGCCGGCCGGCGTGTTCACGGGGGCGTAGATTTGCAGTCCCTTGGAGCCTGATGTCTTCGGAAAACTCTCCACCCCGAGGCTGGAAAGAACTTCACGGATGCGAAGCGCGACCTGGCAGCACTCGACGATGCCGGCGGGCGCGCCGGGATCGAGATCAAAGACCATCATGGTGGGCCGCAACGGATCGTCGCCGCGGGAGAGCGACGTGTGCAGCTCGATGCACGCCAGGTTGGCGCACCAGACCAGGGTGGCAAGATCCTGGACGGTGCAATAGTCCATCCACTTGTTATTTCCCGCGCTCCAGATGCGAGCCGTTTGCACCCACGATGGCCGGTGGCTCGGGCAGTTCTTCTCATAGAAGTGCATTCCGGCGACGCCGTTGGGATAGCGCTTCAGTGTCAGCGGACGCCCTTCCAGGTGCGGCAACAGCATGGGGGCGATGCGAACGTAGTAATCGATGATTTGCCCTTTGGTGAAACCTGTCGCGGGATACAGAACCTTGTCCAGGTTGGAAAGCTGAACCCTGCGTCCTTCGATGTCGACTACGGTCTCGTTTTTCGCCACACCCATAAGATGCCAGTGCAACCCGGCAAAAAGCAACAGCAGATGCCGGCGGTTCTGGTGTTTTCCGGGCAGCAACTCCGCTCCCACTGCAGAAGCCAGCCTGGGAGCGGCAAGGATGAGGGAAACAGCATTGCCGGAGCAGACATCCAAGCCGTGATGGCCATGGACGAGCAAAAGAAACCGCTACCGGTCAGCTCCTCGCGGACGCCGGTCTTCCCCGAAGACCAGCAACGGCTCTTCCGCGGCGTGCTCGAGCTCTTCAATCGCCTGCATGTTCCCTATGTCGTTTCCGGCGCATTTGCCTTGCAGAAGCACACCGGCATCTGGCGGGACACGAAGGACCTCGATTTGTTCCTGACAGCCGAAGACGTGCTTCCGGCTTTGCGCGGGCTGCTCTTGGCCGGCTTCGAAACGCAGGTCTGCGATCCGGTCTGGCTGGCCAAGGCGCACAAGGGCGAGTATTACGTGGACTTGATTACCGGCATGAGCAACGCCGTAATCACCGTCGACCGCTCCTGGATCGAGCGCGCATCGCCGTTTGAGGTGATGGGCGTGCCGACACGCGTACTGAGCGTAGAGGAGTTCATCGCCTCCAAGCTGTTCGTCTGCCGCCGCGAGCGCTTCGACGGCGCCGACGTCGCCCATGCCATCCATGGCACCGCCGGCAATTTCGATTGGGAGCGCCTGCTCAATCTGGTGGGCGAACACTGGGGCATGGTGCTTTGGGCGCTGGTTCTGTATCAGTACGTTTATCCCGCGCATGCTGATTACGTACCCAAGCCGGTTTGGGAAGACCTGCTCAACCGCTTCCGCGCCGAGATCGAGCACCCGCGGCCGGATGCGGAATTCCGCGGCAGCCTGATCGATGAGTACATGTTCGCCATCGATGTCTCCGAATGGGGAATGGAGAACCTGGTCGACCGCTATCGCCTGAAGCGCCGCAATCCCATCCCAACCGGGCTGGAGGACAGCGCCGCGTGAGAGTTGCCGCCACCGCCGATCTGCACTTCACGCCGCAGACCTACGACCGCATTCGCGAGCCGATGAACCGCGTGCGCGAAGATGCCGACGTGCTGGTGCTGGCCGGCGATCTCACCAACTATGGACGCGTCGCGGAGATGGAATCGCTGCTGAACGCGCTGGTGCGGCTGCGTGTTCCCATCGTGGCCGTGCTGGGAAACCACGACTACGAGAGCGGGCAGCAGGAGAAACTGATGACCATGATGACCGACGAGGGCATCAAGGTTCTCGATGGCACGGCCTATGAACGCGACGGGGTGGGCTTCGCCGGGACCAAGGGTTTCCCGGGAGGCTTCGGCCGCGGGGTGCTTACCGCCTTCGGCGAACCGGAGGTCAAGAGCTTCGTCCAGAGCTCGATCGAGGAAGCGCTCAAGCTGGAGCGCGCCCTCGCCCTGTTGCGCGCCGAGAAGCGTGTGATCGTGGTCCACTACGCGCCCATAGTCGATACCGTCAGGGGAGAGCCGCCGGAGATCTTTCCTTACCTCGGCAGCTCCCGCTTTTCCGAGGTGATCGACCGCCATGGGGCCGACCTCGTCCTGCACGGCCACGCCCACCACGGCACCGCGGACGGCAAAACCACTGGCGGCATCCCCGTGTATAACGTGGCGCTCTCCATCCTGCAACAGAGGAACCCCGCCCTGCCCTACAGAGTGTTTGAAGTTTAGCCAGCGAACTATCCCCCGCTCGCGCCCGCGGGATTCCGAATCTGCATCGAAAGCAGCGTACCGCTCAGCCGGGCCGGCTAGCCGCTGGGCCCTATCCATGCCGGTACAGGCATTTGACACCTGCTTGCGCCGGTCTGTAATTTCGGATGCGGGTGGCAACAGCAAAAGAGCTGTTTGCTGCCAGCGGCGCCGCACGACCGGGCAGCGCAGCGGTTATCAAATGACTTCCTGGACTTCGCTACCGGAACGAGCTACGGTGCGTCTTTGCAAAAGCGGCCCGCCTCCACAAGGGCGGGATCCGGTGGAACGATTTGGCATTTCAGGCGGAGGAAGAATGAAACGCCTCAAGGCAGGCATTTTCTTGTCGGTTCTAGTGCTTGGCTGGCTTCCGGCGCTGGCTCAGGATCTGGCCTCGTTCGAGAAGCGCGTCACGGTGGAGAAGCTGGACAACGGCTTGACCGTAATCCTGTGCCGAAGGCCGGAGGCGCCGGTGTTCTCCTTCGCCACCTGGGTGGATGCCGGCTCTTCGCAGGATCCGCTGCACATGACCGGCCTGGCCCACATGATGGAGCACATGGCCTTCAAGGGCACGGACCGGATCGGAACCACCGATTACCCGGCGGAAAAAGTGGCCCTGCAGAAGGTCGAGCAGGCCTACGCCGCCTATCGGGCTGAGCGCTTCAAGCCCACCGGAGCCGATCCGGCCAAGCTGGCCCAGTTGGAGAAGGCCTGGAAAGAAGCTGTCGCCGAGGCCGACAAGTACGTCGTCAAAGGCGCCTTCGACGAGATCGTGCAGCGCGAGGGCGGCGTGGGGCTGAACGCCTTCACCACCTACGACGAAACCGTTTATTTCTACTCGATGCCTGTCAATCGCCTGGAATTGTGGGCCTACCTGGAGTCGTCGCGCTTTGCCCATCCCGTCATGCGCGAGTTCTACAAGGAGCGCGACGTGGTCATGGAAGAGCGCCGCATGCGCACCGACTCGAACCCGGTACAGCGCATGCTGGAGCAGTTTCTGGCAGTGGCCTTCGACGCCAACCCTTACCACCGTCCGACGATCGGCTACATGAGCGACTTGCAATATTTCTCCGCCACCGACGCCCTGCGTTTCTTCAAGTCGTATTACGTGCCCAGTAACATGGTGGTGGCCGTGGTCGGCGACCTTGATCCGGCCACGGCCATGCCGGTGATCAAGAGGTATTTCGGAAGCATTCCCTCCGGCAGCAAGCCGGACGAATTTGTCAGCCGTCAGCCTTCGCAGCAGAGCGAACGCTCGGTCCTGGTAAAGGACCCGGCTCAGCCGATCTTCATAGAAGGCTACCACCGGCCCAATTTCCGCGACCCGGACGATGCCGTCTATGACGTCATCAGCGACCTGCTCTCCGACGGCCGCACCTCGCGCCTTTACCGCTCCATGGTGCGCGATAAGCAGATCGCCGCTGCCGCCGGCGGATTCTCCCCCTATCCAGGAAGCAAGTACCCGCACCTGTTCGCCTACTATGCCGTTCCGCTCCCGGGACATACCCCGCAGGAAATGCAAAAGGCGATCCACGAGCAGATCGACCGCCTTAAAACCCAGGACGTCTCCAACGATGAGCTGAAGATGGTGAAGACCCGGGCGCGAGCCACGCTGGTGCGCGGCCTGGCCAGCAACTCCGGGCTGGCGCAGCAACTGGCGGCGGCGCAGGCCCGCTATGGAGACTGGCGCGAGCTCTTCCAGCAGGTGGATCGTATCGATAAGGTCACCCCGCAGGACATCCGGCGCGTGGCCGCCAAAACCTTCGTGGAAGCCAATCGCGACGTCGGCATCATGGAAAGCACGCAGCCGGCAACGGTTGCCACGGGAGAGAAGCAATGACCGCAACCACGCTTCCGCGCCACCCTCTCACGGCAGCGAGCCGCATAGCCTGCATCCTGGCGCTGCTGCTGTTTGCCGTCGCCGACATCTCGGCGCAACAGGCAGCTTCCGCTGCCGGTGTCCCCACCGGCGGCAATGACGCAGTTGCTTCCAACTGGAAGGACATTCGCATTCCGCCCTTGCCCAAGTGGACTCCGGCGCAACCGAAACGCATCCAGCTCGCCAACGGGATGGTCGTCTTCCTGCTTGAAGATCATGAGCTGCCGCTGATTACCGCTCAGGCCATGATCCGGGGCGGCTCGCGCTCGGAGCCGGCTGACAAGACCGGCATGCTGGAAATCTACGGCGATGTGTGGCGCACCGGCGGAACCAGCCAGATGAGCGGCGACCAGATGGACGACTTCCTGGAAGCGCGCGCCGCCAAGCTGGAAACCAACGATTCCTCCGACAACACCTCCATCGGCTTTGACTGCCTCAAGGGAGACTTTGACGATGTCTTCCGCCTGTTCCTGGAACTGCTTCACGATCCCGCCTTTCGCGAAGACAAGATCGAGCTGGCGAAAAACGAGCTGAATACGACCATTGCGCGGCGTAATGACCGCAGCCGCGGCATCGCCGACCGCCAGGCGCGCAAGCTCGCTTACGGCAGGAACAATCCTTATGCGCGCGAGCCGCAGTACGCCACCGTGGCGGCGGTGACGCGCGCTGACCTGCTGAGCTGGTACCGCCAGCACGTGGCTCCCAACAACATGATCCTGGGCATGGTGGGCGACTTCGACTCCGCCGCGATGGAAAAGAAGTTGCGCGATGCCTTCGCCGCCTGGCCGCGCGGGCCGCAGCTGCGCCGTCCGGACATCCCGCTGCAGCCGGCCAAGGCGGGCTTGTACGTAATCGACAAGCCGGACGTCAACCAGAGCGAAATCCGCTTCGTCGCCCTCGGCATCGAGCGCAGCAACCCGGATTACTTCGCCTCGCAGGTGATGAACCAGATCCTGAGCGGCGGCTTTACCTCGCGGCTCATGGCGAACCTGCGCACCAAGCGCGGCCTGGCCTACGACGTCGGCGGACGGCTCGGCGCCGACTGGGACCATCCCGGCATCTTTTACCTGACCATCGCCACCAAGAGCGCCTCGACGGTCGAGGCCATCGAAGGCATGCGGCAGGAGATGGCGCAACTGAAGACCAACCCGCCATCGGAAAGCGAACTGAAGTTCGCCAAAGAGGCCATCCTCAATTCTTTCATCTTCCACTTCGACACGCCGGCGAAGGTTCTGCGGGAGCGCATGACCTACGAGTTCTTCGGCTATCCGCTCAATTTCCTGGAAATCTCCCGCGACAAGATCGAGAAGGTGACCGCCCAGGACGTCAACCGGGTGATTCAGAAATACGTCCACCCCGAGCAGTTCGCCGTGCTGGTGGTCGGCAATACCAAGGAATTCCAGACGTCGCTGGCCGCGCTCGGGCCCGCGACTAAACTCCGCGTCGACGAGCCCCCAACCACGGGCGCTGCGGAAGCAGCCCCCGGGCGAAGATAAAGCGGAATTCTGATCTCCCGGCTTGCTCATCTAGAACTGGTTGCACAAATATTGCCTTGAAAGGGCGGGGCTTCAGCCCCGCCGTTCGGATCAGCAAAAATGCGGGCTTTACAGGCGACTGAAAAACGCGCCGAAGCAACAAGCGAGGCGCTATGGGATGTGGGCATCACAGGATTGCCGCACAAGAACTTGTATTCTCAACTGCCCGCAATCTGTTTTTCAGCAGCCCGTTTAGCCCCTGAGGGTATTATCGATTTTGCCGAGGTGCATTTATGCAACCAGCTCCAGACCGGATTCTCTAACGGCGATTACCGGAGCCCGTGTGACGGGCGTACTTTCTGGCCTCGGTCTCCGCTGGCAAGCTTAGAGCCACCTGGAGATCAATCTATGTGGCTTAAAGTTCTTGGCGTCGTGTCCATCCTGTTGTTTGCCGTTTGACTGCTCTACACGCTCCACGGGTGGAGCAAAAGCAGCGGCTCGCAACGCCTGATGGGAAGCTGTTTCCTGATCCTGCTGGGCCTGGCGGCGCTGTGGGGATGGCGAGTCCTGACGGGTGCGCACTGAAATTTCGTATCCAGCCTGGTTGCCGGCATCGTCTCCGGTTGCGGCGCGGGGGAAATAAAGTTGAGGGCTTAAGTTCCGGGATCAGATTTTTCCGTGAATAGCAGACCCAGAAAGCAAGCCCCCAAATCCTCAGCCCAAAACAGCTTTTCTCCCCATGGAAGTGATTATCTCCGGGACAGCTATCATCGGCTGCGCTGGCTGCTTCCAGGCCCAGGGCCGCGCTGTAGAAAGGATAAGCCTGACCGGCGCGTGCGAAATCCTATATATCGTTTACCTTTTGGCCGTGCGAGATTCAGGGACAGCCGGGCGGGAGCACGGGGCAAAGAGAGGGCCTGAATTCTGGGTCCCTTTCTCAAATGATGAGGAGAATACTCAGAAGACAAGCCCCCGGTTGCGGACGCGCAAAATGGTTTCTTTACGCGAAGGACCGTTCGTTCGTAACGCTTCCATCGCAGACACCACTATGCATGTCCAATCACTGCTTCAGCGGTTTGGCACTGATTCGCGCTCTCCACTGCCGCGATCTCAGAGGAAAAAACCATGGTCCCCGTAAGGGCCAGCAGCAGAGGAATGACAAACAGTATGCGTGTCAGTTGCTTTTTCAGACCTCACCTCCGTAGCTAGTTAACCGGCCCAAACAGGCCGGTATCGAGCTATATCGGCCCCTTCTTCAAACTTCTTCAACTCGGGACGGATTTTTTCGCCACGGAGGCGGGTTTCGATGGGCAGCCTGCATCGGCTTGCGCGGGCTACTTTTTGGCCGGCGGTGCGGACGGGGTATCCGTGCGCCCGTCGCTGCCGGCAAACTCCGTAAGCCGCCGAACCAGGCCGCGCAGGATTTCAGCCTGCCCTTTGACTTCCTGTCCGGCAGCCGCGCTCTCCTCCGCGCTGGCCGCGGTCTTCTGCGTCACCTGCTCCATCTGCGCGATCGCCTTGGCAATCTGGTCCAGGCCCCGCGCCTGCTCCTGGCTGCCGACATGCACTTCGTCGACCAGCGTTTTCACCTTCTCGGCGTCGCCGGTGATACCGGCGATGGCTTTCGCGACGTGGTCGAGCTTCTGGCCGCCCTCGGCCGACTTGGCAATCGATTCCTCGATCAGGCTGGCCGTGTCTTTGGCTGCTTGCGCGCTGCGCTGCGCCAGGCTGCGGACCTCATCGGCCACCACGGCGAAGCCCATGCCGGCTTCACCGGCCCTGGCCGCTTCCACCGCGGCATTCAGCGCCAGCAGGTTGGTCTGGAAGGCGATCTCGTCGATGGTCTTGATGATCTTGGAAATCTTGTCGCTGGAACGGGTGATCTCCTGCATGGAGGCCACCATCTCGTCCAGCTTGCGGTTGCCTTCGCTAACCTGGTTGGACATGTGCGCCATCAGCGTTACCGACTTTTCAGAGTTAGCGGCATTCTGATGTGTCATGGAATTGATCTCCTCGGTCGACGAGGAGGTTTCCTCCAGCGATGCGGCCTGCTCCGATGCTCCCTCGGCCAGCGACTGCGAGGCGGAGAGCATCTGCGCGGCGGCGCTGGCGACCTGGTCGGATCCGCCCAACAGATCCTTGGTCAACTGGCGCAGCATCTTGCTGAGGCTCACGGCGAGCCACACGACGCCTGCGCCCACGATCATCACAAGCACGCTGGAGACCAGCGCGGTCCAATTGCTGCGGACTGCGTTCCGGGCTGCCTCCGCCTTGAGCTTCTGCAGGTCGGCCTCTTCGAGCTTCAACAGCTCCATTGCCACCTTATCGATCGACTGATGCAGCGGCACGATCTTCTTCCCCAGAGCGGTGGTCGAGTCCATGTCACCGGCGAGACAGAACTGCAGATCCTGAGATTCGTACTGCTTCCACTCCTTCAGCTGCTGCTCGATGCGCGACACCAGATCCTTCTCCTGCTGCGTTACCAGCAGGGCGCGCGACTTCTGTGTCAGCCGAAGCGTTTCCTCGAGCTTGGCCTCGAATGTGTCGTAGTTCGCCTGCATGGTCTTCGAGTCTTTCCGGTAGCTGTACAGCAGCGTCCCGCGGTGGCCAATCATCATGTCGGCTGTTGCCTTGGTGATCGAATGCGCCATGCTCAGCTTCCACACCGTTTTCTCCACGGCGGTGTCGAAGTTGGTCTTCATGGTGCTGAGCGCGGCCATCGTTGCCCAGGCCGACAAGCCTACCAGGACCATCACAACGCACGCTGCTATGACGAGTTTCTTACCGATTGTTATGGATTTCATCGTTGCCATCACCTCCCTGGTGAATGAGGCTCAACATCATCAGAACGACACAGACGTCGGCCAGGCACCCAAAGACCGCCCGTAGCGGCCCCGCCAGCTTGTTTCACGGACGCGTGGCTTATGCATACAAATCGGCAGGTTTTTAATGGAACTTTAACCGCAAGATTAGAACTTCGCTATGCTGCCAAGAAGCAACCACGAAGGTGCATCAAGAACCGCGAATAGGGGTCCTGTGTCGTCGGCGGGTGCCCCACCTTCGCGAGCGCAGCGAAGCTAAGGTGGGAACTCGATCTGGTCAGGATCGATGTGTTAGCCGTTGCGGTCAACCTCGCCAGCCCGGCCTGGCGCGCCGCCTCCAGCGCACGGCGTTGTTACTGCGGCCACTCCAGAATCACCTTGCCGCTGCATCCCGAGGCCATCACCTGGAATGCCTCTTCGTACCGCTCGATGGGGAAGCGGTGCGTGATGATGGGCGACAGATCGAGCCCGCTTTGCAGCATGGTGGCCATTTTGTACCAGGTTTCGAACATCTCCCGCCCATAGATGCCCTTGATGTACAGTCCCTTGAAGATGACGAGATTCCAGTCCATCATCGCCGGCGCCGGCGGAATGCCGAGCAGGGCGATCTTCCCTCCATGGACCATATGCTCGAGCATGGCGGTCAGAGCCGCCGATGCGCCCGACATTTCCATGCCGACGTCGAAGCCCTCCTTCATGTTCAGCTCCGGCATCACGTCGCGCAGTTTTTCGCGAGAGATGTTGATCGCGCGGTTCGCTCCCAGCTTCCTCGCCAGCTCCAGCCGGTAGTCATTGACATCGGTGATGGCGACGTTACGCGCGCCCACGTGGCGGGCAATGGCGGCGGCCATGATGCCGATCGGCCCGGCCCCGGTGATCAGCACGTCCTCGCCGACCAGGTCGAAGGAAAGGGCGCAATGCGTGGCGTTGCCAAAGGGATCGAAGATGGCTGCCACGTCGTCGGAGATGTCGCTGGGAATCTTGAAGGCATTGAAGGCGGGGATGGCCAGGTATTCCGCGAAGGCTCCGGGACGGTTCACGCCCACGCCGACCGTGTTGCGGCAAAGATGCCGGCGCCCGGCGCGGCAGGCCCGGCAAAAACCGCAGGTAATGTGGCCTTCGCCGGAGACGCGGTCCCCGATCTTGAATCCGCTCACCTCCTGGCCGAGAGCCACAATCTCGCCCACGTACTCGTGCCCGATGTGCATGGGAACGGGAATCGTCTTCTGCGACCACTCGTCCCACTTCCAGATATGGACGTCGGTGCCGCAGATGGCGTTCTTGCGGATGCGGATCAGGACGTCGTTGTGGCCGACCTCCGGCTCGGGAACATCGGCGAGGGTCAGGCCCGGCGCACGCTCCAGCTTTGCCAGCGCTTTCATAAGGCGTATTCTGCCATAACCGGGCGCGGCGAAGGAAACGACTAACCACAGAGGACACACGTAGGGGCAGCCGCCCTCGGTTGCCCAGGGCAGACGGTAAAACATGGGTACTCGTTCACAAGGCGTGCTGCGCACGCCTGCCCGGCCGAGGGCGACCGGGCCTACGCATGATGCCGAACCATAACAGGATGAAACCGATCGCCGCCTTGCGGTACCATCCCTTTATGCCGGTCTCCAATACTCGCACCCAGCTCTCCTATCTCGGCGAGGAACTCAATCGCCTGAAGCAAAAAGGAACCTACTTCCGCCTGCGCGTACTGGACGACGAGCAGGCGCCGGTCTGCCACTTCGACGGCCGCCAGGTGATCAACCTGGCCTCCAACAACTACCTCGGCCTGACGACCCACCCCAAGTTGCGCGAAGCCGCGCTGGAGGCCACGCGGAAGTATGGGGTCGGCTCGGGCGCGGTGCGCACCATCGCCGGCACCATGCGCATTCACATGGAACTGGAGGAGCGCATCGCGCGATTCAAGAACGTCGAGGCTTGCGTCGTCTTTCAGTCGGGATTCGCCGCCAATGCGGGCACGGTCTCGGCGATCCTGGACAAGGACGACTACATCATCTCCGACGAGCTGAACCACGCCAGCATCATCGACGGCGCCCGGCTCTCGCGCGCCAAGATTCTGGTCTTCCGCCACAAGGACCTGGCGCACGCCGAAGAGCAGTTGGCCAGCGTCAAGGACCAGCCCGGACACAAGCTGCTGATCACCGACGGCGTCTTTTCCATGGATGGCGACATCGGGCCGCTGCCCGGACTGTGCGCGCTGGCGGAGAAATACGGGGCCATCATGATGGTCGACGACGCGCATGCTTCCGGCGTGCTGGGGCGCAACGGACGCGGCACCATCGACCACTTCGGCGTGCACGGGCGGGTGGACGTGCAGGTGGGAACGCTGTCGAAGGCCGTCGGCGCGCTCGGCGGATACGTCTGCGGCTCGCGCGATCTCATCGAGTTCCTCTATCACCGGGCGCGCCCGTTCCTGTTCTCAACCTCGCATCCGCCTTCGGTCGCCGCCACCTGCATCGCCGCCTTCGAGGTGCTGGAGCAGGAGCCGCAATTGATCGAGAAGCTCTGGGAGAACACCCGCTTCTTCAAGCGCGAGCTCAGCCTGCTCGGCTACAACATCGGTGGGCGCAACACTCCGGCTTCGGAGACGCCGATCACGCCCATCATCATCGGCGAAGGCCGCGCCACCATGGAGTTCTCCAAGGCGCTGTTCGAAGAGGGTGTCATGGGAACTGGCATCGCCTTCCCCACCGTGCCCGAGGGCAAGGCGCGCGTACGCACCATCGTCACCGCCGCCCACAGCCAGGACGAGCTCTCCCGGGCGCTGGAGGTTCTCGAGCGCGTCGGGCAGAAGGATGGGGTTGATCTAGGGGACTCCGGAGTTGATGCAGTCAGACAACCAAGACGTCATCCCGACCGGAGCGAGCCGAAGGCGAGCGGAGTGGAGGGATCTTGCGTTTAGGCATGAAAGAAACATAAGATTCCTCGACCCCAGTGCGGCGCTCGCTCGGAATGACGCTCCTTTTTGATATACCTTTTTACTGATCACTATATGGACACAATACAGGGTCGAACTGATTCTCCGAAGCAAACCTCTCCCGCTGTTCACGTAGGACTGAAGGATCTTTTCTTCGCTTTCCTGAAGATCGGTCTGCTCGGCTTCGGCGGCGTGGCTGTGATGGCGCATCATGTCATTGTCGAAGACCGCGCCTGGTTTTCCGAAGAAGACTACGCGGCGCTGTTCAGCGTCAACCAGGTTCTGCCTGGGGGGAACATCATCAATATGGCGGCCATGATCGGCGACCGCTTTCAAGGAGCAATGGGCGCCTGTGTCGCCACCGCCGGATTGATGCTCATGCCGCTGGCTATCCTGATGTCCCTGGCGACGCTGTACGACCACTTTTCGCATTTGCCGGCGGTGCATGCCGCCATCGGCGGCTCGGCCTCGGCGGCGGCCGGGCTCATTCTGGGCATGGCCGTCAAGATGATGCGCCGCATCGAGTTCAGCGCGGCCGCTGTTCTGTTCCTGCTGCTGGCCTTCTGTTCGGTGGGCCTGCTGCGGTGGTCGCTGATCGCGACTGTGCTGGTGCTGGCGCCGCTCAGCATCGGCACGGCGTTTCTGCGGAGGCGTGTATGAAAGGGCGACAGCTGTGGCAACTCTTTGTAGGATTCGCCTCTTTATCGCTGGTCTCGGTGGGTGGAGGCGGCGCCATTCTGCCGGCCATGCACCGGCAGGTGGTGGAAGTCGCGCACTGGATGAACGACGCCACCTTCGCCAACCTGTTCGCCATCTCGCAGGCGGCTCCCGGACCTAACATGCTGGTGGTGGCGCTGATCGGCTGGCACGTCTGCGGGCTGGCCGGACTGGCGGTCGCTCTGCTCTCGTTCGTGGTTCCGGCCTCGACCCTGGCCTTTTTTGTGGGACGAATTGTCAATCGCAGCGGCGCCGGTTACGGCTGGGTCGGCCCGACCAAGCAGGGGCTGGTACCGGTCGCCATCGGGCTCACCTTCGCCGGAGGGCTTGTCATGGCCCGAGCGGCTGACCACGGAGTACCCGGCTACGCCATTACAGCGGGAGCAGCGCTGTTCGTGATCGCAACCGACCGCAATCCAGTGTGGGCGCTGGCTGCGGGAGCCCTGGTCAGTTCGCTCGGACTATGGCACTAAGTTCGCTAAGCGCTTACCGAGACGCTCGTCGAAGACGATGCCTGAGTGGTAAGCAGCCCATCCCCGATGGCCATCTGCGCCAGGTCCTGCGTCAAACTGGCGTATGCCGCCTGAGCCGTGGAGAGATTACCCGACTGCAAAGACTGACCCAACTGATTCACCGCCTGATCGACCTGACTCATATCCCCGCCGCCCCCGTGATGGTGATGCCCATGATGATGACCCTGCGCAGCTTGAGTCTGGGTCGACTGCTGCATCGCCGTGTAGTCCTGCTGCGCCGCGGAAAGATTTCCGGACTGAAGATCCTGCCCCAGCTTTTGAAACTCCTGAGCTATGGTGTTGCTGCTCTGCGTTGACGTGTTGCTGCTCTGCGTTGACGTGTTGCTGCTCTGCGTTGACGTGTTGCTGCTCTGCGTGGACGAAGTCGAACCGACCTGCGTCGGATCCGTCAAGCTGGAAAAATCCGTCTGGGCCGCGGAGAGATTTCCCGATTGCAAATCCTGACCGAGCTGCTGGATTGCCTGCCGGGACTGCTGCATCGCTCGCACCGCTCCGTACTGCAGGAAACTGCTGCTGAGCAAGCCTAATGCTGCCATTGTTACTCCTTCCGGCGGAACTCGTTGTTCCTATCTGGTCCCGCGGGTCTGATCGGCGCCTGCGCGGACGTGGCGCCGCTTATTAACAGGCAAGCGTCGCGCCAAACTTGTCTTGCTTGGTGATTTTTTAGAGTTGATGATTCCAGGCGACTTACACCAGTACGCTCAGCCGCACTGCCGCCGCGGGAGCTTCCCCGGCAAGGATTGCCCATCACCAAGCGGGCAAAGCGTGCCGGATGTGACTGGGCAAAGCTTGCCTAGTGAGGGAATCGCGGCTCTGGATAAATATATGGATGGGTGGCCCAGAGTTGGCGCTGTTCCAACTCTGGGGATTTCGGAATTGAAGATTGTCTTTCCTCCCACGCCGGCAACAACAAATCCATAGCACGCCACGGCGGACTGCCCTAAACTGAACGACAGACAACGACTCGCACACTCAGATTCGGGCCCGGCGAAAATGGCGCAAACACATTCAGGAGTTGTTTTTCAGCCGAACCCTCGACGGGAAGCGATACTGCACCTGCTCTCGGCAGCCACCTTTCTCACCAATTTTCAGTCATATCTCGTTGCGCCTCTGATTCCCGCCCTGTCATTGGAATTCCATGCATCCACGGCGTTCCTGGGCATGCTCGTGCCGGCCTTCATGTTGCCCTATGGGACGTCGGCTCTGTTCTATGGACCGCTCTCCGACAGATTCGGCAGAAAGCCGGTCATCCTGACTCTGCTCGGAATGATGGCTGTCACCATAGCCGGAGTGACAACCTCCCAAAGCGCGGCCCAGATGATGCTTTGGCGCGTGCTGGGCGGCATCATGACGGCCGGGATCGTGCCGATCTCCCTCGCGCTGGTCGGCGATCTGTTCTCTTACGAGGAACGCGGCAGGCCTCTGGGATGGATCTTCGCCGCCGGCGCCGGCGGCATGGCTTTCGGATCGACGCTCGGCGCTCTTCTGAACCCTTATATCGGCTGGCGCAACGAGTTCCGTCTAACGGCGGCTCTGGCCGCAGTTGCGTTGCTGTGCGCGCTCCGGCTGCGGAAGCATTTCGGCGGCAGCCCCGCCAGCCAACCGATCGACGTCCGCGCGGTGATCACCGGATACATCTCGCTCTACGCAAACCCTCGCGCCGCCAAGGCCTATACCTACATCCTGCTCAATGCGGCCTTTCAATCCGGCGTCTTCTCCTGGCTCGGCGTATTTTTCTCCGAGCGCTATCACCTGGGAGACGAGGGTATCGGCCTGGCTTTTCTGGGATATGGAATCCCGGGCATGCTCTTCGGCCCGGCGATCGGACGCGCTGCCGATCGGATCGGCAGAAAGCGCATTATTCCTTTGGGCGTGCTGATCGCCGGGCTCGCGGCTGCCGCCTATATTGCGCAGCCAAGCCGCGTCTGGCTTCCCGTGATCACTGCCTTTCTCTCCTTGGGATACCACATGAGCCATCCGCTGCTGGCCGGCATCATTACCTCGGTCAATCCCGCGCGCCGCGGACTCTCGATGGGCATGAACGCCTTCACCTTGTATGCCGGATTGGGCTTGGGTGCGCTGCTCTTCCGCCTGGCATTAAGACACGGCTTCGATACAGCGCTCGCCATATTCGCGGCCGCTCAGTTGTGTCTCGGACTGCTAGCGTTTCCGCTCTTCCGCAAAGAAGATGCTTCGGCGGGAGACAGGTCAATAACCGCCGGAAGCGAAACTGCCTGACTCGATTACAACGCGACTGAACCACGATCTTGGGCGGGACCTAAAACAGCTGCGGGCAAACGTGAACCACCTGCCTGGGGGCAGTAATTAATGATAAGGCGATTTATCGCCAACAAGAAGAGAAGGATAAGGTGGCCCAGAGTTGATTCTTTTTCAACTCTGGGGAGCGAGTTAACGAAGCAAGCGCAGCGTACTCTGTATCCGTGCTATGAACAATCCCAGAGTTGGACTGCGCCAACTCTGGGCCACCCGCCCAGCGCCTTACCGTTCTTGGAGACAAAGCGATTACTGGCGTAATCAGGCGATATCACCACTTGCGAACTGAAATGAGAACGAGAAGCATGCCTGCCAGCCCGCGTAGCGGGCATAAGACGGTAGCCCCATGGCGTAAGCCTGGGGTAAGCGTGCAGGGTGTAGTTCTCAGCCCGCGTAGCGGGCGTAAGAATCATCGCCAAACATATCGCTCGTCGAACTCCACGCCGTGTTTTTGGAGCAACGCGAGAAACTCGTCTTGGAATGAAATCTTGCGGTGATGCCGCGCCTGCTCCTGTATGTAGCGAATCACCTTTGACCGGCTGGACTCGCTCACGCTGAATGCACCATAGCCGCCTTGCCAGCCGAAGGATCGCCGCTCCGGCCATTTCTCTTTCACCCAGCGGGATGAGTTTGTCTTAAGAATCCGGAGGCAATCCGCGACGGCTAGCTCGGCGGGTAGCCGCGTCAACACGTGAACGTGATCCGCTGTGCCGCCAATAGCGATGGGCACCGCGCGCAGCTCACGCAGAATCCCGCCGGGGTAGGCTTGCAGATCGTCCCGGATGATATCGGCAATCAATGGTGCGCGGCCACGAGTTGAGAAGACTAGGTGCGTGAGCAGGTTGGTGACGGTGTGCGCCATTCTTACGCCCCTTCGGGGCTCATCTTCAAATCTTCACGTACCCCAGGCTTACGCCATGGGGCTACCGTCTTATGCCCGCTACGCGGGCTCGCGCCGAAACTAAATCCCGGCGGATCAGTGGCATAAACAGGGCCATATCACACCTTACAGCTGATACCCATTTAATCGTCGCGCTTGAGGGGCCGAATCTTTGTCAAGCCCCTTAGCACCGCTGTTTCCTTGTAAGTCTCTGAGAATCCACCAGAAATTTTCTTTCGAACCATGTCACATTCCCACTATTGAAAGTGCCATACTGAAAGTAGGGAGCAATGCACGCCATCATCGGCCCTGCGTCTCGTCGTGGTGACAAAGAGAAGTGTTTGTTGTTGTGGATCGAAAATCGTATCCCTTCTGAATTGAAGAATTTACCCGCAACCTGTTTGGATTGAATAATTTGCCACACTTAACTTACACGTAATCGTCAGAAAAGAAACAATTTGCGGCTTCATACCGGGGGATAGGGGTATGCGACACCGGGGGGTACGGACCGGGAACATCCCTGACATCGGTGGCGGCCGTGAACGCCGCTACGCTTTGCCTCCGGCCCCCTGAGCGACTATCCCGTCCTGATCGAGCTTTTCCAGATCTAGGTCGCGCGTCTCGCGGATGAAGACCAGCGCCACCATGGCGATCACGGCATAGATTCCATAAACAATGATCACCCAGTACCAGTTGTGCAATGCATCCTGGCCAATCAGCCCCGCCAGCAGCGGAGGCGCGATCATGCCGCCCATTACGGCCGAGATGCTATAGGAGATGCCCGTGCCGGAGTAGCGGAACTTGGTCGGAAAGCTCTCCGAGGTCAGGATGGGCGCCAAGCCGTGCAGTATGCCGATGCCGAAGAAGGTGATCATGAACTGGGTCAGGATGCACATGGCAATGTTCCTGGCCAAAATCGCCTGCACCAGCGGATACGAGATGAGGAAGGTGGCGGCGATGGCGATGAAGGCCACCTGCCGGCGCTTGAGCCAGATCGGCCATGGGCCCGGCGATGGCGACGCCGAGAATGTCGCCGATGCGGCTGGATCATGATGATCACGGCGGTGGTGGCCAACGAGATGCCCGCCAGGTGATGGAAGGTGATGATGTAGGTGCCGCTCACGTAGCCGTCCATCTGCTGGAAGGCCGATACCAGGGCGAGCAGGAAGATGGCGCGGGAGTGCTTCTTGAAGACCGCGAAGCTCGGCATCTTGGCGAGCTGCTCTTTCTGCTTGAGCCGCTCGAACAAGGGAGTAGTCGGCCAGCTTGTAGCGGGCCAGCAGCGCCGGCAGCACGATCACCAGCGAGAGCAGCATGGCCACGCGCCAGCCGCCCGTCCTGAAGCTCTTGCTCAGCGTGAACATCACGGCGCTGGCGGACATGGCGCCCAGAGGAATGCCGAGGTTGGCCAGCGACATCCAGAAGGCACGGTTCTTGCGCTGCGCTCCGAATTCGGCCAGCAGCGAGGAGGCGCCGCCAAATTCTCCGCCCAGCCCGATGCCTTGAATGACGCGCAACAGCAGCAGCAGGAGCGGCGCGGCGATGCCGATACTCGCGTAGCCGGGCAGCACGCCCACCAGGCAGGTGGTGGCGCCGACGATCATAATATTAATGAGGAAGGCGAACTTGCGCCCCGTGCGGTCGCCGTAGTGGCCGAAGATGAATGCGCCCAGAATGCGCGCCGGAAATCCCGCGCCGAATGTCAGGTAGGAAAATACCAGGGCCACGGTGGGCGACAACCTGGGAAAGAATACCGAGGGAAAGGCGCTGGCCGCGGCATAGCCGTAAATAAAGAAGTCGTAGTACTCGACCATCACACCGGCCGTCGCCGAGAACGCAAGCACGACCATGGTCCGCGCACTTACATGCTCAAACAACTTCGCCTGCTGCTCCGTTTGCTGCAACATTGGACAACTCCAGTTTCAGGCCGCAACGCGCCCGGCCCAAGTATGAAATTCCATCCACCCCGGAAACACTAGAGCTTGTTTCATAGACGCCTTTGAAAGGCATTTTGTGGAAGCCCACGGCTTCAGCCGTGGGAATCAAATGAGCCGAAGAACCGGCTTTAGCCGCTGTGGCAGCGTATTCACAGCGCCTAAAGGCGTTATGTTGGGCCCATGGTTCCCACGCCTAAAGGCGTGGGCTTCCACTAGTTCCATTTATGAAACAAACACCCGAGTCAATTGCCGGGTCCGGTCGAGAGAACATCTCAGCCAAAGGACCACCCTGGCCGCCACGGCGGCGGCCAGGGTGAATCACGATCGCTTATGCGCTTTCGTACAGGCGAGTGATGACGAACTCGCGATGGCCCAGCGCTTCGGCGGCAGGTCAGGCGGCCGTTGGCGGTGCGGAACATGCACTCCAGCAGCTTGTCGCCAGCCTGGTCCAGGTTGATTTCGCGGCGCAGCATGCCCGAGACATCCACGTCGATGTGCTCGCTCATGGTGCGCACCGTCCGCGGATTCGCCGCCAGCTTGATCACCGGCAGGATCGGATTGCCGATGATGTTGCCCTGGCCCGTGGGGAAGAAGTGAACCACGTAGCCGGCGGCCGCCGCCAGGGTCACCATCTCGGCTGCCGCCGAAGAGGAATCCATGAACCACAAGCCCGGCCCGGTGGGCGCCTCGCGCCTTGTCCAGCGCGCCGATCACCTTGCACTTCTTGCCGATCTTCTGGATGTTGCCCAGCGCCTTCTCCTCGATCGTGGTCAGGCCGCCCTCGATGTTGCCCTTGGTCGGCTGCGAGTCGCACAGGTCGTTGGTCTTGTGGTCGTCCACGACCTTGGCGTAGCGGTCGAAGAAGAACATGAACTTCTCGCGCACCGCCGGGGTGGCGCAACGCGTCGGCCACCAGGTTCTCGCCGCCGGTGATTTCCGTCGTCTCGCCGAACAGCAGCGTGCAGCCGGCCGTCATCCAGCTTGTCGAAGGCGTTGCCCACCGTCGGATTGAGTCGCCAGGCCGGAGGTCGTGTCGCGACTCGCCGCACTTGCACGAGACCCACAACTCGTTCAGCTTGCACTCCTGCGCGCTGCTTCTCGCTGGCCCACTGCACGAACTCCTTGGCCTTGCGCGAAGCGGCGCAGATGGTGTTGAGGTCGCCGTTCTTCTCGATGGCGAATCCCGCCACCGGCTTGCCGGTCTTGGCGATGCCCTCGACGATCAGCGTTCGTCCACACCGGCTCGATGCCGATGACGACCACGGCGGCCACGTTGGGGTTGCAGCCAGCGCCGATCAGCGTGGCAAAATACAGATCGAGGTCCGCCCCGAACTGCAGACGGCCGTAGGGATGCGGGATGGCCATCGTCCCCTTGATGTTGTTGGCCACCGCATCGACCGCCGCCTGCGAGAGATCGTCCAGGCCCAGAATGATGACGTGATTGCGCACGCCCACGCGCCCGTTCTCGCGACGATATCCTAGAAATGTTTTCTGCATGGCTACCACCTCCTCGTCTTGAGATTGTGTACGTGCACGTGCTCGCCCTTCTTGATCGGGGCCACGACCTTGCCGATATCCACGCCGTACTTGATAACGCCGTCGCCAACCTTGAAATCCTTCAGCGCGACCTTGTGCCCGATGGGAATGTCGTTGAGCACCTTCACCTTGATGGTGCTGTCTTCGGCCATGATCCAGCCGGTCAGCTCCTGACCGCTCTTGATCCCTTCCACCACGATGACTCCAACACGTCGCCGTCTTCATGCACCAGGAACTCCGGAGCCTTTTGCGCAGGCTTGGTTTCCTTGGGCTTTGCTGCCGATTGAACAGTCATTGAGCTATTCACCTCTCTTTCAGGATGTCGTGCGTTTTCCGTACTTCAACTATGAGTAAAACGACCGCCCAGCAACTGTCGTCCGCTGCACGCGCTATCGCGCGCGGTGCTCGGTCCCGGCGGGCATCGCTTTTGGCGCTTGCTGGTAGGGGCCTCGGGCTTGCATTGGCGGTTTGCTGCGAACGGACTCTCAGTAGAAGTTCGACGCCTAGGGCTTCGGCTGGGGACCGGGAAGCCGCTGCTGCAAGTCTTTATTTTGTTTCGCGCAGTGTATCACCTTTTCTCCGGGTCGTGCTTCGGGTCCAGCAGGCGACGATAATACGCGCCGGTTTGATAGAGCGCCATGACCGGGTTATGCCCCAATACGCGATCCTTCACCACCAAAGTCGTCACCGGTGCTTTCGAATATCTCATGAACAAAGAATCGTGGCCGACACAAAGTCCGATGATCACATTCAGCCCCGTGTTTTGCGAGTCGAGCGTCTTGGCCTGAAGGATCGGATTGCACATCGCTTCGTAAGAACCTCTGACGACCTTGACCTCGTCGGCCAGGCCGATCTCTTCCTTTTCCACCGAGCCGACTTTGCAGACCGCAGTGAAGGCCTCCAGGCCCTTGGCGCGCACAATCTTGGCAAAGGTGCGCGCTTCCTGGATCAGGCCGACGCAGCAGGCGATACCGATTCGCGTGACCCCTATGCGCTTGGCAAACAGGATGATCTCTTCGACCCGTGTCGCCCGGCAATAGTAAAGGCCTTCGATCTCGGCGGAGGCCCGGGCCATGCGGCCTTCCAGGTTATCGCCGCGCAGATGCTCGGTGATGGCCGCAACTTCCTTCTGGTCGGCGGCTTCGGTCAGGCAAAAGGGCGGATAGGTACTTTCGTGCCGACGACAATTCAGTGAACCACATTCGGAACACGACTCACCGGGTTTCGACATTGCTTCTCCGTTGTAAGAAGGGGCAGAGATATTTTACCGAATTCGATCACGCCTGCACAGATAAACCAGGAGGCCGGCGCTCGCCGAGCCGGCACGTGGCTATGCGGCGCAATGGTCTCCGTCGCGCCGCGCATCGAGAATTGTCCGCAACTGAAGCAAGAGTGCGTCGGGAGCGACGGGCTTCTGGATGACACAAGCGTTTCCCCGGTTCGCCACTTCGGAATGCCCTGACATGAAAGCGATCAGCGTGCCCGGATACGCGATGGAAACCTTGTCCGCCAGCTCAATCCCGCTCATGCCGGGCATCATCACGTCGGTCAGCAGCAGGTCGAAGCGCGTATCGCCGGCCTCCATCAGCCGGACCGCCTCCAGGCCATTGGCCGCCTCGATGACCAGGTAGCCATGGGAAGACAGTATGTATTTCGTCAGCGTGCGCAGGGCGGGATCATCTTCCACCAGCAGCACCGTCTCCGTTCCTATGACGCTGCGCGGCGCCTCCGCCGCGGGCTCGTCCGGTGGGATCGATTTTTCGGTGAACGGCAGATAGACGGTAAACGTTGTTCCCACGCCGACGGTGCTGTCGCAGGTGATGAAGCCGCCATTTTGCGCGGCAATGCCATATACGGTCGAGAGCCCGAGCCCGGTGCCGGCGCCCTGTGGCTTGGTCGTAAAAAACGGCTCGAAGATGCGAGCCTTCAGGCTGGGATCGATTCCGGTCCCTGTGTCGCTCACCTGCATGGCCACGTAGCTACCGGGCTTGACAGCCTGCGCCCAGGCGAGGGTCGTTCCCACATAAGTAGTTCGGGTAGCAATCGTGAGTGCGCCGCCGCGCGGCATGGCGTCGCGCGCGTTGGCCACCAGGTTCATCAGGATCTGCTCTATCTGTCCTGCTCCAGTGCGCACCGCTCCGGTGGACTCCTCCAATTGCATCGAGACGGCAATGTCTTCGCCTACCAGCCTTGGCAGCACTTCGCCAAAGCGGCTCACACATTCGCGGACATCGATTACCTCCGCAACCATGGACTGCTTTCTGCTGAAGGCAAGCAGTTGGCGAATCAACAACGACCCACGCTCCGAGGCGCTGAGGATTTCCCGCGCGGCGCTCCACTCTTCGCTATCGGCGGGGAACCTCTTTTCCAGAAGCGAGGCATAGCCTGTCATGATCGAAAGCAGGTTATTGAAATCATGGGTGATGCCGCCGGCGAAGCTGCCCAAGGCCTCCAGCTTTTGCGAGTGCCGCAGTTCTTCTTCCAGGCGCTTACGCTCCGTCATATCCAGCAACACCGCCAGAGAACCGCAACGGTCGCCGTTGGCGCCGAACAGGGGAGTGAACGACATCAAGACCCAGACCTTGCTGTCTGCCGCAGTTCGCAGCCGGCACTCGTGCGTTTCCGATTGTCGCGCGGGCCCCTGGTTCTGTATCAGCAACTCCGGCTCGTCGATGAAATCGTCGAGCCGCCTGCCTTGAAGCTCCTCCGCCGGCCGCCCCAACATGGCGGCCAGCCGGCGGTTCAGAAATGAAATCCGCCCGGATACATCCAGCAGGCAAATGCCCTCCCCGCTGGCCTGTACCACCGTGCGGTAGAGGTTGGCGGTCTCGTCGCGCTCCCGCAAGCTCAGCTTAACGGCTTCGACTAAACGCTTGATGGTGAAATAGAGCAGATAGGCGGTGACCAGAACGAAGAGAGCGCCTTTGATAGTCGGGAAAGCAGGATGAAGGTGCAGCTGAAATCCCAGCAAGTCAGTGACCGCGATCCATAGGAACGCGATCACCGCGTATCCCAGCGCAATACGGGCCGCACTTAATTTCGAAGCTCTGGAAGTTGGCATGGAATAGAATCTGAAGCCCTGGCATTACAAGCAGGGATTCAGGATGCGAGGTCTCCTGCGCAGTAAATATCGGCTCCGCCGTGGGCCGCTGCCGTCCATGAGCTCGCGGCCGGCAATCGCTTCCACGGATTGGGCGGGAGACCAGGTACTCGAGCCCGGTTTCCCGACCAGAAGTTTACCCTAGCTGTATGTCATCGCCTTGCAACATTTCACCTTAGTCCAGTATTAGGCAGTGGCAAGCGGCTGCGATTCTGGAGCGTTCACTCCGCCGAGTCACCACGCGAGTGTGATCTTTTTTGTCCTGTGTGCCGATAGATAGATTGCCCTGCACAATTTGGCGAATTCGGGGATTCCGTGCACAGATTCGTTGGCCATCGTTGTGTTCCGGCTCCTGTAACCGGCGTTGCCCGATTACGACTCTCCAGAAGAGGCGGCTGAACTTGTATTGGCTGCGCTCAGACTGTCAAGGCGCAGATTGATTCAGGAGTTCGCAAGGGGGCCGGTGAAGAGAAAGGGGATTAGAGGTGAAAATTCCGGCGGGCATGGAAGCCGGTAATCCGGCGATCTGATTCACGGCGGCAAAGAGGTTCCGCGGGCGATGAAGGAAAGGATGGCGATGAGCGGAAGAAGAAGTTTATTGTACTCGTGGTCTCTCCGCAAAAAGCTCCTGGTTTTACTGCTGGCCGTCTTCCTGCCCGCATTCGCAATTATGCTTGGTTCCGGCCTTAACCACCGCCGCCAGGAAATCGCCAAAGCACAAAACCAGGCTTTAATGCTCGCCCAAAGCCTGGCGGCTCAGCAGGAGCAAATTGCAAACTCCACCAAGGTTTTGCTGCGTATCGCCGCCCAGGCTCCGGCAATCCAGCAGCGCAACGCGAAAGAGTCTGACCGGGTTCTCAGAAATCTGCTGAAACACTTTCCCGCTTACTCCAGCGTCTTAGGGGCGGTAGGCCCTGATCGGGAATTGTTTGCCGCTTCCAGGCCGTACGACCACAACGATGTCGTCCGCTCCGACCGCAAATATATTCAAGACGCGATTCGGACGCGCGAGTTTTCGGCTGGAGAGTATGTGAAAGGCAAGCTCAGCGGCCTCCCGGTAATGAATTATGGCTTCCCCGTTTTCGACGACTATGGCAGGCTCCTTGTCGTCCTGTTTGCCAGTTTCAACTTGGGTGAATACGCCGATATGGCGGCGAAGGTGGATCTGCCGGCCGGATACGAACTGACTATTGCGGACTGGCAAGGCGTATGCCTGTTTCATGGCCCGGACAGGACGGAGCTTCTTCCCGGGACGTTCATCCGTCACAATGCAGAGCTGTTATACAGTACGCTCGACGACGGATTCTTCGAAGGCAAGGACAAGAATGGGAAAAACGATATCTATGCCTTCAAGCGGGTGCGTCTCGACCCGCAATCGCCGCCCTACATGCACATCCTCGTCCGCGTCCCCAAAGCGGCGATTCTCCATGCCGCCAACGTTCAATTGGCGAGGGACCTGTCGACTCTTGGCATCGCGATGCTGATCGCAATGGCCGCGGCGTGGTTTTTCGGGGACCTCCTCCTGGTGAGACCCATCAACCGCCTGGTCTCGGCCACGCAACGATTCGGCCAGGGCGAAATGAACACCCGCACCGGATTGCCTTATGGGCCCGATGAGTTGGGCCGTCTGGCGCAGTCTTTCGACTCCATGGCCATGCTCCTGGAACACCAGAAAGCCGCCATCGAGGCGACGGTGGCGGAGCGGACCGCGGAATTGCGGGCGGCGCAGCACGCCGGCCAGATCGGCAGCTGGAGCTGGATTCCAGGCACCGAGACTGTCACCTGGTCGGAGGAGCTGTATCGCATTGCCGGCCGCGATCCTGCCAAGCCGGCGCCGAAGTTTTCCGAACACGCGCAGCTTTATACTCCCGAGAGCTGGGAGCGATTGCAGCAGTCGATCCAAGCTGCCCTGCAGGATACCGGCGATCCGCACGAAATCGACCTGGAGATGATTCGCCCGGATGGCACACGGAGATGGGTGCTGGGGCGTTGCCAACCGAGCTTTGATGCCGGAGGGCGTCCAATCGAATTCCATGGCACGCTCCTGGACATCACGCAGCGCAAGCAGGCGGAGGAAGCGCTGCGGACCACGGCCGAAAGGCTGCAGACCATTCTTAATCACGCCCCGGTGGGAATCAATGTCGTGCACCGGGACCATCGCCTGGTAGAGACCAATCCTGCCTATCAACGGATTACCGGCTACTCGGCGGAAGAGCTGAAGACCATCCCGCTGGAGGCTTTTACCCATCCCGACGACGTCGACCGAAACATAAAATGGCTGCGCGCGTTTCACAGAAGTGAAGCCACCTCCGGCGAGCACGAAAAGCGCTATGTGCGCAAGGATGGGCAAATCATCTGGACGCGTATCGTGCACTCCAAGCTGGGCGACGGGGAACACAGTATCAGCCTGGTGGAAGACATCACCGAGCGCAAGCAGGCGGAAGAGGCGCTGCGCGCCACGGCGACCCGGCTGCAGACCATCCTCGATCACGCGCCGCTGGGAATCAATGTCGTGCGCCGGGACCACCGCCTAGTGGAGACCAATCCCGCCTATGAACGGATTACCGGCTATTCGGCGGAAGAGCTGAAGACAATCCCGCTGGAGGCTTTTACCCATCCCGACGACGTCGCTCGCAATAAAGAGTGGCTCCATTCCATCTACAACGGCGAACCCACATACCGACGAGTGTGTAAAACGCTATGTCCGCAAGGATGGGCGAACCATCTGGGTGCGTATCGTCCACTCCAAGCTGGACGACGGGCAGCACGGCATCAGCATCGTGGAAGACATCACCGAGCGCAAGCAGGCGGAAGAGACGCTGCGCGCCACGGCCACCCGGCTGCAGACCATCCTCGATCACGCGCCGGTGGGAATCAATATCGTGCAACGGGACCACCACCTGGTAGAGACCAATGCCGCCTACCAAAAGATCACCGGATACTCGGCGGAAGAGCTGAAGGGAAGTACTTTCGACTTCACCCATCCCGAGGACCTGGCCAAAAATGTCGCGTGGTTCCAGGCCATCTACAACGGCCAACCCACATCCGAGGAGTGTGTAAAACGCTACGTCCGCAAGGATGGGCGAACCATCTGGGTGCGTATCGTCCACTCCAGGCTGGACGACGGGCAGCACGGCATCAGCATCGTGGAAGACATCACCGAGCGCAAGCAGGCAGAAGAAAAGCTGCGCGAAAGTGAGGCGCGCTACAAGGAGAATGAAGCGAAATACCGCGCCATTGTCGAAGCCTTCGATGGCTTCGTCTACAACTGCTCAAGCGATCGTCGTGTTCAGTTCATGAACCGTCATTTGATTGAGCGGACTGGGCGAGATGCAACGGAAGAGTTGTGTTATAAAGTGCTTCACGACCTCGATGGCCCATGCTCCTGGTGTGCTAATAATCATGTGCTCCAGGGAGAAACTGTGCGCTGGGAGATCCAGAGCCCCAAGGATGGACATTGGTACCACTGCGTGAACGCCCCCATCTCCCATGCTGATGGCACCACCTCCAAGCTTTCGATGATCCAGGACATCAGCGACCGCAGAAACGCCGAGGAAGCGGTGCGCATCAGCGAGGAGCGCTTCAAGCTTGCCTTAGGAGCCTCCGAGACCGCGGCTTGGGATTGGAATCCCCAGACCAATAAAGTCGTGTTCTCCGGCCAATGGAGTGAAATGCTCGGTTATGCCAGCGGCGAGCTCCCGGACGATTACGCAGAGTGGGAAGGCCGCGTGCATCCGGAGGATAAAGAGCGCGCGGTTGCAGCCCGGCAAGCTTGTGCTGACGGGCTTACGGAACTTTACACCGCCGAGTACCGTCTCCGCTGCAAGGACGGCAGTTGGAAATGGGTTCTCTCCCGGGGCAACGTGGATAGCCGCGACGCCGAAGGCAAGGCATTGCGCATGGTCGGTTTGTTTATTGACATCTCTCAAATGAAGCAGATGGAGGAAGAGCTGCGCCTGGGTGAGGAGCGCCTGAAGACCGCGCTGGAAGGCGCCGGAGATGCGGCCTGGGAGTGGAATCTTTTGAACGACGAAGTTGTGTTCTCCGGGCGCTGGAGCGAAATGCTCGGCTATGAGTGCAATGAATTGAAAAATGACTACAAGGAATGGGAGAGACGGATTCATCCGGAGGATAGAGAACGCGCAAAAGCAACCCGGGAGGAGTATCTGAATGGGCATTCCGATAAATATTCCTGCGAATACCGGCTCCAGAGCAAGGACGGAGATTGGAAATGGATACTCTCACGGGCGATGACGACCGCCCGCGATGCCAGCGGCAAGACAACACGCCTGGCGGGCACATTCACCGACATCTCACGGATCAAGCAGGTAGAGGCGGAGCTGATCAAGGCCAAGGAGGCGGCGGAAGCCGCCAACCAGGCCAAGAGCGAATTTCTGGCCAATACCAGCCACGAGATCCGCACGCCCATGAACGGCGTCATAGGGATGACCGGCCTGCTGCTTGGCACCGAACTTAACCCGGAGCAGCGGCGTTATGCGGAAGTAGTGGACACCAGCGCCAAATCACTGCTGGAGCTCATCAACGACATCCTGGACCTGTCCAAGATGGAAGCGGGCGAACTGAAAATCGACAAAATGGATTTCAACCTGCGCGTTCTCCTGGACGATCTGACCACCATCATGGCTGGGCGTATCGGCGGCAAGCGGTTGGAGTTCATCTGTTCGCTGCGACCTGATATTCCCACGCTCGTGCAAGGAGATCCGGGACGCTTGCGCCAGATATTGGTGAACCTCGCCGGCAATGCCATCAAGTTTACCGATCAAGGCGAGGTCGTGGTCCGGGCGAGCCTGCTCTCGCAAAGCGAAGAGCAGGTAGTGCTGCGGTTCTCAGTGCGGGATTCCGGAATCGGAATCCCGGCCGACAAGCAGCACCTGCTGTTCCGCAGCTTCTCCCAAGTGGACTCCTCGACCACCCGCCTATTTGGCGGTAGCGGGCTGGGCCTTGCCATCTCCAAACAACTGGTCCAGCTCATGGGCGGTGAAATCGGCGTCGCCAGCGAAGCCGGCAAGGGCTCGGAATTCTGGTTTACAGTTCCGCTCACGAAACAACCGGAAGGCCGATTGACCGATGCTCCTCCGCGGCTGGTACAGGGGAGACGCATTCTGGTGGCAGCCGACCACGCCGCCAGCCGGGAATCGCTCACCTTCCAACTGCAGTCCTGGGGCGCGCAGGTGACCGCCGCGGAAGAGGGTACCGCGGCCTTGGATTGTCTGCGGGATGCGCTTGCAGACGGCAATCCATTCGAAGTGGCAATTCTCGATCTGGCAACGGCCGGCATGGACGGAGAAGCCCTGGGACAGGCAATAGCCTCCGATGAAGCCATGCAGAAGACCCGGCTCGTCATGATCAGCTCCAGGGGAGATCGCGGCGATGCCAATCGCTGCAAAGAAATCGGGTTTGCGGCATACCTGACCAAACCGGTGCGGCAATCCGATCTGTTTGATTGCCTGGCGACGATACTGGGAGGGGAACAGACACACCAGCTGGTAACCCGGCACAGCCTGAGGGACGCACGCCGCGAACATGCCCGCATCCTGCTGGTCGAAGACAATCTCACCAACCAGGAAGTAGCCCTCGGCATCCTGCAGCGGTTAGGGTGGCAGGCGGACCGGGCTGGCAACGGTAAAGAGGCTCTGCAGGCGATGGAAAAGCGTCCTTACAATCTGGTGCTCATGGACGTGCAGATGCCGGAGATGGACGGCTATGAAGCCACACGCCAGATCCGCGATCCCCGCTCCGCGGTGCTGAATCACGATATTCCCATCATTGCCCTCACCGCTAACGCCATGGCCGGAGACGCCGACAGATGCCTGGACAGCGGCATGGATGATTACATCGCCAAGCCGATCGATCCGCAGCATCTGGCCGGAATGCTGGAAAAATGGGCCGCCCGAAGCAGCCGTCATAAACAGGGAGAAGCTTCCGCCAAACCGCCCGCCGGCGAAGCACCCCGCAATCCGGCGGTCCTGGACCGCGAGGCATTCCTGCGGCGGATGATGGGCGACGAGGATTTTGCCCGCACCGTGGCCACGCGGTTTCTGGAAGACTTGCCCGGGCTGTTGGCCGCGCTGAAAGAGCGGATGGCACAGCAAGACCCTGCCTCCGTGGCCAAACAGGCCCATACCATCAAAGGCGCTGCCGCCAATGTGGGCGGGGACGCTCTTAAGAACATCGCCTTCGCCGTCGAAAAGGCAGGCAAAGCCGGCGACCTGGCCGAAGCTGTCGCCTATCTACCAGAACTGGAATTGCAAACCGCCCGCTTGCAAGAAGCTCTGGGTGAATGGGCGAATTAACCCGTTCACCTCTAGCAGTACACTCGCCGGTCCCGGCATGGGTCTGCTACCGAAACTTCCGCGCGCGCGTCTATGGTAGTGCGCGATCAGAACCGGGACGAGCGCAATCGGCCCGGCTGCTGATTGCGCGACTCCAGTGCTGCCGTGTGCGTCAGATTCGTAGATATCTTCGTGTTGGGCTCGCGTCTGAGTACGATCTCGGCGATTGCGGCACTCGGCTGTTTCCTGGTCGCAGCCGGCACGGCGGCCTCCTATGCGTTGCCAAGTCATTTCGGCCAGGCTGTTGTTCAAGGTCCGTTGAGCGATGAGGCGCCGGCGAGTGTTGACGCGCCGGAGTACGCCGCCGGCGTCCCGGCTACTGCGGTAACGTTCGCCGCTTTCTTCGTCACCACTCTCCTTGTTCTTCGCGAGTTCGTAAGCCGCGGCAGCGGCGTGATCTCCGCAACCGCCATACGCCCCCCGCCCGTTGCCTGAGCATTCCGCTTGGTGGCGGCGCCTGGCTCAATAGAGCCTGCCCGAACTTTCTCGTTTGAATCCGTGGCAGCCCGACGTCCGCGGTGGTTGACGCCCTGCGCCGGAGAGAGCCGATGCTTCTCGAAGGAAAAATCCTGGTTACGGTCGACCTGTGGTCGCCGGAGCAGCTCGTGCTGGGCGATGAAGAAGGCTGGGGAGCTCCCCAGTTCCTTGTCATCGCCGAGGCGGCCGTCGAGGCGGTGGAATCGTCGGCGGATGTTTCCATCGTGGAGCTCCGCATCACGCTGCCCACGACGAATGCGGAACAGATGCTGATGGGAATGGTCGATGGTGAAACCGATATCGCACTCAGGGAGCTATCGCCGTCGGTCGAGCAGGAAGGAAACAGTTTTTCGCTCCTCAGCAACTCGCTGATGGCTGCGCACTGCGAACGGCATGGCCTCAGCCATAAATCGAAGGAAACCACGGAACTGCAACGTACTCCACAGGATGCGGGCGATGAAGATAACGATCGGGAAATGAAACTTAACCTAAAGAAAGTCAGGAAAGAAAAAGAGGTAAATATGTTGGAAAAGAAATTTCAGCTTACTCGCGCAGCGGCGATTGCGCTGCTCGTTGCCCTACTAGCGGTGGGAGGCGTGCTGACGACGCTCGTCAGCCAATGGATCGGCCATCCTGTCCTGGCAGCCAGTTCCACCGTTCCCATCTATGTAGCCCGTCCGGTTGCCGCAACGTCGGCGACAACGGCGGCGGCGCCGACCAGCGCAGGTTTCGCCTCCGTGGTTAAGCCGGCGCTTCCGGCGGTGGTAAACATCTCGTCTTCCCGGGTGGTGCGCGCGCAGAACTCGCCCATGGCGCCCTTCCTGAACGATCCGTTCTTCCGCCAGTTCTTCGGGAACCAATCTCCCATTCCTCGCGAACAACGGGAGCGGAGCCTCGGCTCCGGCGTGATTGTCAGCCCGGAGGGATACATCCTGACCAACAACCACGTAGTCGACGGCGCCACCGATATCCAGGTGGCCTTGTCCGACAAGCGCGAACTCAAGGGGCGGGTGATTGGCCGCGACCCCAAGACTGACCTCGCCATCGTCAAGATCGACGCCAAGAGCCTGCCGACTCTGGCTCTGGGCGATTCTTCCAAGTTGCAGGTTGGAGATTACGTGCTGGCGATCGGGGATCCGTTCGGCGTGGGCGAGACCGTTACCCAGGGAATCGTCAGCGCCACCGGCCGCGCCGGCCTCAACATCGAGGGATATGAGGACTTCATCCAGACGGATGCAGCCATCAACCCCGGCAACTCGGGCGGCGCGCTGATCGATGCGCACGGCGACCTGGTCGGAATCAATACGGCTATCTTGAGCTCGGGCGGCGGCAATCAGGGAGTCGGATTCGCCATACCGATCAACCTGGCGCGCAACGTCATGGACCAGATCCTGAAGAACGGCAAAGTTGTGCGTGGCTGGCTGGGAATCGCCATACAGGACGTCACGCCCTCGATCGCCAAGGCTTTCAACGTTTCTGAGACCAAGGGCGCACTAGTCAGCGATATCGATTCCAAGGGGCCGAGCGCCAATTCCGGACTCAAGCGCGGCGACGTAATAACGGGACTGAATGGAAAGCCGGTCACCGGGCCCAATGAACTGCGCCTGCGCGTGGCGGAGATGGCACCGGACAGCGTAGCGCACCTGCAGGTGGTGAGCGATGGCCGCTCCCACGAAATAGACGTCAAACTTGGTCAGTTGCATGAGGGCCGGGCGGTGGCGGAGGCCAAGCAAGGCACGGCAACGGGCCCGCTGGCCGGAGTGCAGATCGAATCGCTTACGCCCGATACCGCGCAGCAGCTCAATCTGCCGGCGAATACCAAGGGAGTGGTGGTCAATTCCGTGTCGGCGGATTCCGACGCCGCGGCGGCTGGGCTGCAGCGTGGCGACGTGATTCAGGAGATCAACCGCCAGCCGGTGAATTCGATTGGAGACTACGAGCAGGCTGTCAAGAAAGCCGGCGATAAAGAGCCGGTAGTACTGCTGGCCGATCGCGGCGGCACGCGGAGCTTCATCGTGGTTCACCCCGGATAGCTCTTTTGTCAGCGAATGGCGGCCCCGGTCCATCGCAGGCCGGGGCCGTCTGCATCATATAGATTGGGCTACTTCGGAATCGAACCGCACCCCAGCAGAGGACGTGTGCCGAATCACATTACCAGGCGAAGCTTTTTACTGGCGGCGACTTCGCTCGCCGGCACTACCGCCTTCGCTTCCCTGGGTGTGGGTTTATACGAGCCGCGGGAAATTCAGGTTGAGCGGGTCGAAATGCGGCTGCGCCGGTTGCCGCCTGAGTTCGACGGCTTGCGCGTGGCCCAGCTCAGCGATATTCACTTCAGCCGCTATCTGCGGGAAGCGCACCTGCGCAGCATCGTGGAGATCACCAATCGCGAGCGGCCTGACCTGGTCGCGCTCACCGGCGATTTTGTGACCGGGCTTTCCATCGGCGGTAGGAAGGACGAACGCGCGGAGCAAGCCTGGCCCTGCGCCGAGGTGTTGCGCACACTCGATGCCCCGCTCGGAACCCTGGCAGTGCTCGGGAATCACGACTACTCGACCAATCCCGAGATCGTAAGCGAAGCCCTGGCAGCCAACGGAATCCAGGTGTTGCGCAATCGCTCCCTGGCTCTGGAGCGCGGAGGCTCGCGCCTCTGGTGGGCCGGCATCGACGATGCCATCGCCGGGCGCGCGCGGCCGGAGCTTGCCGTGCGAGGCGTGCCGCCGGGCGAATGTATGGTCGCGCTTGTGCACGAGCCGGATTGCGCCGACGAAATTCGCCGCTTCCCCGTGGATCTGCAACTCTCAGGCCACTCCCACGGCGGCCAGGTGCGATTGCCGGGAGTGGGAGCATTGTATCTGCCCGAATTGGGGAAAAAATATCCGCTCGGCCACTACCGCTTCGGCGATTTTCAGCTCTATACGAATCGCGGCGTAGGCGTGGTGGAACTGCCGGTGCGCTTCCTGTGCCCCCCGGAGCTGACGATATTCACGCTCCGCTCCGAAGCCGGCGGCCGGGGAGTCTGAAGATCGGTAGCACAGGCAATCCGCAACGTTAAATCTTCGTTAAATTCGGCGTTAAATCTTCGTTAAATTCGGCGCCCCGGGAGAGCTCTGTAGCACCTTTAAGTCTTCTGCGGCCATCCCCTCTACTGTGCGCAGGCGCATTCGGCGAAGAAACGCGCTTCTTCCGGTGCGATGGAAAATTGCGACACGAATCTCCGCCAGCAAACTATCCAGAATGTCTTCAGCAACCGACATGGTCAGAAGAGGAGGACCTTCATGCACAGGATTAGCCGTTTGATCATCGCAGGCGTTGCCGCGGCCGGGCTCTTTGTCCTAGCCGGAGCGCCGATTTGCGCCGCACAGGCCAATACGCAGCTTACGGGAGCGGGCAGCTCATTCGTCTACCCCATCATGACCCGCTGGGTCGCCAACTTTCGCCAGACGAATCCGGGAGTCCAGATCAACTATCAGTCGATCGGCAGCGGCGGCGGCATCCAGCAGTTGAAGAACGGCCTGGTGGACTTTGGCGCCAGCGACGTGGCCCTGACCGATCAACAGCTAAAGGAAATGCAGCCGGTGGTGCAAATTCCCGAAAGCGCCGGCCCGGTCTGCATTACCTATAACCTGCCGAACCTCTCCAAGCCGCTGCGCCTCTCGGCCGACGCACTGGCGGGAATCTATCTCGGCACGATCCAGAACTGGAACGACCCGGCCATCGCCAGGAACAATCCCGGAGTCCAATTGCCCAAAACCTCCATCCTGGTGGTGCACCGTTCCGACGGGAGCGGTACGACGGGAATATTTAGCAGCTATCTCTCCGAGGTGAGCCCGGAGTGGAAGGCGAAGGTCGGGACGGGAATTTCCGTGCACTGGCCCGTAGGCCTGGGCGGCAAAGGCAGCGAGGGCGTCACCGGCGTGGTGAAGCAGAGTCCAGGCGCAATCGGTTACGTCGAGCTCAGCTACGCCGAGGAGAACAAGCTGCCGACCGTCGAGATGCGCAACCAGGCAGGCAGTTTCGTAGCGCCCAGTGCGGCGTCGGCTACGGCGACAATCGATGCCTTCCGCAGCCAGCTTGCCCGCGACGTGCGGCTGCCCATCGTCAACCCTCCCGATTCCGCCAGGAATGCCTATCCCATCACCGGACTGACGTTCCTGCTGGTTCCCAAAAACGGCGCCGACATGACCAAGCGGCGGGTGACGAAGCAGTTCATCACTTATGTCATCAGCGACGGCCAGTCGATTGCAGACGAGCTGCACTATGCCAAGTTGCCCGCATCCCTGGTGCAGCTTGACCGCAAGCTGCTGGAGGAATTGGAAGCAAATGGGATGGCGATGAAATAGCTGAAGCAGTACCCACACCGCGGATCATAAAACGGCTCGCCTGTTCGCGCGGCGGCAATCGGCTACGGAATCCTCGGCACGTCCATGAATTGCGGCTCGTGGCACGGGATGATGATGTCGGCGATCTTCTTCACCCGCGCGGCGCTGTCATATACTTCGCGGCAGTCGGTATGCAAGCCGCAGGCCGCTACTTCGAGTCCCCTGGCTTTCATAGCCGGTGTCTGGGTGAAGGTACTCAACTGCGCGCAAAAGCCGGTAATGATCGCTTTCCCTCGCTCGGTCTCAATCTGAATGGATTGTCCGCCGGGGCTGTGTCCCGGAGTAAGCAGAACGGTAATTCCGGGCAAGATTTCGGTGTCCCCGTCCACTACGCGGAACTTCAGGCCGTCGATCATCTCTTGGCGGTAATCCAGGGCGCTGAAGACATGCGGATTGAGAGCGAATTCCAGCTCTTTCTTTTGCACCACGAATTCCGCGTTGCGATACTGCCTGGCTAAAGCGACGTGGTCGAAGTGCAGATGGGTAACGAGGATCAGGCGCACATCATCCGCGGTCAATCCCACGCCATGCAGGCCATCCTGGAGCGTGACGCGCGTGTGCATGGGGAACTCCGTGGGGAAGTGCTCGCCCTGCGCTCCCGCGTCCACCAGGGTCACCGGATCGGAACCTTCGATGTACCAGATGTAGCAGGCGCTCTTGACTTTGGTGCCGATGTTCCAGCGATACGTCCACTGCGACATATCGCGAATCCCCTCACATAACGCAATCGGCCTTATGCTGTACTTCATAAACCCTCCTTGACCGCCTAGCCAGTGTCGCTTGCGAAAGAACGATGCACTTAACCCTTATACGCACAAAGCAACTACCCGGTGTTGCCGGAAATCATAAGCGACATTCCAGGCGGGTACCAGGGAATTGTGCCTCGGCCTGCACAAACCGAGGCAGTAGCCATTGCAATCGAACGGGAAAGAGAGAAGCTTTGCGAATCAGCGGGGCTTTGGGGTGGGTGGTGGGATTCGAACCCACGACAGCCGGAGCCACAGTCCGGAGTTCTACCACTGAACTACACCCACCGTGATGCGGAGCCCCCGGCAGCGCGGGTCTGCGTTGCTGGGATGCAGCTGTGAAGGGGTCCGGCGACAAGCCTGCTGCTCGCCCGGACACTGCCGATTATAGCAGAGGACAATCGGCGAAACTTCGCAGCGACCGCGATAACGTGGCGTGTTCGCTGCTGAAGAACACTCCACATCTGCGCGTTCACCGGCGCAGATGTGAGCCACCCCACTACCCCGGCCACCCTTTCTGATAGCCTTCCCTAGAATTGAAAAGCGGCTCATCGCTGGAACTCCGGCATTTGCCGGGGATGCGATCAGCGCCGGAGACATCATGCAGAGCGAAACGTTAGAGGTCAGGCTTCCTGGCAGCGCGGTATTGCTGTTCACCTGGGCGGCGGGAGCGGTCGACGCCCTCACCTACCTTTCGGCGCACGTGTTCACGGCCAACATGACCGGCAACACGGTATTGCTCGGACTCTCTATCGGCAAGGCCTCGGGCGCGGACGCCCTGCGCTCCTCGGCCGCGCTGGCTGGGATACATCCTTGGCGTAGCCTGGGGTGCGCTGCTGCCTGACGAGGCAACGGCACGGCCCGCGGCCGAAGATCTTCCTGCTGAAAGCGGCGATGGCCGAAGCGGCCCTGCTGGCCACCTTCGCCGCTCTGTGGCCGCTGTCGTCATCGCGCCCGGAAGCGCACACCGTGACCGCTCTTCTGATCGCCATCTCCGGCATCGCCATGGGCCTGCAGAGCACGTTGGTCACGCGATTCAAGCTGCCGGGCGTCGTCACCACTTACATTACCGGCACCATCACCAGTCTGGTGACCGGCGTAACCAACCATCTGCGCGGCCGTCGCGAGCCTACGCCCTCCGGCAGCGAAGCCCCGCAAGCTCGCATGAAGCTGCAGGCCCAGGTGTTCGTGATCTATGGAGTGGCGGCGCTGGCCAGCGGAGCTTTCTATTCGCGTTGGCACGCTGCGGCGGGCCTGCTGCCGATTCTCGCCATTCTGCTGGCCGCGGTCTTCGCCTTACGCCCAAATCAGGGATTAGCGGTTAGGAAATAGGGGTTAGTGTGAGGGTCCCTGTTCCCGTCGCCGGGAGAGGTATTCTAGAGCGGAAATAGAGTAGGTGTATCCCCCTTGGAGGATCGTCATCCCGACCGGAGCGAAGCGGAGTGGATCTTGTGTTTCGCGGCTAAGCACAAGATCCCTCGACTCGCGCCAAAATCGGCGCTCGCTTGATCTCATAACGACGTTGGCTCCGCTGGCCAGAGTACGATGGTCAGCGACGAAGCAAACCGGGACTCGGGAACGGAGCCAACGATGTTGATTATAGGCTGTGATTTCCATGCTGGGTTTCAGGTTTTGTCGATCTTTGACAACCGAAGTGAGGAAGTGACCGAGAAGAGGCTGGCGCATCCTCAGGAAGCGATAGCGTTTTACCAGGGGTTGAAAGGGCCGACGAGGGTCGGGATCGAGGCTGGGGCGCCGTGTCAGTGGTTTCGGCGGTTGCTGGCCGAGAGCGGGCACGAGCTGTGGGTGGGCGATGCGGCGAAGATACGTGCGGCGGAGACGCGCAAGCAGAAGACGGATCGGCGGGATGCCGAGCTGATGATGCGGCTGATGGTGGAGGAGCGGTTTCCGCGGATCTGGGTGCCGAGCGAAGCAGAGCGGGATGTGCGGCAGTTGCTGATGGACCGGCATCACCGTCTGAAGGCGCGGACGGCGGCCAAGAACCAGTTGCAGTCTCTGGCTATGAACCAGGGGGTGCAGAAGGGCAAGCGGCTGTGGACGATGGCGGGACGCCAGTTGTTGGCCGATCTGGAGATGATGCCGCACGCGGCCCGTCGTCGCGATCAGTTGTTGCAGTGGGTAGGATTACTGGATCAGCAGATCGCCGAGCTGGATGTTTTGATTGCGGCGGAAGCGAAAAGGCGTCCTGCCAGCCTGCTGCTGATGACTCATCCTGGCATTGGGGTACAGACGGCGCTGGCGGCGGTGCTGACCTTGGGCGATGTAACCCGCTTTGCCCATGCCCGCAAGGTACCCAGCTATCTCGGCCTGGTACCGAGCGAGTACAGCTCGGGCGGCAAGCAGCGGCTGGGACACATCAGCAAACAGGGATCGGCGTTGATGCGGTTTCTGTTGGTCGAGGCCGGGCAAACGGCAGTGCGCTTCGATGAGGAGTTAAAGCGCGCCTACAAACGCCTGTGGGTGCGTAAGGGCAATCGCGCGGTGGCCAAGGTGATGGTGGCCCGCCGCTTGGCCGTGAGGTTGTACTGGATGCTCCGCAACCAGTGGACGTATGCGGAGCTGGTTCGTCATGCGGGTGAGCCCGAGTCATTCCGTGGCAAGCAGTAACTGAGCCGGTCGCTTGTGTGGGCAGCCCGCCTCCCTTGAGAGCAGGGGAGTTCGAAGAAGAGAATCTTGGTCCCGCACTGCGGGACCGAATAGATGGTTGGTGGAACCAGTTCCACCGCAGATTCTAACAACGAGCCTGGTTATGCTTCGCAGAAAAGCAACAACAAAAGCAACAACGCTGGGGAAAGGAAAAAGGCACCGCCCCGCAATGGGAGTCGTGTGCCTTGACAATCCCAACGTCGTTATAGACGGGATGACGTTCATTTTTGTTGGGATACAGCACCTCTGGTTTCGCGCTAATCTGAGAAGTTAATCCGAAGACTTAATTTTGCAACCCAGGGAGGACGACACAATGGACGCGCGCGAGTTTCGCGAGGTTGGGCACCGGGTGGTGGATCTTCTGGCCGAGTACCTGGATCACATCGAGGAAAAGCCGGTCTTCCCCAAGGTGGAGCCACGGCAGTTGCAGGCACTCTTCGCCGAAACTCTTCCCCAGGATCCGAGCCCGGCGGAGACGGTTCTGCGCGAAGTCGAGGAGAAGCTGCTTCCCTACTGCACGCATGTCGGCCATCCCGGGTACATGGGGCTGATCACGCCTTCGCCCAGTCCCGTGGGCGTGATCGCGGATTTCATCTGCTCCGCCCTCAACCAGAACCTGGGCGCGTACACCATCGGTCCGGCGGCCGTCGAGATGGAGCGCAGTACGGTGCGCTGGCTGACCGACATGGCAGGCTACGGTCCCCAGGCCGGAGGCAATCTCACCAGCGGCGGCATGATGGCCAACTTCATCGGCCTGAAGCTGGCGCGCGACTCGGTTTCGCGCGACCAGATCCAGCATGACGGAGTGCGCGACCGCTGGGCGGTGTACGCCTCCGAACAGCGGCACGTCTCCATCGACAAGGCCGTCGACGCCGTCGGCCTGGGACGAACCGCGCTGCGCGTGCTGCCCACCGACGACGAATTCCAACTGCGGCTGGATGCACTGGAAGAGGCCATCGCCGAAGACCGCCGGCGCGGCGTTCGCCCGATGTGCATCGTGAGCATCTTCGGCACCACCAACACCGGGGCCGTCGACCCCATCCGCCGCTTGCGGGAAATTGCCGATCGCGAAGGAATGTGGCTGCATGCCGATGCCGCCTACGGCGGAGGCATGCTGCTCTCACACGAGTCGCCGATGCGGGATCGCGGGCTGGAGCTGGCGGACTCCATCACCATCGATCCGCACAAGTGGTTCTACGCACCGCTCGATGCCGGCGCCGTGCTGGCCAAGGACGCGCGGCGGCTGACCGCATCCTTCGGTTTGCAGCCGGCCTATCTCACCGATGAGGCCGACCGCGAAGGAGAGCGCTATCAATACTATGTTCACGGCTTCGAGCAGTCGCGGCGCTTCCGCGGCCTGAAGGTGTGGATGAGCTTCAAGCGCTACGGCGCGCGCCAGATCGGCGAGTGGATCGACGGCAACGTGCGCCAGGCGCGGCATCTTTATTCTTTGGTGGAAAAGCATCCCGAGTTCGAGCCCGCCAGCCGTCCGCCCATGTCGGCGATCTGCATTCGCTATAAGGGGGCGGACCCGGACGAAGCGGCCTCCAGAAAACTGCATGCGGAGGTGGCGCGGCGCGTGGAAGAGAGCGGAAAATTCTGGTTCTCGACTACGGAATTGAAAGGCAAATCGTATTTCCGCATCAACCCCGTGAACTTCCGCACGCGCACCGAGCACATGGATCAGATTCTGGCGTTCCTGGAGAAGGAATGCCGTTCGGCGCTGAAGACGATGCACTCAAGCGCGTAGGGCAGTTCACTAATTTGCGTAGTAACAAAAAGCAAAGCAGATTCCTCGACTCGGGTTTCCCGCGCTCTGCCCCAGCACGCCAAAACAGGGCGTGCCGGGGACCCCGAAAACGCGCGGGAGCCCTCCCTCGCTCGGAATGACAATATTTTCTGTGGGGCGAGCCCGGAATGGCACCGGCTCGCCTTTTTTCTGATTGCTGCCGCAGCTTTTCATCTTGCCGTAGCGCCTACCGGCAGTACAATCCAGGGAATTCAGAGCTGCTGAAAATGCAAGAGCTGTATTCGTAGCTGTCACTGCTGTGCTGATTCACTGCAGGGGAGGAATAGCCTTGGTGCGCCGCAAAACGGCTCTTCTTGCTGTAGCTCTACTGTTTGTTGCTGCTGCCCTTCAGGGACAAACGCCCGCTCCGGAGCTTACGCAGGCGCCTCTGAGCCCGCATTTTGTCGAACACATGGCGGCCCGCCAGCAAGGGCTCATCGAAACATTTACGGCCGATGGCCACCCGCTGGGCAGAATCCCTACTACGCTGGATTTTTCGCATCTGCAGACACAGCAACGAATAAGAATGCAAGAGAGCGTGAGGCAGAGCTCCCCTGCGCTTCCCGCCAGCTATGACCTGCGCACGCGAGGCAAGGTAACCGCCGTCCGCAACCAGGGAAACTGCGGCAGTTGCTGGGCCTTCGGCACCTACGGCGCGTTGGAGTCCAGGCTGCTGCCGGCCGAGACGCACGATTTCTCCGAGAACAATCTCAAAGACTTGCACGGCTTCGATCTCTCGCCCTGCTCTGGGGGCAACTCAATCATGTCGATAGCTTACCTGGCCCGCTGGGGAGCTACGCAGCAGAGCGGGCCGGTCAATGAATCCGACGATCCTTACAACCAGGCAGATGTAAACACCTCTCCGGCGGGGCTATCGCCGCAAAAGCACGTGCAGGAAGTCATCCTGATCGCCGCCCGCACCAATGCCACGGACAATGCCAATATCAAGAATGCGGTGATGAACTACGGGGGTGTGCACACCCCACTGTACTGGACCGACAGCGCATACAATTCCACCACTTCCGCTTATTACTACAGCGGCAGTGCCAGCCCCAGCACGCTGAATCACGACATCACGGTGGTGGGATGGGACGACAATTACAGCGCCGCCAACTTTTCTTCCCATCCGCCGGGCAGCGGCGCATTCCTCATCAAGAACAGTTGGGGAACCGGTTGGGGCCTCAGTGGCACCGGGTTCTTTTGGATCTCCTACTACGACACCGGTTTTGGCGGGGACGTGTCCGCCGTGTACTCGGGCGTGCAGGCGGCAAACAATTACACCCGAAGCTACCAGTACGATCCGCTGGGCTGGGTGGGTGCGACTGGTTACAGCAACACGACTGCCTGGTTTGCCAATATCTTCACGGCGGCGGGCAATGAACAACTGCAGGCGGTGGCGACTTACGCGGCGAGCGACAGTAGTCCGTACATCCTCAAGGTGTATACCGGCGTTACCGGCGACCCTTCGACCGGCACCCTGCAAGCATCGGCAACAACCAGCGGAACCTTGGCGCAAGCCGGCTATCACACAGTGGCCCTGACGTCGCCTGTCACGCTCACTACGGGACAGAAGTTCGCGGTAGTAGTGCAGCTCACGACACCCGGATACACTCGTCCTGTTCCGATCGAATACAGCGTACCCGGGTACTCGAGCAATGCCGCGGCCTCAGCAGGGCAAAGTTACATCAGCTCGAACGGAACCATATGGCAGGATACGACCACTACCGCGACGCTTAGCCCTACGACGAATGTCGCTCTGAAGGCATTTTCCAGCACAGGCGCACAGTCGAGCACAGTTTCCGCAGTCAGCGTGAATCCGGCAACAGTGCTGGCGGGCAACAGCGCTGTCGGGACAGTCGGGTTGACCGCAGCCGCTCCTGCCGGTGGGGCGACGGTGGCGCTCAGCAGCAACAACACAGCCGTGCAGGCGCCTGCGAGCGTAACGGTTCTGGCCGGTTCCAGCAGCGTCACCTTCACCGTAACCACCAGCGCGGCGGATTCGCAAACGGTGGCGACCATAACCGCCGGCGCGGCGCAAACGACGTTGACGGTGAATCCGGTGCCCGTAATCGCGAGCCTGTCTACGGCGAACATACCGGCCGGCTCGGCTGGTTTTACTCTGACTATTTACGGATATGGGTTTGCCAACGGCGCCGGGGTTTCCTGGAACGGCTCGGACCGTACCAGCAGCACAACCCGCCTTGATTCCTATCACCTGACGCTTCCTGTTTCCGCCGCCGACATAGCCAGCGCCGGGTCAATTGATATCAGGGTGAGCAACCCCAACAGCGCCGGCGGGGCCGCTTCCGATGCCTTTAAGTTTGTTGTCGATAGCGCCAGCAGCGGGCAAGGAGCATTCACCGTCGGCTCCACGGTGGCGACGTTGAATGTAAAGCAGGGGCAAAGCGCTTCGCTGCAGGTCAGCTTCACCGGAACCAAGACAGGAGCCCAGATCAGCGCAACCTGCGTGAACCTGCCCGTGGGCGCCTCCTGCAGCTACAAGAACGGAAGTGTAACTATCACGACTTCGGTTACTACCCCTCCGGGCAGTTACAACATCGTGGTGATCTTCACGGCGACTCAGCAGTTGGCTGCGCTGGGACGCCACCGGATCTTGGCCGCCGCCTGGCTCGGAGTATCCGCGTGTCCTCTGGGATTGCTGTGGCTGAGCTGCCGCCGCAGGTCACTGCGCCGCTACTTGGCTCCTATCGCCATTCTGGCCGTGTTGCTGTTGCTGGCCAGCTGCGGTGGCGGAGGCGGAGGAGCAAGCATGCCCCCGGCGGTCACCACGCAATCCTCAATGTCTCTAGCGGTAACGGTGAACTGACGCCTCGCCGTCGAGCTCTGCAATTTATCTCCGTCAATCGCCTTAGCTGCGCTGCTGCCAGCCCCAGGGGAAATCCTTCAGTACACATATAGACATTAATATGGATTAAATATGATTACTTATAAGTAAAGTTATATTAAAGATATGTAAAAAAAGGACCTAGTAGCTGGCGGATGTGCCCCGTCGCGCTTACGGCTGCCGAATCCCTCGGGTATGATGGTTTGGGTTAGTGTTTCGCCTGTTGTTTCGGCATTTAAGCATACGCAATCCTCTTTCTTGACGCGGTTGAGCGAGAGCAATCTCGCGTGAGCTACGGTCCGAATGGCGTCTCCTATGACAACTATGGCTGTGCTGGCCGTGAACGATGAAATGCAAGAGGCTGAGAGAAGGCCGACCTTGGCGCCGGTAAACTTTGATAATCCTGCCTATTATGTCAATCGCGAGCTGAGTTCCCTGGCCTTTCAATGGCGCGTTCTGGAAGAAGCGCAGGACATGTCGAACCCGCCGCTGGAGCGGGCCTTCTTCCTGTCTATCGTCGGTTCCAACCTGGACGAGTTTTTCATGGTCAGGGTTGCCGGGTTGATGAGCCAGATCGACTCGGGCGTCTCCGAGGAGAGTCCCGACGGCATGACTCCCGCCGAGCAGCTTGAGTCCGTCCGCAAAGACGTTGCCGCGCTGCTCTCGCGGGCGCACCGCTGCTTCCGCCGGCAACTGCTGCCCTCTCTGGAAAGCAACGGCATTCACCTGCTGGAATACTCCGAACTTACTCCACGGCAGCAGGCCAAGGTCAACGCCTACTTCGACAGCACGGTTTTCCCGGTGCTCACGCCGCTGGCCTTCGACCCGGGCCATCCCTTTCCGCACATCTCAAACCTCAGTCTGAACCTGGCGGTGCTGATCCGCGACGCCAAAGGCGAGGAGCACTTCGCCCGCGTGAAGGTGCCCGACACGCTGCCGCAACTGGTGCCCATCGAGCGCCCGCCACGCCGCCGCGCCGCCGGCGCCGGCCGCGAGCAGTCGTTCATATGGCTGGAAGACCTGATGGCCGCCAATCTCTCCAAGCTCTTCCCGGGGATGGAGATCATCGAGGCCCGCCCCTTCCACATCACCCGCAACGCCGACCTGGAGAGCACCGAACGCAACGGCGAAGACATGCTGGAACTGACGGAGGAAGGCATTCGCCAGCGGCGCTTCGGCGTTGTGGTCCGGCTGCAGGTCAACGTCGGCATGTCGGCCCGCATGCTCAAAATTCTGGTTACCAACCTGGAGATCGAGCCGGAGTGCATTTACAAGCAGAACGGACCGCTCTCCTTCGGCCGCCTGAAGCACCTGGTCGCCTTGAACCGGCCTGATTTGAAGTGGACGCCCTTTATCCCGGCCATGCCGCCGGCCTTCGATCCGGCGAACGAGGACGAGGATATCTTCGCCACCCTTCGCCGGGGCGACATCCTGCTGCATCATCCTTTTCAATCCTTCCAGCCGGTTATCGATCTGGTGCAGAAAGCGGCGGTCGATCCCGGCGTGCTCGCCATCAAGACCACCCTCTATCGCGTGGGCAGGAACGCACAGGTGGTGCAGGCGCTGATCGAGGCCATGGAGGATCCCAAGCAGGTGGCAGCCGTGGTCGAGCTGAAGGCGCGCTTCGATGAGGAGAGCAACATAGGCTGGGCGCGGGCGCTGGAGCAGCATGGCGCGCACGTCGTTTACGGCCTGATCGGCCTGAAAGTGCACTGCAAGGCGATGCTCATCGTGCGCCGCGAGGGCAGCAGCATCCGGCGCTACGTCCACGTCGCTACCGGAAACTACAACGCGGTCACGGCGCAGCTCTACACCGATATCGGCCTGCTGACGACCGATCCGGATATCGCCGCCGACGTCACCGACCTGTTCAACTACCTGACCGGTTATTCGGCCAAGAAGGATTACCGCAAGCTGCTGGTTGCGCCCACCAACCTGAGGCAGAGGTTCGCCGAGCTGATCGAGCGGGAGATCGAGCACCAGCGCAAGCACGGCAACGGACGCCTGATCTTCAAGATGAACGCGCTGGTCGACCGCAAGATGATCCGCCTGCTCTATCAGGCGTCGCAAGCGGGGGTCAAGATCGACCTGCTTTGCCGCGGCATCTGCTGCCTGCGTCCGGGCATTCCGGGAATCAGCGAAAACATTCGCGTCATCAGCATTGTCGGCCGGTTCCTGGAGCACAGCCGCATCTACTACTTCCATAACAATGGGAACGAGCAGATCTACCTCGGCAGCGCCGATCTCATGCCGCGCAACCTGAATCGACGGGTGGAGCTGCTGTTCCCCGTGCAGGACCGGCAGATGATCCGGCACCTGCACGACGACATCCTCGGGACCTACCTGGCGGACAACGTCAAAGCCCGCGAGATGCAGCGCGACGGCAGCTACGTCCGGCTGCAGGCGCGGCCGGGCGAGCCGGCGATGAGCGCGCAAAACGCGCTGCTCGTCAAGTTCGGCTCGCGCCCGGTAAGCAACGGATAAGAATCTGGTCCAGGGTTCCGTTTCGCTTCACCCTGGGCTATTCTCGGTTCCTCTCTCCGATCGATTCTCTCTGCGAGAGAAAAATCGGCGTGCCCGGCGAGAATCCCGTGTATCCATTGACAGATTCCTTGGCCTGGCGCGGCGGTTTTGAAAGCTGGTGCCTGCCGATCAGTAGTGCTACCATTCCTTTACCCTCAGTGTTCATGGACCAAACCCTGGCCTGCGGCTGGTATGCCGCTCCCCGCGGCCGGGCGTATGTGGTCGCGGAGACTCCAGAATGCGATTAGTTTCCTCTGCAACGCGCAACGACCCCAAGGCAGTTCTGTATTCCCGCTGTACGATCGACCTGCCCTCCGGCAGCATTCGCCTCGAGGAAGTACCCTGCCGCAACCTCGAGGAGGCGATCGGTGGATTCGGCCGCTCCTTCCAGATCCTGGCCGAGCGCACCATCACCCAGGCCTACACGTCCGGAAAATCCCATGATCGTGAACACGGGGCTTCTCACCGGCTCCAACGTGATGACCGGACTGCGCTCCTACTTCTCCGCCTACAGCCCGCTGAAGCATTCCGATCAGGGTCTCCCGGCGGCCATGTGGTCAGCGGGAAGCGGCACCTTCGGCGCCAAGCTGAAGTGGACGGGAATCGATGAGCTGATCCTGGAGGGGCGCTCGAGCGAGCCGGTCATGGTTGTGGTCCGCCACGGCGACAAGGGTCCATCGGTGGAGCTGAAGCCGGCGAAGCACCTGTTGGGGCTCGAGTGCTTCAAGAAGATCCTGCGGCTGAAGGATGACTATCCGGACGCGCATTTCGCAGTCATCGGGCCGGCGGGCGAGAACTACGAGAATTGCTATTTCGGCGCGGTGGGCCTCAGCACGGAGAATCTGCTGAAATCCGGAGAAGACAAGTGCCGCTGGGCGGGCCGTGGCGGCATGGGCAGCGTGTTGGGCTACAAGAATGTCATAGCCTTTGTGGCCCAGGCTCCCGACCAGCCGGCGAAGATCAAGCCGGAACTGCGTGAGTATAACAAGGAGATTGGAGCCGGCACCGGCTCGCGCCGGTTCCGGGAGAAGGAACGCGGCGGCCTGGGCGGCACCTGGGCCAACTACGTGCCGCTGCAGAAGTTCAATCTGGTGCCGCAGAACAACTTCCGCCCCAAGGCCGACGGCCAGGTGGAGAAGATGTTCCGCGATAACGTCGAGCCGCAGGTCTCCATCAAGGCCGAATCGTGCTTCCGCTGCGGAATTCATTGCCACAAGAACGTGCACGAGAAGAACCCCGACGGCTCGCGTGGAAAGTTCCTGGCGAAATTCGATTACGAGCCGGTTAACCTGCTCTCGACCAATATAGGAATTCACGATCCGCTCCTGGCCTCCCAGCTGATCGCCCTGAGCGACCATCTCGGGATGGACCAGATTTCCCTCGGTACCACCATCGCCTACGTCCTCGACTACAACGAGCGCCATCCCGACAAGCGCATCGCGAACGGCGCCACCTTCGGCGATTTCGAAAAGGTCAAAGAGCTGATCGAGCAGACCGGCCGGGGCCGCAACCCGGAGATCGGTCATGGCGTCAAGCGGCTCTCGCGTAAACTTGGCGAAACCGCCTACGCCATGCAGGTCAAAGGCCTGGAGCTGCCGGCCTACTTGCCGGATTCGAATCCGGGCTACGCGTGGGCTATCGCCGGCGGACACATGTCCATGGCCACTCACCTGCTGATTCCCCTGGAGGGCGATACCAGTTTCGAATACTGGGTCAAGGCCATCACGGAACGCGGCCTCTATCAGGTGCGGGATGATATGTCGGGACTCTGCAAATTCTCGACGTCGACGCCGCAGAATGTCGCCTTGGCGATGAAGTACGAGATCGGCCTGGAGATTACTCCCGAGGAGTTGCTGGCCGCGGTTCGCCGCGCTTACCTTCGCGGCCTGTGGCTGGAACGCAAACAGGGGTATGGACGCGCGGACTACACGCTGCCCGCGCAGGTTTTCGATTGTCCCAACCCGAAGCTGGGCATCGGACCATTCATTACCCGCGAGTTCTTTTCGGCTCTCAGCGAACGAGTTTGGTCGGTCTTCGACCGGGAGATTGCCGCGCTCTGATGGTACGCATCCGCTTCACCAGTCTTCTGGGCCAGCGAATGGGGGGCATTAGCTCCGTCGAGGTCGCGGCGGTAACAGTGGCCTCCGCCCTGCGCGCTCTTACCGACCGTTATCCGGCGGTGACACGCCTGGTGTGGTCGGAGGAGAACGTCCTGAATCCGGTGATGGCGGTGTTTCTGAATAATCGACTGCTCGCCGCCGCCGAGCTGGATGCCGCCGTGAAAGCGGGCGACGAGATCGAGATCGTACCGGCAGTTTCCGGCGGGGGATGAGTTCCCGCCTGGATAGAGAGACCCCGTTACGTGCCGGGTCGCGCGCGTGATGGAATGTAATAGAGCGGATTCAAAGAGCGTGTACCCTTCGCTATCACCGCCGCTGATCGCCCGGCTACCGACGGGGTATACCTTCCGCAAATCCGGTCTAGGCCGTGCAGCGCTGCTGGATTATACTGGCGGCATTCCGCCGCAAACAGTGGAGGTATTTTCATGAGTTCTACCGTGGCGCAACCTGCCGCCGGGCAAGCGCCGGCCGCGAAATCGAACAAGCTGGTCAAGTGGATCGTCCCGTTCGCATTGATCGTGATCGTGTGGTTCATTCCGCCACCGGCCGGCCTGGCGCTGACGGCATGGCATTACTTCGCCGTGTTCGTGGGGGTGATCGCCGCCCTGATTCTGGAGCCGCTGCCCGGCGCCGCCGTGGGCTTTGCCGGAGTCGCCTTCTGCGGCGCGCTGCGGCTGGTCAGCCCTAATCCTGCTGACGGACTCAGGTGGGCGCTTTCGGGATTTGCCAACAGCACGGTGTGGCTCATCTATGCCGCCTCGCTGTTCGCTCTCGGCTACCAGGTCACCGGACTGGGCCGCCGCATCGCCCTCGCCCTGGTACACAAGCTGGGCAAGAGCACGCTGGGGCTCGGCTATGCCATCGCCATCTCCGACCTGGTTCTGGCGCCGTTCACCTCTTCCAACACGGCGCGCGCCAGCAGCACCTTCCCGATCTTCACCAGCATTCCGCCGCTCTACGGCTCGTACCCGAATGACAATCCGCGCAAGATCGGCTCCTACATCATGTGGGTGGCCTTTGCCACCCAGTGCGTCTCCAGTTCGATCTTCCTCACCGCGCTGGCGCCTAACGTTCTGGCCGTCGAACTGAGCCGCAAGATCGCCAAGATCGATATCTCCTGGACGCAGTGGTTCTTCGGCTTCCTCCCCGTCGGCATCATTCTGTTCCTGGCTGTGCCGCTGCTGACCTATCTCATCTATCCGCCAGAGCTGAAGCGCGGCGACGAGGTTGCCAAGTGGGCGGGAGTAAAGCTGAAGGAAATGGGCCCGATTTCCATGGGCGAAAAGAAGATGGGCGTCCTGGCGCTGATGGCGCTGATCGCCTGGATCGCCGCCACCCAATGGCTGGATCCGACCATGACCGCCATGGTCGTCTGCGCGCTGATGATGTTGACCGGTGTCGTTACCTGGAACGACATTGCCGGCAGCAAGATGGCCTGGACGAACCTGACCTGGCTGGCCACGCTTGTGACCATGGCCGACGGCCTCTCCCGGGTGGGATTCCTCAAGTGGTTCGCGGCTTCCAGCGCCGTGATTCTGGCGAAGGTGCCGGTCACGACCATGATCATCGGCGTGTCGTCATCTTCTTCCTGGTGCACTATTTCTTCGCCAGCCTGAGCGCCCACACCACCGCTCTGCTGCCGGTCTTCCTGGCCATGATGATGACCCTGCCTGGACTGCCGATGAGACCGGTAGTAATGGTGGTTGGCTACACGCTGGGGCTGATGGGCGTGATCTCACCTTACGCCACCGGGCCGTCGCCGATGTACTACGGCACCGGATACATCAGTTCCAAGGATTTCTGGAAGCTCGGTTTCATCTTCGGCATGTTCTTCCTGCTTACGCTGCTGCTGGTTGGACTGCCGCTGGCGCTGAAGTTTATTCACTAGCCGGTGCACTCCGGTTTCAGCCGTGCTGCTGGCCAGAAAGCAGGCGAGGACCCCTATCCCTCGGCGTCGCAGTGATCGCGGCACCCCACAAAGGCGCTCTTTTGTTGGCGTCAGCCGATCGTGAATGTCTCCCGGAACTGTTGCACGATATGCCGGAGGCGGTTTCGCAGCGCGTTTACTCAGCCGGCTTCATCTTCCGGTTCCCAAGGGTTCGCAGCAGGGCGAGTAGTCGTTCGCTATCGACGGGGTGAGTCAGGAAAGCGTCGGCTCCCAGGCGCCGGGCGACATTCTCGGAGGTGTCGTCGTGCGCCTCACTGGTGAGGTTGATGATCGGTATGGGCGCGGTTTCGGGATTGGCCTTCAGTTTCCGGCAGACCTCGAAGCCGCTGATGTCCGGAAGACGGATGTCCAGCAGAATGGCGTCCGGCCTGGTCTGCGCCAGACGTAAAGCTTCGGCGCCCGTGGCCGCCTCCAGCACGGTGAAACCCGCATGCTTGAGGATGCGCGTGGTCGCATAGCGGTAAATCTCGTCGTCATCCACGTTGAGCACGGTCAGAGGCGGCGGCGACGGCCGGGAGATCACCTCCGCCACCTTGCGCAGAAGGGCGGGCGGCGGAATGGGCTTGGCGCATACCTCGAAGTTGTAGCCGCGTTTGCGGGCTCCCGCGAGAACCTCGTCGGAGGTGTAAGCGGAGATGAAGAGCACGGAGCAGCCGGGCAGAAACTCCAGAATCCGCATGGCGGCTTCAACGCCGTTGATCCCCGGCATTCTGATATCGCTGAGCAGGAAATCAGGGCAAAACTGCCGGGCGGTTGCGATCGCCTCTTCCCCGCTGTAGGCGGTCTTCGTCTCGTAGCCCTGCGATTGCAGGATGGCAGCCAGAGTAATAGCTATCGGGCGCTCGTCATCGACCACGAGCACCTTGCTGGGTTGAGCAACAAAGTCCATAGATTGCTGTTTGAGATATTATCAACCAGCAACCCTGATCCCGCAAAGCGATTTTGTGCCGCGTCAGTGCTTACCGGCCTTGTCCTGCCAGACTATTAGCTGCTCGCGCGCCTCTTTGGCATCCGGGGCATCGGGAACGACATCGGCTGAATCTCCAACGCGTTTTCGTAATACTCGATGGCGGAATCCAGATTTTCCCGTCGAACGCCTTCGGATCCTCCAACTGAACGGCGGCGCGCTACTGTTTTCGCTTGACCTCCCAATCGATCATCTTCGCGCGCGACTCTTTGGCATCCGGGGCATCGGGAACCAGTTCCAGGTAGTGCTTCATGCAATTGATGGCGCCTCCGTAGTTGCTCTGCTCGCCATAGAGGAGCGCCAGGCTGTACCAGCCTTCCGGCCATAGCGGCTGGATTTCCACTGCCCTCTCGTAGTTCGCGACTGCGACGGCGATGTTCTGATCGTCCAGCGCCTTTTCCGCCAGCACTCGTAGCTGTTCGACCTGGGGATTGAGCGGCGGCTTGTTCGGATTCTCGCGCCAGGCCTTGGCGGCGGCGGCAAAGGCCGGGAAATTCTCGTCGTTGTTGGCGGCATAAACCAGCCGGTTGAAGGCATCGGCAAAACTGCGAGCCGGCGCTTCATCCAGCCAGATGAACGACGTCATTGGCAGGGCTGCGCCCGCTGGATTGGGCAGAAACCCGACCGTATAAACCACTTTCGGATCATAAGAGGTTCTGTAATCCGGCGCGGTCAGCGGAAAAGCCTGAACGTAGTTCACGTTCTGCTTGAAAACGATCCCGACCTTGCCCTCGTTCTGGGTTGGCCGCCTCGCTCCGTATGCCCGCGTAGCGTAAGGCGCGGCGAAGGTAAACTGCGCGGCGCTGATCTGCAGATTCGTTGCCGCCGACAGCGTCCAGACGGTGCAGAATCTGAAGAAACCCGAGCGCTGGCAGGAACTGTAATGGCCGGCATATCTCTTCTCAATTGCCTCTTTCAGCGCCGTTTGCGCGTCGGCTACCGAGAGCGACATGGCATTGCCGGGAGCCGGATCGCCCCTCTTGGCTGAAGCCGCGGCGGCCGGAGCGCTCGGGGCCGGCGCGGGATCCGGCCGCTCAAACCGGGACTTCTTCCTGGCCTGTGCCTGAACATGCAACGGAAGTACGGCCGCCAGCAACAGCACAACCGCTACGGTACCCCAAACTTGCTTACCGCGCATTAGATCCTCCAACCTCGATGCTGCCCTGCAGCTTCGACCATGAGTGAGCTGAAAAAGGAACGGTGCCGGGCCCAAACAGGCTGCCGGCAACCTGACTTCACAGAAGTGATTCTTCGCGATTCTGTGTTCTCGATTCTGTGTTCTTGAATGGCCGCTGTCAAGGATGAAGTCGAAGAACGCTCGGCGGCATCACCGGAAATCAACAACTTACGGTACCGTGGAGGGCGCAATGGCAGATGCGCGTTCGGCTGCAGTTCCATTCAGCCTGCGCCGAGATTATCGGCGATCGTAGACAAAGTGTTTCCGGCACAGGACGGGCTTCAACATGGAAGACGGGTGTCTACAGGATGGAGCGACCGGGCGACCGTATTTGGCCGCTGGGCTCGGGTTTCCGCATCGCTCGCTATCTTCGGGGCATCAAAAGAGAAAAACGCGTTGGGTGAGTTGCATCCCGAGTTCGTGGCCGGCGGCCATACCGCGGATGGTACCCACTCTGGGCGGGAAAAAGAGTTCGAGTTCGTTCAGTGGAGCAGGCCAAAAGCGGCCTGCCGCAATTTATTTGGCGGAGTTTTGATCCTGGGTCCTAAGAGTTTGGTATTAAGTTTTTGTAACCGGCGCCGCCTCGCAGCTTTTTGCGCAGTGGTGGCTCTGCTCTGCTCGTCGGCGTTGTGGTCCCAGCCCGCGCCGCCGCAGCCCGGCCCTTACAGGGTTCTCACGATCGAGCGCACGGTGCTGCACGATCCGGCGCGCGACAAAGATATCCTGATCAAGGTCTACTATCCTGACGGACGAGGACCGTTCCCGGTCATCATCTTCTCGCACGGCGCCCTGGCGTCAAAGGATGCTTATTTTACCCTGGGGCAGTTCTGGGCCAGCCACGGATACGTGTGCATCCACCCTTCGCACTCCGATTCCATTGCCGATTATGGTTTTCGCGGCACGTTGCGGCAGGCGATCAGCGATCCGCAAGGCTGGGAGAATCGCCCCAAGGACATTTCTTTCATCCTCGATTCGCTGCCGCGTGTACGCAGCTTCGCGCCGCAATTGGCGGGCAAGCTCGACCTTCGTCATATCGGCGTGGGCGGCCATTCGTTCGGCGCTTACACGGCGTCACTGACCGGCGGTGCGGCCATACTGCTGCCGGGCAAAGACCGGCCACGGAGCTTTCTCGACAGGCGCGTCTCCGCCATCGTGATGTTGTCGCCTCAAGGCGAGGGCATCATGGGGCTGACGCCGAACTCATGGGATGAGCTTCGTCTGCCCATGTTGCTCATGTTCGGCTCGCGCGATTTCGGCCCCTTTGACCAGCCGGCGAAGTGGCGCAGCGAACCCTTTGCCAAGGCGCCTCCGACGGGCAATAAGTACGAAGTAGAAATCGTGGGCGCGAAGCACATGGACTTTACCGGTCCCGCCGCCTGCGGAGAGGCCACCGACGAGGTATTCCAGACCGTGGAGCAGGAAACCCTGGCCTTCTGGAATGCCTACCTGAAGCAGGATCGGCAAGCCCTGCAATACCTGACGTCGCAACGCTTGCAGCGGGCCGGCGGACAAGCCGACCGCTTCCTGAGCAAATGACAGTGGTGAACTGATGCAACGCCGAATCGTAGAACTCGATGCCCTGCGCGGCCTGATGCTGGTGTGGATTACCTGTACCCATCTGCCTACCATGCTCAGCCGCTACACAAGCCAGCCGCTCGGATTCTTCGCCGCCACCGAGGGCTTTATCTTTCTCTCCGCTCTCTTCACCGGCCGCATTTATTTCAGCATGGCCCAGCGCGAGGGCCAGGGCGCCATGTGCCGGAAACTGTGGATGCGGACCTTGCGGCTGTACTATTACCAGTTGTTGCTGCTGACGTTTGCGTTCGTCATCGCGGCGCCCATCGCGGCGCGCGGCAACCGTCCGGCCGTGCACAACCTGCTCGACTATTACTTCTCTACCGGCCGTATACATGCCTTCCTCGACGCGGCATTGATGCTCTACCGGCCGCCGTTGCTCGATATTCTGCCGATCTACATCATCTTTTTCGCGCTCAGTCCCTTTGCCCTCATGCTGGGCGCGCGCTTGGGCTGGAGGTACGTCTTCGCCGGAAGCTTCACCGTCTGGCTGCTGGCGCAGTTTGGCCTCCGCAGTTTCGTCTACCGCGCCATGACGCACGCTTTGGGCCTGCACATTCCGTTGAACGAGATGGGCGCCTTCAACCTCTGGGCCTGGCAGCTCTGGTGGCTGGCCGGACTGTGGCTGGGCGTGCGCTGGGTGAAGGGCGACTTGCACCTGGAAGAATGGGCCAGGCGGTTGACCGTTCCCGCGGCGATGGTGGCAATTTTGTTTCTGGCCCTGCGCTACGCGGAGTTCGGGGGCGTGGTGGCGATACCCGTCAAGTATGCCTGGCTGCTGAATAAATGGAGTTTCGGACCCGGCAGGATCATCGATTTTGCCGCCGTCGCCCTGCTGGCTGTACGGCTGCGGTCGTTGCTGAAGCCTTTAGCGATTTCACCCCTGGTCAGGCTCGGGCAGGCTTCGCTGCCGGTATTCTGCGTGCACCTGCTGTGCGTCTTCTTCGCGCTCACGCTCCTGGGGAACCGTAACATCCTGAGCGGCTGGGAGGCAGTCGTCGTAGTTGTGGCGAGCTTCTCGGCTCTGCTGCTGACGGCCAGAATTGCCGCCAGCAGACGCGAGCAGGCCCGCAATCGTCCCGCCGGCCCCACAACGTTCAAGCGCCGCCCGCACAGCTACAAGGAGCGGCTCGCACCAGCCGCATAGGCTGGCAGGGCGCGATTCAGCTATGCCGCCTTGGGCGCCGCGCCGAGCTGGGCGCGGCTCAGAGCCTGTTTGATGGCATCAGCGCTGCGCTCCAGCGCTCGCACTTCGCTCTCGGACATTTCCGGCTCGAAGGTCTCTACCACGCCTTCGCGTCCGACCACGCCCGGCAGCGAGAGGGTCGTGCCGAACTTCCGCTGGTAAGAACCAATGGGAATTACCACCCGCTCATCTTGCAGCATGATCTCGGCGATGCGCGCGCAAACCATGCCGATCCCATACTGGCTGGCGCCGATTCCTTCGATGATGGTGATGTTGGCGTAGCGGACTTCCCGCTCGATCTCCAGGCGGATTTTCTCGCGCTCTTCGCCGGTTCCGGCCAGCAGCTCCAGCACGGGACGGCCACCGATCCGTGCCGAGGACCACAGCAGCACCTCCGAAGTGCCGTGTTCACCGACGACCAGCGCCTCCACCGAGGCGGCATCGACCTGGAAACGCCGCGCCAGGTGAAAGCGGAAGCGCAGGCTATCGAGATACGTTCCGGTGCTCAGCACGCGTTCATGCCCCAGCATGCGCACTACCTCCGCCAGCGGGTCAGGCGGATCGGTGACGACGAGAATCAGCGCATCCGGAGCGACGCGGCCAATCCGCGGAATCATCTCCCGGTAGATGGCAGCGTTGGCCTCGAGCAGCCGCAGCCGGCCGCTGGGGATCGCTGCGGTCGGTTGCGCCTCCGCCTTTTTCGTTCACGCCGGCGGTGATCATCACCAGTGAAGCGCCCTCCAGATCGGGTAATCGCCGGCGCGCAGCTCCACCGCCGGCGAGAGCGACGCGCCGTACTGGACGTCGGCCACCACGCCTTCGGCCCGCTTGCGGTCCCTGTTCACAAGCACGATCTGGCGCGCCGCGCCGCGCAGAACGGTCGCAAGCACACAGGCCGCACCAACCTGTCCCGCACCAATGATGCCGACCTTCATGGTTCTCTCCTCGCGCAGATCGACCACCCACATCTGCCAAAATCAGGCAGATGTGGGGCACCGCTCATGATTTCTTAAGCTGCGCTAAGAGGTTGGTTGAAGTGAAACTGCCCCGGGTTGGTCGGCGCCTCAGCTTCTTCGCGCGCTCACCGGTTCGGCGGATGCAACCGGCATTTCCGGTCCTGATCCAGCTCCGCTTTCGCGAAGGATGCGGGCAATCTCCTGCAGGTCGCCGGCGGTCAATTGGATTGTGCCCGCCTGAATCCAGCCATCGACCTGAGCTGTGGAGCGCGCGCCCACGATGGCGCCGGTAACTCCCGGCCAGCTCAGCGTCCAGGCGATAGCGATGACGGAAACAGTGGTGTTGTGACGCTGCGCGATCGGCTTGAGCGCGTCGCGCAGGGCGATGTTACGGCTCAGGTTGGGTTCGCTGAAGTTAGGGTTCTTGCGCCGCCAATCGTCTTCGGCAAAGCGGGCAACCCGTTCACGGGAGAACGAGTCAGTCAGCAGTCCCGAGAGCATCGGGCTGTAGACGATGACGCCGGTGCGGTGAGCCGCGCACCAGGGAATCAGGTCAGCCGCCGACTGGCGGCGGATGAGAGAAAAGGGCGGCTGCAGCGAATCCACGTGGCGGATGCGCTCGCAGCGTTCCAGCATGGCCGTGTCGAAGTTGGATAGGCCGCCCGCCCGCACCTTGCCTTCCTCGATCAGGCGCACCATCTCGCCCCAGGAATCTTCCATGGCGGTGCCGGTGGCATCGGGCCAGTGGAACTGGAAGAGATCGATGCGCTCCACGCCCAGGCGCTTCAGCGACGCCTCCGCCTCGCCGCGAATCGACTCCGGACGCAGATTGCGCACGGGTGTTTCGTAAGCCCGGGAGCGGTCGGAGATCGAACCGCACTTGGTGAAGACAAAGGGTCTCCGGGAGGGACGGAATCTGGGCCAGCGCCCGGCCGACAACCTCTTCCGAATGCCCCAGGCCGTAAATGGCGGCCGTATCAATCCAGTTCACGCCAAGATCCACGGCGTGCCGGATGGCCGCGATGGAGACTTCGTCATCCTGCGGTCCCCAGCCGAACGCCCAACCGCCACCGCCGGCAGCCCAGCTTCCGAATCCAACCGTGGTGATTTCCAGCCCGCTGCTTCCCAGTTGCCGCTTCTTCAACTCCATTGCAATCGTCTCCTTGGGGTTTGGATTCACGCTTCTTGCCTGCCGACTCTCGCCGTCTTGCGATCTCCTACCGAGGTCCCCGGCGGACGCAGCATTTGCGTCCGCTGGGTGGACTCAGTGGCAGCTTGCCTGGTTGGCTTTGCCCTGCACCGCAACCAGGCAGGCCTCATCAAAATATACCTGCTGACCGAGATGCTGGTAGAACATCAGCGTGCTTTTGCCGTCGGCTTTGCCGGATCGCATGACCTTGCGTTGGGAAGAAACGGTTTCCGGTCCTCCCTGCAGCGCCTCGGCGAGCACCCGGCCTTGCAATTTGCCTTTGGCCGGCAGCTTGAAGCCAAGCACCTGCGCCAGCGTGGGCGTGATATCGGCGTTGCTGACGGGCGACTGGTCCAGGTAACCCTTCTTGAAGTCCGGTCCCATGGCGGCCATGTTGTTGAAGGTATTGTCGCGGCCAAAGCTGCCGTGCATTCCTTGTCCCTGCTGGTAGTTGGTGTCGGCAATCTGGATGGCGCTCATCAGCGGATCGGCCGGATCCAGCGGGAAGGTCTTGAAGCCGACCGCGATGGCCGGCGTAGGCAGCGGGGTGGCGCCCTTCAGCCGGACGGAACTCATCCGTAGCGCGCCGGGAATTTTGCCGAAGCGGTCATCGACAAAGATAGCGCCCACGTAGTCCTGCTTCAGCAGGAAGCTGACGATGGTGCGCACGCGATTCGGGTCATGATCGGGGACGTAGATCAGGTCGGAACCGCCGTTCGCGGCGACGATCACCTTGGCGTCGGTCTGGTCCAGAACCCTGCCACTGGCGCCGATCAAGCCATTGCCGCTGACGGGACGCTGGCGCGTGGTTGCCGGCGGCTTGGGGTTTGCGGGGTCGACAAGCGCGTATTTCTTAACGCCGTTGTCGTCCACCAGCGGAGGATTCGGATCGTGGAGCGACATTCCCAGCGCGTGCGCCAGGTCGATGGCCAGGAATCCGGGAGGCATAAAGCCGGCGTTGACCTCGAGGCGGCCATCCTTATAGTAGGAGAATTTCGCCGAATAGCTCGCGGTGGCGCGCCCGCCGGCATCGATGTCGTGATGGCTGACGGTGGCAAAGCCGTGGTCGGAGGTGAGGAAGATATCGGTATTGGCGGCCAGTTCAGGATCGCTGTTGATGTAATCCAGAATCTGCTTGAGATTGTTGTCCGCATTTTTGACCGCGGCGCGCGAAGTCGGGCCGTTGATGCCCGGCGTGAGCGAGTTCAAGCTGTCGCCCTGGTTGTGCTGCGTGCCGTCCGGATCGCGTGACCAGAACGCCAGAACGAAGGGTTTGCCTGAAGCTTTGAAGGCGGGAAGGATGGCGTCGGTAATGGCCTTGACGAACCATTGCTGCTGTCCGATGTTGGCGCTCAGGGTGCCGGGAGTAGTGTTGCCACCCTGAGGCTGCTTGCGGGGCGTCGGCGCGGGGCTGAGTCCAGCCTTGGCAATGGCAGCCTGAATGGCGGGGTCGAGCGGCACACCGGCCGGGCCGCCGGTCGCGTCGTCGATGATGATTCCGGCGGGCATGGCGAACTTCTTGTTCGCCGCCCGCACCTCGGCCACATCCTGAATGGCTGCCGGTCCCAGCTTGCCGACCGCGGCGGTCCTGTATCCATGCTGCCGGGCCAGATAGAGCAATGTTTCTTCATTCAGGTAATTGCCGTTGTAATGGTCGTTGATGTCGCACAGCGTCTGATCTTCTTCCAGAAACGGCACAGGATTCGGCGAAGCACCTGCCTTGTTGAAGTTCCCTGTGTTGAACAGCGGATATCCGATATAGATGGTGTTGCTGAAATCGCCCGTATCCCCCAGGTAGTGCCCGGTGGCGATGGCCGAGGCATTGGCGGTGGTGAAGGTCGGGAACAGCGAATGACTGTTGGCGAAATGTACGCCATTCTGCCGCATGCTGAGCATGGTGGGAGCATCGGTCGCATTCACCGATCCGGGGCGCAGCCCGTCGGCAATGAAGATGACCACATTGCGCCCGGCTGCGAAGGCGCTCGAGCTGATGCAAATTACGAGTGCAAGGATCAGAATCTTTCGCATCTTCAAGGCAATTCCTCCTGGAAACAAACTGGTGGAAGTATGGCTGAAATATGTGAACGCCAGTTTAAAGAGATATCCGAGCTGCACTGTGTGCCGAAAGCAGAATTGATTTCAGGCCGAATCTCAGACCCCTGCAGTGTACCGTCCGCCTGTGGTTCCGCAAAGCTAAACCATTCCATTAAATGAGTGAGACGATTCGATCAGCCCGCCGGGGCGGGGCGTTTCTCACAAGCTGACCCAGGGTTGCCGCTTCCTACGGCCTACCGAATTCCTATGGCTCCGGCCAGCGCCCCCAAAGCGAGAACGAAGACAGGCGGCACTCGCCAGCGGATCATCAGCATCAGGCACACGCCGCTCACCACGCAATCCTGCCATGACAACAGGGTCTGTTTTGAAAGCAGCACGCCCGCGCTGAGAATCAGCCCGATGACAGCCGGAACAACCCCAGCCAGGAAGTCCTGTGCTTTCACGCCGCCCCGCATTCTTTCATATTGGTGGGTGAGGATAAATGTCAGCGCCGTGCCGGGCAGGAAGAGAGCCGCGGTAGCAACCAGCGCCCCGGCAAGTCCCAACAGGCGATAGCCGGCAAAGGTCGCCAGCACTGCCATGGGGCCCGGCGTCAGGTTGCTGATGGCGATGCCGTCGATAAACTCCTGCGCGTTGAGCCAGTGGAGATTCAACACCAGCGTACGGTGCAGCACCGGTATGAGGACGAATCCTCCGCCGAAGAAAACACAGCCCACCTTGAAGAAAACCACCGCGAGTTGCCACAGCGAAGCGGCTCCAGCGGCGCCGAGTCCTGGGGCGGCGGCGAGCGAGAAGGCTATGCCGGAGCGCCGCGTCTCGTGTTCTTCCGGCGCAGCGGATCGTTCCGTCGCAGCCGGTGACGCAGCCGGATTGACAGGATTCCCCTCGGCTTGCGCTGGCGCCTGCGGGGGCGTTCCGCTCAGCCGCCGCTTCCCCACCGCCAGACCGAAGGCCCCGGCCATGAACAGCACCGCTACGGGATTCAGTCGGGACACGCCGGCGGCGAGCGCCAACGCGCCGAGAAGCGCGGCAGGCCAGGAGTGCAGCGCCTTTCTCGCCATCGTCCAGGCGGCATTCAGGATGAGCGCTATGACGACTGGGCCCAGGCCTCCGACCACGCCCTGCATACCCGGCAGCGCCTGATAAGCGAAATAAAGCCAGGAGAGAATGATGGCCGCCACCAGCGAGGGGAACATCAGCGCCGTGCCTGATAACAATCCTCCCATCAGGCCGTGCAACCGGTAGCCGATAAAAAATGCGGTGTTCGTGGCGAAGGGACCAAGCAGTTGTCCCAACCCAACCCCGTGCAGGAACTCCTCGGACTTCATGAGCCGGCGCTTGCTCACGAACTCATGTTCCATCATGGCGATCATGGCCATGCCGCCGCCGAAGCCTATGCTGCCGAGCTTCAGGAACGTGAGCACAAGCTCGCGGCAGGAGACCGCCGGAGCTGCGCGGTGCGATGCTGCCGGGGCTGACGCTTCGCCGTTCACCCCTCGGTTATACCCCATGACGCAAGTTTTTCAGAGGGTCACCTAGAGCGGATTCAAAGTGGCGGTAGTCTTCGCTATCACCGCCGAGCTGATCGCCCGGCTACCGCACTGGATATACCTTCCGCGAATCCGGTCTGATGCCAGCTATGGCGCGATGAATCTGGATTCACTGCAAGCGGATCGCCTTCACTTTCCCTGGCGCGCCTCGGCTTCCGCCAGCCAGCCCCGCCTCAGCTTTTCCTCCGGCACGCTAGACAGGTAGGGCTTGATATCGAGAATGGGCGTTCCGTCCAGCATATCGACGCCACGCACGCGCAAGCGGGGGCCGTCGCGCCCGAGCAGCTCTACGACCGTCAAGCCGATCGGATTGGGACGCCTCGGCGAGCGTGTGGCAAAGACCCCGTGCGGCCGGGTATCGGTCGGCGGCGTGCCCAGCAAGGCGAAGCCTTCCGAGCGGTCGAAGGTCCAGAGAACGAAGAGGTGAGAAAACCCCTCAATGTCGGTAAGCCCTTGCTCGAACTCCGGCAGGATGTCGAGCACGCCCTCCGCCTCATGCTTCGCGCCCAGGCCCTTGGGAATGTCCTCGGTGCTGGCGTGCGGACTTCGCACAAAGCCAATCGGCTTCGGCGTGAACAGATTGGACATGGCTTGCCTCCAGTTACCCTGCTTAAACAAGAAGCGCGACGAATGGCACAGGATCTCCCCTCGGTCGGACGACGTAGTTTCAAGTTTCGAGTTTCGAGTTTTAAGTCTCAAAACTTGAAACTGGAAACTCGAAACCGCAGTTACGCCTCGATAACCGTGCTTACGAAGGCCGGAATAAATTTCTCCCCGAAGCACTCGCGCAGCTTTGCCATCATGGCAAAGCCGGTGCAGTGATTGGCGGCGACGAAGTCGGGAGCAAAGGAAGCAAGCTGGGCGATGGTCTTCTCCTGCTGCTGCTTCGAGACGGGACCCAGGTGCGTGCCGCCGATCCAGCCCGCCAGCCGCGAGGCGCCCGTAACCTCCAGGCCGTACTTTACGGTATTCACCAGTCCGGCATGCGTGCATCCGCCGATCACGACCAGCCCGCGCGGGCCGACGTAGAACAGCGAGCTGTCGTCCCGGAAGTCGTCCTTGCAGTCGCAGCCGTCCGCACCGCAGATCACGAGATTCGTGTCGCCGGTTTCGTAATCGGTAGTGCGGGGAATTTCTCCGCTGATCCAGAGCCCGGGGAGTATCTCAGCCGGCTTGGTGGTGAAGCGCCACTCCGCTCCCAGCGTCGTCAGCAACTCCTTGGCATACGGAATCCCTATGAACCGCCGTTCCTGCTTCCTGACGGAATAGCGCGCGTCGAAGACTCTTTCGTGCGCATGCACGGGTATCCGCTTGCCTACGCGCTGCAGGACGTGAAAGAGTCCGCCCGTGTGATCGTGATGGCCGTGGCTCAGAGCCAATGCGTCCAGCGTCGAAGGAAGCACGCCGAGCAGTCCCAAGTTTGAAACCACCGTCAGCGATTGACCGGTATCCAGCAACACTTTCTTTCCCGCATGCTCGATCAGCAGCGAGAGACCATGCTCGGCCAGAAAAGGCTGCCTGACACCGATCGGCAGAGAGTTATCGACGACGACCGTGACCTTCATGAACGGAACCTCCCGGAAGTCCAAGTCTAAACGGCAATTGTATAGAGGCCGGGGAGCCAGTTCAGCATGAATCGCCCCTGCCTGGCCTCTCCCGGCGTCCGAAGCTGCATCTATCCTCACCGCTTCGCAGACATTATTGGTTTGACGCCGTGGCGGCGGTTATGGGTCACATTGGGAACGCCCGGATGGGCTGGGTGGCGGTGACGTACCTCACTGCCTTGATTTTTTAGCGCATGTTAACTTGAACCTGATTTCTGGAGAATACCGAAATGGGCTCGGGGTCGGGGTGTGCAGCCCGGCGACGGGGCTGCGGCAGAGGTCACGGGCGAGCAAACATCCGCGTTGCTTGTTCGCAGCCAACAACGCCCTCATATCCTGTTTCGGCCAGCCAAACGCGGCGTTTGCGGCCGCCGCAACTTCGCAAGCGGTCTGGGGCCGCGCCTTCGAATCCTCAATCATGCAATGACTCTCAAGCTGATAACGAAGCTCAACGACTTGTGGTAATTGAGCCGGACATGGTCCGGGTAGAATGCGGCCGCGCCGGCCGCCGACATTTGCCGAACAGCTAGGAGCGGCGCCGCTGGGATCGTCGAGCTTTGCCGGGAAGCGTCCGGCGAGCAACCGGGAAGGAGCGCAAGATGGTCGAAATCCGAATTCATGGCCGTGGCGGCCAGGGCGCGGTGATCGCCTCGCAGATTCTGGCCGAGGCGGCCTTCCGTGGCGGCATGCATGTGCAGGCTTTTCCCGCCTTCGGTTCGGAGCGCCGCGGCGCTCCCGTCACGGCTTTTCTCCGCCTCGACCGCTCTCCCATCCGGGTGCGCTGCGAGGTTTACCGGCCGGATGGACTGATCGTCCTCGATGAGAGCCTCTTCAACCTGCGCTCCGACGGGATCGTCAAGGGGCTGAAAGAGGGTGGCTGGATTCTGGTTAACTCGTCCAAGGATCCTTCCGCCTTCGCCGACTTGGCGGGTTTCGCCGTCGCCACCGTCGATGCCTCTGCAATCGGACGGCGGCACAAGCTCGGCACTCCCACGGCTCCTATTGTGAACACGGCGATCGTCGGCGCTTTCGCGCAGCTCACCGGACTGGTCACGCTGGACAACCTGGCCGAAGCCATTCGCGCCTCGGTGCCGGTCAAGGCGAACGAGAACGTCGCCGCCGCGCTGGCCGGACTGCAGAACGTCGGCACGCTTAACCCCGCCCAGGCTCGGAGGCATGAATATGTCGGCGCCTGATCTCGAACTCCTCGGGGGCACGCCACTGACGCCGGTGGCCGATCGTTCCACGGCGGCCATCGAAACAGGAGTCTGGAAGTACCTGGAGCCGCGCTACGAGGACACGCTTCCTCCCTGCTCTCACGCCTGCCCCGCCGGCAACGACATTTCGAAGACGCTGGCGCTGCTGGCCACCGGAGACCTCACCGGCGCGGCGCGGCTTCTGCGCGCGGGCAATCCGCTGTCCTCGACGCTGGGCCGCGTCTGCCCGCATCCCTGCGAAGGCGAATGCAACCGCGAGGCGTTCGGCGGAGCGATTGCCATTCACGCGCTGGAGCGTTTCCTGGGCGACGTTTCCTGCGGGGCGGAATACGCGCCAACCCCCGTGCCCAGCACCGGCTGCAAGGTTGCGGTCATAGGGTCGGGACCGGCGGGCATCGCCGCCGCCTACTCGCTGGCGCTGCGGGGGCATGCGGTGGAAGTCTTCGACGACAAGGCGAAACCGGGCGGCTACCTGCGCACCGGCATTCCCGACTACCGTCTGCCCAAGGGAATTCTCGATCAGGAGATCGCCCTGGTCGAGCGCGTAGGCGTGAAGTTCACCCAGAACGTGCGCATCGGGCGCGATCTCACCTTTGCCGAGCTGCAGAGCCGATTCAATGCCGTGGTGATTGCCGTCGGATTGCACGCCGCGCGGCCTCTGGCCGTTCCGGGCAGCGATCATCCTTCGGTCTATGACGGCGTTGCATTGCTGGAACAGATTCTGCTGGGCGAGCGTCCCCGCCTGCCGCGCGAGATGGCCGTGGTGGGCGGTGGAAACACGGCGATCGACGTTGCCCGCTCGCTGCTGCGGCTGAAGGCGAAGCCGACGATCGTCTACCGCCGCAGCGAAGCCGAGATGCCGGCCATAGCTTCAGAAGTCGAGCACGCGCGAGCCGAAGGAGTGGAGTTCCGCTTTCTGGCGGCGCCCAGTGCCGTCATTGCCAAGGGTAGCGCCGTAGTGGCGCTCGAGTGCCAGCAGATGCGGCTCGGGGAGCCGGACTCCTCCGGGCGGCGTAGGCCGGTGCCGGTTCCTGGCGAAGGCTTCCGCCTGGCCGTTTCGGGAGTCGTTTCCGCCATCGGCGAGAGCGCCGACATGGAATTTCTGCCGGAGAATTTGCGCGAGATTGCGGCCGTCGCGGGCGTTTTCCTGGCCGGCGATGCGGCCACCGGCGAAGGCACGGTGACAGCCGCCGTCGGCTCGGGGCGGCGAATCGCCGTCCAAGGTCGACCACTTCCTTCACCACGGAAGCGCCGCGGAAAATGAGCCGTCGCTGCCGGGCCTTTGGGAGCGCCGGGTGAACGTTCTGCAGGTGGCGGATGCGCGGCGCCTCAATACGGCATATCTGGCGCCGGAGCCGCGGCCAAAGTTGCCCGGCAAAATTCTCCGGGCGCCGACCTCATTTGCCGAAATCGCCAAGGGACTCAGTGTCGAGTCGGCGATCGATGAAGCCCGCCGGTGTTTTGCTTGCGGCACCTGCAACGGCTGTCTCAATTGTTATTACTGGTGCCCGGATGTGGCCATTCACGGCAGCTCGGCGGGCGAGCTCGAGATCGACTCCGGGCATTGCAAGGGCTGCGGAATATGCGTCGAAGAGTGCCCGCGCGGCGCAATGGCCATGCAGGAGGCGAGCCGATGAGGACCGTGCTGAAAGGCAACTCGGCGGTCGCGCATGCCGTGCGCATGGCGCGAACCCAGGTGATATCCGCCTATCCCATCACCCCGCAGACTTCGATGGTGGAAGAGCTTGCCGACATGGTCGCCGCCGGCGAGCTCAAGGCGCGCTTCATCAAGGTGGAATCGGAGCACTCCGCCATGGCCGGCTGCGTCGCCGCCGCCTCCGTCGGCGCGCGAACTTTCACCGCCACTTCGTCGCACGGCCTGGCCCTGATGCACGAGATGCTGCATTGGGCCGCCGGCGCGCGCCTGCCCCTGGTGATGGTCGACGTCAATCGCGCCCTCGGCCCCGGATGGAATCTCTGGGCCGACCAGACCGACTCGCTCTCGCAACGCGACACCGGATGGATGCAGCTTTACTGCCAGTCGGGGCAAGAGGCGTTCGACTCCGTCATCCAGGCCTTTGAAGTTTCGCAACGCGTCTTCCTTCCGGTCATGGTGCTGCTGGATGCCTTCTTCCTTTCGCACACCTACGAGGATATCGAGCTGCCGGAGCAGGAGCTGGTCGACCGCTTCCTCGGCCCGCTGCGGATACCGCACGCCCTCGACCTGTCGCATCCGGCATCGCTCGGCCCGATTACCGACGCCGATTACTACATGGAATTCCGCGGCAAGATCGAGCAGGCGCACCAGCAGGCGCTGGTAACTTGGGAAGAAGTCGGCCGGGCCTGGGGAGAGCTTACCGGCCGAAGTTACGGGCTGGTGGAGGAATATAGAAACGACGATGCCGAGCTGACGCTGGTGGCATCCAGCACGCCGGCGCTGACCGCGCAGGTGGCGTCGACAGCTTGCGCGCGCGCGGCATTCCCGCCGGCCTGCTGCGACTACGGCTCTTCCGGCCGTTCCCGGCGGAGGCCGTTCGCCGCGCGCTTTCGGGAAAGAAAGCGGTGGTGGTGCTCGATCGCAACTGCTCGTTCGGGCATCACGGCATCTTCCATCAGGAGGTCAAGTCCGCTTTGTATGACCTGCCGCCTGCGCGCCAGCCCGTGGTGCGAGGCATCGTCGCCGGACTTGGCGGACGCGACATCACTCCTGAGGCCATTGAACAAATGCTGCTGCTGGCGTGGAACCGGCAATTGCCGCAGCCGTCCACCTGGTGGACCAGTGTGCCGGAGCGGGAGCAGGCCGAATCCGCCGCGGGCGGCAAAGGGAGGTAAACGCGTGGGCACGACAACTCAATACGATCCTCGCCACCTTCACCTGCCGGAGCAGGAGCTGGTGCAGTCCGGCCATCTTGCCTGCCCGGGATGCGGCGCCGTCATCGGAATGCGCATCGCCCTCAAGGCTCTGGGCGAAAACACTGTAGTCGTGCTGCCCGCCTGCTGCTGGGGCGTGCTGAATGGCCCGTACCCGTTTTCGTCGCTCAAGCTTCCGGTGCTGAATGTTCCCTTTCGCTACGGCCGCCATTTCGGGAGCGGGCGTGCGCGCCGCCCTCGACCTGCAGGGACGCGACGACGTCAACGTGCTGGTCTGGGCGGGAGACGGCGGCACCTTCGATATCGGCCTGCAATCGCTCTCCGGGGCCGCCGAGCGCAATGACCGCCTGATCTACGTCTGCTACGACAACGAAGCCTACATGAATACGGGCATTCAGCGTTCGTCAGCCACGCCCTTCGGAGCCTGGACGACCACTACTCCCGCCGGCTCGCCCAAGAGCGAGCCCAAAAAGAACATGGTGGAGATCATGGCCGCGCACCGTATCCCCTTCACCGCCAGCGCATCCATCGCCTACCCGGAAGATTTCTTCCGCAAGATGCAAAAGGCCAAGGCGGCGAACGGCACCAGCTTCATCCACCTGTGGGTCTCCTGCCCCACCGGCTACAAGGCGGAGGAGCGGCTTTCAGTCAAGCTGGCGCGCCTGGCGGTGGAGACCGGAATGTTCCCGCTCTACGAGGTGGAGAACGGAATCCGTTACACTATCAACCACCGGCCGGCATTCACCAACCTGGAGGAGTATCTCAACCTGCAAGGCAGGTTCCGCCATCTCGACGAGCAGCAGATCGAGAAGATGCGGCGGAACATCGAGCGGGAATGGACTCTGTTGCAGGCCAAGGTCGAGACTAGCCTCATGCTTCAGGCTGCCACATAACCCGCGCGATAGCCTGGGCGATCAGCCCAGCTGTGATAGTGAAGGGTACGCTCGCTTTGAATCCGCGCTAGAGCTTGTTTCATAAACGCCTTTGCAAGGCATTTTGTGGAAGCCCACGGCTTCAGAGGCTGCAGAAAAACAGATTTCGGGTCGGATGAAACCACAAGATATTGATAGCGGTTCCTATGGTACCCACATCCATAGCGCCTCGCTTGTTGCTTCGGCGCGTTTTTCCGCAGCCTGTTCAGCCGTGGGTATCAAAGGAGCCGAAGAACCGGCTTTAGAGCAGTTCCTGGCTTGGTGTATCCCTGGAAACGTCATCCCGACCGGAGCGAGGCCGGGGCCCAGCAGATGCCGCGGTTGCATCTGCTGGGATGGACGAGCGCAGTGGAGGGATCTTTTTGTTTCGCGGCTAAACACAAGATCCCTCGACTCGCGACAAAAGCAGTCGCTCGCTCGGGATGACGGTCCTATTCATGGATACACCATCTCGGGAAATGCTTTAGCCGCTGTGACAGCGTATTCACAGCGCCTACAGGCGTGGGCTTCCACCAGTTCCATTTATGAAACAAGCACTAATTGCCCGGCACAGCAGTGATTTCCGTTGGGTAAGGCTCATGGCGGATCCAGTGCATGATGGCCGTCACCACCGGCGCTTCCACCCCATAAAAGCCATGCGCGCTGAATGGATCGCATTCGCCCGAAGCGGCCGGGCGTCCTCCCTCGACGGTAATGAGCGGAAAAGCTGGGGAGAACCCTTTCACGCCGCCATACGGGGTCTCGCGGCAGCCATCGACCCGGTGATGAACGAACAGCACCGGCTTACCCAGCTTCTTGACCCCGGTCGTACCGTTGCCCTGAATCGTCGACGTCAGCACGATGCCATCGATGCGGTCCTTGAGGCGATAGCCGACTGAAGAAGCGGAAACGGTGCCGCGGCTGGTGCCGACCAGAAAAATGCGCGCCGCCGGCCAGCGCTTTTTCAGATCATCGATCACGAAACCGATGTCTGTCGCATGCTTGTTCCCGGCGCGGAAGCCATCGTTGATGCCGGATTGATTGTCCGATGGCACGTCGACCACCGCCGTTGCGGCCCCCAGGTCAACAAAGCGCTGCCTCTCCCGCACTAGGAAGTTACTCTCTCCGAACTTGATCTGTCCGTCGACCCGGCGAAGGCCTATCTGACCGTGCGACCCGGGAAAAAGGATCAACACCACATCAGGGTTGGCATTGGCGGGCGTGGTGAGCACGAACGACTGGGTTACGCCCGGGCGGGTAGGGATCGTAACCATGTCCTCGGCGGCAAACAGCGCCGGCGAGAAGGCAAGAATGACTAGCAGCAGAATCCGGCGCATGGCGGCTCCTGGCAAGATCGTAGTGCTTCGTATTGTATCCCCTGCATCTACACCCGCCGACCAGCAATGACTAAGCTCCAACAACCTTCCATCGGCAGGACAACCACTAAGGCCGGACGCTGCCCCGCGCTAAGGCATAAAACCGAGCTGCCTTAGCACGTTCTCTGGATTGGCGCCGGCGGTCCCGGCAGGAACAATGTCATTTCCTTGCCAATCGGCAAGCGATTCATCTCTGCCGTTCCGGGAAGAAAGAGTGCGACTAGAGCTCAAGCCTGGAGCAGTTCTGGTATTCGCAGCCGTCTCGCTCGTAGCGCCGAGCCTGAAGCTTGCGCTCTTGCTGTTGGCCAGCCTGGTGCTGCATGAGGTTAGCCACGCGGTTGTCGCGGCTCTTTGCGGGGCCAAAGTAAAAGCCATTGGCGTTAACTGGACGGGAACCTATATCCGCCGTGAAGACGCCCGCCGTCCGCGAATCAATCTCCTGATATCGCTCTCCGGCCCGCTGGCGAACCTGGCGGTCGCCGCCATTGCCATCGGGTGGCTCAGTCAAGTGAACCTGATCCTGGCGCTTGGCAATTTGCTTCCCCTGCCCCATTCAGACGGCGCCCGAGCCTGGCACGCGATATCCGGCAGCGTAAGCGGCTGAAGTTCCCATCCGTCACTCCATTTCCTATCCCCCAAACCGCTGCCCGGATCTCTCGTTCCCCGCGGTGCCGCTGTGGTTTGTTTTCGTGGAACGCCGACAGGCGCATTGCTTGCAAGTCCCTTTGCGCCGATACTGGAAGCGATGTGCGCGGAACGTAATCGTGCCTGAGCAGCGGCGCGGATCAATCTCAAGGTCATTTGCAACGCGGGAGTGGCGCATCATGGATGTCGCGAAAAGACTCATTCAACAGGCGGGACGCGAGCTGCAGAATTTTTCTCTCGACGAGACTCGCTCCGCCGAACTCGCCCTGGAGGTCTCGCGGCTCAATACCGCGCTCATCCAGATGAGCGGCAAAGTCGATTTCAACGATGATCCGGCAGCCTTCCTCGGCCTGCTCGAGAGGCGAAGCCGATGAGCGCCGATTGGACATTCATGGAATTGACCGCCGTTGCCGATGCCATTGCCCAGGGCCGCGTCACTTCGCTTGCGGTCACCCAAGCTTGCCTGGCGCGCATTCGCGAGTGGCAGCAGGAGCTGAACTGCTTCATCCTGATCGACGAGACGGCGGCGCTTGCTACCGCCCGCCGGCGCGATCAGGAACTGGCTCGCGGGCAGCGGCGCGGTCCGTTGCACGGCGTGCCGTTGGCTCACAAAGACCTCTTTACCGCGCCGGACGAACCTGTACAGCCGGCAGCAAAATTCTGCGCGACTACAAACCCGATACCACGGCGACGGTCTTGCGCAAGCTGGATGATGCCGGCGCGGTCGATCTCGGCGCGCTCAACATGTCCGAGTTCGCTGCCAGCCCGACAGGCCATAACATACATTTCGGCGATTGCCGCAATGCCTTTGACCGGCAGCACATCGCCGGCGGCTCATCGAGCGGATCGGCCGCCGCGGTCGCCGCCAGGCTGGTCTTCGGCGCACTCGGCAGCGATACTGGGGCATCGATACGCCTGCCGGCGGCAGCCAATGGCGTCACCGGCCTGAAGCCGACCTACGGACGCGTCAGCCGCTACGGAGTGTTCCCGCGCTCCTGGAGCCTGGATCACATTGGTCCCATCGCTCGCACCGCCCGCGACTGCGCCTTGTTGCTGCAGATCATCGCCGGCTCCGACTCCCACGATCCCACCGCCAGCAAGCGGCCGGTGCCGCGCTTTGTGGACGCCTTGAACGAACCGCCAATCGCCGGCCTGCGCATTGGCATACCGCAGGACGCAGCGCTGGGAGAAATTCACGCTGAAGTGGCTGCCGCATTGTCCGAGGCGAGACGCATCCTGGAGCGCCTGGGAGCGAAGGTAAAGACTGTGCCTTTTGCCAATCCCAGGGAGTTGTTCCAGGTAGCGGAGGTCATATCCAAGTGCGAGGGCGCCACCATTCATCGGCCGTGGCTGGAGACGAGGAAGCAGGACTACTCGACGCACATCCGCATACGCATTGAAGCCGGACTTTTCATTCCCGCCACGCAGTACATCGACGCCCTGCGGTTGCGCGCGCGGCTCACCGAGCGCTTTCTCGACGAGACGATGGCCGAGATCGATGCCCTGTATCTGCCGGTGATCCCCTTTCCGGTGCCCCGCATCGATGCCACCGACATGGAGCACCTTCCGGGCGAGGAAGTGCTCAAGGTGGCCGGCGAACTGACGCGCTTGACCCGTCCGATCAACCTGCTGGGACTGCCGTCGATCAGCGTTCCCTGCGGATTCTGCGGCAAGGGCTTGCCGATTGCCTTTCAGTTGGTCGGGCATCCATTTGATAAAACCACTCTGCTGGGCCTCGCTCATGAGTTTCAGCGGGAGACTGACTTTCACATCCGCGTGCCATCGCTAGCGAGCGCGGCAGTGAAGCAGTAGCTTGGTAAAGATCCGGACCGGAATATGACCGCGCAACAACGCGGCGAGCTTCGCTCGCCCGCCCAGCCGGGGCGGCTGGGCCTACGTGTTTCTCGTTATCAAGCGACCTTGACATCCCCCATCCCGGAGCGTACGTTACTGGCGCGCCGTCCCCATCGAGCGCAATCGCAATAGAAAAAAGATCCGCCGAAAGGCTCCCTTATGCAGAAGATCATCGATTCTCATTTTCATATCTGGCGGCAGCAAGACTTGCCCTGGCTGCAAGGGCCGATGGTGCCGCGCATCTTCGGTCCCTATGAACCGCTTCGCCGCGACTATCCCATCGAAGAGTTCCTCTCCGACCTGGCGGGCTCCGGCATCGAAAAGGCAGTCTATATCCAGGTCAATTGGGCGAAGGAGCGCTTCGAAGACGAGGTCGCCTGGGTGCAAAAGACCGCGGCGGAAACCGGCTGGCCGCACGGCATCGTCGGCTATGCCGACATGACGGTTGATGACGTCCGCCCGCAGCTCGACCGCCTGAAGCGTTACCCGCTCGTGCGCGGCATCCGCATGCAGCTCCATTGGCACGAGACGCCGGAATACCGCTTCGCGCCCTCAGCCGACCAGGTGGTCGATCCCAAGGTGCGAAAGAATGTCAGCCGCCTCAAGGATTATGGCTATTCCTTCGATCTGCAGATTTTTCCCGGCCAGATGCGCGATGGCGCCCGCCTGATCGAGGAGAATCCGGAGATCAACTTCATCCTGCAGCATACGGGCATGCTGACCGACATGTCGCCGAAGACGACGGAGGCATGGCGCGCGGGCCTTCGCCAGCTGGCCCGCCTGCCGAACCTCTACTCCAAGCTCTCCGCCTTCGGCACCTTCGTCCACCGCAACGATCCCGCCCTGATCGCCTATATCGTCGACAACGCGATGGAGATCTTCGGCAGCGAGCGCCTGCTGTTCGGATCGAATTTCCCCATCGAGAAGCTGTGGACCAAGCACGCCCCGCTGGTGCAGGCGCATCGCGATGCCGTAGCCAAGCACGGCCAGCCGCACGAGGCCAACATCTTCTGGAATACTGCTGCGCGCGTTTACCGGGTCTAAGCGAACTCGCATTAACAAACGACCATGCCCCACGTAGCCCGGATGGCCGTGGGGCTTTTATTTCTCTGCGCCGCGCCAGGTGCGCATCAGGAAGGCCGGCAGTCGCGCTGCGCCTCTACTTTGATATTGAAATTTGGCGCCTGAGGCGTACCATCCGGGCACGTAGAAAATCATTTCTTGGCGCTTCCATTGCGGAGGTTGGCTCATGCATCGTTCCTTGCCGGTTCTTGCTGTTGTCCTCATCGGTTCGATGGCCGCTCTTGCGCAGCAAACTGCAGGTCAGGCGACGCGGGCGGCGTGCAGCTCCAATGGCCAGCAGCTTCCCTTCTGCCAGGCTGTGCGCGGCGACCGGGCCGAAGGCTGGCTGCCACAGAGCCGCTCGGAGGTGATGGCCCGCAACGGCATGGTCAGCACCAGCCAGCCGCTGGCGGCTCAAGCCGGACTGCGCATCCTGATGCAGGGCGGCAACGCCATTGACGCCGCAGTGGCTACGGCAGCGGCGCTGAACGTCGTCGAGCCCATGATGATCGGCATGGCCGGCGACCTGTTCGCCATCGTCTACAACGCCAAGGAAAACAAGCTCTATACGCTGAACGCCAGCGGCAGCGCGCCGACCGGCGCCACCGTCGAGCACTATGCTTCGCTCGGCTACAAGTACGTCGCCGGTGTCTCGCTTCCCGGACCGGGTGGCGGCATGCCTCGCGCCGGAATTTTGACCGTGACGGTTCCGGGCACGGTCGAAGGATGGGATCAGCTGCTGAAGCGCTTCGGCTCCATGAGCTTCAAGCAGGTGCTGGAGCCGGCCGCGCAGTACGCGGAAAAGGGATATCCGGTTTCCGAGCGCGTCTCGCACGACTGGAACATCCCCAACGCGCTTCCGCTCTCCGGCTGCTGCACCCAGAAGGATTCCGACACCATCGCCGCCTGGACGATTCAGGGTCAAAGCCCCAAGCCGGGCCAGCTCTTCCGCAATCCCGACCTGGCGCGCTCCTTCCGCCTGCTGCAGCGCTATGGACGCGACGTCTTCTACAAGGGCGAGATTGCCCGGGCGATTGTGGCCAAGTCCAAGGCGCTGGGTGGAACCATGACGCTGGAGGACCTGGCGAATTACCGCGCTGAATGGGTTACGCCCGCCACTACCAGCTATCGCGGCCATGAGATTTTCGAATTGCCGCCGCCTTCGCAGGCCTGGGCGACCGACGAGATGCTCAACATCCTCGAGGTCTGCGCTCCCAAGCTCGGATACAATCTCGCCCAGCTCGGTCCCGCGTCGCCGCAATTCTGGCACCTGTTGCTGGAGGCGAAGAAGCTGGCGTACAGCGATCTGTTCGCCTATAACGGCGATCCGAATTTCGTCAAAGTTCCTTTGGACAAGCTGCTGTCGAAATCCCACGCCGCCAAGCTGTGCGCTGAGATCAATCCGGCGAAGGCAGCGCCGGCGGGTGTCAAGGGCAACGCGCCCGGCGACACCATCGTTCTCTCCACCGCCGACCGTTGGGGGAACATGGTATCGATGGTCAACAGCAACTTTGCCGCCTTCGGCTCCGGAATCACCGTGCCCGGCTACGGCTTTGTGCTGCACAACCGCGGCGCACTGTTCACCCTGGATCCCGCGAGCCCCAATGCGATCGCGCCGCACAAGCGGCCGTTCAACACGCTTTCCGCCGGCTTCGCCATGAAGGACGGCAAGCCGCTGATGGCTTTCCAGCTGATGGGCGGATCGCAGCAGGCGCAAGGACACATGCAGGTGCTGGTCAACATGTTCGATCTCGGAGCGAACCTGCAGGCGGCGTCGGACATGGCCCGCTTCAGCCATGACCAGGCCAGCGACCGGCTAGATATGGAGTCGCAGCTTTACAACCTGGTCGGCGCGCAACTGAAGGCCTGGGGACACCACCCGGTCTCGGCAAGCGGCGGCCCCATGGGCGGCTATCAGGCCATCATGGTCGCTCCGGAGAGCGACGGCTCGCCAACGTACCGAGCCGGATCGGATCACCGCAAGGATGGACAAGCCGTCGGCTGGTAGCGGTATCAGAGCCCGTCAACTTGGCGGACTTATTGCACGGCCATGCTTGTGGGCTCGAGCACCAGCTCGATCTGCTTAGGCGCATCGGGATCCACCACGCCCTGCGGCACGGTGATCACCTCGTGGCAGGATGTCGTAGCGATGATCTTGTCGGGTGTGACCTGCAGGATGCGGTCGTGGCCCGGCACCACGATCTGCGCAATCTCGCGAATGCGGCGAATCGAGCTGGCGCTGGCCGCGTTGTCCCGTGACATTGCGACCTGTCCGGTGGCCAGCTCCGTCATGTTCTTTACCGCATCGCCCGCCAGCACCGTGGTCGGCATCCCCTGGTCGCGCAGCACCAGCGACATGCATCCCGGCGTATGCCCGGGCGTCAGCAGCGTTTGCACTCCGGGGAAAATCTCTTCGTCGTTGCGGACCAGTTCCAGCCTGCCGGTATTCTGCAGGGCCGTGAACAGGTACCTGGGCGTCGGCCAGTCGTCGGGATTGCTCAGCACCCACTGGGCTTCCTTCTCGTGCAGCAGGATTCTGGCTTTCTCGAAATAATCGAAGCTCATGACGTGGTCGTGATGGAAGTGGCTGAGAACCAGAATGTCGATCTCCTGCATTTGCAATCCATGGTCGGCGAAGCGTTTCCGCAGCTCGGGCCGCTCTCCCATGCCGCCGGTATCGAACAGGAGCTTATGCCCGGCGTGCTCGACGTAGACGATCGAACTCCAACCCATGTATCCCCGCGTCATCCGGCCGGGGAAACCTTGGAATAAAACGTTTACCTTCATCGCTCCTCCATCAACGCCCGCGCTCCACTACGGAAATCAGAAATCGCGAACCACTGCCCCAACCTGCACGGCGAATGCTTTTTATTCTGCAAGTACCCGTAACAGAGGCACGATACGCCGCCCTTGGCAAAAGTCAACATGCATGGGGCCAGCCATCACCGAAACCAGTGACTCACGTCACCGGCCAGCGGAGTTCCTGGTTGCCATACTACGCATTCCCCCCAAAGATAACCGGGTGACATACATGCGCGCATGTGAGCGGTTCCCATTCCGGTAAGACTCTGGGAAGCCATTTTATGCGATTGCTACAGCGCGTCGCAGTAGCCGCCCTGATTCTGTCGCAACACCCGGAGTACTCGAACGAGGACGTAAGGCAGGCGATACGTGTTTCCGCGGATAATCCCGGTTCGCCGGGATTCGATTCCTCCATCGGGTACGGCCGTGTCAATGCCACATCGGCGCTGAATGTGACCAGCGTGCTCGAGGCCAAAATCAGCAGTCCCATGGATGGCACGCTGGTTAAGGCGCCGACGACAATCTCCGGCGTAGCCAGAGGCGCCGGGTTCAGCCGCTATACCTTGGAGTACGGCAGCGGAAACACGCCCAGCGCCTGGACGCTTTTCCAAACCGGCGTAACCCCGGTTTCCGGCGGGACTCTCGGTATCTTTGACGATCAAGTTCCCGACGGAACATACACCATTCGCTTGACCGTTTTTGACGGCGCCAACCACGCCTTTGTGGACCGTATTCAATTGATCGTCCACTATGTGTCGATTGCCGGTCCTGTCCCTTCGGTGGTGCCCTCGACAGCCGCCGTCTTCAAGCCTGGTTCACCGGTCTCGATTACAGGAACCGCTGCCGGCACAAGCTTCCTGAATTTCCAGCTTTTGTGGGCGCGGGGAATTAACCCCAGTTCCGGATGGAGTACGACGGGCATAACCCTGACCGGCGGAGGCACACTGCCGATTAGCGCTTCCAGCGTTCTGGGGACTTGGGATACCTCGTCCGTCACGCAGGCCGACTACTACACCATTCGCCTGCAGGTTACCAACCCGGGATTCACCAACCAAGTGGATACGCTCGTATACCTGGAGCCGGATCTAATTTCCGCCAATTGGCCCAAGTGGCTGGCTTCTGCACCCTCTAACACCGGCTTTGTTCCAATCAAAGACGCGGCAGGCAACGCGTGGCTCGGCGGCATGTCGTCGCAGCAGAACTCGTATCCCGATCCACTCTCTCAATTTTATGCGTTTTCCGGCGACGGATCATTGGCAATGGGAGCCAACTTGAGCTATGGAGGCTATTCTCAGCCCGCGGCGGGAAATTTCGACGGCTCCGGCGGAGAGCAAGCGCTAATGCCGGACTATGAAGCTTTACGAGTATGGAGGACGAACGGCACCCTCAATGGGTGGACGAACAGCTTCGGGGCGCACTTGCAAGACGCGCAGATCGTGCTCGCGGATCTGGACGGCGACTCGCGACTGGAGGCCGTAGCCCTGGGCAGCGATTCTAATGGCAATGGATACATCTTTGCATGGCGGGGAGACGGTACGCAGCTAAACTCGAATTTCCCGATTGCGATTGCGAACAACGGCGATAACCCGCAGGCTTGCCCCGGACCACGTGTACTCGTAGGCGATATCGACGGCGATGGCAAGAAGGAGATCCTGGCAGTGGAAGTGAACTCTGGCAGCTTCAACTTACGGCTCTTCGCAAACGACGGATCGCCGCGCCCGTGGGCAGCACCCCCTTTCGAGCTTTGCCCTATGGGATCGATCGTGCTGGCAGACCTGGACCACAACGGCAAGCTGGAAATAATTCTGCCGGTCTTTACCTCTCAGGGGACCCAGTTGCACGTCCTTCAACCCGACGGCTCGGAGCGGCCGGGATGGCCATTACTACTTGGGGGTTTTAGTTCGGCCTATGTTGCTGTCGGCGACCTGAACCGGGACGGTCACGAAGAGATAGTGGTTTCGTATAACACCGGTTCGAACAACAACTACTTATATGTGCTCAATCCCGATGGCACCTCGTACTCCAGCGCGTGGCCGCGCGTGGCGAGTACGACAGATATCTTCGGCCCGGTAGTTCTGGCTGATATCGATGGCGACGGATATCCGGAGATCATCACGGTCCAAAATCACAGCCTCAGCAATCCCCTGCCAGGAAGCAGCCAGGCGTCTTACAACACGCCTCAACTATTGGCCCTCCGCCGTGATAACACAATAGCCAGGTCCTGGAATTTAATGGGATGGAATCAGTATTTGATAGAGCCTTACAGTTACACCAACATTACGGTGGGTGACTTCAACCGAGATGGCGTGACCGACATCGCCTTACTTTACAGGGTTAATACCGGAGGTGGACAAACTTCAGGCGTTGCTACGGTGCTCACGACCGGAGCACCCTTCAACGCTTCGGCCAATGACTGGCCAATGTTTTACCAGAATCCGCGCAATACAGCCACATTGTCGCGGCGGGCCGAAACCTGGACCAGCCTGAGTTCATCGGCCAATCCGTCAACCCTCGGGCAGAGAGTTACATTCACTGCCTCAGTCGCTCTGCTCTTGGCCGGCGCAAGCACCCCGACTGGGAACGTCAACTTCTTCGATGGTACTGCCAATATAGGCTCCTGTACCCTGGTTTCCGGCGTCTGCTCGTTCGCAACTTCAGCTTTGGGCGCTGGCACTCATAACATCAGCGCGACCTACATCGGCAATAGCAGCTTCGCTGCCGCCGCGACTGCCGACGCAATTACGCAAACCGTGAACAAGGTTACACCGGTGATCTCCAGCCTGAGTCCGGCCCTAGTCACGGCAGGTTCGTCGGCGTTTACGCTGACGGTGAACGGCTCAAACTTCCTGACCGGAGCGACGGTGCAGTGGAATGGTGCGGCGCGCAGCACCACGGTGCTAAGCACCGCACAATTGACAGCCGCGATTACAGCCGCCGATATTGCTTCGGCGGGCACAGTCGATGTAACGGTTGTGAACCCCGCTCCGGATGGAGGCACTTCAGCGGCTTTCAAGTTCGCTATCGACAGCGCCAGCGGCGGTACTTCAGGCGGCAATGCGGTTAGCGTAACGGCCGAGAGTACCACCTTGGATGTTGTGGCAGGACAAGCGACACAGATCGCGGTCAGCTTCCTTGGCGGCGCTACCATCACCCATGTCACGGCAAGCTGCCTGAATTTACCGATCGGTGTGACGTGCAGCTATGACGAAAGCACCCGGAGGATAACGATCCAGACTTCGGCAACAACCCCGGCGGGCAGCTATCAGGTGCTGGTGGTTTTCACCGTGACGCAACAGACGGCAGCGTTGTTCCGCCACCGCATCATCCTGGCATCGTGGACGGCACTGCTGGGATTGCCAATCGGTGTGTTGTGGATCGGTGGCGCACGCAAGCAGGCGATTTGCCGGATGGCGCTTGTTCTGCTTGGGTTAGGACTGGTGTTGTCGCTTACGACTTGCGGCGGCGGAGGTGGCGCCGCTTCCAATCCTCTTCCCCCGGCCACGATCACCACGCAGACCTCGGTGGCGATGACTCTGAACGTACACTGATCATCCTCTGTGTGACGGACCAGCAGGCTCGATCAGAGCGCGGCCGACACCCGGTTTTTAGCATCGCTTTTTACCTTGTATTAATAACGCTTTAACAGACGAATGGCAAAGTGTCCTATGGGAGATCCATCATGGTCTACATTCTCCCCGTAGCGATACTTGCGATTTTGATTTTGCTGCTGGCGGCGATGCTCTGGCGCCGTCCCGATCCCCGGCACGAATTCGCATTCGCGATGCACCAACTGCTGGCCGAGGATGCGGAAGCCGGCGAGCGCGATGTTGTGGTTATCGCCCCTCCCCTGAAGATAGCGCGAAACTGAACCAATCCGGTTACTACTGCGACCGCATTAAGCCTCACATTCACTAGTGTTTCACCCGGTCTTAAACACCTCTTCACATCGGGCTGCTACATAGCAGTCATGCTGCTTTCCAGAATCGCCCGAGGCAAGCAAGCCAACGCAATCGATCGTCTCGCTGATTCCGCCGGTTGGAAGAAAGTGCTCCTGCCGCAGCGCCGCCTGCGGCGCCTGTATGACGCTTCCCAACGGCTGCGCGGGATAAACATCTTCGCAGCGCTGCTGCAAGCGCTCGGCGTGAGCTATTCGGTTGGCCAGAAGGGAATGCAGTCGATCCCCCGCGAGGGAGCGGCGATCGTCGTTGCCAACCACCCGTTCGGCATGCTGGACGGACTTCTGGTCGGGGCGCTGTTGCTGCGCGTCAGGAGCGACCTGAAGATCGTTGCCAACCGTTTGCTGGCAAGTATTCCCGATATCGCGCCGCACTGCATCTACGTTGACAACATGGGCGCCGACGACCGTCTCTCGGTCAACACCCGCGGGCTGCGCCAGGCCGTCCGGCACCTGCGCAATGGCGGGCTGGTTGTGCTCTTCCCGGCGGGCGAGGTGGCGCACTGGTCGGTTCGCACCCTGTCCATCAGCGATCCGCAATGGAGCGACAGCGCGGCCCGGCTGGCGGAGATGACCGGCGCGCCCGTCATACCCATCTCGATCCAAGGCGCCAATAGCCTGGGCTTTCAGCTATCAGGCCTGATTCATCCGCAGCTGCGGACTTTGCAGTTACCGCACGAGCTGCTCAAGAAACGCGGGCAGCACGTGGAGATCATCGTCAGCCCTCCGGTTCCGCCCGAGAAGTTGAAGGCGGCAGGCGGCGCGGAAGCGGCGACTTCCATGCTGCAATGGAGCACCCAGATGCTCTCGCTGGCGCCTGCCCGCCCGCGCTGGCATCTTCGCCTGCCACGCTCGGTGAAGCCCATTATCAGCGAGACCTACGCCGGCCTGGTGGAGCAGGAGTTGCTCGCACTGCCCGCCGCTGCTCGTCTCTACCAGCAGGGCGAGTTCGACGTCTATGCGCTTTCCGCCGGCCAGGCTCCCAGCGCGGTGCGCGAGATCGGCCGTCTGCGCGAGATCACCTTCCGCCAGATCGGCGAGGGCACCGGCGCCGCCTGCGACCTCGACCGCTTCGACCGCGATTACACGCACCTGGCGCTCTGGCATCGCGAGCGGCGGCAGATCGCGGGCAGCTACCGGCTGGCGAACGTGGCGCACGCCGTCGAAAACTCAGGTCCGCGCGGGCTGTACACGTCGACCCTCTTCCGCTATCAGCCGTCGTTTTTCGACAGCATTGACGGCGCGCTGGAGCTGGGCCGATCCTTCGTCCGGCCCGAGTACCAGAGGCACTACCTTCCGCTGCTCCTGCTGTGGAAGGGGATCGGCGCTTACCTGGTGCGATATCCGTCGACGCCAATCCTGTTCGGCGCGGTCAGCGTCAGCAATGGCTACTCGCCGGCCTCGCGCCAACTGATCGCCGCCTTTCTGCGCGCGCGCATGGCGCCCGCCAAGCTGGTAGCGAAGGTCGAGTCCAGAAACCCGTTTCGCCATATCCGCAGATGCGCGGGAATCCGCGAGCAGGGCTTCACCCGCGTATTCACATTGGCCGACGTCTCCGAGCGCGTCGCCAGTTGGGAACCGGACGGAAAAGACCTGCCGATCCTGGTAAAGCATTATCTGAAGCTCGGGGGAAAGACGCTGGCGTTCGCCGTCGATCCGAAGTTCTCGGATTCCCTTGATGCGCTGATCATGGTCGATCTTCGCGCCAGCGATCCCGTGGTTCTGTCACGTTACATGGGCGCAGCGGGAGCACACAGCTTCCTGCATGCCGTCCCGGCGGCGTCGTAGCGCGAGACGCCGCGCTTAGAGCTGATTCGCGGAAGGTATACCCCGTGCGGTAGCCCGGCTCCCGCAGGGCGGGACCGGCGGTAAAAGCGAAGGGTACGCCCACTTTGAATCCGCACTAGAAAAGACTGTACATTCCTGGAATAAGACAGGCTAGTCGTTACGATCCTTCCACTCTTCGTACCAGGCCATTTGGATGGCTTCCAGCTTGGCCTCATTGGAGGACTGCGGATCGTCGTCGAACAGCGACAGCTCTACGACCATGCGCCGCAGATCGGTGAAGCGGACTTCCAGCGGGTTCTGTTTCGGAAACTTATCGGCCAGCGCCAGCCCGAGATCTTCGGCATCTTCCCAGCGGAGGTCGGTTGGCATGACTTGCTCCTTGTGCGCTTCGGTGGAATTACCGGTCCTGGGTTCGTAAATACGAAGGCAAGCTTGCCCACGCGTCTACCAGTTATAGCGCACTTCCTCCGCCTTCGGAAACGTAATTACGGTTCCACGCCGGAATTTCAACCACTACTTCCCCCGCTTTGACAATCCGCGCCTGGCAGCCCAGCCGCGAATTCAATTGCAGGTCGGCCGCCATGTCGAGCTTGTCCGCTTCGTCGTCTTCCAGCTCGCTCAGCAGCTCCTGTCCCTTGCGCACCACCACGTGGCAGGTTGTGCAAGCGCAGTTGCCGCCGCAGGCGTGCTCCAGATGAATGCCGAAATTCAGCGCCACGTCGAGCAATGATTGCGGCTTGCCGTGCTCCTGGTAAGGAAGCTTGCCGTGCTCAAACTCCACCGATTGATTGCCGGGAAGGAAGGTGACGCGCACCAGATTCGCGCTTGCCGTCGCCGACGAAGCACCGCCATCCAATTTTGTATTCTGATCCGACATGAGAACTCAATGAAGGGTATAGGGGTTAGGGATTAGGGGATAGGGGCGCCAGTTGGGCGCAAGTTCCCATCGTCGTGAGAAACCGTATGTTGCAGACGGCACTTTTTCTACTCCCTAATCCCTAGCCCCTAATCCCTATCTATTCGAACTCCGCCTTGCTGATCGGGTGCGGGGCGGCAGGGCCCTCGTCGAGATTAGTCTCGTCCATGCTCTTGCCCTTGAGCGCGCCGCCGACGGCCGTTTCCATCATCATTTCGGCCAGGTGCATGGTGGCCTGGTTGAGCGCGTCGATGGCGTCGCGAATCTTGCGCGGATCATCGACCGGCACGGCCGCCTTCAGCTCGCGCTCGCGCAGCCAGACCTGTTCGCGCTCGGCCGGAGCAAGCTGCTGCCATGCCGGACTTTCTTTGCCCTTCTTCAGCGCCCCCAGAATCGTCTGCGCTTCGTTTCGCGCCTCGATGAGCTGCCGTGCCAGCAGATCCTGCTCGGCGAAGTCGTAAGACTCGAAGACCATTTTTTCGACCTGCTCGTCGGAGAGCCCGTAGCTGGGCTGCACGTCAATCTCCGCCTCCTTGCCGCTGCGCTGCTCGCGCGCCGAGACGTGCAGAATGCCGTTGGCGTCGATCAGGAAGCGCACCTCGATGCGCGGCAGCCCGGCCGGCATGGGCGGAACGCCTTTCAGATCGAAGCGCGCCAGCGAGCGGCAATCCTGCGCCAGTTCGCGCTCGCCCTGCACTACATGGATGGCCACGCTGGTCTGCCCGTCCACCCCGGTCGTGAAGTTGCTCGACCGCCGAGGCGGGAATGGTCGAGTTGCGGTGGATGATCTTCGCCACCACGCCGCCCAGCGCCTCTATGCCGAGCGAAAGCGGCGTCACGTCGAGCAGCAGCATGTCCTGGGTGGCTTCGGAGCCGCCGCCCAGTATGTCGGCCTGCACGGCCGCGCCCAGGGCGACGACTTCATCGGGATTGAGCTCGCAGTGCGGCTCGCGCTTGAAGAGCTCGCGCACCAGCCGCCGCACCCGCGGAATGCGCGTCGAGCCTCCGACCAGCACTACCTCGTCGATCTGCTCGGGCCTTGCACGCCGGCATCCTGCATGGCCTGGCGGCAGGGGCCGGCGGTGCGCTCGATGATCGGCTTGATCAACTGCTCGAACTGCTCGCGCGCGATCTCGCGCTGGTACTTTTTGCCATCAGGCAAATCGAGCTGGATCATGGCGCGCTCGTGGAAGGAGAGCGCGATCTTGGCGTCGATCACCGCCTGACGGATCAACTGCACGGCCTCGCCGTTGGTGCGCAGATCGATTCCGAATTCGCCGCGAATGTCATCGAGCGCGATGGCGATCAGCAGGTTGTCGATGTCGTCGCCGCCGAGATGGGTGTCGCCGTTGGTGGCCATCACCTCGAAGATTCCGTCGCGCAGTTTCAGGATCGAGATGTCGAAGGTGCCGCCGCCGAGATCGTAGACGGCGATGATGCCGTTCGTCTTCTTGTCCAGCCCGTAAGCCAGCGAAGCGGCGGTAGGCTCGTTCACCAGCCGCAGGACTTCGAGGCCGGCGATGCGCCCGGCGTCCTTGGTCGCCTGCCGTTGCGCATCGTTGAAGTAGGCGGGAACGGTGATGACCGCCTGCTTGACCGGAGCGCCGAAGTAGCGCTCGGCGTTGCGCTTGAGCTGGCGCAGAATGTGCGCCGAAATTTCCGGAGGCGTGTAGCTGCGGTCGCCCAGCTGTATGCGCAGCACCTCGCCGGGCACAAGGTCGTCGGCCAGGCGGAAAGGAAAGAGCTTCAGCTCCTCCTGAACGTCTTCCATCCCGCGCCCCATCAGGCGCTTCACGGAATAGACGGCGCGCTCGGAAGTTTCAATCAGATACTTGCGGGCAGCGTTGCCGACAATGACATGCGATTCGGAGTCAAGAGCCACCAGCGATGGCACCAGGTTGGAGCCGTCTTCGCCGGGAATGATGATTGGATGGCCGGCAACAGCCGCGGTGGCGTTTGCCGTGCCAGACTCGCCGCTCGCCTGCACCGCGGGTTGCATAAAAGCCACCAGCGAGTTGGTGGTTCCGAGATCGATGCCGACTACGCGTTCCTTGGAGCTCACCCCTCCAGCACCTCGTTGACGTCACGCACCAGATTGCGCAGATAGCTGCGGCGGTTGAGCACGTCGAGCAGGCGGTCGAGCAGGATGGTGCGGTCTTCATCGTGGCCGCCACGGTCGATCATGGCGTCCCACTCGTCCCAGCACTCCTTCAGCTCGCTCATCAGCCCCTTGTATTTTTCTTCCAGGTGCCCCTTGGTCTCAGTCAGTTGCTGCAGCAAGCCGGCGTCCTGCTCGCCCATTTTCTTGTTGGCGCGCGCTTCTTCCAGTTGCAGGTTCAGCTCGAAGACCTCCTCGAGCAGGTCCGGAGGCACCACCTGCCGCTTCGGAGAGCCGCTGGAGCGCGCCTTTTCCGTGGCCAGCTTGGATTGCTCGTCCAGTAGCACGCCTTCCTTGCGCAGCAGGTATTCGGTGCGCGAAACCGGATCGCGCAGCGTACGGTAAGCGTCGTTGAGTTGCGAGCTTTTTTCCAGGCTCCAGTTCTGCTCCAACTGGGTCGAGCGGACGAAGACGTCCGGATGCAGCTTGCGGCTCAGTGCGTAGAATTCCCGCTCCAGGTAGCCGTCCTGGATGTTGAGCTTGTGCGGCAGCCCGAAGAAGGAGAAGTAGTCGGCCGGCTGCGGCGGCTGCACCCGCCCGCAGGAGTCGCAGAAGTGCGCCGCGCGCATATCGCCGCACGACCAGCACTGGTGCGCCTGCTCTGCTTGCTTTTCGACCGAGACGGCAGTCGGCTTGTAGAGTTTTTCAGGCATGACAAAAACAGTTTCCAGTTTCGAGTCTCAAGTTTCAAGAGTTTGTTTTGGAAAGCCGAGCTTAAAGCTCCTCAAGGAAAAAAATTGCGCACCTCGGCCCAAGCAGTCTAAGGAATAGTACTCGAAACTTGAAACTTGAAACTGTTTTTTACGAGAACGAGGAGCCGCAGCCGCAGGTCTTCTGGGCGTTCGGGTTGACGAAGACGAATCCGCGGTGCATCAGCGTCTCTTTCCAGTCCAGCGTCATGCCGTGCAGGTAGACGAACGACTTCGGGTCGACGAAGACGCGCACGTCCGCGAACTGAAAGACGCGGTCGCGCTCGCGCGGCTGCTTGTCGAAGCGGATCGAGTAGCTCATCCCCGAGCAGCCGCCGCCCTGCACCCCCAGGCGCAGCCCGCCGTCGCCGCCGGCGATGCCTTCTTTTGCCATGGCTTGGCGAATGTGATCCAGCGCCTGCTCCGTGATCTCGATTCCCTTGGCCGAAGCCGCGGCCTGTACCGGCTGTTCGTTAGTCATGATAGCTACTTCCTTCCCGAGCCGTTATTGCCATTCCCGTTGCCGTTGTGGCCGTTCTTCTTCTTCCAGTCGCTGATGGCGGCGCGGATGGCGTCCTCGGCCAGCACCGAGCAGTGAATCTTCACCGGCGGCAGCGAAAGTTCGCGCACCAGGTCGGTGTTCTTGATGGCCAGCGCCTCATCAATCGTCTTGCCCTTTACCCATTCTGTCGCCAGCGACGAGGAGGCAATCGCCGAACCGCAGCCGAAGGTCTTGAACTTGGCGTCTTCAATGACGTTGGTTGCCGGATTCACCTTGATCTGCAGCTTCATCACGTCGCCGCACTCCGGCGCTCCCACCAGCCCGGTGCCGACCTCGGCGCTGGACTTGTCGAGCACCCCTACGTTACGGGGATTCGTATAGTGATCAAGAACCTTATCGCTGTATGCCATCTGACCTTCTCCTGCCCGTCACTCTGTAAGACGCCGCGGAGCCATTCCGCGATTCACATCCTTTGCTCTTCCCCCGGTGACCAAGGTAACCAGGTCTGAAGTCCCCAAAATGCTGGTGCCCCATATCTGCCAGCTTTTGGCAGATGTGGGCAGTTCGCCTTCAGTGCGAGCCGGTCTCGCCGGCCCACTGCACCTTCTTCAAATCGACTCCCTCTTTCGCCATCTCGTAGAGCGGCGAGAGCTCGCGCAGCCGCTTGACGGTTTCAACCACCTTCCTGGCAACGTAGTCGACCTCCGCCTGGGTGTTGAAGCGCCCGATGCCGAAGCGAATCGAGCTATGCGCCAGCTCGTCGCCGGTGCCCAGCGCCTTGAGCACGTACGAGGGCTCGAGCGTGGCCGAAGTGCAGGCCGAACCGCTGGAGACGGCGACATCGTTGATGCCCATCAGCAGCGACTCGCCTTCCACGTAGGCGAAGCTGACGATTGAGATTGCCCGGCAGCCGGTGCTCCATGGAGCCGTTGACGTAAATCTCGTCCAGCTCGGCGAAGAGCTGCTGCTTCAGGCTGTCGCGCATGCGCGGCGAGCGGTGGCGCTCTCTTCCGCCAGCTCCTGCATCGCAGAGCTCGCACGCCTTGCCCAGGCCGACGATGCCGGGAACGTTCAGGGTGCCGGAGCGCATGCCGCGCTCGTGCCCGCCGCCATCGATCTGCGCCACCAGCTGCACGCGCGGATTCTTGCGCCGCACGTAGAGCGCGCCGACGCCCTTGGGACCGTAGATCTTGTGGGCGCTGATCGAGGCCAGATCGACGTTATCGTCGATAACGTTGAACGGAACCTTGCCCACCGACTGCACGGCGTCGGTATGGAAGAGCACGCCGCGCTCGTGGCAGAGCTGGCCGATCTCGCGCACCGGCTGCAGCACGCCGATCTCGTTGTTGGCGCCCATGATCGAGACCAGGATGGTCTTATCGTCCATGGCGCGCTTGAGATCGTCGAGATCGATGCAGGCCGTCCTTCTGCACCGGCAGGTAGGTCACGCGGAAGCCGTGCTTCTCCAGCCGCTTGCAGGTATCGAGCACCGCCTTGTGCTCGGTCGTCTGGGTGATGATGTGGTTGCCCTTCTCGTGATACATCTCGGCGACGCCTTTGATGGCCAGGTTGTCGCTCTCGGTGGCGCCGGAGGTAAAGACGATCTCCTTGGCGCTGGCGCCGATCAGCTTGGCAATCTGCTCGCGCGCCTTCTCCACCGCCTGCTCGGCCACCCAGCCGAACTGGTGATTGCGGCTGGCGGCGTTGCCGAAGGTCTCGCAGAAGTACGGCAGCATCGCCTCCATCACTCGCGGATCCACCGGCGTGGTGGCATGGTTATCCATGTAGATCGGCAACTTCACCGCAGCTTCCTTGTTCTGTTCCGCCATATCCTCTCCTAAACCTCTTCCAAACTTGCGGCCTGCAGGCTGACCAGCTCGGTTATGCCCTGCTGCTCCGGTTCCGCCAGCTCCCAAACCGTCAACTTGCCCAAAACGTCTTCTATAGTGCGACTCACCTTGCGCAGCGGCTCGCGCACCGTGCAGCGCACGCTCTGCCCGCACTCGCCCCGGGTGGTGCTGCAGGAAGTAATGAACAGCGGACCCTCGATGGCCCGTATGACCTCCAGGGCGGAGATCGAGCGCGGATCGCGCGCCAGCACGTAGCCGCCGTTGGTGCCCTGCTGGCTGCTTAGCAGACGAGCGTTCTTGAGCCTCTGCAGGATTTTGGCCAGCGCCTCCTGCGGGATCGAGTACAACTCGGCCAGGTCTTTGGCGCTGCAGGCGCCCACGTGCGCATTGCCCGCCAGGTGCCGCATGGCGATCAACCCGTAATCGGCTTTTTTGGTCAGCTTGAGCATGGTCTCTCACACCGCCGGGGAAATCGCACAAGAGCCGCTTCGATCCGAAGCCCACAAAACCTGAATTGCCAAGGGGAACGATTTGCGACCTTTTTGGTCGCCAATTGATTGTGGCACGGTCAGAAGGCAAAAAGCAACAACTCTCTGCTGCAATCCAATCAATCTAATTTCAATTATTTCAATATGTTAGATGATTGGCGATGACTTTAGTCCGAATTCGGTAAGTTTTGCCTTAAATCGGCGACGATTTTGGTCGGAAATCAGAAAGAGATCCTTATCTGCTCAACGTAGGCCCATCCGCCCTCGGCTGCGGCGGGCGTGCGAAGCACGCCTAATGCGCGAATTGGCAACTGTATTAGTCGGAACTTAGCCGGAGTTCCAGAAGCACTGATCCCGCGTCCGGCTCGCTTCGCCTCGCAAGCAAAAAACCCCACCCTTTCCAGGATGGGGCTCTTGTCGATCAGAGTCAGCCGCACTCAATGCACGCGGTTCATCTCGACGGGAGGCCGTTACTCGTAGGCTTTCAGCTCCTTGCCTTTGGTCTCCGGCAGCGCCAGCACGGCGATGATCATGACCATGTACGCGGCCACGCCGAAGACGGCGATCGCCTTGCCCAGCGTGATCTGCGCCGCCAGGTAGCCGACCAGCGTCGGGAACAGAGCGCCCACGCCGCGTCCGAAGTTATAAGAGAATCCCTGCCCCGAGCCGCGCAACCGCGACGGGAACAGCTCGGTGAAGAACGAGCCGATCGGGCTGAAGCAGCCGGAGACGAAGAATCCCAGCGGGAATCCCAGAATCAGCATGACGGCATTGCTGATGGGCAAGAAGGTATAGCAGGTTACGGTGATGGCTGAACAAGCGGCGTATGTGATTAGCGCTTTTCTCCGGCCAATCCAGTCGGTCAGGTACGCTCCTACCATGTAGCCCACCCAGGCGCCGACGATGGCGACGAACGTATACCCACCGGTATTCATCACCGAAAGTTTGCGCACGTTCTTCAGGAAGGCCGGCAGGAACGTCGTGATGGCGTAGTAGCCGCCCTGCGCCCCGGTCGCCAGCAGCGACGTCAGCAACGTGGTCCGCAACATGGTGGGCGAGAAGATTTCCAGGAAATGGCTCTTCTCCCCCTTGGCCTCCAGTTCCCTTTTCGTCTTGGCAAAAACCTCAGGCTCGGGCACGTGGCGCCGGATGTAGAACACCAGAAGTGCCGGCAGGATGCCGACCCAGAACATGGCGCGCCAAGCCGTCTCCGGCGGCATGATCCTGAACAAGATCACGTAAAAGATCGCCGCCAGCGCCCAGCCCCAGGCCCATCCGCTCTGCACCGTGCCCACGGCCTTGCCGCGATGCTCGGGGCGAATGGTTTCGCCCATCAGCACGGCGCCGACGGCCCACTCGCCGCCGAAGCCGAGACCCTGCATGCCGCGGGTAAACATCAACTGCCAAAAGCTGTTGGTGAAGCCGCTGAGGAAGGTGAACACCGAGAACCAGATCACCGTCCACTGCAGCACTCGTGCGCGCCCGTACTTGTCGGCCAGCAGGCCGGCAATCCAGCCGCCCAGCGCCGAAATCAACAAGGTCGCCGTGCCCAGCAATCCGGCCTGTCCCGGGGTGATGTGCCACAGCATCATCAAGGTGGAAATCAGGAACGGATAGACCATCACGTCCAGTCCGTCCAGCGCCCACCCGCCAAAGGTGGCGACCAGCGTGCTTTTCTCGGCCTTGGTCAAACTCGTCAACCATGATTGACCCTGCGCCTGCTTGGGAGGGGTAGTATTTACACTCGTGCTCATGGTCTCTCCTCTGCTTCTAAATTTCTCGACTGCGTACCGCCTGAGAGCGTCTTCGCTCACCTCGATGCCGATAGCCAGCCGATGAATAAGTGCAATGCCAAGCCGGACTTCCCCGAGCTGAAAAGAAGTCCCGTGCCAACAATTGCCAGCTTTAGTGAGCGCGCAAAGGCTAACAGACCGGACAACGGCTGTAAACAGCTATTGCAACCACTGAAGGTAAGCCCTCGGTGTGATGTCTGATATTATTTCATAAGTTAACCCTCGCCGGGCGTGTATCAGGACTCAGAACTGAAGCTTCACAAGTAGGCCAGGTTTCATCCCCGTCCTCAGTTTCGCGTTGCGAATGCCGGCACGCTCGCCCCAACTCCGTCCAGCGGATCGGCATCAGTGGCCTTGGAGGTGGTTCATGCCCATCACGCAACGGATTTTGGGAGCAGCTCTGGGCCGGCTGCCCAAGTTCATCAGCCCAGCCCAGCATGCCTTCATCGATTACGCTATGGCAGCCACGTTCCTGGCGGCGGGTGCGGCACTCTGGAAGCGTCACCGCCGGGCCGGCATCAGCGCCTTTCTCTGCGGCAGCGCCGCGGCGGTCAACGGCATCATCACCGACTACCCCGGCGGAATGTTTCCCGTGATCGATTTCGAGACCCATGGCCAGGTCGACGCCTCGCTGGCCGGCATCACCATCGCCCTGCCCCGCCTGATGGGTTTCGGCAGCGAACGCCAGAGCCGGTTCTTCGATCTTGCAGCCACTCTGCAAACTGCCGCTGCCACCCTGACCGAATATCGCCAAGGACAAGCTGGCCGTATGGGGATTAAGTTGCCGCAGCTCAGTCGTATGCGCCAGGCAGCCTGATAACGGGTTCAGGGTTCGCTCACCTAGTGCGCCGTGAAACGTCAAACAGGCAGCGGAGCCGCGTTAACCGGGCAACGCAAAGAAGGTAATGACTGAGACAGCTTGGGTTCCTCACCCTGTTGCCGCTTCTACAACAGGGTGGGGGTTTTTTGTCTCAAAGCACGTAATGTAACAGGCGTGTAAATGGCCCGCGCCACGCAAGTGCCGTCTGGCGCGACCGCCTGAGCTCGATTAGCATCTACAAAGATATGGGAAACACATTCAAAACAGCCCTGCTGCTCACGGCGCTCACGCTGTTCCTGGTCTTTGTCGGACAGGCCATAGGCGGCGAGCGCGGGGCGATTTTCGCCTTTGTGATCGCGGCGGTGATGAACTTCGTTTCTTACTTCTTCTCCGACAAGATTGCCCTCTCCATGTCGGGCGCGCAGCCGGTCACCGAGCAGGAGCTGCCGCGCATTTACAGCATCGTGCATCGGCTGACGCAGAAGGCCAAGCTGCCCATGCCCAAGCTGTACGTGATTCCGATCGAGTCGCCCAACGCCTTCGCCACCGGGCGCAACCCGAATCACGCCTCGGTCGCCGTGACCGAAGGCATCCTCAACCTGCTCAACGACGAGGAACTGGAAGGCGTGCTGGCGCATGAGCTCGGCCACGTGCGCAACCGCGACATTCTGATCAGCTCCATTGCCGCCACTATGGCCGGCGCTATTACGCTGCTGGCGCGCATGGGATACTACGCCGCGCTGTTCGGCGGCATGGGCGGACGCGACCGCGATCGCGAAGGCGACGGCATGTTCTCGGCGACTGCTGATGATGATCCTGGCGCCGATTGCCGCCATGCTCATTCAGCTCGCCATCTCCCGCTCGCGCGAGTACGCGGCCGACGAAACCGGAGCGCACTTCACCGGCAATCCTTACGCCCTGGCCAGCGCCTTGCGCAAGCTCGATACCTGGTCGCAGCGCGTCCCCATGGATGCCTCGCCCAGCACGGCTCACCTGTTCATCGTCAAGCCGAGAGTGGCCACCATGCTGGGCAGCCTGTTCTCCACCCACCCGCCGATCGCCGAGCGCATCGCGCGCCTCACCGGCATGCCGGTGGAGCAGCAACTGCAATCCTGAAGTAGAAGGTTTCAAGGTTTCAGGGTTTCAGAGTTTCAAGTCGGGTGGCCCATTCAAGCCTTCTGTTGGCTTGAGTGGGGCAGTTTTTCGGGCTGATCGTGATGGTGCCCCATGTTTGCAAAGCAAACGTGGGGTTTTTATTTGCTTTCGAGCAGTTGCAGAGAAGGTGTACTCGCACAAGAGGCGTCATCCTGAGCGATCCCGCAAAGCGGGAGAGTCGAAGGATCTGCAGTTCTAAAATGCACTGAGTCGAAATCAAATGGTGGTGCTGGGTGCCCCAGGTCTTTGAAACCTTGAAACTCTGACACCTTGAAACCTTCTTCACCCTCCCCGTTATAGAATGCATTCAGGATGTCTTCTTCCTCTCCAACCCTGGCGGACATTGCGGTGCGGCTGGAAAGCGCGCTGCGCCGGATCATTCGCGGCAAGGACGACGTCATCCGTCTGGCCCTGGTGGCGGTTCTGGCGCGCGGCCATCTGCTGCTGGAAGGCGTGCCGGGAGTCGGCAAGACCACCCTGGCGCACGCCCTGGCCCGTGCCATCGACTGCGATTTCCAGCGCATACAGTTCACCAGCGACCTGCTGCCCAGCGACGTCCTCGGCATCTCCATGTTCTCCGTGGCCGAGCAGCGATTCGAGTTCAAGCGCGGACCCATCTTCACCAACGTGCTGCTGGCCGATGAGATCAACCGCACCACTCCCAAGACGCAGTCGGCGCTGCTGGAGGCCATGAACGAGTTTCAGGTGACGGTGGACGGCCGCTCCTATCCTCTGCCGCAGCCCTTTGCCGTCATCGCCACGCAGAATCCGGTGGAGCATCATGGCACCTATCCTCTGCCCGAATCGCAGATGGACCGCTTCATGCTGCGCGTGCGCATGACTTATCCCGAGCCCGAGAGCGAGCGCGAGATTCTGCGCGGCCAGGCCGGCGCGGCGCGCCTGGAGGAAGTATCGCCGGTGCTCAAGGCGGAAGACGTGCTTCGCCTGCAGGAAGAGGTGCAGCGGGTGCAGGTTGACGACTCGCTGGTCGATTACTCGCTGCGCATCGTGCAGCGTACGCGGGAAAGCGAACAACTATCCTTGGGAGTTTCGCCCCGCGGATCGCTCATGCTCTTCCGCGCCGCCCAAGCCATGGCGTACCTCGAGGGCCGCAGCTTCTCCAAGCCTGACGACTTCAAGCGGCTGGCGCTCTCCGCCTTTGCCCATCGCGTGGTGCTCAGCAGCCGCACCGCTCTCTCCATCAAACGCTCCGAACAGGCCGAGCAGGTGGTGGCCGACATCATCGAGAGCGTTCCCGTACCGGTATAAGACACCCGGATTCGCCGAAAGCCGCGCCGGTTGCGGCGTCTCGAGCAAAGGACTTTCTTCCCGCCGCCCTAGTGATTGTCCGGTCATCGGACCACTGCATTGATGGACTCGCACACGTATGTGCTTCCCACATTGGTTTGTCGCTGCTGATGCGAAATTCCGATCATTCTGTTACAGAAATTTCATGAAGTTTTTAACCCTAGGTGCCGATATAACAAGCGGAACCCGCGTAAAATGTCTGTAAGAGTTCCACCGAACGGTCCCTGTTCCCGGACGGTGTGTCGTGCCAGTCGCTGCATCGCTCATAGCTCGCAACTGTGGGGTAGCGAGAGACAAACACTCCGGTTGGGCATTTACTTACGCAGCGGGTCGCGGACCCGCGTTTCAGACATTGATTGAGCAAGCCGGGCTCCCAGCAGACGAATTTCGCCTCAGAGACGGAAAGGCTCTTGAGGCGGGGACATCAGAGCACCCAACGGATAGGGAATCGAGTTTTCATGCTATCGAAATGCGCCAACCCGACATGCTCAAGCTTGTTCCACTACTTCGGCGAGGGAACGGTCTTCGAGATACGGCCGCAGGAAACATCCCAGCAGTCTTCCTCCGAAGCGGCGGGACGGAATCGCAAGTCCATTGAGCACTTCTGGCTATGCTCCGCCTGCTCCTCTACCCTGACCTTGGCCGTGGACCCTGGGCGCAACGTGCAGGTCGTGCCACGATGGAAGACTATAAGGTCTAGACCAGCCAGGGCCATTGCCTCCTAAAGACAGTTCCCGGTTCCTTGCCAGTTGCCGGCGCTTAGTGTCTGAAGGCGCAGCAGTCCGCGACGAAGAATTGATTTGCATTCTCAGAGTTCGTTTGAGCAGGCAGTAACAAAACTCAACGAAGAACTAACAACCAACAACTAAGAACGGGGATTTACGGCTAAGCGCGGGGATGCACTGCCGGAACCTCGTCTGGCGCTTCCGCCGGGCTCGGCGCGGGTGCGTTGCTGTACTTGCCGGAGACGACTGTTCCAGCGAATCCGGAGCAGGTCGGCCAGCATGCTCATGCCGTCGGTGATGGGATTGATCTTGGAGCGGTGGTCGTGTCCCCAGGCTACCGGAACCTCTTCCACCTTGTAGCCGAGTTTGCGGGCCAGGAACAGAATCTCCGGGTCGAAGCCCCAGCGGCGAATGCGCTGGCGGCCAAAGATGTCCCGCCCGGCGCGGCCGGTAACGGCCTTGAAGCCGCACTGCGTGTCCTTGAAGTTCAACCCCAGGATGATTCTGAGCGCCAGGTTGAAGGCCCGGCCGAGTATTTGCCGGTAGAGCGGCTGCCGCACCGTCTGCAAATCGCTTTGCAGCCAGCGCGAGCCGATGGCCATATCGTTGCCGCGGGCGATCGCGCCGAACAGCTTGACGGATTCTTCGATGGGAGAGGAGAGATCGGCGTCGGTGAACAGGACGGCCTCGCCGCGGGCGTGCAGGATGCCGTTGCGCACGGAGAATCCTTTGCCACGGTTGCCCGGATTTTCGATCAGGCGCACGGCCGGATGGCGCTGCCCATAGGCGCGAACTATCTCGGCGGTCTCGTCGCGCGATCCATCATTGACGACAACGATTTCCGCCGACCAGCCTTGCTGGCGGATGAAGCCGAGAACGCGGTCCAGCGTCGGAAGCAGGCGGGCGCCCTCGTTGTACGCAGGAATCACGATGCTGTAGTCGACGGACATGCAGCTACTTGGACGCGCCACATTATAGTAGAGTTGCTAAAGAATACCTACACGTTGGTTTTGCTGCAGAATTTTGTAAGTAGACACGTGTTCCGCGTGCCCTGCGGCCTTATGCCGCCTCTTCTTCCATGGGCGCCAGGAGAAAAAATTCCTTCACGATTCGCTGGTCCCACAATCCCCGCTCCGCCTCCAGGGTCATGATCTCCTGCGCCTCCGGGTGGGAGCGCGCCGGCTTGTAAGGCCGCTCCGTGCGCAGCGCATCGTAGACGTCGACCACCTGCAGGACGCGCGCCAGCAGGGGAATTTCTTCCCCGCCGATGCGGTCCGGGTAGCCGCTGCCGTCCCAGTGCTCGTGATGATGGCGGATGATCGGCAGCACCAGCCGCAGCGAACGCAACGGCTTGCAGATGGTCTCGCCGATGATCGGATGCCGCTTCATGATGCGCCACTCTTCCGGGCTGAGGTTGGTGCCTTTCTTCAGAATCTCGTCGGGGATGGCAATCTTGCCCAGGTCGTGCAGAAACCCGCCCCGCCGCAGCGCCACCTGCGATTCCCAGTCCAGCCCCAGGTGTTCTCCGAGTTCGCTGGCGTAGCGGGCCAGCCGTTCGCAATGGCCCTCCGTATAGGGATCGCGCGACTCCACGCTGCGGCCCAGGGTGCACAGTACCGCCTCGGCGTTGTCCAGCTCGTCGGTATAGTCCTTCAGCTTGAGCAGCGAGTGAACGCGCGCGAAAAGCTCTTCGGGAAAGACGGGCTTGTTCAGGAAATCGTCGGCTCCGGCCTCTATGCCGCGGATCTTGTCTTCGCGATCGCTCAAGCCGGTGACCATCACCACTGGAATGAGGCGCGTGGCGTGGTCTTCCTTCCACTGGCGGCAGAGATCGTAGCCGGACTTGTCGGGCATGACCACGTCCAGCAGCACCACGTCGGGCGGGTTGTCGCGCATCTGCGCCTCGGCCTCGGCGGCGTTGGTGGCGGTGGTTACCTCGTAGTTGCGCCGCGTCAGCAACTCGCGCATCAGCAGGGTATTTTGCGGATTGTCGTCGACGACCAGGATTTTGGGTAAACGCCGGCGGGTGCTCGCGTCAGCCATGCTGAAGATGGGAAGAGGCGCGTCCCAGGAAGGTTGTATGCCGCGCCCAAAGCCGGGTTTCAAAGTTTCAAGGTTTCAAAGTTTCCAACCTTTCGGGGCTATTGGGAGCTAAACCTCGAAACCTTGAAACTTTGAAACCTTGAAACCCGTTTTTTGAAACGCTTGCTCCTGCCGCTCCCTCGCGATAGCCTAGCTTCATGTTCTCCAGGCTTTTGCTGCTGCTTTCACTCGCCATGCTGGCAGCGCCGGGTTTTGCGGCTAAGCCGCACGTCATCACCTTCGGCAAGCCGCTAGCGGTGAAGCTGTTCATCGGGCCAGGCCAGGATCGTACCGCCCCGATGACGGTCCGCGCCCTGCTGGTGGACGGCACTGTCAAGGAGTTCACCACCGGCGAGCCGCACACCGTCACCGACCGCATCTTTGTTGTGCGGCGGGCCTTCCGCCTCAATGACAACCTGCCTGGAGACTCCGCCACCCGCCGCTGGGTGTGGCAGCGCGGCGGATGGCTGGTGGTCGATCGCGCTACCGGCCACGTCAGCCAGTTGAGACTGGCCAACTTCGATCCTTTCTATTCCCAGGCTGTCTGGTTCCGCGACTACGCCGCTTACTGCGGGCTCTCCGACAACGGCGTGAAAGTCTACGGCATGGTCGTCGAGCTCGGGCGCAGCAAGCCCATTCTGCGGCAGGATCTGGGAGCAGCCTCCCAAGGCGATGATCCCGAGTCCGATTGCGCCCCGCCAACCTGGGAGAAGAACCCGGTACGCGTGACCTTCCATCCCCAGCGCGGGCCGAAGGCCAGCTTCGCCGTTCGCGGACAGTCCGCCGATCCCGCCGAGGCTCCGGCGGACGCCGCTGCGGAAAAGGAGTAAGCGAATCATGTTCCGCGGCCGGCTGACCCGCGCGTTGTGCGGCATGCTGGATCGCGCGGCCATAGTGCTGCGCCGCCAGCCGCCGCAACCAGCGCACCTCGAGACCGGACGCCGCGGCGAAGACCTGGCGCACTTCCACCTGCGGCAGCTAGGCTACACCATCGTGGCCCGCAACTGGCGCACCCCGCGCCGCCGGGGAGAGATCGACCTGGTCGCATGGGATGGCGAGGTTCTCTGCTTCGTCGAGGTAAAGACCCGCACCACGCGCGACGTCAAGCCCGCCGAGGCCGCCGTCGACCGCGCCAAGCGCCGCGAACTGGCGGCCATGGCCGGCGAATACCTGCGCCGCACCCGGCCCGGGGTCCCCAGCAAACGTGATTTTCCGTTTGCTGGGGTAGGGCTGGCGGTATCCGGCAAACGCGGCTTCGCCTCTGCCGGGACGCGACCGGCGGTTCCAACGATCCGCTTCGACGTGCTTTCCATCTATTACGAGGCCGGAGGCGACCCCGCCTGCCAGCTCTTCAAGAACGCTTACTCCTGGCGTAACATGAAAACGAGAGCCTTCCGGTGAGGAAGGATTTTGAGGTTTCAAGGTTTCAAGGTTTCAGAGTCTCAAGGTTTCAAAGCTTCAGACTCCGTAGGACGCGTTGGGTTAGCGGGGGTACTTCGGAAGCGTGTTTGCAGGGTCATCCTGAGCAAGCGGCCTGTTGTCGGCCGCGCGGCGAAGGATCTGCTTTTATACAGGCCTGGGCGACAGCGGATCCTTCGCTCCACCAGCCCAGCAGACGCATAAGCGGCGTCTGCCGTGGACCCCGGCTTCGCTCAGGATGACACTTCGCCGAAACTCTGAAACCTTGAAACTTTGAAACCTGGTACGTTGTGAGGGGGTTCTTATGCCTGAACTGCGAAAAGATCCGATTGTCGGCCGCTGGGTGATCGTCTCCACTGATCGGGCCCGCCGTCCCACCGACTTCTTCCGTCAGCAGGTCGCCCCCAAGGGCGGATTCTGCCCCTTCTGTTACGGCAACGAATCCAAGACGCCGCCCGAAATCCTTGCCTACCGGCCGTCGCCGAATGGCGGCCCACAGCCCCCGCGCGATTCTCAGGGCTGGACGGTGCGCGTGGTTCCCAACAAGTTCCCGGCGCTCGGCATCGAGGGCAATCTCAACCGCCAGGCCGAAGGCATGTTCGACAAGGTGACCGGCATCGGCGCGCACGAGGTCGTCATCATGACCCCGGAGCACAATGCCTCGCTCGCCACCCTGCCCGCCAAGCGCATGGAAGACGTTCTCTGGGCCTTCCGCGACCGCATCATCGACCTCAAGAAAGATCGCCGCCTCAAGTACATTTTACTGTTCAAAAACCACGGCGAGGCCGCCGGAGCCACCCTCGAGCATCCGCACGCGCAACTGATCGCGCTGCCCATCATTCCCAAGCACGCCCTGGAAGAGCTGGATGGCGCCAAGCAGTACTTCATCTTCAAGGAGCGGTGCGTCTATTGCGACATGATCCGGCAGGAGCTGGAGAATCCCATCCGCATCGTCTCCGAGAACCACGAGTTCGTTACCCTGGCGCCCTATGCGCCGCGCTTCCCTTTTGAAACCTGGATCCTGCCCAAGCGCCACGAGTCGGCGTTTGAAAACTCCTCCTCGCAGTGCTTCGAAGCGCTAGCCAAGGCTTTGAAAGAACTTTGCCTGAAAGCCGACCTGGTGCTTGATCGTCCCGCCTACAACCTCATCATCCACAGTTCGCCGCTGCAGGACCCCTCCAACGAGCACTACCACTGGCACATCGAGTTCATGCCCCGGCTGACCAAGACCGCCGGCTTCGAATGGGGAACGGGATTCTACATCAACCCCACGCCGCCGGAGGAGTCGGCCCGCTTCCTGCGCCAGGCCGATGTCAGCCATTACGAGCGCGAAGTGACCGGCGCACGGTGACCGCGTAGGCCAGCCGCCCCCGGCTGGGCGGGCGTGCGAAGCACGCCTGACGCACCCAGAAAACTGCCAGCCGCGCTCACGCGCGTCTGGCACATACAGCCGGGAGCGGCTGTACCTACGCAAACCCCAAAGCATTTGTGAGCGCGGGTAATCCGCAGCGTGCGCCATGCTAATCTGGTGGCTGACTTCCTCGCGAGCGAACTCCATGGACCTGCACACTTGGCTTGCTTTCATCGCCGCCAGCGCCGTGATGCTCATCATTCCCGGCCCGACCGTTCTGCTGGTGGTGGGCGATGCCCTGGCCAACGGCTCACGCCGCGCCTGGGCTACGGTCTTGGGCGTCGGCACGGCCGATGCGGTAGCCATGACCTTATCGCTGACCGGAGCCGGGGCGCTGTTGCGCGCCTCCGCCGCCGCCTTCGCCGTGCTCAAGACCCTGGGCGGCTGCTACCTGATTTATCTGGGAGTGAAGTCCATCCTGCAGGCGCGCAGTGGCCGGGCGGGCGCCGGCGCATCGGCGAATGTCGGTCGCCATCGACGGCGCGCAGGTGAAAGCGCCCACCCTTCTCGCGCGCTTCAGCAAGGCCTGGACCATAACCGTCCTGAATCCCAAGAGCATTCTCTTCTTTATAGCCTTCGTGCCTCAGTTTATGACCGCGCAGGGTTCTTTCCTGTTGCAGAGCGCGATCCTGCTCGCCACCTTCACCTGCCTCAGCTTTCTGAACTCCGGGACCTACAGTTGCGTCGCGGGAATGGTCGGCGGCTGGTTCTCGACCTCCTCGGCCCAGCGAAAGGTCGGCTATGCCGGCGGCTGCACGCTGATCGGCGCCGGCGCGCTGACGTTGGCGCTGAAGCACAAGTAAAACGGCAGTTTCGAGTTTCAAGTTTCGAGTTTCAAGTTTTCGATTCAAGCTGCCGGGCATCCCACATCTGCGCAGCAGATGTGGGGCCTTCCTTGGTTCCAAGCTACCCACGTTTGCTTCGCTAACGTAGGGCATCTGCCAGGACAACTCAACTGTAAACTCGAAACTCGAAACTGTTTACGCGGCGTTCCGTCCTCGCCCGACGTCGCGGATGGCGGCTTCCAGCACGTCGAGCGCGAGATCGGCCTGTTCCCGGCTGACGATCAGCGGCGGAGCGATGCGAATCGTGTTCGGCCCGGCGCCCAGCAACAGCACTCCCTTTTCGAAGGCCTCCAGAATCACGCGGTCGCGCTCCTCGCCCGCCGGCTTCTTGGTCATCTTGTCGGTGACCAGCTCGACGCCGATCATCAATCCCTGGCCGCGCACGTCGCCCACCAGCGGCAGCTCGTCCGGCCAGCGGCTTATGCGCTCCATGATGTGGCGTCCCACCAGCTCGGCGTTGCGCACGCCTTCCTGCTCCAGCACGTCGAGCGTGGCCAGCGCAGCGGCGATGGCCACCGGGTTGCCGCCGAAGGTTGAGGCATGCGAGCCCGGAACCCAGTCCATGATCTCCGCCCGCGTCAGCAGCACGCTCAGCGGCAGGCCGCTGGCGATGCCTTTGGCGATGCATACCATGTCCGGCTCGACGCCGCTATGCTCCACCGCCCACCACTTGCCGGTACGGCCCATGCCCGACTGTACCTCGTCGAGCACCAGCAGGATTCCATGCCGGTCGCAGATGCGCCGCAGCTCCTGCATAAACACCGGAGGCGCCGGCAGGTATCCGCCCTCGCCCTGAATGGCCTCGACGAAGATGGCCGCGCACTCTTCCGGCGCCATTTCCGTGCGGAAGATGACCTCTTCGATGTGGCGGGCGGTCTGGCGCGCGAACTCGTCCGCGTTGCTACCCTCGGGCCGGCGGTAGAGGTTGGGAAACGGCGCGTGCACCACTCCGGGCATCAGCGGCGAGAAGCGCCGGCGCTGCTGCACCTTGGAGCAGGTCAGCGACAGCGCTCCCATGGTGCGCCCGTGGAAGCTGCCGTAAAAGGCTATGATTCCCTGCCTGCCGGTATGGTAGCGGGCCAGCTTGAGCGCGGCCTCGATGGCCTCGGTTCCCGAATTCCCGTAGTGAATGCGGTGCGGTCCCGGCATGGGCGCGATGGCCGACAGTCTCTCCGCCAGCTCCGTCAGCTGCGGATAATAGAAATCGGTGCCGGACATGTGGATCAACTCAGCCGACTGCCGCTGGATGGCTTCCACCACCGCGGGATGGCAATGGCCGGTCGAGACCACGGCGATTCCGGCGGTGAAATCCAGAAACTCGTTGCCGTCTACGTCCTCGATCAGCATGCCGCGGCCACGCTTCGCCACCAGCGGATAAGAGCGCGTGTAGGAAGGCGAGATCAGCCGCTCGTCGGCTTCGAGAATTCGCCGGGCATTAGGGCCGGGCAGCTTGGTCCGAATCATGGGACCTGCAATCATCGTGGTGCTCATTGGAAAACCCTCCATCTGGGAATCGGGCGATCCCCGGCAAAACTCCGTTGTCGGGCCTGACAGGAATCCTGTAGATGGAGTGCGACGCTAGTCGCCGGAAAACAGATTAGGGCGCGAAGCTGAAGGCGAGGGACGAAGCTCGATTTGTGGGATCGGCCGGAACATTGGGATCCCCCTTTTCTCTATTCTAGCTCTAGAAGCCGGCAACGTTAACCCCCCGGCCCAGCCCAAAGCCGGACGCTGAGGTTCAGGTTACCCCTTAATATTCAGATGCATCCGAATGCATCCAGTTCCCGAATCCGCCGCTTAAATTTTCACCAACATACGCCGCCCGGAGCCGGCGGTCCAATGCATAGTTCCGCTCGGCGCTATCGAAAATATCGTCACAAACGGCGTTCCCCATCAGCACGGATGGGCTTTTTCGCTGTCTTTACGGACCGCCCGGCAAGATGTGAGAGCCGTAGACTGCCACCAATCGGCAGGAACTAGATTTCGAGAAACTTGAAACTTGAAACTGGAAACTTGAAACTGTTGTTTGACCCCTGCCCGCCGGAATCCCTAGAATCGAAGATTCAACTCAGGAACGAGGCAAAACAAGGCAGATGACGCTGCGGCTCTACAATACGCTCTCCGGCAAAGTCGAGGAGTTCCGGCCCGCCGAGGACAACCTGGTCCGCATGTACGCCTGCGGGCTGACGGTCTACGACTACGGCCACATCGGCAACTTCCGCACCTTCATCGCCGTCGACGTGCTGCGCCGCTTCCTGCGGCAGAGCGGATACCAGCTCAAGCACGTCATGAACATCACCGACGTCGACGACAAGATCATCCGCAACGCCACGCAGAAGGGCGTGCCCATCGCCGACTACACGCGCAAGTTCACCCAGGCCTTTCTGGACGACATGGCCACCCTCAGCCTGGAGAATCCCGAGAAGCTGGTGCGCGCCACCGATCACATTCCGGAGATGGCGCACTTCATCGCCCAGCTGGCCGCCAAGGGCAACGCCTACCGCGCCGACGAAGGCTCCTACTATTTCCGCATCTCCAGCTTTCCCGGAGTACGGCAAGCTGAGCAAGAAGGATTTCGCCGGCATGACCGACGGCGCGCGCGTCGACGTCGACGAGTACGACAAGGACAACGCCCGCGACTTCGCCCTGTGGAAGGCGCCCAAGCCCGGCGAGCAGAGCTGGGAGACCGAGATCGGTCCCGGACGCCCCGGCTGGCACATCGAGTGCTCCACCATGAGCATGCAGTACCTGGGCGAGAGCTTCGACATCCACCTGGGCGGCGAGGACCTGATCTTCCCCCACCACGAAAACGAAATCGCGCAGTCGGAGGCGCTCACCGGCAAGGAGTTCGCGCACTACTGGGTGCATGCGCGCTTCCTGCTGGTCGAGGGCGAGAAGATGTCCAAGTCGCTGGGCAACTTCTACACCCTGCGCGATCTGGTGCTGATGGGCCACAAGCCCTCGGCCATTCGCTTCCTGCTGACCTCGGTTCCCTACCGCAAGCAGTTGAACTTCACCTTCGACGGGCTGACGCAGGCCGCCAACTCGGTCGAGCGCCTGCGCAACTTCAAGCTGCGCCTGGAGACCGAGCGCCTGCCCGAGGGCAGCAACGACGCCCTGCGGCAACTGGCCGCCCAGACCGTCCAGGCCATGCGCGACGCCATGGATGACGACCTGAACACCGCGCAGGCCCTGGGCGCCATCTTCGACCTGGTGCGCGACGCCAACGCCGCCGCCGACCGCGGCGAGGCTGCGCCAGGGCGACGTTCCGGCACTGCTGGAGGCGCTGGCCAAGTTCGACGAAATCTTTGCCGTGTTGAAGGATGATGACGCGGAGAAGATTCGCCGCATCGTTGAGTGGGCTGAGGCGGAAGGCCTTCAGGAGAAGATTTCGCCCGCCACTCGTGAGCTGGCCCGCTCGGCCGCGCTCAGCGACTCCCAGGTGGAAGAGCTGGTGGCCAAGCACTCCGCCGCCCGCAAGGCCAAGGACTTCAAAACCTCCGACGCTATCCGTCAGCAACTGGCCAATGAGGGCGTCATCCTGGAAAACACCAAGGACGGCGTGCGCTGGAAGAGAAAGTAGCCGGTTCCCAGTTCTTCGTTCTCAGAACTTGTCTTAATGAATGGTTCTTTGAAATGAGTGGTTCTTTGAAAGGGCCCGGCTTTAGCCGGGCCGTTCTAGCCAAGAAAAAATGCGGGCTTTAGCCCCTGAGGGAATTGCATTTCCTTCCCGAGATGGGTTTTTGAAACCAGTTCTAGTCAGTTCTCACCGGTTCCCAGTTCCCGGTTGTGCGTTCTCAGCTTTAGCTCCGGGTGTCATGCTGAGCGACTCCGAAGGAGGAGCGAAGCATCCCCGGGAGGCGCGTCCCATTCGCGCGGTACGGACCTTTTTGATAGAGATCCTTCAGCTCCGTCGTGTGCAGAGACCTTGCCGGGGATTCTTCGCTCGCTGCGCTCGTTCAGAATGACACCTCAAAATGGACGTGGGCGCCTCACCCCGCGCCGTGGAACTCTCCCTTGCCGCTGGGAGTCGAGGGACCTGCAGTTCAAACGTAAACCAAATCGCACCGCGCGTTCCATCAGCACCGTCCCTACGGGACTCGGATTTACTCCCCCCTTTCCCCACGCTAAAGCGTGGGGCTAACAAACATTGCGCCTCCGGCGCGCGAGGCTTCGGTTCAAAATGAGACCGTGCTTACAACGGCCAGAGCCGCCTAAGCGGCGATGTTCGTTAGCCCAGCGCTTCAGCGCTGGGTGGGCGATTGCGAAAACTGGAGTCCCGTAGGGACGGTGCCAATCGACTCCAAATACAAAACGGCAGGCCGCAGCCTGCCGCTCGGGAAAATCACTGAAATCCAAAACTATTTGGCGCTTTTGGCTGCCACTCTCTTGGCGAGCCGCGCCTTATAGCGCGAAGCGGTGTTCTTGTGAATGACGCCCTTCTGCACGCTCTTGTCCAGCACGGAAGTGGCAACGCGAAGCTTGCTCTCTGCCGTGGCCTTGTCGCCGTCGGCCAGGGCGGTGCGCAACTCCCGCAGCGCGGAGCGCATGCGCGATTTGTTGGCGCGATTCACCGCCGTCTTTGTCTCCGTCTGCCGGGCGCGCTTAAGCGCCGAAAAATGATTCGCCATACCTTCAGTTATCCTCTAGTAATTGTTAGGGTTAGATCATCACGGCCAGCGTAGACAGCAAGCCATCAGCCGTGCCGAAGCTTTAATTGTACGTGAAACCCCGCGTTCCCCGCAACGGCGGTTTAATCCGTTGCTGGGGCAAAAACCGGGGTCCCCGGCAACGGCGGCTTTTGCTGTTAGTTAGGATCGAAGCTGCAGCTTCCAGTTCTCCGCCCCGATTCTCAGCTCCGCTGTTCGGCTCCCGCGCTCCGGCAATGCGGAAAAATTCAACTCTCCGCGCCCGAGCGCCGTTGCCATTCATCTAAAATATAGAAAGTGGAGGTCTGAGGAGACTACGAGTTCCTGGTTGTATTCTTTCACGCAATGTTTCATTGACTCCTGGCAAGAGTCGGGCTACGCTCTGGCCCAATGGGAAATTTCCACGCCTCCGACGTCCTGCCAGCGGCTCCCTCTGCCGCTGCGGGAATGGGAGGCGATTGTTTTTCCGCTTCAGTTAGACGGGCAGCAGTCTTTGACTGCGAGCCCGAGGAAAGCCATCGGCTGGGGCCTGTTGGCCGCCGGCAATCATCCCCATCTTGCCGCGATTCCAAGGTCGTCCAGATGGCCGGCTGCTGCGCTCTCATCCCGGCGAGCGCAACTGCGTCCGCCGGAGTTCCGCGCCGTCACGCCGGGGTCCACGGCAGGCGCGCCTTTCGCCTGCTGGGGTGGAAAATATCGGGCACGAAACCGCGCTCATGCGCCTGAGGTGATGCTCAACTCTCGATGAAGAAGAACATCGAAATCGGCCAGAAAATCGAAACCCTCTTCGGCACCCGTGATGAAAACCTGCACCTGCTGGAAGCCGGCTTCAATGTCACCATCGATATGAAAGCCGATTCCATCGAGATTGAAGGCGCGCCTGGCGACGTCTCGCGCGTCGAGCAGGTATTCGTGGACTTCGAGCTCCTGCAGCGCGCCGGCCACCAGTTCAGCAACGGCGATCTCGGCTCGCTGCTGCGAGTGGTGGTTACCGATCCCGACAGCACCCTGCGCAGCCTCGCCGAAGCCGGCCGCCAGCGCTCTTTCGGCAAGCGCCAGGTGCAGCCCAAGAGCCTCAACCAGCGCCGCTACGTGGAAGCCATCGAAAGCCACGACATGGTCTTCGGCATCGGCCCGGCGGGCACCGGCAAGACTTATCTCGCCGTTGCTATGGCAATTTCGGCGCTGCTCTCCAAGCGCGTCAACCGCATCGTGCTGGCGCGTCCGGCGGTGGAGGCGGGCGAGCGCCTGGGCTTTTTGCCCGGCACCCTGCAGGAGAAGGTCGATCCCTACCTGCGCCCGCTCTACGACGCGCTTTACGAGATGCTCGATCCGGAACGGGTCGACCGCTATCTGGAGAAGAACGTGATCGAGATCGCGCCCATCGCTTTCATGCGTGGACGCACCTTGAACGACTGCTTCGTGATCCTCGACGAGGCCCAGAACACCACCTCCGAGCAGATGAAGATGTTCGTCACCCGCCTGGGCTTCAATTCCAAGGCGGTCATCACCGGCGACATCACGCAGATCGATCTGCCCAACACCAATCGCAGCGGTCTGGTCGAGGCCGTCTCGGTGCTGAAGAACGTCAATGGCATCTCGTTCCAGTTTTTCGACGAGAGCGATGTCGTGCGCCATCACCTGGTGCAGCGCATCATCCGCGCCTACGAGGAACACAAGGTCTGGAAGGAACAGCAGATGAGCCTGCAGCTGGATCTCGGCGCCGAGGCGTCCCGCGATCGCGCCATCGGCGAACCCGCTGTCACGTCCAGCTCGGTTCGCGATTAGGATTAGGGGATAGGGGCCAGGGATTAGGGATTAGCTTGTACGTAATGCTGATCCTGAATAGTTGGCCCGGGACACTAACCCCTAATCCCTATTTCCTATCCCGTTGTATAAAGTGATTCTCATCCGCAAATCCGTTGACGGCGTGACCGCGGCGATGCTGGCGCGCTTCGTGAGCTCCGCCCGCCGAGTCTGCCGCGTGGCCGGCGAGGTCACGGTGTTAGTCGCCTCCAACGCCGAGCTTCGCCGTCTCAACCGCCAGTTCCGCGGCAAGGACTACCCGACGGACGTGCTCTCGTTCTCCTCGCCAGCCGGGGAGCGCGCCGCCTACTCGGGAGACATCGCCATCTCGGCTGACATGGCGCGGCAGAACGGCAAGTTGCTCGGACACGGTGCGGCCGCCGAAATCAAGATTCTCATCCTGCATGGGCTGCTACACCTGGCAGGCTATGATCATGAAAGCGACAACGGCACAATGGCGCGCCGCGAGCTGCGCCTGCGGCGACAGCTCAAGTTGCCGGAAGGGTTGACCGAGAGGGCCGCCGGCAACGATTCTCCGCGAAGCAGCCAAGCAGCGCGAGCAAGCGTCGGGAAGACGCCGAGCACCAGGCGTTCGGAGGTCGCGCCAGCGATGACGGTCGCGATCATTATTGTCGTTCTCATATCGATCCTGACGCTGGTGTCCTACGTGGCCCGGCTCTACAACGAGGCGGGCAAGTTTCTCTCGCGCGAATTTCAAGACAACATTCAGGTTTTCGAGCAGCAGATCGAGCCGCGCCTGAAGGTCAGCCGATGGCGCGCCGCGCTTTCCATGGCTGTGCTGGAGCAGCTAGCCACTGCCGCCATCACTTTTCTGCTGGCTGTCACCGCCTTCGGCGGGCGCTGGCAGATCGGCGACCTGGTGCAATTCTGGGTGCTGATCATCAGCATCATTCTGGTCTTCCATCGTTTTCTGCCGTACTTGTTCTTCGCCCGCACCCGCGGCGCGTGGCTGGTCGGCCTGGTGCCGCTCGTCCGCCTGCTCATCTATCTGACGTTGCCCTTCACCATGGTGCTCGGATTTCTGCAATCGATCGTCTCGCTCACCCGCACGGAAAACACCGCCCAGGAGCCCGAGCATCCCTCTGAGGCCGTCGACGCGCTGATCGAGGCCGGGCAGGACGAAGGCATTCTGGAAGAGAGCGACCGCCAGCTCATCCATTCCGTGGTGGAGTTCGGCGACAAGATCGTGCGCGAGGTCATGCGTCCCCGCCCCGAGGTCTTTGCCGTCTCCGCCAATACCACCGTCGCGCAACTCACCGAGATGCTGCGCCAGCGCACCTATTCGCGCATACCGGTTTACGATCGCGACCTGGACCACATTGTCGGCATCGTTCACGCCCACGATCTGCTGCAGGTTTCCGACTCGGAGGCGGCGCACCGGCGGGTGCGCGAGCTGATGAAGACCGGCCTCTACTTCGTTCCTGAAACCAAGCGCGGCAGCCAACTGCTGCGCGAGATGCAGCGCCAGAACATCCGCATGGCCATCGTGGTCGACGAATACGGCGGCTTCGCCGGGGTGGTTACGGTTGAGGACCTGGTGGAGGAGATCGTCGGCGAGCTGCGCGACGAGAGTGAAGCCAAGACCGACCTGGTGCGCGAGAGCGAAAACTCTTACATCGTTCCCGGCAACATGGACGTCGACCGCCTCGACGAGCTGTTCGGCATTCGCATGGACGACTACGAGGCCACTACCGTCTCCGGATTGGTCACCGAGATCGCCGGCCATATTCCCCAGCCGGGCGAAGTGCTGGAGCGCGATCGCCTGCGCCTTGAGGTGCTGGACGCCACCAGCCGCCGCGTACAGCGCGTGCGCATCAGCGTGATCAATCCGGTTGAAAGCAACTCCGTCCAACCGAATCGCAACCACGCGTAGGCCCAGTCGCCCTCGGCTGGGCGGGCGTGCGCAGCACGCCTGAGTCTCCACCCGGCGCGTGCAGCGCGTGCGCATCAGCGTGATCAATCCTGTAGCGGCACAGCCACAACCCAATGGCAACCACGCGTAGGCCCAGTCGCCCTCGGCTGGGCGGGCGTGCGCAGCACGCCTAGAACCCGTTGCATAATTGATCTTTGCAAGGGCATGGCTTTAGCCATGCCGTCCAGAGCACCAAAAACGCGGGCTTTAGTGTGTGCGTGAGAACTAGTTTCGTACGCCATATAGTGAGCTTTATTGCCGCGCTGACCCCAATATGATGGGGTCGGACCGGTAAAAAATGGGGTTCTCACGCACACACTTTAGCCCCTGAGGGTATTGCAGGTTCTGTCGAAGTACGGTTTGTGCACCCAGTTCTAGTCTCCCAACCCGGCCACATAACCCTCTAACGCAGTCCATGAGCTACGCCGTGACCACTTTGGATAAGAAGGGGCGATGCGCAATCGCCCCTTTTCCTGGATCAGTTGATGGTGAAGGTAACCGACGCGGAGGTACCGCTGCCGGGGTTGACTGCCGTCACGCTTGCCATTCCAGAGACTGCCAGATCGGAAGCCGGAATCGCCGCCGTCAGGTGCGACGCGTCAACGTACGTCGTCGTGCGCTCCGCGCCCTTCCACAAGACAAGCGCCCCGGGAACGAAGTTGGAGCCGGTCACGGTAATCGTCAAGTTCCCCGATCCTGCAGCGGTGTTAGTTGGAGTAGTGGATGCGACAGTGGGAGTCGGATTCGTGTTGTACCATTGCGGCAGGAACAGCGGCCCGCGCATCAGCAGGATCGTGCTGGAAGTACTCGGTGACGAGCTGCTCATGCGGAACGCCAGCCCGTCGTTGCTCCAGAGAACCAGGTCGGCGGGCATGACCGAAGAACCCGGCAATTGAATGGATCCGATGATCTCAAAGCCGCTTGAGTCACACGTCAGGAGCAGCGGACTCACGGGCGAGGAGCCAGAGTTCATTCCGGCGCCGTAAAACACTCGGTTGATCGCTGGATATGGCACCAACCCGCTACCGTTAACAAGTTGATAGCTCTGCACTGCATTGGCGAGTTTGCACACTCCCATCGGCGTGGGCGGCGTCGTAGCCGGGTTTGTGACTCCGCCCAAGCCTCCATAAATCAAGCCATTAGCCAGCTTGAACGCGTCGGAGTATCCCCCCATTCCCAACAGGGTGGATTGGTCAACAGCGGTTAAGCCGTTTACTCCGACTGTCCAGCGGTTGAACGTTTCCCCACTGGTATCGACATCGTAGGAATACACGGTCGAGGCACTCGCGAACGCAAGGCTCGACCCGGTGTATGGTCCGGTAAGAGTTGACCTGAAGCTCCCGGTTCCACCGGAAATGTCAAAAACGCCAATCCCCGTCACGTAGCCCGTGTCGACCGCCAGGGTGTCGTGGCTTCCCGGCATCACCGCGATGTCGCGAATTGGAATTGTGCCGGAACCAGGAGCAGTGGCGGAATATACACCGCCCTGGGTCATGGAGGTGAGGTCGATGCGGGTGATGCTCTTAGTCCCATCCAAGCTGACGTACAGATACTTTCCGTCATCGGACTCCGCCAGCTTATTAGGCTCGCCGCCCACCACGAGTGGGGTTCCCAGCGTGCCGGTATAAGGATCGATGGCGACCACGCTATTCCCCGTCACCTGAGTTGCCGTGCTCGGAATGCTGGCGTAGATCTTTCTCGTGAACGGATCGAACAAGATATGGTTCGAGGTGAGGGGTATCGTCTGAAAGACGGTGAACGGCAGAGGACTACTCACGCCACCGCCGGGCCCCGGACTGCTGACCGTCACCCAGGCCCATCCCAAGCTGGCCACCTTGCCGGCGTCCACCTGGGCCATCAATTGCGAAGAACTGACATACGTGGTCGGCAGCGCGACTCCATTCCATTCGAGCGTCGATGCCGGAGAGAAACCGATCCCATAGGCGGTGAAGGTTAAGGGTGATAATCCAACGGGGGAGCCTGCGGGAGAGAGGTACTGCAGAACAGGGACGGGATTGTAAGCTGTGCCGGATACGGTGGTATTGGTGGTGGCCGAGTTGTTCGCCGTATTCGGGTCTCCCTGCGGCGCGCTCACTGTTACCGTGTTGGTCGCAGTTCCCGGCGATAGCAGTGTGGCCACGATCTGCACCGTGGCGCTGCCTGTCGTATTGATTATGCCGAGATCACAGCGCACCACGCTGCCGCTGGCGCACGTGCCTTACGACGGGGTCACGGATTTGAAAACCGCCCCATTGGGCAAGGTGTTAATCAGCGCCGCGGGTACAGCGGCAACCGGCCCGGCATTCGAAACGGTCACGTTGTAAGTAATATCCGCTCCGGTTGCTATTGAACTTGGAGCGGTCACGTTTACCGCCAAGTCGGCGAGCGTACTGGAGAGGTCGCGCACCAAAGGCGACCTAACAATGTAGACCTGCGTGTTAGTCCGGAACGCCAGCCCGTCCTGCCCCCAGCGGACCAGCGAAGATATACCAGTACCAATAGGCGAAACGTAGTTATATCCAATCGGCGTGGCGCCAACTAACCCGTACGTTGCCAGATCATAGGCATTGATCTGAGACATGCTCCCAGCATTCGGATTGAACAGCATGAATGCCCGGCCGATGCTTGAATCAGCGGCCACCGTGCCGGCAGCATAACCCGACGCTGCGGAAAGCGTCCCTAGTTGCGCGCCTGAAACAGCGTCCAGCACCGCTCGCGATGGCAGATATATCTTGCCATTGTCATAGGTGAGACCCGTGGAGGAACCGTTGCTCGTGTTTTTTACTGACGAACTGCTGATCCCGGTGCCGTTAACGGTTAATACCGCATAACCGTCGTACCCTATGGCGTATAACTGACTGCCCGAAGGCGAAAACGCGATGCCGGTCACGTACATCAGCTGTCCGCCATTACCGAACGTATTCGTCCGCGCCACGCCGCTGTCGTAGATGGTGACCGCGCCATTCCACCATGTAGCAGAGTTACTTTGGGCGACAGCCACCGTGTTGGGGAAACCAGGCATTACCGAGATACTGGCCGCCGTGTTCGGGCTGTTGTAGACGCCGGTGATCCCGCCCAGGCTGAATTGCAAACCGGCAATCCCTGCCCCGAGATTCACCTGGCGAACTGCTCCAGCCCCATCCAGGCCCACCCACAACGTACTGCCGTCGCTGGAGAGAGCCAGCTTGTTCGGCTCGCTGCCAACCCAGACTGGCGTTCCCAGTACTCCAGTATTCGGGTCGATGGAAACGATGCTGTTGCCTAACGGAGAACCCACGCTGCTCGCAACCGATGCATAGATCAGTTGAGTAACCGGGTTGTAGATAAGGTCGTTGGCGGGCAGGGGAAGATACGTGCTGAAAGGTAATGATGCTGACGTTCCGCCGCCGGGTGACGGCGTGTAGACCTGGATCTGCGCCGTCATAAAATTCTTGATATCCGCGCTCGAAATTGTCGCCGTCAGTTGCGAGCTACTCACAAACGCGGTTGGTCTTGTGCTCCCGTTCCATAGCACGGACGAGCTCGACGCAAAACTGGAACCCGTCACTGTCAGGGTGAAATCGGGGCCGCCGATCGGCACTGCAGAGGGCGAGGTCGTGCTCAGCGTTGGCGCAGCGAGGCTCCCGGGACTCCCTGCTCCTCCTCCTCCACCACCACATCCCAAAACGCTGATCAACATCAGCCAGGCACAACAGACAAGGACACGGCTACCCCAGGAAGATGGGCTCATCATATGGGTCCTACTATGGAATAAGGCTCCCCAGCATATGTTTGTGAGTTGCTGCGGTCAACGGATTGGCACTTATTTGCTGCCCGGGGTATTCCAAAATGGAACACAGTGACCTTCGTTTAGCCGCCGCAGCCGGCGGCATAGCACCCCTGTTTTCCTCAATTTCCTCCGCCTTCCACACCTATGCACCAAAAGGGGGTAATTGACCCTGCTATATCCAGGTACTACTCTCCACCTGAGCTGGAAGGGGAGAAGCAGGGTGGCTGATCGACCTCTTTCCCTTCCCGGGGATGGGCTTATTCCAGCAGCTTGCCTGGGTTCTTCCGCCGGATATTTCGCCCGCCGGCGCAGGCAGATTATCTCTGGCGAGCACAAGTTCTTGTGCAGCAGCAGCTTGCTGGAATAGAACCTTAACCGCCTTCCCTGCCCCTGCCGGAGAGCATTTAGCCAGGGTGGCAACCGAAGGCTCAAATCGGGAGTCTTATGCACGGGCGGTACAATATTTTGTGGTAGGCGCTTGACAAGCCCAAAATCATGGAGTAGTTTCACAATTCCCGGGCCCTTTTGAGCAGTGCCCGCAGGTCCCCTGCCAGGTCAAGGAGAGTCACGATGTCCGAAGTTTCCGGCAAGATCACCACGATTTCCGATGCAGTAGCCATCGATACCGGCGCCTCCGGCCCAACCCGCAAGAAGGCTCCCGGCCTGACCTTCAAGCGCCTCTTTACCCAGGCGGGGTCCCCAGCAAGCGCCTCAGTTGCGGTTGCTGGGGTGAAGGCGGGAATCTCGCCCTTTGACGAGATCCAATGGGAGGTGCGCACGGCTCAGATCACCGACGCCAAAGGCGAGGTCATCTTCGAGCAGAAGGACGTTGAGGTTCCCAAGGACTGGTCGATGACGGCCACCAACATCGTGGCCAGCAAGTACCTGCACGGCCCGCTCGACGGCAAAGGCCAGGAGCGCGAGACCGGTGTGCGCCAGCTGGTGACTCGCGTGGCCGAGACCATCCGCGACTGGGGCATCGCCGGCGGCTACTTCCGCTCCGCCGAAGACGCCGCCGTCTTTCACGACGAGCTCGGCTATCTGCTGCTGCATCAGTACGCGGCCTTCAACTCGCCGGTCTGGTTCAACGTGGGCTGCGATCGCCTGGAGCCGAACTCCGATGCCACCAACTGGCACTGGAACCCGCAACTGGGGCGCGTCGAGTTCTGCCGTCACCGGCTACAAGAACCCGCAGTGCTCGGCCTGCTTCATCAACTCCGTGCAGGACACCATGGAGTCCATCCTGACGCTGGCCAAGACCGAGGGCATGCTCTTCAAGTGGGGATCGGGCACGGGCACCAACCTGTCCACCGCTGCGCGGCTCCACGGAGCGCCTCTCCGGAGGCGGCACGGCCAGCGGTCCGCTCAGCTTCATGCGCGGCTTTGACGCCTTTGCCGGCGTCATCAAGAGCGGCGGCAAGACCCGCCGCGCCGCCAAGATGGTCATCCTCAACATCGACCATCCCGACATCGAGGACTTCATCGACTGCAAGGCCAAGGAGGAGCGAAAGGCCTGGGCGCTGATCGAGGCCGGCTACGACGGCTCCGCGCCCGATTCCGAGGCCTACTGTTCCATCTTCTTCCAGAACGCCAACAACTCCGTGCGCGTCACCGACGACTTCATGGACGCCGTGCTGCGCGACGCCGCCTTCAGCACCCGCGCCGTCAAGGACGGCCACGTCGTCAAGACCTACAAGGCTCGCGACCTGCTGCGCAAGATCGCCGAAGCCACCTGGCAGTGCGGCGATCCCGGCATGCAGTACGACACCACCATCAATCGCTGGCACACCTCGCGCAACACGGCGCGCATCAACGCCTCGCAATCCCTGCTCGGAGTACATGTTCCTCGACGACTCGGCCTGCAACCTGGCCTCGCTGAACCTGATGAAGTTCGCGCCCAACGGCACCTTCGACGTGGCGGCCTACCGCCATGCGGTCGACATTCTTATCACCGCGCAGGAGATTCTGGTCGACAACTCCGGCTATCCCACCGAGTCCATCACCCGCAACTCGCACGACTTCCGCCCGCTCGGACTGGGCTACGCCAATCTCGGCGCGCTGCTCATGGCTGCCGGCCTGCCCTACGACTCCGAAGCCGGCCGCGACTATGCCGCCAGCGTGACGGCCATCATGTGCGGCGAAGCTTACCTGCAGTCGGCGCGCATCGCCGAACTCTGCCCGCCGATCGCTCGCCGCCGGCGACAAGCTGCAGGACGTGGCCATCACCGGCGGCGCCTGCCCCGGCTGGTACCAGAACCGCGAGCCGTTTCTCGACGTCATTCGCATGCACCGCGCCTCGGTGAACCGCATCAACCGCGACCAACGTGCCGCGCGAGCTGTTTGAAGCCAGCCGCCAGTGCTGGGACGAAGCCCTGGCCCACGGCGAGCGCCACGGCTACCGCAACTCGCAGGTCACCGTGCTGGCGCCCACCGGCACCATCGGCTTCATGATGGATTGCGACACCACCGGCGTCGAGCCCGACCTCGCCCTGGTCAAGTTCAAGAAGCTGGTCGGCGGCGGCATGATCAAGATCGTCAACAACACCGTGCCGGCCGCGCTCTTCAAGCTCGGCTACTCGCAGGACCAGGCCAACGCCATCATCAGCTACATCGACGCCACCGGCACCATCGAAGGCGCGCCGCACGTCAAGGAAGAGCACCTGGCGGTCTTCGACTGCTCCTTCAAGCCGGCGCGCGGCACGCGCTCCATTCACTACCTGGGCCACCTCAAGATGATGGCCGCGGTGCAGCCGTTCATCTCCGGCGCCATCTCCAAGACCATCAACATGCCCGAGCAGGCCACGGTGGAGGAGATCGCCGAAGCCTACGTCGAAGCCTGGCGGCTCGGCCTCAAGGCGGTGGCCATCTACCGCGACGGCTCCAAGAAGGCGCAGCCGCTCTCGGTCCAAGGGCAGCGCCGAGAGCCAAGGCCGCGCCGCGTGGTCGAAGAAGAGGATCCTCAACGCCCCGCCGCGCGCCGCGCCGCAACAAGCTGCCGGACGAGCGCCTCTCGGTCACCCACAAGTTCAACATCGCCGGACACGAAGGCTACGTCACCGTCGGCCTCTATCCCAACGGGCAGCCCGGCGAAATCTTCATCACCATGGCCAAGGAAGGCTCCACCGTCAGCGGCCTGATGGACAGCTTCGCCCTGGCCGTCTCCCTCGGCCTTGCAGCACGGCGTGCCGCTCAAGCTGCTGTGCGAAAAGTTCGCGCACACGCGCTTCGAGCCCAGCGGCTGGAGCCAGAACCCGAGCATCGGCTACGCCAAGTCGATCATGGATTACATCTTCCGCTGGCTGGAGCTGAGGTTCCTCACCGGCGAGCAGGGATCGCTGTTCGACGACCTGCGCCCGCGCATCAACGGCGCCATCCGAGCCCGGCGCGGCGCCCGGCAAAGTCGCGTCGCATCAAGGCGCGAAGCGGCTGCTCCGGGCCTCGACTTCGGCGGCAAGAACAGACCGCCGGAAACATTCACGCCAGCGATGCCCTCAGCAACTTCGTCGAGCTGGGCGATTCGCCCTCCTGCCCCGTCTGCGGCGCCATCATGACCCGCAACGGAAGCTGCTACCGCTGCATGAGCTGCGGAGCTACGTCAGGGGTGCAGCTAGGAACGCATCGGGTGGCCCACATTTGCCCGCGGTTGGCAAATGTGGGATGGGAGAAATGTTCAATTCCCAAAATCCCCAGAGTTGGAACAGCGCCAACTCTGGGCCACCAGCGGAAGCTGCTACCGCTGCATGAGCTGCGGGGCGACGAGTGGATGCTCGTAAGGAGCGGAGGAGGAATAAGCCATGGACGTACTTGGCAGCCTGAAGCAGCTTTCTGAGCTGGTGAAGAAATACAACGATATTGAATTGATGAAGAAGATAGTTGAGCTTCAGGCAGAAGTTTTTGAGTTACAGCAAACCAACCTGCAGCTCAAGGAACAACTTGCACGACAGAAGCACCATTCTGCAGACGAACTCGCGATGAAGATGAGTGGTCCCATGAACTACTACTACCGCGAAGGAGATGATGTTCCCTTCTGTCCCAAGTGTTGGGAAGGGCCTGGGCACAGACAAGTCCACTTACCTCAAGCAGAACCATGGAGTGGCGGGATCCGCCGAGATTGTCGCGTCTGCAACGAGACGTACTGGGAGAAGCCGACGGATTCACGGCCCATCAGGGTCAGAAGAGGCGTCTGGTAATGCGTGGCCCATCCTTTCGCCCGCCCGCGTTTGGCGGTTGGCCCATTCAAGCCCGCTGTTGGGCTTGAGTGCGGCAGTTCACCAGAAACCTGGCAACCCCCTCCCGCACCCTCGGCGAACCTAACCTGCTCATTCGACGACGAAAATTCTGGTACTGTCCTAATTTCCCGCCCCACGCCCGGTTGATTTTTCGAGAGTGGCAGCCGGATTGCAAATTAGGGTCTTGTCGAATGTTCAATTCTCTCTACAGGAATAAATGCCCCTGAACCCACTGCCTGATTAGGCCCAATCGGGGAAGGCACAGACACCATTGCTCCGCCATTTGAAAAGTACCTCCATACCTTACCGGTTTGGGCATCCAGTAAAAAAATTTCGTGGATGACGACCTCGCCTGCGCATACAGTGCCAGGTGAGCAGCTTAGATTTCTCTGGGCAGAAACGATCCGATAACGATCCTGGTCCTGATTGCCAATCTGGTTCCGGCTTTGGTTAATAGTCTGGGCGAGCGAAACGGGGCAGATCAGAGCAGTGAGCAATAAAACTCTTACCAGCGGGACCATTACACTGTCCCCCCTCTCTTGAGGATTGACTTGATCTTACGCTTGACAGTCATGATTTAATTGGAAAATAAGAGAGGCTCCGGGTGGTGCCGGAGCCTCCAAGAACTTGTGTCGGGCAAACTCAAGTTAGCACAGGAGTGCGCCCAAATGCAAGACAGCAAGCCTATTGTTTCATCTCCCGAAGCAAAGCGACCGTTTCAGCCGTCCAAGCTGGGTCTGGCCGAGCAGACTCGTTTGCTTTTGGGTCTTCCAGAAGTTTCGTATATGTTGCAGACAGATCAGGATGTTGTTTCAGCGTCTGATCCATCGCAACCAGACCACGACGCAGATTGAGCACCATGTTGATATGGTCTTCTAACAGATTGCTCAATCGCTTGTTGATTGATTTCAGTTTTTCTATTTCTTCGTGTTCTGTCATCCCGCAATCCCTTCCACATCACGAAGGCAGAAGTTGACTTAAAGGCCAGATTTCGCTCGCGATTCCCGCAGCCATCGCCGGGGTCACGCGCAAGCTCTGATGAACTCGGCAGAAATTATAGTGAGCGAAATGCAAAGCGCAAGCGGCTTTTAGGTTCTCCAGCTTCTTCGAGAAAGCGTTTGTGAGCCTGGTAAACCGCCGCATTGCCATTCTCATCGTAAGGTTCTGGCGCTCGACATGCGAGGTGCAGATATGCAGCGGATCAGGCCGACCGTCTCTGATTCTGGATATAACCTCGACGATTGCGCTTGGGGAATACCGCTCATTACCGTGCTGCCCATATTCCCCGTAGAGCTTGATTAGCTGTGCGAAATCGACTGTACCGCCGAACACATCCTCAATGGCGCGTTCATAGAATGCGAATCCATCCGTAGTGAGCTGAAACCGTACATCTTCGATCAGCCGCTTTTGCAGATCGAGCAGGAAAGTGTACGTGGTTTCCCGCGTCCTTTTGCCTACCACAAACGAGGGAATCAGCTTGGAATCCGCGTCCATCGCCACGAATACCCATTGATCCCCATATTCAGCGGGATCGTCAGCACGTACCCGCTTGGCTTTTTTCTGCACAAAACACCAGATTTCATCAGCCTGTACGAACTTGGCGCGGACGTTGCGGACGTGCTGATCGAACAAGGTAGTACACTGCTTGCCGGTTTCGACCAGCAGACGGCAGATCGTGTCTCGGTGTACGCCGGTCATGCGCTCTGTCGAGCGGACGCTATTGCCTTCGACCAGGCTGGAGATTACGGAGAGTTTCTTCTCAGACGAGAGTATATTCATCGCTTGCCTCTTGACTTTCGGGAAAGGCAAGCCGATGATTGTGTTTGTAGACTGACAATTACCGGCTTGCCGGGGTTGTTGGTTTCAGGGCCGCCGGGTGTTAGCGCACTCAGCGGCTCTCGTTATTTGCGCTCGGGTTTGGTGGCGGGGGCATCTTGCACCATCCTTTCATCCCGTAGAGAGATGTACTTCCCCTTCCCTTGCCGTCGCGTCTTGAAAAGCTCTCGATGAGCCGCTATAGCTGAGTCAAAGCTCTGCCGTGACACAACCATCCCAAGATCGGTTGCTAGCCATTCCAGCAAGTCGATAACCTGACTGTCGGGAAATTGACGAACTAACTCCAGAACCGCTTCCCACACAGCAGGTTTTTCGCCTGTCTGCGGAGTTGCGATCCCTAGATCGTTGGCTTTATCCATGATGGTAAGTATTCCCTTTCCGGGTTCGTGCTCCAAGATCAGGATCATCAATCGGCGGAATCTCTCGTGTCTTTCGCGAGCTTGTCTGTCCAGTTCACGCCATTGGTTATAGGCTGTTCGTAGACGTTGCTGCTCTCGATAGATACGTTTCAAGTCTTTTGCATCGGCTATTGCCTGCGCATGGAGAGCTTGAATCACCTTGCTCTTGGTTTTCATTGCACGTAGACAGTACAAAACATAGTCAACAAAGTTAAGTAAAATTTGTTGACTATCTAAAACAGTTTCCGCGCTGGGTAAAAGTGGCAATCGGAGGTTCATTATTGTGCACCTCCGGATTTCCGTAAATTCAGATCGGGAAAGTGCCGTGCTTTGGCTAAACTCTCCTCAACATGAAAATTGCTCTTTATGCTGCCTATGCCGCAATAGGGCTTGCCAGTTTTGCAGTCATACCTACCCCACGGAGCGCAGCCCAGCAAAAACCCGACAATGCATCCAATGGTGCCCAAACGAAGTGTCAGACGGCCCTTGCACTCCCCCACAAGGTAGATACCTCCGAGAAAGCACACTCCGCTCAAAATTGCACGCCAGAGTGGTATGCAACCGTTCAATGGTCCAATTGGGTCTTGGCGATCGTTGCATCCGTCACGGCGTGGTACGTTGCTAAACAAGCGCGACAAACTAAGAAGGCCGCTAGAGCCGCTCTCTTGAACGCGCAAGCCCTCATTGACGCCGAACGTCCCTGGATCGTAGTCAAGCCTGAATTTTCTGACCAAATAGAGGGACAGGTCTATTTTCGGGCCACTAACATCGGCAGAACGCCGGCTCAGATTGTCTCTAACAACATGGAACTTCTCTTCATTGAAGCTCCCGACAACGAGTTTCCTAATCCCGCTGCGTGGAATGAGCCGCAAACATTCCCGGCAATGCTGGCCCCGAACGATAGCTTCTTTGTTAACAACCTGCCGTACTCCCCTGAAAACAGAGTCAAGTACCGAAAACCTCTCCCATCGGTTGCGGGGCATCTCTGCTTTTGCGGGAGAATCCAGTATCGGGATGTTCTCATTGCCGGGAGCACTTTCGTTTTGCACGAAAGCTGCTGGTGCTACAGTTATTCCCCGACCCCCGTCTTGGATCAGCGGTTTTTCAATTGCGGCCCTGAACGGTATAACCACTACACTTAGGGCAGAAGCTGGAAGCCGAATTCGTGAATTGAAATTAGGACAGTACCAAAATTCTGGTAATAATATACTTCACTGACTTTAGGGGTAGAATGGAAGGGCCGGAAAGGTCCGGCGAGGGAAGGCTGTGTCGCATGAATCTTTCAGAGATGATTGGTGAGGAAATAATTCTGCTTATCCCGTTCATCGAGCCAGATCACTACCAGAAAGTTAAGCTTCTTGGCGTAGAAGCAGGAGGCATCTGGATTGAGAGCCAAGAGATGATGAATCAGATTTTTACGGCTTTTGGCGAAACAGCATCTTCAAGATCGTTAGCGTTTTTCTTCCCATACCACGAGTTGAAGTTTGGGATGGTTCCGATGCCGGGAATGGCTTTGAATGAAAGAGCGTTTGGCGTAGAAGATCAAGGTTAGACTTAACCTGAAGTGTCGAAGAAAAACGAACAGGCTCTTGCATCGCGCACCGATCCTGTGATATTCAAAATGTGCGCGACATCGGCCCGGACTGGCATCCGGGCTTTTCTATTTATACATCCTCTCTCGCAGTCCCTTCAATTCCTTTCTAATCCCGCGAAGATGATCCTCGAAGCGGATAACAACTACGAGAAGCAAGACCAGAAAGGCGTAGAACTCGGGCCGTGAAATCATATCTATAGCCCCCGCTTTAGTTCTTTTAGATCAATGCGCTTTGCCAGTTCAACAAATCCCTTCAGCGTCTCTCTGTCTATAGTACGACGACCATAATTAAGACTTATCTTGTCGAAAATGGGACGCTCCTCGTCTGGCCGTTCTAGGCTTCTGTGGACATGCCATGCCAACATATCGGACGCTTGAAGTGCTACAACTTTCTCGTCATCTCGAAACACAGGAGTAGCGCCGAGGGTTGATCTGTATGGCTCTGGCAATCTGTTATATAGTCCCGCGTACCATTGCACGGCCCGGAGTCCAGCGATTCCTTGTTCGTCAAAGATAAAATCAACGTTATGAAACCCCACATCCACGAGCTTATTCATTTTAATCTGGTGTTCAGCGGCCCCGCGTATGATCTGGTAGAAAAGCAATGCGTATGGGCTATCAATCTGGTGAGGAACATTTCCCCGCACGGTATCGCGGTAATCGTTCCAGTTCACATGACACCAGAGAGCTACGCAATGTTCAGAAAAGTCGGCAATTACATCTGACAGTTCATTTACCTTGAGGCGTCTGAATTCTTCGCGCATCCCCAAAAAACAGCCATCGCCATATTCCGCGTCTGCCATCTTGAAAAACTTGATAGCGGGCTCTTTCTGAAGTGCGGTGGCCCATTTATCCGAGAACTCAGCCCACTTAGGAGCCTGCATGAGATAGCCAGCAAGCGCGAAGTGCCGTGAGGGTATTTTGCTTTCTTCATCGCTCCCGCTGTCGTCAACATATCCTTGGACCATTACCATCAGCTTCTTCTTCCTAATATCTTCGGGATAGCCGCAGACCAGAGCGCGGATGTAATCAGCAGGAGAACGTTGACTTTTCGCTGGCATTGGAACACACTCTCTCTATCCCTTGCGTAACAACGCAAGAGCGAAAGAAAATGCCAACAAATAAGCCCGCACATCCCGCCAAGAATGAACCGGGCGAATTCAACCGCTTCAAAAACTTCATGCAGCGTCTAGTTGCCGTTCCCCATTCGGAGATCAAGGCTAGACTGGACGCCGAGAAAGCCGCGAAGATGCGGAAGCCTAAACGCGCTTCCGCTTCCCGCGCTTCTTCCGATAAGGTTTAGTTAATCGTTTCTCCCACCTTGCCTGTTACCTCAGCATAAGTGAGCCGCCTCCCTACGATCTGCGACATTGCCATAATAAATCTGTCGGCATCGGTCATTGGGGTTTTCTTGGTTGCACGATTGTTGTAGCGGAACACTTGTTCGTCAACGTAGCGGAACAGATGAAACGGCTCAACGCTCACGTAAGTTCCGCCCAGACTGCGTTTCAGCAATGACCAGAAGTTCTCGATTCCCTGAGTGTGGACATTGCCCCGCACATACTGCTCAAGATGATTCACGACCTGATGCTCGTATTCGGGAGCGATGCCAAGATATCCATTGAAATCATCGGTCATCACGGTTGAGCCAGGCTCTACCAGTTCACGGACGATCTTCTGCACAATCGGGGCCTTGCGTCGTGGAATAATTTGCGCGGCAACATCCCCGCCACGCTCTAATAAGCCCATAACGACAGTTTTGCCGTAATTGTGCTCACGCACTCCAATCTTAATGCGTCGGTCGCGGTGCATATTGCGGGATTTCCCGCCAATGAAAGTTTCATCCACTTCCACCGCAGCCCCACTCCCGCCGAGTTTCATAAACGACTTGCTCTGCATTGCAAGTCGGATGCGGTGCAGCATGAACCACGCGGTTTTCTGTGTTACGCCTAAAGCGCGAGAAATCTCGTAAGAGCTAACGCCATTCTTGCAAGTCGCCAGCAACCACACAGCGGGAAGCCACTTCTCAAGCGGAATCGGGGAATCCTCAAACACAGTCCCCACCTTGAGCGAGAACTTCTGGCGCGGATGCTCCTCATTGCACTTGTAGAGCCGTGCATTTACAAGATAGGCGATCTTCTCGGAGCCGCAAACGGGACAGCGTATCTTGCCATCAGGCCAGCGCACGGCAATCATGAACTCCCGGCAGTTATCAAAGTCAGCGAAGAACTGGATGGCTTCTTGCAGTGTTTTCGGGGCTTTCATCGCGCTTGCTCCTGCTTGCACATTCAGAGTAGCGCAATTCACTCAGTCAGTCAAGTATATTATCGCCAAAATTCTTTCCCGAACCATGTCACATTACCCCTGCTGAATTCGTTATTCTGGAAGTAGGGGCCAAACAAACTCCCCGCCACCCAGCACGCCCGCTTTGGGGCGTGCTGGGTGGCGGGACCATCGCAGTGCAACGGGGCGGCAGGACACTCTCCTGCCGCTCGTTCGTTTTGGGTGCAAGAAGATACTCCCACTTATGAAGGCGTCATCCTGAGCGACGCGCCCGCTTGGCTTTCCCAGCCCGCGTTTTTTGCGGTGCTGGCGGGCGCGGAGTCGAAGGATCTGCAGTTAGGCCGGCTCAAGGGAGTAGCCCGGTGGAAGCCGACGGCTTCAGCGCGGGAAATAAGCGTCAGATGCGAGACGGCTTTAGCCGCTGTGCTCACGGCACTGATCTGTGGAAATTATTCAGACTACAGCTTAGGACATTAATTCATGCGAATATCAATAGCCCCTGTGGGAATTGCTTTTTTTCCGAATGGATTTCTCAAACCAGTTATAGATCGGCCCCCGAACCTGTCTCTCCAAGGGGTCAATCCTGAGGCGGAGTCGAAGGATCTGCAGTTACGCCGAAAGAAGAAGCGATCGTTCGCATCGCGGCCAACTGGAAACCTGAAACTCGAAACCTGATCGTAACTCCTTTCTTTTGTCATTTTTCCGTGTAACTGCTTTGGAATGTCATTTTTAGCCGGAGCCACTCCGGCCAAGCCCTTTGTTTTGTCATTTTTACGAAAAGCACACCGGGGGGAGGGCGTCGCATCACGCGCCGCCGAAAGATAAACCATGAAACCACGCAAGAAGCGAACGCCGGCGACTGCCGCGCAACTGCAGTCGTTCCTGGAAAGAATCCACCAGGCCGCCAAGGCGAGCCGCGAAAAGCATATCAAGGAACTGGAAGCCATGGGACAGAAATTGTGCAGTCACATCATGCAGAACGGAGCCATCTGCGAAGCGGTAGCGCTGCGCGAATCCGACTACTGCTATTTCCATCACCGCACGCGCGAGCGCGAACGCAGGCGGCTGCGGCTCGGCGGGCCGCCGCAGGCGAACGCCAACACCGGCATCGAGCTTCCGCTGCTCGAAGACAACAACTCCATTCAGATCGCCTTGCAGCAGGTGCTGGAGGCGCTGCTGGACCGCCGCATCGACCCGCGCCGCGCCGCCCTCATGCTCTATGGCTTGCAGACCGCCATCGGCAATCTGCGGCACACGCGCTTCGAGCCGTTGAGCGACCGCGTCGTGCAGTCGCTCGCCTAGAGCGAAACCGGGAATGGTGTACACACAAGCGAAACGTTCCAGTCGCCACGATCACTCGGGAGCGGCGATGGCTCGCGTGAGAATTCATGGGCGAGGAAGGATGATAACGCCGGGCGCAAAGGTAGTCGACGGGCTCGTCATGCCCGGAGTGCGTATCGTCGCAGGGCTATTCCGTACCAGCGGTAAATTCGGAGCAGGCAAGCTTACCCCGATGCTAAGTTGGCCCACCCGGCCCAGCGCAGGCGCAGTCGTCACCCTCGGCAAAGTCCCAATTTGACGTTGCATGGTTACGGCTCCGCCGCCAGGCGCCGTGCTCTCTGCGGTACCCTGCTCGGCCGCACTGGCTGGATGATTCGCGCCTGAACCCGCGCCCGCACCCGCCGTTCCGACCACTTGGGCCAGAGCGCAGGCCGAACTGATCGCCAGTGCTGCGAGCGTCATCGCCGGCTTGCGCATTGTGTTCGGCTCCTGTCTCAAATGCGGATGCAGTTGCACTTGCAGTCTAGCGGAACGTTTCCTGATAGAAGATCCGGAGGTCCAAAGGCGGTGGCGTTTGCCCCATCGCCCGCAGGAAGCCGGAGACCTGGCCACGATGATGCGTCCCATGGTTGACAACGTGCAGAACGATCTGCCAGATCGGAGTCACACACGGATTCCCCTTCGCGTCTTTGTAGGATATCTCCCGGCGAATGGAGTCCTCGTTCAGCCCGGCGGCCCATTGCTTCCAGCGCTCAAGCAGCACCGGCCAGTCTCGACGAAGCACCTCTATGTGCATGTCTTGTTCCGGAACCAGAAAGCGTGCGGGCGGGTTTCCTTCGATCCGGCCGAGCCAGACACGATCGGCGGCGTAGACGTGCACCAGGGTGCCGAGCACGTTTCGATCGGCCGTGCCGAAGTCCCGCATCAGTTCCGCCGGACTCAGCTTCTCCGCAGCCTCAACCAATCTGCGGCTGGCCCAGGCGCTGTAGTTCAGATGGCTTCGGAGTACATCCACTGTCGTCAGCATAGCGTGCAGACGAGTGTACACCCGGAACCGGACTTGGCGGGTGGCTCACATTCGCGCTGTGCGCCCGCAGCTATGTTACGGATGCGACCTCAACCAGCGAACGACCTGTTCGGCGCTCTCGTCAGGCGGGAACACGGGATAGAAGACGGTTTCGATGATGCCGTTGCGGATGACCAGCGTCAGGCGTTGCACCAGTCTCATGCCTTCCACCTCAAAGGTCGGCAGCCGCAGCGCCTGGCAGAAGCGAAACTCCGCATCGCTGAGCACCTCGTATGGGATATGCAGGCGTTGCACCATCTCCCGCTGATAAGCCGTCGTCTGCGTGCTGAGGCCGAAGACCTCGGCATCGAGCGCGGTCAGCTCGCTGTAGTGATCGCGGAAGCTGCAGCTTTGGGGTGTGCAGCCGCGTGCGCCGGGAATCGCGTCCCAGCCTGGCGGCAACGGTTGACCGGGAACCCCGGTTCTCGGATAGCAGTAGATGACGGTGCGAGGGGCAGGGAGAGAACTCAGATCCACCATACGTCCGGCAGTCGACGGGAGCACGACGGAGGGGACGCGCATGCCGGCCAGATGGCGGCACGCGCCATCATCAGTCGGCACAGGCAGGTCTTGCGGTAACTGGAAAGCGCTGGACATATTACACTCGCCGAGGCTGAGCACTGCCTCGTCATTGGAGTTTATAACGCAAGCATTGCCTTTAGGTAGATGCCGAGGCTATAACGCTGCGTTGCTGCTGTCACTGCCAACTGAAGGCAGATAGGGGCCACTCGCCCCAGACAAGCGACCCGCATCGATTGATTACGCTGCGCTCAGCAGTACATCGTTGCCAGAAGCCGTCACCGGTTCCTGTGGCCGGCGAGAGGCGACGCCGACCGGCCTTTGCTGGGGGAAGGATGCAGGGTCAGCCAGTCGGCGGGGAAGGTTCATGATGCGCTCCCACTGCTGCCAGCAGTGGTCGGCCGCTGAGGGAAATATCGCCAGCAGTTCGGCAGCCTTGCGCCACTCAAACGCGGCGGTGAGCCGGTAGCCGTTCTTCTCGTCGCGGCTGGCCGCAACACCATAGGCGATTGCGATCGCCGGGCCGGAGGCGAGCGCGATCAGGGTCTTTGCGACGCCTCTCGCTCTTGCCGTCCCGCCGGATTTGGCTGCCCTCTTCATGGCGGTCAATGTTGTTAACCCGGGAGCGCGGAATTATATTCCCTCCCGCAAGACGCCATGAAAGAGAGAAGAGAGCTGATTTGGCCCGCCTTTACGGTTGTCCGCCACGGCCTGTCTGGGTGCTGAGCCGCGCGGCCGCGTTGTCGTCGGCATAGGAGGCGACGATCTCGCCGAAGTAGAGCCGGTGAAAGTCCCCATTTTTATAGAACTGCCCCTTGATGCTCTGCACCAGCGAGTTGGCGTCCATGTCGACGCGCTCGACGGTCCGGCACTCGTAGTGCACGACGCACTCCCGAATGATCGGCGCGCGCACTTCATGCGCCGGGATCGGCGTCAGCTTCGTCTCCTGAAATTTCTCATGCTCGCGTCCCGAGACGCTTCCGCACAGTGCGGCGACCTCGGCCAGCTCCGGCGGGAGCACATTAATCGTGAAGTCGCTGACTTGCTCGAGCAGGCTATAGCTGTAGCGCGAGGGCCGGACCAGGGCCAGGAAGACCGGGCGGGCCCAGATCGAGCCGATCATTCCCCAGCCGATCGTCATGACGTTAGGCTTGCCGTCGCGGCCCGCGGTGGCCAGCAGCAAACCCTCGTCGCACAGGCGCTGCATGGTTGGGGCAAAGAATTCCGTATATGACACCGACACTTTCGGCATATCAGTCCACCTTGAACTGGAATAAAGTTAGTTCTGCCGGATCATTATTACACCTCCGGAATGAAGGTTGTCTCTTCCGTATGCTCGTGGCAACCTATGTGTTCCGCCATTCGAGGCTCCCCGGCAAGCGCCGTGGTCATGCCTGCTGGCATGGATTGGAACAGAGGAGGAAATAATGAGCCGGACCAAGTGTTTATCGATTGTGGGCGCAATCCTTGCGCTTGCGGCTTCTCTTGCCGCTCAGACCCAGGCCGTTGCGATTCGCGCCGGAAAACTGTTTGACAGCAAGTCCGGCCAGTTGCTGACCAATCAGGTCGTCCTCATTCAGGGCGAACGTATCAGCTATGTCGGCTCCGCCGCCGAAGCCAAGATTCCCGCTGGTGCGCAGGTGCTCGACCTCAGCCAAGCCACGGTGCTTCCCGGCCTGATTGACGGCCATGTCCACGTGTATGACAGCCTCACGCCGGCGGGGCGCGTGAATACATCGGCTGAGGCCTGGACGCTGCTGGCGCTCAAGGAAGCGCAGACCGACCTGCGTGCCGGCTTCACCACCGTGCGTGACGTCGGTACGCATGGCGAGGGTTATGGCGATGTGGCCATACGTGATGCCATCGCCTCCGGCATGTTCGAGGGCCCGCGCATGCAGGTGTCGACACGCGGCATCGGTACGGGCCGCGCCTATATCGGCGCTCCGGGCGTCACCATCCCCGCCGGCGCGCAGATGATACCCGCCGGAGCCGACCAGGGCCGCGCGGCGGTTCGTGAGCAGATCGGTCACGGCGCGGACTGGATCAAGCTCTTCAGTACGGGCAGTTACTCGTTCAGTCCGACGGGCGAGTTGCTAGTGGACCCCACCTTCACCTACGAGGAGGTGCAGGCGATGGTTGACGAAGCTCACCGCCACCGCCGCGGCGTTGCTTGCCATGCGTATGGCGGTGAGGGCTTGCGCAACTGCATCGTGGCCGGCGCAGACTCCATCGAGCACGGCGAAGGCCTCGATGCGACTGAAATCGACATCATGGTGAAGAAAGGCCTTTACTATGTGCCCACCGGTTTCCGCTACTCGATGCCGGAAATAGTCGAGCACGACCGCCTCACCACTGGCGGCAGATTCAGCTTCCCCGCCCTGCAGGACAAGTCTTTCCGCATGGCGCTGGCCCGCGGGGTGAAGATTGCCTTCGGCAGCGGTGCCGACGGTCATCCTTATAAGCACGGCGCGCAGATCGATGCAGCTCGAGTGGATGGCCAGCCATGGCATGACCGCGGCTCAGGCGATACAGTCCGCCACGTTGGTCACGGCGGAAATGATGGGCTGGCAGGACCGGGTTGGCTCGCTCGAAAAAGGAAAGTATGCCGACCTCGTAGCCGTCGCCGGCGATCCGCTGAAAGATATCAGCGAACTGGGACGCGTTAAGTTCGTCATGAAAGGCGGCAAAATCGTCCGCAACGATCTCGGCGTCGGCCGCTGAGCCGCGGCAGCGAATTCAGTCAAATACGGCAAGGAACTGGAACGAGTACAGCCTGCCTTGAAGCGGTAATACGCTAGCTCTGCCGGATCACGATTGCACTTCCGGAGTTGCCGTTCCGCCGGTCAGTATCCCGCGGCTGCTCTTGCCTCGCTCACCATTTGCAGGAGAAGGGCGGCCTCGTCGGTCATCAGGTTCTTCACATCCCACACGCTGATGTAGACGATGACCGCGACATCGACGCTTGGGTCGTAGAGCATGTATGCCATATAGCCTTCGTGCGCTCCGTTGTGGCCATAGCCCAGCCCCGGCGCGGAGATCAATCCCAAGCCGTAGCGGTTGCCGCTCTGCGGCGTCGGCGTCATCATGTCCGCGACCGAGGCTGCGTTCGGACCCGCCTCGCCCCGGAGGAGCCTGCGAATCCACCGCGCCAGGTCGGCCGGAGTGGAGACAATGTTTCCTTCGGCGATGTTCATGGACATGTTGCTGCGCGTCACGTCCGTCACCGCGCCGCCCTCGTAGACATAGCCGGAAGCGTAGGGCGATGGCAGGCTCTGGTCGGTCGCCAGCATGGGAACCGAGGTGGTGGAAAGCCCGTTCGGTGCGATCAGGTTCTGCAGGATGAACTGGTCGTAGGACATTCCGGACACCTGCTGGATGATGATAGCCAGCAGCGAGTATCCGGTGTTCGAGTAATGATGACCGCTTGCCGGAGCAAAGTAGCTGAGCTGGCACTTGGCAACCACTCCCACCAGCTCTTCGGGAGTGAACTGGTGATTCGGTACATGCAGCTCCTGTATGACGTACAGCGGATAATTCTTGTTCGCGTAGGGGACAGGACAGGTCGCAGGAATAGCCTCATTGGTTACGTCAAAGACTCCGGCGGTATGGGCCAGAAGTTGCCGGATGGTGATCCGGCTCTTGTAAGGAATGTTGAATTCCGCGCTATCCGGCACGTAAGGAGCCGATTGTCCCGGCATGGGAGAAACGATGGTGTCGTCAATCCGCAGCTTCCCCTGCTGGTTGAGCAGCATGATGGCCGCGGCGGTGAACGTTTTTGTAATGCTGGCCACGCGGAAGTGCGTGTCAGGACCGTTGCCGGGAGCCATTCCGGAAGAAGCAAAGTAGTTGCCCTCGGGAGTTGCGACATAAACGGCCAGCCCGCCCGCCGGAATGCCGTGCTGAGTCTTGTAATCGGACCACTGCGCAGCGACTGCTTTTTCCAGCTTCACTAACTCCGGCGGTTTTTGAACTTTCGCCCGTTTCGAATACTTCGTGGCGGCGCTGCCAGGGCAGGCGAAGATGGCAAGCGCGAGGATTCCGGCAACTGCGAATGATTTTCGGCTCATTCTGTGATTATCGGCCATGCCGGCCATAATCTTCAGCCAGCGGAAGTGCCCAGCTTTTTAGAACGAGTACTTCAGCGCCAACTGCATCTGGCGCTCGCGGTAGGCTTCGTTTCCCGCCTGCGTGACCTGCTGGAAGGGCGCATATCCGCCCGATCCGCTCTCGTAAATCAGTGACGGCCCTTTGCCCGGCCCGGGCGGAGAGCTCATGTAGAACATCGTGTTGTTCAGGTTCGTGACCTGCCTGTGGTTGAACAGGTTGAAGGCCTCCGCCAGCGCATGCACCCGCTGCCGCTCGTTGATCATAAAGGCGCGCGAGAGCCGCAGGTCGACCGTCACCAGCATCGGGTAGCGGAAGCTGTTCCTGGGAAAGATGGACGGAATCCGGCTGCCGCCCGCGTTATTCAGCCCGCCGTCCAGGGACGGGATGCCGCTGGTCGCAGCCACATAGTTGTAGACGTCGCCGCTGATGTATTCCGAGTACGGCTTGCCGGTGCTCACCTGCACGATCGGCGCCACGGTCCAGCCGTTCAGCAGCGACTTGCGAAGGCCGCCGCTGTCGCGGAAGTATCGCGGCTGCCAGACGATGCTGGCGGCGAAGCGCTGCCGGATATCGTAGTCGGACGTTCCGTAGTCCAAGGCGCGGTAGTAAGGATCGTAGACCCTGGAGGTGGTGGAAGCCAGCGTCTGCTGGTTCTGGCCGCTGTCCAGGGCGTGCGACCAGGTGTAGCTCATCAGCACCTGCAGCCCGTTCGTCATACGCCGGTTCAAGCGCAAGACCATGGCGTTGTACGACGAGTTGACGCTGCTGGTGACGGCCACCATCTGGCCGAAGGCGTTGTTCAACCGCGCCGTGTACACCGGAACCGTCAGCGACGTGGTATTCGGCAACGGGGTTCCGTTGCTGAAGGTGTAGGTCACGTTCTTGACGGATGCGGGATCGAGGTTGGTGTCGATGAAGGTCGGCAATTGACGGCCGAGCGTTCCGAGGTAGCCGATTGAAACCATCGTGTGGCGGGCGATCTCGCGCTCCAGCGTCAAGCCGAACTGGTGAATTTGGGGATTCTGCAGGTTCGGGGCGAGAAAGGCGATGTCCGGATTGCCGCAGGCCGGATTGGCGGGAGCGGCGCTGAGCACGGCGGGAAACACCGGCGCGCACGCCGAGGTGCCCAAGGTCGCTCTGGGAGAAAGCGTGTAAGTCACTTGGCTGCCAGGCCCGCCCGACTGGAGCATGGCGCTGCCCAGTAAGCCATTATTGATGCGCCCATAGAAGAGGCCGTAGCCGCCGCGCAGGGCCGTCTTGCCGTCGCCGAAAACATCCCAGGCAAAACCCAGGCGGGGACCGAAATTGTTCTTGTCCGAGGGCACGTGCCCCGTTTGCCAGACCGCCGGATTGACGAACTGAGGCGCGGGCAGCTTCTCGAAGTCGTAGCGCAAGCCGAAGTTCAGGGTCAGACGGCGCGTGAGCTTCCAGTCATCCTGGATGAATCCCGCGAAGTCCCAGGTGTGGTACGCGATGGCGGAAGCGCCGAAAGCCTGAGAATACGTGCTGTACTTGTTCTGAGCCGCACTCTGAACCGGCGCGCCATTGATACCGTAGACGGTAGCCAGCAGGTCGGAGATGAAAGCGACGCGGTCGCCGTAGCTGTACGAGCCGCCGCCTTGATACAGGTTGTTCAAGACGTCGTTATTGCGAATCACGTCGACGCCGAACTTCAGCCGGTGATGCCCGCGCACCCAGCTGGTGATGTTGCTGAGCTGGTGGCGAGTCTCATTGGGGTAAGCGGCGCGTTCCAGGATGTCCGGGCGTCCCATGGCAAAGCCGCCGCTGGTGACATAGAACTGGGGAGCGCGCGCTTGCCCGGGAGTCGAGAACGAGGTCACCAGCGATTGGCAGTTCGCGCTGCTGATTCCCATGGCCGCGCAGGGATTCTGTTCCGCTGCCGAAGGCGTCTGGCTGGTGGCGAACTCGAAGTCGCGCGCCCATTGGTAGCGGAATTCGTTGCTGAGATGGCTGGTCGGCCGCGAAGTCCAGCGGCCCATCACCATGTCGGTTCGTACATAATCGTTGCCGAAGCTGGAAATCCCGTACGCATCGGTGGCCTGCGTCGGCAGCCCGCCGGGCGCGGTCCAGCGCAGGCGGTTGTAGCTGGCGGTGAAGGTGTTCTGGTTGTTGATGATCCAGTCCAGCTTGGGGAAAAAAGTGTCCTGATCGGCTCGGCGAGGAACCGGACCAGTTTCCGCCTTGAGAAAGGCGAGGCCCTGCCGGAAGTAAGTTGGCGCGAGGGTGGGACTGACGCCGAGATTGGCGGCCAGGGTACCCAGCTCCGTAGTGCTCGGCGGCGCCAGGAAATCGGGTGTGTTGGGAAGACCGACGCCAGTAAAGGTCCGGCGCTGGCCGGCATAGTCGAAGAAGTAGAACAACTTGTCGCGAACGATGGCCCCGCCCCAAGCGCCGCCGAACTGCTGCCTTCGGTCTTCGGGCTTGTACGAGGCAGGAACGTAACTGCCGTCGCCCGCGGGGCTGGCGACGTAGTTTTTGCTGAGCGGGTTGGTCGCCCCCAAGGCGTTGTCGCGAAGGAAGTAGAAGAGCTCTCCATGCAGCTTGTTCGAGCCGCTCTTGGTGACGGTGTTGATGACGCCGCCGGCGCGTCCGTATTCAGAGGAAAAATTTGAGCTGATGACTTGCATTTCCTGGACTGCCGCCGGGTCTACCTCGTAGGCGGCGCGCATGCGTCTCCGCTCCCCGGAGAAGAAAGCCTGGCTGGTAGATCCGCCGTCGACGCTGCGGTTATTGAGTAAGCCGCTGAAGCCGCGACGGAGGCCGGTCGGATCGAAGTAGTCCTCCCGAGTCTCTTCCGGACCCGGCAGGGTAAAACCTGTCCGGCCCTGGCTGTCGATCGGCGGATTGCTGATGGCTTCCTGGCCGGTCTTGGCGACGGGTTCCGTTTGCGCGCCGTTGACCACAGGCGGCTCGGCGGCCTTCTGCACCGTCTCGGCGATGCTCTCCGGTTTCAGGCCAATTTGCAGCCGGTTTACGCGGCCGGCTTCCACCAGCACGCCGCTGACTCTGCCGGCGGCAAACGAAGGCGCCTCAACCGTGATTTCGTACGGTCCGGGCGGCATGACAACAATGCGGAATTCGCCGAAGCCGTCTGTGGCGCCGGTCTCTTTCGCGCCGGTTGCCGGGTTCAGAATCGTCACCGTGGCGCCGGAGACCACCGCGTTGGACTGGTCGGTCACAGTCCCGCCGATTGCGCCAGGCACGGCAGGCGGAGGTAAGGCTAACATCGACGAGACAGCAAAGACGGCTGGGATTAGAGCCAACACCGCCCTGCATCCGCCGGCTGGGCGCATGGAATGCCCTCCTGATCGTGACTGCCGATTCGGCCGCTGCCGCCCAGGGGTCCCCAGCCAGCGCCTGTGCTTGCTGGGATGCTAAGAAGGGTTTCCGGTAAGTCGCCGCCCAGTGCGGATCGCGACGCCGTCGTGGCCGACAGAGTCGTGTTCACAAGGCTTGGACCCCGGTTATTCAGAGCTGAGGCGTTTCATTAGAGCATGGCGTTGCCTGTCCCGCAACGCTATCCCTAGCCACGAAATACGCGGTTTTCCCAACTCGGGACAGGGCGCGCAAGGACAGGCCTTGCGGTCGGCTTGATCGCCTCAAAGCCCGACTATCAGGTGTTTTTGCCGAGAGGCATTGATTTTTGCCGGACAAATCGAAAAAGTTCTCGCTCCGCAGGTGCTCGGCTCGGAATCAAACATGTATAAGCCGGCGAAAGGACTTGGCCGGAGAGCCGGTCCGGAAGCCCAACTCCCAGGGCATCCGAACGCTAACTAGGGTGATTCCGGCAGTGCCCTTAGCGGGAAAGCTTGACCGAAGATACGGAGTACGCGGTGTAAGTTCGTTTAGAATTCTTTAGTAGAGCGCAGTTCGCTCAACGGGTTGCGCGGCCGTTGCGGAAGGCAGCGTGGTTGTTTGGCAGGAGTGAAAGGGGCCTCGCGGACGAACTAAGCAGGTATGGGAAACAGTCCAGAAAGCCAAGTCAAACCGGTTGACATCCTGCGGCAGGCAATCTCCCGCCACGTGCGCTACACACTCGTGCGCCGAGAAGAGGAGCTTACGCCCAGCGAATTCGTGGTCCCGGTTTCCCTGGCCGTGCGCGACCAGCTCGTCAATCGCATGCTGCAGACCGAAGCCCGTTACCGGCGCGCCGGCGCCAAGCGGCTCTACTATCTTTCGATGGAATTCCTGATGGGCCGCCTGCTGGGCGATACGCTTTGCAATCTTCGCCTGACCAACATTACCCGCCAGGCCTTGGAGGGTCTGGGCCGCGACCTCGACAAAGTGCTGGAGAGCGAGTCTGATGCCGGCCTGGGCAATGGCGGCCTGGGGCGGCTGGCCGCCTGCTTCCTGGAATCCATGGCCACCATGGGAATGCCGGGTTACGGCTACGGCATCGACTACGAGTTCGGACTCTTCAAGCAGGAGATCGTAAACGGCTTTCAGCGCGAGAAGCCCGACCGCTGGAAGGCCAACGGAACGCCCTTTGAAATCCCGCGTCCGGAGCAGGCCGTCCTGATTCCCTTGTATGGGCGGGTGAACGCGCTGCGCAATCCCGAAGTCGACTATCGTCAGGAATGGACGGACTACAAGGTCGTTCTCGGCGTTCCCAACGACATGCCGGTGGCCGGCTACAACGGAGAAACCGTCAACTTCCTGCGCCTGTTCACCGCCCGCGCTTCGGAAGATTTCGATATAGAGATCTTCAACCGCGGCGACTACATCCGCGCCGTCGAACAGAAGATCGGGTCCGAAAACATCTCCCGCGTCCTCTATCCTTCCGACTCCGTGGTTGCCGGCAAAGAGCTGCGGCTGGTGCAGGAATATTTCCTGGTGGCTTGCGCCGTGCGGGACATCGTCCGCCGCTACCTGGGCGAGTACGACAACTTCGATCAGTTCAGCGACAAGGTCGCCATACAGATGAACGACACTCATCCGGCGCTGGCGGTCGCCGAGCTGATGCGGATCCTGATCGACGATCACGGGCTGGAGTGGGATCACGCCTGGGAGCTGTCGCGCAAGGCTCTGGCCTACACCAACCACACGCTGCTGCCGGAAGCCCTGGAGAAGTGGAGCCTGCCGCTGCTGGAACATGTGCTGCCGCGGCATACGCAGATCATCTTCAGCATCAATCATCGCTTCCTGCGCGGGCTCTCCGGCGTTTCCTGGGTTGATGGCGAGAAGCTGGGAAAGATGTCCATCATCGAAGAGGGATTCGAGAAGCAGGTGCGCATGTCGCACCTGGCCATCGTCGGCTCCCACGCCGTGAATGGCGTCTCCGCCCTGCATACCGACCTGCTGCGCTCGACGCTGGTCCCGGAATTCGCCCAGCTTTGGCCGGAGAGATTCAGCAACAAGACCAACGGCGTGGCGCCTCGGCGCTGGCTGCTGAAGGCCAATCCCTCGCTGGCGCGGTTGCTCTGCGAAACCATCGGCGAGGCCTGGATCACCGATCTCGAGGAACTGCGCAAGCTGGAAGGCTTCGCCGATTCCGCCGACTTTCAGCAGCGCTTCGCCCAGGTGAAGTTCGGCAACAAGGTTCGGCTGGGCAAGGTCATCCAGCAGGAAGTCGGCGTGCTGGTCGATCCGGTTTCGATGTTCGACGTGCAGATCAAGCGCATCCACGAATACAAACGCCAGTTGCTGAACGTGCTGCGGGTGATCGACGAGTATCTGGGCATCGTCGAGGATGGACGCGAGCCGCCGGTCGCCGCGCACCGTGATCTTTGCCGGCAAGGCGGCGCCCGGCTACTGGGCCGCCAAACAGATCATCAAGCTGATCCACAGCGTGGCCGACGTGGTGAACCACGACCCGAGAGTCAAGGACCGCCTCAAGGTCGCCTTCCTGCCCGACTACCGGGTTTCGCTGGCCGAGGCCATCATTCCCGCCGCCGACCTGAGCGAGCAGATTTCCACGGCGGGCATGGAAGCCTCCGGCACCGGCAACATGAAGCTCATGATGAACGGCGCGCTGACCGTGGCCACCTACGATGGCGCCAACGTCGAAATCCTGGAGGAAGTGGGCGAGGAGAACATCTACATCTTCGGGCTGCGCGCGGAAGAGATCCGCATGATGCAGCAGCAGGGGCTCTACCGCCCGCGCGAAATCTACGAGGGCAACCCGCGCATCCGCCGCGTGCTGGATTGCTTCCTCAACGACCGCTTCTCGCCCCAGGAGCCCGGCCTGTTCCGCTGGATCTTCGACGAGCTGGTCAATCGCGGCGACCGCTTCTTCCACCTGGCGGACCTGCCCGCCTATATCGAGATCAACGAGCGCGTTACCGAGGACTTCCAGGCGCCGGCGGTATGGACCCGCAAGGCGATTCTGAACACGGCGCGCTCCCCGAAGTTCTCCAGCGACCGCACCATACACGAGTACGCCCGCGAGATCTGGAACCTCGAGAGCTTTCCGCCCGAGCTGGTCTCGTTCCCCTTGCCGCATCTCTACACCGGTGAAGACGAGGCTCCGGAGGTCGATCGAGGAGCGGTTCCGCAGACGCCGGAGGCCCCCGCGGCCTCGGAAGTACGCACCCCCTAGATCATCCTCAGACGCGAAAGCGGCGTCCGCCGGGAACCCCGATTTGCACCCCAGCAGACGCAAATGCGGCGTCCGCCGGGGACCCCGATTTGCACCCCAGCAGACGCAAATGCGGCGTCCGCCGGGGAGCCCGATGCGGCCCATCTTGCCGGCCGGCGGGCGGAAACCGGCTCCCGGAGCGGATTTCTGTCCCGCCCCGGCAAGATGACAAACTCTTCATAAATATCAATTGTTTGTACGCCAACTGCTCTGAAATCCAGTGCATCGTAATCAGAGCAGCTACGGTAGTGAACGGGCCCTAAAAATGACCAATATCGATTCGCCGGTAACCAAACCAGAGATCAGCATTCTGCTCCTGCACGCGGAAAGCATGGCGAGCGAGCTTCTGCTGCGCGCCCTCAAGAGACAGGCGCGGTTCCATATCACCGTCTGTGCTCCGGGCGCGGAGCTTGCCGAAGCCGCGAAGACCTGTAACCCGGACATTGTCCTGATCCACGGAGACTCCAGGGACACCTCCCGCGGCGGATTCGATTCCATCCGGCAGTTGAAGATACAGGCCCCAGGGGCGCGTTCGATCATGCTGCTGGACTCGCCCGCGAGACAGGCGATCATCGACGCCTTCCGCGCCGGCGCCAGAGGCGTGTTTTTCCCCTCGCAGTCGGATTTCAAGATGCTGTGCAAGTGCATCGACCGGGTCTGCGCCGGGCAGATATGGATTCGCAACAGCGAGCTCGAGCATCTGCTGGAAGCGCTGACGCAATGCTCTCCGGCACGGCTGATGGACAGGAGCGGGTTTCAGCTTCTCAGCAAGCGGGAGAAGCAGGTGGTAAGCCTGCTGGCGGAAGGGCTGACGAACAAGGAAATCGCGCGTGAGCTGTCGCTCAGCGAGCACACGGTGAAGAATTACCTGTTCAAGATCTTCGACAAGGTCGAAGTATCGAGCCGCGTCGAGCTGGTGCTGTTTGCCATGCAATCGGCCGAGGAGCTCGGAGCGCCGCTTGCGGGCGCGCCGACACAAGCGGAACAATTGGTGGCCTGAAGCCCGGCGGGAAGAAGTTGCGCCGCTTAGAGCGGATTCAAAGTAGGCTTACCCTTCGCTATCACCGCCGGGGTGATCGCCCGGCTATTGCATGGGGTATACCTTCCGCGAATCCGGGCTAAAGCGCACTGCTCTGCCTTCTTCGAAATGCGCAGGCATGGGCGCGTGGCACTGCCGCCTGCGGAGGGGTCAAACGCCGAGCGGTCCTATGTCTTCGCCTCTCTCTTCCGCGGAGGATCGCGGCGGCCGGCGGCGAATCCAGAAAGTAAAAGCGGTACTCGCGCTGAGCATCTGCACTCCCGCAATCAGCCAGACGCAGGCGGGCCACCCGCCGAAGTCCCACAAGTACGCCGGCACAACTGATCCCATGCAGCCGCCCACGTAGTAAGAGCTGGCGTACATCCCGGAAGCCAGGGCCTGGCTGTGTTCCACCACGCGCCCCACATGGCTGTTGGCCGAGGCCTGCATAATAAACGCCGCTGAGCTGAACACGGCCAGCCCCGCCACAATTACGGACAGAGGGCGCCCGAGGGTCAGCAGCACGCCCGCTATGCCGATGGCGCAAGAGGCCAACTCGGCGTTTCGCAGCCCGATCTTGTCGATCCAGCGTCCCAGGACCGGCGTGAGAACGCCGCCTACCAGATAGACCAGGAAGATAAAGCCGAGGGCCGCCGAATCGAGGAAGTAAGGCGGAGCCGCCAGATGGAAGTTCACGTAGGTGAACAGCGCCAGCATGCTGAACATGATGCAGAAGCCAACCACGTAGGTCGCCAGCAGTCGCCGGTTCCGCAGGTGATCGCGCATCAGAGAAAACAGCGAGGCGGAGTGCGAGGCGGCGACGAACTTCCGCTCCCCGGGCAGCAGCCTGGCCAGCAGCAAGGCCCAGAGCAAATTCACGATTCCCAGCACCAGCATGCCCGAGCGCCAGCTCCAATGACTGGCGATGACTCCAGACATGGTGCGGCCGAAGCAGCTGCCGACGACTCCGCCCGTTCCAAAGACGGCCATGGCATGCCCGACGCGGCTGGCCGGCCACTCTTCATTGACGTAAGCAACGGTGACGGAAAAGACGCCCGGCGTGAAGACGCCTTGCAGAAAGCGCCAGCCGATCAACTGCCAGAGGGTCCTGGAGCTGGCCGAAAGCAGCGTGAATGTCGAAAGCAGCAGGGCGGTCCAGATGATGGTGCGCTTTCTGCCCCAGCGGTCCGACCAGCGTCCCAGCAACGGCGCGGCCAGAGCGATGGCAACCGCGGGCGCGGTCACCGTCAGGCTTACCCCGAGCATGTCAGCATGGAAAACATCGGTCAGCAGGGGCAGGATCGGCTGGGTGGCGAACAGGTTCATGAAGGCGCAGGCGCCGGCAAAAGCCAGCGGCAGCATGCGCGGCGAACAGAGCTCCGGAGAACCGTTCCGCTCGGCGCCGCCCGGCGCAACTCCCGCAAATTCTTGAGTGCCGCAGTGCATCACAAAGCCCGTGCGCGTCAGATTCGCTCACACACCTTGCCCGGGGCGACAGCAACCTCGAACAGAGCGCGCTTGGAGGTCCCAACAGACACGGCTTTGCGCCTGATGGGTCAACATTCAAACCCACTTCGAGTCCGCTCGCACAGGGGACTTATATACAGAGGATGAGGTGGGTCACTTGCTCTTCAACATACCCCAGGTACCATCCTCGGGCAAAGCGATTTTCTCAGCCGCATTCCCGATAACCTTGATGGGGTCCTTCGCTTGTTCAGGATTTCTTAGAATCTGTCCAAGAACTGAAGGAACTTCTTTCAGCACGGCGGCTAAAGCCGCTTTGAATTTGACGCCTTGACCCCACGGCTGAAGCCGTGGGCTTCCACGATAACTCGTCCACCGTAAAGTCTTTGGATATTTTCTTAGACCTCAGCGAATGCGAACAAGGTATTCGCCGGGCACCCTGATGCCTGCGGGCTCACCCCGACGACAGCTTCACCGTCCGCGTGCGAATCTTGTCGAACTCCAGCGTTCCCAGGCCGCGCGCAGCCGCCATCTTCAGATACGACAGCGACCTCGAATCCAGATTCCAGTAAGCCTTGGCGGCATAGGCGTCGAGCGCCACCGGATCGGTTCCGGCGAGCACTGTCTTCTTCATTGCCACGTCTTCCAGGTCGCCGCCGGTTGGACCGTTGCGCATCAGCACGCGATAGCAGTCCATGACGGTAAGAGTCGGGCGGATGAAATCGGCCAGGTCAACCAGGCTTTCGTTGATGTGCTGGTGCAGTTGATAGCGCGGGCCGCCGAGAATGCCGTACCAGTTCTTCATGCCGAGGGTGGCGCCGCTGAGGCTGTGATGCTTGGCGATGGGAACATTGATGATCTTGTCGGCATTCAGGAAAGGCTCCAGCACCGGCCAGCTCTGCAGTATCTCGCCTCCCAGGTCCACTTCCTTGAAGCGGGCGGGCTCGGGCAGAATGACTTCGGCGCCGGCGCGCCGGGCCGCCTCCGCAATGCCGGAGCGTTGAAAGCAGCGCCGCGCCTCGTTGCAGCTTACGTCGGTAACGATGACTCGCTTCGCCCCCGCATCCTGGCACTGGCGAACCAGCTCGACCACAATCGCCGGATTGGTGTTGGCGGCCTGCTCCGGAGTGCGGTCCCACCCGATGTTGGGTTTCACCACGACCACGTCGGCGCGCGATATGAAGCGACGCATTCCTCCCAACTCTTCTATGGCGCGGCGAACGAGCAGCGCGGGATCGTCGCCGTCGTGGGCGATCACCATCTGCGGCAACGCCGCATCGGGCGCAACGGTGTGGCTGCGTTTGCCGTTGGCGGCCAGCACCTGCCGGGGACGCGAGCTTCGTTGATCCAGCCACACACCGAGCGCGGCGCTTCCCGCGCTCAGGCCGGCCAGCCGTAACAGCTTCAGCATTGCTTCGCGACGTTCCATGATCAAACCTCTACGGTGGCGATGCGGCTCGGATCGTTGGTGCCCAGCCGGTGTCCCGCGTCCGCAGCGACGGAAATGAACCGCGGCGGCGTGCCCTCCGACTCCAGCGTCCCTAGTCCCATCTCGGCCCGCTTGCGCTCGATGATCCGCCAGGCGGTATAGTCGAGTGCCACCGGGTCACGCGCAATCAGAATCGCGTTGTGGTTCCAAGTTGAGCTCGGATCGTACCCCGCGCCACCGGCATAGGAACCGGTGGTGGCGTCGCAGATGTTGAGACGCAGCTTGCTCCTGATCCCCGAAAGCATGTTCAGATTGGCTATGTAAGGGCTGCAGTAGTTCCCGTGATAGCGGTAGGGATTGTCTATAGCGCCATACATGTTCTTCAGCGCCGCCGTCACGCCGCACATGCCGTGGCACTTGAGCACCGGAACATTAATGAGCACATCGCAGTTACGGGTAAGGATCTTCGACAGACGGCTGCGAACCGCGCCGAACGCCTCCGGGGTTTCCTCGAAGCCTGCCTCGTCCGTTCCCATGCATCGCACCCGGTTTCCGCCTGAAGAAAGACGGAAGCCGGCACGGCTCAGATCGGAGCCATCACGGTCCCAGATCACAATGTCCTGCGCTTTGACTCCGGCCATCTGCAGCCGCTCGCAGATAGCTTCCACCAGGGCAACATTGGTTGAGAGGCGGCGCCCGGCAATGCTATTCACCTTCAACCCGACCCGTTCTCCCGGGCGCAGCAGCCGCTTCCAGGCTTCCACAGGCTGATCGACCTCAAACATGCTCTGCATGGCACGGTCGAGCAGAGCGAGCATACGGCCTTCATCCACGGTGGAGCCGCGTCCGCGCAGCATGGCATCGCGCGCGATTACCACTTTGGATTTCGCGGATGCGAGGCCCCGCGCCGCGGTGGCGCCGGCAACGTCCGGGGCCGCCGCTGAGGCCACCGCCGGGGCGAAGGCCGCAGCAAAGACGGTGCCGGTGCATCTCTTCAGGAAGACCCTGCGGCTTGTACCTTCTCTCGAGTCGGCCATGATTCCTCCCCACCTGCTCACTTCGGCAGCCGCTGCTGGATGGCGCGGCCCAGCTCGACCAGTCCCGGTCCAGTCCTTGGGCAACTCGTCGTAGGCGACAATCCGCACCAGGTAGCGCCCTGACTGAAACAACAGACTGCGCTGCGCGAGGCTCGCCCGCTCACCGAGCGATACCGGCTTGGTAGCGCGGGCCGGTTCGGAGGCGAAGAACTTGCGCGCTCCTTCGGCGTCACGCATGGTGTAAACGTCGGCGACGGCTTCTACTTTGTTCCGGAGCTTGTAGTCGCAGGTCGAGACGCTTTCCGCGCCGGCTTTCAAATACTTCTCGGCGTCGCCATCGATGTATTGCCACAGGTCGGCGGCGGCGAAGGTACGGGTCTCGCCCGTCCTCTTCCATCCGGCAACCTGGTCCGGAAACGGGCTCGCCAGGATGGCCGCTAGACGCTGAATTTGCGTCTCCTGCGGCGGCCTGGCCGGGTGCATCTGGCTCCATCCGGGAAGCGCGAAGACAGTGAGCGCCACGATGGGAAAAATCTGCCGCCGTTTTGTGTTCGATCCAGTGAATCCGGTGTGCATGATCAGCTCGGCCTCCTCTTGCGCTGCTCGAGCAGGATCTGGTTCGCCGGCGACCGGCTCTCGCCGATGCTGGTGACGTAAATCGCCGGACGATCCTGCACCGGACAGGCATACTCGCAAGCGCCGCAGCCGACGCATTGCTGCGGGTCGAGATAGGGCTGTTTCACCTGCTTGATCTGGCCTCTGCGCATCCACCACTTCGGCGGGCCGCAGGTAGATCGCTTTGGGGGACGTGGGGCACCACTCTTCGCAGACGATGCACTCGGTGGCCATGGCCCACGGCAGGCAGCGCCCGCGATCGTAGAAGGCGATTCCCAGCTTGATCGGTTTGCTATCCGCCGCCGGCTTCCCTGTCCAGCCTTTTTCCTGCGGCGTGATCTCCCAGATGGCGCCCGTCGGACACACCTGCGAGCACAAGACGCAACTGGTCTCGCAATAGCCGGTGCGAGGCACCAGCACGGGCGTCCACAGGCCTTCCAGGCCAGCCTCGGTGAGCGTGGGATGCAGCGCGTTGTTGGGACAAACCTTCATGCATTCGCCGCAGCGAACGCAGCGCGAGAGAAAGTGCGGCTCGTCGACCGCTCCCGGCGGCCGCAGCAGGCGCTCATGCCGCTCGACGGCATAGCCGGTGTTGGCTCGCGCCAGCGGCACGATGGCAACACCCGCGGCCAGCCCGGTCAGCAGCTTGCGCCGCTGCAGGTTGGCCGAGACGATCGCTTTGTCTTCGCCAAAGAAGCGAAAGGCGAGCGCTTTATCCGGGCAATTGTCGACGCAGTTGAAGCAAAGATGGCACTCCGCTTTTCGCCACGGGACGCCGCCGACGGGATCGTCGCCGCCCTGGCAGTGCATCAGGCAGCGGGTGCAATCGTTGCAATGCGCGGGGCTTTTTTGCAGTCCCAGGATCGACCAGCGGGAGAGCAGGCCCAGCAAGGCTCCCAAGGGACACAGCGCGCGGCACCAGAAACGCGAAATGCGCAGGTTGAGCGCCAGCAGAAACAGGAAGATCAGGCCGATGAAGATTCCCTGGCGGAAGTGCGGCTGCTTGAAGCTGAGCACCAGCGCGCCGAAGATGAAGTGCAGCACGCCGCCCACCGTCTGCGCCGGAGCGAAGCGCGCTGCGCTCAAGCGCCGTCAGGCCGGCGTTCATGGCGTAATTGAAGCCCGGCAGCACGGACAGCGTCAGCGAGCGCACCAGCAGCGAAAGGGGATCGAACCACCCGGCCACTCCGCTGCCGAAGACGGCGGCCGTCAGGATCACGACCAGAATGTAATACTTGGCCGTTTGCCATCGCTTGTAGCGGTTGGATTCAACCATCTGCTTGCCGCGCTTGCGCTCCGACTTCAGGCTGCTCAGGAAATGATTCAGCGAGCCCATGGGGCAGATCCAGCCGCAGAAGAAGCGCCCCAGGAACAGGGTGGGAATGAGCACCACCAGGCTCCACAGCAGGCCGTGGTAGAGCGAGCGGCTGCCGAGAGCATTGACGACGGCAACCAGGGGATCGATCTGGAAGAAGAGGCGGACCGGGTATGGCAGCCGCAGGTCGCCGGCGACCGCCTGGAGCGAGCCACGCAGCTCGGTGCGCAGCAGCAGGAAGAGGAAGAGCGCAAAAAAGATGGCTTGCGAGATAAGTCGCAGCCTGGCCGGCTTCAAGAAACGCACTCCGGTGCTCCTCCTTCCCTTGGTGGAAAACGTGAAACTACGATCTGTTTATCTTGCGGGAGGCAGGTCAGCGGTTTCTGTGAGCAAGATCACTCATAGATGCCTGTGCACACCATGGGGGCTGGGTCGCAGCAAACAGGGGTTGCCGGTGTGAACGAAGGTGGCGCTGCCGTCCACGGCGACGGGTTCTACGCCGACTGTAAAGAAGATGAGCCCGCCCCCGGCGAGGACGCCGGCGCTACGGGCTCAGGAGACGCTTTTAAGAAAACAGATCTACGGCCACTCACGGGCGCGATCTCAGTCTAGAGCGGGTTGCATAAATCCCGTTCGAAAGCAGGGCCAGTTCCCTCAGGGGCTAAAGTGTGTGCGTGAGAACCCCATTTTTTACCGGTCCGACCCCATCATATTGGGGTCAGCGCGGCAATAAAGCTCACTATATGGCGTACGAAACTAGTTCTCACGCACACACTAAAGCCCGCAATCTTGGCGGCTCCAGACGGCATGGCTAAAGAGGCTGCGGAAAAACAGATTTTCGGTCGGTTGGGACTACAAGATCTAGATAGCGGATCTTATGGTACCCACATCCGTAGCGCCTCGCTTGTTGCTTCGGCGCGTTTTTCCGCAGCCTGTAAAGCCATGCCCTTTCAAAGATCGTTTATGCAACCAGTTCTAGTTCCAGTAACTCTTTCCGCCGTTGATCTGTTCGCGGAATGACGGGCGGCCGACGCTCTCGATGAAACCGGTCTGCGACGGTCCCTGAATGGTGCCTTCGATCAGCGTCCAGAGACACTCCAGGGGGTTGGAGCTGTCATCGATGGTGGCCGGTGGAAGTTCCATCGGGCGGGAGGTCGGGGTCTTTTCGGCGGCCGGGGCACGCAGCACGGTGCCGGGCGAATTGGGAATCAGCTCTATGGCTGTGCCAAGCAGCGATGCGAAGGCCTCCAGGCGACCGATGTGGTACTTATCAAAGGCGCTGCAGTGCTTCGACAGCACCTGGATGATGCCCGAGAGTTTGCCGGAGGCGAAAACGGGCGCTATCAGGATCGATCCGATCTGCAGTTCACGGGCTATGCCCGGATCGACTCGCGGATCGGCCTGTGCGTCGAGACAATGAATCACCTTTCCCGTGCTCAGGCAGTGACCCGTAAGGCCGCGGTCAGGAAGCAACTTCACGCCGATGTCTGGCGCAATCCCCAGGCTGGCACGGCATTGCATGCCGCTGCGATCGCCCAGGGCGATGGCTACGCCGCTCGCTCGCGTGATCACCATCGCCCGCCGGGCAATTAAACGCAGCCCATTCTCGAATTCGTTTGGCTGCGGGCCCAGGAAGAGCACTTTGCCTTCCGGCGCTCGCTGGCTGGTTTGCTGCGAGGGCAGGCGCAAGTCGCTGGTCACCCACTTGCGAAGCTGGTCGCGGGCTTCGGCGGTGGTGTCCACGAACTCGATTCCGGTGGGACCGCCGCTGCCGGTCCAACTTACGACCGCCTTGGTTTCCATTACCTTGGGGAGCCCCGGGAGGCCAAAGCGAAGCTCGACAAATTCCTCCGGGACGAGCGGCAGGAAAGGCTGCAGGCCCATGCCGGATTCGCTGAGGTTGAGCATGAGGCCTTGCTGCTGGGGGCCGTAGGCGGAGCCCGGCAGCACCATCTCGACCGTCAGCAGTTGCCAGTCGCTGATCGTCCTGCGCTGGTAACGGCGGCGGTCCCTGCCGGCGGGCGAAGCGGTCGATCTGGAGGTCATCGAGCTCATCTCTCTTATGGAAACTGCCGCAGCACAGCCGTCCCTACGGTGATCTCTTTGGCAGCCGGCTCCGGCTTGGCCGCTCTGGGAGTGACGATCGGCGTGACGGGCTGGGGAATTCCCTTCCCGTTACGCGGCTGCGGAATCGCCTTTTCCGCGCGCAGCGGGTGGATGACCGCTTCGTCCGGGACCTGCCCGCCTTCGCCAAGCAACCTGCAGGCCAGCCGAAGGGCTCCGACTTCCTTCTGCAACTCCTCGAGCTCAGCTTCTTTCTGCCGCAGAACGTCGAAGATATTTTTCATGGAATATGGTCCGCCCGTCCCGGAATATAGTTTTCCGCCGGGCTCCTCGTTGATCTTCGCCCGGATCATGGGGAGCGTGAAGGTGGCGATCTTGATTCCGCCCGCCCGAATCAGCCCGGCGCCGCAAATGCGCCCCGGAAGCGGGGAAACACCTGCTTTCGTTGGGGAATAGTACCCCGGTAACTTACGGATGTAACTTGGGCAAATCCGCAGGTATGCTGTACTTCTAATATCGCCTGCCTGCGGTCAGGAAACAGGCGCGCTGCTCCCTGCCTTCTCAGCAAGACCAGCGGCGAATTCCGGAGGAAAGGAGGATGAACCGAAGCGGCAATCGAGCTCAAACCGGAGCTCCCGTTGCCCGCGGTGAGCACTATGCTGGTTGATCCTCCAGCCTTCAGGTCGCCCGAGCCGGAAAAATTTCTGGTCGAGCTGCCGTCGCAGATCAGCGCCGAGACGCTGCGGTTTCGCGCCGGCGCCATCAATACCATCCTGCGGGCTCACCTGCTCAGCCGCCAGGAAATGGACTTGGACGAAGCCCTGGGCCAGTTCTTCGACCTGGCGGGCGAGGTCGTTTTCTACGACGGCGGATTGGCTTTCTTCTGCGAAGAGGATGAGCGCGAGATGCGTTTGCGCCTGGTGCGCGACGTGCGCTCGGCGCTGGACGGCGACAAGCTGCTGGGCGCCAACCTGCTGAACTACTGGACGACGAAATACTGGCGGCCTCTGCTGCTGCGGCTCGGCCAGCATGCGCAGGTGGACGGGCTGCTGCGCGGCCTCGGAGCGGGTTGCGTGCTGGCGGTGCCGTTGCTCGCCGGCAATCGTCCGCGGGGCACGCTGCAACTGTTTGGGGCCGATCCTTTGTGTTTCTCCAGCCTGGATGCGCAACTGCTGTGGATTCTGGCGATGGGGTCGGAGAGATTGTTTACCGCCGCCACCCAGGCGCCGGCGGCAGCGGCGCAGAACCGCCGCGATTGCGAAGAACGGCTGGAGCAGGAACTCGTTCGCGCCGAAGGCCGGCAAAGCCCGCTGAGTTTGTTGCTGCTGGAGATCGACCGCTTCCACTTAGTACACGACATTTATGGCCGGAAGACCGGTGAAGCCATCTTGAACGAGGTCCTCTCGTCGCTCGCGCGCAAGGTGCGTGGGTTGGATATGGTGGTGCGTTCGGGCAACGCGGAGTTCGCCGTTATCCTTCCCGACACCATGACCGCCGGCGGCTATTGCGTGGCGGAACGGCTTAAGGAAGAACTGGAAGAGACGTGCTTCTTTGCCGACGGCCCCGCCAGCCGCGTGCGGCTCACCATCAGCGTCGGCTTGTCCCTCTACCCGGTGGATTCCCTTTCAGCCTCGGGCCTGCTGCAATCAGCCGGCTTGGCGCTGAAACATGCGCAAGGCAATGGACGCAACCGGATCGTGCTCTACTCGGAGCTGGGCTACACCCGGCGAGAGTCCGGCGCCTCTGCCCCGAGGGAAACGGCCGGGCCCGAGCGTTACCCGATCGATAGAGCGGCATCGCAGCCTCCGCGCAAACCGCCGGAGCGGGAAACCTTTGCGGCTCCGCCGCGCGCGGCAAGAGCGGAGAGCAGAGCCGAGGCTGCCGGTCTTGCGAGAGAGAGTTATTCCCGTCCGCAGGCGCGCGAGCTGCAGGAATTTCTGCCGGCGGCGCCTTTGCCCACGCCGGCGCGATCTCCAGCGATGAGCGCGGGATTCGACCTGTTCGCACCGGAGAGCCAGGCAGCATCAGTGCCGGTTGCCGCCGCCACAAGCGTTTCCTCCATGCCGGCGGCAAAGCCCGCTCCGGCCGCCGCCGCGATGGCGCCAGCCGCGAGCGCGGCAATCCAAGTCCAGCCCGAGCCGGCCAAGGATGCAGTCGCAGTTTCCGCTTCTCCTCAACTTGTTGCCAAGCCTGTTGCCGAGCCGAAGCCTGCCGCCGAGCCCAGGTCTTACACCGGGCTGCGGCGCGAACAGCGGATGAACATCACCCTGCCGGTGCGACTCTGGGGAATGGACCTCAACGGTGAGTTGTTCGAGCAGGACGCCTATACCATCGACATCACCACTACCGGCGCCCGGCTGGCGGGAATCAACCACCCGCTGGAGCGCGGATGCGTGGTCGGCATCAAGCACCAGACCAGCAAGGCGCGCTACCGGGTGAAGTGGGTCGGGCCGGCCGGATCGCAGATTGAAGGACAGATCGGCCTGCAACTGGTGGACGAAGGCAAACTGATCTGGGGTCGCGCGCTGCGGCGCGTGCTCGGCGATGACTTCGACGGCAGCGGCCTGAAGTCGTGGCTTAAGCCCTGAGAGACATTGTTATGGGCGGCCTTGGCAGCGTAACCTAACAACCATGCTGTGTGGTCGTGTTGTATTGCCCGCACTCAATAGTTTCCTCGAAAGTTCGGCGCTGACCCGCTCTTCCACGCCGCCGAGCATCCTTATGTCACAGGGAAACCAACCATCCCAGTTTGCGATGACAGGAGCATATCCCATGCAGGTATTCCGTTTCTTGGCGATCAGCGTTGCGGCTCTCCTGGCGTGCTGCATGGCTGCAGCCGCTCAGGACGTACGTATCGACTTTGACCATCGGATCGACTTCGGGCAACTTCACACGTATTCATGGTCGCGGGTCCACACGGATAATCCGCTCTGGGAGCCGCGCATTCAGAAGGCGGTGGACGAGGAGCTGCAGGCGAAAGGGTGGCAGCGGGTCGACTCCGGCGGGCAGGTCAGCATCTCGGCGGTGGGAGCCGTCCACAATCAGCAGGAGTACCACACCTTCTACAACGGCATGGGCGGTTGGGGCTGGCGCCGGGGCGGCTTTGGAAATCCAGGGGAAGCGACGACGACCGTCGACAACGAAAGGATGGGGACGCTGGTCGTCGATATGTACGACAACAGCAATAAGCAACTGATCTGGCGCGGCGTCGCCAAAGATACTCTTTCAAACAATCCGCAGAAGAATCAGAAGAAACTGCAAAAGACGGTGGACAAAATGTTCAGGAAGTTCCCTCCCAAGGAGGACGGGAAATGACGCCGAGCGCGAATCGGCGCTCGTCGGTTTGCGTCGTCCCTACGGGACTCGGATTTTTTATCCATTTCCCCCACGCTGAAGCGTGGGGCTAACAAAAACACTGCGCCTCCGGCGCGCTAGACGCGTGGGCAACAGATCACTACTCCTCCGGCGCGAAGCGCATGGTCTAGTGGACCTCGCGTGTCCGTGACAGATCACACTGGGCGATCACTTGCGTTCGGGCGCTTCCGATATGGCCAGCAAAAACGCGGTGCCTTGCGGGAGCTTCACATTGGTTGGCATCTGCTCGTGCTTGTTGCGCCTGGTAATCAAAATCCCGCCCGCATTCGCGTCCTTTCCATTTTCAAGCTGAACACGGCTGAAGCCGTAGACGCCGCACGCGCTGGCGGAGAATACCCAAGTCGGTTGCGGCCTCTTGCTCAGCGGCATCCCTTCACAGTCGGAGCCGGGACGGTTGCTGACGGTGACGAGAACACCGCCCGAAACCGATTTGCCCACCACCTCGCCCTTCGCGTTTTCCACCGGGCCGTCAGCGCCGTACACGGTATCGTCGCCGACCTGAAGCGTGTTCAATGCGCTGCGTGAAGCGCCCAGGAAAAAGTTGGTCGGGATGCCGGCAGAGTTAACAAGCAGAGGATTAGCCATGGCCCGAGCCTTGGCGCTGATCGCGAGCTGTTCTTTGCCGGCTTCGATGCGCACGAAACGAATGCCGAGCGTGGCCACGCCGTCGCCGTTCTGCACCTGTGTAACTTCGCCGAAGACTTTAGAACGGGCGCGGATGCTGCGCTTGTTCTCCAGCGGAACATCTTGCGCGATATAGCCGACAACCCGCTGCCCCGGCTTCACCGCGCGGGAATCAAGCGACTGATCAAGCACCACGGCAACGACGGTGCCGACTGGAATCCGTTCCTGCGCGTGTAGGGGAGCGCCGACAGTGCTCAAGAGGATCGCTGCGACGATGAGAAGCGATTTCATCCGGTACATGCCGGTAGCTTACCACCTCATCGGAATCCCGGGGGATAGAAGCCGCCAGCGCCGGACGGGCTGGTGACGACATACCTGACAGACACTTGGGGAACTATATTGTCTTGACCGACGTACATTGCCGGCATTTCCAGGCCATAAACGAACATAGCCTGCGCGTATCGAGTCACTGACAGTGAGGCGAGAATGGCAGCTTGTGTGCTAGATTAAATCAGCGATGGGCCTGTAGCTCAGCGGTTAGAGCAGTGGACTCATAATCCATTGGTCGCAGGTTCAAATCCTGCCGGGCCCACCAATTCCTGGTTTGCAGTTCACACCTTCCCATTGTGATGGCCGCCGTTCTCAAGCCTCCGTTCCGGAGCGTACGCCCGCGCGCCGTTGATGCGGACCACCTTCCACTCTGTGTCATCCGAGCGATTGCCGATCACGGGGAAGAGTTCCCGCAGGATGCCGTCGATACGGCTTACACCATCCAGAACCGCGTCCCTGGTTTCATCGGATCGCGGCAGGTACTCGTTGTAAACGATGCTTTGCAGGGCGTTGCGGACGTGATGATTGATTTCCGCTATCTTCCTGAGGTCATCCATGAGCCGGCGGTGACGTTCACGCGCGGCCAGCAGGAGCAGGAGCGGCGCAAATGCCGCTGCCACGCCCACAAAAGCAGCACCTATCACCGTCTGCGCAAAGATTGATTCAGCCACCCGGAGAACAGCAGTGTGGATCAAGTACTCCAAAAAACCAGCTGAAACGCCGAACAGAACTACAACGATCGCAATCAAGGTTGGGGAACTTGCGACGCGGGAGAGGATTTTCTCAAAAGCAGGCCGCACGCTGAAAATGGCTCCTTTTGCGTCTCCTGGTGAGATGTCGCTGGGCGGTTCTGCGGAACATTAAAATCGCGAGTCCTGTCCGTGCTATTCGCCGCCAGCAGGCACCTTAGAGCGGATTCAAAGTGGGCGTACCCTTCGCTATCACCGCCGGGCTGATTGCCCGGCTACCGCACGGGGTTATACCTTCCGCGAATCCGGTCTAGAGCTGGTTGCATAAATGCACTTTGGTAAAACCGAGAATACCCTCAGGGGCTAAAGCCCGCATTTTTGCTGGTCCGAACGGCGGGGCTGAAGCCCCGCCCTTTCAAAGCAGTATTTGTGCAACCAGTTCTAGCCCGTCGATGCCAGGAATTGAAAGAAGAGTTCTTCGTCAAGAGCGCAGGCAAAACGCTTAATACTCACGCTCTCCGGCGTTCCGCCTGGCGATAGGCGCTGACGGCAAGTTCCAATTGCATCAAGCGGGCATCATTCAGCTTGTTCATATCGAGCAGCAGGTAACTCAGGTTCAGGACAAGCAGCTCTTCGTAAATAATGTTGCAGAGAACCTGGGAAACGATGCGGTCGCAGCGGATCATCAGTTCCAGCGGGTAATGCTGCTGGGCGCGCAGTTCGCCTTGAGTTTGCGCGGCGCGAAACAGCATTTCGTTGCCGTCGTTCGGCAGCCCGGAGTTCCAGATGATCGGCCAGTTCCTTGAGCATTGCCGGAATGTGGCCGATACGCTCCTCATCGGAGAGGGGCAGGGCAGCCAGATCCGAGTCGGCCTTCATGTTGAGCAGAACGCGCTCTTTGATCTTGTCATCGTTGTCCCGCAGGATCGTGGATAGCCGCTGCACAGGTTGCGTGGAGAATGGCGCGCGCCCTTTCAACTTGCGCTCGATTGTATCAAGCAGTTTGGGGATGTCGGATGGTTTGGTCAGGTAATCATCCACCTGCGCCCGCAGCGCCTGCAGCGCGCTCTCGAAGGCAGGGAAACCCGTCAAGATGAAATTGATGCAAGCCGGGTTCACCCGGCGCATGGTATGGACAACCGTAAACCCGTCGGCAATGTGACCCATGTTGAGGTCGGAGATGAGCACGTCAAAATTTTGCGAGGTGATGAGGTTCAGCGCTTCGGCGACCGTGTTCGCGGTCACTGCCTCGTAGCCGCGAGTGGCCAGGACTTTGGGAAGAAGCTCGGTGACTGAAGGTTCGTCGTCGACTACGAGTATCCGCGTGACGGGCATGGGCTGCTCACCTCCATTCTTGCCGCGAGGCACTCTGCTTATTGCTTGGATGCATTTCTCCCCTCCCCCTGCGATCCCGAGTGCCTGCATTATTCAGGGCGAGGGTCGCGTCAAATTGCGCCAAAAATACTTTCCCGGCCCCTATTTAGGATTCTCCATTCGGGAAACAAGCTGTAAAATCCCGGATATCCATCAGTTACGCTTGTTCAGGACAGAGGGAAAGCATGCCTGGTCATGACGATGTTGTGCGGCGGTCTTTTACCGTGCAGGCTGAGGCCTATGCCGCCCAGCCCTGGATTGCGGACGCGGAGCGAGTTGCGCGGCTGGTTGCAACCGTCGCGCCCCAGGCCAACGACAGGGTGCTGGATGTCGCCTGTGGTCCCGGCTATGTCGCCGAGGCCTTTGCCCGGGTCTGCCGCGAAGTGGTCGCGGTCGATCTGACGGAGGCGCCCCTGCGTATTGCGGAGGATCGTTGCCGGGCCCGCGGCCTGGCCAACGTGTCTTTCCTGGTGGGCCACGTAGAGCAACTTCCTTTTGCAGACAACGCCTTTGACCTGGTGATCTGCCGGCTGGCGGTGCACCACTTCATGCATCCGCAACGGGTAGTCGCCGAGATGGCGCGGGTGTGCCGCAAGGGCGGAACCCTCGCGCTGGAAGATACAGCGGCCAGCGAGCATGGCGAGCGCGCAGCGTACCAGCACCGCATCGAGGTGCTGCGCGACCCTTCGCATACGCGCACTCTGCCGTTGAGCGAATTGCTTCTTCTCTTGCGTGATGCCGGGATTGAGACGCACACGGCCGTGACGGGAGCGGTTATTCCTGAAGTCGAGCGCTGGATGGCAACCACCAAGACCCCGCCCGAAAACGCCGCCGAGGTGCGCCGCCTGATCGAGCGCGACCTGGCGGAGGACCTGAGCGGCACGCGGCCCTTCCGCGACGCGCAGGGACGGCTCTCGTTCCATCACCTGACGGCGATCCTGGTGGGACGCAAATTGTAGGATTGGGGTCGACTTACCCGGGGCGATCGGGCGATGAAATCAGTCCGGCGCATCCCCTTACATCTGCATGGGAATCTGCTGCCCGTTAATCGTGTACGCGGCAGGATCGATGGTAAAAGGCCCGCACACCTTGATCTCGGGGTTATCCGCCTGGCCCACCACCCGGCGCAACTCCTCTACCGGCACGAGCACGGTTGGGCCGTCACCGAGCACGAAGCGGCAGAACTTGAGTTGCTCGTCCCATAACAAGGTGCGCGGTATGTCCGTGCACCACGTTCCACTGTCGAGCTTGGGGACGCGGCGGGTGCAGATTCGCCTGGTTAGGCTCGTGCTCTTCATCGCACGCAACTCCTGTTTCAATTACGTTTGTGGATTCTTATGACCTATATCGGCACAATCGTGGAAAAATTTAAGGCTTCGCGGCCGTAATTGCGGCGGAAACCGGTTCCGGCAGAGGCCGGTTTTTGCCGGCGTGAGCACAGGGCTGCGTGGAATCCAGAAATCGGAAAAAGCTATACACCTTCGCAAGGCCAGTTTACTGGTTGCATACCTCTCGGCTGAAAGTTCCTGGGGGCAATCACTTGGGCCATGTCTTAGATATTCTTACAGCTATTACCAAAGTACTGAAGCCAAATGCGTGATTTTGTTCTAAGGTTAGTCGCAGAGACATAAAACTGCCGATATAGCTTTAGGAAACAAGACGAAAAGGCTAAGTAACTCACTTTCATGATCTCCCGGAAACCGGCGATGTGGCGCGCAACGGAACACAAGCGACGCAGTCTCGGCGTGTTGTACGCCGGCCTGTGCGGGCTGCAAATGTTTGTTCTGGCCGCCGGGCTCTGGGTCGCCTGGCACATAGAAAGCACTTCCTGGCGGCTGTTCGCCTATACGGTTCTGGGAGTGGTGCTGGTGCTTCCGGCGGCCGCTTATGCGCGCCGCCTGACCCGCGAGCTGCGGGGCCTGAAACAGACATTGCCGGTGAACCCTGAGGCGCTGGAACAGCGGGTGGAAGAGCGCACGGCGGAACTGCGCGCCGAAATCGAAGAAGGGCGCCGCGTAGAGCGCTTCGACCGCTGCCGCAATCGCATTCTGGAGATGGTGGCTCAAGGCGCCTCGGTGGAGGAAGTCCTCACCGAGTTGGCGCTGACGGCGGAGGCGTTCTGCCCGCCGTCGCAGTGCTTCATCGTGACCGCGGAGGAAGAGATGCTGATCGCGCCGGGGCTTTCGCGCCGGTGCTCGCCGCCCTGGAGCCGGTGCTGGTCGGGGGAAAAATCCGGCGTCCCTGGCGCAAAGCAACAGCCAGGCGGTGGTGATGATCGACCTGGAACAGTCGCTGCCCGCCCCCGCAGGATGCGAGCTGGCCCAGCAGCACAATATCGGAGCGTGGTGGTCCACCCCGTTTGTCGGCGCGGAGGAGAAGGTCCTCGGCTCGATCTCCCTGTTGCAGAACGAGCGGCGCGGCCCGGACTCCCGCGAAATGGATGCGATCACCGCGCTGGCCCGCCTAGCGACCATGGCCATCACCCATGCCGAGATGCAGAACGAACTCTTCCACCGGGCGCACCACGATTCGCTGACGCAGTTGCCCAACCGCAGCCTGTGCGATGAGCGGACCAGCGAGGCGATTGCCCGCGCCTGCCGGCATCAGCGCAAGGTCGGCATGCTGTGCGTCGACCTGGACGAGTTCAAGCAGATCAACGACATCTACGGGCACGAGGCGGGCGACTTCCTGCTGCAGACCATCGCCGTGCGGCTCATCGGCCGCTTGCGCGCCACCGACACCCTGGCGCGGCTGGGCGGCGACGAGTTTCTCGCGGTGCTCGATGATGTCAGCGACGGTGAAGATCTTGAGAAAGTCGCCGAGGCGCTGCGGACGGCCATCGCCGAGCCGGTCCGCTTCAAGAATTCCATGCTGCGCATCACCGCCAGCATCGGCGGAGCCATCTACCCGGCCGACGGCAATACGCCCGAGGAACTGAAACGGCACGCCGATCATGCCATGTACCGCGCCAAGGAGCGCGGCCGCAACGCCTTCCAGATGTTCTCCGTCGAGCTGAGCGAGCGGCTGGCGCGGCGGCGGCAACTGGAGGGCTACCTGCGCGACGCCCTCGATAACAACGGCTTCGAGCTCTACTACCAGCCGCAGTACACGGTAAAGCGTGAGCTGATCGGGCTGGAGGCGCTGCTGCGTTTCCGGCCAGCGGAGCTGAAATCCATCTCGCCGGCGGAGTTTATTCCCGTGGCCGAGCAGACCGGCATCATCCTGGAGGTTGGCGATTGGGTGATCCGCGACGTCTGCCGCCAGGGCAAGGATTGGCTCGACAAAGGCTATCCGCCGTTGCGCATCTCGGTCAACATTTCGGCTCTGGAACTGGCGCAGGACCGCTTCGCCGACCGGGTGGCCGACGCCATTCAGCGCAGCGGCTTCGACGCGAAGTACCTGCAGATCGAGGTTACCGAGACGGCCGTCATGGGCAACCTGGAGGATGCGAGCCGGCACCTGCGGAGGCTGGAACAACTGGGCGTGGCTGTTTCGGTGGACGACTTCGGCACCGGTCACTCCTCGTTGAGCTACCTGCACCGGCTGCCCATCGATTCCATCAAGGTGGACCGCTCCTTCGTGCAGCAGATCACGCAGAGCGAGGAGAGCGCGGCCATCGTGCGCGCCATCGTGGCCATGGCCAGCAGCCTGGACCTGCAGGTGATCGCCGAAGGAGTGGAAACCGAGGATCAACTCGAGGCGGTGGCCAAGCTGGGATGCCAGTTCGTCCAGGGCTACGTGTTCTCGCGCCCTCTCAACCTCTCATCGATGCCCAGCATCCTGGCACAGGCACACTCGCAACCGGTTACCGTGGCCAGCTTCAAGTTTCCCGCCGAGAGCTCCCGCGTACACTGAAAACCGCGGAATGGAGCGAAGAATCTGTTTCAAGGTTTCAGAGTTTCAAGGTTTCAAAGTTTTCTGCTTCGCTATCGCGAAGTTCATTCAGGGGAAGCCAAGGCCTACCTGTTCGCCGCCATGGCCCGCTCCGAAACGACATCTGGTTCCAGACCATCTGGCGGTTGGTGGTCACCCATTCGCTTCCCGGATCGGCTTCCAGCGCCAGAGAGAGCCAGCGATAGGCTTCCACCCGGTCCCGCGCCACGCATTTCCCGGTGGCATAGAGCGCGCCCAGTTTGCTGCGGGCAGGCGAATATCCCGCCAGGGCGGCCGAGCGCAGCAGCACGATTCCCTGCTCGCAATTAGCCGGCACGCCCTGGCCGTAGATATACATCTCGCCCAGGCGCACCTCCGCCGCGGGATTGCCGAGAGAGACAGAGCGCCACAACAGTGCCCGCGCCACCTCCGGATCGGCAGCCGCGACCGCCTGCTGGTACTCGGCCTGGCCCGCAGGAGGCCGATGCGGACCTTCGGCAGATGCCGCTTTTGCATGCGGCGGGACAACTATGTGCCGAACCTCGGGCTCGGCGCTGGGCGGCGGCAGCTCACGTATAGATAAGGGCGCCGGGGCGGCGACCGCAATCTGCTTTTGGCTTTCCATTTGCGATAGCGGCGGCGCGTTGCGGGAAGGGTTGTTCCGCTCTCCAGCGGGACCGACGGCGTTTACAGCCGGGCGCGAGGCCGGCTCCGGAACAGCAGCCGCGTCTGACGACGCTCTGGGCGCAATCGGCGCCGCAACGGATTGCGGTACCTGCGATGTCTTGGACTCTAGAGTGTTCCCTGCAGGCTCCGGTGAGTTGTCTTGCCCTGCGCCTTCCGCGGCCTGCGAAGCTGGCGGAGCTGCAGCCGGACGCTGATCTTGCATCGGCTGCATCGGCTGCGTGGGCGCCTCGGCAGTCCTGCCGCCTTGAGCGGTTACGGCGGGTTGCGCAGGTCCCACTGCGGGACGAGTTTCCTGGGCTGGCGGCATGGCGACCGTTGCCGGCGTGCCGAGGACAAACGCGCTCAGCTCTTCCCTGAGTTGTCGCACGTTTGCCGCGGCCGCCTCGACGTTGCGCGTCGCGACTTCGCGCAGCGGCGGCCAGTATTGCGTTTCGGCTGCACGAAGGGAAGACCAATACTGCAGCCCGGCATCGCGCAGCAGCAGGTGGTAGTGAACTCCCGCGAGCATGATGAGCCCGCTCAAGACGCCCGTTGCGAGATATAGCAGCCAATGGCTCTGTGACGGCGGCTCATCCGCGGGATCGGGATCATCGCTCAGCCCCAGGATGGACATGCCGGAGATGCCGGCGTAGGCCTCGCGGCCAGGCGTGAACTCGGAGTCGCCGTTGAGCTGCGACGCTGGCGCCAGTGAATTCGCAGCCAATACCTCTCTGTTACCGCTGCTGGAGCGATCGCGAAGCTCGGCCTGCGGCACGCCCGTAACAGCCTCGGAGAAACTATTCGTGGCATCAGCAGGCGCGGCCAGCGGCCGTTGCGAGCCGGCGGCGATCCCTTCGACAGGCTGCCGTGGCGTAACCACCGGCGGCGATTCATGCCAGGCCTTTTCCTGCTCCTTCAGAACCCCGTCCGGGAACGGCACGAAAAAGACGGAGCCGTCCGCGCTGCTTTGCGCTTGCCGGCGTTCCATGGAGGGGCGGTTACTTTCTTTGTGGGTGACCTCGAGCCGGATTCCGCAGTGACCGCAGAAGTGGTTTCGCTCCGGATTCTCTTCCCCGCAAGCCGGACAAAGCACGGCATACCTCCAGAACTTTGACAAACATTGGATGCAATTCAGGAGGACTGGAGATTGCAGGGGTTGAGGAGACAAGAGGCCCGGAGAGGAAAGGCTTATGAGGCTGAGTAGAACCTCTCCCAAGTACCCGTCCGGAGCGGCTTAGCGCATTTTCGCCTTGGCCAGGCGGTTAGCTAATGGCTCTCAGGTGCGCCTCCGCTCGCCATGACAACTTCTATTTGGCAGAGCATCGCCGCGACCAAGACATTACATATGCAGCAGTAAGCATAACAGGCGGCGCCGCTTCTTGACCCGGCTTGGATGGCCGTCCACTTACGGTTCGCCAGGACCGGAAGCCGCGCTTACCGTTTCCCTGGCGGGTTGAAGCGGTTGCCGCGTCGCGGTGGAAGCGGCCTTTCGCAGAGCCGCGAGAACTCTGTAGCCAAGCAACAGCGGCCAGGACCGTGGCGTAGATCAGCGGCTCGCGAATATCTTTTTTGACCAGCCACACAAAATGGATCACTGCGGCGGAGGCGCTGAAATAAATCAGGCGATGAAGCGGCCGCCAGCGGCGCCCCAGGCGGCGTATCGCGCCTTGCGTGGAGGTGAGCGCCAGAGGAACGAGCGTCAGGAAGGCCGCGCTCCCCATGGTGATGAACGGGCGCTTGGCAATGTCCTTCAGCATGGCATGCCAGTTGAAGAACTGGTCCAGCCAGACGTAGGTCAGCATGTGTAGCACGGCATAGAAGAAAGCAAAGAGCCCCAGCATCCGCCGGTACTGTATGACCCATTGCACGCCGGTAATCCTGCGCAGCGGGAGTGATAGCCAGGGTTACGAGCAGCAGAATCAGGGCCCACAGCCCGGTCTGGTGAGTAATGGCCTCGATCGGGTTGGCCCCGAGGTCGGAGGTAAGCCCGAGCACGACCAGGCGCACGAGCGGCAACAGGGCGAGGGAGAAAACGATTGGCTTCAGAATCTTGTTTCGCATTGGCTTTCAATTTTCACGCGAGCGAACGGATCTTGCGTTTCGCCTATGCAAAAACACGCAAGATTCCTCGCTCGCGACGCTCTGTACGTGCGTCGCTCGCTCGGAATGACGTTCATATTTTGAATACAGTAATTCTGCCGCATCCTAGAACCACTTCCGCAGGTCCATGCCCGAGTACAGGCTTGCCACCTGGTCTCCATAGCCGTTGAACATCAGCGTAGGCCGCTTGCCGAACTCGCCGATGCGGCGCTCATTGGCCTGGCTCCAGCGCGGATGATCGACCTCGGGATTCACATTGGAATAGAAGCCGTATTCGCTGGGCGCGGCCTTGTTCCAGGTGGTCTGCGGCATGTCGGCCGTGAGCCTGATCTTGACGATCGACTTGGCGCTCTTGAAACCGTACTTCCACGGAACGACCAGGCGGATCGGCGCGCCGTCCTGGTTGGGCAGTGTCTCCCCATAGAGCCCGACCGCCAGGATGGCGAGCGGATGCATCGCCTCGTCGAGCCGCAAGCCTTCCACGTAAGGCCAATCCAGCACGCTGCGCTTCTGGCCGGGCATTGGCTGGGACGCAGCACGGTGGTAAACTCCACGAACTTGGCGTCCGGCGTCGGCTCGACCTGCTTGAGCAGCGCGCTCAGGGGATAGCCGATCCAGGGGATCACCATCGACCAGCCCTCGACGCAGCGCATCCGGTAGATGCGCTCCTCCAGCGGCGCCAGCTTGAGCAGCGCGTCCATGTCGTAGGTCTTGGGCTTGTGCGCCAGTCCCTCGACCGCGACGCTCCACGGCAGCGGCTGAAACGAGCCGGCCAACTGTGCTGGGCCATCCTTGTCGGTGCCAAATTCGTAGAAATTGTTGTAGTGGGTTATGTCCTTCAGCGATGTCAGCTTCTCACTGATGCTGTAACTGCTCTTGCCATATTGCAGCTTGGTGGTGACGGGCGCCGCAGCCGAGGCGGAATCGGAAGACGGGGTGCGCCCAACAAACATCTCGCGCAGCTTGTAACCGGCAATGGCCGCCGCACCCAAGGCCACACCGCCCTTCATGAAGTTCCGCCGGTTCAGGTATACGGACTTGGGAGTGATTTCAGAGCTGTGGATCTGCGGGGACTCGTCGCTTGCCATACTTCCCCCTCCGATTCATAAGATTCACGACAGCCGGAAATGTTTCAAAGCAGTTTCAAGTTTCAAGTTTCGAGCAGAATGACATCTTCAGTTCGAGTTTCAAGCCGAGCATGTTGCCAGGTCAATATACACCTAGCTCGGCTACGCCTGCGAAGGTGGGGCACCCGGCTGGTAGGCGAAACTCACTCGCTTGACAACATGCGGTACCACCTTAGAGCTGCGCCTCGCAAGGTGACCCAGACGAGGTGCGGTGAAGGCAACTCTCAAAACAGATCCTTCGCTTCGCTCAGGATTTCGCCTGCGGGCTCCCGATTCGCTTACGCCCGCAATACGGCTCAACTCTCGAAGGCCAGCGTCAGCAGCGTCTTCTGCTCCATCTCGTGCGCCTTGGCCGAGCCGGTAGCCGGGCTGGCCGCAGCGGCGCGCTTGACCGAGCGCACCGGACGGCGGCTGATGATGCGCCGCAGGCGCGGAATCACAAACCAGAGCGCGCCCATGTTGGCCGGCTCCTCCTGCACCCAGACGATCTCGCGTGGCGCTGGCGTACCGCTCCATCAGCTCGCGAATCTCGGCTTCGGGGAAGGGATAGAGCTGCTCGATGAAACACGACTGCCGTCTCGCTGGTCCTGGCGGCGCTTGCGTTCGGCTGACCAACTCGTGGCCGACCTTTCCGCTGCACATCAGGATGCGCTTCGGCTCGCTCACCTCGGAGTCAGCCAGCAGCAGCTTGAAGCTGGCGCGGCAAACTCCTCCAGGCCGCTCTGCGCCTCGGGATGGCGCAGCATGCTCTTGGGAGTGAAGCAGATCAGCGGCTTGCGCCAGGAGCGCAGGGCCTGGCGGCGCAGCAGGTGGAAGTACTGCGCGGCGGTCGAGGGCTGGCAGACCTGCATGTTATCGCGCGCGCAGAGTTGCAGGTAGCGCTCGATGCGGGCGCTGGAGTGCTCCGGCCCCTGGCCCTCGTAGCCGTGCGGCAGCAGCATCACCAGGCCGGAAAGCAGTCCCCACTTCTCTTCCCCGGCGGCGATGAACTGGTCGATGATGATCTGCGCGCCGTTGGCGAAGTCGCCGAACTGCGCCTCCCAGGCGACCAGCGCCTCGGGATAGTCGCGGCTGTAGCCGTACTCGAAGCCCAGCACGGCGGCCTCGGAGAGCTCCGAGTTGTAGATTTCCACCCGTGCCTGCCCGGGCGCCAGATGGCAGAGCGGAACGTACTCGCGCTCGTTTTCCACGTCGATCAGCGCCGAGTGCCGGTGGTTGAAGGTGCCGCGGCGGCTGTCCTGCCCGCTGAGCGCGGATCGGAATGCCCGCGATGGCCAGCGAGGCGAAGCGCCAGCGCCTCGGCCATGCCGTAATCGATGGGACGCTTGCCCGTCGCCATCTCCAGCCGCTGCTCGAGCAGCTTCTTCACCTTGGGATGAATGTTGAAATCCGGCAGGATATTGCGCCAGCATGCTGTCCGAGCGAGGCGATTGTCTCGGCGCTCGAGGCCGGTCGTCAATCTCCAGATCGGGCGAATACGGGCCGCCGGTGAACTTGTCCCAATAGTCCGGCAGCTTGTAGAGCACCGGCTTCTTCTTCATCTGCTGCGCCTGCTTCTTGGCTTCCTGCAGGCGCGTCCTGGCGCGTTCTACCTGGGGCGCGGCATCGACCCCGATGCTCGCGCGTAAATCTCATAGAGCGGCGGATGCTCCTTGATCTTGCGGTAGGCAATCGGCTGCGTGATGGTGGGATCGTCGACTTCGCTGTGGCCGTGGCGGCGGTAGCCGATCAGGTCGATCACCACGTCGGAGGCGAAGCGGTAGCGATACTCCACTGCCCAGCGGGCCACGCGCACCACCGCTTCGGGATCTTCGGCGTTGACGTGGAAGATGGGAATGGGCAGCCGCTTGGCGACGTCAGAGACGAAGCGCGTCGAGGACGACTCCGATGGATTGGTGGTGAAGCCGAGCAGGTTGTTGACGATGATGTTGACCGTGCCGCCCACGCGATAGCCGCGCAGACTGGCTCAGGTTCAGCGTCTCGGCCCAGATGCCCTGCCCGGCGAAGGCGGCATCGCCGTGCATGAGCACCGGCATGGTCTGCTGCTTTCCGTTCTTGCCGCGGCGCGTCTGCTTGGCGCGCACCCGGCCCAGACAAACCGGATCGACCGCCTCCAGGTGGCTCGGATTCGAAACCAGGTGAATGCGCACCGGGCGCCCGTGAATGGCGCGGATGCTGGTCGCGCCCAGATGGTACTTGACGTCGCCGCCGCCCAAAGTGCTGCGCGGATCGACGTCTTCGAAGCCGGCGAAGATTTCCGCCGCCTCGCGCCCGACGGTATGCGCCACCACGTTGAGCCGCCCGCGATGGCTCATGCCCATCACGAACTCTTCCGCGCCGTGGCTGACGGCGGCGTCCAGCATCTCGTCCAGCAGGGGAATCAGCGCGGTGTTGCCTTCGAGCGAGAATCGCTTGGTGCCGATGTAGAGCGACTGCAGCATCTGCTCGAAGATGTCGGCCTCGATCAACCGGGTCAGAATGCGCTCGCGATCGACGGGGGCTCAGCGGGCTCCGCCAGGCCTTCCATGCGCTGCCGCACCCACTCGCGGCGCTCCGGGTCGGGCATGTGCATGAACTCGGCGCCGATCGGGCCGCAGTAGATGCGCCGCGCGTCTTTGGCTATCTCGGCTATTTCGGCGGCCGCGCCCGCCAGGTTCAGCTCCGGATGCTCCTGCGGAAGAAAGCGCCCCAGCGGATCCAGCTCCGCCTGCATGTAGCCCCAGCGACGAAAAGCGTCGAATACTCGCTCTCGCTGGTCGGCCTCCGATCCGGCGAGTTCAGCCGATGGCATTACGTGAGCTTGCAAAGGAGTGCTCCTTCACCCATCCAACGCTACCCCGGCGTTTGGATGGGGCCTGGAAAGAATGCTGTTTAGAACCCACTGCCCCACTGCATTAGGTTAGTCCGGCAGTGCTGCCGGAGGCAAACGGTGCAGGACGGTGCCCCACCCTTATGCGCGCAGCACCTAGGGGGACCGTTCTTTACTCGCCCAAGCCGCCGAAACCCACGTTAGCCAAAGACGGGCGAACATGGAGCACCCGCGCAGATGTGTAATTCTGAACCACCCACATCTGCCAAAATCAGGCAGATGTGGGGCACCAGCGAGAACAACGGCCGCTAGCCGCCCGTGGTCCTTTACCTTCTATTGGATGCGCCGAAACCCGAGTTGGGAGCGGAAGGGGAACGGTGAGACGATGGCCCATTGCTTCATGTCTTTGCCGGGCTGTGAAGTGTGATGCGAACCAGTTCGCTCCGGCGCCACAGGCGTATGCGCGGCCCCCAGGTTCCGGTCCCACGGCAAACAACCACGGTCATGCCGTCGACTTCGTACCTTCCGCCGAGCAGGGGATGTACGCGCTTCACGACGTAATTGAAAGGCCAGATCTGGCCGTTGTGGGTGTGGCCGCTGAGCATCAGTCCGGCGCCCGCCCGTGCTGCCCGGTCGGCGTCCCAGGGGGTGTGGGAAACGAAGATGGTTGCGGCTCCGGCGGGACGGCCTGCCAGAGCCTGCTCTACAAAGTTGCCGTCCTGGCCAGCCCGGCGGCGTGCCGTCAGATCGTTGATCCCGCAAGCAAGAGGCCGGGCTGCACTTCAGCCCACTCGTCGCGAAGCACGCGAAACCCTGCCTGCTCCAGCAAGCGCACGCTTTCGCTAAAACCGCCGTAAAATTCGTGGTTGCCGGTAACTGCCCATTTCCCGAGCGGGGCCGAGAGGCGTTGCAGAACCGGCAGGAATTCCTTATGAAATCGGCGATGCCCCTCGAGAATGTCGCCGCCGAAGATCACTATATCCGGCCGCTCGGCCTCGATCTGCTCGACGCGCGCGGCCAGCCAGCGCTCTCCCAGCGCACCGTCGAGGTGCAGATCGGTGGCGAGCACGAGCACCGTGCCGTCGCGCTCCGGCGGCAGGTTCGCCAGGTTTACTTCGTAGCGGCGGATGACCGGAGCGCGTCTCGCCTGCACCGTGCCGATCATGCAGAGCACGAGAGCGGCAACCACCGCCCATCCGCGAATCTCAGGAGCGAGCTTCGGCAAGAAGAATCCGAATCCCGTCACCAGGTCAGCCGCCAGGAAGCAGACGAACAGCAGGAACGCAATCCCGACCCAATTCGCGCCGATCACTTCAAGCGTCCGGGCCAGCGCGCCGAAGCCGCGGCGATCCAGCCAGCGCGCAAGCACATAACTCATCCAAAGAAGGACGGCGGCAAGAAACAAGAGCCACTGCGGGCAGTACCTGGCGACGAACGGCACCGACGACAGGCGAAAGACTACATAACCGTTCAGGCCGGTCCAGATAAGAAGAATTATGCGAAAGAACAACGCGTCTCTCCCTTGCACGACCCAAGCAGCGAAGTTCAATCGTTGGTGGCAAAGTGGTGTACGAACACGGTTAGAGGCCAACAACGATGAATGCGCCATTACACCGTTTTGGATTTACGAGCTTCCGTACACCGATCTATCCATTTCGCGCAGAATTGAGATTAGTGCGACGGCTAACGTGTGGCAGCGTTGCGCTTCTTCCTTCGTTGAATTCACGTATCCCCAATGGGCGATTTTGTTGCGATCGTCGAAGAGATGTTCCTGAAAATATTTTGTTGCGAGCTCTCATTTCCTGCATCTGGAAACTCAGTCATTATTTGGGTCGCGACCTTGTTTGTGGTTACAAACTCATCGAAAGATATTCCCGTCACCACTTTCGAGACAAAGTTTGTGGCGTTTGCGAAACCACGTTTTTTCTTGAACTCATCTTTCCAGATTTTCTGCAGCTCTTCTGAACGCCAACTGCCGTAGCTCTCAGTTGTCCCCGCCTCAATACTCGCCTTCATCAAAGCCATCTTTCTTGCCTTGAGGAACAAGCCTCCGAGAAAAGCCTCGACCGCAAATGTTGCGATCACTATCGCCAAGCTATAGTCGTGAGTCGCTAGCTCGTGCTTGCTACGATGCAAAAGACGCTCTGCCGTCGGACTGACACTTAATGGTTCAATAGGTACCGCGAAGGACTGACACTTCGGACAGACCGCACTGGGCCACTCACAGTCTCCATAGGTTGAGACTGAGACAGTGTTGCCGCAGGCACACACGAACTCGCCAGGAAATTTCATAATACCGACTTTGCTACGTACGACACCTCCGTTCCATGTTTGAACGAAACTGTGACGCTTGAGTACCGTTTTCCTCAGTCGAGTCTGCACGCCTGCAGCGCACCCGTGTACAGCGCCATGCCGACTACCGCGTCCACTCCCGAGGCGGTCGAGTTCCTCGACCTCCTGCATGTTGCGGATGCCGCCGGCGACGATCAGCTTGCGCTGGGTGGCGGCGCGCAGGCGCTCGATGACATCGAGCGGGATGCCCTTCATCAGGCCTTCGGGTCGATGTGGGTGTAGAGGAAGCCGCCGCAGCAGGCTTCGGTTTCGCGCATCATCTGCTCGGGAGTGAGGTCGGTTTCCTTCTTCCAGCCGTGGATGCTGACCTTGCCGCCGCGCGAATCGACGGCGAAGATCAGCCGCTCGGGCGCCGCCGCGTGCGCGAACTGCTTCGCCGCCTCGAGGTTGACCGCGCCGTCCTTGAGCAGCGACGAGCCGATGATCACCTTCTTGGCGCCGGCGCGGAAGACGCGCTGCACGGCCTCGACCGAGCGGATTCCGCCGCCCACCTGGCAAGGCAGGCGGGCGCAGACCTGCTCCACCAGCGCGTCATTCGAGCCCTTGCCCATGGCCGCGTCGAGGTCGATCAACTGCACCACCGGATACGGCAGAAAGCGCTCGATCCAGTAATCGAAGTTGTCGAACTCCAGCGCCTTGCGGTCGCCCTGCACCAGTTGCACGATTTTGCCGCCCATCAGGTCAATGGAAGGAATCAGCATGGAAGCCTCATCGGAATGCCTTGCTCCTGCAACTGCCGCTTGAGCTCGCGCACGTCGTGAATGCCGAAGTGAAAGATGGAAGCGGCCAGCGCGGCGTCGGCGCAGCCCGTCCTTGAAGACATCGACGAAGTGCTGGCCGTTGCCGGCGCCGCCGGAAGCGATCACCGGAATGGAAAGCGCGCGCGCCACCGCCGCCGTCAGCGGGCAGTCGAAGCCGATGCTGCGTGCCGTCGCGGTCCATGGAGGTGAGCAGAATCTCTCCCGCGCCGCGCCGCTCCACCTCGCGCGCCCAGTCGAGGCACTTGAGCCCGGTGGGAATGCGGCCGCCGGAGACGTAGACCTCGGCCTCCTCGACCGGCGTGTTGCCGCGTTTGGCGTCGATGGCCACCACCACGGCCTGCGAGCCGAAGCGCTCGGCGACCTCGCCGATCAGCTCCGGCGTGCGCACGGCGGCCGAATTCATGGTGATCTTGTCGGCGCCGGCCTCGAAGAGTCCGGTGGCGTCGTCCAGCGTGCGCACGCCGCCGCCGACGGTGAAGGGCACGAACAGCTCGCGCGCGGCGCGGCGCACGGCATCGATCAGGATGGGCCGCGACTGGTGCGTGGCGGTGATGTCGAGCAGCACGACCTCGTCGGCACCGCTTTCGGCGTGGCGGCGCGCCAGCTCCGCCGGATCGCCGGCGTCGATCAGATCGAGAAACTTCACGCCTTTCACCACGCGTCCCTCGGTCACGTCCAGGCAGGCGATGATGCGCTTGGTCAGCATGAAACCTCGCAGAAATTGCGGAGGATCCGCAGCCCGACCTCGCCGGACTTCTCCGGGTGGAACTGCACGCCGAAGACGTTGCCGCGCTCGACCACCGATCCGAACTCCTCGCCGTAGGCGGTGGTGGCCACGACGCCATCGACCACCGGCGCGCAATAGGAGTGCGTGAAGTAGACGAAGGCATCGTCCGGAACGCCCTCCAGCAGACGCGAGGCGACGATGCGGCGCAGGCTGTTCCAGCCCACGTGCGGGACCTTGAGCTCGGTGTGGAAGCGGTCGCAGCAGCCGCGGAAGCAGCCCAGGCCGCTCACGCCCGGGGCCTCCGTCGAGCCCTCGAACATCCACTGCAGCCCGACGCAGATGCCCATGAACGGCGTGCCGCGCTGGACGATTTCTTCGATCGCCTGGCGCGCGCCGAAATCGTTCAGCCGGCGGGTGGCGCTGAAGTGGCCGACGCCGGGAAGGAGCACGCGCTCAGCACGGCGAATCTCGTTCGGGTCGTCGGTCATGCGCGCTTCATAGCCGAGCTGGCGCACCGCCTTCTGCACGGAGCCGATGTTGCCGGCCTTGTAGTCAACAATGGTGATGATCACGGTTGCTCTCCAACGCTTCTGAGCCTTGAAATGGCGCGGCTTCAGCCGCGCCGAAATGTACCCTTTACAAACGGGGCTTTAGTGTCTGCGTGAGAACGTCGCACAACTCCCGGTTATAAGCATTCTCGTTTCGCCTTTCGTATCCGGCATCCATGCGGGGGCTCGGGAGCGTGTAAAGCTGTGCTCAGTCCGGCTGCACGGCGTACAAGCGGGTCAGATTGTAGGCCAGACTTGCCAGCGTGAGTTCGATGGCTACCTTCGGCTGGCCCCGCAAACGGAACTGTCGCATCCCGCGTTGCTCTTTCAGCACTCCCCATACCGGTTCGACCATCGCTTTTCGCCTGCCGTAGACCGCCCGTCCCGCTGGACTTCGCAGTTTCTTGCGCATGCGGCGATGGGCGGCGGCGCGGGTTCTGCCCTTACACCGCTTCCCCAAGTTCAGCGCCCGTGCCAGATTCGAATCCGGAACATAGGCGTCCAGCTTAGCCCGCTCCAGTTGCTTCAGGTTCTCCACCGAAAAATACCCGCTATCGGCCACCACTTGCTCCGGCAGCGAACCGCAGCCCCGCTTCACTTCCGCCAACATCGGCAGCAACGAGTCGTTATCCGCGGCGTTCTGCGTTACCCGCTGCGCCACGATGAAGTGATCATCGCTGACGGCAATTTCCCCCGTATAGCCCAACTCGAAGCGTCCGCCTCGCTGCCGCAGAAACCTGGCCTCCGCATCGCTGCGCGACAGCTTCTTCAGTCCGCTCTTGCGTAGCCGTTCCAGCCGCTGCGGCATCTCCGCCAACTTCTGCTCGGCTCTCTCCAGCGCCACCTTCAGCCCGGTCGGTTCCGAGTCGTCTCCATCACACGCCTTTTGCCAGCGTCGCACCTGCCGCCGCAACTTCGCCCGCTCCTCCCGCAGCTTCTGCTCAAAGTCCACCCGGTCGCGGCAAGCATTGGCCTTGATCCGCGTCGAGTCAATCGCCACCCGTCCCAGCTTGCCTAAGCCCAGCTTCCGCGCCATCTCCAGCACCTGCGTAAAGGCGTCGTTGAGCGCCCGCCCGTGCCGCCGCCGAAACGCACTCAGCGCCCAGTTATCCACCCGCTCTCCCGCCGCCAAGTAGCGGAACCCCAGATCCTCCAGCAGCCGCTGTTCGATCCGCCGCGCACTGGTCATGCCCAGTGCATACCCATACAGCCACACACTCAGCATCAGCGCCGGATGGTATAGGCTTCCACCTTCTTCGCTGTACTCCTGCGCAAAACCGCTCAGATTCAACCGGCCCACCATTTTGCGAACAAAAAAGCAAAGGTGATCGGCTCCTAACTCGTCCTTTACGCTCGGCGGCAGCAAGTACGCTTGATCAGGGTTGTAGGGTAGAAATCGTGACATACCTCCTTGTGCCCCATCTTTCCTGTGGAAAACAAGTCAGTTCTCACGCACACACTTTAGCCCCTGAGGGAGCGCTCGTCCTCATTGCTTACGATAGCTTTGGCAGCACTTCCCAATGGCCCTCATATGGCTTGATACTTTTCCAAGGCAATCCATCTGTTGGCAAGCCAGGCGCACCATGCTCCTTCCATTGGCCAATCGCCTGAGCATGCGTCAGGACGAAAAACTTACACGGCTTTGGGACCGGCGGCACGAGAACGACGATGAGAAACAGGTTATCCTGTGCCGGTTCACTGAAGAACTGTGTCTTAATAAAAACACCGATCTCCCCTGATATACCCTTTACTTGAACCTTAAAGGCCTTTTGGTCTGGTACCGAACAAACCAAGTCAATCTTCGGAGTGTTTCCGATTGTGAGGCCAATATTGTAGCCTCGGCGCGACAATTCGGATGCGAGTGCAAACGTCGCAGCCATTGAGACCTGATAGCGATCTCTCTTCCTGGCTGCTTGAGTAGCGACACCGTTCATTGCCGTTCTCCTTTGTATTCTCTACGGAGTACCCTCAGGGGCTAAAGCCCGCATGTTATTGGCCCTGGACGGCGCGGCTGAAGCCGCGCCCCTTCAAAGATCGCGCGCCTTCAAAGTTCATTTATCCGGTCGGTGCGTCTCCTCACAGCAATCCCTTGGTGCTGGGCAGCATCTTGGCCAGCCTTTTATCTTTCGAGCAGGCGAAGCGCAGCGCCCGGGCAAAGGCCTTGAAGAGCGCTTCGATCTTGTGGTGATTCGAGCGGCCGTAGAGCACCTTGAGATGAACGTTGGCGCGGGCGCCGCGAGCGAAGCCCTCGAAGAAGTCGAAGACCAGCTCCGTCTGCAGATCGCCCACGTAGCGCACGTTGACCTTCGGCTCGACCACCGTCGAGGTACGCCCGCCGAAATCGATGGCCGCCAGGCCGAGCGTCTCGTCCATCGGCATGACGAAGTAGCCGGCGCGCAGGATTCCCTTCTTGTCGCCGAGCGCCTGCCCGAAGGCTTCGCCCAGGGCGATGCCGACGTCTTCCACCGTGTGGTGCTGGTCGACATCGAGATCGCCCTTGCACGCCAGTTCGAGATCGAAGCCGCCATGGCGCGCAAAGAGCTCCAGCATGTGGTCGAAGAAGCGTATGCCGGTCGAAATCTTGTACGTGCCCTGGCCGTCGATCTTCAACAGCAGGCGAATATCGGTTTCGTTGGTCTTGCGCTCCAACAGCGCGCGCCGGGCGCTCTTTGAAGAAGCGCGGCTGGCGGCCTTTGGCAGCGATTTTTTCAGTCGTGGGCTTTGCTGTTTCATCGCCGCACCTCCGCTCAGCTTTGATCTTTCCGGAAGCCTGGAAGCCGATGGCCGCGAGTGCGGCCTCAAGTTCCGCGAGCAGCCGGTCGGTCTCCTGGCGCGGGCCTACGGTGATGCGCACGCAGCCGGCGCATCCCGGATCGCTGTTGCGGTCGCGCACCAGAATGCCGCGGCGGCGCATCTCCTGCACCAAGGCCTGGCGGAAATCGCCAAACCAGGCGAGCACGAAGTTGGCGCGGCTCGGCCAGAAGCGTATGCCGTGCCCGGCATAGAACTTCTCCAGCCGCGCCCGGCTCTCCACCACCTGGCTGACGTAGCTGGAGACGAATTCGCGGTCGGCCAGCGCCTCGGCCAGGCAGGCCAGCGCCACGCCGTTTACGTTGTAAGGCGAACTCACGCGGCGCACCTGCTTCATCTGCTCGGGCGCGCCGGCCAGGATGCCCACGCGGAAGCCCGCCAGCCCGTAGACCTTGGAGAACGTGCGCGCGACGAAAAGATTGGGCACGCCTCCCACCTGGTCGAGGATGGTCTCGCCGTGGAACTGCCAGTAAGCTTCGTCGACCAACAGCGCCGCCTGCGGCGCGGCGGCGGCGATCTTCAGCAGATCCTGGCGCGAGGCGACGGCGCCGGTGGGATTGTTCGGCGTAGCTATAGCGATCAGCTTGGTCGCCGGGATTGAGCGCCCGCAAAACCTTTTCCGCGGGAAAGACGAAATCCTCCCCCGCTTGTACGGTCACGGACTTGGCGCCGGTAGCGCCGGCATAGATCTCGTAGAGAGAGAAGGTCGGCACCACGGTGAGCGCCTCGTCGCCGGGCTCGAGATAGGTTTCGCAGAGAAGATGGATTCCCTCGTCGACGCCGTTGGTGAGCAGCAGCTTGTCGATGGAGATGCCCAGGAACTTGGCCACCGACCTCTTCGCCGGCTTCGCGCTCGGGATACTTGTTGAGTACCTCAGTCGAAAGCGAAGCCAGCACGGCGAGGACGCGCGGCGAGCATCCGCCAACGTTCTCGTTGAAGTCGAGGCGCAGGCCTTCGCGCCTTCCCAGAGGCGGGTGATATTCCTTCAGATTTTGCACGACTGCGCGGGCTTTCAGCATGTTTTTCCCCAGGGGCTAAAGTGTGTGCGTGAGAACTAGTTTCGTACGCCATATAGTGAGCTTTATTGCCGCGCTGACCCCAATATGATGGGGTCGGACCGGTAAAAAATGGGGTTCTACGCACACACTAAAGCCCCTTCTTTTCGGCCTTGAACGGCACGGCTAAACAGGCTGCGGAAAAAAGACTAAAACGAGTAAACTCGCTAATTTGTCGAACCAAGATTCAATAACTTGCGAGTAGCTTTGTGAGCTAAAAGCACCAGAAATTACTACATTGGTTCTTTTTTCCGCAGCCTGTAAAGCCGTGCCCTGATAAAGCATCGTCCCTTCGGGACTCGCGATTTTCAAACCCTCTCCCAGCGCTAAAGCGCTGGGCTAACAAAAACATTGCCGCTACGCGGCGCAGTTCATCATTTCCGGATGCCGACTGTCTCACCTTACGCATTCGGCAGTCACTTCATCCTGACCTGAACAGAAGTCGGCGTGCCCATTGGGCACGCCCGTCCGGCCGAGGTGGTCGGGCCTACGCTAACGCATCCTTACTCGTACTGATTCGGCGTGTGCCTGTAGGCCTTCGGCTTCGGCCAGCAGCGCGACCGCCGGTCCTATGCGATTCAGGCCCGACTTCGAGACCTGCTGCACGCTGATGATCTTGACGAAATCGAGCACGCTCAGGCCGCCGCGATAGCGAGCCACTCCGCCGGTGGGCAGCACGTGATTGGGGCCGGAGGCGTAATCGCCCAGCGATTGCGGCGAATACTCGCCGACAAAGACTGAACCTGCATCGAGCACCTTGGGCAGATTCACGGCATCGACCGTCAGGTGCTCCGCGCCGATTGCGTTGATCCAGGCGAAGGCTTCGTCAATGGTGGAGGCGACCAGCGCCACGCCGTTTGCGTCAAGCGACTGCCGGGCGATTTCATTCTCCTGGGACATCTTCATCGCCGCGTCGGAAACGTCTTTCGCCAACCGCGCGTTGCTGGTGACGAAGATAGGCAGCGTCTCCGGATCGTGCTCGGCCTGTGCGACCAGATCAGAAGCATAGAAGTCGGCTTTGCCGTAATCGGCGAAGACGATAGCTTCGGTTGGTCCAGCCAGCATGTCGATGGCGCAATCGAAGGCCACCATCTTCTTGGCCGCGGTCACGTAACTGTTGCCCGGTCCCACGATCTTGATCACGCGCGGCACGGACTCGGTTCCGTAAGCGAAGGCCGCGACGGCCTGCGCGCCGCCGATGCGATAAAAGCACTCGACGCCAAGCAGCGCGGCGGCGGCCAACGTTTCCGGCGCGGGGCGCGGTGATGCCACCTGAATCTTCTTCACCCCCGCGACCTGCGCGGGAATAACGGTCATCAGCAGCGAAGACGGCAGCGGATAGCGGCCTCCGGGAACGTAACATCCGGCGGAGGCGATCGGCTCGACTCTCTGGCCGACGCGCACGCCCGGCTCCATGGTGCGCACCCAGGATTTCGGCATCTGCCATTCGGCGAAGCGGCGAATGTTGCGCGCGGCCCGCTCCAGCGCCTGCAGGAACTCGGGCGAAACCTGTTGCCGCGCGGCTTCCATCTCCTGCCTGCTGACGAGCAGAGGTTGCGTCTCGCCCAGGCCGTCGAACTGGCGCGCATACTTCAGCAGGGCCTCGTCGCCGCCGGCGCGGACTTCGCGGATGATCCCGGCGACCGTTCGCTCGACCTTCGCATCGGGTTCCGAGCCGCGGACGATGAGCTTCCCGGCTACGTACTTCGCGGCCTCCGCGCCTTCGAGCACGCGCATCAGAGCACCACCTTGTTGAGCGGATACTCGACGATGCCGGTGCCGCCCGCCGCTTTCAGCTTGGGGATGACCTCGCGCACCAGCGCCTCCTCCAGTATGGTGTTCACCGCCACCCACTCGTCGTTGCTCAAGGCGGAGATGGTGGGACTGTTGAGCGCGGGCAGCACGCCGAGCACGCAGGCGAGGTCCTTTTTGCGCACGTTGAGCATCAGGCCTACCTGTCCCTGGGCGGCGATGGCGCCCTGCAACAGCATGGCGATGTTCTCGATCTTCAGCCGCTTCTGCGGATCGGTCCAGGATTTCAGATTGGCGATCAGCTGCGTGTTGGACTCGAGCACGGTATCAATGATGCGCAGGCGGTTGGCCTTGAGCGACGAGCCGGTCTCGGTGACTTCGACGATGGCGTCGGCCAGCATCGGCGGCTTCACTTCGGTGGCGCCCCAGGAGAAATCCACCTGCACGGGAATTTTTTTGCCGGCGAAGTATCGCTTGGTGACCTCGACCAGTTCGGTGGCGATGGTCATCCCGGCGAGATCCTCGGCGCGGCGGAACGGCGATTCCTCCGGCACGGCGAGCACCCAGCGAACCTTGCCGCGGCTCTGCTTGTTATAGGTCAGGTCGGCCACCGTCTGCACGGTCAAGCCGCTCTCGATGACCCAGTCGAGGCCGGTCAAGCCGGCATCGAGCACGCCGTGCTCGACGTAGCGCGCCATCTCCTGGGCGCGGATCAGCATGCACTCGAGCTCGGGGTCGTCGGTCGTGGGGAAATAGGAGCGGCCGTTGGCGTAGATCTTGAAACCCGCCGTGCCGAACAGTGCGATGGTGGCGTCCTGCAGGCTGCCTTTGGGAATTCCGAGACGGATCTTCACTGGCGCACCGCCTTTCTGTCTTCGCCGGATTTTACCGGCATGGGCCGGGTAAAGCAGGAGCGTGTGCCTTCGTGACAGACGAGGCCGTCGCCCTCGACGCGCACGCGGCAGAGCAAGGTGTCGCGGTCGCAGTCGGTTGCGGCCGAGACCAGGCGCAAACGGTTGCCGGAGGTCTCGCCCTTGGTCCAGAGCTTGTTGCGGGTGCGGCTGTAAAACGTGACGTAGCCGGTCTCGAGCGTGCGTGTCAGCGCCTCGCGGTTCATGAAGCCTACCATCAGGACCTCGCCGTTGTCGGCGTCCTGCACTACCGCCGGGGCTAGGCCCTGCATCTTTTCGAAATCGATTGTCTCCATCGTTACCTCGTGTTGTTGTAGCTCCCGAATGCGGTTCGGAAGAAACGGCGAATTCCCTCAGGGGCAAAAGCCCGAATTCTCTTTGATCCTGCGGCGCGGCTCAAGGCACCCCAGCAAACCGAATACGGGTTTGCTGGGGACCCCGCAAAGCCGCGCCCTTTCAAAGCAACAGCTCCCTTGAATCCTTGTCGCTTCAAGCCGGCAATCTTTGTCGCTTCAAGCGGCGGGGCAAAAACGAAAGGCCCGCTGAGCTTGATCGCGTCAGCGGGCCAGGAATCCGGGACTTTGTTGCGCGCTATCCACACATCCCCGCCGACACGATCATCTCGTGATGATGATGGTGATGGCGATGATGGTTTAACAAAGTCATTGCACCTTGATCTTACAAAGCAGGGCCGATGGAAGTCAAGCATTTGCCACAGCGGCTAAAGCCGCCGAGTCTTAAGCCGCTGATTCCCACGCCTAAAAGGCGTGGGCTTCCACGATAGTGAATGCGATGCCGAGTCACTACCGGTTCGCTCAATGCGAGCCTCCGCTCGCCCGCCCGGGGCATCCCAGCAAGCCACGAATTCAGGCGTGCTGCGCACGCCCGCCCAGCCGAGGGCGTCTGGGCCTACGTTGAGCCGGAGCGGAGCGAAAGATCTGCTCAATCCACCTACACGGCCCGGCCGGCCTTCGCCTTGGTCAGGTGCGCCTGCAACACCTCATGAAACTTGGCCAGCCACGCGGGATGAGCAGGCCAGGCGGGCGCCGTCACCAGCACGCCGTCGGCCAGTACTTCAGTCATGGCGATGCTGGCGTAGCTACCGCCGCAGCTTTCGACTTCGGGCGCGCAGGCCGGGTAGGCGCTCACCTTCTTGCCTTTGAGAACCTGGGCCGCGGCCAGCAGTTGCGCCCCATGACATATGGCGGCAATAGGCTTGCCGGCGGTATGAAAATGGCGGACCATCTCGAGCACCTTGGGATTGAGCCGCAGATACTCCGGGGCGCGTCCGCCGGGAATGACCAGGCCGTCGTAGGCCTCCGGCTTGATCTCGGCGAAGGTGGCGTTGAGCGCGAAGTTGTGCCCGCGCTTCTCGCTGTAAGTCTGGTCGCCTTCGAAATCATGGATGGCGGTACGCACCACGTCGCCGGCCTTCTTGCCGGGACAGACCGCATCGACCGCGTGCCCCACCATCTGCAGGGCCTGGAACGGAACCATCACTTCATAATCTTCCACGTAATCGCCTACAATCATCAGCAGTTTTCCGTTTGCCATTGCGCTTTCCTCGCGTTCAGATTTGCCGTGGTCTGGGAACGACAATAAGGATATTCAAAAGAGTTCGATGAGAAAAGGCGGAGCCGCGACCCGGGAAAGCGCGAAAGTTTCAGGGTTTCAAGGTTTCAGAGTTTCAACGTTTCGGGGTTCTGATGAAAGTGTGCTCATCGGTGCGCGTCTGAGGAAACTCTGAAACCTTGAAACTTTGAAACCTTTTTTTCGAGGGCTCCAGGCACTCGCGATGAAAAAGACAGGGAAGCGGAGTTCAGGGCTTGCCATTGGCCCCGAGGACCGGCTGTTCGTACTTACCGGAGCGGGCGTCAGCGCGGAGAGCGGGTTGCCGACCTTCCGCGGAGCGGACGGCCTGTGGCACGGCCATCGCGTAGAGGATGTCGCCTCGCCCGAGGCCTGGGAGCGCGATCCCGAGCTGGTGTGGAACTTCTACTCGATGCGGCGGGAGACGGCGCGTAAGGCTCAGCCCAATGCGGCGCATTGGGCGCTGGCGGAGGCCGAGCACGCTCTGGGTGAGCGATTCTTCCTCTGCACGCAGAACGTGGACGACCTGCACGAACGCGCCGGCAGCCGCCGCCTGGTGCACATGCACGGAGAGCTGTTCCGTTCGCGCTGCTCGGTCTGCGCGCGCAAGCCGTTTGGCGACGAGAAACTTTATCCGACCCTGGCCAGCATTCCACTATGCTCCTGCGGCGCGCGCATACGCCCGCACATCGTGTGGTTCGGCGAACTTCCCTTCCACTTACAGCTCATCATGGATGAATTGAACCGCTGCACGGTCCTGCTGGTGATCGGCACCTCGGGGCTGGTGTATCCCGCCGCCCACTTCGTGCACTGGGCCAATAGCCGCTACGGTACGGGCCTCCCGCCGATTCGAACCTATTACGTAGGCCCGGACGAGCCGGCCAACGTGGCGGCGTTTACCCACGTCTTCGAGGGAAAGGCGGGAAAGATCCTGCCTGGGCTCTTCGGGTTGGCATGAGAGTTGCGAAATTAATCATTGGTCCCAAAAGTGCTGATTACGGTCGATTCATGTCCAAGCGCTTTCTCTCTTGACCACGCAAAAGGCAAAAGTACAATGAGTGTGCCTGACGCCAATACTGCGCCCCTGCGAACGCACTAGCGGTATCGCCGGGGACACGGGCGCGGAGGTCGATCTTTAATGTTTGCTTATCTGTGCGGCGCGGTTGAGTATGCTCCCGACCAGGGAAAAGGCTGGCGGGCGGAGATCACACCTTTTCTACAGGAACTGGGCCACCAAGTTTTCGGCCCCACCCTCGACGATCGCAAGAACCTGAGCCCCGTGGAAATTCGGGACTATCGGACATGGAAGAGAACCGACTTTCAGCGGTTCCAGAAAACCGTTCGCAAGATTATCGATCATGACCTGACCCGGCTGGAGACGCGCTGCGACTACCTGGTTGCCTACTGGGACGAATATGCCGGCCGCGGCGGCGGAACCCAAGGCGAAATCACCATGGCCTATCGCCGCGCACTGCCGGTTTACCTGGTCATTAATATGCCGATCGAGCAGGTCAGTGGCTGGATTCTCGGCTGCGCGACCGAGGTTTTCACCAGCTTCGACGAACTGAAGGATTTCCTGCGCAACAAGTTTTCGCCGGTGGAAGCGGAGCTGGCAAAACTGGAGCCGGTAGAGTCGTAAAAAGACAAGTTTCGAGTTTCAAGTTTCAAGCCAGGCGTTTCACCTTTCCCGTGTCGTCGCGGGAGGATGAAACGCCTTTCTTTCGTACGGAGCTAACCTATGCTTGCCAACGGAAGAAGCCAAATATGAGGCACCGCCAACCTGTATTTCTTGACCTCAAAAGAAACGCAAGATTCCTCGACTCGCGCAAAACGCGCGCTCGCTTGATCTCATAACGACGTTGGCTCCGCTGGCCAGAGTACGATGGTCAGCGACGAAGCAAACCGGGACTCGGGAACGGAGCCAACGATGTTGATTATAGGCTGTGATTTCCATGCTGGGTTTCAGGTTTTGTCGATCTTTGACAACCGAAGTGAGGAAGTGACCGAGAAGAGGCTGGCGCATCCTCAGGAAGCAATAGCGTTTTACCAGGGGTTGAAAAGGGCCGACGAGGGTCGGGATCGAGGCTGGGGCGCCGTGTCAGTGGTTTCGGCGGTTGCTGGCCGAGAGCGGGCACGAGCTGTGGGTGGGCGATGCGGCCAAGATACGTGCGGCGGAGACGCGCAAGCAGAAGACGGATCGGCGGGATGCCGAGCTGTTGATGCGGCTGATGGTGGAGGAGCGGTTTCCGCGGATCTGGGTGCCGAGCGAAGCAGAGCGGGATGTGCGGCAGTTGCTGATGGACCGGCATCACCGTCTGAAGGCGCGGACGGCGGCCAAGAACCAGTTGCAGTCTCTGGCTATGAACCAGGGGGTGCAGAAGGGCAAGCGGCTGTGGACGATGGCGGGACGCCAGTTGTTGGCCGATCTGGAGATGATGCCGCACGCGGCCCGTCGTCGCGATCAGTTGTTGCAGTGGGTAGGATTACTGGATCAGCAGATCGCCGAGCTGGATGTTTTGATTGCGGCGGAGGCGAAAAGGCGTCCTGCCAGCCTGCTGCTGATGACTCATCCTGGCATTGGGGTACAGACGGCGCTGGCGGCGGTGCTTACCTTGGGCGATGTAACCCGCTTTGCCCATGCCCGCAAGGTACCCAGCTATCTCGGCCTGGTACCGAGCGAGTACAGCTCGGGCGGCAAGCAGCGGCTGGGACACATCAGCAAACAGGGATCGGCGTTGATGCGGTTTCTGTTGGTCGAGGCCGGGCAAACGGCAGTGCGCTTCGATGAGGAGTTAAAGCGCGCCTACAAACGCCTGTGGGTGCGTAAGGGCAATCGCGCAGTGGCCAAGGTGATGGTGGCCCGCCGCTTGGCCGTGAGGTTGTACTGGATGCTCCGCAACCAGTGGACGTACGCGGAGCTGGTTCGTCATGCGGGTGAGCCCGAGTCATTCCGTGGCAAGCAGTAACTGAGCCGGTCGCTTGTGTGGGCAGCCCGCCTCCCTTGAGAGCAGGGGAGTTCGAAGAAGAGAATCTTGGTCCCGCACTGCGGGACCGAATAGATGGTTGGTGGAACCAGTTCCACCGCAGATTCTACCAACGAGCCTGGTTATGCTTCGCAGAAAAGCAACAACAAAAGCAACAACGCTGGGGAAAGGAAAAAGGCACCGCCCCGCAATGGGAGTCGTGTGCCTTGACAATCCCAACGTCGTTATAGACGGAATGACGTACTCGTAAAGGCAGGTGACCGCGGAAGCCGAGAGCCGCGCAGAAAGAATAGGCGCGGAGAGACGAAGGGAGATTCGGGCAACTCGAAACTAGAAACTGCTTTTAGTGTGAGGCCTCGAATTCGGCCAGCGCGCCCTCCAGTTGCCACTGCTGGCGAGCTTTTTCACTGCCGCCTAGAAACTTCTGGCACGAGGCGCCGGGCGGGCGTGAGAAGGGCTTCTCGGCGGCGCATTCCTTGACCGGGAGGAACTTCTGCCGGTCGGTCCACAGGCTCTGGCCCGGCAGGAAGGCGTGCTCCATTCCATCGCGGACCATCTTCTTGAGCGTGGGATAGTCGAGTCCCTGGTCTTCGACCGCGCGCTGGTATTCGCGCGTGATCTCCGAGCGCAGCACACCCTCGTCGTCGGTCGAAAGCGCCACCGGCACGCCGGCTTTGAGATAAACCGCCAGAGGATGCTGTTTGCCCTTCACGCCGAGCACGGCATCATTGCTGCTCAGATTGATCTCGACCAGCACGTTCCGGCGCTGCATGAGGTTCAGCAGCTCTTGCGGGTCCTCTTCGTACATGACATCGACGCCGTGGCCGATGCGCTCGGCGCGTCCGATCTCGATGGAGTCGCGAATGTGGAAGCGAAGTCCTTCGGGCGGCACCAGGCCGGGCGCCAGCTCGCCGGCATGCAGGGTGACGTGCACGTCCGGGTAGAACTGCTTGAGGAATCCCAGCATGCGCATCTGCAGGCGGAAGTCGCGCATGGGCACCAGCCAGTCTTCCGGCTGCACCATGTTGACGGCTACCATGCGGCGGTCCTGCCGTCCCAGTTCGAAGGCCAGCAGCATCTGCGCAAACACCTGCGTGGGCGAAGCCGCGCGCAAGACCGGGTAGATGTAGCGCACGGTGACTTCACAGCCGGCGCGCACCAGCGCCCGGTTGCGCTCACGGCAGTTGAGAATGCGGTCTCGTTCGGCCTCGTAGGCATCGAGGTTGCGGCGCGACGCGGCGATCGCACTGTCCATCCCGGAGGCGAGCAGCTTGTCGCGCATGCGGGCGAAGTTCTCGTCCCACTGGATCTTGGCGGCCAGTTCCATGGCTTTGCCGTCGTCGGGATGGATCATCAATTCCAAATACTGCACATGGCCGTCGGAGGCGCGGGCGACGGTTTCGGCGAGCATTGCGCCAAGGTGTCCGCGAGTGGCGGCGCCGAAGCGGTAAAAGGCGTCGAAGAAGTGGTCGTGTCCGGATTCAGTAGCCCGATGCCAGTCGCGCATCGACCAGGCGTCGATCATCTGGCGGTAGAGCACAGGGTCGACAAGCGACTGCACCGCGTCGGTCTGCCCGTCCTTGCAAGGAGGACGCATCAGGGTCATGGTTCGCACCTCGAGGCAGAGATGCGACTCGGCGGCAAAGCGGGCATAGCTCTCGGCGTAAGCGGCACCGGTAATGTGATTGTGCAGGTCCGTGCCCTTCGGCATCTGCTTGAGAAAAGCATAGAGCGCCGGTCCGTTGGAACGAAGGGAATCCATAAGCTGAGCGGTTTTCTGCTCGGCGGATTCCTGCGCGGGTGGCGGCGCGCCTGGGCCGGCGGCGGCGGGAGGCTCGTTGGCTTGGCGCGCGGAAGCCGGTTGCGGCATGAGAAGCGCAAGAGAAACCAGAACCGCCAAACACCATGCCCCGCGCAAGCGCATTGGCCGGAACCCTCCAGATGAAAGTTGTGTGCAGCCGAACAGTAATGATAAATGGCGGCTTTCGAAATCGCCAACAGACTTCGGCAGAGGGCGCTGATGGTGGTCAATTTGAATTTCAAGCAAAAGGCCACGGGCCCCACGCTGGATAGCATGAGGCGAGCTTTCGCTCGCCCGCCCGGCCGAGGGCGGCCGGGCCTACGCGCAACTTGCCGTCCGAGGGCGACCGGGCCTGCGTTGAGACATGCGCTTGAAGATTTGCTCGAATCCTTCTACCATCCGATTTTCCGCAGTTCTTCCACCCCAGCAAACGCCAATGCGTTTGCCGGGGGCCCCGGTTCTGGGTTACGGCTGGAGCAGACTGGTGTCCGACCTGAAGGTCCTATTCACGTACGAACAGATAAGCCGGCGAGTGCGGCAGATCGGCCAGAAGATCACCCTGGACTTCGCCGGGGAACAGGTGGTGCTGGTGGGCGTGCTGAAGGGCGCGGCGATCTTTCTGAGCGACCTGGCGCGCGCCATAGAGTTGGATACCACCTTCGACTTCATCTCGGTTTCCAGCTACGGCAACGAGAAACATAACAGCGGCGAGGTGAAGCTGCTGAAGGATGTGGACCAGTCGCTGGAAGGAAAGAACGTCATCCTGGTGGAGGACATTCTCGACACCGGCCTGACACTCTCCTATCTGACCAAGATCCTGCTGGCCAAGCGCCCCAAGACGCTGCGAATCGCCACCCTGCTGGATAAAGTGCCGCGCCGCCTGGCGCCCATCCAAGTGGACTACGTGGGCTTTGAGATCCCGGACGAGTTCGTGGTCGGCTACGGCATGGACTACGCCGAACAATACCGCAATCTTCCCGATATCTGCGTGCTGTCATAAAGATTCCGCCGCAGTGATTTTCGCGAGAGTTAATGGGGATTCACGCTAAAGTATTCCCGCCTCGGGCCGATATATAAGGGACACCCCGTGCCATTGACAACGGCACTTAAAAAAGGCGCTGGCCCGACCAGCGCCGTAGTTTTGAAGTTCATTCGCGGTCACCGCCAACTCTATGCGCACCGCGATGCGGGGCGGGCTTTCCTCCGCAGTACGTTAACCACCGTCGCCGGAGGACAACCGCTGGGGAAAAGCAGGCGTTTCCGGCTGCGAATATTTACCTCCCGGTGCTGCTTCTCCGCCAGCTGTTCGGCCCGCCCCTACTTTTTCCCGCAAAATCTTCCCTGTTCAGCACAGCGGCTAAAGCACACTACCCCACGTTTGCCAAACGGAAGGCAAACATGGGGCACCTGCGCTTTCGCTCGCCATGACAACTTCCTGGTGGTTACATCATCGCCTTCCCTGAACCGGTACAATAGCTCGCGCCATGGAAATTAGAGGCACCCGGGCAAAGTTCGCTCTGCTGATCTTCTGGCTGGCAACGGCATCGGCTGCGTTATGGCCGCAGCAGGTGCAACAGCGGCATCTGCCGGGGACTCCGTGCGCGCGCAACCCGCGCTTCGAGGTGACCATCGCGCCGGCGCTGGGCGCTGGTCCATACTCCGGACGCCTGCTGGTGCTGCTCAGCGCGAGCACCCCTGTTCATGGCTTTCTTGCGCCGGGATTCGGCGACGAAACGCGCAAGACCTGGATTGCGGCGAGCGAGATCGACGGGGTTATGCCGGGAGAATCCGTCAGCGTGGATTCCGGCGAGAGGGCCTTCCCGGCGGCATTCTCCGCGGCTCCCCCTGGCGACTATTACGCCATGGCCATGCTCGACGTAAATCACAGCGCGAACTACGAGTTCTTTTCTCCCGGCAATCTGCGGATGAAAGCCGTGCTGCTGAAATCATTCGAACCCTGCACGGCAGCGGCGGTGCATCTGATGCTTGATCTGCGCGTCGCGGCGGAGAAGGCCGAGGAGCTTCCTCGGGGAATGGAGCGGATCGACTTCATCAGCCCGGTGCTGTCGCGATTCTACGGCCGCCCGATCGCGATGCGGGCCATGGTGGTGCTGCCGCCGAGCGCCCAGCAGAAGGAAGAAAGACGCGAACCGCAGGGGCAAAACCAGCGGGTGCCAGGGGACGTGAGGCGTTTCCCGACTGTTTACCTCGTGCCTGGGTTCGGCGCAACGGGGCGTGATCTGCGCCGCTACTACGGCGACAGGATCCGCGAGGAGATGGCCGATGGCAGTTCGCCGGAGATGATCTACGTCCTGCTCGACGTCTCGCTGCCCACCGGCGCGCACGAATTCGCCGATTCGGTAAACAACGGCCCCTGGGGAGAGGCGCTGGTACGCGAGCTGATTCCCTACCTGGAGTCACGCTATCCGATGCAGGCAGTACCCGAGGGCCGCTTTCTCACCGGACACTCCTCGGGAGGCTGGTCGAGCCTGTGGCTGCAGATCACCTACCCGGAGTTCTTTGGCGGAACCTGGTCTACCTCGCCCGATCCGGTCGACTTCCGCCATTTCACCGGACCCGACATCGCCGGCGCCAAGCCCGGAAGCAACTTCTACCTGAAAGCCAACGGCAAACCCTGGATGCTGGTGCGCATGGACGGCAAAGAGGCGGAATCGTTGCGCGATTATGCGCAGCAGGAGCAGGTGCTGGGCGAATACGGCGGGCAGATGGCGTCGTTCGAGTGGGTCTTCAGCCCGCGCGGAGCCGACGGCCGGCCGATGCAACTGTTCGACCGCGCGACCGGCGCCATCAATTTAGCCGTGGCGGCCGCCTGGGAGAAATACGATATCGCGCGAATCCTGCGCGAGAACTGGGAGACGCTCGGGCCGAAGCTCAAAGGCAAGATCCATGTCTTTGTCGGTACCGAGGACAGCTTCCACCTGGAGACTTCCGTGCGGTTGCTGCAGCAAGAACTGAAGCGGCTCGGCTCGGATGCGGAGTTTACCTACCTGCCGGGAAGGAATCACTTCGATCTCTATTGCTGTGGGTTGGGAAGGCAAATCGCGAGGGAGATGCAGGCAAGAGCGGCTCAGGGTCATTAGCTCCCGAGAATTTCGGTGGCCAGCGCGGGACAAAAAAACTACCCCACGTTAGCCAACAACAACGGTCGAACGTGGGGCACCTGCTAAGCAGCTTTTCCCATAGAGATGCGGTGAGAGGTGGATGACTCCACGTCGAAGGTCTCAATCATGGGATCGGATCGGCAGAAGCTCCGCAGCATCTCGACTATGATCGAATATTCTTGCCGATTGTAACGTTCGGCATCCTCGCGGCTGTTCCAGAAGCTTATTCCCAACACACGCTCGGGATCAGCGTTCGACGCCAAGGTGATCGCGTCGTGAAATCCGCGTTGCTTTTTCAAAATGGGCAGTACCTTTTCATCGACAGCTCTGCACAGTTCCTCAGTTTGTCCAGAGTAGCACCTGAATTCAACGATTCGCGCAAACATTTGGGACTCCTCTCACACAATTGAAAGGGTTTGACATTCTCGGAAACAAGCGAGCAATGAGAGAGAAGACTATTGAGAAACCTGCTCAGGTTCAAGCGCAAACGAGAGTAGAAACTGAGTGACAGGCGTTCTCAGAACTTATAGTCCAAAAAGCCGCCCCGGCGAACCGAGACTAACACCCGGTGCTTACGCCTCTCCTGGGTTTTCTCTGATTGACACTGTGAAACGTGGCTGTAACAATCGCGAGTAACTGAACGTAAAAGGAGTAATACCATGCTTGAGGAAAAGGCCTCGGAAGCGGCCGGCAAGAGCAACACTGCGCGCAACGTGGTTCTTGGCGTGGCCGCCGTTTACGTACTGGTTTCGTTATTCCTGCTGTTCGACCTGCGTGGCCGCGTGCAGGGATTGGAGCAGAAGCAGCAGACTCTGGAAGCCTCCAACAAGCAGCTCCAGGACAGGCTGCAGTTGACCAACAAGTCGGTTTCGGAGTCGGTGCAGGCGCTCGGCTCCAAGGTCGGAATGACGCAGGCGGAGATCGACAAGCGCACGGCAGAACTCAAGCAGCAGCAACAGCAGCTGACGGCCGCGCAGAAAAAGACCCAGCAGCAGGTCTCGCAGGTTACCGGCGAGGTCACAGGGGTGAAGACCGATCTGGGCGGCGCCAAGCAGGACATCGCCACCACGCGCACCGACCTGGAAGCGACCAAGGCTAAGCTGGAAAAGGCCATTGGCGATCTCGGCGTGCAGAGCGGATTGATCGCGCGCAATCACGACGAGCTGGAATACCTGAAGCAGAAGGGCGACCGCAATTACTTCGAGTTCACCCTGCACAAGGGAAAGCGGCAGCCGGTTTCAACCATCAGCCTGCAGCTGAAGAAGGCCGACTCCAAGCGCTCGAAGTTCACCATGAACGTCATCGCCGACGACCGCACGATCGAGAAGAAGGATCGCACGGCCAACGAGCCGCTGCAGTTCTATACCGGACGCGACCGCTCGTTGTATGAAGTGGTGGTCTTCAAGGTGGACAAAGACGCGATCAGCGGCTACCTGAGCACGCCGAAGACGATCCAGCCTGCCAAGGCGAATTAGGAAATAGGGGATAGGGATTAGGGATTAGCTGAGGAAAAGCGCCGCATTGGTTGCGGTGATGGCCACGTCGAAATGCACAATCCTTACGTCGCGCCGTAACTGCACGGTGCTCCTCGGGATGACACCCCGGAGCTGTTTCGGGCCTGTGTCCTGATCCTGTCCTGATTTCTATCCTGATCTCTTTCGCTATTCGCTAACCCCTAATCCCTAACCCCTAACCGGCTGTACCTTCCATCGTTCGTACAGGTACCAGAAGAAAACCCGCTGCCATTCGAGGAATGCAATTTTGGTCCACTCGCGCGACTTCCAGTAGCTTTCGCCAAACTCAACCGGATCGTTGGAGGCGGTTACGGACCAGGAGTACTTGGGCAGGATGGTGCGAAAGACGGAAAGCGCCCGGCGGGTGTGGTAGTCGGAAGTGATCACCAGGACGCGAGAGGGTCGCAGCGGCGCCAAGCAGCGCTCCGTGTCGGCCACTTCCTCGATCGTCGATGTAGCCTTCAGGGGGCAGGCGTGGATACGGGCGCCCAATTCCGGCGGCAACGTGTGGATAAAGGCCTGCGCGTGTTGCAGCAACGTTTTACCGAAGAAGGGGTCGCGGTTGTCGGCATTGACCAACAGTTCGCGCGTAACTCCCTTTTTTACCAATTCGATCCCGCGGTTCAGCCGAAAGTCGGCGCGGTCACCCTGGAGCACGACCCCGACATCGGAGGGCAGCGGCTGGTCTATGACCAGAAAGTTACCTGCCTGGGACAGAACCAAGGCGATGGCAATGAGAATCAACGGCAAACGTAGGGCCATAAGCTCTCTCTAGGTGCTTCTCAGGGTACCAGAAGTGCATAGCCAGACATCGTCCGCAAGGACAATCCGCCCGGGGTCTCTGGTTAGTTACCAGATGCCCAAAAAGAGAGGCATCAGGCACCAGGAATTGGTAGATTGGGAGCGGTAGCGCTATGACCCTCCTTGTCAGCCGGCGAGAACCGCGGTTCCCACTGCAGGTCGCCACCCTGGTGTTCGGGTTCGACCGCGCCGGACGCGCCTTCATGGAACAGGCGCAGACGCTCGACATTTCCAGTGCCGGGATTCGCCTCACCGGAGTCAGCTCCGAGGTGGTGCCGGGCTCCATTCTGGCGGTGCAGCAGGGAGACCGGCGGGCGCGCTTCCAGGTGCTTTGGGTGGGAGAGCCCGGCTCCGACCTGGCGGGACACATCGGCCTGCAATGCGTAGAGGTGGGCGGACATACGCAAAAGCGGATTCTCTACATCGAAGCCGATCCGGCGGAACAGGCGCGTCGCCGCTCCTACCTGGAGACAGCCGGGTACGAAGTGGTCTGCCACGCGGACGTGGAGAAGGCCATGCAGGAGTTTCAGGCAGCCGCCTTCGACCTGCTGCTGATCGATGTTCCGGGAGAGCTGGACGGGCTGGAAGAGGCCACCGCCTTCGTCCGCAAGAACTCGCCTGGCACCCGCATCGTGTGGCTGAGCCGGCATCCGGGAAGAATCCCGCAATCGCTGCTGAACCTGGGCGACAGCTTCGTGCAGAAATCGGATTCGCGGCACGAGCTGCTGACGGCGGTGGAGGAGATGATCGGTCCCGGCAACCAGATCCGCTGGCCGCTGGCCAGGCTGGCCGCGCGCTACAGCGTCGATACGCCGGTAACGGTGATCGTGGGCAGGGAGTCCAGAGAGTTCGAAGGCAGACTGACGGACATCAGCGAGCTCGGCGTAGGTGTCGTGCTGGCGGCGGAATTGATGCTTGGAGAACTGGTCAGCTTGCGCTTCCGCTTGCCCGGCACCGACCATGAGCTCACGCCGCGAGCCACCGTGCGCCGGCGAACCACCACCTCGCCGGCATCCGGCGGCAGCGCGCGCTACGGGCTGGAATTCGCCAGCATCGAGCGCGAACGGCTGGAGGAGATTCGCCTGGCCTGCCAGACCCTTCCCCGGCTCAGCCTCCCGCAGCCTGTGTAACCCCGGCCATGCCATCCATCCGCCAGATCAAACAATTTGCACTATCGCGGCAGAGACTCGACGTTGCTCACGGAATTGTCATCTTAAGTTTGCTGGAACGGTTCACGAAAGCTATATCCGCACCGCCCTGAGCTTCACGCCCGGCGGGCCGCCATCATGCGCTTGATTGTCCGATCCTCTGCTATCCATGCCGCCGGAGTCTTCACCCTCGAAGCCGTTGCCAAGGGAGCCCGCATCCTGGAGTACACGGGCGAGCGTCTCGTTCACGAGGACGCTGACAAGCTCTATGCAGACCGTCCTTACACATATCTGTTTGGCGTCGGCGACGGTGTCCACGTGATTGACGGCTACGGAATGTCAATGTACGTCAACCACTCATGCCGGCCGAATTGCGAGACGGTGGAGGACGAAGAACATCGCGTTTGGATCGTGGCCGCGCGCGACATAGAGCCGGGCGAAGAGCTGACTTACGATTACCTTCTCTATGACGGCAAAGGCGAGGCGCCCTGCACGTGCGGCGCAGCGAACTGCCGCGGAACCATGTATTCGAAAAAAGAGTTGCGGAAACGAAAGGAGGCTTCCGCCGTCGACGGCAATGGCAGACGGAAGCGCCGCATGGCGTAAGATCGTGTCTCATGAATTTATTTCAGAAGGAAGAACCAAGTCCCCTCAGGGGCTAAAGTGTGTGCGTGAGAACTGACTTGTTTTCCACAGGAAAGATGGGGCACAAGGAGGTATGTCACGATTTCTACCCTACAACCCTGATCAAGCGTACTTGCTGCCGCCGAGCGTGAAGGACGAGTTAGGAGCCGATCACCTTTGCTTTTTTGTTCGCAAAATGGTGGGCCGGTTGAATCTGAGCGGTTTTGCGCAGGAGTACAGCGAAGAAGGTGGAAGCCTATACCATCCGGCGCTGATGCTGAGTGTGTGGCTGTATGGGTATGCACTGGGCATGACCAGTGCGCGGCGGATCGAACAGCGGCTGCTGGAGGATCTGGGGTTCCGCTACTTGGCGGCGGGAGAGCGGGTGGATAACTGGGCGCTGAGTGCGTTTCGGCGGCGGCACGGGCGGGCGCTCAACGACGCCTTTACGCAGGTGCTGGAGATGGCGCGGAAGCTGGGCTTAGGCAAGCTGGGACGGGTGGCGATTGACTCGACGCGGATCAAGGCCAATGCTTGCCGCGACCGGGTGGACTTTGAGCAGAAGCTGCGGGAGGAGCGGGCGAAGTTGCGGCGGCAGGTGCGACGCTGGCAAAAGGCGTGTGATGGAGACGACTCGGAACCGACCGGGCTGAAGGTGGCGCTGGAGAGAGCCGAGCAGAAGTTGGCGGAGATGCCGCAGCGGCTGGAACGGCTACGCAAGAGCGGACTGAAGAAGCTGTCGCGCAGCGATGCGGAGGCCAGGTTTCTGCGGCAGCGAGGCGGACGCTTCGAGTTGGGCTATACGGGGGAAATTGCCGTCAGCGATGATCACTTCATCGTGGCGCAGCGGGTAACGCAGAACGCCGCGGATAACGACTCGTTGCTGCCGATGTTGGCGGAAGTGAAGCGAGGCTGCGGTTCGCTGCCGGAGCAAGTGGTGGCCGATAGCGGGTATTTTTCGGTGGAGAACCTGAAGCAACTGGAGCGGGCTAAGCTGGACGCCTATGTTCCGGATTCGAATCTGGCACGGGCGCTGAACTTGGGGAAGCGGTGTAAGGGCAGAACCCGCGCCGCCGCCCATCGCCGCATGCGCAAGAAACTGCGAAGTCCAGCGGGACGGGCGGTCTACGGCAGGCGAAAAGCGATGGTCGAACCGGTATGGGGAGTGCTGAAAGAGCAACGCGGGATGCGACAGTTCCGTTTGCGGGGCCAGCCGAAGGTAGCCATCGAACTCACGCTGGCAAGTCTGGCCTACAATCTGACCCGCTTGTACGCCGTGCAGCCGGACTGAGCACAGCTTTACACGCTCCCGAGCCCCCGCATGGATGCCGGATACGAAAGGCGAAACGAGAATGCTTATAACCGGGAGTTGTGCGGCGTTCTCACGCAGACACTAAAGCCCGCATTTTTTCAGCTCTAGACGGCATGGCTGAAGCCATGCCCTTTCAAGACATCCATTTGTGAAACACGCAGCTGATTCCACCCCAGCAGATGCAGGAGCAGTGTCGGCCCGTGCTTGCGTGGCTACTGCTTGCGGGAAACTTCGTGGCCGTCGCGAACGGGGGCGCTGGCGGTGGCGATCTTGGCGGGAGGCGTACTGCCGGAACTCACCAGCTTCGCCACTACTACCAGCCGCTCGGGAGCGGGTCCGATGTAGTGGATCGGATAACAGGTAAGCAGCGTCAGGCGCGTATCGCTGGTGGCCTCAGTCACCCAGAGCTCGGTCGGCTGGACCACCTTTTTATAAGCGACCTCGTAGATATAGCTGCCGCCGCCGCGCTCGACGACGATCCGATCTCCCTTGTCGAGCTCAACGATGTGGCGGAAAAAAGTATCGCGGTGGCCGGTGATGACCGAGTTGCCGGAAGCTCCGGGAAAAACCGTGCTGCGCATGTGTCCCGGACCAAGCAGCAGTTGCCGGCGCTCGGTTCCCTCCAGCACAACGGCGGAGAAGTTCAGCTTGGGAATGCTGAGCCGGGTAAGGCTGTCGGCGACTGCGAGAGTGGAGGAAGGTGGCGAAGCCGATGACACCTTCCGCTGCTGTGCTTGCCACTGCCGCGCAAGCTGCTTCTGCCCGTAGGACATCGTTGCATACTGCACCGCCACATAGGCCAGGAGAGCAGCTCCGGCAAGAATCAGCAGGGTTGGCAGCTTGGACTTGAAGCTAGACAGCATGGGAGGAGTCACCTCGCGTTCCGTGCCAGGCAGACAGCGGTTTTCAACTTTGGCAAATGCAATTGCTGAATTTGTCGGGGCTCTGCCGGAAAGCCGCCACCAGCGGCCAAATCGACAATACCATCCGACGTTCTACTGTGATGCAAAAAAGCAAAGCTGCCGCGCGCGAATTTGCATGCTGCCAGTTGAGGGTTGCCCCATACAGCTTCTACAGGTGTCCAAGCGAAAGGGTGCTACCTGCGGGCGCGCAGCGCGGAAATTACGCCGCCCAGCAGCGCTCCGAATCCAACCACGGAGAGCAGCGGCAGAGGGCTCGAGGCAGCGGCCAGCTTCGGCTGCTCGCCGCCGGCTTCGACATTGGTGCGCGGCGCAGGCTGGGAAGAGGCCGGCGAGGCCACAAAGAAAACGACGGAGGTGCGGCCGCCAGTCACAGGCGTGCCGTTGGCATCCACCATTTGCACGGTCAGCGAATGCTGGCCGGGAGTAAGTCCGGTGAAGTTGTAGGTCGTCTCGCGGGTGGTGATCGGATCGCGGTCGTCGAGTTGGAGGAGGAAGTTCGGCTCGCCGCCGGCCATGCCTGGATTCATCAGCTCGTAACTCACCTGCACGTAATTGGTGCCGAGCTGCTGTCCTGCCGCCGGCGTCAGGATGCGCAGCAACTGGGTCTGCGCGTCAGGATTGACGACCGTCGCGGAGGAGTTGGGCGCCGGAGCCTGCGGGCCTGACGATTGCGCGATAGCCACGCCGACAGCTAACGAAACCAGCAGAACGAAATTGAACAACCTGATCACATTCATTCCCAAAACAAAACTGATGCTCGCAGCCATTCCCAAAATGACTCGCGCCCCGGCATCATTCCCGCTATAGCGCTACAGCAGCAGCTCTGTAGGTAACTCTATAACGTTTAGACGCAATACTGGCCGGGAACTCTGCAAGCTATTTTTACTTAATACTTTAGAAGTATTTCCCTTGGTACCTGGGAATTTGGGAATTAAGGTGCTGAGGAGCCGAAATGGGATGCTCGGGAATGAGAAAAAGCAGAGCATGGCTGGACAGTTTGCCCGTGGACGAGCAAAATTGTGGGCGCGTACAGGCCTTAATCCATAAGTCGTAGCCCTAAAGTACAGGCACTATCCGGAAAAAGTGAACGGACGTTGGGTTTAATGGAAATGGAAGGACACGCTTTTATTACGAGGAGTAACACATGCGTATCCGGCGCCTGGAACGATCCGAAGTAGATGAGCCAACACAATCGATTTACGACCACTACCAGCAACAGCGCGGAAACGTGCCCAACATGTTCCGCACTGTCGCCCACCGGCCTGAGATCCTGCGAACCCTGATCGCCCACCTGCGGGCGGTGATGGAAAGCGGAACAGTTTCTCCCAAACTCAAGGAACTGGTGATCGTGCGAACTTCGCAGATCAACCACTGCGTCTATTGACTGGCCTCGCACACCGTTCTGGCAGAACGGCTGGGATGGAGCAAAGAACAGATTGAGAATCTGGCGTACTTCCGCGAGCGCGCCGATTTCACGCCGGCCGAGAAAGCGGCCCTGGAGCTGGCCGAACGCGAGACACTGCGCCCGCACGCGATCGACGATGCTTTCTGGGCGGAGTTGCGCGTCCATTTTCCCGAAGGAGAGATTATCGAGCTGGCCGCGGCCATCGGCTTGTTCAACTACTTCAACCGCTTCAACGACGTCTTGCGAATGGAGCCGACGAAGTAAAGGCCGGGGCAGGTTAGTATCGTTCGCCTTCACGCTCTCGTCTTCAGTTCTTGCCAGCTGTAGACGGAGCGTCCGACACAGCGACCGCAGGAGCGAAACGCATTCCGTAGAACAAAATGACGGCGGAAAGCGCCACCGCGACCGAAGCCGCCAGAAATGCCGTGCGCAGATTGCTGCGATCGGAGATGTAGCCCATCAGGGTGGGCGAAAAGGCGTCGCCCAGAATGTGAATGGTGAACAGATTGACGGCGATGGCGGTGGCGCGAATCCTGGCTCCGACCGAGTTGACCAGCGCCGCGTTCAGCGGCGCCGTGTTCAGCAGCAGAAAAAACTCGGCCACGAAGATGGCCGGATACATTCCCTCTCCGGTGATGTAGACAGCCGCCACGATGGCGGGCAGCGTCACCGCCATGCCCACGGCCGAAACCAGGTAATAAGCTCCGCGGGTAAAGCGCAGCAGAAAATCGCCGAGCCATCCGCCGAGCAGAGTAGCCAGGATTCCGCTGGCCAGCGTCATCAGGCCGAAGACGCGGTTGGCATCGGCCAGCGGGATGCCGCGCATGCGGAATAGAAAGGTCGGCATCCACACCTGCATGCCGCCAATGGCGAAGGTCAGCATCGCCATCCCGAGACTGCAAGTCCAGAAGGCTTTGTTCTTCCCCAGCCCGCGCAAAGTGTCGCGCTCGAAGCTTCCCGAGATGTGGTCGGCGGAGCCGCGCGCGGGCTCCGGCAAGGCGAACAACAGCAGAGCCAGCAGAAACCCGGGGGCGGCGCCGACGTAAAAAGGCGCCCGCCAGCCGAAGTGGCCGCCGAGCGAACCGCCCAGCAGGTATCCCAGGGCCGTTCCGGCAGGAATGGCGAGATAGAAAATCGAGAGGACGCGGCCGCGTTGATGCTCGGGGAAGAAATCGGCGATATAGGCCGGCGCGATGGTTACGAAGGTGGCTTCGCCGATTCCGACCACCGTGTGGCGAATGAGCAGCTCGGTGAAGTTGTAGGTGACGGCGGTCAGCAGAGTGGCGCCGCTCCAGATGGCGGCGCCGGCGGCCATAATCAGCCGGCGCGGATAGCGGTCGGCCAGCGGCCCGATAAACGGGGCCGTACACATGTAGAAGATGAAGAAGGCCGAGGTGAGCATTCCGAACTCGACATCGCCGCGGCGGAATTCCTGCTGGATGAGCGGCTGAACGGCGAACAGCACGGAGCGGTCGATGTAGTTGACGAAGTTCAGCGCGGTCAGAATCAGGAGGGCGGCGCCGGCGGCACCGCGCCAGATGCCCGGCGAAGCGGCAGCGGCGGTATCCTCCGTGCGCATCGGCGTCTCTATCGCCCACTGCGCTGGCGGCGGCCGATTTCGGGCCTCGGCCAGTACGCCTCCACCAGGGTCCCCAGGCCGCCGCGGGGACGAAACTGGCCGCGCACCTCGGCCCATACCGGACGGGCGGCGCGCACTACGTCTTCAAGCACGCGATTGACGACGTTCTCCTGGAAGATGCCGAGGTTGCGATAGGTGTTGATGTATTCCTTCAGCGACTTCAGCTCCAGGCAGAGCTTGCCGGGCATGTAGCGTATCCAGAGAACGCCGAAGTCCGGCAGGCCCGTCTTGGGACAGACGGAGGTGAACTCGGGGATGTCGATCTCAATCTCGTAGCCGGGAAACTGGTTGGGCCAGGTTTCGATTTCGGGGAAGTTCGCATCCAGACCGGCGGCGGCGTGAGCGGAGGTGTATCCGAGTCTGGTGACCTTTGTCTTACGCATGAGGGAATTGTAAATGCAACCTCAACAAGCGCAAGTGCGGTTGAGGCGAGATTTCGCTCGCCCGCCCAGCCGAGGGCGACTGGGCCTACGAACAGCGTCAGGCGGCCACGTCGGACTTGGACTCGGTGGCGGGCTGCGGTTTGACCGTAGTTGGCGGCGGCTGTTTGAGCGGCAGTCTGCCTCCGGCGCGCAACTGCATCAACTCGGAGTTGAACTCGGCTCCGATCAGGACGGCGAAGCTGGTGTAGTAGACCCATACCATCAGGACGATGGCGGCGCCCAAGGTACCGTAGGTCTTGTTGAAATGGGCAAAGCTGCGGAAATAGATGCCGAGGGCATCGGAGAGCACAGTCCAGCACACGGTGGCGAGGACGGCTCCCGGCAAGGCTTCCTTGAGTCGCTGGCGGATGTTCGGCATGATCCCGTAGGTGGCGAGGATGGCACCGAAGGCAAACGCTACAGTGACTCCCCAACGCAGATAAGGCCAGAGCAGGCGCAGGATGGGCCTCAGTCCGAAGTGGTGAGCCAGCCAGCGCCCGAAGTCAGGTCCGAGGACCTGAAACCCCAAGGCGACCAGCAGCATTGCCCCAACTCCCAAGGCCATGAGCAGCGCCAGCGCCCGCGTCTTCCAGAAGGGCCGGGCCTCGGGAACGTTGTAGGCAACGTTCAGGGCTTCGATAAGGGCGGCAAAGCCTGACGAGGTGCTCCAGGCTACGCCAAACACGCCGAACGAGAGCAGGATGCCGCCGTTGGGCGTAATCACCGAAACGGTGATCTGGCGCACCAGCCCCATGGCGTCCGGCGGAACGACGCGCGAAAGCAGGTCCAGTATCTGCGGAAACAGGTTGGGGATGGGCAGCAGAACCAGCACCGCGCCCAGCAGGATCAGCGCGGGAAAGAGGCCAAGGACGAAATAATAGGAGAGCGCGGCGGCAAAGGCCATGGTGTGGTTGCGGCTTATGTCGCGAACGGTGTTCTTAACAGCAGACTGGAGAAGGCCGGCCATGGTCGCACGTTCCCCTTGTTGTCCATCGTTGCTTCTCCATCAGATGATGGATTTCGTGCGCAGGGGCGAGGAATTATGCATCGCGGATCAGGAATTCGAGGCTGGATTTCGGCATAAAACAGCCCGAATTCACTTGCCGAGGAACGTCTTCCGCACCGCTTCCACTACCAATTCCCGAGCGGAACTGCAGCTTCTGGAACAGGGCGTTCTTGCCAATTGCTCAGGCAAAGGCCTACTCTGATACAGCGATCAGGGAATAGGATTTAGGGAACAGGGTTTAGGGGTTAGGGGATCGATTTCCGGTAATCCCTACACCCTGGATCCGAAATCCTGCAGTAATTAAGGGTTATTTGGCCCGTCATTTATAATCAAGTCTGAACTCCTCAAAATGGCAAACGGAATTGCGGACAAGGCGGCAATGAGTGTGCGCCGGAACTGGGCGGTCGTAGCCGGAATCATTGCCCTGGTGGTGGCGGCGGGGGCTTTCATGTGGCTGCGCCCGCGCAAGATTCGCATCCAGGTTACCAAGCCGGAACGACAGGCAATCCTGAGCACGATTACCACCAACGGCAAGGTCGAACCGCGGCACAACTTCGAGGCGCATGCGCCGGGGCCGGCTACGGTAAAGCAAATCCTGGTCCAGGAAGGCGAAGCGGTCCGTCCCGGGCAGCTTTTGGTGCAACTGGATGACACCGCCGCCCGGGCCTCGCTGGCGCGGGCTAATGCGCAACTGCGGGCGGCCCAGGCAAACTACGCTGCCATGCAGGCGGGAGGATCGCCGGAGGAGCTGCTGACTCGCCAAGCCGGCCTGACCAAGGCGCGAGACGCGTTCCATGCGGCGGACCGCAACTTGCAGGCCGTAACCCGGCTGCAGCAACAGGGAGCGGCTTCGCAGGCGGAGGTAACGGCAGCGCGCGACCGGCTGAACCGCGCCCAAGCCGACCTGCGGCTGTTGGAGGAGAAAGGAACCGGGCGCTTCTCCAAGCTTGACCGGGAGCGAGCGCAGGCCGATGTCCACAATGCGGAGGCGGCGGTGGTGGCGGCGCAGGACCTGATCGAGAATTCGAACGTGCGGGCGCCGTTTGCCGGCACGGTTTACTCGCTGCCAGTGCGGCATGGCGCTTATGTCAACAGCGGCGACCTGCTGGTACAACTCGCCGACTTGAAACAGGTGCAGGTGCGCGCCTTTGTGGATGAGCCCGAGGTCGGCCGGCTGCGCATGGGGCAGGCGGTGCAGATCACCTGGGAGGCGCTGCCGGGCCGCGTCTGGAATGGGCAGGTCGCGACCCTGCCGGCCAATATCGTCAGCCGCGGCAGCCGCATGATCGGCGAAGTGCTGTGCACGGTCGACAATGGAGATCAGAAGCTGCTGCCCAACGTCAACATTACCGCCCGGATCGTGACCGCCGACACCAACAACGCTCTCACCCTTCCGCGCGAGGCGCTGCACGATGAGGGAAACAAGCGAATCGTGTACGTGGTTCAGAACGACCGGCTGGAAGGGCGCCAGGTGCAGACGGGGGTGGTGAACCTCACCCGGGTTGAAATCCTGAAAGGACTTTCGGAGAACGACACGGTGGCGGTAGCTTCCTTGAGCCCTTCGCCGCTATCGGACGGGGCGGATGTGAAGATCGTCGCAAAGCAGTGAGGTAGCCGTTCCGCACGAATTATCCGCATGAGTAATCTTCCCAGCCTCCCAGCACACTCCGGCCGGCGGACCTACCGCGCGGCCATGGTCCTGTTCTGTCTCCTCATTACTCTGGCGGCAACGTCGGTCGCCGAACCATTCTCCGTGGGCCGGCCCGACGAGACGATCCGCGCCTTGCGACAGAAAATCCAGGCCGAACCAAACGATGCCGAGGCGTATTCCATCCTGTGCCGCGTCTATTACCTGGTGGATAACTGGGAACAGGCCATCAGCAACGGCGAGCGCGCGGTGCAACTGGCTCCCCGGGTGGCTTCCTATCACCTGTGGCTGGGCCGCGCCTACGGCCGCAAGGCGGAGCAGGCGAACCCGGTCATGGCCTTCATACTGGCGCGCAAGGTGGTGCGGGAGTTCGAACGCGCGCATCAACTCGATCCGGAGAGCTGGCCGATCCGCCGCGATCTGGCGGAGTTCTACGTGCTGGCGCCGTCGATCGTCGGAGGAGGCGACTACAAGGCCGTAGCACTGGCGGATGGCATGAGCTCCCAGGATCCCGCCGGGGCCAGCAGCATCCGCGCCATGCTGGCGCAGAAAAAAAAGAACTGGAAGGAAGCCGAGCGCCAGTTCAAAGCGGCAGTCCAGGCCAGCGGCGGCGCCTCCGGCGCCTGGCTCGACCTGGCGCGCTTCTACCGAACCGGCAAGCGCTGGGGCGAATTCGACGACGCCGTGCGCCACGCATTGGACTCGCCCAAGAAGAATCCCGAGGACCTGTTCGACGCCGGAGAACTGCTGGGCGCGCAACGGACGGATGCTGCCGCAGGCTTGCGAGGCGCTGCGCGAGTACCTGCGCGGCAATAGCAACGACGAGTATGCCACCGCTTTCCGGGCACACTACCTGCTGGGACAGGCGCTGGAAAAAATGGGGGACGCGAAGGAAGCCATCCGCGAGTATCACTCGTCGCTGGCCTTGGCGAGCAATTACCAGCCAGCTCAGGAAGCGTTGCGGCGGCTGGGCGCATGAACCTCTGTGTGCAATCCGGCACGCTCTCGGGTACGCGGCTGACAACCGAGAACTAGCCCTACTTGAGCAAAAGAAGGTTGAGTAAGTCATCCTCCAGTCCCTTTGTCCCACCCGAATTGCTATACTCGGGTTTCAAAATCTTCCCAGGCCTGAGTTGAGAGATAAGCGGATGTTCAGAGGTCATCACGTGAAGCGATTGTGGCTGCTTGCCGTGGTCATGCTGGCGGCCCTGGCCGCGCCTTGCCCGGCCGAGCCGGTTCCGTTTCAAAAGGCAATTCAGTTGGCGCTGCAGCGCGGCAGCGTGATGGCCATCTCGGTGGCCGACCAGCAGAAGGCGCGCGACACTTACCAGCAGGCACGTGCCGCCTATCTGCCTACGATCGTGTTCGGCTCAGGGCTCGGCTACTCGCTCGGCATTCCACCGCCGCTGGCCGGCAGCGCGCCGTCGATCTTCAACGTCAGCACACAGCAGATGTTGCTGAACTTCTCGCAGCATGATCTGGTAAAGGCCGAGCGTAACGAGTGGCGGGCTTCCCGCCTCGATGTAACCGACAAGCACAGCGCGGTGATTCTGGATGCCGCCACCGCTTACCTCCAACTGGATAATGCCCTGGCGAAGATCAAGGTCCTGACGGAAGCCTCGCAGACCGCCAACCACGCCGAATTCATCACCCGGCAGCGGCTGAAGGAGGGACTCGACAGCCAGCTTGACTTGAAGAAATCGCAGTTGAACGTTGCCCGCGTGCAGATGCGGATCGCCGAAGCACAGGCCGCAGCCGATGTCGCGCGGCAACGCCTGGCGCGGCTTACAGGCCTGACAGCCGAGGAAATCGAAACCGTCAGCGATTCCATTCCCTCCACTCCAGAGATTCATCAGGATCAGAACCTGCCGGCACAGGCGGTGCAGAACAATCCCCAGGTCCGGCTGGCGAGAGAGCGGGTGGTAACGGCGGAGTTGCGCGCCCGCGCCGCCTCCCGCGCTCTCTATCCTTCCATCGATCTCGTCAGCCAGTATCAGCGCTTGAGCAACTACATCAATAACTACGAGGACTTCTACAAGAAATTTGAACCCAACAGCTTTGCGGCCGGGCTATCCATTCGCTTCCCGATCAGCGACTTCGCGCAGCACGCGCGAGCCAACGCCGCCTCGGCCGATCTGCTGAAGGTGCGCAAGGAAGCCGAATTGGTGCGCAACCAGGTGGAGGAGAATACGCTAAGGAGGCAGCGGGACATCAGCCGGCTGGCCGCGGCGAACGAGGTGGCACGGCTTGAGTACGAGGTCGCGCAAGCGAGCATCGAAGCGGTCGCCGCCAAGCTGGCGGCGGGAGAGGCTAATGCGCGCGACCGGGAGAACGCGCGGCTGGATTCCAGCAACCGCTACTCCAGCTATCTCGATTCGCAACTGGCACTGTCGCAAGCCAGCCTGGAGCTGATGCGGCAAACCGGCGAGCTGGACGCCTGGGCGCTGCCGGCAGCCCCGTAAAACGGGTTTCAAGGTTTCAGAGTTTCAAGGTTTCGGCAGACCGTCAACCCCTTGAAACGTTGAAACCCTGAAACTTTGAAACTTCTTTTACTCGAAGTGGAGCGCTTCGGTCGGCTGCAAGCGCGAGGCGCGGCTGGCCGGCAGATATCCGAACAGCACCCCGATGGCGCAGGAAACGGTGAAGGAAACGACGATGGAGGCCACCGAGATCGGGATGTGTATGTTGTACTCGGCGGGCAGGAGCGGCTCGAGGACGATCTTGACGCCGATCGCCAGGAAGATGCCGATGAAGGCGCCGATGCCGCTGATCAGGAAGGCTTCGATCAGGAACTGGTAGAGGATTTCGCTGCGCCTGGCGCCCACCGCCTTGCGCAGCCCGATCTCCTTGGTGCGCTCGGTGACCGTGACCAGCATGATGTTCATGATGCCGACGCCGCTGATGATCAGGGCGATGGCACCGACCATCAGCAGGACTATGGTCAGCGCCATGGAGATCTTGCGCGCCGCATCCAGGATGGAAGAGAGGTTCTGCACCGTAAAGACCACGCCCGGACGGTGCCTGGACTGAAGCAGGTGCTGCACCTCGGCGGTGGCCAGCGACACGTCCTGCGCCGAGTCGGCCTGGGCGTAGAGGGTGCGGATGAACTCGCTTCCCCGGTAGGTCTTGAACAGCGGGAAAGGAATCAGCACCGATTCGGCGGAGATTTCCGACTGCCCGAAGGTGGCCACGCGCTCGCGGAAGACGCCGATGACGGTGAATTGAAGTTCGCCGATGCGGAGTGACTTGCCGACCATGTCCACGCGGAACTGCTTGGCTAGATCCTGGGTAATGAGACAGCCCTTGGAGGCCGTCTGCATATCCGATTCATCGAAATAGCGTCCCTGCAAGATGAGCAGGTTGCGGATCTTCTGAAATCCCTCGGTGACCCCAACCAGCGAAACGGCCCGCTCCTTGCCGTCAGCGATGACCTTCAGACCGCTCATGTCGTCCGTGCCGGCGGCTTCGACTACATGAGGAAGCTGGCGGACGGCCTTCATGTCGGCGACGACTGATTTCGTCGGCCAAGTCCGCGGCTGTTCTCTCCCGACGTATAGTACGCGTAAACCAGGTTCGAGCCCACTCCTTCGATCTGGGCGAGGACGTAATTTCTGCCGATGAGGGCAATGGTTACGACGAGAACGATGCAGGCGCTGCCGATGATCACGCCGAGCATCGTCAATGCGGCCTTAACTTTGTTGGCGCGCAAAGCATCGATGGCGACTAGCCAGGTTTCGTTGCTGATCATAGCGGGTCGCAAATTTGGATTATACAAAAAAGCCGGGGAGCTTTCCCCACGCCAGAATGGTTCTGCTTGGATGCACGCGGCAAATCGGAGCAATTTCCCAGGTCAGCGCCTTAGAGTCTGTTATTAACTTATAGGGCGGCAGCGACGGGAGCGGATTTTTCCGAGCGCGAGGAGCGAGGAGCGGCAAATACTGAAGTATTTTAGCGACGAGTGACACTGCGATCGGGAAAATCCGCCCCGTCCCGCAGGGTTGCGGCGCAAATCGGCCCAGACTTCGTTGTCGTCCTCGAACATGGAATCACCATGCCCCTCGGACTCCGTCTCGTCTGGCCCAATTTTCGCTCGCAACGCTGCCCGTCCTATAAGTTAATAACAGGCTCTAGAGTCGAGAAAGTAGATTCTGCCGGCGACAACGCACGATCGCCCAGCACAGGCGCGATCAAGTGAATTTCTAGCAGCGCGGGACCTGGGACAGCATACAAATTGATTTAGCACCGAAAAACCATGGAGTTCGCTTCCGATTGCTGGTATTCTGCCGACATCACGCATCATCTTGTCCCGGCGGAATTCACCCAATGGCCAACCTGTAGCTAGAGGAAATTTGTACAGTGGCTGTTCCCGGCGGCCCATTGGTGGTGCCGCCGAGGCCGGGCAAATCGAGCGTCAAGCTCTCGATGGTGATTCCGACCTACAACGAAGCGCGCAACGTGCAAGAGCTGGTTGACATGCTGCGGGTTGTGCTGACCGCCGAGGTCGGGGAGGCTTTCGAATTGATCCTTGTCGACGACGACAGTCCCGATGGCACCTGGCAGAGCGGCCGATGGAGATCGCAGGCTCGGACCCTCGAGTGAAGGTGCTTCGCCGCATAGGAGAGCGCGGCTTGGCGACGGCAGTGGTGCGCGGCTGGCAAGTTGCACAAGGCGAAGTCCTGGGCGTGATCGACGGCGACCTGCAGCATCCTCCAACGTCGCCGGGGAGCTTTGGGCGAAGATGGCGCGGGGCGCGGACCTTGCGGTCGCGAGCCGGCGGGTCAAAGGCGGCGGAGTCGACGAGCGCTGGACTATCTGGCGCAGGATCGCTTCCCGCGGAGCACAGTTGGTCGGCATCGCGCTGGTTCCCGGCGTCACCGGCAGAGTGAGCGATCCGATGAGCGGCTTCTTCCTGGTTCGCCGCTCCCTGGTCGAAGGAATCACTTTGAATCCCTGTGGGTTCAAGATTCTGCTGGAGGTGCTGGGACGCACCAGACCGCGACGGGTGGCGGAGGTCGGATACATATTCGGCGCGCGCCAAACCGGAGCGAGCAAGGCGACGGCGAAAGTCTTCTGGGATTATCTGCTACATCTGCTACGCCTGCGATTTCAACTGCAAGCCGAGACTATAGCGGCTACGGCAAATCAGCTGCCATACCCTGCACTTCAGCCAGCAGCCAGCAGGGGAACCAATCTTCTTGCCGATCGGAATTCGAAATAGCAATGCCCTCAGTGCCCAAAGCGACTGAAGAGGCGACAAAGCCTCCGATCGCACAGGCCGATCAGCCCATCCTTGATGAACCGCTTACGAAGCCTTCAAGCCGCAACCAAACGGGATCCGTTCACCGAGTCCTTGGGGAGTGGCTGGTTCTTGGGCCGATCGCCTTGTTTTCCCTGGCCACCGCGATCGGTCCGCTACTTCGCTCGTTTTACCGCTTTGAAGTGAATTACAACGAGGGGTGGAATACTTATGCCGCGCTGAGAGTAACGGAACATCTTCCTCTCTACGGCGAGAGATATAGCTGGACAACCGTGAACTATCCGGCACTGTCGTTCCACGTAGTGGCTTACCTGTCTCGCCTGACGCATGACCCTCTGCTGACCGGGCGCATGTTGTCACTGATTTCGCTGGCGATCTGCTGTGCATTCGTCGCCCTGGCGATCAGGAAGGTGACCGAGGGAGTGACTCCGGCGCTGTTGGGAGCATCGTTTTGCCTGGCCATTTTTTGCACGCAGTCGCCTTTGTCTATTGGGGCTAATGATCCGCAGGTGCTCCCGTATATCTTTTTCGTCGGCGGCTTTCTGCTCTACTTCTCCAGTTCCCTCTCCGGCTCAGCGAGCACCATCCGCCTCGCGGCGGTCGCATTGCTGTTCGTAATCGGCGGAAACATCAAGCACAACCCGGTCGATTTCCCTCTGGCTGTGTTTCTCGATTGCTGGTTTGCTTGCCGCCGAAAGGCCTGGCAGTTTCTGCTGTTTTGCACGCTCCTGGGCGGTTCCTCCATTTTCCTGAACATTGTGGCAGGGGGGCCCTTCTTCTTGTCGAACCTGCTTAGCCCTCGATCTCTGGAACTGGCGGTAAGCTTCCCGGTAGCGACAACTCTGCCTTTTGTCGTTGCTTTATTCTGGGCGATTCGGACTCTGAAAAAGCCAGGCAACAACGCGTATCGGCCTATCGCTTTGCTATTTCTGGCGTCGATGTTTGTCGGATTCGCTTTTGGCTTCGGTAGCGGTGTGGCGGTCAACACCTTCTTCAGTAATTTTCTGGCCACCTCGATAATCATGGGAATACTGCTAGATTCGGCATGGCGGCGAATCGATGCGCCCCTGGGAAGATTTTCCGGCTTGTGGAGGAGAGGGATTCCCGTCATCCTGTGCTCCGGACTGATCTTTAGCTTTCTGCTATCCGGTGATTTCAATTTCTCACGGCGACTTGCGGAAATGCGCGACAAGGAGGCTGGCTTCAGAAAGCAAGTAGACTTCCTCCGAGCGCAGCCAGGAGCGGCCATCTGCGAAAGCCTGCTTTGCTGTTATGAGGCCGGTAAGCCTTATGTCTACGATCCCTTCAACGCGACACGATTAATGCGTTTCGGCAAGCTCCGCAGCAGCGAACTTGTCGCGAGAATCGACAGACGCGAATTCGGAGCTATTCAGCTCCGCGTCCCTGTAGAATCCGTCGAGCGGCCCAGCGAACGCTTTCCGGACGAAGTGCTCGACGCTATCGGGCGCGACTACATGCTTTCAGTCAAAGACGCCGACTGCGCCATCTACGTGCCGCGAACCGCACCGGCCGCCTAGGATGAAGTCCCGAGTGTGGGCGCACCATCCAGGGTGCCACCAGTAGCAAAAAACATACTGGGGTCCAGTTTTCTTTTCCCCATTCAACCTGCATAAAATGCCATCCAGTTTCAAATCAGTGCACTCCGCTTCGATTTCAATCGTGTTCGGCGGCGGGTGAATGTTAGTATCAAAATTACGTGTTATGCCTCTTAAGACGCTGTTTCTGAACCCGCCCTCATTTGAGAATTTTGACGGGGGCGCCGGCTCGCGCTGGCCCGCCACGCGCGAGATCGAATCGTACTGGTACCCGGTATGGCTGGCGTATCCGGCCGGCATGCTGGAAGGCTCCCGCCTGCTCGATGCTCCGCCGCATCACGTCAGCGCCGAGGAAACCATCGCGATCGGCAAGCAGTACGAATTCCTGGTGCTTTTCACCTCCACGCCCGGCTTTGCCGGAGACTGCAAGCTGGCGGCGGCGATGAAGGAAGCGAACCCGAAGCTGAAGATCGCCTTCGTGGGTCCGCATGTCAGCACCCTGCCGGAAGAATCGCTGCGCCTGGGCAAGGCCATCGATTTCGTGGTGCGCAGGGAGTTCGATTACGCCGCGGTTGAGTTCGCCAATGGCAAACCGGTGGAGGAGATACTGGGCGTCTCTTACCGGCAGAACGAAAACTTCGTGCACAACGCCGACCGTCCGGCGCTGGCTGACCTGGACGTTCTGCCGAACGTCACCGATGTCTACAAGAGAGACCTCGACGTAACCCGGTACAACGTTCCCTTCCTGCTGCATCCCTTTGTCGCTCTCTACACCACCCGCGGCTGCCCGGCGCAGTGCACCTTCTGCCTGTGGCCGCAGACGCTGAGCGGGCATCCGTGGCGCAAGCGCTCGAGCGACAAGATCGCGGAAGAAATGGCCCGGGCCAAGCAGTATTGGCCGGAGGTCAAGGAGTTCTTCTTCGATGACGATACCTTCAACATTCAGAAGGCGCGCACCATCGAGCTTTGCGCGAAGCTGAAGCCGCTGGGGCTGACCTGGTCATGCACCTCGCGCGTGACCACCGACTTCGAAACGCTGAAGGCCATGAAGGAAGCGGGCTGCCGGCTGGTCATCGTCGGCTACGAGTCCGGTGATCCGCAGATTCTGAAAAACATCAAGAAGGGCGCCACCGTCGAGCGGGCGCGCGAATTTACCAGGGATTGCAAGAAACTGGGCCTGGCCATCCACGGCGATTTCATCCTCGGCCTGCCGGGAGAGACCAAGCAGACCATACGGAAGACGATCAACTTCGCCAAGGAATTGAACCTGGATACCGTCCAGGTCTCGGTTGCGCACGCCTACCCGGGCACGGAGCTTTTCGACTGGGCGCAGAAGAACGGCTTCATCACCAACCGGCAGGAGATGGTGGATACCGGCGGGCATCAGTTGGCGCACATCGAATACCCAGGACTGGCCGCCGAGGAGATCATGGAGGCGGTCCACCGCTTCTACGACGAGTATTACTTCAGGCCGAGAATCTGGGTCCCGATTGTCTTCAAGGCGCTTTGGAAGGGCACGGAGCGCCGACGCCTGTACAAAGAGGCGAGAGACTTCCTGAAACTACGGGCCGCGCGCTATCAGGCAGTAAAGGACGCGCGGGAGAAACAAGCGGCGGGTTCCGGAACCCAGGCACAACAGCCGCAGAAGTCGGCAACTTCGGCTGAGACCGCCGAAGCTTGAGCGCCAGGCAACCAAGGCCACGGCCGGTTCTTCAATCTTTAACATAACCCTAATTACGGCGACGGGCATGGTTCCCCAGGGATTCTGCGTAGGGCAGAATGGGGCAGTTGCAGCTACAATGAAGAAGACGGCATCAGGTCGAAAGGTTTTGCCTTGAATTTCCGTAAGTGCATGGTGTTGGTCTGCGTCGTGCTGTTCAGCTCAGTCGGCGATGTCTTGCTGGCTCGCGGCATGAAGCAGGTTGGCGAAATTCACGTCTCCAACCTGGGCAGCGTTTTGGGCGCCTTGACCAACCCGTGGGTCCTGCTCGGTATCGGCTTACTTCTAGTCTTCTTTGCCGCTTACCTCACGGCGCTCTCCTGGGCGGACCTGACCTTTGTGCTGCCGGCCACCGCCTTCAGCTACGTGGTAGTGGCGTTTCTGGCGCACACCCTGCTGCACGAACAGATCAGCTTCCAGCGCTGGGCCGGAATTATGCTGATCGTAGCCGGAGTGGGGTTTGTGGCGGGCGGCCCCTCTCACACCGAACGCGAGACACACACCGAGGCCACGGCTCATCAACCGGTCGCGGTAACGAAACCAGAGCTGGCGGAGATGGGCAAGTGAAAACCCTTTACACGTGGTCCGCCATCTTGATGGTTGTCAGCGCCTCGACGACGGGAGACATTCTTCTCTCCAAGGCGATGCGCCATATCGGAGACCTGGGCGCGCTGCGCCGGGAAAAAGGGCTTCTGGCGGTGGCGGCCAGAGTACTGACCAGCGGGCAATTTTTGCTGGCCCTGGCTTTCATGGCGCTGGCGTTTTTCAGCCTGCTGGTGGGGCTTTCCTGGGCTGACGTGAGCCTGGTGGCTCCTACCGCGGCTTCCCTGACGTTCGTCACCAACGCAGTGGCGGCGCGCATCTTCCTGAAGGAAGTGGTCGACCGCCGGCGCTGGTTCGCCGCCATTTTCGTGGCCGGCGGAGTTTTACTGATCGCGCACTAGCCGCCCTGCCGACGTAGAGTGCGGGGGGACCTCTATGTGGGCACCCTTCCGCAGGGTTGATTAGACTACCCACATCTGCCAAACTCAGGCAGATGTGGGGCACCTCAGCCCGAGTAAGGATAGCGGGAATGGATTCGGGAAAGACAATCCGAACCCTCCAGGTAATCTCGGACACGAGCCGCAGACTTGTGTCTCCGATCGCGCATCGCCAGGAAACAGCTGCACGTCTCTTCCATCGCCCTCTCGTATTTCCCTGTTGTACGGCTGCTGAAAAACAAACTGCAGGGCATTGAGCACCACAGCTTCTTGTGTGACGATGCTGTGATACCCACATCCCGTTGCGCCTCGCTTGTTGCTTCGGCGCGTTTTTCAGCAGCCTGTGTAGCGGCCCCTGCGCACTCGAACTAGCCTAGTTCTCTGTTTTAACCACAGCGGCCGGACAGCAACTCACACAGCAGAAAAACCCTCTTATTTGCACGGAGCAAGTCACGTGAAGATCGCAAACAACGTTACCGAACTGATCGGACGTACCCCTCTGGTTCGCTTGAACCGTGTCACCCAGGGAGCAGGCGCGACAGTCGTCGCCAAGCTGGAGAGCCACAACCCGCTGGCGAGCGTCAAGGACCGCATCGGCTTGAGCATGATCGAGGAAGCCGAACGCCAGGGAAAAATCACTCCCGGCGTAACCGTGCTGGTGGAACCCACCAGCGGCAACACGGGGATCGGACTGGCTTTCGTGGCGGCGGTGAAAGGCTACCGGCTCATCATCACCATGCCTGACACGATGAGCCTGGAACGGCGGGTCCTGCTGCGCGTTTTCGGGGCCGAACTGGTGCTGACGCCCGGCGCCAACGGCATGAAAGGCGCCATCGCCAAGGCGGAGGAGATCGCGAGCGACAACTCCCCACTCCTTCATGCCGCAGCAATTTGCCAATCCGGCCAATCCGAAGATTCATCGCGAAACCACCGGCCCGGAGATCTGGAATGACACCGACGGGAAGGTCGATATCCTGGTTTCCGGCATCGGCACCGGCGGCACGCTGACGGGGATCAGCGAATTCATCAAGCCGAAGAAGCCGGGCTTCAAAGCCATAGCGGTCGAGCCGACCGACAGCCCGGTGCTCTCGGGCGGCAAGGCCGGGCCGCACAAGATCCAGGGAATCGGAGCGGGATTCATCCCCGACGTTCTGAATACCAGCCTGATCGACGAGATCGTGCAGGTGACCAACGACGAAGCGCTCGAAATGGCACGGCGGCTGCCGCGCAAAGAAGGGCTGTTTGTCGGCATCTCCTCCGGCGCGGCCGTGCACGCCGCGGTGCAGGTGGCCAAGCGGCCGGAGAACGCGGGCAAGCTGATCGTGGTGATCATCCCCAGCTTCGGCGAACGCTACCTGAGCACCGTGCTCTTCCAGAACCTGATGGACGAGGTGCGGGAGATCAAGACGGTGCCGGTGTAAGCGAGGGTAGGGATTAGGGATTAGGGATTAGGGGCTAGAAAGCAACACGAGCACTTCGCTACCTCCCTATCCCCTAACCCCTAATCCCTCCTTTAAGTTATCTGGCGAAACTGCCGATAGTAGCGACAAGCCTCCTCGGACTATTTCCTGTCGGGATGGTGGATGCTAATGCGGTGGTTCAGCCGGTTATGGCCAAAGGCGACCCATGTTCCTTTTAGCGCCGTAACACCAGTACGTCTTGCGATCGGGATTCTCGCCACTGTTTTCACCGCCGAATGGGCGATCATGGTGATTCTGGCGGCGATTTTCCCGCACGGGCTTCCGACATACACGGGAGCCATGCTCGACTCCTGCCTGCTGACGATCGCGATCACCCCCGCGTTATGGGTCATGCTGGTTAAGCCGCTGCGCGCCGACGCTCAGAATCTCGCGCATTTGAACCGCAAGCTAAACAGCGTGCTGTCGCAACGCGAGGTGGTCGAACAGCGTTTGCGCCATCTGGCCGACTATGACAGCCTGACGGGACTGCCGAACCGCTCCTTCTGCATGAAGCATCTGGAAAAAGCCCGCCGGCTGCGAGCACGCGGCGGATACAGATTCACAATCCTCTTCGCCGAGCTCGACGGACTCAAGTTCGTGAACGACAATTTCGGCCACGCCGGCGGCGATGCTCTCCTGATTGCAGCCGCGCAAAGACTCCAGGGTTCCGTGCGCGCCGGAGACCTGGTCGCCCGCTGGGGCGGAGATGAGTTCATCCTGGTGCTGGGCGATGCCGACGAGCGTGACGCCTCCAGCGTGGCGCGAAGAATCGTGGAAAAACTCTCGGCGGCATTCCCGATACGCTCATCCACCGCCGGCATGCCCCAGACGCACGATGTGCATATCTCCTGTAGCATAGGAATCTGCGGCTCTACCGCCGACTATGCGAGCTCGGAACGGGTGCTGCGGAACGCGGACATCGCCATGTGCGCGGCGAAGAAGACAGGACGCGGACAAATCGTTATCTTCGATGCTGCCATGGACGAGGACAAGATGCTCCTGCAAACAGGCGGCGATCTCAGGCCGGCAGCTCACCCGCTCGGCTCCGAGTCCTAATCAACGCCGGCAGATAATAACTCTGGATAAAGTTGAGATCCCGCACTACCACACATCTGCCTTCGGCGGATATGAAACGCCACCCAGCGATGGGCATATGGAGAACACATGCAAGACGTGAAAGATGAAGTGAAGGCGCTACTTTTCGATACCTGGGGAACGCTGGTCGACTGGCGCGGCAGCATGTTGGATGAACTGCGCGCCCTGCGGCAGCAGAAGCATCTGACGTTTGACGTCGAGGCGTTCCTGGACGAGTGGAAGGGCTCCTATAAGCCCTCGATGGCGAAGGTCAACAGCGGCGAACGCCCGTGGACGAGGATCGACGTACTCTACCGGGAAGCGCTGAATGGCCTGCTGGCAAAGTATAAAATTACGGGCCTGAGCGAGCCGGAGATCGATTACCTGAACCGCTCATGGACGAGGCTGCGCCCCTGGCCCGACACAGTTACCGGCATGACACTGCTGAAACGCAAGTACGCGCTCTCGCCCCTCTCCAACGCCAGCTTCGCCTGGCTGGTCGATATGGCGCGCTTTGCCGGACTGCCGTTCGACTGCATTCTCTGCGCGGAAAATGCGCACTGGTACAAGCCGCGTCCGGAAGCGTATCTGACGGCGCTGACTTTGCTCGATCTGAAACCGGCGCAGGCGATGCTGGTGGCCGCGCATAACTACGACCTAGCGGCGGCCCGCTCGCTCGGAATGCGAACCGGCTTCTTCGCGCGGCCGATGGAGTACGGCCCAGGACATACCCAGGACCAACGCGCGGAGCAGAATTGGGACGTCATAGCGGACGACGTGATCGACCTGGCGAAGAAGATGGGAGCGGTGTAGGTCTCTGTTCGCACAGCGGCTAAAGCCGCCTCGCATTTGACGTCTTTTCCCACGCCTGAAGGCGTGGGCTTCCACATCTGTCTTCGGCAGATAAGTGGGTACCAGCATCTGCGATTGTGTTTAACAGGTGTCATCGTGAGGAGGCTCACCTCTCTTGTGAGCCGACGTGACGATCTATGCATTTCTTCGCTGATGCGTGGCCCGAGAAAGGCAGATACATAGACCCTCACGTCGCGCCGAACGACACGGCGCTCCTCAGGGTGACAAGCTGTTTGAGTGAGCAAGTCGCTCCACTCGGCAGATATGGGCGCACCTTCACTAGCCGTCTCCCACCTTAGCTCCGCTTCGCGTCGCGAAGGTGGGGCACCGTCAAAGTCTTCTTGCTCTCGATTCGGTCCACCATCCCGGACTGAGACCTTATTCTCCGGTGGACGCGGCGAAGAGCCGCATAAACCCTTGCGGGGCGAGGTCGGGAACGAGGAAGCGCTGCGGCGGGCCGGCGGCCGCAGTCAAGGCTTCGGCGGCGGCGTAACCGGCGCGCACTGCGCCCTCCATGGTGGCGGGCCAGCCGGTGGCGGTCCAGTCGCCGCTGAGGAAGAAGCGCTGCCAGGGACCGGCTTGCTTTGGGCGGTAGCGGTCCGAGCCTGGGCACGGCACGAAGGTCGCGTGGATTTCCTTGATGACCGTGGAGTTGAGCAGGCGCGCGTTTTTGACTTCGGGAAAGAACTCGGCCAACTCCTTGAGCGCCAGCTCGATGACCTCCTGGCGCGACTTGTCCACCAGCGTCTTGGATGAACTGACGACCAGTTCCAGATAGCTTCCCGCGCTCGAAGCAGGCCCGCCGCCGGGGACGGCGGCGCTACAAGTCTCATCTGATTGCGGCGGAATCGCCTGCCAGCTTCGCTTTTGCCGGGGCTGGAGAATTTTCGATTTCTGGAACATCCACTGGATGGTGCGCTCCAGCAGCACGGCATGGTCGAGCTCTGTCACCTCGCGATCAAACCAGAGGTGGATGCCGGTGATGGGAGAGGTGCGAAGCTGAGAGAGATCCTCGCGCAAGGCGTCCGACTGCATCACCTTTGGCATCAGCCGTTCCAAGACATGGAAAGGCACGGCGGAGATCACATAATTAAACTCGTGGGAGACGCTCTCGGAACCGGAGGAAAGGTTGACCCAGGCACGTTCGTTGGTTGCGCCCAGGCTTTCGACCGGCGCCCGCAGCAGTACCTCTCCGCCGCGCGCGCAGATGTAGTCGCCCGCCACGCCGTAGAGTTCGGACAGCGGGACGGAGGGAACCCCCATGCGTCCGGCCTGCGCCGATTTCAGGAAGGCGTCGCGGAAGACCATGGCGCCGTAATGGATGGAGACGTCGGCCAGTTCTTCGTTCAAGGCGCTGACCAGCACCGGCGACCAGAAGCGATCGAGCGTGCGTTTGGTTTGTGCATTGCGCTTGAGCCAGGCGAGAAACGAACCGCCATCGTCGGCGGGAATGGACTCGAGCAGCGATACCATGGCTGCGGCAATGCGCAACTTGTCGCCTGAAGACAGCAGGGGGAACTTGCAGAACGCCCGCAGGGAGTGCAGAGGCGCGGGCAGAGTTGAGGCTTCCAGAACTCCTCGCCGTCCTCCGGGCTCGATGAAGGTCAGCCGGTCGTACCAGCGAATGCAGTCTTCGACGCCGAGGCGATGGTATAAGTCGAGCAGGTTGGTGCAGCAGCCCAGCAGCACGTGCTGGCAGTTGTCCACCACCTGGCCGGTTCCCGGATGCTCGTAGGAAGAGGCGCGGCCGCCGAGGTAAGGCTTGCGCTCGAAGAGGGTGACGGCGAATCCCGCCTGCGCCAGGGCGCAGCCCGCGGCCAGTCCCGCCAAGCCTCCGCCTACGATTCCCACGGTTGTCTTGTCCGCGGCGGACGAACGGCTGGATTGTAGCGGTTGCAGGATCACGTGAAACGGCGCATCCATTCCCTGCACAGCACGCCTACCTTTTCCCAGGTGCTGAGCCGGATGCGCTCGCTGAATACATCATAATTGCGCTGCTCGATCCTCTGCAGCAGGCGCGAGTAGATTTCCACCAGGACGGCCAGCGCCGGCTGGGCATCATGGTCGATCAAGGGCAGCAAGCGTCCAGCGGCGGTGTAGAACTCGCGCGCGCGCTGCGCCTGCATCTCGAGCAGAGGACGGAGCCGTTCCAGATCCGCTCCGCCAGCCAACTCCGCTGACGTAATGCCGAAGTGCCGCAACTCTTCCTCCGGGATGTAAATGCGGCCCATCTCCGCATCTTCCTTGATGTCCCGCAGGATGTTGGTCAGTTGAAAGGCGATGCCGACATGCTCGGCCAGAGGCTCGGCGCCGCGGTCGCGATACCCGAAAATGCGAATGCAGACCAGACCGACCACGGAAGCGACGTGATAGCAGTACTCGTAGAGCTCCTCGAAGGTGCGATAGGCCACCAGCGGCTGCGGCGATGCGCCCGATCCCGGACCGGCTTCGGCGGGATCATGAAGATCCATTCCGGTGCCGCGGACAAGCTGGTCGAGCAAGGCGAGGGGGATATCGAACTGCTGCTGGGTGTCGCGCAAGGCCAGGAAAACCGGGTCGTCGGAAGCAGCGCCTTCCACCACGCGGTGATAAGACTCAAGCCAGGTGTAAAGAATCCGGCGTCGTTCTGCCACGTCCATGCCGGGGGCATCGCAGATATCGTCGGCATGGCGCATGAAGGCGTAAACGGCCGACAAGGCATTGCGCTTGCGGCGCGGCAGCAGCATGAATCCGTAATAGAAATTCTTGGCGGAAGCGCGGGCCACGTGCCGGCAGACACCGTAAGCAGTGTCGAGTTGAAGGGGATTCGGCGCGACGGCGGTCATTGCCGGCCTCCGGCGGCCGGAGCCTCAGGAGAGCGTCGCCGGAAGCGGCGCCAGAGCGCGCCGGTCACGAGCGCCAGCTTGCGCCCCTTGGAGATTGCCGGACGGCTCTTCAGCACGTCATAGCCTTGCTGCTCGATGGCATTCAGAATTTCCTGCCCGCCGCGGGTGAACAGCTCGATATCGAGGGCCAGCTCACGGTCCACCTTTCCCGCCAGGGGCAGGCCGCGGGCAAACCAGGCGCGGGCCACCTCCACCTCGTACTTCATGAGTGAGAGAAATTCGGGAGTGGCGCGGCGCTCGGCGATGGCCTGCTCCGGCACGCCGAAGCGGCGCATGTCATCGAGCGGAAGATAAATGCGGCCCTTGAGGTAATCGACGGAGACGTCTTGCCAAAAGTTGGCGAGCTGCAGGGCCGTGCAGGTGCAATCGGAGAGCTGTTGCCGCTCGGGATCACGGTAGCCGCCGAGGTAGAGCACCAGGCGTCCGACCGGGTTGGCGGAATTATGGCAATAGCCGAGCACGTCGTCGAAGCTCTGGTAGCGCGTTACCGTCTGGTCCTGCCGGAAGGCCGTCAACAGATCGGCGAACTCCTGGCGCGGGATGGCGAACTGCCGGACGGTCTCACCCAGGGCTATGAAAACGGGATGCCGTGGCCTACCACCCCAACGAACGTCGTTCGTTGGGGACCCCGGCCTTGGCATGGCCGGCTGTTGCCGCGACGGCGGAAAGCTCTCGCCGAGGTTGGCATACATGGCGTTTAGCTCTTCTTGCCAGCGATCCAGCAGGGCGAGGGAAATGGCGGGCTCGCCTACCTCGTCGCCCAGGTCGTCGGAGATGCGGCAGTAGGCGTAGACGTTGAAGAAGTGCTGATGCAATCGCTTGGGCAGGAACCAGGTGGCAACGGAAAAGTTCTCGTAATGGCTGCGCGCCAGGCGCGCGCAATAGGCCTCGGCCTCTTCCAGAGCGGGAGCTTCGGGAGGAATGCGGTAAGCGGCAGGCAGGCGCTTCCAGCCCTCGGCCAGCAGATCCCTCAGCGGACGGCCAGCCCACTGACCAGTATCAGAACGGGCGCCAACGATAGCCGAGTCCGGGGATTTGCCAGCAGCGGCGGCGCACCCTGTCTTGGAAGCATTGGCCATGGCGGCTGCGCCTCAGTGCCCGGGAATGATGGCCGTTTTGATCTGGCCATTGCCGTTCAGCATGTGCCGCAACACGTGCTGCAGACGGGAGAGGGGAGCTTCGCCGGTAATGTAGTCGGCGCGCTTGATCTTGTGCTCGGCGATCAGGGCAAAGGCGCGGCGAACCGCATCCGGAGTGTGATGGAAGGTCGCCTTCAGCGTGATCTCGGAGTAGTGCAGGCGCTGGGTATCGAGCTGCACCTTGGTTCCGCTGGGACACCCGCCAAAAAGGTTGACGGTGCCGCCTTTGCGAACCATGTCGACGGCCCACTGCCAGGTCTCGGGAGTGCCGACGCACTCGACCACCACGTCCGAACCCCGGCTTTCCGTCAGTGCCCGCACGGCCTGAATCGGATCGGTCACCTTGCCGATCTGCACCACCTCGCTGGCGCCGAACTTCCTGGCGGCGACAATCTGCTCATCGGTCAGGACGATGGCGATCACGTTGGCCCCGAGCAGCTTGGCTACGTTGACGAACATCAGGCCGATGGGCCCGGCGCCAATCACCGTCACGGTATCGCCGACGCGGACGCCCGTTTCCTGCAAGCCGCGCACCACGCAGGCCAGAGGCTCGGTCAAGGCCGCCTCTTCGAAGGCGACTCCCTCGGGAACGACGAGCATGTTCGGCTCGACGATCCGCCTGGGAATGCGGATGTATTCGGCGTAGGCGCCGTTGTTGAACAGCAGGTCCTCGCAGAGGTTTTCCTGGTGCTTGGAGCAGTAGAAGCACTGCTTGCAAGGGGCGGAATTCAGGGCCACCACGCGCATGCCCGGCTTGAAGCCGCGCACGCCGGGCCCGGTTTCCTCGATGATGCCGGCCAGCTCGTGCCCGAAGAGGGCGGGCGGCACGATCATCTTGGCGTGATACCCGCGCTTGATAGACCTTGAGATCGGTGCCGCAGGTCAGCGCCACCTGCACCTTGATCAGCACCTCGCCCTCGCCAACCGCGGGGATCGGCACCTTTTCGATCTTGATGTCCTCTTTGCCGTAGAGGACCGCGGCTGTCATCTGTCCGTTCACTCTGTCATTCCTTCCCACGTACACCCCGGCTGGATCGCGATCTTCATGGTCGCCGGTTGGGGATGGGCGGCCAGGGTCAAAGCCTCAATCGCCCCGCTCAAGGGGAAGCGATGACTATAAAGCGCCCGCAGGTTCATTTCCCCGCTGAGGACGAAACGCGCCACCTCGTCCTGCAGCTCCACGGAGGCGCTGTAGGAACCCATCAGCGTTTTCTCGTCCACGCAAATCGCCGCCGGATCGATGATGGCATCGCCGTGCTGGGTCTGGGCGAAGAGCATCACCTTTCCCCCGGGACGCGCGGAATCGATCGCAGTCTTGATCAGGGCATCGCTGCCCGCGGCGAGGATCACGGCATCCGCCCCCCGACCTACCGTCATCTCCCGGATACGGGCGACGGTATCCTGCGCGGACGCATCGATGCTGACCGTGAGACCAAAGCCTGTGCTTATTGTAAGCCTCTGGGGAAACAAATCGGAAGTAATCACCCTTACACCGCGCCGCTGGGCCAGCGCGCCAAGAATGATGCCAATGGCTCCCTGGCCGATCACAAGCAGCGTGTCGCCGGCTTCAAGGCCCATCGAATCAACGGCTTTCCAGCAGGTATTGACCGGCTCGATGAATGAAGCCTGCTCGTAAGAGACACCCGGCGGGATTCTGACCACGCCGCGGCGCACAATCCAGTCCATTACGCGGACATACTCGGCGAAGCCGCCGCCGCTGGGCTCGAAGCCGGCAGTGACTCCCACCTTCTTGTAAACCTCGCACTGGGCGAAGACCTTGTGACGACAGTAAAAGCAATCGCCGCAGGGAATATGGTGGAAAACCACCACCCGGTCGCCGGGCTGATAACCGGTAACGCCATCGCCCACCGCCGCCACCTGGCCGGCGGTCTCATGACCGAAGATCCTCGGGGCCGAGTGCGATCCGGTGGCGATCTTCTTGAGGTCGGTTCCGCAGATACCGCAGGTGTGCACGCGGACCAGCAGCTCGCCGGGCCCGATGCTGGGAACCGGAACGGTTTCCATCCTGACGTCGTTCTTTCCGCGGTAAACCGCCGCCTGCATGGTGGCGGGAATAGCGTCGCCGCGGGAGCGTGAGTTTTGGGTAATGGTCTGCATCACGTTAGTTAAGGTTTCAAAGTTACAGAGTTTCAAGGTTTCAAGGTTGAACGCCAAGGACACAACCCACGAAGCATTAGACCGAAACTTTGAAACCTTGAAACTTTGAAACCCTGAAAAGTCAATTCCCTTTCACATCAGCTTGCAGCGCCGGGCTGTAAAGCTCCTCCAGCACTTCTCTTCCCTTGGAGACTAGAACCCGCACGGCGGCGCAAAGATTCTCCGCGGCGCGGGCGCTGTCGCGCTGCAGGTTGTGCACCGCCGGCCACAGCCAGGGACGAATCGATAGGTGCGCCAGAAAAGCGCCGGCACGGAAGCCTTCCGGGCGAACGAAGGGACTGACGAATTCCACATTCGAGTGCGCAGCGTCGTCGGAAATCACCTTGAGCGCCAGGAACTCGCAGCCACGGGTTGCCGCCTCGCGGCCACCGCTGCCGCTTCCATGTCCACGGCCTGCGCGCTGAAACGGGTGAACAGCAGGCGCTTGCGCTCCTCGCCCGGCAACCCTTTCGGCGGTGACCAGCACACCCTGGCCGCGAGCCGAGGTGAAGGCAGAGCCGGTCCGTTCGGAGATGATGTGCCGCGGCACGAAAATGTCACCAACTTTCATCTCCGGAGCAAGCGCGCCGGCAAAACCGATGGAGACCATCATCTCCGGCGAATACTCCGCGATCGCCTGCTGCGCCGCCCGGCCGGCATTCTTGTAGCCTGGCCCGGAACAGACGACTATCGCCATCCTGGTAGCGGTAGACAGAGCTGACGGATGACGGAGACGTGCCCGCCGCGTCCTGTGCCAAAGAGTCGGTCGATCGCCCACGGGCTCGGCAATCATTCAAGCAAAGGTTGAACTCTCCCGCTCCATGGCCACGATCAGCGCGAATCTTGACGGCTTCGCTCATGCCGTCTCGAGACCTGCTTGATACTCCGGCGCATAGCCGTGGGCCACGAACCACTCCGCCGCCCGGCGCAGGGCATCGCGCACCGGAGCCGGCCGGTAACCCAGCTCGCGCTCCGCCTTGGCCGAGGAAACCCACATCATCTTGCGGCCCATGCGCACCGAATCAAGGGTGACGCGCGGCTCGCGATTCATCAGCACGCCGGTGAAAAACGTGTCGAAAATCCCGCTGACGAAGGCCACCGCATACGGCAGCTTGACGGAGGGCGATGGCAAGCCGGTGATCGACGCCAAGCGTATCGAGAATCTGCTTCAAAGTCAGGTTCTCGCCGCCCAGGATGTACCGCTCGCCAATGCGCCCCTGCTCGCAAGGCCAGCAGATGCCCCCGGGCGACGTCAACCACGTCCACCAGGTTCAGGCCGGTTTCGACGTAGGCGGGAAACTTCTTTTTCAGGAAATCCACCACGATGCGCCCGGTCGGCGTCGGCTTGATGTCCTGCTCACCGATGGGCGTGCTGGGATTGACGATCACCACCGGCGCGCCCTGTTTCGCCAGGCGATAGCGCAGCCTGTTCGGCCAGGAACTTGGAGCGCTTGTAGTGGCCGATCATGTCGCCCTCGGCAACGGGCGTGTCCTCGTCGACCGCCTGCGGCCTCGTGCTTGAAGCCCATAGTGGCCACGCTGCTGGTGTAGACGATGCGGCGAACCCCGGCGGCCTGCGCGCTGCGAATCACCTGTTCGGTGCCGCTCACGTTGGCGGCATACATCGGCTTGCGGATCGGGCGTCCAGAGACGGTAGTCGGCGGCGACGTGGAAGACGGCGTCGCATCCCTGCATTCCCTGGCGCAGCGAATCGGCGTCATTCAAGTCGCCGGTAACGACCTCGGCATTGAGCGCCGGCGAGATTGTCCAGTCGGCTGCCCCGGCGAACCAGCAGGCGCAAATCAGCGCCCTGGTCGCGCAACAGTCGCGCCACATGACTGCCGACAAACCCCGTAGCTCCGGTGACAAAAGCTTTCATTTTTTCAGCAGCAACCAGTCGGACGCCCGGCGGCGGCAAGCGTCAACCCGTGCCGGAAATTCACATGTCCGCAGCGGTTGCAAAAACAAACGCGAAGATTCCTCGGCTCGCGGCATAAAAACGTCGCTCGCTCGGAATGACGTCTCCTGGGGACGCACTCTCTGCGATCTGTACGCGCTCTAGCTGAACAGCGACCAGGCCAGCAGCTTCCAGGTATCGGCGAAGCCGCTGGCGGTCGCGGCACTGGCTTCATAGCCGGAGTGCACCAGGCAGTCCCGGCAGCGGGGATCGTTGCCGTGGCCGTATGCTCCCAGGGCGTGTCGTTGATCAGTCCGGCGAAGGTCTGGTGGTGCTGATCGGTGATCAGATAACAGGGGCCCTTCCAACCTTTAGTGTTGTATGTCGGATTGCCCCAGGCGGTGCAGGAGAGCTCGCGGTTGCCCGCCAGGAATTCCAGGTAGATGGGTGAATCGGCGATCGGATACCGCTTGGCAAGCCGCTTGATGTCCTTGAATTTCTCGCGGATGGCGCGCCGGTCGAGAAAAATCTCTTTGGTCTGCACGGCGGAATACGAGTAGCCGGGAGAGACCACGTGCGAATCGACGCCCAAGTCGCGCAGGTATTCCAGCAGCGCCTCGACTTCGTTCATATCCGTCTCTTCGTAGACGGTGGTATTGGTCATCACCCGGAAGCCCTTGGACTTGGCAAGCTTGATGGCTTCCACCGCCTGGTCGAAGACGCCCTCACGCTCTACTGCCAGATCGTGCGACTTACGCAAGCCGTCGAGGTGGATGTTCCAGAGGAAGCGAACGTCGGGCTTGAACTCATCGATGCGTTTGGCGACGAACATGCCATTGGTGCACACGATGACATGCTTCTTCTGCTGCAGCAGCGTGCGCGTGAGCTGGCCGATCTCTTTGTACAGCAAGGGCTCGCCGCCGCAGATGGCGACCATGGGAGCACCGCACTCCTCGGTCGCCGCCAGGCAGGTCTGGAGCGGAACGACTTCCTTGATGGTATCTTCGTACTCGCGAATGCGGCCGCAGCCGGTGCAGGTAAGATTGCAGGCGTGCAGCGGCTCCAGCATCATGACCAGGGGGAATCGCTTCACCCCTTTCATCTTCTGCCGGACGATGTAGCCTGCCAAGTCTGCTTGTAGTCTCAACGGATGACGCATTGAATACCTAACATCCTTCCATTGGCCCTAGCCGGGATCACATTCGGAATCGCAATCCAGCAGGGGGTAAAGAGCGTGGGTGAGAACTCTGCCGCCCCTACGGGGCTCAACTCCTTTATCCCACCTTACCCAGGGCTCACGCCCTGGGCTACTATCTTCTGCCCGCTCCGCGGGCTGGTTGCGCGTCGCAAATGTGGGCCACCCCCGGCCCCGCCGCCGAGGGCGGCCGCCTATCTATAGTTCAGCTTCCCGTACCGTTGCCGTTCGCGATGCATTTCGCGTATTTGGTCAATGCCAGAAGCGGGAAGTACTGGTAGTACATGGTGTACTTCAAGTAGAACACGCGCGGGAACCCGGTACCGGTGTACGGAATCTCCAGCCAGGAACCGTCGGGACACTGCTGGTCGAGCAAGTAAGCAACGCCGCGAGCAACCGAGTCGCTGTGGCTATCGCCGGCGGCCATCAATCCCAAAAGCGCCCAGGCAGTCTGCGAGCAGGTGCTGGGGCCGAGGCCTTTCTTGTCGGTATCGTCGTAGGATTCGCAGCTCTCGCCCCAGCCGCCGTCGGGATTCTGCATCATGCGAATCCACTCCGCCGCCTGTTGCACCATGGGCTCGTGATTGTCGTAGCCAAGTGCGTCGAGGCCGCGCAGCACGCACATCGTCCCATAGAGGTAGTTCACGCCCCAGCGTCCGAACCAGGAGCCGTCCGACTCCTGCTCGCGGCGTATGAACTCTATCGCCCGCCGGACCGGCTTGTCGTCCAGCGTATGGCCATAGCTCGCCAGGCACTCCAGCACGCGTCCGGTGATATCGACCGTCGCCGGATCGAGCATGGCGTTGTGATCGGCGAAGGGCACGTACTGAAAGACCATGCGGTTGTTGTTCTTGTCGAACGAAGCCCAGCCGCCGTTCTTGCACTGCATGGACAATACCCAGTCGATGGCCCGCCTGACCGACTCGTCGTGGTAGCGCTGGTCGGAGGTATCCACGTGGCCGAGTCCCAGCATGACCATGGCGGAGTCGTCCACGTCGGGATAGAACTCGTTGTTGAACTCGAAGTACCAGCCTCCGGGCGGGGTGCGCGGATTCTTGATCGACCAGTCGCCCTTGTTGCGGATCTGCTTTTTCGAGAATCCACTCAGCGGCAGACACCATGCGGCGGTCGTCGCGCGGCACGCCGCTTTCGCCCAAGGCGAACAGCGCGTAGGCGGTATCCCAGACCGGCGACATGCAGGGCTGCATGCGGAAGGTATCTTCTTCCTCGATGCCGAGCTTTTCGAACTCGTCGATGGCGCGAATCACCTGCGGATCGTCGAGCGAGTAGCCGAGACAGCGCATGGCGATGATGGAGTTGAGAATGCTCGGGTAAATCGCTCCCAGGCCGTCGCTCATCTCGAAGCGCTGCAGCATCCATTTTTCGGCGACCTTCAGGGCCAGCCAGCGCAGCGGCCGGACGTGCACGGCTTCGAACCAGTGGGTCAGACGGTCGAGCACCAGGAAGAAGTTCCGCCAGCTGATCAGCTTGTCGTCCCACTTGAGCCGGAGTTCGGAGAATAGCCGGCCCTGGGGAAAGAGCTCATCGATTCCCTGCTCGGCGGGAATCTTGCGGAAAGGCTTCTTGGCATAGCAGATCGACAGCGGAATCAGAATGGCGCGCGACCACGAGGAAATTTCGTAGATGTTGAACCAGAACCAGTTGGGAAAGAGCACGATTTCCGGCGGAATGGCCGGCACGGCATCGTAGTCGTACTGGCCGAGGGCGCACAGGTAGATCTTGGTGAAGGTGTTGACCGCGGGAACGCCGCCATGCTCCAGGATATACTTGCGCGCTTTGACCAGCGGCGGATGGTCGGGCCCGTAGCCGCAGAGCTTGAAGGCAAAATAGGCCTTGACCGAGGCGCTGATGTTGGAAGGCCCGCCGTGATTGATGGGCCAGCCGCCATCGTCGTTCTGGTGGCGGGCGATCTCGCGGATGGCCTTGGCGAAGCGCTCTTCGTTGCGCGTGCCCAGCACTGTGTGCAGGAAGATGTAATCGGATTCCAGCGTGGTGTCGGCTTCTAGCTCGCCGCACCAGTAGCCCTCAGGGTACTGCAGGGAGAACAGGTTGCGGCGGGCGGCGTCGATGGCGGAACGAAGCCGGGCGGCAATTCCCTCGATCTTGCCGAAACGCATGCTCGCCGGTTGTCGAACGGTCTCCATGCTCACTCCGCCACTCTGGGGCTCCAAGAAACGTCGTCGCTGCACTCGCTGGGATGAACGGCGGGCGCGGAGGCGATGGCTTCCACAATCTCCGGCGGCAGCGCAAAGCGCACGTTCTCCGGCACCACTTCGGTCTCTTCCAGGTTAGAGAACCCGCGCTTGACGAGAAAGTCGATCACTTCCTGCACCAGCACTTCGGGAGCCGAGGCCCCCGCGGTAAGGGCAATCGGTGCTCACCCCCGCCAGCCACTGCGAGTCGATGTCGCGATAGGTGTCGATCAGGTACGAGCGCGTGCCCAGGTTGCCGGCGACCTCGACCAGCCGGTTGGAGTTGGAGCTGTTGGGCGAGCCCACCACCAGCACCAGGTCCGCCTTGCAGGCCACGTTCTTGACCGCCACCTGGCGGTTTTCCGTGGCATAGCAGATGTCCTGGGCGTGCGGTCCCTTGATGTTGGAAAAGCGCTCCTTGAGGGCGTCGATGATGTCGCGCGCCTCGTCCAGGCTGAGGGTGGTCTGGGTAAGATAGGCGACGCGGTCGGGGTCCGGAACCTGTAGGGCCTTGACCTGCTCGACACTGTTGACCACCTTCGTCACCTGCGGGGCTTCGCCAAGGGTGCCTATGACCTCGTCGTGATTGAGGTGGCCGATCAGGATGAGCGAGTAGCCGTCACGGGCGAACTTGACGGCCTCGACGTGAACCTTGGTGACCAGCGGGCAAGTGGCGTCAATGACCCGCAGGTTGCGCTCCTGGCTGGCTCGACGGACCTCGGGGGCTACACCGTGGGCGCTGTAAATGACCCGCTCGCCGGGCGGAACCTCGCTGACGTCGTCGACGAAGATGGCGCCCTTGGCCTGTAGCTCTTCCACCACGTAGCGGTTGTGGACGATTTCCTTGCGCACGTAGATGGGCGGGCCGAAGGTCTCCAGCGCGATGCGAACAATGTCAATGGCGCGCACCACCCCGGCGCAGAAGCCTCGCGGCTTCAGCAAAAGCAATGTCTTGGCTTCGGCGTTTCGAGTCATGATCCTCTCAAGCACAGGGTCCGAACCCCGGTCGCATGTTCTAGCCTATTTGGTCCGGCGGCCCTTTCGCGACCGTAAGACACAGAAAGGGCGGGAATTAGCATCGTCCAGTTAGATTCCTGCAGCGAATTGCGCTTTGCCCGCCAAAGCAGGATCTTCCACCCCAGCAAACGCGAATGCATTTGCCGGGACCCCGGGTCTTCCACCCCAGCAAACGCGAATGCGTTTGCCGGGACCCCGGTCCCCACCTCGCCCCAAGGTTTGTTTTACGCCGGAGTGCCTGCTTCATTGTACCAGCGTCAGGGTAAGTTCCGGGACGGATTTCAGACTGAGGGGGTGAGGTTTAGGGCATATGAGGGTGCAAGGCCAGATAACTACGAAGGCAATATTAAAATCGAGCTGTCACTCGACTTGACTCGAAGAGTTCCTTCGCTGCGCTCAGGATTTCGGCAGCCGGCTCAGACGCCGGCAAAACGCCTCAACCTCGGGTAATGTCTGAAATCTCTGTGACTCGGCAGGAAGTGGTGGGACATTGCGGGACGGCTCGCTGCGCCAGCTTCTGGCGGTGTAGATTTGACGATTATGGACATCGCCGCAGACTCGCTTGATTGGCACGAAGCCCTCGTTTCCTACAGATATCCAGTCGATCTTAGAACTTTCTCCGGCAGGTGTCGCTTTCCGGGATGGTTCGACCTGAACTTGGCAGCGGGCGATGTAAGTGAAACCACTCAATTTGAAACCCACTTTCGCGAGTGTGCTGCTTCGCGTCTTGAACCTTGGTACGAGGTCGTTTTCTGGAAGATGTCTAGCCAGAGGGGGCGAGCCAATCTCCAGACAAAACGCGCGATAGAGCGAGTTGTAAGTGAAAAGACTTCAGCTAGTACGCTGTGGGCGCGCTGCGCCGAATACGTACAAAGCGAGACTGAAGACTCCTTCAGGCGATTTCAACGCCTGCTTGTCAAAGGGCGCACGGTTGCAGTCGCATTCACCTTCCCAGCATTCAGTTGTCCAAGTCGCTTCCCAATGGTTGACAGGCGCATCGCGCAATACGTTGCTTCTGAGGCTTCTCGACTTGAGTTTTCGACCGCACCTGAAATTGATAAGACCCTCAAGAGATACCGCGCATCCGGCGACGATGTCCTCACTCTGAGCGACTGGCCATTTATTGAGGAGTGGATGGGTTGGTGCCGCAAGATGGCAGATCGGCTGTCGGCGCACAAGATACATGTGTGGCGGGCACGAGATGTCGAGATGGCAGTATTCCGCGCTTGGGGTGATCCCGAAGAGCGTAAGTCCTGTTTCAAAGGTATGCCACGCTACAAACTGATCGATAAATTTGCACAAGGTCAAGAAGCAAGCAGTTCTCTGAGTCTCCAGACGTGATCGGTGATATCCGCTTCCATCGCGGGAGTCACACCAATTGAAGTGGAACAAGCCGCCGAGGACTGCGGCGCTACGGTTGGAACTTTCAGGCGTTGCTCTTGAGCATCTGCTCGGCGTTTTTCAGCGAGGCTTCCGTGATCTTGGCGCCGCTGAGCATGCGGGCGATCTCGTTGCGGCGCTCTTCCGGGCTGAGCTGGCGGACGCGGGTGCTGGCACGCCCGCCGATCTCCCGCTTCTCGATGAGGAAATGCTGATCGGCGAAGGCGGCGATCTGCGGCAGGTGGGTGACGCACAGGACCTGCTTGCTGCGCGCCAGCGCCTTGAGCTTTTTGCCGACCGCGTCGGCGGCGCGTCCGCCGATGCCGGAGTCGATCTCGTCGAAGACCAGCGTCCGTTGGCGGCCGGGGTCGGCCTTGCCTTTCGACCCCACCCCGCCAAATGCGGGCGCGGCGGGGGCCCCTTTGCGCCCATCGGCGGAGGCGGCTTCCACGCAAGCCTTCAGGGCCAGCATAACGCGCGAGAGCTCGCCGCCGGAGGCGACCTCCTCGACGGGACCAAACGGCTCGCCGGGGTTGGCCGAAATCAGATAGTGCACCTCGTCGAAGCCGGTGCTGGTCCAGCGCGCCTGCTCGTCGGAGCCCGAGACCTCGATCTGGAAGCGGGCCTTCATGGCCAAGTCGTTGATCTCCGCTTCGACCGTCTTCTCCAGGCGGCGGGCGGTGGCGAAGCGCTTGCGGGAAACGGCGCGGGCGAGCTCGGCGTACTCGGAGGCGCGGGCGGCCAGCTGGCTCTTGAGCTCGCGCAGCACCTGATCCTTGTTCTCCATCTGCTCGATCTTCTGCCGGATTTCTTCCCCGTAGGCCAGCACCTCTTCGATGGTCTTGCCGTACTTGCGGCGCAGCCGCTCGAGCGCCGCCAAGCGCTCCTCGACCGTAGCCAGCCGCTCCGGCGAGGCGTCTATCTGCTCGGCGTAACCGCGCAAGGTCTGGCCGAGGTCTTCGATGGTGATGCGCATCGAATCCAGCTCGCTGAGCGGCTGCTGGAACTGGGAATCGTAACGGGAGAGCTCTTCGATCTGCTTGGCCGCCGCCTTCAGGCTGCCGATGGCCGAGGTGGCGCCGTCATAGAGCGCGTCGTAGCCGGCCATGGCCGCCTGGTAGATGCGCTCAGCGTTGGCGAGGACACGCTTCTCCGCTTCGAACTTGGCGTCTTCGCCGGGCTCGGGGCGAACGGATTCGATTTCCTTGAGCTGGAAGCTCCACAGGTCGAGCAGGCGCAGGCGGTCCTGCTCGTCGCGCTCCAACTCGGAGATGCGCTGCTCGATGGCGCGCCAATTGCGAAAGGCCTCGGAGAGCGGGGAGAGATCGGTGGCAGCGGCCGAGTCGAGCAGGGCGAGGCGTCCCGGAGGATCGAAGGCCAGGGTGGAATCGTTTTGCGCATGAATCACGGCCAGGTACGGGGCAAGCTGCTTGAGGACGGTCACCGTCGCCGGCTGGTTGTTGACGAAGACGCGGCCTTTGCCGTTGGCGGCGATTTCACGGCGCAGGATGAGCTGGCCGTCTTCGCTGGGGTCCCCGACAGACGCCGCCTTTGCGTCTGTTGGGGCAGGGTCGATGCCGTTGGCCTCGAGCACCTGGGCGATTGCGCCCGAATCCGCCTCGAAGACGGCGGCGATTACCGCCTTTTCGGTCCCGTGACGAACCACGTCGCTGGAGGCCTTTTCGCCAAGCAGCAGCGAGAGAGCGTCGATGAGGATGGATTTGCCGGCGCCGGTCTCGCCGGTCAGCAGGTTGAGCCCCGCGCCAAAGGAGACGGCGACGCAGTCAATGACGGCGTAGTTCTCAACTCTGAGCTCGATCAGCACCGCAGGTTCCGCCTGGCTGAGATGGTCGCAAGCATAGCACGAGTCGGTTCACTTAGTTCCCGGTTCTCAGTTCCCGGTTCCCAGTTTTTCGTTTTCGTTCGTCGTTAGAACTGTCACATTTGCCAACTGCAGGCAGATATGGGCCACCCGTAAAGCTCTTTCAAGAAGAAGAACGAACCATGAAGAACGATTCTTGCTGTTTTTCACTTAGCACAAAACGCGGGTGTTAGGGGAAGATGGAATTCGATCTGCCAATGAAATCAGCGGAATTAGCGGTTATTTCCGAGACCCGCGCGCGTTTCAGGTGTCTATAATAATCGCAGGCTGATACAACAAAATCAGCGTATTCTCGGCAAACGCCGCGCAAGCATCCTATGCGATCTACTGCTTGAGGCGGCTGTGAGTTTGCCGTATCGGTTTGGAGTTCGTCTTAAAAGGTGATGACAGCCGACAGCGATCAGGTTTTGCCGGGTGGAAGAATCGGGTAAAAATGCACCAAATCTGTTTCGCGGCATTTGCCATAGGCGGCGAGATTGTTGACTTGGTTCAACAGACCGGAGCCGTCGCCAAGCTGGTCCTGTTAATTCTGCTGATCTTCAGCCTCTTCTCCTGGGCCGTGATCCTGGCCAAGTGGGGCGCCATGCGGCGCGCCAAAGTGCAGAGTTCGCGCTTCCTGCGGGCCTTCCGCAAGAGCGGGCGGCTGCAGGAGATGTCGGCGGTGGCCGAGCAATTCAAGCCGAGCCCGCTGGTTCCGGTGCTGGAAGGGGCGGTGGAAGAGCTGCGCCGCCAGACGGGATCGCTGCGTATCGTGGCCGTGCAGCGGGCGACGCAGATCGCGTCGTCGGAAGAGCTGACGCGGCTGGAGCGGCGTCTGCCATGGCTGGCGACCACCGGCGCGGTGACGCCATTTATCGGGCTGTTCGGCACGGTGTGGGGCATCATCGATGCCTTCCACGGGCTGGGCACCTCGGGCGCAGCGACCCTGCGGGCGGTCGCCCCGGGAATCTCCGAGGCGCTGATCACCACCGCCGCCGGTCTCGTTCGCGGCTATTCCGGCAGTCATCGCCTACAACTACTTCATGCAGGAGATACGGCAGTTCGGGGCGCGCATGGACGACTTCGGCCTGGAGCTGCTGAACATGCTGGAGCGCGCGCAGGCGGCGCCCACGACTCCGGCCCCGACCCCTACCTTTATGGAGCGGCGCTAAATGGCCTTCACCAACCAGCAGGGGCGGACGCAGACCTCGCTTTCGGAGATCAACGTCACTCCCTTCGTCGATGTCGTGCTGGTGCTGCTGATCATCTTCATGGTGACCGCGCCCATCCTGCAGTCGGGCATCGAAGTGGCAGTGCCCAAGACCAGGACGGTGAAGGAGATCACGGAAGAGCGGCTGGTGATCACCATCGACAAGCAGCAGCGCGTTTACCTGGGGAACGATCCGGTGAACATCAACGAGATCGGCGCCAAGATCCGGCAGAAGATTCGCGATCCGCAAGGACAGTCGATCTTCATCCGCTCCGACGAAAACGTTCCCTTCGGCGCCTTTGCCACCGTGATGGATGCCGTGAAGTCGGCCGGCATCAGCAATGTAAGCATCGTTACCCAACCCTTGAATCAGAATGCCGGCAAACGCTGACATCTTCGGAGAGCGCGACGGCTGGAGCGGTCCGCTGACCGCCTCGCTCCTGCTGCACGTGGGGCTGTTCGGATTCCTGATCTTCTACGCCGCGTTCTTCTCCGGCTCGCGCGAAAGCTGGGGAGGCACCACCAGCGGCGGCGGCGACGCCATGAGCGCCACGCTGGTAAGCACCGTTCCGCTGCCGGCCAATCCCGAAGCACGGCCGGAGAATGTGCTGGCGAATGAATCGAAGGGGATGTCGCAGTCGCAACCGAAGCCGGTCGAAAAAGACAAGACGGCCATTCCGATTCCCGACCGCCAGAGCAAACTCAAGCCGCCTAAGACGCCGGTGACGCCCACGCGGGAGAAGCCGCGGGAGATGGCAACGGCGCCGCCTCCCAACGTGATTCCCTTTGGCCAGGGCGGGCCGGTTAGCGGTCCCTACGGGGTGTTCAGCGCGGGAAACGCCAAAGGCGGCTTCAGCTTCAGCGGGGGCGGCGGGGATTTCGGCACCCGCTTTGGCTGGTACGTGGACGCCGTGCGACGCAAAGTTTCAGAAAACTGGATGAAGTATGAAGTGGACCCGAGTATCTCCAGCTCACGGCGGGTTTACATTACGTTTGAGATCAACCGCTCGGGCAGCCCCGGCAGCATCCGGGTCGAGCAATCGAGCGGAATTCCGTCGTTGGACCAGTCGGCACTCCGGGCCTTGCAGCGGATCGATACCTTCGGACCATTGCCTCCTGAGTACGGAGGCAGTCATGTGGCAGTCGAATTCTGGTTCGATTATCGCCGCTGATTTTCATTAAACTTATTACGCCTTACAGGACACAATCATGAAAAAGCTGGCGATCACGGCAGTCCTGCTGCTGTTGACGATAACCACCGCAAGCGCGCAAGACTGGATTCGCACCGGCACCGGGCTGGGAGTGGAAAAAGTTCGTCTGGCCGTTCCCGACTTCGCGCCGGCCTCGGGCGAGCCGCAAACCCTCGACCTGCTGAAGACCTTCAACGACACGCTGTGGAACGACCTGCAACAGGCCGGCATTTTCGACGTGGTCTCGAAGAGCTTCTATCCGCTGGTCAACGTCAGCGGGCCGGCCGACATCAAGCTCGATGCCTGGGGAAACCCACCGCCGAACGCCGGCATGATCGCTTTCGGCAACCTGGGCGTGAACGGCGGGCGCATGCAGGTGCAGGGCTGGCTCTTCGATGCCAAGAACCGGCAGTCGCCGCAGGTGCTGGGAAAGCAATACAACGAAGCGGCTTCGGCGCAGAACGCGCGCCTGGTGGCGCATCGCTTTGCCAATGAGATCATTCTGCGCCTGGGCGGCGGCGTGCCCGGCATCGCCGAGAGCCGGATTTATTTCGTCAGCTCGCGCAGCGGCGCCAAGGAAATCTGGGCCATGGACTACGACGGCGCCAACCAGCAGCAGTTGACCCAGCTGGGCTCGATTGCGCTTTCGCCGCGGCTCTCTCCGGACGGCTCGCGGGTAGCATTCTCGGCGGTTTCACGCGGGAGCTGGAACATCCTGATGTATTCGAATGAGTTGAACCGGCTGGTCACGTTCCCGAATTTCGGCGACGCCAAGTCTCCGGCGTGGTCGGGCGACGGCACGCGGCTGGCGTTCTCCTCGTCGCGCACCGGAGATCCGGAGATCTACTCTTGCGACGCCAGCGGAAGAAACCTGAAGCAACTGACAGCGGTGAAAGGACCGGATATCTCGCCAGTCTGGAATCCGAGAACCGGCGCGCAGATCGCCTTCGTCAGCGGCCGCACGGGGCTGCCGCAAATCTATGTGATGGACTCGGACGGCTCCAACGTGCAGCGCGTGACCGACGGCGGTTACGCGGTGTCGCCTTCGTGGTCGCCGAATGGACAGTTCCTGGTGTTTTCCTGGATTCGCCGCTACGGCCCGGGAGCACCCGGAGCACAGGACATTTACATCATGGACATCGCCAGCCACCAATGGGTGCAGCTTACGCATGACGGCGGACGGAACGATTTTCCTTCATGGGCGCCCGATGGAAGGCATATAGTGTTTCAATCGAACCGCAGCGGCTCCGAGCAGATATGGAGCATGTTGGCCGACGGCAGCCAGCCACGGCAGCTGACCACCACCGGGCAGAAATTCGCAGCCCAATTGGGGCGCGCGATAACGTGCGCTCGTCGGGCCCGGTTTTCGCCTTAGACGCTACGCAGAAGCTTGGCGCAAGAACGACTCCGCATTCAGCACCCGCAGAGTGCGGAGCACGAGTCAGGCCGAGACATCTGGTTTAAGCAGTCTTGAAACTACCTATTTTGTAGCCGTGGCCTTGTGAACACGGGCAAGATTCAGCGGGCGTTCGTTCATTGCGGTTACGATTTGTGTTGCACTGGCGAATGTTGACTGACGAAACGAATGAATTGAACCGATGGTACTGATACGGGCGGACTGCCTCCGGACATCCGCCCTGAAATTCGCGAGTCTTTCGCGTGAGGAGGATTGAGTGAAAGTACATGGAATGAAGTGGGGAGTCGTCGTGCTGGCACTGGCGGCGATCGTTACGATTTCAGCTTGCAAGAAGAAGGCTGCGCCCGCGCCGCCTCCGCCCCCGCCGCCACCGGCGCCCACTGCATCTCTGACGGCCAACCCGGCCAGCATTCAACAGGGACAGGCGACGACGCTTACCTGGAAGACGGAGAACGCCACCGAGGTCACGCTGGACGGCATCGGGCGCGTAGGCCCCAGTGGATCACAGACCCTGACTCCTTCCACCTCCACTACCTACCGGCTCACCGCCAAGGGTGCAGGCGGAACGCAGGAGGCCACCGCCCGGGTAACGGTGACCGCAGCCGCGCCGCCCATGGTCTCGGCTCCTGCGCCCGGCGATCAGGAACTGTTCGCGCGCAACGTGAAGGACATCTACTTCGACTACGACAAGTACAACGTGCGGCCCTCGGAGCAGGGGACGCTGCAGGCGGACGCGGCTTTCCTGAAGGCGCATCCGAACGTTCGCTTCACCATCGAAGGGCATTGCGACGAGCGCGGATCGACCGAGTACAACCTGGCACTCGGCGACAATCGCGCCAGCGCGGTGAAGCAGGCGCTGGTAACCCTGGGAGTTCCGGCCGCCAGCATCAAAACCATCAGCTACGGCAAGGAAAAGCCGTCCTGCACCGAGCACACCGAGGCGTGCTGGCAGCAGAACCGCCGCGGCCACTTCGTGTACGGGCAGTAGAGCACGCGTATCTCTGACTTATTGGGTGTCCCACTCAAGCTTCTTGCTTGAGTGGGACTGTTCTCCGAACCAGACCTAATTACCCCACTCCAGCCAACAACGGGCTTGAATGGGCCACCCATTCGTTACATTTGAGATCATCTGTCCCTGGCGCGCCGCGAACTTCCTTGAAGGATGGACCGTAAGGGTAAACGCCGCCGGAAGCTTATGGCCCTTGCACGGGCAGACCGGTTGGAGAAGAATACAATCAAAGGAATGGACCGGGGCCGAGCTCAGCGGGAGGAAAAGTGTATCTGGTTCCCGATGCCGCCCGGCCAGGACACCCTTTCATGGCCGTTGTAAAAATCAGCATGCGTAGGGCACTCTCATGAAACTGCATAAGACTGTCGCCGTGTTCGCTCTGGTAATCCTGGTGTCGGCAGCGAGCACTTCCGCGTTTGCCGTCAGTAAAGAAATCATTCAACTGCAGACGCAGGTTCAGACGCTGGCCGACCAGATGTCGCGCATGCAGCAGTCGTTCGACGAGCGCATGGGGATCATGCGAAACCTGGTCGAGCAGAGCACGGACAGCGTGAACAAGCTGTCCACTAATCTCGACGCGGTCACCAAAACGCTGCAACAGCAGTCCTCCGATGCGCAGGGGCGCATGGACCAGCTCTCCGGGCAGGTGCAGTCGCTGCACGATTCGCTTGACGAGGTGCGCGCGCCGGCTGACCAAGATCGGCCAGCAACTGGATGCAGCAGGCGCGGCGGGCCAGAGCATCAGCGGCCAGCCGGCTGCGGTGCCACCGCCGGCTCCGGCTCAGGCTCCGCCTCCGGATATCCTCTACAACAACGCGCTGCGCGACTACAACGCCGGCCGCTACGATCTCGCCTCGCAGCAGTTCAACGACTACATGAAGTACTACGGCACCACCGACCTGGCCGGCAATTCCCAGTTCTATCTGGCGGAGATCGAATACCGGCAGGGGAACTTCGAGAAGGCGGTAAAGAGTTACGACCGGGTGCTGGAACAGTTCCCGAGCGGGAATAAGGCCCCGGCCTCGCAGTTGAAGAAGGGCTATGCCTTGCTCGAACTCGGGCAGCGCGATGCGGGAATCCGCGAACTGAACAGCCTGGTCCAGCGCTATCCGCGGTCGATTGAAGCGACACAGGCGCGCGACCGGCTGAAGAAACTGGGCGCCGCCACCAAGCCGTCCGCCAGCAAGCCCTCCGCGCTGAAGAGAAACCAGTAGAGGAGTACAAGCAAGCGGGATTCCGAGCTCCGCGATTGTGGCACGCTGGAGCTCGGGAATTCCCGGCTTTCTCTTCCCTGCCGGAGTTCCGCCGGACAACAGCAGCGGCTCCCTGGTCATCTCCCTGGCATGAAATCCGAAGAGCCGCAGAAGCAGGAACGCACCAAGGCGCGCGTGACGGAGATGAAGCCGCGCGGCAAAGTCGACCCGGAAGCCATGCTGGACGATCCTGATCCGGGCATGACGCAGAAACAAAACCAGAACGGAGAGAGAGACGATCCACTGGCAGCGTAGTCAAGTCGGATTGAAGACATTGGCTTGCTTCTTTTCTACAAGCGCGTCATCCCGATGAGCTCTTTGGTTGTGGCCGAGTCGAAGGATGACACCTCTTAATTGGTAGAAGCTCCCAATTGGCACAAGGAAGCCGGACGCGTGGCGCTGTGCCGTCTCAGCTCACGACGATTCCCGCGTAGCCGACCACCGAGCTGCGATCTCCGGAAATATCTCCCGAAGTGGCGTACTTGACCAGCTCGGCCCGGGTGGCTCCCAGTTCGCGGGCGGAGAGTAGCATGGCGACCGCAGGTCCGAATCCGCACATGCTGATCTGCTCGCGCTGCACCGTCTCCCAGAGCCCGGCGGGATCGAGCGCGAGCATCCTGTCGATCGCCATACGATCTTTGGTGCGAGTACGCGCGTCGTCCTCGTAGTGATTCATATCGCTGGAGGCTATGACCAGCACTTCCCCGCCCGGCCGTGCCCGCAACACACGCGCTATGCCTTCGCCGAGTCCGGCCAGCACCTCAAGCCGCGCGGTGCCGACTGCAATGGGGACGAAGCTGAACTGCGGCGTCAACTGCTGCAGGAACGGAATCTGCACCTCGAGAGAGTGCTCGCGGACATGCGCACCGGCATCTTCACGCAGGGCCGGAAAGTCGCGCTTGAGCTGCTCCGCCAGCTCGCTATCGATGGCAGCTTCGCCCAGCGGCGTAAGCCAGCTTCCGGCGCTCATGACCGCCAGCGGCGCTCCAGCGCCGGTGTGGTTCGGGCAGAGCATGATGAAGCGCCGCGGCACCTCAAGGCGGGCGTAGACGGCGCCGGCGACGTGCCCGGAGTACATGTAGCCGGCATGCGGAACCACGCACCCCAGGGCGCGAATCTTTTCCGCGCGCGGGGTTGCGGCGGTGCCGGTAGAGTTCCCTTTGGCGACCACCTGGGCGGCCGAAACTGCGGCATCCGAGGGCGGAGCGGCGGCGCCGAGAAACCGGTCCAGCTCGCACCGCAATGCCTCCGGCTTGGCGGGATAGAACTGGCCCGCAACGGCGGGGTGCCGGATGGGAGCATTCATAATTTCCTCATTTTTGATTTTTGATTTTCGATTGTCACGACTGAAACTGCGGCCGTATTTCAATCTGAAATCAAAAATCTTTAAATCAAAAATCTCAAACCCGTGTCCCTTTCAATGCTCTATACAGGGCATTCATAATTTCCTCATTTTTGATTTTTGATTTTCGATTGTCACGACTGAAACTGCGGCCGTATTTCAATCTGAAATCAAAAATCTTAAATCAAAAATCTCAAACCCGTGTCCCTTTCAATGCTCTATACAGGGCGGCCATCTGCTCCAGAGGAACCGCTTCCGCCCTGGCTCCGGGCTCGATTCCGGCGGCGGGCAACGCTTTGCGCAAGAGAGCAGAGCTGAAGTGCTCGCGCAGGTTGCTCGACAACATCTTGCGCTTCTGGGCAAAGCTGAGCTTCAGGAACTCTATGAATCCCGGCTCGTCCACCTGCAGCTCGTCGAAACGCGGGGCGATATCGATGCGTAGCACCGCGGATTCCACCTCCGGCGGCGGGCTGAAGGCCCCCGGCGGCAAGGTGAACAGCTTCTCGACGCGCCCCGAGAGCTGCGCGGTGGCCGAGAGCAGGCCGTAGTCGCGCGTCCCCGGCGCGGCGGCCAGGCGGTCAGCCACCTCCAGTTGCACCATGATTACGATGCGGTCGAAGTAGTCGCGCTCGGCAAAGAGGCGCAGCAGAATGTCGGAGGTGATGTAGAAGGGCAGGTTGCCGACCACGCGGGCCTTGGGCTGCTCGCTGGGACGCAGGTCGCGCAGCGGCCCCCGGCGGTTGCCGATCATGGTTCGAATATCGACGGTCAGGATGTCGGCTTCGATGATCTCGACGTGCGGCAGACGCGAGAACTGCATGCGCAGTTGCGCCGCCAGCACGCGGTCAAACTCGACCGCCACCAGATGGCCGGCGCGCGGAGCCAGCAGATCAGTCAGCGCGCCGCGTCCGGGGCCGATCTCGATGACCGTAACCTGGGAGACATCGCCCAGAGCCTCGACAATCTCGTGCCGCGCCTGCTGATCGACCAGGAAATGCTGGCCGAGCTTCGGTTTGCGTGCGGTATGCTGCCCGGTGACTAGCGCGTCTTTGGACACGTTGGACACGATCGACCGCCTTTCTTTGCACCCCAACAGACGCAAAAGCAGCATCTGCCGGGGACCCCTGCTTTCACCCTATCCGTCGCAAGTATGTTACACAGCCGGAGACTCCCAGGGTGAAAGTTCCGGCCATCTGTGCGATAACTTCATTGCATCCCTGTTTAGGCCCTTTACGGGTTCAACCTGTCAAACGCGAAGGCGTTTGCCGGGATCCCGGGGAGATCGCAAGTGCACATCGCGTTTGCCGCATCGGAATGCACTCCGTTTTCCAAGACCGGCGGACTGGCCGATGTCGTGGCCTCGCTTCCCCGAGCCCTGGCCGCGCTTGGACACCGGGTGAGCGTCTTCCTTCCCAAGTACCGCCAGACGCAGCTCGAGAGTCCCAAGACCGTCGTGCGCAGCATCACCGTCCCCTTCGACGACCGTTACCGCTTCTGCTCCATTCTCGACGGCGGCCTACGCCACGATGTGCAATTCTATTTTATCGATTACCCGCCGTTCTTCGACCGCGAGGGACTCTACGGAACGGCGCTGGGCGACTACCACGATAATGCCGAGCGCTTCGCCCTGTTCTCGCGGGCGGTGATTGAAGGCAGCAAGGTCCTGGGGACGCCCGACGTATTTCACTGCCATGACTGGCAGTCGGCGCTGGTACCGGTCCTGCTGCATACTCTCTACAAAGACGACCCCGCCTTCCGTCCCGTGCCGACGGTCTTCACCATCCACAACATCGGCTACCAGGGCCTGTTCCCGCCGGAGACGCTGCCGCTGCTGATGCTTCCCTGGGACCTGTTCACCATCAGCAAGCTGGAATTCTTCGGCAAGGTCAACCTGCTGAAAGGCGCACTGGTTTACTCCGACTTCATCACCACGGTCAGCCGCAAGTACAGCCAGGAGATCCAGACCTCCGAGTACGGCTTCGGCCTGGAAGGGGTGCTGCGCACCGCGCGCGAACACCATCGCGGGCATCCTGAACGGCGTGGACTACGAGCAGTGGAATCCGGAGACGGACGCCTCACCTGGCCGCGCACTACAGCGCCGACAGCGCTGGCGAACAAGGCAGCTTTGCAAGCGCGACCTGCTGGCGCAGTTCGGCGCCGAGGCCGACCCGAAGCTGCCGGTGATAGGCATCGTCTCGCGATTCGCGGCGCAGAAGGGATTCGACCTGATCTCGCACGTGGCCGACCGGCTGGCGCGCGAAGAACTGGTCTTCGCCGTGCTCGGCAGCGGCGACCGGCCGTATGAAGAGCTGTTCCGCCGGCTGAACCGGCAGTTCCCCAGCAAGTTCCTGGTGCGCATCGCCTACGACGAGCCGCTGGCGCACAAGATCGAGGCCGGCGCCGACATGTTCCTGCTGCCCTCGCACTACGAGCCCTGCGGGTTGAACCAGATCTACAGCCTGCGCTACGGCACGGTGCCGGTGGTGCGCGCCACCGGCGGACTCGACGACACGGTCGAGCCGTTTGACCCGGCCACCGGTAAAGGCACCGGCTTTAAGTTCGCCGAGGCCAGCGGCGAAGCCATGCTGGAAACACTGCAAAAGCGCTCTGCGGTGTTCAAGGATCAGCCGACCTGGCAGAAGCTGATGCGCAATGGCATGGCGAAGGACTTTTCCTGGGCGGTCTCGGCGCGCGAATACGTCAAGGTCTACGAAAAATCCCGGGCTATCCGCGGTGGCGCCGCCACGCCGCATAAAGACTAAAGACCTGGCGCTCGACCGCTAACTACAAGCCGCTACAGGGCTTCGGCTGGTGAAGCGGAGCAACCACTCCGGTTCCCGGGTCTTTATGGACTTTTCACAAAGTTTGACTTACACTCGGCGCTAAGATTCCAACTATAATGAAATAGAGCAGCGAACCTGGCTGTTGTCGTATTGGTATCCTCGCACTTCTACTGGAGGTCCTTAGATGTTTGAAGGCCTGTTTCAACCGATGCATCTGCTGGTAATTCTGGGCATTGCTCTGCTTGTCTTCGGCCCGAAGAAGCTTCCTGAACTTGGCAAGGGATTAGGTGAAGGCATTCGCCAATTCAAGAACAGCCTCTCGTCTGCCGGCGAGAGCAAGCCTGAGACCGAGACGAAACCGAGCACGCGAAACCAAGGCCTGAGCCTCCGCCACAGGAGCACCTTCAGGCCCTGCGCTGCCGAGCCGCGAGCGCGCCTTGGTTCTGGTCCTGGCGCGCAATTTCACAGTCGCACTCTTCATCTTGCGGCGGTCGCCGAAGAAGTGGAAGCGAAACTCCTCCAGGCGCACGCGCAGCCCGCTGAATCTTACGCCTTCGGCCTCAAGCAGGAAGCGCTGTTCGAGGCCAAGCTCTCCGGTGCAGAGAATCTTTCCCCCGGCGCCGATAACGCGCTGCCAGGGCACGGTGCGCCCGCATCCGTGCAGCGCCCATGCCACTTGCCGCGAAGCCCCCGGATATCCGGCGGCATAAGCCACATCCCCATAGGTCGCCACCTTGCCGCGCGGAATGCGGCGAATCTGTTTGAGGATGTTGCGGAACATGTTGGGCATGGGGTCAGAGTAGCACAGCGGGTTTCGTGACCGTCTCTCAGGGGCGGACTGTGCATGCTGGCGGCAACGGCATTCATCGCCACGCGCAAGGTCGTTACGCACGCGGAGGCCAAGGAGTTGGCGGAGGAGCCGGCGTAAGGTTGCTCGGCTACAGCCACTTGCCCAGATCCTGCTGGCTAACTCGGTGACTTATCTTATGGGTTTGAGGCAGAGTTCCGGAATCACTTCGTACTCTCGCTCTCCCCACTCCTTGTCGCAAGGTAGAGGAGGAAGAGACAACCAGTGGCTCACTTCGGATTGAGAATACATCGTTTTCTCAGGAAAGAGACCCCGTCCGCCTCTGGAAATCGCTAATTCAACGACTTTTCCGAACCGATTCGGATCGCTGAACTCTGATGTACAAAGAGAAGCCAATTCAAATGCAGCTCGAAGAGCAGTCGAAGCAATCTCCTGCGTAGGAGCGACTCCAAGATGGGCAAATTCATTGCGAGCTTTTCGTGCTTTATCGAGTTTTTCGTAAGTATCTAGATTCAGCACTTTCATTTGAAACAAAACCTCTAGCTTCGCTGAAGAGGTCCAAGTTCGGTGATCATTGAGGAACTGTTGCCTCTTCTTGGAAGGGGCCAGAGTTCGGTTTGCAACCTGCTTTTGCCATGCTATCTCGATAATCCGCTCTGTCGTTGTCCATATATGAATAAGAGATTCCGCCCACTGTTTTCTGACGAAGTAAGTTATCCCGTACAGTATTTGCTCTCTGGGTATATTCCCCAGAAGAGCGATAAGAGCCCTGCCTCTTGACAAAGCCGACTCTAGATCGGCTACCAACAATATCTCTGGATCCAGTAAGCGTATGACATCGAGAGTTCCAATATGCTTCGTTCTTGCTGCTCGGTGAAAGGACGCTGCTGGACCGTCACCGCCTCCGTGGATTCTTGCATAAGCGTTCAATGACAAGTTTCCATACCCGATATCGTCTGGGGAAACCGCCTCGCAGTAGATTCCACCGAGCAGCAGTTCGCACAAGGTCTTGTTAAGAGTGGCGAGCGCTTTGTCGGGATCGCGAAACTCCGGTGTAGCGGGTAGTACAAGCGTTCCGTCGAAACACACTCCAAGCGAAAACGGTGCAATACCTACATCAATATAGGTGGAGAGTCTATGCAGCTTCACATAATCGTATGTTCTGTCGTTTACCTGCTCCAAAGTGGGCTTCCATATATCACTTGCACCGCGTGACACAAATCGCAAGGGCCTGAAGTTGGCAGTTATTATCGGAACAGATTCCTGCTTTGGATCGTTGCCTGCCTCTTTTGACTCTTCGCGAGATTTCATTTGTCAATTCCTTTGTTTTGGCGACGCAGATTGCCCCTCAGCATATCATTGGAGTATGCGGCTCCTATTCTCCGCCGCGTGCGGCGCAAACTCGGAAGTTTCCGCCTTCTCTTGTTACAATTCTGTATTCCGCCTACTTTGGGAAATGAATCTGGTAGGGCGGTCTCACGGACATCATGCAACGTTGGTCTCAACTATTCATTCCCACTCTTCGTGAAGCTCCGGCTGACGCGGAAGTCGCCAGCCACAAGTTCCTGGTGCGCGCCGGCTACATACGGCAGCTGGCGCGCCGGCATCTACAGTTATCTCTACCTGGCCCAGAGGTCCATCCTGAAGATCACGGACATCGTGCGCCGGGAGATGGACACCATCGGGCAGGAGTTCTTTCTGCCGGCGCTGAATCCGCGGGAGATCTGGGAGGCCAGCGGCCGCTGGACGGTGATGGGCGACAACATGTTCCGCCTCAAGGACCGCAAGGGCGCCGACCTCTGCCTGGGCATGACCCACGAAGAGGTCATGACCGACATCGCCCGCAAGGAGCTGCGCAGCTACAAGCAGTTGCCGCAGATCTGGTACCAGATCCAGACCAAGTTCCGCGATGAGCCGCGGCCCAAGTCGGGACTGCTGCGGGTGCGCCAGTTCACCATGAAGGACGCCTACTCCTTCGACCTGGATGCCGCCGGGCTGGACGTGAGCTACAAGAAGCACTACGACGTCTACTGCCGCATCTTTGACCGCTGCGGGCTGAAGTACGTGGTAGTGGAGGCGCATTCGGGCGCGATGGGCGGCTCGCAGTCGCACGAGTTCATGGTTTACACCGACGCCGGCGAGGACCTGGTGGCCAGTTGCGCCGCAGTGCGGCTACGCCGCCAACCTGGAGAAGGCGACCTCGCGGCTGGCGCCGGTCGAGGAACTGCCGCCGTCGGGCGATGGCAAACCCGAGCTGGTGCACACGCCGGGGACCAAGACGATCGACGAGGTTTCGGCCTTCCTGAAGCTGCCGGTGAACAACAACGTGAAGTCGCTGGCCTACATGGTCCACGACGGCGCAACCGGCGGCCGCCGGCGAGCTGTGGCGTCCGCTGCTGGTGCTGATGCGCGGCAACGACCAGTTGAACGAGGCCAAGCTGGCTGCCGCCGTGGGCGGGCGCGAATTCCGGCCCATGCACGAGGAGGAGATCGTGAGCTTCTTCGGCACTCCGGCGGGCTATCTCGGGCCTGTGGGGCTGAAACTGGCCAAGGTGAGCGAAAGCGGCGGGAAACAGCAGCCTACACGGGCGATCCGGATGGGTTCGTCATCCTGCTGGACGAGGTTCTAAAGGGCCGCAAGAACATGCTGGGCGGGGCCAACAAGGAGAACTATCACTTCCGTAACCTGACGCCGGGGGAGACTTTCCAGCACACTGGCTTCGCCGACCTGCGCAGCGTCGAGGAAGGCGAGGGCTGCCCGCAGTGCGGCAGTCCGCTGAAGCTGGGCAAGACGGTGGAAATCGGGCACATCTTCAAGCTGGGCTACAAGTATTCGCAGTCGATGGGCGCCCGGGTGCTGGACAAGGACGGCAAGGAAGTGACGCCGATCATGGGCAGCTACGGCATCGGCATCGAGCGCATTCTGACCTCGGTGATCGAGCAGAACCATGACAATGACGGCTTCTGGCTGCCGCCGGCGATTGCGCCCTTCCAGGTGGTGGTGGTGCCGACCAACGTGGCCGACGCCAAGCTGGCCGAGGCCGCCAGCCAGATTGCCGGGGAGCTGGAAAAGGCGGGAGTGGAGGTGATCCTGGACGACCGCGACGAGCGTCCGGGGGTGAAATTCAAGGACGCCGACCTGGTGGGGATCCCCTTCCGGATTAATGTCGGCAAGAAGCTCTCCGAGGGTAAAGTTGAGGTGATTACCCGGTCGACGCGGCAGAGCCAGGATGTCAGACTCTCAGAAGTAACCGGGGTAATAGAGGAATTGATCCGTTCGGCGGGTTAGTAGCAGAAGCGTGGTCCCCGGGGCGCGCGCTTTGAATGCTCCGGGGGCGAAGGTGCGCGCATGACTCGGCTGAAGGCGCTAATTGGGCTTCTGATCGTGGGGGCCGGCATTTACGTCATGGCTCAGGTGGTGCCGGTCTGGTACGCCAATTACCAATTCCAGAGCGATATCGACCAGATCGCCGTGACGGAGTCCTACACGGGCCGCGGCGATGGAGAACTGCAGCAGATCGTCGCCGCCCGGGCGCACAGCTACGGAATTCCGCTGCGGGCCGACCAGATTCGGGTAGAACGCAGCGGCGGCCAGCTATCCATTTCCGCGGAGTACTCTGTCCGAATCGATGTTCCGGTCTATCCGTTCGAGATGAGGTTCAGTCCCAGCACCAAGAATCGGCGAATCTGAGCGTCCAGGAGTCCCGGCGAATGATGATTTTCGATTGGCCGGGTTGGCGTCGGCAGGCAACAAACGGAGCTGCCCAGCGTCTATTCAGTGTTACCCCAGTCGCGCAAAAGCGCGACCGTTGGCCTAAGGCATAGACAGGTAAGATTTACAATAATAGAGTGGATTCAAAGCGGGCGTACCCTTCGCTATCACCGCCGGGCTGATTGCCCGGCTACCCACGGGGTATACCTTCCGCGAATCCGGCTAGTGAACTGCTTCCGCAAAGAGGCGAGACGACCCGCACGGCAGGCGGCGGCATCAGCCCTCATACAGTGGCTATAAAAATCAGAATCCCGTATAAGAAGGCGAAAGCCGCCATCTCCCGCACCAGCGACCGCTGGTTCCGGAGCTCACTGGGGCGACACGCCAGCGATCCCGTCGTCCGCACCGCCGTCGCCGTCTTCATCATCCTGTGCACCATCATGTTCGGCGTCTTTGCGTACTATTACGTGAAGTACGACCGCATCATCGAACGGCGCATCAAGGGTCCAATATTCGCCAGCTCGGCCAGGATTTACGCCCGTCCGGAGGTCATCCGCCGGGGAGAGCAGCTCAGCCTGGAGTCGAGTCGCCCGCCATCTGCGCCGCGCCGGATACCAGGAGCAGACCGGACTGACAGAGCCGGAAGAAGCGCCAGCCGGCATGGGAAGTTTCCGGCTGCTGCCGGCGGTCGATCGAGATACACCCGGGCAGCATTGTCCTACCACAGCACGGACGCGGCCCGGATCGACTTCCTGGGGCAGACCGTCGATAACATTGTCGCCCTGGGCAACAACTCCGGGCCAGACCCTGGACGGCTACGAGCTCGAGCCCGAGGTGCTGACCCAGCTTTTCGAGGGCGAACAGCGCACCAAGCGCCAGTTGGTGAAGTTCGACGACCTGCCGAAGAACCTGGTCAACGCGGTCATCGCCATCGAAGACCGGCGCTTCTTCCAGCACAGCGGGGTGAATTACCTGCGGCTGGCCCGGGCGGCGCTGATCGATCTGCAGGCCGGCGGGCGCAAGCAGGGCGGATCGACCATCACCATGCAGCTCTCGCGCGGGTTCTTCCTGACGCCGGAGAAGCGGATCAAGCGCAAGCTGATCGAGATCCTGATCGCCATCGAGCTGGAGCAGAAGCTCAGCAAGCAGCAGATCTTCGAGATGTACGCCAACCAGGTCGACCTGGGCCAGCGCGGGCTCGTACACCATCAGCGGCTTCGGCGAGGGCGCGCGGGCTTTCTTCGCCAAAGACGTCAAGGACCTGACGCTGCCGGAGGCGGCGCTGCTGGCCGGGCTGATCCAGAGGCCGAGCTATCTGTCTCCGTATCGTCATCCCGAGCGCGCCACCGAACGCCGCAACCTGGTGCTGGAGACGATGGTCGATACGGGCGCGATCACCCGCGACGAGGCCGACCGCGCCAAGGCGACGCCGCTCAAGCTGGCGGCCATGAACGTGGAATCCAGCGACGCTCCCTACTTCGTGGACCTGGTAAAGGACACGGTTCAGAACACGCTGGGCGAAGCAGACCTGAACGAGCAGGCATACAGGATCTACACCACCATCGATCCGCAGTTGCAGCACGCGGCGGCCGAGGCGGTCAGCATCGGCATCAAGCTGGTGGACGAGCAGGTCAAGCAGCAGCGCACCCGGCGGGTGAAGATCGGCGACAGGCAAGACCGCGCACGTTACGAAACTCAACGAAGTCTGCCGGGCCGGTGCCGCAGGTGGCGCTGGTGGCGCTGGACCCGCACAGCGGAGAAGTGCTGGCGCTGGTGGGCGGACGCAATTACGGATTCAGCCAGCTCGACCACGCCGTGGCCAAGCGCCCGACGGGGTCGATCTTCAAGCCTTTCGTCTATGCGGCGGCGGTAAATACGGCGGTGTCGGGCTCGCCGGACAAGGCCTTCACGCCGGCGACCCTGATCGACGACTCGCCGACCACCTTCACCTACGGCGACCAGATTTACGAGCCGCGCAACTACAAGAACGAATACCACGGGCAGGTGACCGCCCGCTATGCCCTGGCGCAGTCGCTGAACAACGCCACCGTGCGGCTGGCCGAGATGGTGGGCTACGACAAGGTGGCCGAGCTGGCGCGCGCGGCGGGCATCGCTTCGGTCAAGGCCACCCCGGCCATTGCCCTGGGCGCCTACGACGCCAGCCCGCTGGAGATGGCGGGCGCCTACACGGTCTTCGCCAATTCCGGGGTGCGGATCTCGCCGCTGATGATCCGCTCGGTGCGCGACGCGGAACGGCGACCCGGTCCAGGACTTCAGCGCCGACAGCCGGCCGGTGCTCGATCCGCGGGTCGCCTACGTCATGACCAACATGATGGAGAGCGGTGATCAATAACGGCACCGGCTACACGGTGCGCGCGCGCGGTTTCACCGCTCCGGCCGCCGGCAAGACCGGCACCTCGCACGATGCCTGGTTCGCCGGCTACACCACCAACCTGCTTTGCATCGTCTGGGTGGGCTACGACGATTACAGCGATTTGAGGCTGGCGGGCAGCGCTACGGCGGCGCCCATCTGGGCCGAGTTCATGAAGCGCGCCGTGAAGCTGCCGCAGTACAAAGACGCCGGAAATTTCCAGCAGCCCTCCGGCGTGGTCGACGTGCGGCTGGACAAGGCCACCAACCTGCTGGCCACCGGCTCCTGTCCTGACGCCTATAACGTCGCCTTCATCGCCGGCACCGAACCCAAGATGACCTGCGACCAGGGCGACGGCCGCAACCTCCTGCAGCGCATCTTCGGCATGGGACAACCGACCAGCCCTCCACCCATGGTAAACGGGCCGGCCAGAGTCATCCCCCCGGGCGAGCGGGCCCAGCAACAGCCGCCCGCCAAGCCGGCTCCGCAAACGCCGGCAGCTGACCCGAACCGGAAAAGAAACGGGGATTCTTCGGCCGGGTGGTGGGAATCTTCAAACGCGGCGACGACAAGAACGCCAACGAGGGGCAGAACCAGCGGTAGCGTTCTCCGGCCCGAAGCCGCCCGGCCGATTCAACAGCGTCAGACGGCCTGGATTTTCCACCCCAGCAAACGCAAATGCGTTTGCCGGGGGCCCCGGATCTTGCCTTCCCTGGGTAAATATGTAACGTCTCCGGCTCCGATAAAAGACCGATCCAGGAGCTAACGTTTCCGCAGGAGGCACGTCTAACGTAACGTACGGGCCGAAGCGAGACTTCTCCAAATCCTCTCAACACATGCAGCCCACCGACGGGGTCGGTGGGTTTTTTTATTCCGGCATGGGCGACATCCCCACATTCGCTACGCCTTCAGTCATAGTCTTCATTGAGCGAACGCAGAAACGACGCGAGGTAAAACGCATCGAGATCGTCGATGGAGATTCCCGCAATCTCCGGATCGCCGTTGCGCAGTTTGCCCGCACGCGCAAGCGCGGAGACCCTCTGGTAAAAGATGAGCACATCCTCGATGGTTTGCATCCGGCCGGAATGAAAATAGGGGTCCGACTGCCCGAGATCGCGAAGCGTGGGGGTCTTGAATCGCGCAATCGTGAGCGGCAGAATGCGCTCAGGGCTGCAGGATGAGCCGGACGGACACATCAGGGCCCGCATCAGGCGTTGTGGCTCGGGAAAGTCGCGATTGGCGTAGATATTCCACATGCCCAAATCGACCTTTCGCGGGTCGGAGAGATCGGGAATCGAGCGGAAGACGGCGGAAGCATTGGGATGTTGCGAAGTGGCGGGCAGAAAAGCGTTGGGGTTGCGCTTCCTCTCGCCATAGCGGGGAATGACCAGGCGGGCAAACGCGCCCGCGCCATGCACCGCATCATATTCGTCCTGAGTGGCGCCGGTATTGTGAAACTTGAAATCGGTAAAGCGCGGCGGCGTGTGACAGCGGGCGCAGTTGCCCGGGTGATCAGACCGTGGAAGGCCCTGATTGCTGTCCGTTGCGCGCAGCGCGGCGCCGGCTCCAGCAAAGACAACAATGCCCAGCGCAACCACCAGAGCCGCAACTACGACCGGCTTGTGGCGCCGGAGGGAAAAACGCCGAGACAAACAAAACCGAAACCCGAGATGACCGCGATGTACCAGGAACCGCCCGGCCAGCCGCTTTGCGCCGCGCCGCGCTGGTTGCCGGTCTGCGGACTGAGCCGAAGAAAGATCTTGAGGCCCTCCAACTCGCTGCGGTTGAAGACAAACTGCTGGTCTGGGAAGTACTTGAAATATCCATCCCGCGGGCTTACCCAAGCGGGATTATCCAGCGATTCCAGCTGATGCAGCAGCCGCTGGGAATACTGGAGGTCGGTCTCTCCGGGCGCCGGCTGCGCCGGCAAGCTGTTCCTGGTGAGGAAGAGATCGTAGGGGCTGCCATTGTACCGGCCATCGCGGTCTTGCGAAAAAGTCAACGTCTCCAGATAGCCGGCGATGATGCGGGCAACCGCATTTACGATCTGCTTGTCCGAGGCTTTGGTTACGTCGATGCGGAATTCCGGCGGCAAGACAAAATTCTCAGGAATCGTCAGGCGCCGCGCTCAGCAACTTCGCATAAGAGGCTCCGCCATACTTCAGGGCGAGAGGCGCCTTTCCGTCATCCTCGCGAATCACGCGGGCGATATGGGCGATGGCTTTACTGCTTTCCCCCGGCAGCCAGCCGAGGTTGCGTCCGGTGAGAGTGCTTACGACCAGCGTGGTGGCACTAGTGAATTCGCCGTCACGATGCAGGAACCGTAATTCGGGTGGCGCCACCAGCGATTCGACCAGGTTACTGGAATTCCGAACCGTCGTCAGTTGCCCGTCGTCGCGCGCCGGGACGTGACTGCGCGGCGCAAAATCAGCGTAACTCCGGCTGCCAACCGGGGTGACGGTCTGGCTCAGCTCCTCCACGAAGTGGCATGTGCGGCAGTTCATGGATCGCCCACGATAGGGGTTGGGCACCTCTCCGCCGGGGGCTCGTGGGACCTTGATTACTTCCATCAGCGGATCACGCTCGGTAGCGGGCAGATTTACATTGTCCTGCTTCATGTGGGCGGCAAAGAACTGGGCGAAGCGGGTCTCCTTGAAGAGCCGTTCACCAACCAGTTTTATGGGAGGGTCCGGCAGAAAGGGATTGGGACTCTGAGCAGATGGAGCCGCCGCTTGAGCCGCGAACGCAGACGCGCTCAGGAATACCAACAAAACAAATGATTTCGCTAAGCAAACCGGATCGGGAGGCACGAGACCTTGTCCCGCTTTTCCCTTTAGCATTGGAAACATAGAACATCACCCTGGTTGCCGCTCTCATGCTCAACCGCGGAGGCGGCAACATTCTGGGAACATCTGGGAACCGGCACCGTGGAAGCGCCGGAGCTGCAGCTTCAGAACACATTGTGGCATGGAGTCATGCGGACGACAATAAGGGCAAGGCCAGGGCGAACCGGAGACGGCCGTGGCATTCACAGTGATGCCGGGGGCGATAAATTGCCGCTAGTTCTCGGAGCTGGCGCCGCGAGGCTGGTGATCGCTGATGTAGGCTTCGACAATGCGCTCGAAGGTGCCTTGCGCCTTCAGAATGTACTCCACTGCGTCGCGCACCGCGCCGTCTCCGCCGGCATGCTCGGTGACAATATGGGCGATTCGCTTGACGTTGTCCCGCGCGTTGGCCACGGCCATCGCCAGCCCGCAGGCGCGCATGGGAGGAAGGTCGATCACATCGTCCCCAAGGTAGGCGGCCTGAGCCGGCTTGAGTTGCTCCTTGCGCAGAATCTCGTGCATCACCGCCAGCTTGTCGGCGATTCCCTGATAGACGTGATCGATGCGCAGGTCGCGGCAGCGCAGGCGAACCGTCTCGGAGATGCGTTTGGTGATCACCGCCGTCTTGATGCCGCCCAGCCGCGCCAGCGAGATGCCCGTGCCGTCGTGAGCGTTGAAGCCCTTGGCTTCCAGCATGACATCGCTGGAGATGCAGTAGCCTCCGGCGTCGGCCTGCTTCTGCTGGCTCTTGCGTGTCGACTGCCTGGCTCCCTGGGGAACCGGAAAGAAAAAAATCTTGCCGTCGGTCATGACACCATCGACATCGAGGATGAGCAGTTTGATTTTCTTGGCGCGTGGTCTGGACATGTTGGGATTCCAAGCCGGATTGTAACAGGACAATTCCGATTTACGATTTTTGATTTTTGATTTCAGATTCAACCGCCGAAGGCCCTTATGGCGAAGGCAGAGCGACGCTAAGGAGTTGCGACGATGCAAACGAACTACCCCACGTTTGCCAAACAGATGGTAAACATGGGACACCTGCCCCCTCCGAAATTCGCGATCCTAGCGCCGAACAACGCGGCGCGAGGGTGGCACCTGCGTCATCGTGGCAATCTGAAATCAAAAATCTAAAATCTAAAATGTCTGACGGTAAAGCGGCGATCCTGGTCTCCCAGGCGCTCGATGGTGATCTCAATATCGCACTCGCGGAGCAGGCGCTCGAACTTCTCTCCCCACTCGATCAGCAGGATGTTGCCTTCCTCATGGATGAGGTCGTCGAGGCCGAGCGTCTCCAGCTCGCGCATGGTGTCGATACGATAGAGATCGATGTGGAAGAGGCAGCGATCGGATCCGCGGTATTCGTGCACCAGGGTAAAGGTGGGGCTGGTCACGTCGTCCTGCCCGGCGGCGGCGAAGGCCTCGGCGATGCCCTTCATCATGGTGGTCTTGCCTGCTCCGAGATCGCCGCGCAAGAGCACGATGCGGGCATCGCGCAGCAGCGGGGCGAGCTTGCGCCCCAACTCGATGGTATCCTCCGCCGAGTGCGTCAGGAACTGCTGCTTGCGAATCGATTCTGTCATGTTGCCCACGGGCTGAGTGAATCCGTGCATCGCCCCTACGGGGCTCGCCAACTTTCGTTTCGGCATCCCAGCGCTGAAGCGCTGGGCTAACGTACTTCGCCGCTACGCGGCTAAGGTCGCTCTCTCGGCATGAGATTCTGTTTGGTGTACGGTATCTCCACACCCCAAAACTCTGGTCGCGCTTGCTTTATGAGATCCGCAGCAGGGGCTGCCGCGACCAGGCAACAGCGCGGCGCATGGCCGCCGGCAGCGTCTGCAACAGATCGGTGGCGACCATGGGCAGTTCGCCTTCTTCGTCGCGGGCCACGTCGCCCGCCATGCCGTGCAGGAACACCGCCGCGCACACGGCCAATTCGGCGCGCTCCGGGAACTGCGCCAGGAATCCGGCGACCAGTCCGGTCAGAATATCTCCGGTGCCGCCGGTAGCCATGCCGGGATTGCCGGTGGGGTTGATCCAGGCGCGTCCATCCGGCAGCGCGACGATGGTGCGATGCCCCTTGAGCACCAGGATGCAGGCGCGCTCGCGGGCGAAGGCGCGAGCCACGCCCAGGCGATCAGCCTGGACCTGGGCAACGGTCTTGCCGACCAGGCGGGCCATCTCGCCGGGATGCGGTGTCAGCACCAGGGTACGTCCGGCGCCGCTCAGCATGTCTGCCACGCCTTCAAAGGCGTTGAGCCCGTCGGCGTCGATGACGGTCGGAAGCTTGGTCGCGTTCACCACCGACTGCACCAGCTCGACCGTCTCGATATGACGTCCCAGGCCGGGACCGATGACGAGCAGAGTCTTCCCTTTTATGGCCTCGGGAAGATCGCCGAGGGCAAGCCGTCCCAGGCTGCCGAGCGCGGTTTCCGCCAGCGGCTCGGTCATCAGCTCCGGGGCGTGCGCGGCGACCATGGGCAGCGCCGAGCGCGCGGTAGCCACCGTGGCCAATCCCGCCCCGGCGCGCAGCACAGCCATGCCGGCCATGGCGGGAGCGCCCGACTTGCCAATCGAGCCGCCGATCACCAGCACGTGGCCGAAGCGGCCTTTGTTGGCATCGGGCGCGCGAGGCGCGAGCAGCGGAACGATGTCTTGGGCGGTGATGGCGAGCAGATTCAAGGTGGACTGAATCAGCTCCGGCGGCGAGCCGATCTGCGCCACGGCAACGGGTCCGGAGGTCAGATTGCCGAACAGGTGGGCCGGGCGCGGCGCGGTGAAGGTGACGATGGCATCGGCGCGGGCGATCACAACGCCTTCTTTGGACGACTGTGGGCTGAGACTGTCGGAGTCGGCCCCCGAGGGAATATCAACCGCCAGCACCGGGACCTTTAGACCGTTGACGCCCGCGATCGCTTTGGCATAAAGCCCGGTCACGGGCGGGCGAAAGCCGGTCCCAAGAATGGCATCCACGATGAGTTCGGAGGCTCCCAGGCTGCGCGAGAGCTCCCGCTCAAGCTCCTGCTCGCCGCGCACGAGAATGGGGCGGAGCGGCAGGGTGGCGAACATCCTGGCGGCATCGCCGCGCAGCTCGGCGGGCTCGGCCAGCAGCAGCACCTCTACCACCTTGCCGGCCTGATGCAGCTTGCGAGCGGCTACGAATCCGTCACCGCCATTGTTGCCCTTTCCGCAGATGATGGCGATGCGCGAGGACTGCGGGAAATGCGCGCGGGCGAAGGCGGCCACGGCGCTTCCTGCGTTCTCCATCAGGGTGAGCGAAGGCACGCCGAAGCGCTCGGTGGTAAGGCGGTCGATCTCCCGCATCTCGGCCGTGGTTACGATCTTCATGCGCTTGTGCCCGCCATGACCTGAGCTTCACGCAGCCCGGCCGGATCTCCCATCACCACCAGGGTGTCGCCGGCGGAGATGATGTCGGTCGACTTGGGATTCAAGTGCAGCTTCTGGCCTTCGCGCTTGATGGCCAGCACAATAAGTCCGTAGTTCTGGCGCAGCTTGGATTCGTAGACGGTTTGCCCGGCAAAAGGACTGTTCTCGCCGACTCGCACCTCTTCGATCTCCAGACCAAGCTCCTCCTCCGGGATCATGGCCAGCTTCATGAAATCCAGAACGTGAGGGCGCAGGAAAGAATGGGCGATACGGTAGCCGATGAAAGCATAGGGAGAGACAACCTCGTCGGCGCCGGCCGAACGCATGTGCTTCTCGGCATTTTCTTCGCTGGCGCGGGCGATGATTTTCAGCGTGGAGTTGAGGCTGCGGGCGGTGAGCACGATGTAGGTGTTGGTGGCATCGGTAGTGGTGGCCGCCACCAGCCCCAGGGCGCGCTCGATGCCGGCCTGGCGCAGCACGGCTTCACTGGTGGCGTCGCCGTTCATGACCAGCCACTTGCCGCGAAAACGCTCGGCTTTGGCCTCGTTGCTCTCGATCATCAGGAACGGCACGGGACGCCGCGCCAGTTCGCCGGCTACGCTGCGACCGACGCGTCCGGCGCCGCAGATGATGTAGTGATCCTTCAGCCGGCTGATATCGCGTTCCATTTTTCGCCTGCCCAGCAGTTCTCTGAACTCGAATTCTAGCAAAGCTTGCGTCGAGGCCCCGATCAGCAGGAACAGCAACCCCACTCCGCCGATGATCAGGAAGGTATTCAGCACCCGGCCTGCGTGCGTCGCCGGGCCCTGGTAGCCGATGGTGGTAAAGGTGGTCAGCACCATGTAGAAGGACTCGAACAGCGAAGTGCCTTCCACGAGATGCAGGCCGACCGTCCCGATCACCATGATGACGAGAATGGCCGAGCTCAAGATGGCGATTTTGCGACGGGTGCGCACCGAGTTCCCTGTTCCACCCCCGGAAGATAGTAAAGACGGCACCTACAGGGGAGCCTGCGAAAGCAATAAGCTTGGTCGAAGCGGATTGTACAGCAGTTGCCGGTCGACAGTTTCGACTTTCGAATTTCGGGGTTTCGGAATTTGTTCTGGCCCAAACCAAGTTGATGTAGAATCGCGCTTCCCTTAGTTTCCATGGCGAAAAGGGCGGCAGAATCCTAGACGACCGGCGGGCCACTGGCCGAAACCCAGATCATCACTGGGTCGATATTACCGAGGTGTACTACATAGTGCTTACACAAGCAGAAGCCGAGCAGTTCATGCAGATGGCAAAGCACTTCGTACGTCCTCCGGCATCGATCTCCATTCCGCCGGGGGTGGACGACACCTATGAACTAGCTGATCCCGACGATAGAGAGAAGTTCTTGTTGGACGTTTGGCGAGGGACGCTTCGGCTATCGAAGCTGAAGTTTCAGAACAGGGTGCAAATTACAGTCGTTCTAATACGACTAGATGTAGACGGAGCGCCCCATACAAATCCAGATGGAGTGCACCTCTCTGGAACGCATCTTCACTTATACAAAGAAGGCTATGATGACAAGTGGGCATACCCGGTAGAGGCAAACAGATTCAGGCTTTTGAGTGATCCTGGGGCAACATTCCAAGACTTCTGCGCTTTCTGTAACATTGAGCCACCTCCCCCAATTCAGGGAGTGATCGCATGAATCGGAACGAGTGCCAGAAGCTGATTGACGCCTATGTGGGTTGGCTTCGCCAAGGACTTTCCGTGGCCGAGGTGGGGGAGGCGTGTGAGTTGACCACCCCATTTCTGGACCGCCACAATGACCACCTTCAGGTGTACGCTACTCGCCACAACGGAAATATCATCTTGTCTGATGATGGGTACATCCTCTCCGATCTAAGGACTTCTGGGCTAGAACTTGATACACCTAAACGTAAGATGCTCTTCGATAACGTGCTCAAAGGGTTGGGCGTGCGTTCGGAAAATAATCAATTATTGGTCGAAGCATCAACCAGTAATTTGGGGCAGAGGCTACATTCCCTGGTGCAGGCGATGCTGGCTGTCAACGACATGTTTGTAATGGCTCAATCTCGGGTCGCCAGTTTCTTTTTTGAGGATGTGCGCAATTTCCTCGACAGCCACGACATCCGCTACACACCCAGAGTAAAACTTGCTGGTAAGAGCGGGTATGACCACGGTGTTGACTTCCTAATTCCTAAATCTCGAACGCGACCAGAGCGAATCCTACAGGCAATAGCCGCTCCGAAGAGGGACAACATCTTCGCCTATTTGTGGACTCTCAGCGATACGCGGGCCGCCCGTTCGGCGGAATCTGTGGCAGAGGCTTACGCTTTCTTGAATGATCAAGAACAGGCGGTTGGAGGCGACATTATCGAGGCCCTCAACGCCTACGATGTGACTCCTGCGGTTTGGTCGCAGCGTTCTAATTTTGTCAATGCATTGACTGGATAGTCGGGTATTCTCCTCGGGGATCAAAAAAAGCCTTCAAGCACCTCCCAGGCACACCGACTCTGGGAAACAATTTACGACAACACTCGCAGAAACTCTTCCGCCGCTCGTCGCGGATGGCGCAGCAGGGCGGCGATGATGGCCACGGAATCGGCTCCGGCGTCGCGCACCTGGCGGCAGTTCTCAAGCGTGATGCCGGCGATGGCCACCAGCGGCTTGGAGGTAAGCTTGCGCGCCTGACGCACTCCATCCAGGCCGACCAGCGGCGAGGTTCTCGACTTGCTCGTGGTGGGAAAAACCGGGCCGATGGCGAGGTAGTCCGCCGGGCCCTGGTCGGCCTCGCGCAGCTGCTCGGGGTTATGGGTGGAAGCGCCGATGATGCGGTGCCCCACCAGCTTACGCACCGCCTCGGGAGCAAGGTCCTCGTGGCCGACATGCACGCCGTCGAAGCCGGCAGCCAGACAGAGGTCGGCACGGTCGTTCATGATGAGCTGCATTGAAGGAAGAGCCTGGCGCAGGGCGCAGGCGTGCGCGAGCGCGGTCCGCACCGGCAACTGCTTAAACCGATATTGCAGCAGGCGCACGCCGCCAGCATGCAGCTCAGAGGCAAAGTGCAACACCAGGGCGAGCAACTCCGCGTCGGGATCGGCCGGCTGGCCGGAAGGCGTAGCTGGTGCGGCTGAACCCTCGAAGACCACGGCTCCCGGCCGCAGCAGGCTGTCGATGTCGAGGATGGCGTAGAGCGGCGACAGCATGAGGCTCGTGGAAGCTTGGCCGGTGGAATGTTGGGTGCTCAGGCGATCAGGCATCTTCAAGTCGCTCCTTTGCGGCTCGAACGTTTACAGCAGTCTTTTCTGGAGCAGAATCAGGATTGCTGTATACCGTTTTGAAAGGGCATGGCTTCAGCCACGCCGAATCGAGCCAAACTGCGAAGATCCTTTAGAACGGGTGTGAAAACTCTATCGCCCCTGCGGGGCTCAACTGCTTTATCTCACTTTACCCGGGGCTACGGCAAAACCAGGGATGTTATAGACCTTCAAACTCTGCTTACCGTCGCCGCTCCCTGGTGGTCGCGGCGCCTGGAACATTTCGCTTCGGTATACACCATCCCTGGTTTTGCTCTAACGCCCTGGGCTATTATCTTCTGCCCGCTTCGCGGGCTGGCTTTTTGGGCTTTGTACTCACCGTCATAGCAAAATCAGTTCTCACACACTCATTAGGCGCTGAGGTATCACCCTTAGCCCCGCACCATGCCGGTCCTGTTGCCACGAGCCCTCTGAGCGCAGTGCCTCCCTGCCTTCTCCAGAGAAGATTCATGGCGCTCCGCGAAGGTGGAACGCCTCAGCGCTTGTTTGCGGCGACAGTTTCCTGCGCCCTCGCATCGTTGGCATTGGCCAGCAACCGCTCCACGAACCGCGTGTCGATGCGGCCGGCGATGAAGTCAGGATCTTTCAGGATGCGCCGGTGCAGGGGGATGGAGGTGTGGACACCCTCGACGATGAACATCTCCAGTGCCCGCGCCATGCGCGCGATAGCCTCCGCGCGGTCCTGGCCGCGCACGATGAGCTTGGCAATGAGCGAATCGTAATGAGGAGGAATCACGGCTTCGGCATGGACCGCGGTATCGACACGCACCCCGGTGCCGCCGGGGATGTTGAAGGCGGTGATCTTGCCGGGCGAAGGCGTGAACTTCTCCGGGTGCTCGGCATTGATGCGGCACTCGATGGCGTGGCCGCGACTCTCCACTGGCGTGCGGATCAGCTCCGGCAGCCGTGCCCCGGCGGCGATCAGGATCTGGCTCTTCACCAGGTCGATGTCGGTCCGCATCTCCGTCACCGGATGCTCCACCTGTATGCGGGTGTTCATCTCGATGAAGCTGAGCGAGCCGTCTTCCTCCATGAGGAACTCAACCGTGCCGGCGTTGACGTAACCGATGCGGCTCAGGGTGGATTCCAGCAGCTTGCCCATGCGCTCGCGCATTTCGGGCGTGATCCCGGTGGAGGGGGATTCCTCGAGCAGCTTCTGGTGGCGGCGCTGGATGGTGCACTCGCGCTCGCCCAGGCTGACGACGTTTCCATGGGCGTCGGCCAGCACCTGGAACTCGATGTGGCGGGGCCGCTCGATGAACTTCTCCAGATAAAGGTCGCCGTTACCGAAGGCGGCCAGGGCCTCGCTGCGCGCCGCCTCGAACAATTGCGGCATCTCCTGGGGCGAGCGAATGATGCGCATGCCGCGCCCGCCGCCGCCGGCCGAGGCTTTGAGCATCACCGGGAAGCCGGTTTGGCGGGCCCACTCCAGGGCCTCATCGGAGGAGGCGATGACGCCTTCAGAGCCGCTTAGGATGGGCACGCCGGCCTGCTTCATCGCCATGCGGGCCTTTTCCTTCTCGCCCATGATGCGCATGATCTCCGCCGGCGGACCGATGAAGGTGATACCGCAGGTCTCGCAAACCTCGGCGAAGCTGGCGTTTTCGCTCAGCAGGCCGTAGCCGGGATGGATGGCATCGACGTTGGTGATTTCGGCGGCGCTGATCACCGCCGGGATGTTGAGGTAGCTTTCCTTGGGCCGCGCGGGGCCGATGCAGATGGCCTCATCGGCGAAACGCACGTGGAGGGAGTTGCGATCGGCATCGCTGTAGATGGCCACCGTGCCGATGCCCAGTTCCTTGCAGGCGCAGATGACGCGCAGGGCGATCTCCCCGCGATTGGCGATCAATATCTTCTTGAACATGGAGAAGCTGGGCAACTATGCCGGCCGTATCGAAAATAGCGGCTGGCCGTACTCGACCGGCTGCCCGTTGGCGACCAGTACGCTCGCGACTTCGCCGGCCACGTCGGCTTCGATTTCGTTCATCAACTTCATGGCTTCCACGATGCAAATCACCTGGCCCTGCTTGACGCGGTCGCCGGGCTTGACGAAGGCCGGCGCGCCGGGCGCGGGCGCTTCGTAAAAGGTGCCGACAATCGGCGACTTCACCACGTGAAGCCCCTGCTCTTCCGGGGCCACCGCTGCCGGAGCCGCCGGAGCGTGCGCGGCGGCGGGATCGGGATTCGCTGCCGGATAGCGAGGGGGCGGCGCCACGGAAACCTGCCCGGCAACGGACTGTCCCCAGCGGACGCGCAGCTTGACGTCGCCACGCTCCAACTCGAATTCGGCGACGTCCTTCTCGATCAGGAACTCGATCAGCTCTCTTATTTCTTTCTGATTCATTGTCCTCCAGCCCGTTCAATGCAAGTGCCGCATGGGACGGGGCCCTTCGGGACAGCGTCAAAGTTGCACAAAATCTTTCTTGACGGGCGTCAATACTTCGCAGCCGTCATGGGTGACCAGCACCATGTCTTCGATGCGGATGCCACCACGTCCGGGAACGTAAATGCCCGGCTCGATGGTGATCACCATGCCCGGTTCCAGCGTCTCTTCCTGCCCGGCGGCCAGGCGGGGCGGCTCATGAATCTCCAGCCCAACCCCGTGCCCGGTCGAATGGGTAAAGAACTTCTCCAGCTTCGAGCCCTTCAGGATCATGCGCGCTGCCCGGTCTACGTCGGAAAAGGCCGTACCCGGGCGCACGGCGGAAATGGCCGCCAACTGGGCCTGCAGCACCGCGTCGTACCAAGCCTTGGATTGCGGGCCAGGCCTGCCCAGATGAACGGTGCGCGTCATGTCGGAGCAGTAACCGTGCAGTATAACACCGTAATCGAGCACCACGAATCCCGCCTTGGGCAGAGGCGAGGACGAGGCGATACCGTGCGGCATGGCGGAACGCGGGCCGGAGGCGACGATGGTTTCGAACGACATGCGCTCGGCGCCGCGGCGTCGCGCTTCGTACTCGATGTGGGCCGCCACTTCCGCCTCCGGGCGTCCGGGACGCAGCGTCCGCAGAGCGCCGGCGAACAGCTGGGCGCCCAGCAATACCGCCTGGCGGATGGTCTTCACCTCCGCCGGCTCTTTCACGATTCGCAACTTCTCGACTACGCCGGAGGTGGCGACGAGGCGGCTGCCGCGCAGCTCGGAGACCAGCAGCGAATGCGTCTTGACCGTCATGTGGTCGGCCTCGACGCCCAGCCGCCGCGGATGGCGGACGGCGATCTCCCTGAGCATCCCCCCAGCACGCCAGGCCTGCCAAGCGCAATGGATACGCCCTTGACCTGCTCGCGGGCCTGCGCGGAGTAGCGGCCATCGGTGACGAACACCGGCTTGGCCTGAGCCTTGTTCTCGATCAACAGCGCCGCAGCCGAACCGGTAAAGCCGGTCAGATAGCGCACGTTGGGCAGATGCGTAACCAGAATCGCGTCCAGCTTCAGCCGCTCGAGTTCCGCGAGCAGCCGCCGCCGGCGCTCAGAGTAGTCCATAGCGCTCATTGTAAATGGGGAACCGGATTGCAGATTGCAGATTGAGGCCACAGAATTGCGATTGCGTCATATTGCGTCAGCTAAGAAGAGAAACGTTTCCCGCCCCAAGCTCCATGCGGAACATGAAACGGGAAACGATCCTTACGTCTGGATGATCTTCGGGGTGATGAAGAAGATCAGCTCCTGGGTTGAGGTGCTTACCGAACGGTTCTTGAAGATGTTTCCGAGGATCGGCACGTTGCCGAGGAACGGAACCTGCTTCACGCTGACCGAGTTGCTGGTCTGAATGACACCGCCGATCATGACCGTCCCGCCGTCGGTCACCAGGATCTGGGTGGTTGCCTGTTGCGTATCCAGGGCGGGATTGCCCTGCACCGCGTTACCGAAATCGGGAACCGTGTTCTCCACGTCAACCGAGAGGAAGATGGTGTTCTCGATGGTGATCTGCGGGGTGACGGTCAGCCGCAGAAAGGCGTCGACGTATGACACTGTAGGCGGTCCGCTGAGCACACTGGCGGTGGTGATCGGCAGGCGTACGCCCTGTTTTACCACGGCGGTGATGTTGTTCTGGGTAACGACGCGCGGACGCGACAGGACCTTGAGCAAGCCGCGTGATTCGGCCGCCTGCAGCAACACGTCGAGACGGTAATTGCCCACCGCAGTGGAAAAGCCGATACCGCTGGTGGCGGACGTAACTCCCAGGTTGGTGAACAGCGGAATCGACTGCGCCACCGGCGTTCCGCCCGATTGCGGTCCGGGAATGGTGAAGTACGGCGAACCGTTACCCATGTAAGTGATGGGGCTTGTGTTTCCGGTCCCGGTCAACCCGCCGCCCACCTGGGTTCCACTGGTGTTGGCGGCGTTCATGTTGCCCCAGCCGAAGCCCATCTGCGATCCGATCTCGCGGGCGAAACTGCGGGTGGAGGCCACCACGCGCGCCTCGATTTCGACTTCCAGCGTCTTGCGATCCAGTTGCGCCAGCAAGCGGTCGATGGTGGGGATGGTAGCGGGAATATCGCTGATGATGAGGGCGTTGGTGCGCTCATCGGCCAGCACATCGCCGCGCCGGGTGAGCAGCTTCTTGAGGGTGGGCACCAGGTCCTTGGCGCGCGCGTAGCTCAGGAAACGGCTGACCGTAACCTTATCGACGGCCAGCGCCTGGGCGTCGGCATGGGCGCGCTGCTCGGTCGCTTCTTTGCGGAGAGCTTCGAGGGTCGCCACCCGCAGGACGTTGCCTTGGAGCGAGCGGCCCAGCCCGTTGTTCTGCAATACAACGTCGAGCGCCTGATCCCAAGGTACGTCGTCAAGCACGAGGGTGACCGTGCCTTTGACGCTGGGATCGAGAACGATGTTGAGGCCGCTGATCTCGTGGATGAGGCGGAAGAAATCCCTGAGGTCAACATCCTTCAGATTAACCGAGATGGGTTCGCCGGAATACTTGCGGGCCGCGGCTTGTGGCGGCGGGGTCGAGCTAGCCCGCTGCTGCTCAAGCGCGAGATTTACGGCCGGTTGCACGGCGCCAGACGGCTGCGTCTTAGCCGCGTCGGCAGGCCGCGCCTTGCCCGGAGCTGATTCGGCGGGCATGGCTCCCAGATCGGGAGGCCGGTTCTGCGCAATCGTGGTGGCCGCCTCACTCGCCCGAGCGCCCGCCGGAGAAATTGCGGCCGGCGGCGGAGTCGCGGGCTGGGCCGGAGCCTGGGCCGGCGCGGCGGCAGCCTGGATCGGCTGGGCTTCGCGGGCGGGCTCCGTGGAAGTCTTGCTAGCGGACGAAGTGAATTGTGGTTCTACATAGACGAAATCCTGGGATTTGGTCGCTCCTCCGGGTTGCTCAGCACGACTCTCGAACGCGGTTGACCGAAGCTCAATCTGCCGCGGTTCAGCGGCGACTACCACTACCGGAGCGGGAAGGGGCGGCACGGCAGGCAGCTGCTGCGCAGACGGCAAGGGTGCCGGCAGCGGGGCCGGCGCGGCTTTTGCCACAATCAGCGGCGATGGCTTGGGCATTGACGCCTGTTCCGCGGGCATCGCAGCCGGGACCATCACAGGAGCAGCCGTGAAGACCGGCATGACAGACGGCGCAGGGAGAACGGGAGCGGATGCCAGCAGCGGTGGCGGAGCCGGCGATGAAGCGGGCGCGGCGATGGCCTGCCGCGTCGACTTTGGCGGCAGCACGGTGACTACCAGCTTGTTGCCATGGTTGGCCAAGTCGAATTCGCGCGGGCCGGTGAGGTCCAGCACGATGCGGGTAACGGGCGGCTCAAGCTGATACTGGCCGATGCGAACTGCCTTCAGGTCGGGCGCGTTAACGTCGATGGTGCGCGCACCGCCCTCGGCGAAAGAATCCTGAATATCGAGCACTAGCCGTTCCGGGGAGCTCAAGCGCATGGTCTGGGCCGACTTGGCGCCCTCGATTTCGACGGTCACCCCGGCCTTGTTGCGAATGATGTTGATGCTGCGGATCCTGGCCGGCGCATTCTTGGCGGCCGGCGCAGAGGCCATGACAGGAGTAGCGGCCGGAGCAGGCTTGGGAGCAACCGGCGCAGTGGCAGCCGCTGGTTTCACCGCCGCCGTTTTGACGCCAGCGGCCGGGCCTGCTACAGGCTTCGCCACAGCGGGCGCCGGTGCTGGCTGGGCGGTCTTGGGGGTGGCGGCGGGCGCAGGAGCGGAGGCGGTCGCGGCAGTCTCGCCCAGCGAGAAGGTCAGCCGCAAACTGTTCGCGCCTTCCTGCACCTGCAGCCTGGCGGATTCGGCGACGTTCAACTCGAGGCGCGTGACTTCAACCCCGCTGCCGCTCTTGTACTCGAGAACGCGATAGGACTTCACACCGGGCAGATTCACGGCGCGTTCGCGCGGAGCCAGCGAACGGGAGGAAACCTTCTGCAGGTCGACCAGCACCATCGACGGCTGCGGGCGATATTCGCTGTGGGTAAAGGCGCCGGCTGTTTCCAGCGACACCACCGTCGCGCCCGCCTGCGCGCTCACCGTAACGGCTTTCAACTGCGACTCGGGCGCGACGTGGCCCCCGGCAGACGCTGCTTTTGCGGCGGCTGGAGTCGAGGCGGAGCCTTCGGCAGGCGCCACTTTTACGTCCGTTGCGGCAACGGCGGCACTGAGGGCACATCCCAGCAGAAGCACGACAAACAGTTGCTTGCACCTCATTGAAGTCTCCTCATTCGAGTTCCCGGAGTCTCTGTTACGCTGCCGGGCCGCCCAGGGTCTTGGTAACCTCGCGCGAGGTCGGGCGGCCAAACCGGTCCTTTCCGGTCTCCCTGAATGTCACCGCATTGTTCGTGATCCGCAGCACGTAGCCGTTCCATAGCGGATCGTTTTCCCGCAAAAAGAAAGTGCGATTGGCTGCGTTGACGACCACGGCGATGAAGCCGGAGTCGGCGCGGACCACGCCCTGTAAACGGATTCTGTCGATCACCAGGCAGCGCTTGCCGGTGCTCGTGCAGGCAGGCTGGTGTTCAGCCTCTGTCTGGATCGGGCTGAGGAACGGATCGCGCGCGTTGCTCGCCTTGAGAAACTCCGGCGCCGTCGGCTCGGCCGTGGGCGGAGGCGCGACCGGCTTGGTGGTGACGGCAACCACCGGCTTCGCCGACGCCTTGTTGTCGTCGGCGGTCACCGCCTTCTGTGCCGCCTTGGCGGGCGGAGCTGCCAGAGCCCGGATAGGGCTCAAGAAGGGGCTGCGCTGCGGAGGCGGGGGCGTCTCAGTGGCGCTTTGCGCCCAGGCGGCCGCAGCCAGCAACAGAATCGTGATTAGGACTCTCCTAAGCATGCTTCCCTCTTACTTCTTCGGCGGCTGTACGGCCTGCGGCTTCACGCCGGGTCCCGGCTTCTGCCCCGGAGGCGGCGCGGGCGGCTGCGGCGGATTGAAGAACACCGTAGCCGTACAGGTGGCCACCACGGTCTCCTTAGGGGCGTACTGATAAACCTTCTTGGCCTTCGCCTGGGCTGGGGTCCTGATCGTGGCCATATGCAACCCGGAAACGTTTATCAGGCGCTCCATCTTGGCCACCCGCTCATAAAACTGCACCACCCCGAAATAAGGACCATCCAGTTCCAGCTCAACGGGCGCTTCGGAGTAGAACTCGCGCGTAACCACCGGCATAACTGTATAGCGGCGAACCTCGATTCCGGAGGTGCGGGCTTCGGTCTGCATGCCGCGAATGAAGCTGTCGACCTGCTTGTCTTCGGGCACGATCTTGCTATGCGCCTCGACCTGCTGCCGCAGCGACTCGAGTTCGCGGGTTAGCTGGAGAATGCGCGCCTGGAACGGGCGCAGTTGCGCGATCTCGGCGCGTTTGCCGGCCAGCGCCACACGGTCCGTGCCGTTCATTTGCTCGAGCGGGCGGATCAGCGTAAACCAGGCCGCGCCGCCGCCGACGAGCAAGACAAGAACGACGACCAGGAACTTGTACTTCGGTTCGATTTCGCTCCAGCTCACCATAAGTCCCCGTCAGGAACGCTGCTGCTGCTTTTCGCAGATCAGCGTAAAGGTGAACGCCTGATACTCCTTCAGGCGCTCGTCCTGGGCTGTCTCCTTCAATTCGACCGTCTTGAAATAGCCGGTCTTCCGCAAATTGGTAATGAGATTGGCGACGGCGGTGGTGCTCAGCGCCATGCCATCCAGGGAAATCGTGTTGCCGTCGTCGCTCATGCGGCTGAGCCAGACGGCGTCGGTGGCGCTCACGGTGGCGGCAACCATGTTCAGCAGTTGCACCGGGCCACTCTGGTTGGCGCGCAGCTGGTCGACGATGCCCACCTTGCGCTTGAGCAGATCGGCCTCTTTTTGCTTCTGCGTCCAGATCGCCTTCACCCCCGCCAGGGCGGCCAGCTCCTTGTTGGCGTCGCGCAGGTCGGCCTGAAGCTGCTCGTGAACCTTGTTGGCGCGCCAGTACTGGAAGTAGAGTCCGCCGACGACGACCACCACCAGCGCCAGCACCACCACCTTCATCGATGGCGCCGACATGGTGATACGCGGGGCGCGAATCTTCGGCTTCGGCGTGCCCAGCAGGTTGATGCGGATCATAACTTGCCCTCGAAACTGCGCAACGCCAGGCCCATGGCCACCGCCAGTTGCGGAGCCTGCGTCTCCAGCAGCGCCCCGGCGCCGGCAGGGGCCTCGACGCGCAAGAACGGATTCAGCACCTCGACCGGCAGCGAGAATTCGCGGCGCAAGGCCTCGATCAGTCCCGGCACCTGCGACGAGCCGCCAGCCATATAAATGCGCTCGATGTGTTCTCCGGTGGCGGTGGCGCGGAAGAAATCGAAGGTCTTCTGAATCTCCAGCACGATCAGCTCGGTCACCTGCTGCAGGATGGGCGTCTTGGCGTCATCGCTTACGGTGCCAGCTTCTTGCCAAGCTTGAAGGCCTCGGCTTCGTCGAAGCTGAGATCGAGTTCCTTCTGCAGGGCATCGGTGTACTGGTTTCCGCCCACGCTCACGTCGCGGGTGAACATGCGGGTACTGCCCCTTCACGATGTTGATGTTCATCACGCTGGCCCCCAGGTTCAGCAGGGCGACGGTGGAATTGGCGGCGGGCGAATAGTTGAACTCGTAACAGTTCTGCAGGGCGAAGGCGTCGATGTCGACGATCACCGGCTGGCGGCCGGCCAGCTGCAGCGCGTTGGTGTAGTTCAGGATCTTGTCTTTCTTGACGGCCACCAGCAGGACGTCGATGTTGGGGCTGCCTGACTCCTCGGAGAGCACCTGGTAGTCCAGGTTCATGTCCGTCATCTCGAAGGGAATGTACTGCGGCGCTTCGGTGCGAACGGTATCGTCCAGTTCCTTGCCGGTCATGGCGGGCATGGAAATCTTTTTTACGATCACCGAATGGCCGCTGACGGAGGTGGCGACGCGCGTGGACTTGATGCCCTGGTCGGCGAAGATCTTGGAGATGGCGCTGGCCACGCTGCCGCTGTCAACGATCATGGAGTCGACGACGATATCGGAAGAGAGCGGTTCCAGGCCGGCGCAGATGGCCTGGATATCGCCGCGCGAGCGGCGAAGTTCGATCGCCTTGATGCTATTGGACCCGATGTCGAGGCCAACTACCGGCTTGTTGCCGCCTAGTCCAAACATTCTCTACCCTTAGCGCCCGGAGCTGCTGCTGGCGATGCGTTTCGTGAGCCGTGCTTTCACGGCTTTTTGCGGAGGAAGACCGAACTGTCCGGCCACACTCTTCTGCTCCATCCAGGCGTCCAGAATGGTCTTCTTGAAACGCCAGCGGTTGCCGAGCTTGAAAGCGGGAATTTTTTCTTCCGCCACATACTTATATAAAGTGTCGGGACTAACGCCCAGATACTGCGAGGCTTGTCGGATGTTCATTACTTCAGGAGACTCGGCCATCGCTGCTAACCTCTCCACAGAGTTTCGCCTCCCGGCAAAGCCATTTCCCGCCGGAGGACACGCCAAGACCAACCCAATCAGTCAGGAACTACTCTGGTCAGCAGGTTAACGCAGCAACTTAGGGTGTCAACAGATTACTTCGGCTTTCTTCCGGTTCTTTTGGGTATTTCGCAGGGTTTTTTAGAACATGTACTAAGGTCATGGTCCAACTGGTTGTAGATTTTCCCGAGCTGACCACAATATCTATGGGCAGTGACGAAGAAAGCTCACCCTAAGGGAGTGGCACGATCCGCTGCGCGGGCGCCTTGGGAAGCAATGGAGAGAGTGGATTTGCGTACTTTCGGATGGCCGAACAGGCGGAAGAAGATGTTGTTCCACGATCCGTTATTCGTTTCCCGTTTCCCGTCACGACGCGATAGAGTAGTTTTCCGGCGACGTGAAACGAGCAACGTGAAAGGTGCGGCGCGCCTGCCCAGCCGAGGGCGGCTGGCCTACATGTGGACTTCTTTGGGCGAACGCACGGTTCGCCTATTTCAGCCCTCAACCGCGCCGCTACCGCAGGCGCTGGCGGGGGCGCCGCAGGGAGCCTGCGCGGGCCCGGAGCCGAGGCTGACGGTGGCACGCGCCGAGAAGGTCGAGAGCATCTGTTCCAATTGCCGGCCGTGGCAGGCGGGGCACTCCGGCTGGTTCGAGCCGATTACCAGAGCCTCAAAGGTGCGGCCGCAATCCTTACAAAGGTATTCAAAAATAGGCATAGGTTCCCGTAAATCAAGTTCCGGCTGGAGGTTCGCTCTCGCCGGAAACGCGAGCTGATAGTCTCATTATAGATGCAAACGGAGGATTTTCAGGCCGTTCTTCAGGACGCAGGGTTTGTTCCTCGCCGCTGGGTGCGCGGCGGACACGCGCAAACGCTGGCGGGAAATTTCCTGCGCCGTCGCCAGACGCTGCCCCCGCCCGAGGAGAGGCTCTTCCAGGTAGAGCCGGCGGTCCGGGTGCTATGTCATTGTCACTGGCAGCCGGAGCGGCAAACGCGCTCCACCCTACTGATCGTGCACGGGTTGGAAGGCTCCAGCAACTCACATTACGTGCTCGGCAGCGGCGCCAAGGCCTGGGCGCGGGGATGGAACGTGGTGCGGATGAACGTCCGCAACTGCGGCGGCAGCGAGCGGCTCGGCCCGACGCTCTACCACTCGGGATTGTCCGGAGACATTCAGCGGGTCACAACTTCGCTGATTGAGCAGGAGGGCCTGCCGATGATCGCCCTGGCCGGCTTTTCCATGGGCGGCAATCAGGTGTTGAAATGCGCAGGCGAGTGGGGAGCCGATGCGCCGCGGCAGGTGCGGGCGGTGGCGGCAATCTCGCCGGCCTGCGACCTGGCCCTGTCCGCCGACCGACTGCATCGCCCGGCGAACCGCCTCTACGAATGGTGGTTCCTGTACAGCCTGTTCCGCAGCTTCCGCCGCAAGGCGCGGCTCTTCCCCGCAGAGTACGACGTCAGGCTGCTGCGGAAGGTCCGGAGCATCCGCACCTTCGATGAATTCATTACGGCGCGGTACATGGGATTCGGCGGGGCTGACGATTACTATGCGCAGGCGAGCGCTGCGCGCGTCCTGGAGCGGATTGCGGTGCCGACGCTGGTGATTCATGCACTCGACGACCCTTTCGTGACATTTTCACGGGAAACCGAGTCAAAGCTACTTGCCAATCCCAATATCCGCTACCTGCGGTGCGACCACGGCGGACACTGCGGCTTCCTGGCCGCGGCGGAGTCCGGCTACGACGGCCGCTGGGCAGAGCAGCAGATCGTGGAGTTTGTGACAGGCCGTTCTCCGTTCCTAGTTCTCAGTTCTCAGTTGCTTGTTTCCGCGCTAAAATGACTGCCCAATACTTCCATTCCCTGGCGACGCGATACGGCGATCGCCGGGGGGCCATCGGGAGGTCGCCATGCCTGTTTATGACTACCTGTGTAAAGATTGCCGGAAGACCTTCGAGAAGATACTGACGCTGGCGGAGTACGAGAAGCAGAAGGTTACCTGCCCGACTTGCGGCGGGAAAAATGTCGAGCAGGAGCTGAAGTCGTTCTTCGCCGTGACTTCAAAGAAGAGCTAAGGCCTGAACCATTTCAGAAAGGAAAAGATGCCGCGGGGAAATTTATCGCGGCCGCCAACAGGATAGATTCGCCGGGCGAGCGCGCCCGGCGTTTTCTGTCAGCGCCGGGCGCTTCCCGCGAAAACCGCTTCAAGCGATATCGAGCACGACGTTGCCGATCACCTCGCCGCGCTCAACCATATCGTGTGCCGCGGCAATTTCGGCGAGCGGCAGGCGCTTGCCGACGATATGGAAAAGGCGTCCTCGCTGAAGCAGGTCTGCCATCTCGGCCAGGCCGGCGGCACGATCCTCCGGCGACAGCTCGTAAACCAGGAACAGGCGCAGGGTGATGTTGTTCAGCATCAGCCAAAGGCTGGGCAGGGTCGATTCACTGGCCGACATGCCATAGACCACCACCGTCGCGTGCGGGCGCAAAACCGCCGGATAGTAGGCGGCGTTGCGATTTAGATCCATTTCGATGACGGCATCGACACCCTGGCCGCCGGTGAGGGCGCGGACGCGCTCGCCGACATCTTCGACGCGGTAGTTGATCACCTCGTCGGCGCCGGCGGCACGCGCGTGCGCGGCTTTGGCGTCGCTGCTGATGGTAGTGATCACGCGCGCGCCACGCAGCTTGGCAAGCTGAATGGCATAATGCGCGACGGAGCCCGCGCCTCCGGCGATCAAAACGGTGGCGTCCCGGGCGAGCGCGGCCAGGCGAACCGCCTGTATGGCCGTCAGCGCCGGAATGCCGAGACAGGCGCCCGCCGCGTAGTCGACATTGGGAGGCAGATACACGGCCTGGTCGGCCGGCAGCGTGATGTACTCAGCGGCGGTGCCGTGGGCACGCTTCCACTGGCCATTCCAGATCCACACGCGCTGGCCGATGCGGCGCGTGACGCCGCTGCCCACGGCATCGATCTCGCCGGCGCCGTCGCTGTGCGGGATGATGAGCGGCGCCGCCAGCCCGCGCCCGAACCCGCCCTTGCGGACCTTCCAGTCGGAAGGATTGACTCCCGAGGTCCGCAGCTTGACCCGGACCTCTCCTGGCCCCGGCTGCGGCGTCGGCTGCTCGCCTATCTGCAGCACCTCGCGCGCCGGGCCCTGTTGGGTGTAAAAGGCAGCTCGCATGAGATTGTCCTTTGAAGGATTCGTAACCGAGGGCCCCGCCAGCGAGAACGCCGACGCTACGAGGTTATCGCACAGCCTGTCAAACTGGGAAAAGAAATGTCCGATTGCAAGTACAAGAGCGTCTTCCAAAAACCTGTTAGGGGAGAACAGCTAGCTCCCTCAGGGGCTAAAGCCCGCGTTCTTTCTGGCTCTCGGACGGCATGGCTAAAGCCATGCCCTTTCAAAACACCATTTTGAAACACGTTCTAAAGACATCCAGTTTCCGCAGATTCTAACTAAGCCTGCCGTGCTGTTCGAGCCAGCCGGCGATCTGCGTAGCGACTTCGATTTCATGGCCGGTGTACCAGTGGTCGCAGCCGGGCAGGATGCGCACGTCGCAGGGAGCGCCGGCGTGGGCGGCAAAGGCTTCAGCCGGATAGACGGCCGGCGCTTCCTTGTCGCCGCGGAGAAACAGCGACGGGCAGCAGATACGCGAGGCAAGTGCGACCGTATCGGGCGTGTGGTTGCAGCGGTCGAGAAAACTCTCGGCGCTGATGGCCCACCACCAGCCCGGCAGCAGCATCAGCTCGCGCCCCTTCCCCTGGACGACCATCTTCTGCGCCTGTGCCATCAGTTCAGCCTGCTGCTCGCCGGCGAAGAGGCCGGCGGAGTTATTGAGCGGCACGATGCCGCGCCCGCCGCAATGAGCCGACATCAGCACCAGGGCGCGCGGGTTCCGATAGCGGTCGGCGCAATGCTGAGCCGCCAGCATGCCGCCGTTGCTGTGCCCGATGACGATCGGGTTGCGGAAGCCGCGTGACTCCAGCCAGTCGGCGGCAGCGCGATTATCCTCGATTCCCTCGCTGGCGAGCTGCAACGATCCGCCGCCGGCAGCGCGGCCGGGCGCCGAAGCCACCATGTCGTGCCCGCGCCGGTTGAAGGCGAGACAGGCAATGCCGCGCGGGACCAGAACCTCAGGCAGAAAGCGCGACGGCCCGGTGTAGAAATTGCTGCAATTGCCGTGGAAGATCAGCGCCGCGGCGACGGTCTTTCCGCCCTCGGGCATATAGAAGAGGCCGTCGAGCGGTTCGGCGGCGGCCGCTATAGATACGAGTTCGGCACGCATAGGACTCCTTCTGTTACCTATTGGCCTGGCCGATCGCCGTGCCTTCAGAAGACGCGCATGGCAACCTCTACATGATTCACCTGCGGAGCAGCGGCAAAGCATTCGCCCACCAGCCGGCGCCATTCCTGGAAATCGGCGGACTGCCGGAAATGCACCGTGTGGTCCTCCACCGTTTCCCAGGTCACCATGAGGGTATAACGCGAGGGCTGCTCAATGGACTTGAGGAGCTGCAAGCCGTGGCATCCGCGCGCCCGCTTAAAAATCGGAGCCGCTTGCGAGACGCCCTGTTCGAAGGCGGATTCTTTCCCGGGCTTAATGTCGATCTGAGCCAGTTCGAAGATCATATTGATTCCCTCGTAGCTTTCGTAACGCAGTCGCAGAACCGGGCGCGCAGAAGCGCATGCATGAACCGGCGCCGCCGGCGTCCCGGCAATTCCGCAACTGCTCTGGAATTCCGTGCTGCAGTAAATTATGCATCTCCGGGGCGGGCGCGGGAAAGGGCGCGGGGCGCAAGGGCGGAATTGGACTGGCAGGAACGGCCGTACTCGACGAATCAGCGCTTGTCAGAGATGAGAGCCGGCACGCTGCCCGGAAGGTCCGGGAAAGCCAGGGTTAACCGGCTTCCCCGGGTAGTCCGATCAGGATTCCTTGAAGGTCTCTTCCATCGGAAAATCATATTGGCCGAAGGCAGCGGGAGGCATGGCTGCCGTTTTCTTGACCCCGGCAGCCGGGGACACCGATACCTTCCGCGGTTTCCTGGACGTCTTCGCCGGCGCATCGGCATTTTCAGCAGCCGCCATGTCGCTGCTGCCTGCCAGGGCCGTCAGCCGCTCCATGACCTCCTGCAAGCCTACCGATTGCGCGTTAAGCTGCTCGGCAGCGGCCGCACCTTGCTCGGCGCTGGCCGCGTTCTTCTGCGTCACCTGCTCCATCTGCGCAATCGCTTTGCTGACCTGCTCCAGGCCGCGCGCCTGTTCCTGGCTGCCCAAGCTGACTTCGTCGATCAGCGTCTTGACCTTGCCGGAATCCTCGGTGATGGCCGTGATGGCCTTGGTCACCTCATCCAGCTTCTGGCTGCCGTCATGGGACTTGGCAATCGACTCCTCGATCAAGCCGGCGGTGTCTCTGGCCGCCTGAGCGCAGCGCTGTGCCAAGTTGCGCACCTCGTCGGCTACCACGGCAAAGCCCATGCCGGCTTCTCCCGCCCGGGCCGCTTCCACGGCCGCATTCAGCGCCAGGATATTGGTCTGGAAGGCGATCTCGTCGATGACCTTGATGATCTTGGAGATCTTTTCGCTGGAGGCGTTGATCTCGTGCATGGACGCCACCATATCCTGCAGCTTCTTGTTGCCTTCATCGATGCTGGTGGCGGCATGAGTCATCAGTTGCGCGGCGTCTCTGGAGTTCTCCGCGTTCTTCTGGGTCATGGAGTTGATCTCCTCGGTCGAGGAGGAGGTCTCTTCCAGGGAAGCGGCCTGCTCGGAGGCTCCCTGGGCCATGGCCTGCGACGAGGAGGAAACTTGACTGGCGGCGCTGGCTACCTGGGTGGCGCCATCGGTCACTTGCCAGACCGCCTGCCGCAGATCCCGGCTGACCGAGCGGATTACAAACAGAATGGTCACGCCCACAGTCAGGGACAACAATATGAATAAGCTGTTCACCCAGCCATAGAGCGTGCCCCGCTCGTCCGCGTCTTTAACGAGTTTCGCCAGCTGTTCTTTCTGGACGGCGAGGATTTCGTCACCCGCCTTGAACATCTCCTGAGCAACCTGGAGCTGCTTTGCTTTTCTGACTTCTTCGGCTCCCGCCAAGTCTCCGCTTTCAGCGACTTTGACGGTTTCTTCAAACCCCTTACGATAAGCCGCCATGCTGTTTTCTAGACGGGTTACCGCAACTCTTCCTCCCTCTGTCAAGAGTAGCGGACGGATGTCCCGGGCTTGCGTCTGTAGCGCTTTTTCTGCCTGGTCGAAGGATGCCCGCGCGCTGCTGGCATCTTCCTTGTTCTTGGTTGCCACGGCTATTTCGACGGATCTGGTTTGCGTCATCAACCTGGCTGTAGTCTCTTTCATCTGCTGGGCAAGTTCGAGACGCCGGGCGGTGTTCTTCGCCGCTTCATCCAGATCCTGGCGCGTGCTCCTCAAACCGGTGAAGGCGAGAAAACTCAGTGCCGCCACACAGCCCAGCAGTACGGCCGCAGTGATCATCAACTTCTTACCCATAGTCATTTGCGCAAACATATGAATTCCCCTTTTGAATTTGCTAACCGGGCACGCTAGCCAGCCGGTGGAAACATTAAACTTTTTTCGTTCGCACGTTGCGCCCGAGGAGGACTTTTTCCCTGAGTCGACGCGGTTAACGCCGCGTGATCAATTGGTCACGACAGCAAGCTTACAGATCTCGCTCGCGTCCAAGGCCTTGTCGATATCCAGCAGAAGTTTGACTTGGCCCTTAATTTTGGCAATCCCCAGCAGGTAAGAGGTATCCGTGCCCTCGCCGAACTGCGGAGTATCTTCGACATCGGCATCGGCTACATTGAGTACCTCGACTACGCCGTCAACGACGATCCCGATCGGGCTGGGTTCTTCGCCGGCGACCGCTACCTGTACCACGATGATGCAGGTGCGCTGGGTGTATTCCTTGGCTTCGAGACCGAACTTGAGACGCAGGTCGACGACAGGAACGATCTTCCCGCGCAAGTTGAGCACGCCCTTGACATGAGCCGGCAGGTGGGGCACAGGAGTAATGTCCTGAACACCCATGATCTCCCGGACCTTCAAGACCTGGATGCCGAACTCTTCTTTTCCCAACTGGAAGATCAGGTACTTGCCGGCACGGTGCGCCACCGTAGTAACGAGCGGAGAGAGAACTTCGTGTGTTGTTAGCTGCATATGGCCCCTAAAATAACTGGCATGGCAGCTATATCGGCAGTATCCGGCGGGACCTTTAGTGGGGGAATCCTTTCCGAAGAAGAAAAGAATTAAATTGTTGCCAGAACGGCGGGAGCGGCAGAGTCGAGGGCTAAGCCTGGCCCGTCCTCTCCTTCTCAGGTGCAGTTTTGGCCTAGCCAAACCGCTCACGTAGTAGAATTCGAGCGATTCAGGGCTGCCAGAAAAGATTACAGTCTTCTCCGTCGTCTAACCGTTTCGTTGCTTCGTGCCGTTCTCTGGTGTCAAGGGTTGGACGTTTGCAGCCGTAACTCTTCTAAGGGGATTGGGGCTATGTTCGATCTGGATTGCCGTTCTTTGCTGCGCGCAGCCGCGGCTGCTTCTGTCGCCGCTATCGTTGGTTTCACATCTGTGCTTGCGACATCTCAAACGAACAACGCTGGAGGCAGGACTATGAGTCCCCCTGCTACGACTGAATCCGTTATCAAGGCGCTGACGCCTACCGGGAAACTGCGGGCGGCCATCAATCTGGGAAACCCGATTCTGGCCGGCAAGGATGCTGTCACCGGAGCGCCGATAGGCGTCTCGGTTGACCTTGCGCGCGAACTCGCCCGGCGATTGAATGTACAGCTGGAGCTGGTCCCCTTCAACGCTGCCGGAAAGTGGTGGAGGCCATCAGCGCCAATCAGGTCGATATAGGGTTTTATGCCATCGACCCCAAGCGCGGCCTCGATACCCTGTTCACCGATGCCTACGTGGTGATCGAAGGCGCGTACATGGTGCCGAGCGGTTCGCCGATAAAAGACAACAGCGAAGTCGATCGCGCGGGGAATCGAGTGGTAGTAGGACTCGGCAGCGCCTACGATCTGTATCTCACGCGTGAGTTGAAGCAGGCCAAGATCGTCAGGGCGCCGACCTCTCCCACCGTGGTGGACGTCTTCCTGCAGCAGAAGTACGAAGTCGCGGCCGGAGTAAAACAGCAGTTGGAAGCGGATATGAAACGCGTTTCGGGCGTGCGTCTATTGCCCGGCCACTTCATGGAGATCAGGCAAGCCCTGGCAACACCTAAAAACCGCGAGGCGGCGCATGCTTATCTCATCGAACTTTATTGAAGAGATGAAACGCTCCGGATTCGTGGCCGAAGCGCTGGCGCGACACCACATCCAAGGGGCAGCGGTGGCGGCATTGAAAGAGAAATAGGGCTGAGGTACGCGGCTCACCGTTTCGGAGTCGGAGACTGGGCTGTCTGGGAAAGAGGAGCCCAATCGCTCTTGTCCATCTCGCCATCAGTGCCAAGGAGGCTCACTTTTTCTCGGCTGGCTCACTGAAATGTTCACTTGGCAAAGCGATACGAGATTGGTAGAAGGAGAAGCGAACACTGAGGTGTTCCAAATATGGGCTCTTCAAGCGACAGCGGCGTGAGGCCCCGGCTATCAACCGGAAATAAACCTCTTCTGTTGGGACGCTGAAGTATCTCTTGAAATCAAGCCCCATCTCGGGCAATCCCCTGCCCTTCGCGTCGTACTTCGCTTCTACCCGCTGCAGGAATTGATACCGCTCATCTTTGTTGAGCTTGATGCGACTCCAAATCATTGAATTGATGTCTTCACGTCCGCGAAGCTCCTCCGCTTCTATCACCTCGCAAAAAAGTACATTGGGGATCAGCTTATCGGAGGCGGCTTTATCCCTGCGAGCCTTAAAATCCCAGTCAAGGTCACAGTCTTGAGTGATGATAGCAGCGAACGGATGTACTTTTTGGCTCAGTATCGGAGTGTCTGTCGCTAGGGAGGCGACAGTTGGGATGAGCTGAACAAAATCGGAAATAAGTTCCCCCTGACGAAGCGCGCCCTCTGCTGCTGGTTCATAAATATCAGCGGGAGCGCCGGGGGGTGCCAAAGTCATTCCTCAACGTGAAATGAAGGCCGCGTGTAGACGTCACCGTAGCGCCCAGTAATTTCCGTCGGGGGAAGTAGTTTGCCTCGTTGAGGCAAGCTCACGTAGAAATCGCGGATGTTGTTCGCAGATTCATACAGTTCCAGCAGGCCGCGCTTAGGAACCTGGTCGATAATGTAGTGACAAATCAACCGCAGAACTGTTTGAGTATAGAATTCGGGCACTTCCCCGGTTTCCTGTACCGTAACGGAATGAGAGAAATTAGCACCACCTACGTCCTGCTCCCAACCGACGCTAGCTAGGTTTTCAGGTTGCTCGCTGTACCACAGGGTCTGGTAAACGTTCGGGCTCCATTGCTCCGTGGAGCCTGTCACTAATACACCACCTGAAGAGTCTTCCGGACTGTCTATTGAAGTAGTCCAAGGTAGCAATCGCATCGTTGGTTTCCTTCCTAACCGAAGTGAAGAAGTCGCTGTCAATCAAATAGCACTGCTCGGTTCCTTTAAGGAGGAATCCATGCTGAACACGAACCTGAGCATTGTTCTCGCCCAAATCAATCAGCAACTGTTGGTTTGTTTGCCGGATAGCTGGTGCAATCTCAGAGCCAAGTACTCCCGCTATTGGCGGCTTCAGGAGTTCATTCCATGGCACGTCATTCAGTTTAAGCACCGACCTCTTTATGAGATCGCGATACCGCAACCCGATCCTCAAGTAGAAGCTCGGCGCATATGTTTTTAATAGGAACTGCATAGGCAACTGAAGATGCTGCTTGAAATCTTCCCAACGGCGATATTGCTTACATCCGAGTGACAGTGTTTCCTTTGTAAGGGTAACCCTCCAGTTACTATCAGCAGATGTGAACTCATACATTCTGGAGGCTCGAAAGGGCAGCATTTCACTGATAGCCTTCAGGATTTCGGGAGGAACACCGGCGGGAACACCGGCTTCCGGCACCACCGACTGGCGCTCCGAAAAGAACGGGTACTCAGCACGAACATGCTCTTGAAACGCATGAGGCAGTTCGGCATCTATCCGCAAGACTGGCGGAAAACGAAGCTGACAAACAACGACTTCTAGAGGATTCTTTTTGTACAGAACACGGTCGCTTAATGGAAACGGCATTCAGTCACCGTGATGCAATTTGTATTTAGAACGCCTCAGCAAGCCGAGAGTAACACAAAAAACAACCCAGAGCCACCTGCCCTCCGATGTTCCAACCCATTCAGAATTCAGGAGATCCCGCTAGCCTAGCCTTTACGTGTACGACTCACTGGACACACTCAGCCTGTTGTTTGAATGCCCCGACCAGCTTTGTCGCATGGTAATGCGAGAACCGCTCAAATCCCATCATCACCTTGGGATTCCGTCATCAGGCGAGCAAGACTGCCTTGTCCATGCTACTCCTGCAACCTGCGCTCCAGACGTGTGCCGAAATTTGAAGCGGAGTCCCTAGAGTCGGAGGCCAGCGAAAAAGGCTAGCGCGCTAACTATTGGAAAGACTGGTAGGAGCGGCAGGACTCGAACCTGCGACCCTCTGCTTAGAAGGCAGATGCTCTATCCACCTGAGCTACGCTCCCGCGTCTACGATTTTACCGCAACGGGTTGGCGGCCTCGATGCCTGAAAGGGTTCGCATCCTTTCCGTTTCACGTTTCCCGTTTCTCGTTTCGCGTCTGCTCGGGTTCCCGCACTACTTCCCGCCCAGTACCAATTTGGCGATGGTGGCCAGCTGCATGTTCGAGGTGCCTTCGTAGATCTTGCCGATCTTGGAGTCGCGGAAGAGCTTCTCCACCGGGTAATCCTTGGTGAAGCCGTAGCCGCCCAGGATTTCCACGGCCAGCGAGGCGGCGCGCTCGGCCACCTGCGAGCAGAACAGCTTGGTCATGGCCGCTTCCTTGACGAAGTTCATGCCGGCATCCTTCATGCGGGCGGCGTTGTAGACCATCATGCGGGCGGCGGTGATTTCGGTAGCCATCTGCGCCAGCTGGAACTGGATGGCCTGGAAGCTGGCGATGGGCTGGCCGAACTGCTTGCGCTCCTGCGCGTACTTGGCGGCGTGCTCGAAGGCGCCCTGCGCCAGCCCGAGCATCTGCGCGCCGATGCCGATGCGTCCCTCGTTGAGCGTTTCGATGGCGATCTTGTAGCCCTTGCCGGCCTCGCCCAGCAGGTTCTGCTTGGGCACCTTGCAGTCTTCCAGGATCAGCTCGCAGGTGGAGGAGGCGCGGATGCCGAGCTTGTCTTCTTTCTTGCCGACGGAGAAGCCCGGGAAATCTTTTTCCACCAGGAAGGCGGTGATGCCGCGATAGCCGGCGGCGGGATCGAGCGTGGCCAGCAGGATGAACAGCTTCGCCTCCTTGGCGTTGGTGATCCACAGCTTCTGGCCGTTGAGCAGCCAGTGGTCGCCCTTGTCCTGGGCGCGGCACTGCAAGCCGAAGGCGTCAGAACCGGAGCCGGCTTCGCTGAGCGCATAGGCCCCCACCCACTCGGAGGTCAGCTTGGGGAAGTACCGCTGCTTCTGCTCTTCGCTGCCCCAGCGCAAGCATGGCGTTGTTGACCAGCGTGTTCTGCACGTCGACGATGACGCCGGCCGAGGGATCGACCCGCGACAGCTCCTCGACGGCGAGAATGGCCTCGAAGAAGCTGCCGCCGCCGCCGCCATACTGCTCGGGGACCTCGATCCCCATCAGCCCGAGCTGGAAAAACTGCTCGATCAGCGAGTGCTCGAAGACGCCTTTCTCGTCCATCTCGGCGGCCAGCGGGCGCACCGCGTCTTCGGCGAACTTGCGCACGTTATCGCGGAACAATTGCTCATCTTCGGTCAGCGCAAGCAGCGACTGCGGCGCGGCGGAAACGGCTGGAGATGTAGCCATCACTCACCTCAACAGGAAATCCGGGGGCCTGAAAAGTAAGATGCGGAAACTGGACAGAACGGCGGGAGCCGCGCTGGGCGCGGGTGTCCATCGCTCGCGCAGTAGATTATAACAACGGTAAGGTTTCAAAGTTTCAGGGTTTCAAGGTTTCAGGGTGCCAACTTCGAGGTGCAAGGTTTCAAGGTTTCAGAGTTTCAACGACTGCGAGGTTTACGAGAGAACCCAGCAACTTTGAAACCTTGAAACTTTGAAACCTCCCTATTGGGCCGGCTTGGGCTGCTCGGGGGCGGCGTGCTTGCCGTGGGATGAGTCGGGTTCGCGCAGGACCTCGGTCTGCAACGACGGAATCAAGATGCGTACCAGCTTCTGGCTGGCGTCCATCCAGAGGTCCCAGTCGTCGGTGTCGGTCAGCCGGAAGTGGCTCAACTCGAGAGCCTGGCCGTGAAGTGTGAGTTGCTCGCGTCCCACGAATTGGACGGAGACCATGCTGGAGGCGCGTTGCCGCGGAACGATCGCCCCGAACTGCGTCTTCTGCGTGGAACATTGCAACTGGCCGGAGACGGGCTTGCACACCGTGGCCAGGTAGCGCCAGAGGAGAATCTCGCGCTGGGAGAAGAAGAAGTCGTCCAGCACCGAAGTGGAGGAGGGCATCAGGAAGGGCTGCTCGAAGCGCTTGTCTTTTTCGGTAATACGCTCGAGGAGAAATTCGTCCTTGGGCTCGACCACGATCTCCGCTTTTTCGGGGAGCAGCTCGCGCCACTCATAGCGCCGCAATTCTCCGGCCGGGCCGAGACGAAGTTCGCTGGTCTGCCGGGCTCCGCCGGAGGGCTCCTCGATCCTGATCTCGGAAGAGGCGACGCTGCCCTGGTCCGATTGCCGGATGCTGAACGTCTCGCTGCCGACCCGGCGCCCGCCGACAAGAATGGTGAAGGTGCCGGCATCGACCGTCGTACTGGCGCGCTCCGGGCGCTTTGGCTTTTCCCGCGCGCAGAGAGGGGAGACGGCCCCCAGTTGCAGAATCAGCAGCAGGTTTAGAAGAACGAATCTCATTCCCAGCCTTGTTCTCGAACCCAAGCCGCCACTTCTCGGACCACTTCGGCGACCGATCTGCCGCTCGTGTCGGAGCGGAAATGGGCTTGCACGTAAACCGACTCGCGCTGCCGGAACAGCTTTTGCAGGAGTTCGCGGCTGGCAGCCAGCGGCCGCGTTCCGCCCGCTGATTCTATCCTGCGCACCGCCTCCTCGAAAGAAACTTCGAGGAAAACCACCCGTCCGGCGCTGCGGGCGATGCGCTCCCGGTTCGCCGGCTGAGTAAAAGCGCCGCCGCCGAGAGCAATCACGCAACTTGCTTCGCCCGAGAGCACCTCATCCAGTGCCTGAGTCTCCATTTGTCGAAACGCCGGCCGGCCAAATTTCTCGAAAATCTCGGTGATGCGCTTGCCGGCGCGCCGCTCGATGAGGACATCCAGGTCGATGAAGTCGCAGCCCAACTCGCGCGCCAGGGCAAAGCCGACGCTGGATTTGCCGGCACCCATGAAGCCGATCAGAAGCACGGGCCCGGCCCACGCCCGACGCGATGTATTGCTCTTTGCGTGCACGTGAAATCGGCCTGATTTTAGCACGGCGGGAGCGGCGCTACTCCCGGCAAAGAATCCACGGCTTTTGCCAATGAGGAAGGAAAATAAGGCCGGCCCCGGCCCAGGCGAATCGTCACCTAAATCAGCAGGAGTTCGCGAATCAGCAAGAGTTCGCGGGGCCCGAAGAAAAGGAAGCTACAGCGACTGGAGAAGATAAGGAACTACGCAGGCGAACAACAGGCCGGCGTGAAAGCCGAGCACGTCCTTGCGGCCGGCGCGCTTGGCCACCCCCTCGCGCTGCAAGGACTTCTGAATGCCATCCCAGACACGCGGATTAGGGTCTTCCATGGGAACCAACAGCTTGGCCTGCTCGGCGATGTAACGCAGATCAGCCACCAGATCGCCGCACACCTTGCAGGTTCTCAGGTGCTCTTCTTCCCCCGCGTTGCCTCCCGTTTCGATGATGAAGGGCAGAACGCTCTGGAATTCCGCGCAAGTCATGTCTCTCTCCCCTGGCCTCTGTCAGTGGCTGCCGGCGGCGCTTAATGCCTTCTGAATGCGTCTCCAAACACGCGGACTGGGATCTTCCATGGGGACCAACAGCTTGGCCTGCTCGGCGATGTAGCGCAGATCGGCCACCAGGTCGCCGCATACCTTGCAGGACCTCAGGTGCTCTTCTTCCGCTGCGCTGCCGCCGGTCTCGATGATGAAGGGCAGCACGCGCTGGAATTCCGCACAAGTCATCTTGCTCTCCGCGATGGTCTGAATGACGGCGCCCTCTGCGGCCGCCGCACTGCGCCTGCGCCTAATACTTAAGGGCCTTGTCGGCTCTGCTGGTTCGCAGCAGGTCACGCAGCTTCATTCGCGCCTTGTGAAGCTGAGATTTGCTGTTCCCAATGGAGCAGCCCATCATCTCAGCGATCTCATTATGTTCGTATCCTTCGATGTCATGAAGGACAAAAATAATCCGGTACCCGGGCGGCAAACTCTCAATAGCCCTCTCCAGGTTGACCCGGTCGATCGACCCGGCGAGCACGTTGTCGCGGGCCCCTATATCCTTTTTGGGCCCGTCTTCTTCCTGGGGCTCGAGCGACTCCTGCAGGGAAACTTCCGGCAGGCCTTTCTTGCGCAGGTGCATGAGCACCACGTTTACCGCCAGTCGGTGCAGCCAGGTGGAGAAGGCCGACTCTCCCCGGAAGGTGGCAATCTTGCGGTAGAGCTGCAGAAAGGCTTCCTGCGTCAGGTCTTCCGCTTCCGCCGTATTGCCGGTCATGCGCAGGCACAGAGAGTAGACGCGGCGCTTGTGGAATCCGTAAAGCACCTCGAAACACTCTCCGTCGCCCTGTTTGGCGCGGTCGATAGCTTCCGCTTCCGATATCCCCGAAGCCAGGATTTTTTTCGCCTGTGTCAAAGTTCGCTTCTTTGGACTATCTGCCGTTAATGCCGGCAAAGGGCTTTTGTTTTGAACAGCTCTTTGTGTTTGCATCCGGGCTCAACAGTTCCGGCCCCGGGATCCTTGGATTACCTGCCAGGGAAACGGCTCTTTGCCGGCCATAACCCCAGTGTTTGCTTCGAGAACTAAAACCGGAGCGGCCTTGGGACCTGCATACAGAGAGGCTCCAGGGCCGGGTTTGGTTGCCTAACCGCCTGGGCGACTTAGCCTTCAGGCGGCATAAAAATCAGCCAGGTCCCCCGGGGCCCCCGGCAAACGCATTTGCGTTTGCTGGGGTGGAATCGTCACCGTTTCTCCAGGCCGGGGCTCGCCTCCGCGCTCGCCGGCTGTTTGGGCGGCGGCGCCAACCGGACATCGGGATTCTGCGGGGCCGAACGGTCTACCCCGAAGTCCCAGACGTAAACGTTCATGTCCCTGGCACTTAACATCTCGACGATGGCATATTCGCCGCGGGCAAGCGTCTGCCTGGGAGTAAGCTTCACCCAGCCGCCGGCCATCTTTTCCACCGTGGCCGGCACAAAGGTCTCCTGCTGGCTGACTTTCCCGGTGATGCCGATCTTCATGGTGCCGACCACGCGCGCGTCCTTTTTCACCCCGAGCCTGGCTATTCGAAAACGGTCAGCCAGCGGCAGCGGCTTGCTGGCCGGATCGGGCTCGTCGAGGTTCAGGTAGAAGGCAGGCTGATCGGAATGCGACTGGACGCGGGCATGCTCGCCCTTCAGCTCGATAGACTGCCTGGCTGAAGAAATCGGGTTGATGGCCGCCCGCAGAATGTTTCTGCCGGTGCGCCGGTTAAGATCGCCACTCTGCTGCGCCAGCTCCGCCAGTTGCGACTGCCCCTGGTAGCTCTCCAGCAGGTATACTCCGCCGGGGGCGGGAAGCTGGAGCCCGGGCGCGACCGTGGGAGGAGCCGCAAGCTCCGCCTCGGCGTCCTCCTCCCGCTGCGCTTGCCGGAGCTCCTGGTCGCGTTGCAGCTCACGTTCCTGGTTGAAATTCTCGGTGGCGTTCCAGTCGACCAGCGAGGCGGGAAGCTCCTCCCACTCGCCGCGGTCGCTGCTGAGATAGTGCACGCGGTCGCCCCGGATCTCCCACTGGCTGGCGATTTGATAGCTGCCGTCCTTCAAAATCAGCCGCTTGGCAGCCTGCGCGTAAGCCGGCAGGCAGAGCACCAGCAGGGCGAGGGGGATCGCTAACAAGAAAGCCACTTGTTGTCTGCGACTCATGTACAACCCCAATGTATATGCGGCAGCAGAGAAATTCTAATGCAAGCCGGCGAGGAACGCCGGCGAGAGCAGCAGAAACTTGCTCCTTACGTTCTTGCCGAACCGAACAATTCCGTCCATAATTGATCGTGCACCCCTACAGCAGATTGCGGCGAAACGTGCTGGACCCTGATTTGCCGCATTCTCTTAGAACCCACCGGAGAAGGCAAAGTTTGGCAGAGCGGGGTTTGGCCCCGGCCTGTGGCGCCTCCGGAGTTCGGCCGCTGCACACACAATCCCCTAAATCACAGAGGTCGGAATGCCGGCAAAGTACATCTTTGTGACAGGCGGCGTTGTCTCGTCGCTCGGTAAAGGTTTGGCTGCGGCTTCCATCGGCTGCCTGCTGGAGGCGCGCGGGCTGAAGGTGACGCTGCAGAAGTTCGACCCGTATCTCAACGTCGACCCGGGGACGATGTCGCCCTTCCAGCACGGCGAAGTCTTCGTCACCGACGACGGAGCCGAGACCGACCTCGACCTGGGGCACTACGAGCGCTTCACCCACGCCAAGCTGACGCGGGACAACAACTGGACGACCGGCCGCATTTACGAGCAAATCATCGCCAAGGAGCGGCGCGGCGATTACCTGGGCAAGACCGTGCAGGTGATTCCGCACGTCACCAACGAGATCAAGGCGGCGATGAAGAAGGTGTCGCACGATGTCGACGTGGTGCTGATCGAGATCGGCGGGACGGTGGGCGATATCGAGTCGCTGCCGTTTTTGGAAGCCATCCGCCAGATGCGCCAGGAGCTGGGGCGCGAGAATACCCTCTTCGTCCATGTGCACGCTGGTGCCGTACATCGCCGCCGCCGGCGAATTGAAGACCAAGCCGACGCAGCACTCGGTGAAGGAGCTGCTCTCCATCGGCATCCAGCCGGACATCCTGCTGTGCCGCACCGACCGCTTCCTGTCCAAGGAGATCAAGTCGAAGATCGCGCTGTTCTGCAACGTCGAGAACGAAGCGGTGATTACCGCCAAGGACGTGGCCTCGATCTACGAAGTGCCGCTGAACCTGGCGCGCGAAGGCGTGGACCGGCTGCTGATGAAGTACCTGCACATGGAGGCCGGCCAGCCCGACCTGAGCGAATGGGAGGCACTGGTGCACCGGGCCTACAACCCCGGCGACGAGGTGGCGATCGGCATCGTCGGCAAGTACGTGGAGTACGAGGATTCCTATAAATCGCTCAAAGAGGCGCTGGTGCACGCCGCCCTGCACTTCAACCTGAAGCTGAGAGCGCAGTGGATCGAGGCCGAGGGACTGGAAACCAAGGACGACAGCTACAAGGCGCAGATGGAGGGCTTCGACGGCATCCTGGTTCCCGGCGGCTTCGGCAAGCGCGGCATTGCCGGCATGCTGAACGGCATCCGCTACGCCCGCGAGTACAAGGTTCCTTACTTCGGCATCTGCCTGGGAATGCAGACCGCGTGCATCGAGTTCGCGCGCAACGTCTGCGGCCTGGAGAATGCCGACTCCAGCGAGTTCGATCCCGCCACCCCGCACCGCGTCATCTACAAGCTGCGCGAGTTGCGCGGGGTGGAAGAGCTGGGCGGCACCATGCGGCTGGGCGCCTGGCCCTGCAAGCTGGAGCCGGGCTCGTTTGCCCACCGCGCCTACGGGGTCAGCCGAGATCAGCGAGCGCCACCGCCACCGCTACGAGTTCAACCGCGAGTACGAGGAGTTGCTGACCGGCGCGGGGCTGAAGATCACCGGCACGACTCCCGACGGCACCTACGTCGAGATCGTCGAAATCGAAGACCATCCCTATTTCCTGGGCTGCCAGTTCCATCCCGAATTCAAGTCCAAGCCGCTGGAGCCGCATCCGCTGTTCGTGGCCTTTATCAAGGCATCCTACGAAAACCGGAAGCAGCGCCTGACCGCCGGCAAGACAGCCACCGAAGAGCTGTTCCTGCGTCCGCAGAACGCAGGCAGAAGATAGGCGGCATTTCAGATTTAAGCTTTCAGATTGAAAAGCGGCAGGACACTTATGGCCGGGTAATTCAGTTGGTTGCCGCGTAAGAGGTTTATTTGCCGGCGGTTACTGGAGTCCGGCAGCGGCATCTCCCCGCTAGTGGTTACTTTGGACATAAAACTAAAAACAATTACCTCGGCCGCCGAAAGGACGAGACGCGCCTTCCCTTCCGGGAACTCACCTTACAGGCTTCGAGACCGTAAGATGGAGAAGGTTAGTTTCTCTTCTGCTTCTCCAAAACGGCCCCTGAAACCCGGTTGTTCTGCTCCGCCAAATGCAGCCCCAGTATTTGGCGGGGCCCCCTGTTCTGCAATGCCCTAAGCTTTTCGGGCTAAGGCCCTTTGCGCAGGCTACAGTATGGTCCTGCCCAGCCTGAGGTGTTTCCCTATGTTCCATAGGGCCCTCGCCGGAACGCATTTTGCCGACGCCTGCAATACATTCCTGATGTGAACGTTCTCGCCGTGTTTGCGGCCACTACGCCGCGGGGCCCGGCCAGGCAGGTTGGCATGCGGAAACTGATTTTGGTTTTGCTGGCGGCAGTTAGCTTAGGATTGAGCGCGGTTGCGCAACAGGACGCCGCGCCGAAGACAATAGCCAACGTTTTGGCGCCGATTGCTCTGCCCGCTATGGCGGTCCCGGCTGCGCCTTTGCCACAGCCGGTTGCGTCTCCCGAACCGGTGGTGCCCCTCGCCCCGGGAATTTCGGCCATCGTCGCCAACCCGGCTCCGCCCGCCGAAGTGGTCACTCACAAGTTCATGGACAGGAAGAATCTGATCATTTTCTCCGCTCTGGCCACGGCGCGAATGATGGACCCGATCTCTACCTGGCACTTCCGCAGCAAAGGATTGCACGAGGGACAACTCTCCGACAGCTTTGTAGATAACAAGCCGCTGTTCGTCGCCTACTCAGGCTCGCTAGTGGCCGGCCAGATCGCGACCTCTTACCTCTTCCATCGCCTGGGATGGCACAAAGCAGAGCGGATCAGCGCCATGGTGCACACCGGCGTGGTCTCCGAAGCGGTGATTCACAACTACCGAATCCACTGAGAGCTTCAGGGACTCCTGAACGCGGGTCGCCGACTGTCTGCCGACTGTCTGATGATAACGGGCAGCGCATCTTGCCCCACCTCAATAGCGGGTGGGGCATCCGTTTGCGCGGAGGATCATAACGGACTCAGTAGCGGAGAGCTACACGGCCTTCTGCGCGGGATTGCTTTTGGCTACTTTGGGCGTGGCCTGAAGATTTTTCTGGTGTTGCGCCTTGGCGTCCTGGTGGGTGACCAGCAGAGCCTCGATCTGCCGGAGCAGGTCAGGAGTATTGACCGGTTTGACCAGTAGCGACTGGGCTCCCCGGCTCTGCCACTCCGTGCCCAGGGTGGGATAAGCGGTAAGGATGGCCGTGGCGGGATTGTACCTCTGCTGGCGCGCCGCGTGGATCACGTCATAGCCGGAGGTTTCGTTCTCCATGCGCATATCGGTGATGACCATTTCGAACTCAGAACTGTTGAGTTTCTGTTGGGCTTCCGCCGCCGAGGCGGCCGTTTCAACCTGGAACCCGTTCATTTCTAAAATCGCCTTGAGAGTTAACAAAATCGCCAATTCGTCGTCCACCAGCAAAATACGACGCTTCATTCGTAGCTCCATGGATTGCAACCGTCTGGTTCAGCTTGTCGGTTAAACGATGCAGCTCACCCCTGATCCACACCGCCCCGATCCGGATATCCAGACCGGTGTAGATAGATATAATACTCCCGTGGGCACCTTCTTCGTGGAAAACTTCGGCTGCCGCGCCACCCAGGCGGATGGGGCGGCGATCGAACGCGACCTGTTGCAGAAGGGACTGACCCGCGCCGATGAAAGCACGCAGGCCGAATTCGTGGTGCTGAACACCTGCACAGTCACGAACTCGGCCGACCACGACGCCCGCGCCACGATACGCCGTATCCACCGCGAAAACCCGCAAGCCAAAATCATCGTGACCGGCTGCTACGCGCAGCGCGCTCCGGAAGAGATTGCTTCCCTTCCGGGCGTCTCGCTGGTGGTGGGCAATTCGCACAAGCCGCGGCTGGCCGAACTGACGGTCGAACACAGCGCCGCCGGTTCCGAGGCCTTTGTGCCGCTTTCCGCGCTGGATGGAATGCAGCAGCAGCTCGCGACGGAGGATGACTGCCAGCCACGCAGATGTCTCGCATCTCGGGAGCGAACACCGGGAAACGGCAGACGGGCGGAGATCATCGTCGGCGACATCTTTGCCCACACCGAGCTGACTGCCGCTCCCGTCTTTGAAGCCGATACGGCCAGCGAAAAGACGCGTCCGAATCTGAAGGTTCAGGATGGCTGCAACAATCGCTGCTCGTTCTGCATTATTCCCTACGTGCGCGGGCGCAGCCGTTCGCTGAAGCTGGACGAGGTGGTGGCGAGCGTTCGCCAACTGGTGGCCGGCGGCTATCGCGAGATCGTGCTCTCGGGCATCAATCTGGGCCGATGGGGAAGGGATTTGGCGCCTGCGGAAATCGGATTGCCGGCGGCAACGCCGGCGCCGGAGCGGCAGCGCTTTGCCGATCTGCTGCGCGCCATCCTCGAAGGCACGGCGGTGGAGAAGATCCGCATCAGCTCGGTCGAGCCGATGGACTGGAGCGATGATCTGATCCAGCTGGCGGCGGGCTCGCCGCGCATCTGCAAGCACGCGCATGTGCCGCTGCAGTCGGGCAGCGACCGGGTTCTGCGCGCCATGCATCGGCGCTACCGTCCCTGGCACTACGCCGACCGGCTGCGCAAAATTCGCCAGGCGATGCCGATGGCGGCCATCGGCGGCGACGTCATGGTGGGCTTTCCGGGCGAAAGCGACGATGACTTCGAGCAGACCCGCGCACTGATCGAGTCGCTGCCCTTCACCTACCTGCACGTCTTCACCTATTCTTCGCGCCCGGGCACGCCGTCGGTGGCGATGCCGGCGCAGGTGCGCGGCAACGTGGCGCAGGAGCGCAACCGCATTCTGCGGGAGCTGGCGGCGCGCAAGAAGCGCGAGTTCCATCAGGGCTTGCTGGGCGGGACGCTCCAAGCGATCACGCTTACGCACGTGGAAAACGGGCGGACGGAGGCGCTGACGGACAACTATCAGAAGCTCTGGCTGGAAGGCGTTCACCCTTCGAATCGCGCTATTGTGGCGCGGATTTTGGCGATCGAGGGCGAGACGCTGGTGGGACGTATCGAATCCTAAGATGACGATGTCGGGACCTATCTTCCGTCTTTTCATCTACTCCCAACATGTTATAATCTCTAGGTTTCGTTACATCGGAGGACCGTATCGACAAGCGTTTCATCCGCACCAATGAGCGCATCAGGGCTCGTGAAATTCGCGTAATCGATGACCAGGGCCAGCAGCTTGGTATCTTGCCGCCTTTCGAGGCGCTCAAGATGGCCAGGGAAAAGGCACTGGATCTGGTAGAGATTTCGCCCACGGCGCAGCCGCCCGTGTGCCGCATCATGGATTACGGCAAGTTTCTCTACCAGCAGGAAAAGAAAGAGCGCGAGGCCAAAAAGCACCAGAAACAGATCGTGGTCAAGGAAGTGAAGTTCCGCATCAACGTCGACGACCATGACTACGAGACGAAGAAGAACCACGTGGTGCGTTTTCTGGAAGACGGCGACAAGGTGAAGGCCACCATCTTCTTCCGCGGCCGAGAGATGACGCGGCAGAGCTTGGGCCGCGGCATCCTGGAAAGGCTGATCAGCGACCTCGGCGACAAGGCCGTCGTCGAGTTCCGGCCCAGGCAGGAAGGCAATACCCTGCACCTGATCCTGGCTCCTCCCAAGACGAAGTAAGGCCCCTCGGGGCAAGGCGCGGCCGGGATTACCGTAGCGGCCGCATTCGCCCCGTACGGCACATCTTCACGCGAGAACCGCTCCCCGGCGCACGATTTGGCGGAATGGGTTCTCTCGTGTTTTCATGGAAAGCAGGAAGTGTTTTATGCCCAAATTGAAGACTCACAGCGGCGCCGCCAAGCGCTTCAAGAAGACAGGAACCGGCAAGGTTAAACGTGGACACGCGTTCCAGCGCCACATCCTGACTTCCAAGGCCACCAAGCGCAAGCGCCAGGCCGATATGCCCGGAATGGTATCAGCCGCCGACCAGCCCAAGGTCAAGCGGATGATCCCGTACTAATAGCGTAGAGAGGCACGCTCCGGACAGCCGAGAGCGGATGCCCCGACGCAAAAACAGCGTGTGAAGAGGCCGGCTAACACCATGGCTCCTGCCTCCAGCCGCTTGATTCGCTCCTGATGGCCGCCGCGGCGGCTTTCGGGAACCCCGCCGACGGGGAACAAAAAGGAGAACCGCAATGCCTCGTGTCAAACGTGGACCTAAGCGCCGCCAGCGCCGCAAGAAGATACTGGAGCGCGCAGAGGGTTATTTCCTAACCAAGTCGAAGCTCTACCAGGCCGCCTCCGAACAGGTGCAGCGCGGCTTGAAGACCGCTTTTGTCGGGCGCAAGCAGAAAAAGCGCCAGTACCGTTCCCTGTGGATCGTGCGCATCAACGCCGCCTGCGTGCTGAACGGCATCAGCTACAGCAAATTCATCAGCGGGCTGAAAAAGGCCGGGCTGGAGCTGGACCGCAAGATCCTGGCGGACCTGGCGGTGAACGATGCCGCGGGCTTCCGCTCGCTGGTGGAACAGGCCAAGGCCGCCGCTGCGCGATGCGGGCGGGCTCAACAAGTTGTTGAACGATGAGTCTTTGAGGGCGCGGCTTTAGCCGCGCCGCTGAGCCCTCCATGTGTGGCTTTAGCCGCTGCGGGTCGGCTGACCCGGAAGACATGACAACTTGAACGAGTCCCTCAGGGGCTAAAGCCCGCATTCTTGTTGGCCCTGGACGGCATGGCTGAAGCCATGCCCTTCAAAGAAGAGCGGCGCGTTGGACGCTCAGAGAATGTCGCCGCAAAACTGAGAAGCTTATCCATGTACAACGTCCCTAAACTCGACGACTATTCGCCGGCGCTCGACAAGGCCTCGCAGGAGCTGCTCTCCGCCTTGATTCGCAAGCGACGTCCGAGTGGAAGGCGCTGCGCGACCGCTGGATGGCACGCAAGAACGGCATCCTCACCCAGATCAACGACTCCTGGCTGAAAGACGGCGCCTGCGGCCAGTAAGCGCGAAGTGGGCCAGCGGGTCAACCAGCTTAAGCAGCAGGTGGAGCAGGCGGTCGAGGCGGCGCAACAGCGTATCGCGGGTGCGCGGCTACCGAGGCTCAAGACTCGAAGCCGAGCGCATCGACATCACCCTGCCCGGCACTCGCCGCGAGCTGGGAGCACGGCATCCGGTGCTGCGCACCATGGACGAGATCGTCTCCGTCTTCACCAATATGGGCTACTCGATTGCCGAGGGCCCGGAGGCGGAGAGCGATTACTACAACTTCGAGGCCTTGAACTTCCCGCCGGACCATCCCGCGCGCGACACCCAGGACACGCTGTTCATCGCCGGCCAGGAGCGCCGTCCGCAGCGCGACCGCATGCTGCTGCGCACGCACACTTCTCCGGTGCAGATTCGCTCGATGGAGCGCCAGCAGCCGCCGGTGCGGGTCGTTTGTCCCGGCAAGGTGCATCGCAACGACGCTCCGGATGCGACGCACTCGCCGGTCTTCCATCAGCTGGAAGGGCTTTGCGTGGATACCAACATCACTATGGCCGACCTGAAGGGCACGCTCGACCACGCCATGAAGGCGATGTTCGGGTCGTCGGTCAAGACCAGCTTCCGCCCGTCGTTCTTTCCGTTCACCGAGCCGAGCGCCGAGGTCTCGATCTCCTGCCCGTTCTGCGGGCAGAAGGGCTGCAACAAGTGCAAGGGCAGCGGCTGGATCGAGCTGCTGGGATCGGGCATGGTCGATCCGGCGGTATTCGGCTTCGTCGGCTACGACCCGCAGAAGTACAGCGGCTTCGCCTTCGGCATGGGTATCGAGCGCATGGCGATGCTGCGCCATAACATCGACGACATCCAGCAGTTTTTCCTGGGAGACGTACGCTTTTTGGAGCAGTTCGGGTAAATGAAGATCTCTCCACAATGGGTTCGCGAGTTTGTCTCCCCGCCGGTCGACGACCGCAAGCTGGCCGAGGAACTCACCGCTACCGGAACCGCCATCGAAGGCTTCTACGGTAAAGGCGACGACCTCGTCTACGAGGCCGAAGTCACCACCAATCGCGTCGATGCCATGAATCACTACGGCATCGCCCGCGAGGTCTCCGCCATCTTTGACGTCGAGCTGAAGCCGGTTGCGCCCAAGCTCGCGGGAGAACAGGCGGCCGTCGAAGTTCAAGATCGAAATCGAAGACGCGCAAGGCTGCGCGCGGTACACGGCGCGCATCGTGCGCGGGGTAAAGGTTGGGCCCGCGCCGGAGCACATCGTCCACCGGCTGGAACTGATCGACCAGCGCTCCATCAGCAACGTGGCTGACGCTACCAACTACGTGCTGAACGAGCTCGGCCAGCCGACTCACGCCTTCGACCTGGATAAGCTCGACGGCGGCAAGATCGTGGTGCGGCGCGCCCGCGAAGGCGAGCTGCTGAAAACGCTGGACGGAGTCGAGCGCAAGCTGACGAAGCAGGACCTGGTAATCGCCGACGCGGTCAAGGCCGTCGCCCTGGCTGGAGTCATGGGCGGCTACGACACGATGATCACCGAACAGACGCGCGACGTGCTGATCGAGTCGGCGTGGTTCGACCCGGGCTCCATTCGCCGCACCGCGCGGCGGCTGGGGATGCACACCGACGCCTCGCATCGCTTCGAGCGCGGAGCCGACTTCGGCAACACGCCGCTGGCCTGCGCCCGCGTGGCGGAGCTGGTGCAGCAGACCGCCGGAGGAAAGGTCGAGCAGGAGATCGACGCGGTGGCGCGCGTGGTCGAGCGTCCGCGAATTGCCTTGCGGCGCAGCGAGGTGCGGCGAATCCTTGGGGTCGATATTTCCGAGCAGGAGATCGCCCGCATCCTGCGCCGGCTTGGATTTAAGCTTACGCCGGAGAAGGATCCCTTCGCCGCAACGCGACGCATGTTCCTGGTCGACGATTATCCAGCCAGCAACGCGGCTTCCGAGACGACCGCGACAAAAAAAGTTTACCAGCCGACAACAGCAGTGGCTGAGTCCACCGCCGACTTCGTGGTGGAGATTCCCACCTGGCGCCTGGACGTGGAGCGCGAGATCGACCTGATCGAGGAGATCGGCCGCATCTACGGTTACCTGAAACTGCCGAACACGCTGCCCGCCTTTGCCGGAGCGGTCATCCCGCTGCCCAACGCGGAAAAGCACGCCTTGCTGCGGCAGCGGCTGCTGGCGCTCGGCTACTACGAGTCGGTCTCGCCGACCTTCATCGCCGCCGGGGAGGCGCGCGCATTTTCCGCCGCTGAGCCGGTGCGGCTGGAAAATCCGCTGAGCGAAGAGGCGGCCGTGCTGCGCAGCTCGCTCGTGCCCGGCATCATCGCGCAGATGAACTACAACCTCAACCGCGGCAACAACGACGTAAGGCTGTTCGAGTCCGGTGACATCTTCGAGCTGGCCGGCGACCGGGTGGATGAAAAACGCAGCACGGTCTTCGCCGCTACCGGCGCCATTGCCTCGAGCGGCGCACATGCGCAGCCCGTGCCTTACGGCTTCTACGAGATGAAAGGCGACGTGGAAGCGCTACTGTCGGCCTTCGAACATCGCGGGCTGTATTTCGATCCGCATGTGCCCGCGTACTTTCACCCCGGACGCTCGGCGCGCGCGGTGATGGACGGAACGACGGTGGCGCGCTTCGGGCAGCTGCATCCGGAGCTGGCCTCCCGGCGCAAGCTGCGCCAGGAAGTGTATGTCGCCGAAATCCTGATCGACCGCCTCTTCCAGAACGGGCTGCAGGAGCCCAGCTACGAGCCGGTTTCGCGCTTCCCTGCCGTCGAACGCGATTTCTCGTTCCTGTTCGATTCGGGCGTGCTGTTCGAGCGCATACGGCAGAGCGTCGAGGCGCTGCGTATCGCCGAGCTGAAAGATTTCCGGCCGGTGGAAATTTTCCGCGGCGGATCGAAAGCCGCCAGCTTGCCGGCGGGAAAATACTCCATCCTGCTGCGGGCGCGCTTCCAGGCCTCCGACCGCACGCTGCGCGACGATGAGGTGGCGGCCTGGGCGCAGCAGATCATCAAGGCGCTCGAAGCAGTGGGCGGCACGCTGCGAAGTTAGTTCCCAGTTTAGTTCCCGGTTCTCGGTTCTCAGTTTTCAGTTCTGAGCCCACTGTTCCGCCTTCGCTCCTACCGATTCATCATCCGGCACGAAAACTGAGAACTGGGAACCGAGAACTGGGAACTGGGATGCGCTATACTTCGCTTGCATCCGATTCCCGCTCCCGAGGTAGTACAACCATGCCGCCACAAGCTGGCCCAGAGCTTACCTTTGATGGTACCGGCGATGAATTTATTTCGCTGGAAGAGCGAATCTACCGCACAATTGAGTTGTTGAAGCACGCGCGGGAGGGCAAGGCCGCCGCCGAACGCGACGCGGAGCGGCTGCGCGAGCAAGCGGAGAGCCGCGAAGAGGAGCTCGAGGCGCTCAAAGCTGAACTCCTGGCGCTGAAAAAAGAGCGGGAAGAGGTGCGCGCCCGAGTGGAGAAGATGCTCTCCCGCATGGACGCGCTGATCGACGAAGATCGCGCCTGACCCGCTCCGGGTGAATGCACCCATCGCGTATACGGAGAGCCGAGAACGTTTACGCGGGGTCCCAGGCAAACGCCGCGACTGGGTTTGCTGGAAGAGAGCGGAGGAGGCCGGTGAGCCAGACAAACGGCAGCGTACGGGTCGACATCTACGACCAGAGCTACAACTTGCGCGGATCGGACGTGGAGCAGATTCGCCGCCTTGCTCACTTCGTGGACAGCAAAATGCGCGCGGTCGCCGAGCACACCGCAACCATCGATTCCCTGCGGGTGGCTGTGCTGGCGGCACTCAACATCGCCGACGAGTATCTGACCTTGCAGAAGAAGTATGACTCCATCGCCAACGAATACACGCAGCGCGCCTCCCACTTGCGCAGCGCGCTGGATTCGGCCCTCAATGAAATCGCTCCCGAGAAGAGCAGGCGAGCCGGGTGATGGCCGGCCGTCCAGGGGCAGGCGCCGTGGTCGGCGAGGCATCCATCAAGGTCCGCTACGCCGAAACCGACCAGATGGGCGTGGTCTACCACTCCAACTACCTGATCTGGTTTGAAATTGGGCGCGTCGAGCTGCTGCGCCAGATCGGTTTCTCATACCTGGAACTGGAACGGAGCCAGTATCACCTGCCGGTGGTGGAGGTGCGCTGCCGCTACAAAGCTCCGGCTCTGTATGACGAAACGGTGATCATTCGCACTCGCATCTCGCAGTTACGTCCCTCGCTGATCCAGTTCGCCTACCAAGCCGTCCGCTCAAAGCGACGGCACGCTGCTCGCCGAAGGCGAAACTACTCACATCGTGGTCGGGGCGGAAAAGAAAAAGACACAGCTTCCGGCAAAGTACCTGGAGCCGCTGAGAAGGGCGATGGGCAGCTATTAATAAAGAAAAGCAGGATGCCCATATACGCTTTGAAAAGGGCGCGGCTTCAGCCGCACCGAATAGATGCCGAATAAGGCTGGCCTTTAGGCCCTGAGGGATCAGCCCCTCGGCGGCTAAAGCCGGGAATCTATCCACCCCCTGCGGCGTGGCTGAAGCCACGCCCTTTCAAATCTTGGCTACAGCAACTGTCGTCTGATCGCTCTAGTACGTCGCCGGGAACCAGGTGTGGTGGCAGAGCGTCTCCTGCTCGACCGAATGGGGCTGATGGGCCAATCCTTTGGGCACCTTCACGAAGGAGCCGGTCACCAGCGGCACGTCGCCGATGCCGTCGAGCCAGATCTTGGCCTTTCCCTTGATGATGTAGAAGATGTCGTCACAGTCCTGGTGAGTGTGACGGTCCAGCTCGGCGCCGGGCAGCCAGCGGTCCAGAGCCATGGTGACCCCGAAGTTGTCGTCGCGTTTGTTGAGCAGGTAGGCGCGCTCCATTCCCTTGAATTTCGGGTGCGCCTCCCACTTCAAGTTCTCGGCCTGAAGCGTTTTGGCGGGATCGAGCGACTGGGTAGACATGAATCCTCCTGGCAGATTGCCACCCCGGGACAGTACCACAAGCTCGCATCTACGAATAAGACCATTCGGCACAGATGAAGCCCGCGCCGCCCCTACGGGGCTCGGAACTTTCTGTTCTGCTACCCAGCGCTGAAGCGCTGGGCTAACAAACACTGCCGCTACGCGGCGGCCAATGCAAACCGTACCGTTTACTTCGCACCGAGCGCGGCCAGTTTCCGGTTGACAATGCGCTCGGCCTCGGCGATGACCTGCTCGATCGAGAGCGCGCTGGAGTCGATGTGCACGGCGTCCGGGGCGGCGACGAGTGGAGCCACGGCGCGGGTGCTGTCGCGCTGGTCGCGCTCCTGCAACTCGGCTTTGAGCTTGGCCGCCCGCTCCGGATCGGCGGCGGCATTGTGTTGCAGGATGCGGCGGCTGGCGCGCACGTTGGTATCGGCGTCGAGAAAAATCTTCACCTCGGCGTGGGGAAAGACCACGGTCCCGATGTCGCGTCCTTCCATCACGACGCCGCCCTCGGTTCCCATCTCGCGCTGGCGGGCGACCATCCACTGGCGCACCGCCGGATGAACGGAGAGGCGAGAGGCGGCATCAGCCACGTCGCGCTCGCGAATGCGCTCGGAGACGTCGCGTCCGTCCAGCAGCACCCGGTTGTTGTTCCCGGTGGGCTGCAGTTCGATGCGGGAGCGATCGGCAAGCGCCTTCATCGCCGCTTCATCGTCGACGGCTGCGCCCTGCTCGATGGCTTTCAGGCCGAGGGCGCGATACATGGCGCCGCTCTCCAGGTTGACGTAGCCGAGCTTGCGCGCCAGGCGGGAGGCGATGGTGCTCTTGCCGGCTCCGGCCGGACCGTCGATGGCGATGACCAGCTTGCGGCGCGCGCCTGGAGAAGTCATTGCTTCTCCTGGGTCGGTCCGGCCGGCCGCGGCGGGACCGGGGCGCCTTTGCGATTCTCCGGCTTAGGGCGCGGCGGTCGCGGAAGGTGTTGCGTCGCCTCGCGCACTGGTGTGATCTGCAACAAAGAGTGGCTGCCGACGTGCACGAACTGCAGTTCGCGCGCGGCCAGCAGGGCATGGATGGCATCGCGCACACGAGAACGCGCGACGAAGTGGGCGAAGAAATCCTCGACTTCGCTCTGCTCGGCGGCCACGACGCAATCCAGGTATTTGGAAACCAGCGCGGTCAAGGCTTCGGAGAACGATACGTTCATGCCTTCGCGCACCGGCTCGGGCGACCAGCGAAAAAGAATATCCCAGAAGGCGCCGGCCTCGGGCTTGTAATCGACGCGGGTGATGCGCAGCCGCGACCACAGCTCGTTGAGAGCGCGGTCGAGAGCGGCGCTCGACAGATCGCCGCCCAGCAGCTCCTTCAACTGCGGCTTGGAAATCGGCCCCTTGCGCTGAATAGCTTCGAAGACGTGCCCCGCCAGCGGCGAGTACTCGGAGCGCGAATCGGTCTTGGGCGCGTGGCGCGGGTTGCGGTCGCCCACCAGCCCATAGAAGTAAGAGAACACCGAGGCGGCAACCAGCAGGCTGGTCTCGCCGAATGGATTGGCTTCAAAGGCGAACTTCTGGCGCAGCAGGCGCACCATCAACTCCGTGGCCTGCGGCGCGCGGGGATCGGCAAAGGCGTGCTGCCAGGTCGGCAGATCGCGGTCCGTGCCGGCGTAGGCGCCGATGAAGGTAGGGGCAAAGACCGGCGGGCGCAGCGGATACATCAGGCAGAAACCCACCGACTCGATGAACTCCCGCGCCTCTTCCAGCGTGCACACGGGGTTTCCGGCCGTGTGCCACTTCGCGCTGCGCGAGTCTAGAAGTTCTTTGTCGGTCATTATGTAGACCCATGGGCTAAAGCCCGCATTCTTATTGACTCCGGACGGCACGGCTGAACGGGCTGCAGAAAAACAGATTTCAGGTCGCGCACGCTACAAGATATTGTTGAATGATCTCATGGTATCCACATCCGTAGCGCCTCGCTTGTTGCTTCGGGGCGTTTTTCCGCAGCCTGTGAAGCCGTACCCTGATACACTGCCCGATTTCAATCTTCAATCTTCAATCTGAAATCTTAAATCGTCCGAAATCTCAAATCCGCTTGAACGCCTTCTGAATGTCTTTCACGGAATAATGCAGCACGACCGGCCTGCCGTGCGGACAGCTCATCGGGTAGCGCGTGGCCGCCAGTTCGCGCAGCAGCCATTCCATTTTAGCGGTATCCAGCGGCGTATTGATCTTGATGGCGGCATGGCAGGCGACGGAGGCGGCGATGCGGGTGCGGACCTTCTCCAGGTTGATGGCCTGCCGCTCGCTCTCGAGCTGCTCGAGCAGCTCGTGCAGCATGCGCTCGACCTCACCGGGATCGATGCCGGAGGGCGCCGTCTTGACGGCCAGGGTGCGCGTCCCGAAGGGCTCGGCTTCGAAGCCGTTGCGCTCCAACTCGGCGGCGATCTCGGCAAAGACAGCCAGTTGCCCGGGAGTGAGCTCGACGATCAGCGGCATGAGCAGGCGCTGCGATTCGACGCGCTGCTCCAGGCGCTCCCGCAACAGCTTCTCGAAAAGCACGCGCTCGTGGGCCACGTGCTGGTCGATGATCCAGAGGCCGTGCGGATTGACGGCGAGAATGAACGAGTCGCGAATCTGCCCGATGGGCGTGAGCGATGAAAGCGCGGAGAGATCGACGCCATCCTCAGGCAGGTCGAGCAGCGGGCCGCACTGGGCTTCGTGCACGGGAAGAAACTCGCCGGCGCTCACCGGCACCGGCTGCTGAATCTGCGAGCCGAACCCTTGCGGAGCGAAGCGGGCAACCGGCACGGCGGCATTCGCTTCCACGGCAAAGCTACCCCCGAACTGCAAGCCCGCGTTCCGCGAAGGGACGCCGGGGGCGGCCAGCGAGAACGGCTCCGCGTCGGCATGGGCGACACCGGAATTTGACGCGCCCTCTCCTGCGGGCCAGGAAGGTAATCCCGCGCCGGGGCTGAGAGCGGCAGCGGCGCTGGGCTGAGCGTGAATCTCGCGCATGAACTGCGGCGCCGGACGGGCCCGCATCAGGGCGGCCCGCACGCTGTCGCGCACGAAGTCGTGCACCAGTGTCTGCTGGCGGAAGCGGACTTCGGTCTTGGAGGGATGGACGTTCACATCCACCTCGGTGAACGGCATCTCCAGAAAAAGCAAAACCACCGGGAAAGACGGTGGGCGGAATGATGTTGCGATAAGCCTCGGTCAGCGCGTGCTGGATGAGACGGTCGCGCACCAGGCGTCCATTGACGAAGATAAAGATGGAATTGCGATTGAGCTTCTGAATTTCCGGCTTGCTGACGAAGCCGTGCAGGCGCAAGTCACCGGGCGAGGGCTCCAAACTCTCTGCGTCACGCTTAGCCCACGCGGGACGCTGCGGCAGACCCGGATGGTCCAGAGGAACGGTAGCGGCCAGGGGCAGCAACTGCTCCAGGGTTTGCTTGCCGAAGATCTGATAGATGCGGTCGGCGTGCGAGGCCACCGGGGCGGCGACCAGCATGGCATGGGTGGAGGTGTGCAGCTCCCAGTGCTTTTCCGGATGGGCCAAGGCGTAATGCGTGACCAGCGAGGCGATGTGCGAAAGCTCGGTCGACTCCGCCTTGAGAAATTTTTTTCGGGCGGGGGTATTGAAGAACAGATCGCGCACGGCGATGGAGGTTCCCGCGGGCAGCCCCGCCTCCTCCACCTTGAGAATCTTGCCGCCGGCGATCTCGATGACGGTACCGCCGGGCTCGTCGGCCGAGCGCGTCTCCAGGCGAAGGCGGCTGACGGAGGCGACTGACGGCAGGGCCTCGCCGCGGAAGCCCAGGGTGGAGATGGAGAGCAGGTCTTCGGAGTTCTTCAGCTTGCTGGTGGCATGGCGCTCGAAGGCCAGCAGAGCGTCGTCACGCACCATGCCGCAGCCGTCGTCGATGACCTCGATGAGCTTCTTGCCACCGGCCTCGACGTTGACGCGAATGCGCGCGGCGCCGGCATCGAGAGAGTTCTCCAGCAGTTCCTTGACGACCGAGGCGGGACGCTCGACGACTTCACCGGCGGCGATCTTGTTGGCAACGTGCTCGGAGAGTACGTGAATTCGTCCCATGGGCGGTTTCAGTTTACAGGGATTAGGAGTCAGGGGATAGGGGTTATGGAATACGTGTTCCGGCGCACAGGAATGTATCTTTGCCGTTCCACGTTTCCCGTTTCACGTTCCGGGCGGTGAGCGAAGCGAGTCGAATGGGCCCGCAAAACGGCTCAACTGGAAACTCGAAACTTGAAACTGCTTCTAGGAGGCGGCGCGCGCCGTGCCTTGTTCGATGGCGAAGGAGCGTCTCCAGACGGCGCTGAGCAGGGCGTAGAGGGGAAGCAGGCGAACGTAGTTATCCACTGTCTCTTCCACTTCCAGCCATCGTTCGGGAGCCAGGTTTCTGGCGGAGTCGCGATGCTCGCGCACAGGCATGCCGGTCACCAGAGAAGCGGTGCGGCGGGCCACCTCGTCGCGCGCATGCTGAAAAGTTTTGTCGCGCAGCAGGCGCTTCATATCCATCCAGGCGGAGGCCAGATAGCCGGGAAAGGGCGAGAGCACGCGGAAAAGGTCGGGGACATGCTTGTCGCCGGTAGTGCTTTTCATCTCGGCGTAGAGCAGCCAGACGCGCAGCCCGGCCTCGCGCTCGTTGGGCACGTTTAGAGAGACCAGACGGGAGAGTGCGGGGGAGATTTTAGCGGTGGACACACGCCCGTTCTGTCCGCCGGAGTAGCCGAGTTGCATCAGGCGCAGGAACAGGGTCAGGGCCGGGTAGGCGCGGTTAAAGACGCCGATGACGCCGGAGAGCACCAGCGTGTCGTCGGTAGAGATCTTCTGCTCAGCCAGGGCGCGCTCCTGGTTGCCAAGGCGCCAGCCGGCGGCGATGGCCTCCGAGCGTATGAACTCCTGCAAAACGGAAGCGGCGGAGCGGAATTCGCGCGAGCAGGCGACATGCCCAAGGTCATGCCACACCAGGCGCAGGTATTCGGGAATCCCGGCCAGAAGCTTGAAAGGCGCGGGGACAAAAGGCAGGTCGAAGTTGGTGCGAATCTCGGCGAAGATACGCCGTATGTCGGGCGAAACCTCTTCCTCTTCGAAGGCGCGAGTGAGCGGCATGACAGACCTGACTCCGGAGTTCGAGTCAGTGCATTTGGATTCCGCCAGCTTGAGCATTGGACTCAGTTGCCGCGGCTATGCGCCCGACGCCGGAGGCTCGGTGGAGGAGCCGTGGCGGCGGAGCAGTTGCGGCAGGTTCTGCGAGAAGGCCGAGCGCGGCAGCACCATGTCGCAACCGGCGTCCTGCGCCTTGAGCTTGAGATCGCCCTGCACGTGCGAGAGGAAGCCGATAATGTTGCTCTGCTTCTTGAACTTCGACTTCAGCTTGGCAATGGTGGCAATGGGCTTCACGGAGGCGTTGTTGAGGTCCATGATGATCAGCGAGGGCGCCTGCTCGCTCTCGGCGGTCGAATCCAGGACTTCTTTTTCACTCTTCACGAACTGCACCTTGACGTTCAGCTTGCGCGCGGTCTCCTGGATTTTGGCCAGGAAGAACAGGTCGTCGACGAAGGCGAAGATGCGCGGCGCTCCGTTCTGATGAGTGGCGGGCAGCGCTTCCAGCTCCGGATGCATGAAGCGGGCGCCACCGCCGCCCCTGGAGCCATTGCCGTTATCAGCGGTGCGGTAGTTGTGATCCATGGGGGCGGTGTAGAGGTGAGAGTCCTGGAACCTGGGAGCAGGCCGGGTGCCCGGGCGTCTCCCCCCACGAACGTTGGATGGGCCACGAGATGGGCCATGGCGTTGCGGCTGACGCGGCTGGGTGCCGCCCTGTGCCGCCTGCACGGGCTGGTTTCTGCGTCCCCGACGCCGTTTGCGCCCTTTTCCTCCGGAACCCCCGGAAGGGTGGTTGGGTCCACTATTCATATTGTTGGTGTCTCTTTGTTGTACTGCAAAATTAGATCTTTGATCTTTGCGTCCGCCGCAGGCCACGCCGAGCGGGTTGGCTGGCCATGTCGAGGGAACCGCTTCTCTGTCCGCTTGCGCCCTGGCAGAATCGCCCACCAAGCTCGAATTTCACGCTAGTTGGGATGCCTTGCAACGCTAGGCATGCCGCACGGAACGTGCGTGCCGGAAGATGCCCAATAGTAGCTTCCGGTTTACTTGGATGCAAGTCGAAAACAATTGCGATAGCCGTATTTCGGCGGGAAAACTTTACCTATACGGTTATTAAGGCTTCCGGCTGGCACGGGACCATGAGTCCCTCGCGAGCGCCCGTACTGCGCTGGCCAGGATGGAAACTACACCAAGGTTGGCCCGGCAAGGCGCTTCCTGGTACATTTTACCATTTGATCCGCCTGTTGGTCGCGGCACAACTAATCTACGCAGCAAACGATGGAGAAAAAACATGGAGAAACGGCCCTTCGGGATGAAAGGTAAACCGGTGCCGGAGATCGGCCAGGGGACGTGGTACATCGAGACCGGCGACCGCAAGGCCGCCATAGCCGCGCTGCGCCGCGGCCTCGAACTGGGCGCTACGCACATCGATACGGCGGAGATGTACGGCTCGGGAGCCGCCGAAGCGCTGGTAGCCGAGGCTATCGCCGGGCGGCGCGACGAGGTCTTCCTGGTCTCCAAGGTACTGCCCGGTAACGCCAGCCGCAAGGGAACCATCACCGCCTGCGAGCGCTCGCTGGCACACCTGAAAACCGATCACCTGGACTGCTACCTGCTGCACTGGCCTGGCAGTCACCCGTTCGCGGAGACCTTCGCCGTTTTCGAGGAGTTGCGCCAGGCGGGAAAAATTCTCAGTTGGGGAGTGAGCAACTTCGACGTGGACGAACTGGACGAGGCACTGGCCGTTGCCGGCGAGGGCCGGCTGGCTTGCAACCAGGTGCTCTATCACCTCGAGGAGCGGGCCATCGAACACGCGGTGCTGCCCTGGTGTGAACAGCACGGCGTGGCCGTCGTCGCCTACAGCCCTTACGGCCACGGCAGCTTCCCCAGCCCGCGAACGCCGGGAGGAAAGCTGCTGCAGAAAATCGCGGACGAGCACGGAGCTACTCCACGGCAGGTGGCTCTGCGGTTCCTGCTGCGGCGTCCGTCGCTGTTCACGATTCCCAAGGCATCGAGCCCGGCTCACGTCGAGGAGAATGCGGGCGCGGCGAAAATTGTTTTGAGCGAAGCGGAGCTGGCGCAGATCGACCAGGCGTTTCCGCGCGGCCCTCGCCCCAGAAACTTGCCGATGCTGTAAGAAGACGACACAAGGTTTCAAGGTTTCAAGGTTTCAGGGTTTCAAAGTATGCTCAATTCTCATAGCTCGTGCAATTCGCTGAAACTTTGAAACTCTGAAACTTTGAAACCTCGTTGCTCGATTCCCGGTAACAGAGAGATAACGACGCACCCATTCCGCGAAACCTTAGCTGATCGCATGCTCTGGAGGAGGCGGCCATGAACAACATCCAGTCCAGAAGTGGTAATGGTGGCCGTGGCAGCGACCGGGGTGTTCAGCTGCGGCGCTGGACCCGGTGTTTGGGCGTGCTGGTGTTTTGCCTGCTGTTGGCCGCGCCGGGCTTCGGCCCGCAGACAAGAACGCCCGACGTGATCTACGTGCCAACCGACCAGGCGGTGGTGGACGAGATGCTCCGCATGGCGAAGGTCGCAAAGGACAGCGTGGTCTACGACCTGGGTTGCGGCGACGGGCGCATCGTCATAACCGCCGCGCGGCGCTACGGCGCACGCGGGGTGGGAATCGATATCGATCCGGACCGCATCGCCGAAAGCAAGGAGAATGCCCGAGCCGCCAGAGTGGCGGGGCGCGTCCGGTTCGTGCAGGCAGACCTGTTCCAAACCGATTTCCACGAGGCGACGGCGGTCATGCTGTACCTGCTGACTTCGCTGAACGTGAGGCTCCGTCCGATTCTGCTGCGGCAGTTGAAGCCGGGAACGCCGGTCGTCTCGCACGATTTCATGATGGGCGATTGGCAGCCGGACACGATCAACTCCGTCAACGGCGCCGCCATCTTCCTCTGGATCGTACCGGCCAGAGTAGCGGGCGTCTGGCAATGGGCGGTGAGCAACGGATTGCAGAACGAGCGCTACGAGCTCACCTTGCGCCAGGAGTTTCAGAAACTGATCGGCACTCTCATGGTGAACGGCAAAGAAGAACCGTTCTCCAGCCAGTTGCTCAGCGGAGACCGGCTGGAATTCCAGAGCGGACCGCGCCACTTCAGCGCGCAAGTGGTTTCTTCCCGGCAAACGGAGCGTTCGCCGGAAACGCCCACAGCGGACGACGCCATCATCAACGGCTTGATGACGGAAGGCCCTCGCGAATGGGCTTGGACGGCGAAGCGCACCCAGGGCGGCGGAGAACCACTGGAGTAGCCGGGCGCGGCTAGCTTGAAGCTCGCAAGTGGGCTTTGCTAGTACGAGTAGGCTTTGCTAGTATCAAAGCAAGGGATGCTGCTGGACTGCGGTGAAAAGCCCTTCCAGCCTCCGTTCGCAAACAGCTTTTCTGAGTTACGGGCGCTTAACTCAGCGGTAGAGTGCCATCTTCACACGGTGGAAGTCACAGGTTCGAATCCTGTAGCGCCCACCATTCAATCCCGAAAGTTCGTCTTTTCTAGAGGTCCTTCTCCCGCTTTGCGGGATCAGGATTTCGCCTGCGGGCTGCTGCCGCTATTCGCTGACCGCCTTCACAAACGGCATTTCGATCACGCGCTCGCTCAGGAGCTGTGTCCGGGCGTGGGTCCATGCACAATTGTGACTGCGGCAGCCAATCCGCTCACGACGGCAAGCCCGGCGCAGATCAGAACTACGCGCCGGAAGGCGGCGACAAAGGACTCATCGATGGCGTACTGAATCGCAGCTCGCAGGCTGCTCTCGACCGGTCCGGGAATTTCGATTGCCCCGAGCTTACCCTGCTGTTGCATGATCGCTGCCCGCAGCGCCGCCGGCAGATTCAATGCGGCCATCCGCCCGCTCAGCTGCGCGTTGAAGGCGGATTGAATCGAGAGACCCAGCAGGGCGATAGCGAGCAGGCCGGCCAGCCGCGCCACCGCATTGTTGATGCCGGAAGCCGCGCCCGACCGGCTCTGGCTGACAGAGTTCATAACCGTGGTGGTTAGTGGAGCCACGCTGACGGCCATTCCCAGGCCCAGGACACAGACCGCGGGGAAGAACGTTTTCCAGTAACTTCCGCCAATCCTGGGCAGGGCAAAGAGCACGAACCCGAGCGCGCTGATCAGCGGACCAACCGCGAGAGGCAGGCGGGAGCCATATCGCGCCACCAATCCGCCCGCCCATCGGGAGAGGAAGAACATGATAAAGACGAAGGGCAGCAGGGCGGAACCGGCCTCGAGCGGCGAGTATCCCTGGATTTGAATGAGATCGAACGGAACGAAGAACAGCGCTCCCGACAGAGCGGCGTACAAGAGCAAGGTTAGCAGGTTGGCGCCACTGAAGTTTCTTGAGTGGAAGACGTCCACGGGCATCATGGGCGCTTGCTGCCTCGCCTCGATGACAACGAACAACACCATTCCAACCGTGCCGCCGATCAGGGTGACAAGCACAATCGCGTTGCTCCCCTCGAACGCTGGCAGCTCCAGCAGGCCGAAGACGATGGCGGCCAGCGACGCGGCCACGACGATCGCTCCCAGCCAGTCAACATGCTTACTGGCGCTGTTTTCTTGCTTTGCCGGAACGCACAAGAACAGCAGCAAGAGAACGATAACGCCGATGGGAACATTGATGAAGAAGGCCCAACGCCAGGAAAGCTTCTGGATGAACCATCCGCCGAGTACGGGTCCGACCGCGGCGGTCAGGCCGGTAAAGCCTGACCATGTTCCGATGGCGCGTCCACGCTCGCTGTCGGGATAGGCGGCGCTGAGAAGAGCAAGGCTGCCCGGGACCAGCAGGGCGGCGCCGATGCCTTGAACCGCTCGCGCCACGATCAGAGAGTGAATGCCTGGAGACAAACCGCACCAGACTGACGCCAGCGAGAAGAGCACCACGCCTATGCTGAACGTCGTCCGGCGGCCTACCTGATCCCCCAGCGAGCCGCCCACCAGCACCAGAGCGGTGAGCAGCAAGGCATAGGATTCGATGACCCACTGCACTTCGCTGATGCTCGCTCCCAAGTCCGCCTGCAGCACGGGTAAAGCCACGTTCACGACCGTACCGTCGATAAACGCCATGCTCGAACCCAGAATCGCGACCACCAGAACCCAATGCTTCGAAGCTGGAGTCTGGCTACCCGGGCCGCAGTCCGCGGCTCGAATCTGGGCCGCGTCGCAAGGCAGCTTGAGAAAGTTCGACATACGGCGTTGGCTGGGTGGCAGCCAACCGGCGCCGCTTGAGCTGTGGACACCGGTTGACTGCTACTCGCGGATCGCAGAAGCTTTTGCTAGGCGGCGTCGGCAGACGGCTCTTTGGCTTTTACCAACGGCACGTCGACCAGATGCTCGCTCAGGAACCATGACTGAAGCTCGTTGGTCCGCAACACTTCGCTGATCAGCAGGTCATTCGTACCGTCGTCTCCGAGATCGGAGGCACGGCGAGCCATCTTGCGGACTTCACCGATGATGACCTGATGAGCGTCCAGCAGGCGCGAAAGCTGGACGGGAATTTCTTCCCGGCCGCGCGGAGGACGATCGATCTGGGTAGTCTCAGCCACATCCGGGGCCATGGCGATGCTGATGCCTCCAAGCAGCTGAATGCGTTCCGCGATCGCGTCCACCAGCTCGACCTGCTCGCCAAAATGCTTATCGAATAGAAGATGCAGCTGGTAAAAGGTCGGACCGGCAACCTGCCAGTGGGATTTCTTGTACAGATCGCGCAACGTCATGGTGTCCGCGAGCAGCTGGTTCAGCTGCTCGGTCATTTCCAGGCGCACGGGTTCCTCGAGGTTGAGGGGCAGCATGTGGCTGACGGTTCCGTAGGACTGAATTTCGCGCGCATGCTGATGCAGGCGAGGCTGAGCGCTGATACGTCCGGTATTTTTGGCGTCGTTCTGTGTTCTTGCCATTGGTCCCTCCCTTACTCGAAAGTTGCAAAATGTTGCGTCACGGATCGCGGCGACCAAGCACACCACGTGAGAAGTCGCCGCGGCCACGGTTTAGGCGAAGCATCAGGCGACCCGTTCCGCCTCCGCCCGCGGCTGATGCATATCGATCGACTCCGCCCCTGAGGTCTGCAGGATGCTGCGGGCTTTCTGAACTTCATCGGCGGCGCCGTGGGCGATCAGTACGAACTTGCCTGCTTTGATGGAAGTCTCGTACTTGACAACGCTGTCTTTGGGAATGCCGAGGCTGTACAGCGCGGCTCCTATAGCGCTCAGGCCGCCGACCACGACCGCGCCCTCCAGGGCGCTGATAATCCAGGCGACGATGGAACCGGCGGCCACGACCGGACCGACACCGGGTATGAACAGGAACGCCGCTCCGAACAGCAGTCCCCACAGCCCGCCCCAAAACGCGCCCAGTTTGCCCCAATACTTAACCCGGTCGCCGGTATTGTAAAAACCAACGACGCTGTCTTCCGTGTGGTAATCCCGACCGATGATCGAGAGTTTCTTGATGTCGAATCCGCTGCTCTTCAACTCCTTGACGGCATTTTCAGCTCCCGTGTGCTGGCCAAAAATCGCGACGACAGAATTTTGATTCTTCTCAGTTGCGGCCATGGCAGAATCTCCTCGCTTTGGTTGATTGAATCTTGGTTGATTGGCTACTCCGGATGGTGGCTAACGGTTAGTGGGTGGATGCCTGGCTGCCCAAACAGGATGGCAGCTGGGCAAGCTTTGAGCGCGGAATACAGAGGCTCTCATTGTTTGCGCGCTTCTCTGCCGGCAAAGCTCCGGCCTCCGCCGAGAAGACGAGCAGGCCGGAGCAGTTGCGGATTACGCCGCCGCCTGCTCTGCCCGCTTGAAGAACCCGAGCAGTTCCGTGTTGATCTGGTCCTTTAGAGTCGAGCACATGCCGTGCGGCGCGCCGGGAATGACCCTCAGCGTCGCTCCTTTCACGAGCTTCGACGAAAGAAGAGCCGATGCGCTAGGGCCGACCGTGGAGCACCTGGGGAGAGCACGTCATTCGAGGTTGGTTGAGCCTCGGTTCCGGGCAGCGCAGCAGTCCGGGAAGGGACCTGGACACGCGGGGACATGAGAGTTCCGGCGGATTTGGGAGGATACAAACTTTTCTGAAGATGTGAGTGATGAAAATCCTGTCCACTGCCGATATTACAGATGAGTCATAGGGTCGCAACCCTCGGCTGCATGTTTAGATACTGCTCGGCAGGACGTTATGAGTGAAATTGCTGTCAATGATCTGGTTCAGATAAGTGCCCTAACCGGGGATGATTCCGCGGCAGGGAGTGATGCGGTAGCCTCGCAGCGCGCCCTTGTCAAGGAGCTCCGGGCGGGCAAGCTCGTGTTGACGGCGGTGGACGAACCGGATTGCCTGAAGTCGACCTTGACCGTCGGAACCCGCATTCTCCTGCACACACCGGACAGCACGGGCGTCAACGTATACAAAGCCATTGTTACGGCCGCTCTCATGCAGGTTCCTCCGGCATATGTTGTCAGAACCCTTACGCCGGGCGAGAGAGTTGACCGCCGGGCCGCCATCCGCGTGCCGATGAATGATAAAGAGGTGCGCTTGACGCAAACGGACGGCCGGATTTGGCTTCCTGCCAAGCTGCGGGACTTGTCCGAAACCGGGGCCTGCCTGATGACTACCGACAAGTTCGACATTGGCGAGCGCCTCATGTTGGAGCTGGAGTTTTATCCGCAGACGGTGCCCAAGGCTGTTGTGCGCCGGTGCTGCACAGAGAAGGGCGAAGCCGCCAATGTTGTGGGCATCGAGTTTCTGGATAACCGGGGAAGCCTGAGGGAACAGATCAAGAGCATCGTTACCCGACGGCAGTGGGAAATGGAGAAACAAGGCCAAGCGGATCCTCAAGCATCTGCGGGCCGCGCTTGAGGCAATACGGTTTCTCTGGCTTCCATTCAATTGATTTGCTGAGCACGGGAGGAATTTTTAGGAGGTATTGTTGATGGCGAGTCCCGGGACAGCAACGCCAACGCGCTTCATTGCCAGGCAGCCAATCTTCGACCGCCAACAGAAGGTTGCTGGATACGAGCTGCTGTTTCGACAAACGGAAGAGAATCGTTACACCGGCACCGATCCCGATCTCGCGTCCCAAAAAGTCATGGATATGGCCGTACTGGTCGGCGTGAATGTCCTTTCCAACGGCAACAGCATCTACGTCAATTGCACGCGAGACACGATTATGAACGGGTACGTCAGCCTGTTTCCACCCGAACAAACGGTATTGGAGCTGCTTGAAACCGTGGATCCGGATGCGGAATTGATTTCCGCCTGCAGGGAATTAAGGGGAAAGGGGTACCGTATTGCGCTGGATGATTTTGTGGACGACCCCCGCTTGGCCCCGCTAACCAAGCTGGCCGACATCATCAAGGTAGACTTCCGGCTGGCTTCGCCGGCGGTCCGCGCAAAAATAGCCGCAAACTACCGCAATGCAGAATTGCTGGCGGAGAAAATTGAGACCCATGAGGAGTTCGCCGGCGCCGCCAAGCTCGGCTATAGCCTGTTTCAAGGTTTCTTCTTTTGCAAGCCGGTTATGCTTTCAGCCCGCGACATAGCAGCGTCACGGGCAACTTACCTTCGGGTCCTTCGCGCCATCCACGCTCCGGAATTGGATTATTTCGAGATAGAAGGTTTGATCAAATCCGAGCCGGCGTTGTGCTACCGCCTGTTCCGTTATCTGAATTCGCCGGTGTTTGCATTTCACACGGAGATCAAGTCTATCGTCCAGGGCCTGACGCTGCTTGGAGAGCGCGACCTTCGCAAATGGCTGACCGTGGCGTGCGCTGCGCTGGCCGGCGAGAAAAAGCCGGCAGAACTGGTAGCTCTCGCATTGGTTCGCGCCAGGTTCTGTGAGCTGCTGGCGCACTGGAGCGGGGCTTCGGAAGCAGCCTCCTTCATGGGAGGACTTTTCTCCCTGATAGACGCGATTCTCGACACTCCCATAGCGTCGATTGTCAAGCAAGTACAGCTCCCCTCCGAGGTAAACGTCGCCCTGCTCGGCGGAAAGAACCGTTTGCGCACCCTGCTCGACATGGTCCTTGCTTTTGAAGCGGGCGAGTGGGCGCGCTGCGAACAGCACGCGAGCCAACTGGGGCTGCGTGAAGATATCGTGAGCCAGGCTCACGTAAATGCCGTGCAATGGGTGCAGGCGCTTCAGATTAACTGAACATCTTGCCCCCCTCTCTGATCCTTCTGCTCCGCTCGCGCTCCGCCTCAGGATGATCCGGCAAGAAGTCGACTACAGCAAGAACAAAACCGCTCTAGCAGAGCCTCTTTCATGGCCTTCTCCGGCCGTGCCATGCCAGGAGGCGCCACCAGCCCTCTCCGAATCGGAATTGTCATTCCAGGAAAATGATTAGCCGCTCCATGCGCGGTCCGGCAACTCTTCCCTGCCGTTCCCCGTCCCAGTGAAGGCCGGCTCTCTTATGGCTGAGCTACCTGCCTGGCAAGGAGATGAAGCAGATGGCTAACGTACAGACGCAGTCCGCCCGGGGGGAGAGCGTGAAGGCTTTTCTTGCCGCGCGCGATTTCCTGTTTCAGCATCGCCAAGATTACGAGACTGCTTACCGGGAGTTCCGTTGGCCGAAGCTGACGGAGTTTAATTGGGCACTCGATTACTTCGATGACTACGCCCGCGGTAACCAGAAAGCGGCGCTGTGGATCGTCGAGGAAAATGGCAGCGAGGTAAAGCTGAGCTTCGAGGAGCTCTCTCGCCGGTCCAACCAGGTGGCGAACTTTCTTCGCAAACACGGAGTCGGACGCGGCGACCGGATTGTCGTCATGCTGCCGAACGTGGCCGGCATCTGGGAGGTCATGCTGGCCGCGCTGAAGCTGGGCGCGATTCTCATCCCGGCCGCAACCCTGCTGACCGAGGCCGACCTTCGCGACCGCCTGGACCGCGGCAAGGCGCGCCATGTCATCGCCGCTCACTCCTGTGTCGAGCGGTTCGCGGGCGTTACGGGAGACTACACGCGAATCATTTACGGCGGCGCGGCAGCGGGCTGGGTGGCATTCGATCAGGCTTACAACGAGCCGTCTGCATTCGCGGCAGACGCCACCACCAATGCCTCTGACCCTTTCCTGCTTTATTTCACCTCCGGCACCACGGCGCTTCCCAAGCTGGTGCTGCACACTCATCAGAGTTATCCCGTCGGGCACCTCGCGACGATGTACTGGGTAGGGCTGCGGCCGGACGATATCCACTTCAACATCAGCTCGCCCGGTTGGGCCAAGCACGCCTGGAGCAGTTTCTTCGCGCCATGGAATGCGGGCGCAACTGTCTTCGTTCACAACTACAGCCGCTTTGAAGCCAAGAATACGCTGCGGGAGATCGAGCGCTGCGGCGTGACCTCCTTGTGCGCTCCGCCGACGGTCTGGCGCATGCTGGTGCTCGAGGATCTGCGCGCCTACAAAGTAAAGCTTCGGACGCTGGTTGGTGCGGGCGAGCCGCTCAATCCGGAGATTATCGAGAAGGTCCGCGCGGCCTGGGGCATCACCATCCGCGACGGCTTCGGCCAGACGGAGAACGTGCTCACGCTGGGAAACTTTCCCGGACAGAAGGTAAAGCCGGGAGCGGTGGGCAAGGCCTCGCCCGGGCACAGGGTGGTTCTTCTCGACGCCGAGGGCCGCGAAGCAAACGACGGTGAAATCTGCGTCAAGCTCGATCCGCGCCCGCTTAGTCTGATGGTCGGCTACATGGACGACGACGAGCGCAATGCACGCGCCATGGAAGGCGGCTATTACCATACCGGCGACGTGGCGCATCGCGACGAAGACGGCTACTTCACCTACGTGGGCCGCTCCGACGATGTCTTCAAGAGCTCCGACTACCGCTTGAGTCCTTTTGAACTGGAGAGCGCACTGATCGAGCATCCCTCGATCGCTGAAGCTGCCGTGGTACCGAGTCCGGACCCGATTCGCTGGAACGTTCCCAAGGCTTTTGTGACGCTCGTCCCCGGCGTTCAGCCCACTCGGGAACTGGCGAAAGACATTTTTGCGTTCATACGCGGGCGGCTTGGACCCTACAAACGAGTCCGGCGAATCGAATTCTCCACGCTGCCCAAGACCATCTCCGGCAAGATTCGCCGCGTGCAACTGCGAGCGGTTGAGCAGCAGAGCCGGCAGCAACCGGGACGCCGCGAGGACGAATACTGGGAGGAAGATTTTCCGGAGCTGAAGTGATGCGGCCGCGCGCTGGGCATTTAGAATGGAGCTATGCCGCTGCCGATTCTGGTTTTCTCCGACTACGTTTGACCGTACTGTTTCCTGGCGGAGGCTCCGCTGAAACAGGCGATCGAAGGCAAAGATGTCCAGGTTGAGTGGATGCCGTTTGAGCTGCGCCCGGCTCCAACCCCCACCTTGCGACCCGAAGGCGACTACCTGCAGGAAAGATGGAAACAAAACGTGTATCCGCTGGCGGAAAGGCTCGGCGTGCCGATGAAGCTTCCCAGCATCTCGCCGTATCCGTACACCAACCTCGCCTTCCAGGCGATGGAATTCGCCAAGGACCACGGCAAAGCGGATGAGTATAACGACGCTGTCTTCCGCGCCTTCTTCCAGCAGAGCCGCGACATCGGCAGCGCCGGCGTGCTCGCCGAGATCGCGAAGGAAGTCGGACTGGATGCAGCAGCGCTTCAGGCTGCGCTCCAGGAGGGCGCCTATCGCGATCGCGTTCAGCAACTACTGCAGACGGCGTACGGACGGGTGGGAGTAACGGCGGTCCCGACCATGATCATCGGGCGGCAGCGGCTTGAGGGGCTCTACCCCGTGGACACGATCCGGCAAGTGATTGACAGCGAACTGGCGAGCCAAGCAAAAGGCCCCGCAGAGTGAGCCAACGGGGCCAAGTTAACTGGACTGGCTGCTGACTTTCGACAGCCGCGTTACCCATCAGACCAGTAGTTTTCGCGTCATGTGCAGGAGAATATTGGTTCCGTTGATCATGGCTGAGCGATCAAACTTCATCGTCGGATCGTGCAGTCCCGGGGTGAGGTTACAACCGAGACCCAGGTAACCTGCTTTCAGCCCAGGCTTCTTCTTCACGAAATAGTGGAAATCTTCGCCGCCCGGAGTCACGATGGGGTCGAGCAATCCCTCTTTGCCAAGCACTGCACAGATGGCTTCACGGGCGAGTTCAATGATCTCGGGGTGATACTCCGCTCCGGGAACACCGCCCTTGACACGAGTTTCCGCCGTCGCCCCCACGGTTGCAGCCGCGGCCTTGATGGCCTTGTCGGCCTTATCGAGAAGCGTATCCATGGCGGCATTTTCTTGCGTTCTCAGATCGAGGGCCATCTCGGCTCTGTCGGGAATGGCGTTCAGAGTGGCGCCGCCGGCGTGCAGCTTGGTCACTTTGCAGGTCCAGGGCACTACGGGATTGAGATGAATGGCGTTGATGGCGTTGACCGCAGCCGCGGCGGCATCAATTGCATTGACACCCAGATGAGGCCGCGCTCCATGAGCGGTTCGGCCATTGATGGTCGCCGTCATAATGTAGCTGGAACCGTGATACAAGGCCGGCGTAGCCTGTCCGAGCTTTGCTTCCTGGATGGGTCGCAGGTGCATGCCGATGACGATGTCGACATCGTCAAGCGCGCCGGCTTCAATCATCTTGAGCGCGCCGCCGAGGTTTTCCTCGGCCGGCTGAAAGAGGATCTTCAGAGTGCCCCGCCGGATGCCGTTCTTCGACAACTCCTGGGCGGCGGTCAGGACCATCGAACAGTGAGCATCATGCCCGCAGGAGTGAACGCAGACATCCTGGCCGTTGATGGTGTACTCGAGCGCATCCATGTCAGCCCGCACGGCGACTGTCGGGCCTGCATCCTTTCCTTTCAAAGTCGCAACGACGCCCGTGCCGCCGACGCCGGTCAGCACCTGAAAGCCGGCGGCTTTGATTTTTTCCGCCAGCCACGCCGACGTCCGGTGCTCGGAGAAGGCGGCCTCCGGCATGGCATGCAAGGCATCGTAGGCGGCCTGGATTCTGGCTTGTACGTCGTTCATTTCCGTTCTCCTCATCGATTCACTTAGGCGAACATCCGCATCACCAGCATGGCGATGGCTGCGTTGAAGATGCTGATGGCAAACAGCATCGGATAATAGCGAGGCTTCACTCCGGCGGTTCCCAGGCAACGGCCCATGTACTGCACCTGCGCACCCATGAGAAATATGGCCGGCAGCAGAATGGTCACTTGCGTCCTGTCCAGGGAATTGGAGGCATAGAGGCTTGCCGCCACGCCGGCTCCTCCCGCCATCGACATCCAGGCTCCGATCAACACCATGGCCGCTTTGCCCGGCAGCCCGAAAACCGCCATGATCGGATTGAAGACCGTACCCAGGATGTCGAGCACGCCGGAAACACGGAGAAGCTGAATCAGCACGTACGCCATGAGTACGTTGGGCAGGATGCTGTTGCCATCGACGTAAAATATCCGCGATGGTCTTTTTCTGCTCTATCTTCTGTTCCGCCGCCATCTCACTTCACCCCCTTCGCCAACAGGCTCATGTAGAGGCGCATCACATTCGCACCCACAAACTTCAGGGCAAACATCAGCGCCAAAGGAATCACGATCGGCACAGTGAGGAAGCCGAAGAGCGCCGCGCCGATGGCCAGGTAGTTGGTGATAGTTCCGCCGGCGGAGAACTGGAAGGCGCAGAAGATTGTCCTCTCCCGCTCCGTGATGCAATCGGTTTCCTTCAGCAGGCGCGTCATGCCCGCGCCGGCGTCGGTGCTCTGGAAGCTGGTAACCATGGCCAGGCCGGTAATTCCGGGAATGCCCATCAGCGGACGAAGCACCGGGGACAGCAGCTTCTGGGCTGCCTTCAGGCCGCCGAGATGATCGATGATCTCGACCACCCCGAGCGCGCACATCACGGACGGCACCAGGCTGAAGGCGAACATGAAGCCGTCGCGCGCGCCAAGACCTCCCTGACCCATGAAGTTCGCCTTGGCCGGATCCTTCATGGTGCCGAATATTCCCGCTATGGTGTTGAAGTCGAATGCGGTAAACCAGCCCTTCTGGCCGGTAAGCAAGCCGGAGAAAAACACGATGGCAAAGACAAACGCCACATACCCGGTCCAAGGAACGATTGTCTTGGGCGGTGCGGTGAAGGCCTTCTTGTCCTCTGTCGCTGTTGCAGACTCTGACACTGGCGCATACCTCCTGATGAGCAATTCGCCTACAATCTGTGGGATTGCACGGGCTCCTGCGAGTTCTGATTGTGGATGGCCGCCGCCATTATAAAACTACTCAGGTCTACCACTTGCATGTTTGCTCCGTCCCCGGCTCCATCCACCCTCTTACGCCACAGGGGCAGCCCAATTTGCTCGCCTTATGGGCTTCTGTTGCGTCCAACGAGCACCGACGGACTCTCGCGGATAGGCACGTTTGTGCCTGGCAGGTGCTCCCGATCCGGCCGCAGGCAGTGGTTTCTACTCGGCATAATCGGTAGACTGAGCTTCAGGACCGAGGCTTTCTTCCTGATCTCGGAACGGACTCTGGATGGACTGGCGCAGCAGCAACCCACAGCCCCCCGGCACACTCCCAGACGGCGACCCTGCCTGTAGCGGAATTCCACCCCAACAATCGCGAGAACCGCATTTCGAGGAGGATATGGGGCCGAAACTTTCAGATTCGGAAAGGGTTTCAGCCGGTATGGGCAGCACGGCGTTGGAGAAGTTAATGCCGGCTAAGGCTGCCGCCGGCAGCAAACTGGGTGACCCGGTTCGGCTGCAGCGGGCGGAGGCCCCCGGCGCCGTCATCGACGATGCCGAGGTCATGCTGCGAGTCAAGACGGGCGACGACGGCGCATACCAGTATCTGATCGAAAAATATCGCCGCCCGATGATCAGTTTCATGTACCGTATGGTGCGTAACCCGGCCATTGCGGAAGAGCTGGCGCAGGAAGTGTTTCTGCGGGTATATCGCTCGCGCGAGAGTTATGCGGCCAGCGCCAAGTTCACCACCTGGCTGTACCGGATCGCCACCAACCTGGCGGTGAACCACGCGCGCGATAATAAGTACGACCGCCCGGAGAACAAGGTCAGCCTGGACGAACCCGACGAGGATACTGGGCTCTCGATCGACGTGTCCGACACCACGCTGAACGTGGAGCAACAGATTCTGCGGCGGGAGCGGCTGGCAGCGATCCGCAGTCATGTCGAGGCTTTGCCGGAACGGCAGCGGCTGGCGGTGATCATGCACAAGTACCAGAACATGGACTACAGGCAGATCGCCGGAGTGCTGCACTTGAGCGAATCGGCGACCAAATCGTTGCTGTTTCGCGCCTATGAGACTTTGCGCGAAAAACTGAAGGACTTTATCTAGGGGCTGTTATGAACTGCAAGGATGTACGAGAGCAACTGCTGGAGATGGCGGTGGAAAGGGGAGCCGCTGCGGCGGAGCTGCAGGCGCACTTTGCCGCGTGCGCGCCGTGCGCACACGAGCTGGAGCAGATGAAGCGAACCATGGCGCTGCTGGACGAGTGGCAGGCGCCGGAGCCGTCGCCGTACTTCGATGTGCGGCTGCAGGCGCGGTTGCGCGAGGAACAGAGCAAGCCCCGGCGGTTCTCCTGGCGCTACTGGGCGCGCAAGCCGGCGGCGGTCGGCATCGCGGCTACCATCCTGCTGGCCCTGGGCGTGGGCTCGTTCCTGGGAACACAGGAAGACCCCAAGCCGGCGGCGGTAACGCCCCCCAGGGGAACGGCGGTAGCCGACTTGCAGTACCTGGAGAAACATTCCGATCTGCTACAGGAGTTCGAGGCGCTAGACGTGCTGGATCACGATAGCGGAGCCAGTGCGAATTAGGAATCTGAATTCGGGCGGCGTCCCAGAAGGCGTCTGGAAATTGCTCACCTTCCGAGCCATTGCCGTTGTCGCGGTTTCCTGCCTGATGCTGGCCAGTGTCCAGGCGCAGCCGCAGTCCTGGGGGACAGTTCAAGCGGACACAAGCGGCGCAAGGCAACGCTCCGGGCGGGCAGTATCAGCCTCCGCGGGTCGGCCATCGCGGCGACTGGTTGCGGAAATACGGCAACCTGCCCAGCGATCAGGCCAAGAAACAGCTCCAGGAGGACAAGGATTTCCAGCGGCTTCCTCCGGAGCGGCAGCAGACACTGCAACAGCGCCTGGAGCACTTCAACAACCTGCCGCCGCAGCAGAAGCAGCTAGTGCTCAACCGTATGGCGCTGATCGAGCGCATGCCGGCCGATCAGCAGAAGCGGCTTGATTCCTTGTGGCAGCAGTTCCGGGGAATGGACGAGGGACGCCGGCACGCGGTCCTGCAGCAATTGCGCCAGTTGCGCAGCCAGCCGCCGGATCAGCGCGGCAAGACACTGGAGAGCGAACAGTTTAAGACCGCGTTCAACCCGCAGGAGCAACAGCTCATTCGCGGGCTTAGCGACATCGACGTGCAGTTGCAGGCAGCCGGAAGAAATACAGGACGTTAACCGCAGCCAAACATTCTCTCCTCGATCACTTGGCACGCTGCGCCGCCCCGACAGAGGTAACACGGCATCTGTCGGGCCCGGCAGGCGTGCCAGTTTTTTCAGTTCTCAGTTCCCAGTTCCCGGCTTCCGCTTGTCGAATCTCGTCCAACCGCAAAAAGCCCCAGCCAACGAAACCGCGTTGGATGGGGCCATGCTTCCGCGAATCCAGTCTCAAGGCGGCTTGAATCGGCCGCCCATCTAAGATTCAATGCAATCTCGTTATTGGGCTGTGACGATTACCTTGTCCAACCACACCGAATACGGGTCTTGAGCGCTATCGCCATTTTCATCGAAGTGGACCACGATGGCGTCCGGCGTTCCGGCACCCGGACTGAAATAGATGTCCAACGGGTTGGACTGACCGTTGACCGAGAAGCCCAGATAGTGAAGCTTGTTGTCCTTTCGCTCCATCTGGAAGACGAAGTGTGTCCACGCACTGGCGGTCAACTGTGAGCAGGCGATCCCGGTATCCGCCCATACCTGGTGGGACGGGTCCCACAGGTTCCAATCGCCGGTGCCGTTGAAATCACATTGATACTTGAATGTGTAATCCTGCCCACCGATGATTTGAGATATCCCGAAGGAAAGAGCCTGCGGCCAGCATGGACAAATCACATAGGCCTGCAAGTCCAGGGTGAACTGGGTGGCGGAGTCCAGGGCGGGAAACGTCTTTGTCCAAGCTACGTTGGAGAGTCCGGTGCTTCCACCCAACTGGAATTCCGCCGATATGCCATCCAAGGACGGCGCCGTCTCGCCTTGGATGATGGAGTAGGTGGCATTGCCCACGCCGCCGGCGCAGCTTGGACCGGTACAGCCTGTCCAGTTAGGCTGGTTCTGGATGTCGCTGACGGTGACAGCCGGATTACCCGCGCCGGAGCTGCCGGAGCCGCAGGCGGCACAAACCATTAGCAAAGACAGGCAAGCCAAGCCAAGAAAAACCTTTGCGGAATTCCGCTTTGTAGTCATCGAGATACCTCTTTCTAGCAAGGTCTAGCGAACACATCGGGGCCCTTGCGGCGTGGGACTTGCTACTCCGCGTACATAATTCTCTTCTGATGCGGGTAGCTGGATTCAGAGTTGCTGACTTTCGTCTCTCTTGGGGCGGGCTTTGTTCTCTGCTGTTGCTAACTTTCTTCTCTAGGAAGATGTGGCGCATTGCGGGAAGCCTGAGCCATCGTGAGCTTGGGTTGGGCAACGCAACTTGAAACGGTGAGACTCTTTGTTGTAACGAAAGGACGATAGAAAACCCATCCTTCGCCAGAAGTGGCCGAGAGGATAGGCATCCCGGTCCGTTTTGTCAGGGATGTTCCCGGTCTGTACCAGATAGCCGGGTACCCCCCTCCCCGGTATTTTCACGCAAATCCTTGCCGATCTGTAGTTTAGCTATGGCGATTGTCGGCAAATTATTCGGCATGTGAGACTTACAGGTAAATTCTTGATTTATAAGGTGGTTAGTTCGACGCCTTGTTTCTCATAGAAGTCGCGAAGGCTTAGACGTACCTATATCCAGAATGACAGATTCGGGCGGGAAATGTGACATGCGATTTTCGCTTTCGAATCAACGACATAAGCCTCGGAGGGGCTTGACAAGAAATTTGCAGCGAAGCTGCGCCCTGGCGGCCATGCCATTACCGCTTGAAGCGTCTGCGAAGAGCAAGTAGCAGCAAAGCGGCCTGGGACGTGAAGATAACTGACGCCGCACTCATGAGGAAATGAGACCATGGCCCGGCGGGCTCGTAGAGGCGGGCTCGCTGGAATGTTGCAGTCGAAAGGCTGAAGGAAATCGCGTGGCAATAGTCCTTGAACCATTGCGGAGCCTTGTGCAAATCCGGCGTCAGCGAGTATTGAATCAACCGCATGGCCCTTCCTCCGACAGGCTCCATCTGCTGGAAGCCCGTGAGCATGAAAAGCGAGGGGAAGACGAGGAGCGACCATACGAGCAGCCATAGGAACGCCTTACTCCAGTTGGCCCCGTACCCGCTGAACACATCGTAGAGCCTATAGGGGCCGAGATGTCGCCACAGCCACTTAAGCGCCGAACACGGAAGTTGCCGCTCCGCGATGACGCTACGCATCCGCATCTCGCCTACGTGGAAGTCCTCGGCGACATCGAAGTCTCGCACCCGCTCGTAGTTCAGCACGAGCTGACGGTAGTTCCCTGCTAGCTGATCGTAAAAATAGTCAATCTCAGGGTCAGTCAACGGATGTTCCGCGTCAGGACGACGGCCCCCAGCCCCGCGGAGCGACGCCGGAAGCTCATCGGCCAGCATATTTCTCCTTTTGCCGCTCCTCAGCCATCTGACTGCCCGAAACTCAACTGAGTCCAGCTGCGCACCCAAGAACGTTCCTTTGTCAAGGTTAACCGCTTCGAAAATGGCCGTTCCGTCTTTTGAGTGCCTCAGGTAATCAAAGAGACACTCTTGCTCAAAATCCCAATTCAAAAACTGAAGCCTACCGGTGACCGTGCACTGAGCAAACTCAGCGGGCCCCTTGCATACACCATCTACAAAATCAGTGTTGCCATCAAAGCGAACGAGGTTGAACGAAACCGAATCCTCAAACACCATCGAATAGAAATCCGCCGAGCCAGCAAAAACCGCATGATCGAAGTCGACGGCCTTTTCGAATGTCGCCTCGCTGAAGACGGCGCTCCCATTAAGAACCTGGCCTCCGTGAATAGTACTTCCTGCGTGAAGGTGTGACCCCTCAGGTCGATTGACGGGAGGCGAAATCCTCTGAAGTCCGCGCGCGGGTGGGAGGGGTCATCTTCGGTGTCCACTAGGAGCGCTGAGAACGCGCTTCGTATCTGATCCTCGAACTTTGGAATGGAGACTGCCAGCTTCCAGTACGGGTGATCTGGCAGCCTTTCTCCAAGGCTAAGCAGGTGGAATATACAGAGTCCCGCCGAATGCGCATCATGTGGGCATTGCACGTCCGGTCGGATGCTTAGCCTGAAGTTACATTTGGGTTTGGTCTGAGTGGCTGTCACGATGTCAGCGACCGAACGCTACGCTGTCGAGCCATCAGTGTAGCGCGCGGATGAAGCGTGAGCAACGGGTTCTTATCTAGATAGGGGCAGGTGGCCCGCATTTGCCCGCGGCTGGCAAATGTGGGATGGATGACAATGTTAATTCCGAAAATCCCCAGAGTTGGAACAACGCCAACTCTGGGCCACCCGTCGATAGCGGTCCTTCGACTCCGTTCGGCTCCGCCGAACTCCGCTCAGGATGACACCACAAAACTTGACGCAAAAATTCCGGCGACCTCCAAACTCGCAACTTGAAACTGGAAGCTCGAAACTGTTTTTATCTCCGCAGCGCGTTCTTGACGATGAACCAGAGGTTCGCCGGGCGCTCCGCCAGCCGGCGCATGAAGTAGGGATACCATTCGGTTCCGAAGGGGATGTAGACGCGGACGCCCCAGCCTTGATCGACCAGCTTTTCCTGCAGGTCGCGGCGAATGCCGTAGAGCATCTGAAATTCGAAGCAGCTTGGGCCGATGCCTTCCGCCCGCGCCCAGGCGATGGTGTCGTTGATGATGGCTTCGTCGTGCGTCGCCAGGCCGTGGAAAGTTCCGCTCTTCAGCAGCAGGCGGACCAGGCGGCGATAGTTGTCGTCGACCTCCGACTTGGCGCGGAAGGCGATCTGCTCCGGCTCCAGGTAGGCGCCCTTGCAGAGGCGTATGCGAACGCCTTCGGAGATGAGCAGCCTGGCGTCCTCGAAGGTGCGGCGCAGGTAAGCCTGCAACACGGTTCCCAGGTGGCCGGCGGCGCCCGGACGGCGGTGCAGGTCGCGCGTGATCTGCAGGGTGCGGTCAGTGTAAGCCGAGCCCTCCATGTCGATGCGGAGGAAGTTGTTGATCCGCACGGCGTGCTCCAGCAGTTCCGCCATGAGGCGGCAAGTCAGATCCTGGTCCTGGTCGAGGCCCATCTGGGTGAGCTTGAGGCTGAGATTGGAATCGAGCTTGCGGCGATCGATCTCGTCGAGCAACTGGTGATAGCCGTCGGCGGTGGCGACGGCCTCTTCGCGGCTGGTAACGTTCTCGCCCAGGTGATCGATGCTGACGCGAATGCCGCGCCGGTTCATCTCCTCGACGGCGACAATCAGCTCGTCGATGGTGAGGCCGGCAACGAAACGGCGGGACAGCTTGCGGCCAAGCGGAGAATGCTCGGCGAAGCGCCGCAAGGACTGCTTCTCGGATAAATTGATTAAAAGTGCTTTAAGCATTTCGATGCGTTCAGGCCCGATCTGCCACAGCACTGGAACTCCGGCAAACATCTTGGCGATTGCCGTAGTGGACAGCAGAACCCGAGCCCAGGCAGCCGGCGCGAAATCCCATCCCACCTCACGCGCCGCCACGTCTGTCCAACTAGAGCTTGTTTCATAAATGGAACTGGTGGAAGCCCACGCCTTCACAGGCTGCGGAAAAACGCGCCGAAGCAACAAGCGAGGCGCTACGGATGTGGGTACCATAAGATCCGCTATCTAGATCTTGTAGTCCCAACCGACCGAAAATCTGTTTTTCCGCAGCCTCTTCAGGCGTGGGAAACGCTGGGCTCAACATAACGCCTTTAGGCGCTGTGGTACGCCGTCACAGCGGCTAAAGCCGGTTCTTCGGCCCTTTGATCCCCACGGCTGAAGCCGTGGGCTTCCACGATAATCCCCTTCAAAGCCATTTACGAAACAAGCCCAAGTGGAGGAACGTAAGGCGCCCACCTACAAAACGAAACGTGGAAAAGCGCGCTTACTTGCCCATCTCCTCCAAATATTTTTCTACTTCCATGGCCGCCATGCAGCCGGTGCCGGCGGCACTGATGGCCTGGCGATAGCGCCGGTCGGCCACGTCTCCGCAGGCGTACACGCCGGGCACGGCGGTGAACACGTAATCGCGCGTCTTCAGATAGCCATCGCCGTCGGTTTCCAGCTGTCCCTGGAACATCGCCGTATTGGGAATGTGGCCAATGCCCAGAAACAGCGCGCTGGCGGGCAAATGGCTGACTCTCGCCGGTCTTCAGGTTGCGCAGCTTCAGTCCGGTCACCTCTTTCTTGGCTACGTCGTAAACGTCTTCCACGACGGTGTTGAGCAGAAAGCGGATCTTCTCGTGCTTGCGCGCACGCTCCAGCATGATCTTGGAGGCGCGGAACTGCTCGCGGCGATGAATGACGGTGACCAGCGGTGGCGAAACGCGTCAGAAACAGCGCTTCCTCCATGGCCGAGTCGCCGCCGCCGACCACGGCGATCTCCTTGCCGCTGAAGAAAAATCCGTCGCAGGTGGCGCAAGACGATACGCCGTGGCCGATCAGCGCCTGCTCGTTCGGCAGTCCCAGCCAGCGCGCGCTGGCCCCGCTGGCGACGATGAGCGAGCGGGTACGCGATTTCGCCGGCGTTGGTGGTGAGGACGAAGGGGCGCCGCCGCAGGTCGGCCGCCGCGACATGCGCGGTGACGAACTCCGCGCCAAAACGCGCCGCCTGCTTGCGCATGTTCTCGATCAGCTCCGGCCCCTGGATGCCCTCGGGAAAACCGGGAAAGTTCTCGACCAGGGTAGTCAGGGAAAGCTGGCCGCCGGGCTCGTGACCTTCCAGGACCAGCGGTTGAAGATTGGCGCGGGCGGCGTAGATGGCCGCCGTCAGACCGGAGCAGCCCGAACCCATGATGACGGTGTTACGAATCTTGTCTGTCATGGCTTTCTATTAATAAGAGCGACGCGCAGAGGATTTCGATTCATCCGGGGGGTCCATAACCCGATTCGTAAATCCCAGGTTTGACCTGCCGCACTCTCACACGAGCGGCGTGAGAGCGACTTAGAGCTGCTTGCATAAATCCGTTTCAAAAACAGGGCCAACTCCCTCAGGGGCTAAAGCCCGCATTCTTGGCGGCTCCAGGCGGCATGGCTAAAGCCATGCCCT
>CAWBRT010000006.1:0-367309 GCA_963791145.1 uncultured Acidobacteriota bacterium | reverse complement strand
CCGCCTACGAAGGAGCTCTGTACGAGGGCAAGGTAAAAACAGAAGACAGCCTCACCCGCATCCCCATTCCAGAACGTGTTCGTCCGTATATTGAAGCCTGGCGCAGGATGTGTGCCGACGCCTCGCCAGACGCCCTAATGTTCCCCGCGAAAGGGCATATCAAGAACAAAGGGAAATCCGTTCCTTTCCGCGCCAAAAACTTCTTCAAGTGGAAAGTGTGGCCGACCGCAGACAAACTCAAGATTCCTCACAATCTCTGCGCCTTCCAGGTTTTCCGGCGCACCCTGGAAACGATCTACCAGAAGCATGGAACCATGAAAGACGCGCAAGCCATCCTGCGCCACAAGCACATCAAAACCACGGCCGAAGTCTACATGGACCACATTCCGGAAAGCGTGCGCAAGGCAATTGATGCACGCACCGATGCGATCTTCGCGTTGCGCAAGCGAGCAAAGAAGAAGCAATCGCCCGCAGGGGAGGCTCCGCCTCTTAAGGAAGAAGCAAACGCCAAAGCCATGCTGAGACGCAAGCAACAGGAGAGCTTCAGGACGGCAGAGATGTGTCAAATCCGCGCGAAGGACTGTAGGGCGTTTCTCAGTACGAATCGGACAGGACGCCTCTAAATCAGAACAATGCCGGCCTGCTGCCAAGCCCTTTGGGTTGGGCGGGCCCGAGCGAAATTCCGGCTCGCCGACCACCCGATAGCCGCAACGCGCGAACCGGTTACTGCTTGGATCTAATCGCGCGAACAGCAGCAACAGCGAATTTGCCCCAATCTGGATCTTCAAGAATTTCGTTCAGCGCGGTGATGGAATCCGCATCTCCAATTCGACCGAGATCGGCAAGAACATTTTGAAAGACACTTCGATCGAGTGATCCGCCATGGCGGAACAGCGAGGACAAAGCCCGGCGATGCGGGATTACTTCGTGCAGGATCGGCCTGATTTTGTCCGGAAACGTCCAACCAAATCGATAGGCGGTGATTCTTTGTCAAAGCGCCATTGCGAATGTTCCAGATTGTGGAGAATGTCGGGAACAGCCATCGCACACTCGTTTTGAATAAACCGCCAAAGGCCGTCAATCTTCTCCTTCGCATTCTGAGAGCCGGATGCGCGCAGAATCCAGAACAGGATTTCCCCGATCGCGCCCCACGCCAGATGGTCCCTTGAGCTTGAATCGGAATAGGCAGGCGGAGTCTCACTCCAGCAGGCGCATCCGCGGACGCCAGCGATGAATGCACCTACCATGTCTTGCGGAGTGGAAGTATCTGGGTCCAGCCGAGATGCAAAATGACGAAAGACCGGCAGCGCGTCTGCGTCGCCGGTCTTCAGCAGCTCTATCACAATCCAGTCCGTATGGAACCCTGGCTTGCTTGCCATGGCAGCCAGAGAAAGGATATTCGCTTTCTCAGTGGCTGATAGCTGCCAGTATGCCTCCGAATAGGAGCCCTGAAAGATGTCCTCAAATATCTTTCCTAATGCATCATAGGCCCTATCTTTCCGAAATTGCTCCCAGCTTTGTCCCTGGAGTTCCAGTAGTTCAATATCTTCGGGACCGAGTGGCCGATCGGTGGCAATGATTGATCTCATTTCCTCGAGAGCCGCTTCAGAAGAGACAGGAGGTTCGAAACCCTCATACGCTGCAAGGACCTCCATGCGGAGCCGATTCGCGAACATATTGTTTGTCTCGAAGCCTTCGAGAACCGCACGAATCTGCTCCAAGCGCTGAGGTCCGTCTTCCTCTGCCTCCCGATGCATCGAGTGAAGCAGATCGGTGCCCGCGAGACGCAGATGGTAAATGCCCGTGTCCCATGCGGCCTGCGCAAGTTCGATCTTCACATCAAGGCTCAGTTCACCGGGTACATAACGCTGACTGTCGAGCAATGCCGCCAGAGAGAAACACTTAAATGTCCCTTCCCGCACTCTGGATAGAAGTTGTTCAAGGATAGGCAGTCTTTTGCTCGGGCGCTTCGAGAAAGCGTAGCTGCTCCGGATCGCCGCGAGGATCGCAGTGCAGAAGAAAGGTGGCTCTTGGTATTGAAGTACGCCTCCATATTGTCTTGCGACCTCCCCATCTGCCAAGGTGGCGCGAAAGCCGGCGCGTTTCACCGCCGCACGCGCGGCATCGAAGATGTGCGCCTTGCTTTGGTCGAACATCTTTAGAAACTTGTCTTGGAGAACCGGCTCATCCAGATTTTCTGCAATGACTTCGCAGAGAAGCCTCCCATACTTCGTCCATGACCTCTTGTGGGACTGCGAAAGGCTCGAGAATCTGACCTTGCCGTCATCATCCTGGAAGGTTTGGCATTCGAACGTAATCTGGCTCTCATCGTTGGCGGCATTGTCCAGCAAGGCATAGCATTGTTTCCTCACCAAATCCTGTGCGGCCCGGCCACACTGGCCGCGAAATGCAGCGCTGAGCACGCCTCCATTATCGGCACAACGCAAGAGCTGATCGGTCTCTGTCGCATCGGTATGTTGAGGCAGGACGAGTTCGAGGAGATTCCCGTTCCGGGGTCTTTGCACCTCCCGGAGTAGGTCTGAAGCGGATGAAGACGAATACGCCAAATAAGCCGCTCTGAAGTAGTCGAGCAGAAGTTCGTGCTCAAATGAAATGTATTCATCTCTCGTCTGGAGGAGGTGGCAGGAAAGAAGCTCGTCAATTACGGTCAGGGGTACTTGCTGCTCCGTAAAGAACAGTATTGCCTGTCGTTCGAACTCGTCTCGCCCGACTGCCATTGTCAGCAGATCACCCATGGTGCCGGCGATCTTCCTAAGGAAAGCCGATGTCACAACCACATGACTCTTCAGAGAGTCGCGAACGTAGCGACCGTACAACTCCCATCGAGACGTAGTGTTCTTTCCTTTCGAATGACATCTCCCGGCGATTTCAAGATCGTACGCGTTCGAGAAGGCCTCGCAGAGATGGCCGATCTTCTCGGTAGACGCCAGGCCGGCGTGATAGGCGAAGATGTCGCGTTTGTCAGCCCCCTCAGGCAGTGGAATCACCACGTTCTCAGAGTGAAGCCCTGACGGAAGACCAACCTCATACTGACTCACTGACAGAACTCTTGCCTGATACTGCAGGACGAATGCCTGAATGCCTCTCAGGAACTCCGCTAGATGTTGCGCAGGGCATTCATTGAGGGCATCAATAATGAGAACCGGTTGATAGCCTGCCAACGAGGCCGCGTCGAATAGCTCGGGTAGTTGCCCCTTCAGAAATGGAGCGGCACATCGCTGCAGCAGAGGCCAGACCGGACCTCCTCTGTAGCTCTTGGGGTAGACGACAATTGGTACTTCTTCCGAATCCTGTGACAGTTCGACCATGAGATGCCGGAGATGAAAGGACTTGGCACTCCCACTCGCCCCGACAAGAAGTTGGTTTTGTGGTTGCCGAAGGCGGTTGATCAGGGCCGCACCGTGACTGGCGCCGGCTGATCCAGACAGAAGAGGCGGTAGACTGTGGCCGACAAACTCCTTGAGCCGTCCGCGATAGTCCGCAAGTAAAGACTCGCTTCTTGCAACCCGTGAGTCTGTCGCTTCTTCCAGGGTTGCCGATTTCAGATGGAGACAGCTACTGGCGAAATCTCTCCAGTGCGATTCATTCCAGGAGCGTGGCCTGGTCTCGACCTTTACCGCCTGCACGACGTCGCTATACGATTGAACCTTCACTTTGAAATCGCCCTTTGTTACTTGCGAACGCGGTTCAATCTGCGGATGGATACAGACAAAAGCGTCAAACTCCGAGTAAAAGCGTCCGAGCGGCTTTGGAATGGCTGTCTTCTTAGCCTGAAACTCGGTCATCTTGTCGCTTAGCGCGAATTTCTGAGCGAGCGCCTGTTGCCAGGGATTCGCGCCAGGGTACGGTTTCTTCTGCTGAGCGAAATCCTCCAGCAGCCAGTCACCATTGATATTCCCAAAGACGGGCCCGCGGAAGGATTTTAACTCGATGACAGCGGCGTAGCGCCCGGTTATGACCATGAAGTCAATTTGGCGGTGGTTGACCTCGAAGTTAACCATCAGCAAGGCGTCTACTCCCGCGAGGTCCTGGCAAAGCTTGCGAAGCACGACAGCTTCAGATCCTGCCACAGGTGCACCGATCATGATTTCCATTAGCATCAAGCACCAGGCTTTCAAACACGATTATTGTAGTATGCTCATCACAACATGGTGGTCAGAAGGATGACCGCGGACGCCGCTATGTCTCCAGAGCAGGTCGTTGAAGCGACTCGTTCGCTCGGAGACGCCGATGCTTCGCGATTAGGCGCCTTGCTTTGGTTCCTGATTCACGCCGATTCCGCCATGAGCCGCCGGAGGCACACCCGAATTCGAGTCAATCCGAGTGGTGCGCTTTCCATCTATCGAGACCAATCGACTGAGTTCGGTCGGGAAGTCGGCAGAGACGAGATCGATTGGTGGATCAATCGCAAGGAAACAGATTTGGCGGAGTTCTCGAAGCGAGCGGCGCTTGCCCTTAAGTCCGCACAGGTACTCAAGGAAAGCAGCCAGGAGCTCAAAAGGATCGAAGTTGTACATTATGAGGAATTGGTCGAGCGGATAAAAGCTTTCGCAGCGAAACACTCCGAGCAGATTGCTGCTGTCCTCGAATTTGCGAATTGGCTGCACAACAAGAATCCTCTGGCCCCCTCCACTCTGTTCAGCTACAAAGTTTGGGGGTCAACACGGTTAGCTGACCGGATCGCACCGATAACGCAGGCCGCAGGTTCCCCTGAGGAGGAACCTCCGGAGGTCATGGGAAGGCTTACGGAAACGGCGTGGGGCTTCCAATCGCGTGGCCTCTACACCTATGTTCACGCTGCCTTTGATATCGGCGCCGACTTTTATGACGATTCGTCGAATCGTGATCTTCCGATTCCCGCGTCACGGGTCCTCCGGCGGACAGTGCGCCAAGTTACTGACGAGTGTGCAACGTTCTTTGAATTCCTGCGGAATTCGCTGCGGGATATTGAACGAGAACTCGAAGAGCGCTCGACCCGGGAGACGCGGATAACCAGTGAATTGTTCTGGCGGAGCTTCATCGACAAGGCGCGAAAATCAGCCAAAGCCGAGCCGCTCACGTGGGACCTCAAGGAGACCCTGTCGTTTTGGCGCGCGGCCAGCGGGGATTCTCGTAGAATCGAGAAGACAAAGTTCGCCTCGGACATTGCGAGCTTTGCTAATGCGGAAGGAGACTGCCTCATCGTCGGCATTACCGACGATCGTAAAGTTGTCGGAGTCTCTGACGATCCGCGCGAAATCGAAAACCGGCTGACCGCGACACATCAGGCGATCCGCGAACACTTTTGCTATTCGAGAGATATCTGCCGGATTTTGCAGGTAAGCATTGCCGATAACGACGGGGTGGAGAAGGTTTGCTTTGTGATTGCGGTTCCGAAAGCCTGCGAGCCGGCTGCCGCAACCGACGGTCAGGGATCTTACACCTATCCTCAAAGGACGGGGGCCGGGACAATTAAAGCCGACAAGGGTCAGCTCCTGAACGCGCGGAGCCACGAAAAGAACGACAACTACGGGTTTCTGGATGAGTTGGATCAGTTCATCTCTGAGCGGGAATAGAATTCCTTTGGCGGGGCGTCGACCAACTCAGCATAAGTAACCGTGAAGTCCGTCATCGCGCCAGTTTTCGTAACGCGCCGGAGTCTGTTGTTTGAATCATCCCAGCCCCCGTCGGAATCCTGCCTGTCCGCAGCGTTTCAAAACCTCTGCTTTTTGGCGCCTCAGACTGGCATTGCAGCTAGGGAGCGGCCGGTGCTCCGTCCGTTTCGCTGTAGTGCATGATCGCGGCAACACCGCGGCTCAGACACGGGATTGCCGCCGATATAGATCTGGCACCCATGCCACCGCGAACATGACTAGGTTAAGCGGTCGTGGCATTTACCACGGCGCACCCAAATCCTGGGGCAAAATAACCGCCGCAGGCCGAGCCAACCGCTCCGCGCCAGAAAAAACTTTTTGGGTTTAGCTGAATTTAGCTGGACAATCGAAATCAGAGATGGTCTGTAACTATAAGAAAAGAATGGCTCCTCAGGTAGGACTCGAACCTACAACCCTCCGGTTAACAGCCGGATGCTCTGCCATTGAGCTACTGAGGAGTGCGTATCGCCGCCGCGGTTACGACGGACAATAATGTACACATTCTAAACAGAAGCTTGGCTTTCGTCAAAAGCCAAAAACGTGACTGTCGCTATGCCGTATCCATTCCCAATCTCATTTCAGCCTGAGTGCCCCGGCGACGCAATGTGCAGCTACTGCGAATTGCGCTATTGCAAAATGCAGCGAAGCCTAGCAAATCGCAGCGGCCGGCACTGGGGTGAGAGCCAGCACGAGAGCTAACTTATTCATTCCAGAGACATGGCAACTAGAGCGCGTTTGCGCCCAAATTGCAGTACATCTCTTTATAACCTGAATGGGTCAGTGCACTTCCTCTACGGCTCGAAAGGAAGATCATGGCGACCTCTGCTCGCGCGGCCACCCGAGTTTTCAACTCCCTTCTATCTAAGCGTCTGATGAGCGCCGAAGAGGCTGCTCGACTGATCCGCCCGGGAGCCCGGATTGGGATGAGTGGATTCACCGGTTCAGGCCATCCCAAGGCGGTGCCCACGGCGCTGGCCCGCCTCAGTGCCGACGCCCAACGGCGCGGCCAGAAGTTCCAGGTGAGCGTTTTCACCGGCGCCTCCACCGCTCCGGAGCTGGACGGCGTTCTGGCACAGGCGGGGGCGATCGAGCGCCGGATGCCGTATCAATCCGACCCCGAAACTCGTAAGCGCATCAACACCGGCGAAATTCAGTACACCGACATCCATCTCAGCCATGTTGCCCAGTATGTGGAATACGGAGTGATGGGATCGCTGGACTGGGCGGTCATCGAGGTGACGGCCGTGCTGGAGGACGGACGCCTGATTCCCAGCTCTTCCATCGGCAACAACCGGACGTGGCTGGAGTGCGCCGAGAAGGTCATCCTGGAAGTCAACAGCTGGCAACCGATGCAGCTGGAAGGCATGCACGATGTTTACTACGGGCTGGGAACGCCACCCCGGCGCACGCCCATTCCCATCGTCCACCCGGGACAGCGCATCGGCACGCCCTACTTCAAAGTGCCGCTGGAGAAGATCGTGGGAGTGGTGCCCACCGACACTCCCGACCGCAACAGCCCATTCAAGCCGCCGGATGAGGCCTCGCGGCGCATCGCCGGACACATCCTGGAATTTCTCGGATGGGAGGTGAAGAAGGGGCGCATGCCCTCTTCCCTGCTGCCTTTGCAATCGGGAGTGGGCAACATCGCGAACGCCGTCCTGTTCGGATTGCTGGAGGCGCCCTTCGATCCCATGACCTCGTACACAGAGGTCGTGCAGGACGGCATGATCAAACTGATCGAGGCCGGCAAGCTGGCCAGCGTTTCCGCCACGGCGTTCTCGCTGAGCCCGGAGATGGTCGAGGTGGTCATGGCGAACCTGGACGAGCTGCACGACATAATCGTGCTGCGGCCGCAGGACATCTCCAACAACCCGGAGGTCATTCGCCGGCTCGGCACAATCGCCATGAACGGCATGATTGAGGCGGACATCTACGGCAACGTCAACTCGACGCACATCATGGGCTCGCGCATCCAGAACGGAATCGGCGGCTCCGGCGACTTTGCCCGCAACAGCTATCTCTCGATCTTCATGGCGCCGTCGACCGCGCAGTCGGGTGCCATCTCGACCATCGTGCCCATGGTTTCCCACGTCGACCACACCGAGCACGATGTGCAGGCGGTCGTGACCGAACAGGGATTGGCCGATCTGCGCGGCCTGGCGCCGCAGCAACGCGCCCGGCTGGTGATCGAAAACTGCGCTCATCCCGACTATCGCCCTTTGCTGCGCGAATACCTGACGCGCGCCGGAAGCTCCGCCTCCGGCAAACACACTCCTCACCTGCTTAACGAGTGCCTGGGCTGGCACAACCTGTACCTGCGCTCAGGTGACATGCGGCCAAAACGGGATTCGTAGACCCTGCGAAGAATGAAAAAGCGCCTCGGCCACGAGGCGCCATGGGATAGTGTTTCCGGTCGTCCGCGATCTGTTTCCCGCCAGCTCCTAGAAAATGAGCTCGCTTACCCACTGCTGACGCTGCACCGTCAGGGTGGAACTGTAAGTGGGAGTGGGAAGCGAGGTAATCGTAGTAGATGGGAAGAATGGCGGGGCGAACGATCCTCCCTGGTATCTGCGGTCGTAGATAATATTGCGAGTGCCGATGGTCCCGGCCGGCATGGATTGCGAGATGTTCTGAATGCGCCCGCCGACGATCGTGAGGGTACCGATCGTGTTGTTGTTGGCAACGCTGATACTTCCGTTGCAGATGTAGGTCATAGTGCAAGAAGAGGTGCTGTCCGAGATTGAGGTAGCGGCGATGCTGGCATCGATCTCCATGTTCCCCCCACCGCTTCCTGGAGGATTGAGAATGACGGCGCCGTTGGCGGTAAATATCCCCAGCGTCTGTCCGTTGTTGTTACCGGAGATCAGCGAGCCCACCGGCGTGCTGCCGGAAGCCGTGAGCGTGACCGGTTCGGTCTTGTAAGTGATGTTGTTGGTGATGGTAATGTTGTTGGCGGCAGTAACTGTGAGTGCGGTTCCATCCTGAATAGCAGGGGCGCTGCTTGGCCCCGCCAGCGACGTGATGTTGCCATTGACGTACAAACTGGTCGCGTTACTCGCCGGACCCCCGTCGGACATGTACATGACCGGGACGCCAGCGATTGATTTGGTTATGGTGGAGCTACTGCCTGTCTTCGAGGCGAAAGTGGTCGTATTGGCGGTATTGTTGATGGTGATGGTGCTGACGGTGCTGCCCTGCGTGATGGTATAGACCTCTGCGCTGCTGCCGCTGGTCGAGAGTGCCACGCTGGCGTCCCCTTGGACGTAGATCCCCCCCCGTTAAAGGTAGCCGCGCCGGTCTGGGAATTAATGGTATACGGCAAATAGACGCCGCTCGAAGCGCCATTCTGGTTATATGCGTTGCCGTTGACATCCTTTACGCTGTTGTTCAGCTCCGTATTGCTGACCTGTACGCCGCTGGTTCCCAGGCTGTCGATCACCGCGCGTTCCTGGTTGTAGTCGTTAGATGGCAACGGAACGGCGTTCTGGCCGAGATTCAAGCCTCCCTGGAATTTGGGAGTGATCGTCTGGCTTTGGCCCCGTCCTCCCGGATTGTAGGTATACGATTGTGCCGTTGATGCATAACAATTGCTCGAGCCGAAGTAATAGCCGGCCGTCGTGGAGTTGCTCCCCACCGCATCGGTGAACGTATAAGTGTAGTCATGACCGAAGGTCCAGGAGCCGTTGGTAAACTGTTCTCCAGTGATCGTGCCCCCGACCAGTTCCGACTTGCACTGCGTCATGACGTTGATGAAGGTCCCATAGGAGGAAAAGCTCCTGGTCGTGGTGGATGAGTTGGCGAAAACCAGCTTGAGATGGCCTTCTTCGCGGATCGCTGCCTTCTGCCCTCCCTGGGATATCCCGATGGCCCGAATCACGTACTGATAATCGTATGTATATTGATACGCCGTACCGCCGGCCGGCGGGGCAGGGCAAGTCCCATCCTGGCGGTCGACTGGTGCCGGTAGAGCCTGACCAGCCGGGGCAGCGGTTGGCGTAACCTTGCAATCAACAAGCGTCAGGTTTGTGTTCAGCGCCCCGTTCGTGCTACCGGGGTCCAGATAGAATTGCGCCGGCCAAGAACCTGCGGCGGCCATGGAGCTTATGGTTCCATTGCCTCGATTGATGATGCTTCCGGTGCCGAATTCGCCCAGCACGGTGCTGAGCGCGGCGGAGGTGACGCACTCGTAATCGGGGGCGCGGTTGCTGAGAATGTCAAATTGGCTGAGCCAAGGAGCTTGTTTATCAGCTCTTGCCGCGCCAGCGCCACGCCCGAATCGGCGGCGTAGAAGGAGCCACGGAAGTTCCCGAAGTAGCCATTCATCATCATGTCGGAGTTCAGCGATACCGACATCACGCTGCCCAGCCCCGTCACCAGCAGCAACAGCAGGAGGGCGGTAACCAGCGCTACCCCGCGCTCCTGCCGCCCTTTGCCGCCTCGGCAACCATGATGTTGGCCGGGGGCCTTTCGCACAACTCGAATCGATTTGAATTCGGTTTGCATAGCTCCGCCTATTGATCCAGCATGCTGAGATTACGCGGGTTGATGATCGTCGAAAGCGCCTCAATGCGGTAGTTCCCGCCGTCGAAGCCGTTCTTGTAGTAGCTGGTCGGATCCGGGTTGGTTCGCCCGATCAGCGAGACACGAAGCGAGCGCACCAAAGTGAAGTCGTTCGGGTAAAGATAGGTTGTAGGATCGTAATTGTAGTTGGGTACGTCATTGCCGTCCCAGCCGGTAATGGGATCTCCATTGGAGTCGTAACCGGTAACGCTCCGCGCTCCACCCCAGGTCATGGCGCCGATTTTGAAGCCGATGATGCGGTCGGTAATCACGCTGGAGACGCCGTCCGGGGTTGTCCGGACCAGGCGAGGGTTGGTCGAATCCGTAGTGGCATCGACCGAGTACTTGATCACGGAAGGCACCAGCACATAGTCGGCCGTGCCGAAGCTGTTCGTCATGGCATCCGTGCCCGTGCTGGCGATAAGGTAATTTTCAGCGGGATTGTAGTAGCACGGCGCCGTCTTGTTCTTGCAGTTCGTAGTGCTATCCAGCCGTGTCTTTGTATATTGAATGGTGATGATGTTACCGCTGTAAGTGGCGGGAGCGGTCAGATTGACCGTCATGATCTGCGGCTCTCCCGTGAGGCCGCTCGTCGCACTCGTGATCAGCAGCAGTTCGGTTCCGTTCGTATAGGCGGCGGCGATCTGGGCCGCCGTCATGGTGGCGTTGGGCGCCGGTGTCAGCGTCATCGTGCTGTTCGCGTAAGTATCGACACTTCCCGTCGGCTGGGCAGGCGAGACGCTGCTGAACTGCAGAATGTTCAGGCTGTCAAAGCACTGATTGGTGTAGGTTCCGTTGTTATAGCACGCGGCGCCACTGTGGTAGTAGCAACTGGTGGAATTGCTATTGCAGATAGTGACGCCGACGGGCGAGCCGGGAACGTAGACGTTGGGATAGTATCCGGCTCCGGCGCTCATCATGTCGATCTGCATTTGCGCGACGGCATTGCGCAGCGCTACGTTTATCGCCGACTGCGCCTGCTGCGTGTTGAAAGCGGTCGCATCCCGCCGTACCAGGCCCAGCACCACGACGCTAATGGTAATGAAGATCGCCATCGCGATCGTCAGCTCGATGAGGCTGAACCCCGCAGCCTTTCGCCCGGCACGCGTATTTTTCATAACCAGTCTCATTGCCTGATAGCGCTCATCTGAAACGTCACCGGCGGATTCTCGAAGGCATTGGTCAGCGTGACAACTACGGTTATGCGGCGCACCCCGCTGATGCTGTGGCCGTTGACCGTCACTGGGCTCTCGATCAGCCAGCGTCTGTGGAAGGTCAGCACGTCCGAGCCGGCCGCAGGAGCCGTCGCGTTGCACTGCGTGTCGGAGACAGTACCGTTCGGCTGGTAGGTAAAAATGTTGTACCCGCTCCCCCCGCAATTGCTGGGAGCGTTCTGGACCTGGGTGATAGCGCCGAATCCATTCGCCGTCTGCCCTCCCGAAGCCGAGAGTTGCACATCGTCCGAGTAGTACACCGTAACCCCGGAGATTGATTGCGGGGCGGCATCCGGGGCGGTCAGGCTACCCACCGATCCGGCCGGCACCGCGACCTGCGGATCCGACGAAGGATAGCGCATCAGGTCCTCGATCTTTTCCGAGGCCAGCCCCGATGCCATGCTCATATAGCGTGAACGCTCCGTGCCATGAGCGCTGGTCGCTACCAGAAGGGCCACGGCTAGCAGCCCCGTACTCAGGATGACAACCGCGATGATCACCTCCAGCAGGGTGAAGCCACGCTCCCGTTTCTGGCGCACCACGGGACCCACCGTTGCGCCTGCTGGGGCGAAGGCCGGCCTCCCTAGCGGAGCCCGGCGGCCGTTATGGGGTAACCGTGATCTGTCCATAGCAGCCTACCGTTATAGTTTTAGTCACGTTGTTGTATGTCAGCGTGAAAGGCGCCAAGGTCGGGCAGCTCGTAGTGCCCTCCGTGCTCTGCACCGCTCCGCCCGGACGGAAGAAGAAGGTCGTATTAGCCGACAAAACTACGCCGGAGTTCACCCCGGCAAACGGAACTCCTGTTGTCGGCCCCGTGTACGTCGAGTTGGCCGGCTCGACGGACGACAGCATGGTGTTCACATACGTACCCGTGGGTGCCAGGATGCTGCAGGGCTGCCCGCTCACAGCCTGGCAGTACCAAACCTGATAGGTATTTGTCGCCGCCGTGAAAGTCAGCTTGTAAGGCGTGGTGGTCGAGATGGCCTGCATGCGCGTCATCTGGATAGCGCCGGTGACGGTGTTCACCGCGCTCTGCAGCCGGAATGCGGTCATGACCGTGTTGGCAGTCGGCACCGCCACGGCCATGAGCACCAGCGCGATCGCGACCACGACCGTGATCTCGATCCCGCTAAAACCGCAAACATTTTTGCTTGATTGCCGCATTCCGATTCCGTGTGCGGACACCTATCCAAACCGACTACTCCCGCACTGTGGCTTAGGCTACAGGGCCGTCTCTCATCCAGCAACTTACGAAGGTAACTGACACGTCCGTAATGGGTTATGGCCTCTCCTGGAGATTTTTCCGCCATGGGGCCAGTACCGGTCGGTCCGATACGGCATGTACCGCCGATCACCCGGACGGGCATTTTTGGGGGCGGCAGGAGGTTACTTGGAATCTCCAAGCCAATCACCGCAGGTTGGTTCCTCACCAACCCTAAAAAAAGCCGAAAAAGCCAGGAGAAAGCCGTGGATAAACCGGTCAAAACCGATTGCGCGGAGGCAAACCTTCGTGGCACTCTGCGTTTTCCGAAAACGGCGGAAGCAAAGCCTGGCGGCTTTGCTATGCTGAATCTGCCCACTAATTAAGCGAGGTCGACTCGATGCGCACCATTGCCCTGGAAGAACACTTTGCCACCGCGGAATTCCTTAAAGTAACGGCTTATGCGGAAACTACATCCGCCTCGCCGGCGCACGGCCGCGCCGCCTGCGCCCAACTGCTCGAGGTAGGCGACGCGCGCATTGCCGACATGGATGCGTCCGGCATTGACATGCAGGTGCTCTCGCTGGTGAACGGCGGCATGGATCGCCTCGACGCCGCCACGGCGGCGGCGCTGGCGCGCGATGCCAACGATGAGCTGGCGGCGATTGTGCGCTCCCGCCCCGGCCGCTACGCCGGTTTCGCGGCGCTGGATCTGCAGCAGCCGGAGAAGGCAGCTGCCGAGCTCGAACGGGCTGTCCGGCAACTCGGATTCAAGGGTGCCATGATCCACGGCACCGTCAACGGCGTCTTCCTGGACGATCCCAAATTCACGCCTGTCTTTGCCGCCGCGCAGGCCCTCGATGTCCCTGTTTATCTTCATCCGACGACGGCGCCCGCGCCGGTGCAGCAGGCCTACTTCAGCGGGCTGCCCGGCCGGGTTGACTTCATCCTCTCCCGCGCCGCCTGGGGATGGCACGCCGAGCTGGGCATGCATTGTCTTCGCCTGATCGTCTCCGGCCTGTTTGACCGCTTCCCCAAGCTGCAGATCATCATCGGGCACATGGGAGAGAACCTGCCCTTCTCCATCGCCCGCGCCGATTCAGTCCTCGCTCGCGGCGCCATGCATCTCCAGCGCAGGCCGGCCGAATACTTCCATGAGCACTTCTACATCACCACCAGCGGATACTTCACCCTGCCCCCATTTCTCTGCGCCCTGCAGGTGGTGGGAGCCGATCGCCTAATGTTTTCCGTGGACCATCCCTTCAGCTCCAACGCGGAGGCTCGCGCCTTCCTGAATGCGCTGCCCATCAGCCCGCAGGATATGGAGAAGATCACCCATCTGAACGCGGAGCGGCTGCTGCGGCTCTAGAGGCCGGCGGAAGTGAACTACGAGGAAATTTTCTGCACGAATTCCACCAGGATGCCCCCGGTGTGCCTCGGCTTGAGGAAGTTTACGATGAAGTCGCCGGCGCCCTGCACCGCGCGCGCTTCCAGCAGCGGCATGTTCCGGGCCGCGTAGTCGGCGGCGAGAGCCGCAATGTCATCGACCGCAAAGGCAATGTGGTGGATCACCGGCTTGCCGTCCTTGTACTCGGCCAGCTTGCCTCCCTGGGGAATAACCAGCTCTATCTGGCTGCCGCCGTTCCCTTCGGCGAAGATACACAGCGACTGGTACTCAGGCACGTAGCCTCTGTGCTCTTCCTCGAGGCCGACCGCCTTCATGAACTGCCGGGCGGCCTCCTCACTGGGCATCAGGATTCCGACGTGATGCAATTGCCTGTCGCGCATAAACACCTGGCATGATTCAGCCATCGCTGCCAGCTCTGTGCCGGCGCGGTGACCCGAAATGGCTCATCGTAAGCTCATCGACATCATACAGCGGTTTCAGCCGATTGCTTCCGCCTTCGGCGAAGAGTTGCTTTGAACGCCGGCAGGACTAGCAGCTAGGCTGAAGTAGATTGCTGCGGGTTTTCACTTCTCTTGTCATTGCCGTTGATGGGCGGCAACTCGGTGGTCAGCTTGGAACAGACCTGGTTTCGGCCTCCGGCCTTGGCAGCGTACAGGTACTGGTCGGCGGCGAGCAGCAGTTCCTGCATGCTCGAGCCGTCCTCCGAGGTGCTGGCTACCCCTATCGACACGGTAACGGGTTCAATCACCGTTCCTCGGTGGCTGACGCACATGGAGCCAAAGCGCACGCGCAGCTCATTGGCGCGACGGGCCGAAGTTTCAAGATCGGCGCCGGGCAGGATGATCACGAACTCCTCGCCGCCGAGCCGGCACACGACGTCTTCGGTGCGGGAGCACGACTTCAGCAGTATGCCGGCGTGCTTCAGCACCAGGTCGCCCACGTCGTGCCCGTGACGGTCGTTGAAGCCTTTGAACCTGTCGACATCGATCATCAGGACCGTCAGCGGCGTGTGGTTGCGGGTGCATCGCGCCAGCTCGCGGGCAAACGTCTCTTCCATGTAGCGGCGGTTGAACAGCCCGGTCAGGGGATCGCGGATGGCCGCATCGCGCAGCACGTGGCGCAGCTTGAGCCCGCTGAGTGCGATAGCTACCTGTTCGGCGATAGCCTGCGCCAGTGTTCCCGGGTCGCTGACGAACTGCGCATTCTCCAGGTCGGAAGCCTCTTCGGCCTGGACGAAAATCGTGCCCAGTATCTCGCCTTGCGCCACCAGAGGCGCGCAGATATAGAACTTCTGCTGGCGTGCGTGGACGCAGTCGAGCAGTTGGTTGCCGTCGCCTAGGTGAATGCGCCCCAGCCGCAGGGCGCAACACTGCTCCGGCGTAAAGGCGGCGATCTCGGCGCCCGTTCCCCATTGCTGGGTCGGCTGCACGAGGTTCCTGGAATTGTTCAGAATGCAGATCGCGCCGCTGCAGTGCGGATAGGCCAGCGCCAGCATCTTGACGATGGCTCCTTCGGCCTCCTCGAGGTCGGCGCAGGCTCGCAACGCGGATGACAGTTGGGCGAACAGGGCCATCTCGCGGGTTTGCCGCTCGAGCTCTTCTGCCCGGGTTTTCAGCTCGGCGTTGGCTCTGGCCAGTTGCTCCTCCGCCCACGTGCGCTGCGCAATTTCGGCGGAGAGCGCGTCATTGACTACGGCCAAGCCCTGCGTCCGCGCCTTCACCCGCGACTCCAGATCTTCCTGCGTGCGGCGGAGTTCGGCTTCCGCCTTTTCCCGCTCGGCAATTTCGCCTGCCAGAGACTCGTTAACCAGACACAAGTGGCGCGCGTTTTCCGCTTCGCTGCGAAAGACCGAATACATGCTTACGTACAATCCGCAGAGCACGACCAGGTACTGCATGATCTTCAGAAAATGGGCGGCGAAGAACACGGCATCGAACAGCGCGCCGTAGACAGACAGGCCGATATCGCACACTCCACCAACAACCAGCGAGAGCACCAGCCAATACTCGAAGGCATCGGTTTTCCAGCTTCCCTTCGATACATAGCCGAAGAACGCCAACCCCCAGATAATGCCGCCGAATAATTGTGCCGGAAAGTGGACGAAGAAATTCGGGTAATAGGGCGGCTTTAGCGGGATGAATACAAAGATGAAGAAGCTGGCCAGCGTCCAGGCGCCGACTGCGAGGTAAACCAGTATCTCCTGCCGTTTTTGCAGCCAGGAGTCGGAGCCCTTATCCCACGCCACCAGGCGGCTCACCATCAGCAGTGACAGGAACAGCCTGGAAGTGGCTCCGCTCCAGGGAGTCAGGGCCACAAGCGCGGAGTGAGCGTAGCCCGCCAGGAACGAAGAGGCCGCATCATAACCATCCAGCAGCGCGGCGCCGACAAAGCCGCTGCCGATCAGCAGAAACTTGAGCTCCTTTTTCGTGTAGTAGCGCACCAGGGCCATGGCCCCGGCGCTCAGAGCGACGCCGCAGGAAATCGCTTCCGCCAGCGTGTGCAGCTCAGAGTTTCCTTTCCAGGGAGAGCGCCACAAAGCTAAGACGGCGAGCGGCAGCGCCGAAGCCAGCGCGGCGCAGCACAGGCTGCGAGCAGCAAGCCGGCTCGCATCGCGGCCTTGCACGTCGGCCGATGAGACAGCGGATGACATGTAGCGGTTCTCCGCAATTCTTCATCGGCAACTTCGACTAAGTTCATCAGCCGTTGAGGCTTAGAGACCAGCGGTTCAGCGTCAACCAGGCGCCGCGTGCCGTGCGCCAAGCGAGGCCGCACGGTTGTGCGCTCGCGTGATTCGTACCGGTCTGTATGGATTGCACCGTAGCTGAAATACCGCGGCCTACAGCAGCGGCTTGGAAAACTGCAGATTGGTTAAAAACCCTGGCGGTAAAACTCGATGCCCTCTTCAGTCTCCTCTTCGCCCCCGTCTGAGCCTGCAGGGCGAAAAGGAATTTTCTGATCTTCTGCTGATCGGGCCGGGAGATTTCCGTAAACTGAACCCCCAGAAAATAGAGATGGCCCTCTTGATAACTCCTGCGCACGACGCCTTTTACGCGCACGGTTTCTTTATCGACCGGTATCTCCAGTTGGAGCCGCTCACCCACCAGCATCGCCTCTGACTCCGCCAGGCAGATTCCACCTTCGGAGATGTCACGAACCGTCGCGCTGCACCACTTCCCGGGCTGAGACACAACGGAATATTTGACTTCCAATTCCGTGTCGATGCGGAAGAAAGCGCGTCGCTGAATCTCCTTGACCTGCTTGGGGGTGCTGACCTCGACTACCAGAGGATTCTGGCGAAGAACATTCTTGGTAGTGGCACTGTAGACGACAAGCGTACCGGCAACCGCGCTCAGCAAAGTGACCGGACCACCGGGATATACCCGCTTGGGACCGTTGCCCTCAGTGACCGCTCCTGCCAGAACGAAGGATTCGTTCCGTATGTCCTTGACAGTGACAGAGTACATTTCCTCACCCCCGCCGTTGAGCGTGGCGGAGCTGTCCCACGGTACGAAGCTGATTCGCACTACTTCGCCGACGGCTAAGTCTCCCATCGAAAAGCTCTCCTGCTGTGAATCGCCAGGGATCGGCACAAAGTCGTACAGCATCTTATACATCGGCACAAATTTTCTGAACATTAGAAGCAAATTATTTTAGGAAAAAAACTAAAGGTCCATCACTTCTGGATACTGGGAGTGCAGGGAACGGCCGACAGGCGCCGGTAGTGACCTGACTGTAACTGCCAGGCAATTCGACACTTAGACCGAATTCGCGGAAGGTATACCCCGTGCAGTAGCCGGGCGATCAGCCCGGCGGTGATAGCGAAGGGTACGCCCACTTTGAATCCGCTCTAGATGCCGGGCGCCGATGCATTAAGCAGGGTCAAGCCCGTTGAGCGGCTTCCCAAACGGACGGCTGCGCCCTCTCTCACTTCGACGCTTTTCAGCAACTGCTTCGCCGGCTGCGCGCTAGACGGTCATCAGTGAGCGGATCAGCTCGCGCATGTTGCTCACCTCTTCGAGGGCATTGACGCGCTGGATGAGCATCTCCGTTTTCTTCGCGCCCAGCACCGGCGTCATCAGGTCTCGCGTCTTTCCGTTCAGGACCTCCGTAGTCACGGGATTTTCCTTCGTGCCCGGAGGGAAGCGGGTGAAGTGGCTTACGGTGCGGCCATCGCGCAAGGTCACTTCCACCAGACCGCTGCGAGGTGCGGCGGGATCGTTCAGCTTGGGATCTCCCACCACCTGCACGCGTTGCATGACGGCGCGTATCTGCAAGTCTTGCATGTGCTCGCGCGAGTGGCTGTTGGCGAACGACACACCGCCGTCGACCAGCGCCGTGGAAATCAGATACTGGCAGTTGACGTCGGGCATGGGACTGTTGCTGACGATTCCGGGAGCGTCCTCCGGCAGGTGAACGACGATGCGCTCGACGTTATCCGGCCGCAGGCCATGCTGCCGGCGAAGGGTCAGGAACGCATCCAGGGGAGCCTGATTGGGATAGCCCACGGAGAACGTCTTGATACCCGACTCGGAAACGAAGAAGCGGCTACCCAGGCCAGCAACCATCTCCTCGGGCTGCGGCTTGGAAGAAAGCGCCTCCAGCACATTATGCCGGCCGGTGAAGATATCGCGGACGCCAGTAAACCCGTTCTGCACCATCACGACCGCCGTGACGCCGTTGCGGCAGCCCATTCCGCTGAAGTCGAAGGCTTTTTCTATGTGGTCGGGATCGCGCACCCAGCTCCACAGGCCGGAAGTCTGCTGAGCCGCGTAGGAGAGCGCATAGTGCATTCCTGTTTCATCCAGACGCGCCAACGAGGCCGCAGCCGCCACGCTGCCCATGGTGGAACTGGTGCCCTCGGCGCCGCGATGATTGGCCCGCACCAGGTCCGGTCCAAGAGCCATGAGGAAACGGCAGCAGAGATCGTATCCCAGCGCCACCGCCCTCAGGAACTCGGTTCCGGTACGGCCTTCCTTCTCCGCCATGACCAAAGCGGCGGGAACCACACACGAACCCGGATGCGCTTTTGTCACCGCCTCGAAATCATCGGTTTCGTCGGCATGCGCGAGCATGCCATTGACCAGTGCGGCGTTGACGGCGGTTGTCTTGATATCGGTGGCGAGAACCGAAGCTTCGGGCACGCCTCCCTGGGTGCGTATATAGCGGATGGCGATTTCACCAGGCTTCAGACGCGCACCCGAAATCATGGCTGCAATCGTGTCCAGCACGCGATGCTTGGTGTCCAGCAATGCCGTGGCTGGAAGTTCGTGGTCCCGGGCCGCCACCATGTACTTCGCCAGTCGGCCCGTAAGATCGGGAGCAACGGTTGAAGTCGATTTCGCAGTCACTTGGCTCACCTCACGAGCGGCACCAACCACTTTTGCCGGAATTGCCGAGGCGGCAATGAGTCCGGCGGCGCCTTGCAAAACGCGGCGCCGAGTCAGGCTCGAGCGATCGGCGCTAAAGTTGTCATCACCAGCTCTTCCCACTTTCCCCTCCTGGTCGCATACGCAATCCGTCTGGCTGCTACACAACAGCTTCAGCCACCGTGGACAAATATATCTATGCGAGTTAGCCCGGTAAATGAGTTTTCTCGGAGGATTAGCCGAATGGCTGCGGTCGGCCGCGGCGCGGCCTTGAATCACTGGAATCGATGAAATGCTCCGAGCGGCGCCCAGCCGGGAACCGCCCTGAGGTGATCAACTCGCGGTTGGATCTTACGCTGCTTTTCCCTTTCCCATCTGCTCGCGCATCTTCTTCTGGAACTGGCGCATGGCGGCCATGTGTCCGGGCGACCGGGTTTCGCTCCAGCTCTCGTAGCGGTTGGCCGCTTTTTCCAGGTGGGCCAGGAACTGCCGGTTCGAGAACATCTCGCGTCCTTGCTGGATAGCCGGCCTGACGCGCTCCCATACGCCCATGAACTCGCCGCTGGTCTCGAAGAACAGGTCTTCGTGGAGCAGGCCATAGTTGAGCAAAGCGCAGGCCTGTTCCCAGTAGCTGAAGACCATCATGGTGAACGTACCGCCCTGGGTTCCGGGCGCCGCTATGCGCATGGAGTCTTCCATGGTATCCACGAAGTAGTTCTTGAAGAACCAATCGCGCGCCTCGCGCAATTTCGCCTCACGGCGCATCTCATAAAGCTGCAGGTTGAGTTGTGCTTGCTCGTGCGTGGGTTTCGCGGCCATGTCTCTGCCTCCGATGATTTTTCCCAGCAGTAGCGGTAGATGCGCGGAGGCGGAGCCGAGCCGCACGCCGAATCTCCAAATCGACTGCGTTACATCTGCGCAAAAGGGAAATTGCCATGGCGACACGAATCGAAGGCGTTAATCCGGAGCAGACGCCATTCCTCATGCGGCGGGTATTCAGGAAGGTGCGCAAGATGCTGGGCCGCGACCTGACTCCGCAGAAGATCTCGGCGCGTGTGCCGCGCGTGTTCTGGGCCAACGTGCTCGCCGAATGGCTGCTAGGCCAAAAAGCCAAGGTCCCGCAACGCTGGCGGTCATTGGTCATGCTGCGGACGGCCGCGCGCGTCGGCTGTCCTTTTTGAATCGACGCCAATTCTGCCGGCGGCAGAATGAACGGATTGAGTGACGACGAGATTACCGCGATCAACAGCGGGAACTTCGAGGCCTTTGCGGCTCCGGAGGCAGCTTTACTTCGCATGGCGGACGCGATGGCCGATACGCCGTCGAAGCGTCAGCGATGAACTTTATGCCGAGCTGCGCCGCCACTTTTCCGAAGAACAACTGATTGAGCTCGCCGCCAGCGCCGCGCTGGAGAACTATCGCGCTCGCGGCAATCGCGTCTTCGACGTGGGAAGCGATGGGCTCTACCGCAAGGGACTGCGCTTCAAGCCGCGCCGGGTCGCATAGAATCTCTGGCGGGAGTTCCGAGCCGCAGAGGTGCAGGACGGCGTATTAGAAAACTCCGCAGGCAGCTTACCGCTACATTCTTCGGAACCCCTTATGGTTTGGCAATCTTCTGGAGAGTGGAATCCCAAGCGTAGCCCGCCAGAAGCGCATTCTGCCATTGCCAGGTTTCGATCGCCTTGCCGGCGAATGCCAGCACTACGACAGCAGCCACGAGCGAGAGCGCGCCGACTACAAGATAGGGCTTGACGACTGACCACAGGCTACTCAGGCCTGCTCCGCCGATCGAGTGCAGATATCGCATCAGGATCGGCAAGACGATCGAGACAAGTATCCCTACGACAACCAGCGCATAGGCCTGCCAGACTGACAGGCCCTGCGACGTTGTGGTAACGCTAGACTGAGCGAACACAGCAAACATCGGAGTCATGGCGTTTTCTCCAACTGGTGCTAGTGCAATTTGATCTGGTTAAGGATTGAGCCGACCTGCAGGTTAACCCCGATCGTGAATTGGGCACAGAACTTGTTCGGCGCGTTTGTCGTTCCCGTTGCCGGCAACGTCCCGACGCGGCCTCCGGGTTGACAAAAGCGGCTCGAGGCAGGTCAACACCTGCATTGGCTGGGAGGTTGCCGACCCAACCCTGAATCACCTCACGCTGAGAGTCAGCCCACAACGGAACGGCAAACAGACAGAAGAGAAGACAAATCAGTTTTCTCAAAAGAGTCCTCCTTTCGGTCGCCGGCTTTGCTCTGAGGTAAGAACGGCTTTGCACACAACTATTTAGCCCTAGGTTGCTGCTTCGATAGCTTGACGCTCCCGTATTTTGGGCTCAAACTAAACCAAGCAAAGGAAATCCGGATGCGTACGGTTGCATCCAAACTGCAGGATTCGAATGGACCCGGAACCTAAGCCATCCGCGAAAATGGACGACCGGCTGGCCCGTCAACTCAGCGACGCCACGGCGAAGAACGAGCCGCTCCAGGCGTGGTTTCGCCTCCATCCTGAGCACGCTTCTCAGCCAGCCAGCGCGCCGGCGGCGGCCAAGGCCCTGGCCGAGAAGATCGTCGGACGCGTGAGCAAACGGGTGGGGCAGTCCGCCGAATCCGTAAATATCCAGCCCTTCCTGGGAACCTTTACCGTCAAGGCTCATCCCGTCTTCCTGAAAGAGTTGCTGCACCAGCCGGAAATTGCAGTAGCCCGCGCGACCGATATTCCTGAATTCGCTCTCATCAAGCCGGTCGACAGCAAACCTGTCACCCTGCAGCACTCCGGCGCACGGGGAGCGAGCAAGCGAAAGCACCGCGGCAGCTAACCCTGGACTCACTCTTTATCGTTTCGAGGACCTCCCTCCGGATTCTCGACGTTTGCCGGCTCTAATCCGCCTTGCGGGCGATTCCGGAAGTATTCTCTTTCTCCCCGGGGGCTTCGCAGTTGCAGCCGCAGCCGCCGGAATCGAAACCCCCGTCAAGATGCTCAGCGCCCGCGGGCCATTCGGCACCCCGCGCCCTCCCCGTTCCGGCGCCATGCCGGGAGGAAGAACGCAAGACTTGAAGATGGCGTCTTCGATCTGGTCCACCGTCGCACCTGGTTTGGCCTGGAACAGCAATGCCGCCAGGCCGGCAACATGGGGCGTGGCCATGGACGATCCCGACATGCTCTTGAAACCTCCTCCCGGAACCGCCGAAATGATATTCACCCCCGGGGCGACAAGGTCCGGCACGATGGCATCTCTTTCCCGGTTAAATTTCTGACTCGAAGAGAAATTAGCTACGGCGATCTTTTCGTTCACCGCGCCAACCGACAGAGCCTCGGCATAGTTGCCCGGCGAGCGGCTGGTTCCTGGACCCTCATTGCCGACGGCGATGACCGGAAGCATGCCGCGCGTGCGAAGCAGTTGGATTATGGGAACGAAATCCTCCAGCCAGCCCCGTATTCCGAGCGACATGCTGAGAACGCTCGCACCGTTTGCCAGCGCCCAATCCAACCCGCTGAGCACCCGGGCGACAATGTTTCCGCCTTCTATGACTATCGCGCTGGCCAGTTGTGCCCCGGGCGCCACCCCCATCGTAAAGCCGCTTGTGGCTCGACCCGCGACCGTCGCCGCCGTGTGCGTGCCGTGCTCGTCGCTGTCGAAAGGCGCGGGATCGGGCTGCACGCGATTGCCCAGATCATCGAACTGCGCAAATTTGGCGATTGCGCCTTTCAAGGCGGGATGCCGGCCGTCCACTCCGGTATCAAGATGGGCGACCAGGACACCCTTGCCGGTTAGACCCTGATCCCATAGCTTCCCAATTTCCAGCGATCCTATGCCCCAGCCAATTTGCGCCGTAACTTCCGCTGCGTGGGTTTCGCTTGGGCGGATCAGGCTGAGTTCCGGAGCACCGGTAACGGCTGCGACCCGCTCGTCACGGCGAAGGTGTTCCAGGCCGTCGCGGGTCACGTTGCCCAGCATTACCCCCAGGTTCGGATACGTACGCACGGCAGGTACGGCTGCTACGGAACGCGCGGGACGGACGGCAAGAGATGATTCGCCTCTGGCTGCGGCAAACTTAATGGCGCTGTCCCATGTCAGCTCGGATTGGACGAAATACCGCCGCAAATCCGGCTGCGTCCTGGCCTTCATGGCCGTCGCAACCGTCGCCATAGCCGCGCGTACAGGGACCTTCATTGCCTTGTGGGTGGGAGTTTTCTCTGCCGGGAGGAGGGGAGTTTTCAATACAACGATAACCTGGGCGATGCCCATAGCCCTGAACTGCTGCGCTATCAGTAATGATTCGGCGGGACTTGCAACGTTGACAGTCGTGGGCATTGCAATCGCTCCTGCGCTACGATGCTGCCGGAATCGATGCCTAGCCTGGCGGCGGGGAGAGTGTCCTGAATATACTCTGGGGAACCCACTGTCACCGTTTCTGACGTTTGCCTTCTCTTGCGCAGGATTGCCACTCTACCTGGCGCTTCGACCAAGCGCGAAACCGATTACTCGGCATGGCCCCATACCCATCTTTCTATTCCCGCAGACTCCGTCCTTCTTTCTTCTAACGGCCTGCTTCTCTGAACACAGCAAGGGTGCCAATTTGAGGCAACAGACTAGCGCAGGAATCTCCTTTCAGTTCTAATTTCCAGCACTCTATCTTTCGCAACGATATTGCAAACTCATAGCTCAAATCCTGCCAGGAAAATCAAGTCTGAAGGCGACGTCGATCCCATCTCGAACTATGTTCCCGGTGTTTGTGGTCCGCGACCGCTCGTCCGAGGTCCGTGGCTCGGCTACCAGCTTGACGCCGTTGCGCGGGACAGAATCTCCTCGCCTGTAATCGTAGCTCTCCGATGAAGATCTCCCTTCTGCAAACGGCTCAGCGCGGCTGAGACCGTCAATCCTCAGGCGCCCAAATCTTTGGCGACGTACCTCAGGGCCGCCTCCAGCAGGGCAGCCCGGGGAAAGTGGTTGCAATCGAGCAGCGCATTCACGCCGGCGTCGCCCAAGGATTCAAAGGGCATAGCTACCGCCCAATGATCGCCCTTGGCGACGGCCAGCAATTTGCCATTGGGAACAATCTGGTCGCTCACCGCCATCTGGCTGTCCTGCGGCCCGAAACGCTCGCCCAGCGCGCGCCAGGCCGGCCGAAGAATCAGCGAAGTTGTCGCTTCGGTCGAGGCGGCGGTAATCGAATAGCTGGGAACCAGCGAATCAGGATGCTCCTCCAGAAATTTGCGACGAACGCCGGAACGAAGGCTATTCACGGCCCCGCCGTCACCCACCTCCCAGTTGCGGATGCACACACTCGGAGCGGGAATCACGAACCTGGCCCCGGATAGCATGTCCAGCAGGTGCGATCCCCCGATACACCCGGAGACGGTGAGCAGCGCAGCCACGTTGGAAACTATGTCCGGGCTTTGAACGAGCATCTCCTGAATATCGGGAGCACCCTGGCTGTAGCCCACAAGAATATATTTCGGCCCGCCGTCTCCGGCATGCTCCCGCAGGTAGTTCGCGACAGTCCGGCCGTTGTATCCGCAACTGCCGAGAGCGGCCACATCCAGATACTCGGATTCGAATCCGTGAGCTTCCCGCAGATGAGTGCGTGCATCGGCGAAGGCAGTTACCGCGGGAGAAATGCACTGGCTGAGAATTCCGGAGATGATCAGCACACGGTAAGGGCAGGAGAATTCGCCCAGCGGAAGCTCGGGGCCCATAGCCGACAGATAGTTGCCTGCATCTTCCCAGGCGCCCGGGATGTGGCGCAGAGCGGCGCGGAATAGCCTGCCGAACTCGTTTTGGCGGTCCTGATAGACCGGTGGCGGCAAGGGCGGCTCGCACGCTTCCGGCGACCCGATGTGCTCCAACCACTGCCCGACCGCCCTTAGATCCTGGAGGATAGTCGTTGCCATCTGCAAACCCCCTTACTGCCCCGCCCTCTTCTCGCAAAGCCGGCTCGTAATCCGAGAAGCACTCACGCGCCCGCCGCGCGGACGAGTTCCGGGGTAAGCGGCAGTTGATACTTCGGCAAAATCTCATCCAAAAGGAAACAGTGCTGTGTCTTCAGAGCGTCATGGAAGAGCTTCCAGTTACTTTGCTCAAATGCGGGATCGTAATGGAATCTTTCATCCGGCGAATCTTCGGACCGCTCGGTCCCAAGCGCTTCGTATTTCCAGGAACCAGCCCCCTTGGGCTTGTAGTCGAGCTGTTTCAATTCGTCCTGGCTAAGTCGGCCGAAGGAAAAGTTATCTTCCTCCAGACGGTCCAGCCACTTTCCGTGGCGAGCATGGCAGTCCGCATCGTCGAAGCCGCGCAGCGAGTCTTGCAAAAGCTGCTCATCTTTCGGCAAAAGCTGAGTGGCAGGCACCTCGCGATAGCTCTCAAATAAGTTAAAAATCCGCCGGCAGGCGACCATGAACTCGGCCGGATTGTCGCGGTTCACCACCTTTCCGAAAGAGTCCTTGTAGGTGAACCTCAGGAAAGGCATGTCAGGATACGTCTGCAGTGCCGCATGTCCAACTTTGACCAGGCTGCTCATCAGGGCGGCCGCCAGGATATCTAGAAATTCCTTGGTATTGTATTTCTGCTCGAGTTGCACATCCGACGCCGAATTGATGGAATGGCGCAACCCGGCGAAGCGCTTATGCGCCCAGGTATCAGCATACGTATGCGTAGTGATTCCCAGCCGGTGCAGTGAGTTCTGTTGTCCCCGGGCTTGCAAGCAGCCGTCGCGCATATCTGCGGCGACCGGGCTGTCCGGAGTGCAGAGGAGCCGCTGGATTATGGGAAGCTCGAGCGCTTCCCCAGCCGCAGCGCCGTTGTTTCCCGGAAGAAAGTGAAAGGGCACCCAAACGTCGCAATCCTCTTTCACGTTGCAGTTGTCATAGAGGTCCAGCACCTCGTGAGCGGAGGCGATATGCGCATACCTCCGCCCGTTATCGAAGACGATAGTGCCCCGGTTGGTTGCGTCATCGACGTACTGGGAGGCGTAGGCGACCGTGCTACCTTCGCTGTGATCAAACCCCGCCAGTCTTGCCAGGATGTATACCACTGCGTGATGGAAGTCGATCTGCATAGGCGCTCCATTCCATTAGGCGCTCCATTCCATAAAGGTGGCCTTGCAAACGAGTTGCGCAATTCTGTCTCTCGGGCCTGCACTAGGAAAGACCTTTTTCACACTTAACTTTTCCGAGGATTCCATTTTGGGAAGCCAGGCCGAGAGCGAGCCAGTCCGACTCAAGTCTGGATGCGAAAACCCGGATTACTCCGCAAAAACCAGAACGGCCAGCTTCCAGGCGGCGCATGACACGCCGCGCATGAAGGATCCGGCTGTTCTCCGCCAGCGCGGCGAGGTGCAGCTCGTGTGGGATGACGAACTTGAGCGCCGCAAACCCGCAAGGGAGGCGATCGTGATCGTGACCCTCAACGACGGCACCGAACTCCGCGAGCACGTCAAGGCAGTCCGCGGCACGGCCGAGAATCCTATGACCCGTTCCGAGGTTGTGGATAAGTGCCGTGACCTGGCGACTCCCATCCTGGGCGCCTCGACTTCCAACGCTTTGATCGAGAAGGTGCTGCAGATCGAAAAGGTAAAGGACATCCGCGAGATCGGGAACCTGCTGCAGCGAGCCTGATCCACAGTTCCCGATCCGATGGGCAACGCAAGTCCCAAGGGCTCTGTTCGTGGCGCTCGCCCGGCTGCGCATTCACTGCCCCAGAAAAGAGGCCATGATGTCGGGGGCAGCCTGGTTGTTCGGTCAGTTTGCCGCTAACCTGGCGATACCCTTGCTGCGGCTCCGGGTCTTAGTTCTTCTACCGTAAGCTGATCGGCATTCCGCAACACGGGAAACAGCCATGCCCACAGCGCCGCCACCACAATACTTCCCAGGCCGCCGAGTACGACGGCGGGAACGGTCCCGAACCACGCGGCGGTTACCCCCGACTCAAACGCGCCGAGCTGGTTGGAGGTGCTGACAAACAGGGAATTCACCGCGCTCACGCGGCCGCGCATATCGTCCGGCGTGGCAACCTGCACCAGCGTCTGCCGAATAATCACGCTGACCATATCCCCTGCTCCCAGAATCAGCAGCGCCGCCAGCGACAACAGCAGATTGTGCGACAGGCCGAATATAACCGTGGCTGTTCCGAAAACAACGATGCAGCTCAGCATGACTTTTCCGACTTTTTGCAGCCGCACGTGTGCCACCAGCACGCCCATGAGCATCGCGCCGGTACCGGGGGCACTCCGCAGCAGCCCGAGCCCCCACGGGCCGGTCTTCAGGATGTCGCGAGCATAGACCGGCAGGAGGGCGACTGCTCCGCCCAGCAGCACGGCGAACAGGTCCAGCGAGATGGCCCCGAGTATGATCCGGTGCCCATGAATATAGTGCAATCCCGCCAGCATGCTGCGCAGATTCGGACGGCTCATCCTGGCAGCACGCTTGCGTCCCACGATAAGCACAGCTACCGCCGCGGCAATCACCGAGGCAATCGCGCCGGTCAGGTATACGGGCCTTGGGCCGCCCGCCAGCGTGTAGATAAAGCCGCCAAGCATGGGCCCGGTCAATGTCGCCATTTTCAGAATGGAACCCTGCCACGCGACGGCGGTCGGAAAGAGCTCCGTGGGTACGATTTCAGTCAGTAGAGCCGAACGAGCCGGGTTATCGAAGGTGCGCACCGTGCCGAGCAGGAAGACGGCCACATAGATCGGCGTCACCGTTGTTACGCCCCGCAAGGCAAAGTGCAGCAGGAGCGTGGCGCACAATCCGTATCCCAGGTAACACGTTACCAGCAAACGCTTGCGGGAAAAGTGGTCGGCCGCGTTCCCCGCCACCAGAAACAGAAGTATGCCGGGAATGCACTCAGCCAGGCCGACCAGCCCGAGATCGAGCGGCCGGTGGGTGATCTCATAAACCTGCCAGCCGACTGAGACCGACACCATCTCAATCGCAATCACGCTCAGTAATCGTGCAATGACGAACAGGACGAAAGCGCGATGAGCAAATGAGGCGAAGCTGGTTCTTGACTCAGGATTGGGAAACATTGATTCGCTGGCTGCTATTGTAGCGCCCTTCGGTGATTTGACTAGTGTCCTTGCTCAGTCGTGCTCCGGATCAGCCATCACGGCGCTCTGCTTCAACAAGGCTTCGGCTTGCTCCAGGGTCGTGTTTCCGGGGACAGCCTCGAACCCTGATCGCGCCTCGTGCTGTTCTCTGCTCACGTTCTTGAAAAGCAACAATCGGCCTGAGGCCTGGAGATCAATGAGGTCAGTCCTCCAGTGAGCTGGGCTCACCTGCCGGCGATGGATGGCGAAGCTTCCACCCTTGTTGACATAGCCCAAAAGACCGTAGGCAAACGTCACCCGCTCAATCAGTTCGCTCTTGATTGCCACCAGGCGCTTTTGCCGCGGGTCGATCCATATTTGTCCCCCCAGCGCGTGAAAGATGCGTGCCTCGTATGTGGGGGCTTTGAAGGCAGGATTGGGACGAAACCTGAGCCGGATATTGCCGCCGTCTTCGCCATCGTAATCACACAGGAACGCGGTGGGCAGTATGGCGTAAAGCCGTTTCAGCCGCCGGTCGTCTTTTTCGAACTGTTCCTTGGCCTTTTGCAACTCTCCCGGATTGTGTAGCAACGACTGCAGCCGTGCGTCTTCCTGCTGCTGTTCTGCCTTACTGAGCGGGATGCCGTCCTTGGCGATCAGGCGGGTGAGACGGCCATATCTGGTTTCAACCCGCTCCTCCGTCAAGGTGTGGCGGTCGACGCGCTTGTCAATGCGGTACTCCCAGAAACTCTCCTGGACCCGGTCCTGGAGCTCGTTGTATGCCACATCCTTTACCAGGTCTTGCGCTGGCTGCGATGGGGGTTGGGAAACCAGATCGTAAGGAGTCAGCAGAGCCGCTCCCAGAGCTATTAGGGCAATAATCCGAGATAAATGGTTCTCGCCATCTAATCGATAGAATGGCCGCATGAGCCGTGTTTCCTCCTAGGTTCAGCCGGAGCATTCTACCTTGCCACAGGCAAAACTCGAAAACACTGAAAATCGTCTCCGATGCTGTTTTTTGGGGAGCGTGGCTTGGCGGGTGTGAGCAATATTTAGTTCTGTTGTCCTTTTGGTGTCTCGGCAGCATCCAGCAGTGACAGCAGATAAACACCCCGGCGCGTTGGCCTGAAGCAATGTTCGCCAGGACTCTGACGACTGGAGTTTCGCGCTACCTCGTACGCCACCCGAATCCACTGAGACGGGCACCGAGAGCAACGCAATCATCAGGATGAATCTTGAGTTCCTGCGCCATTCGCTTAAAGGTGGCGAACTGCTCGGTAAAGCTGAGCCGACTACCAGAGTTGGCTATTCCTTCACAGGCTCTAGTTCGGCGCGAAGAGTAATCTTTCCACCTGAAACATGGATTTGTTTTTCATAGGTTGAGTAGCCTTTGCGCGATATGCGAACCGTATGATCTCCCGCGCTGACCTGCACAGTGGAAGGAGTATTGCCAGCAAATACGCCGTCAATCTCAATATCGGCGCCATCCGAGCTCGAGGTGAGTACTAACTCAGTATTGGCCGTGTTGGCGAGCGCCGTAGCTGGCGCAACACCAGTAGGAGGTAGCAGCGGAGTGAACACGGTATCGCCATTGACGTATGCCGTGATTTCCGTTCCTGAAGGTATCGTGATGTCCTTGCCATGCATGAAGAGGAACAGAGGTGCGGCTGGGAAGAACACGATGCCCGTGGCTACCATTGCGCCCGTCATTGCGCCTACATGCCCACCCCCCTTAGTGTCTTTCTCGGCGCGCAGCGCGGCTTTTTCGCCGTTGGACAACTTGACGTATTCGATAACGATGTTCAGCTTCCCGCCGCGCCCCATTCGCTTCTTGTGTTCAGCCTCAGTGACCTTCCCTATTGCGATACCGTTCTGAGGTATAACCGTGATTCCGTCAAGCACAACTGGGTCCAGCACCTCAAAATCTACTTGATCCCCAGCTTTGCACTCTGCTGATGAAAGGTTCCGTTTCGTTCGCAGCCGAACCGGCGTGGAGTCTTCAAGAACCAGCTTCCCATCAGGGGTGCGCTTCACTGCAATGGCGGGAGATGATGTTGAAGTTGGCGCAGTTTGCTGTGCAGGAGCTTCTTGACCAACCACGAGTGGTCCAGAGGCAAACAACAAGGCTAGAAACAGAGCACAGATTTTTTGCACGGGTGTCTCCCCTTCCAAGTCATTTCTCTTAGAGCATGAAAACTTCTTGTTCTATCTTGCGATTGGCCAAGTTTTACACAGCAACGGTTTCAAAGAACAGAATATGTGCTTGTTCCGGAACGCAATTTTGGCCTGGAGGTTCCAATATGGAACTTATTAGCTCTTTACAATGGTTTCGTCTGCTACTGAGGGTCAGGTGGCCCGCATTTAGGGCGCAGCCCTAAATGTGGGATGGAGAGTGCTTTCTCATCCCACATTTGCCGACAGCGGGCATGAACTTCCCGCTGATGCCAGTTCGTAAAAGTGCCGATTAGATATTTATTCCGACCACTTGATCGCCAAAGGGATGTCCCAGCATAGTCATACGAGCCAGGGGGGCTAGGCTGCCACCGGCAAAAGAAAGGAAGTGACTTTGGAGCCGAAAGCATCAGTTGCTGTCTTCAATCGTGAGGCCTTTCTGTACCGGATGATGCAAGATGTCCATCTTGCCCACACGGTAACAGGCGGATTCCTGAACGATCTGCCTGAACTGATTCGTATGCTCAAAAAACGAGTTGCGGAGCAGGATATTGAATCGGTTCGGAAAGAGGCTCACAAGGTCAAAGGCGCTGCCGCCAATGTCGGCGGCGAGCTGCTTTCCGGGCTGGCCTTGAAGATGGAAACGGCAAGCAAGGCAGGCGATTTGGCTGCCGTCACCGTTTTGATTCCTGAGCTGGAAGAGCAAACGGCTCGGCTGACGGAGGCGATGAAGTCGTGGAGAGCTCAAATTGCACCCGATTCCGGGTGCTCGGTTACACAGTAGATAGCTGCCTTCAGTAGCTCAGCGGAGAGTCAGGCGACGTAATTCGACACCGTGAGGAGGAATCAAATGAGGGCTCTCATTGTCGAGGACGACTTTACCAGCAGGCTCATACTGCAACAGTTTCTTTCCCGCTACGGCGAGTGCCACATCGCCGTTAACGGCAAAGAGGCAATCAAAGCATTTCAACTGGCCAGAGAAGGTGGGGCCGGATACGACCTGATCTGCATGGATATCATGATGCCGGAAATGGACGGCCAGGAGGCGCTGCGGGAGATCCGGAAACAGGAAGCGTCGGCCCGTGTTCCGATGGCCAACGCAGCAAAAATCATCATGACCACGGGGCTCACCGGCACGAAAAACGTGATGACCGCATATCGGGAACAATGCGATGCTTATCTGCTTAAACCGATCGATACCAACAAACTGCTCGAGAGCTTGAAGCTCTTTCGTCTTGCATGATGAAGTGGTTCGCTCTCGCGAAACAACACCGCAAACGGGCGGAGTTTAGCGCGACCTGCGGCTCGCGATTGTGGAACCTGCGCTTGCACAAATCTGTTGCGGGAGGCGTGACCACAAGATGTGTAATTCGGGCTTGGCGTCCCCGGCGGGATTTGAACCCGCGTTACCGCCGTGAAAGGGCGATGTCCTAGGCCGGGCTAGACGACGGGGACGCTACAGGCGGGAAACTTTGCAACACGACCGCAATTCATCGTAACAGCACGCCTCGGCAGTGTCAAAGCCGGCAGTCGCCCGCGCCTTTGCGCCTTCGTATCCCGCGAGAAGCACACAACCCACGCACTCTCAGCCCGTGGTAATCGCTCTCTCCCTCCAGACCTGCACGAAGCCGACGGGGCTGATATCATTCTGCAGTCCAAGACTGTTGCTGTCCAAGGCCGTCATGCCGCTGGACTGGCGCAGCCAGCGATGACTCTACCTGACCCTTAGGAGAACCCGAATGCTGAATTGGAAGACCGCAGTTCGCCTCTTCGTTCTGTTGCTGTTGCTGGCCGCCATCGGTGTCGCGCAAACCCAGCCCTCCGCCCCTGCCGCTCCCGCCGCTAATATGCAGGCCGGTGCGCAGAAAGGGATGATGCTGCTCACTGTCTTTCTCAAGCACGACGAGTCCAAGCCCCTCGGCAAGATCAACGCCGAGCTCGAGGCGCAGGGCTACTACAAAGCCTTCCCGCCGGCCGGGGTGGAAGTTGTTTCCTGGTATGTCATGATGGGCATCGGGCAGGTGGTTACGCTGCGCTTCCCCGCCGAGCGGCTGCGCGAGGTTAATGTCGCTCTCGAACGCACCGCCTGGGGAGCGTTCCGCACGGAGTTCTTCCCCACCTATGACTACAAGCCGGTGTGGGAGGCCGACCAGAAGCAGAGACAGCAGGCCAAGTAAGGCAAACCGTTCACGCGCGGGAGCACTCTGCCGCTCCCGCGTGACTGCGGCCTGGACGCTGTCCCCCTATCGGCTTCAACGACTGCCGGCGGGTTGGCGGCACAAGAGGCCGCGTCTGCCGTCGTAGTACACTTCTGATCCGGGATAATTCCCGGATGCGCAAGCTTGTCTTTGAGAACGTCCTGTATCTGCATTTGACTGCTTGCCGTACCTGAACCAGAGGAGGCTACACCGTGAAAAGAAGCTACGTAGTAGCATTGGCCATCCTGATCGGCTTCGCCCTGGGTGCTCTCGTGGTCCACGGCGTGCACGCCCAAGCCAAGCCGCCTGTCTACCTGATTGAAGAAATCCAAATCAACAACCCAGATGCCTTTGCGAAAGAGTTCATGCCGAAGATCATGGCCGTCAACAAAGCGGCAGGCGTTCGTGCCCTGGCCGCGGGCGGTAAGACCACCTCGCTGGAAGGCGCGCCGCCCAAGTCGCGCACCGTGATACAGCAATGGGAGAGCATGGAGAAGTTCCAGGCTTTTCGCGACACGGCGGCCTTCAAGGACGCCAAGAAGATCGGTGAGAAGTACGCGACCTACCGTGTGTTTCTCGTCGAAGGTGTCCCACAATAACCAGGAGCCGCTTGGGTCCGGATGCCGCCCCCCAACAGGCGCGCGCAGAGTGCTTGTTGGGGCTGGTGCCTGGCGTGAGGTTCTTCTGTAAAATCGCTCTGGAAGGAGCAAATGCCCGATCCGCTCTATCTGAGCTTATGGTTTCCAACCTTCCGCGCGGAGGAGATGCTGACACGCGCGCTGCCCGTTCTGCAGCAGTTTCCCTTCGCTGCCGCTCATCCCGGCATAACGTACTTTGCCGCGCAGCCGATCAGTTGGTCTGAGCCCTCTGTGCTGGAGCGCCGCTTCGTTCCTCCGGCGACGCCGCAGGAGGCAATTGAGATTGCGCAGGCGTTCGCCCACGACGATTACGCCCTCACCTTCGAGGCCTATTGGGAGCTGTGGACTCCCGCCGGGATCGGCACTGACGCCGCGTTTGCTGCGGATTCGCCGGCAAACAGGCAAGGCCCTGGCCAAGCTACTGCCGGAGCGGGTGCGGCCTGGTCCAGACAGGAGAGCAAAGTCAGCTTCATTCTGCACGGAGCGGAATTCGACGAGGGAATCTACACCGAGGACGGCCACATCGAGATCGACTTCGGGCTCGATTATCACTTCCTGCACGAAGAGCTTGATCTTGCGCCTGCCGACCAACAGCGGGTGCGCGACAACGTCGCCCAGCTCATCGGCTACATCCAAGGCCTGGAAAAGAGTTGCCGCTTGACCGGACGCGTGCTCTGGTCGGAGAGCGAAGCCAACCTGGCGCAAAAACTGATCGCCAGACTGCAGCGCATACAGTAAGCGCACGAAATTCGTTTGGCAGAGAAAAGCCCGGCCTTGCGGCCGGGCTTAGTTTTGCGGCTTAGTTTTGGGATCCTTCGGCTCGCCCGCCTCGCGGGCTCGCTCAGGATGATCGCAGCGGGCTCCCGCGGCGCCCGTAGGCGCCGCTCACGCCCGCTAAGCGCGATCACTTGGTCTGTCCGCCCTCCATGCCTTTTTCGGCCAGGCCTTCCTGCGCTGCGGCCAGCCGCGCCGTAAGCACGCGGAAGGGAGAGCAGGAGACGTAGTCCATGCCGACGCGGTGACAGAACTTCACCGACTCGCGGCTCGCCGCCGTGCTCGCCGCAGATGCCGACCTTCAGGTTCGGACGCGTCTCGCGGCCGCGCTCGGTTCCGATCTTCACCAGCTCGCCGACGCCCTCCTGGTCGAGGACGGCAAACGGATCCTGCTTGAAGATGCCTTCCTTCAGGTAGTAAGGCAGGAACTTGTTGATGTCGTCGCGCGAGAAGCCGAAGGTGGTCTGCGTGAGATCGTTGGTGCCGAAGCTGAAGAACTCGGCGTCCTCGGCGATCTCCTCGGCCATCAGGGCGGCGCGCGGCAGCTCGATCATGGTTCCCACCAGGTACTCGACCGTCGTGCCCTTCTCCTTGAAGACCTCCTCGGCGACGCGGCGGCAGATATCGGCCTGGTTCTCCATCTCCTTGATGCCGGTGGTGAGCGGGATCATGATCTCCGGCATTCACCTTGATACCCTTCTTCTGCACGTCGACGGCGGCCTCGAGGATGGCGCGCGCCTGCATCTCGGTGATCTCCGGATAGGTGATTCCCAGACGGCAGCCGCGGTGGCCGAGCATGGGGTTGATCTCGTGCAGCTCTTCCACGCGCTCCAACAGCGTCCGCAGCTCCTTCAGCTTGGGAGACTTCGGCTTGGTGACCTCAAGCTTGCCGATCTCCACCATCAGGTCTTCGCGCTTGGGCAGGAACTCGTGCAGCGGCGGATCGAGCGTGCGGATGACGACCGGCAGCCCGTCCATCGCCTTGAACAGTCCGACGAAGTCGGCGCGCTGCATGGGCAGCAGCTTCTTCAGGGCCGTGCGGCGATCCTTTTCGTTGTCGGCCAGAATCATGGCGCGCATGTGCGGCAGGCGGTCTTCGGCGAAGAACATGTGCTCGGTGCGGCACAGTCCGATGCCTTCGGCGCCGAACAGCCGCGCCTGCTTGGCGTCGCGCGGAATGTCGGCGTTGGCGCGCACCCCCAGCTTGCGATACGGATCGGCCCAGCTCATGAACTTCACCACGTCGGGATCGTCAGGTGCGGCATCCAGAGTGTTCAGCTTGCCCTTGATGACGCGTCCGGTGGTGCCGTCGAGCGAGATCCAGTCGCCTTCCTTGAAGGTCTGGCCCTTGGCGCGCATCTCGCGCTTCTTCTCGTCGACCATGACGTCGCCGGCGCCGGCCACGCAGCACTTGCCCATGCCGCGCGTTACCACCGCCGCGTGCGAAGTCATGCCGCCGCGCGAGGTCAGAATACCGGAGGCGACTTCCATGCCATGAATGTCCTCGGGCGTGGTTTCGCCGCGCACCAGGATGACTGACTTCATCTTGCCCTTTTGCTTGAAGCTCAACGGCGTCATTGGCGGTAAAAACGATCTGCCCTACGGCCGCTCCAGGCGAAGCCGGCAGGCCGGTGGCCAGCACCTCGACCTTGGTTCCCTTCTCATCCAGGCGCGGAACCAGGAAGTCGTAAAGCTGGTTGGGCTCGACGCGGAAGATCGCCTCTTCCTTCGTGATCAGGCCCTCCTCCACCATGTCGATGGCGACGCGCACCGCCGCCAGTCCCGTACGCTTGCCGTTGCGGGTCTGCAGCATGTACAGCTTGCCGTCCTGAATGGTGAACTCGAAGTCCTGCATGTCGCGGTAGTGCTTTTCCATGCGCGAGGTGATGTCGCGCAACTGGTTGTAGACGGCGGGCATGATCTTCTTCAGTTCGGAGATATGCACCGGAGTGCGCACGCCGGAGACCACGTCCTCGCCCTGGGCGTTCATCAGGAACTCGCCGTAAAACTCCTTCTTGCCGGTGGCGGGATTGCGCGTGAAGCCCACGCCGGTGCCGCTGGTTTCGCCCATGTTGCCGAAGACCATGGCCTGCATGTTGACCGCGGTTCCCAGCCAGTCGTCGATGTTGTTGATGCGGCGGTAGTGCCGGCGCGGTCGTTGTTCCAGCTGCGGAAGACGGCGTTGCGCGCCATCACCAGCTGCTCGCGCGGGCTCTGCGGGAAGTCGGCCTTGGCGTACTTCTTCACTACCTTCTTGTACTCGGCGATCACTTCCTTGAGCGCCTTGGCGTCCAGCTCGGTGTCGAGCTTGGCCTTCTTCTGCTTCTTCTTGTTGTCGAAAACTTCCTCGAAGTGCGCCTTTTCGATCTCCAGCACGACATTGCCGAACATCTGGATCAGACGGCGATAGGAGTCGTAGGCGAAGCGCGGATTGCCCGTCCGCCGCGCCAGGGCCTCCACCGACTCGTCATTCAGGCCGAGGTTGAGTATGGTGTCCATCATGCCGGGCATGGAGAACTTGGCGCCCGAGCGCACGGAAACCAGCAACGGGTTTTCGCCCGCGCCCAGCTTCTGTCCCTGCAGTTGCTCCAGCTTGCCGAGCGCCGCGTCCATCTCGCGGTCGACTTCCGGAGAGAGCGAGCCGCGCATCCAATCGCGACAGGCTTCCGTCTGGATCGTGAAGCCCGGCGGTACGGGAAGCCCGGCGTTGGTCATCTCCGCCAGTCCCGCTCCTTTGCCCCCGAGCACATCCTTCATTTTGCCGTGTCCTTCAGCGTGTCCGCCGCCGAACGAGTAAACGTACTTGACTGCCTTCTCACTGGGAGTTGCCATCTGCGCCCTTTCACTTTGCGTACTCATTGGATTTGAAACCTTTTTACGGCGGCCTCTCAGGCTGCTGAAAACAGTTTGTGGGTAGTTGAGGATACAAGGCCTTGTGCGGCGATCCTGTTATATCCACATCCAATAGCGCCTCGCTTGTTGCTTCGGCGCTTTTTTCAGCAGCCTATTCCGCCGCCCCTCCCTCACGGGTTAACGATTACAGGACTCTGTTGCCGATGCGGTTTTGCGGGGTCCCCGGCAAGTCTTCCTTCCGGCTTGCTGGAGCGCCTTCCGATTACAGCAGGGCTTCCCGGGCGAGCGATTGGCTTACGCTTGCTGAGGAGTGATTTCGCTGAAATCCGCGATCGTATTGAATTGCCGCAGCAGGTCTGAAAGTAGCCCCAGCCTGCGGTTCCGCACCTCTTCTTCGTCGACCATCACCATTACCCGGTCGAAGAACTCGTCAATCGGTTTGCGAACCTTGGCGATCTCCGCCATGGCCTCGTCATAGCGCTTTTCCGCGCATAGCGAACGAACCTTCTCTCCTGACTGCGCCGCCTGCGCCGCCAGCTCGCGCTCCGCCGGTTCCAGCGTCCGCAGCAGTCGCCGGTCGCGCTACGGCGCCATCTTGTTCGCCTCGGCCGCCTGCCGCAGGATGTTCTTGATGCGCTTGAAAGCCACGGAAATCGCCTGGAAATCCTCCGAGCCGCGCACCTTGGCGACTGCTTCCGCGCGCACGATCGCGTCGGGAACATTGTCCGCGCCCGAGGCCAGAACGGCGTTCACTACGTCGTAAGCAAAGCCCCTGGCCTCGCGCAGGTAGAACTCGAGACGTTCGCGGAAAAAGCCGGCAACGTCCTGCTGGAAGCTCTTCGCGGCGGTAAATTTCTTCTCGGCCTCGCTGTCCTTGTACTGCAGCATGGCGTCGTCCATGATCTGGCGGAGGCTCAGCGGCAGGTTGTGCTCGGCCAGGATGCGCACGATTCCGTTGCCGGCGCGGCGCAGCGCGAACGGGTCCTTCGATCCGCTGGGCTGCAATCCCAGGGCAAACATCCCGGCGATGGAATCAGCCTTGTCGGCGATGGCCAGCACGGCGCTCTCGCGCGAGCGCGGCACGTCGTCTTCCATCGATTCGGGCCGGTAGTGGTCGTAGATGACGTCGCCGATCACGGGGTCCATCTGCAGCGCCTTGGCCTGTGCCTTGGCGTAAAGCCCGCCGATGATGCCCTGCAGCTCGGTGAATTCCTTGACCAGCTCGGTTGTCAAATCAGCCTTCGCCAGAAACGCGGCCTTGTGCACGATGCCCGGACGCAGCGACAGCCCGCTCTGCCGCACGCTTTCCCCTACCAGGCTCGCCAGCCGCTGCGTGCGCATAGTCTTGTCGTAGTAGCTGCCCAGGTCTTTCTGAAAGGTGACGGTCTTGAGCATATCGACGCGCTGCTTCAGGTCGATCTTCTGATCCGCCTGCCAGAAGAAGCGGGCGTCGTTGAAGCGCGCCCGCAGCACGCGTTCGTTACCGTGCCGGATCAGCCCATCCGGATCGCCGGAGGTGTTGAGCACCGCCAGAAAATGCGGCGCCAGCTTTCCTTGCGCGTCCTCCATGGCGAAATACTTCTGGTGGTCGCGCATGACCGTAACCAGAACCTCTTCCGGCAGGCTGAGATACTCCGCCTCGAAGCTGCCGAGAATCACCGAAGGAAACTCTGTGAGATTGACGACGGTGCGCCAGCAGCTCCTTATCTTCGCGCCAGCGCGCCCCCGGAATCGTTCGTGTCGCCGCATCCAGCGCCTTGCGGATCACCGCTTCACGCTCCGACCGCCGCGGGATAACGCAAGCGGCTTTCAGCTTCTCGGCATATTCCTTTCCGGACCGGACGATTACATCTTGATGCGATAGAATCCTGTGGCCGCGCGAACGATCGGCCGCCGTAACGCCGCCGAACTCGACCGGCACTACCTTGCCGTCGAGCAACGCCACTATCCAGCGCACCGGACGAACGAAGCGCTCCGCCGATTTGCCGCGCCAGTACATATTCTTGGCCCAGTAGATGGAGCCGATCTCCTTCGGCAAGGCGTCCGCCAGCAGCTCCAAGGCGCCGCGTCCCTTCTTCAGCACCCGGGCCGCCAGATACTCGCCCTTCGGGGTGGTGGTCCGCTCCAGCGCATCCAAGTCGAGCGTGAACTTTCTTGGCAAAGGCGTGAGCGGCGGGCGTCGGCTGCCCATCCTTGTAGGCGACCTTCAGCGAAGGACCGATCACACGCTCTTCGACATCCGGCTGCGCTTCCGAAACTCCGTGCGCCAGCACGGCGATCCGCCGCGGCGTGGAAAAGGACTCTACCGGCGCCAGGGCCGCGCCCGGGGAATCATGCGCCACCAGATGCTCGCGCGCCAGCAGATCGCCAAGACGCCGGGCCAACTCGTCCTCTGCCGAGTTGACCATGCGCGCCGGGATCTCTTCCGTCCCTATCTCTAAGAAAAAGTTTGCCATCTGACAAGATTCCTATTGTAAGCGCGGCCCCAGGTTGCCGGTGGCCGCCGTCATAAAAGCCGAGTAAAAATCGTAAGCTCCGGCTGGAGCGCCCGCCGCTCCTAATCCGCCGGCGCCGCCGAAGACGCAAGTGACGGTTCGTTGAACTTCGTCTTCTGCTGGTCGACCCACGCCTTAGCCACCTGCACGGCCAGGACGCGAATCCGGGCGATGATTCCGACCCGCTCGGTCACGCTGATGGCCCCGCGAGCGTCCAGCAGGTTAAACAGGTGCGAACACTTCAGGCAGAGATCGTAAGCCGGCAACAGCGGGAAACGCTTCTTCTGCGTTGCCAGGCGCTTGCCGAACTCCTCGTCCAGCACCCGTTCCTTCTTGCCGCTTTCCTTCTGCTCTTCCACCAGCTTGGCGTATTCGTCGAGCAGCTCCTGGCACTCCGCCTCGTAGGCGTCCAGGCGCTTCCAGAGCTTGTCGACATCCGCCAGCTCAAAGTTGTAGACGGAGTACTGCACCTCGTCGTCGAGCCGGATATCGCCGTAGGTTACCGGCTTGCCGTCAGGCCCGTATACCCAGACGATGTCGTAAATGGAATCCACGTCCTGCAGGAAGGCCGCGATGCGCTCGATGCCATAGGTCAGCTCGGCGCACATCGGGTCGAGGTCGACCGCCCCGCACTGCTGGAAGTAAGTGAACTGCGTGATCTCCAGCCCGTCGAGCATGACCTGCCAGCCCACGCCCCAGGCGCCGAGGGTGGGCGATTCCCAGTTGTCCTCTTCGAATTTCACGTCGTGCTTGCGCAGATCGATGCCGATGGCCGCCAGTGATTCAAGATACAGCTCCTGCACGTTTTCCGGCGGCGGCTTAAGAATGACCTGATACTGCGTATGCTTGTACAGGCGGTTCGGATTCTCGCCATAGCGGCCGTCCGCCGGACGCCGCGAAGGCTGAACGTAGGCGACGCGATAGGGTTCGGGGCCGAGCACGCGCAGGAAGGTTCCCGGCGACATGGTTCCCGCCCCCACTTCCACGTCATGCGGTTGTTGCAGGACGCATCCCTGCCGCGCCCAAAACTCCTGCAGCTTCAGGATGAGCTCCTGGAAGGTAAGCGGTTTCGTCGTTGCCGTTGCCATCGAAGCTCCTACCTTTTGCCTTCTTTAGCCCGCTGGACGACTTGGGCCAGGACGGCTTTTTCGTCGCTTGGAGCACGCCCCAGCTCGGATTCGCAGATCGCCATGACCGCCGGGTGAAGAATGGCGTTGTTGGTCAGCGACCGCTCGGCGGCGCGCCCAAGCGAGACTTTGGCGGCCGCGCCTGCCGTGTTGATTTTCGTGTTGATCAAAGGCAACACCGAGATAACTCGCCTCACAAAACGCCCGTCACCGGTGGCGAAAAAGCCACCCCACAACCCATCGATTACAGCGGGGGATTCTATGTCCCCACGCAGGAGATCGGGAGGCGAGTTGGAAAGCATCTGGTCGATGGCTTTCTTCTGCGTCTGTCCCGTACTGGCTCCCAATACTGACAACGCCAGGCGGGACTCCACCGAATTTGCGATCCACAAGGCGGCTTCCAGAGCTACCTTCTGATCCTCGGATCGTTTAGCAACGGTCAAAGCCCAGGAATTCACCTTGTCCGGATTGGCAACGCATAGCTGCGCGGTGAAGGAAACGATCCCACTGGAGTCCTCCTTCGAGGTCAGCAACCCGGCCTTGGAGAAAACCTCCAGCGCCGAAGGCAGCAAGTCGGGACGTGGATGCAGGTAGTAGTACGTTATCCACTCCTGCGCCTGCTCCATGGTCGATACCTGCTGCAAGCCCTCCAGAAGCTGCGGACGGCTCTGCGCGGCAGCCGGAAGAACGCCAGCGCCTCCTGCAAGGATGGAGCCGAAAAGAATCAGTGCCCAAATGATCCGCATGTGGCGCCTGTCCGTCATGACGTTCTAATCCAGCTTCTCCAGTTGCGCCGAGGTCACCGGCGTGCGATCCAGGTGGCGCGACAAAATCTGCATCAGGAACTTGCGCAGGTCCGCCCCGCGCGTCCGCGGCCACGGCGCACCCGCCAGCCGCTCCACCGGCAAGCGGAACATCTCCGCCGCCAAGGCCCGCGAATCGGCCGTCATCTCCGATGAGGCCAGCCGCTTGTGCTCGGGGCACATCAGCCCGTCGGCCAGCGCATGGAACCAGGCCCTGTGGCCCTCCAGGTCGCGCCCGCAAACGATGCACTCGCCCAGCTCGGGCAGAAAGCCCATCAACCGCACCAGCCACAGATCGAAATACGTCACCGGCATCCAGATGGCGTTGGACTGCAAACAGGCCAGCACGGAAACCGCCAGCCGGTAGACGGCGTCGTTCGGCTCGCGCTCGGGCAGCATCTCGTCGAGCATCTCGGCCACGTGTCCCAGGGCCACGGCCCGCGCATAATCCACTTCCGACGAGAGCGGCGACGACAGCACCTCGCAGGAATCGATGCGCGCCAGCTCTTTGCCTTCGCGGTCTTCCCAGTACACCCGCACGCAGGTCAGCGGCTCCAGCGCGCCACCGAAGCGGCGGCGCGATCTTTTTGCCGCCTTCGCCACGCCCTTCAGCTTGCCTTCCTGGCGCGTAAAGAGCGTAACCAGAAGGTCTGCCTCGTGCAGCGGATACGTGCGAAGAACGATTGCCTCAGAGTGCTTAAGCGGCATGCAGAGTGGTTCTCGAGACCTGCCCCGGCAAGGACACGCTGCCCCTACGCCGAGGTTGACACAAGCCGAAGCCTTCGTCTCAACCTTAATAATTCATTCTACTGGAGCACGAACAGAGAGAAAAGCAGGACCGTAGATTCACGTCCTGGAGGGACAAACCAGGGTTTCGCCGAGCTATGGAGGTGGCGCAGTGGCCGCAGAAGCCTCCCGGCCACTCCATGATCGCCAACGGCAAGCTCAACGCCCGAAGTATTTGGCGTTGCGCTCGGTGTATTCCTTCCACTTCTCCGGCAGGTCGTCCAGGGCAAATATGGCCGAGACGGGACACACCGGAACACAGGCCCCACAGTCGATGCATTCGACCGGGTCGATGTAGAGCATCTGCTCTTTCGCAAAAACCTCTTCATCCTTCTTGGGGTGGATGCAGTCCACCGGGCAGGCATCGACGCATGCCGTATCTTTGGTTCCAATGCACGGTTCCGCAATCACGTATGCCATAGTCTTTGTCTCTCCGGAGTGCCCGCGGGTGAGGCGCGATCATCTCGGTACCGCAACTGCGGCACTGCTGGAAATTCCGTCACGCTCTGGGGAAGGGCACTCAACAGACGTCCTGAAGTAAACCCCTACACTATTTCGATTCTAACAAAGCCCCGCGAGGTTGCTTCTCACCCCGATAACCGCGAGAACGGCATTTGTTGAGGGCGCCGGCTTGCCGGTTTCCGCATACTGAACTGCCACGAAGTGCGGCCCCCGATTAGTGCGGGCGCTGCCGGGCGTACTCCACCGGCGAGGGCAATGGGTACAGGCCCCTTCCGGCGAAGATCTCGCCGAACTCCTGGATCAGTTCGCCGTGCAGCAGGCCATTGGAGGCCAGCGTCTCCTTGCTGTCGAGCCGCCAGGGAGAGCCGTCGAAGCGCGTGATCATCCCCCCGGCTTCCCGCACCAGCAGAGACCCCGGCACAGGTGTCCCACGGATTGAGGTTGAACTCCCAAAAGCCGTCATAACGGCCGCAGGCCACATTCGCCATATCCAGCGCCGCCGAACCCGCACGCCTTACACCATGACTGCGCAAGGTGAGCTGATGGTAGAAGTGGATATTCGGGTCTTTGTGCCGCTTATAGCTGGGGAAGCCGGTGCCGAGGATGGACTCGGCCAGCTTCGGCGTTCGGGAAACCCTAATCGGCTGCCCGTTCAAAGTAGCGCCGCGGCCGCACTCGGCGGCGAACAATTCGTTCCGGGTAGGGTCGAACAGCACCCCGGCCTGGAGCTCGCCCTCGTGCTCCAGCCCGATCGAAACGCAGAAAACGGGATAGCCGTGGGCGAAGTTCGTGGTGCCGTCGAGCGGGTCAACGTGCCAGTGATAACTGTTACCCACCCGGTGTGTTCCTTCCTCGGCGAGGATCTCGTGCTCCGGCCACTGTTCGTGCAAGCGGCCGACGATCAGCCGCTCCGAGGCGCGGTCCGCATCCGTCACCAGGTCGATTTCGCCGCCCTTGTACTCGTAACTGATGCCTTTGGCAAAATAACCCATCAGCAGCTTGCCTGCTTCCTGGGCGATGGCGGACATTTTTGGCAGGAACTCTGACATGGAGATGGTTGTCACCGGACTCAGAATGGGGCTACTCGTCAGCGCCGCGGGATTGACTTTCGGGATTGGAGGCACGCGTGGTGGCCGTCCTGGCCTCCCGCTTGCGCGCGCTTTCCCTTCCCGTGCCTTCCGCGATGTACATGATTTCATGCTTGAAGATAAACAGGTTGGGAGCGCCTTCGCGGGTCAGCCGGACCATGTTGCGATCGTAGTACTCAATCCAGCCGCGAACAATCTCGCCGTCCACCAGCTTGATACTGACCGGCTTCTGTTTTTCACCGAGCATTTTCAGATAGGCGACTTCCTCGAACGTCTCCTCCGGAGGAGGCGTCTTGCCCCGGCGACCGGCCAAGCCATTGAGCGATCCGTGAGAACCCATAGCTCACATTTTACAGCACGCGGCCCAGCTTGCAGCGACGAATCCGCTTTTCTCGCTATAACGGCATCATCCGAGCGAGGCTGCGCCAAAGCGCAAAAGATGCGGGTCAGAAGAATCCCGAATCTGGTGTGGGAAATCCAGCCAGGCAACCGAGGAAGACGCGCGGGCTTACTCCAATTTGCTGATGTAGTATCCGGTGCGGTAGCGAACTCGCAGCTCGCCGGCAGGCTCGTTCTCCGGCGCTTTCACCTCCAGCCGGATTTGTCGGAAGTCGTTGCCGGTCCGCGCCGAAGGGTAATAGCCGATCAGGTATTGCGTGCGCAGCTCTTCGCTGATCTGCCGGAACGCATCTTCCAGGCCGCTCGGCCTGGAAGCGTAATAATACTTCCCGCCGGTGTCGTGCGAGAGTTGAATGAGGGCGTGTTCACCGCCGATATCGCGTCCGGCGCTGGCCTCTATGGGAACCATAATGATCGAGTAAACGATGCTCTCCGCCGTCTGCGCCGCGCGAACCGCATCCTGATAGGTGACCTGGCTGGCGGTGTCGCCGCCGTCGCTGATCAGCACCAGCACCTTTCTTCCCTGCCGCGGGATCAATGCCTTCGCGCCCAGATAGATGGCGTCATACAGCGCGGTCGAGGAGCTGGCGCGCACCTGGCTGATGGCGCGGTCGATCTGCCGCAGACTCGCGGTAAATGGAGTCACCTCGGTTACATACTTGCTGAACTGGTAAAGCGAAAGTGCATCGACGGGCCGCAGGATGGTGTGGGCAAAGCGCCTGGCCGCCTCCAGCTCCAGAGCCAGGTCTTTGCGCGTGCTCAGGCTGGCATCGACGGCCAGCACGATCGAGAGCGGCAATCCGCTCTCCCGATCGAAGACCGCGATCGTCTGCTCTCGCCCGTCCTCGAAGACGCGGAAGTCCTCGCGCTTGAGGTGCGTAACCGGCGCGCCGTTGGCATCCGTCACCGTGGTGAATACGTTCACCAGCCTGACGTTAACCTTGAAGGTGGTCGCGGGCTCCTCGCCTGTGGGCGTGTTCTCGGTTGTCTGGGGACGCTCCGGTGGGCGCGGGACCGGCTGGCTCGCCTTAGGACGATCCGGCGGATGCGGCACCTGCTGCGCCACAGCGGCCACCGGCGACCCGAACGCCAGCCAGGCAACGCACACCAGCAATGCCACGGTCCATGGGCGACTGCCGGCAGCGCTCTTGAGCGAAACGCATCTCATCGCTTGGGCAAATCTTTACTGGCTTCCCCGGCGGATGCCGTGTTTGCATCTGCTGGGGCACTTGAAACGGTCGGCACAGCCTCAGGAAACGGATCGCCGTCGGCCCAGACTGCGCCATCCACGAAGTACTCTTTCTTCCAGATCGGCACCACTTTCTTCAGGGTGTCGATGAGCCAGCGGCAGGCTTCAAAAGCTGCTGCCCGGTGGGCCGAAGCCACCACGATAAGCACGCTGCTCTCGCCGATCTCGATCCTTCCCAGCCGGTGCGCGATGGCGCAGTCGCGTATCGGAAACTGCTCCAGCGCCTGCCGTGCAAGCCCCTCCAGCTTCTCCAAAGCCATGGCCTCGTAAGCTTCGTAGTCGAGGTACAGGGTGCGCCGGCCGCGGGTATTGTTGCGCGCCACACCGTCAAAGACCAGCACTGCTCCGTCTTCGCCACGTTTGATGCGGTGAATGATCGACTCGGCATCAATCGGTTCCCACTGCAGGCGGCAATGCGCGCTCTTGAGCGGCTTGGGGCGGTCGGGAACCGAGCCGCCGCCGCTCACCGGGGGAAGCAGCGCTACTTCGTCGCCATCGTGCAACGGCGCTCCGGGCTCGGCATACTGCTGATTGACGGCCAGCGCCACCGAGCGCTCAAAGCGAGCCAGCGCGGGCGTCTGCCGGTTCAGCTCGGACCATAAATCGGCGGCCGTGGCTCCGGCCGCGAGCTCCAGTTGGGCCGAAGCGGCTCCCGCCATGTCTTTAAGAATGCCGAAAAATAGCACCTGCACCCGCATGAACGAAGGATACCAGAGAGCGCGGGCGCTCGCGATTCCCGCCTCGGTCTAGCCTGCGCACCCGAGCTGTGGCTTTGAAAGGGCGCGGCTTCAGCCGCGCCATGACGACCACCTTTAACCAATCCCGAGCGGACTTTAGCCCGCGAGGAAATCCACCACCGGGAAACATCTTCACTTATCTTCCTCAGGGGCTAAAGTGTCTGCGTGAGAACGTCGCACAACTCCCGGTTATAAGCATTCTCGTTTCGCCTTTCGTATCCGGCATCCATGCGGGGGCTCGGGAGCGTGTAAAGCTGTGCTCAGTCCGGCTGCACGGCGTACAAGCGGGTCAGATTGTAGGCCAGACTTGCCAGCGTGAGTTCGATGGCTACCTTCGGCTGGCCCCGCAAACGGAACTGTCGCATCCCGCGTTGCTCTTTCAGCACTCCCCATACCGGTTCGACCATCGCTTTTCGCCTGCCGTAGACCGCCCGTCCCGCTGGACTTCGCAGTTTCTTGCGCATGCGGCGATGGGCGGCGGCGCGGGTTCTGCCCTTACACCGCTTCCCCAAGTTCAGCGCCCGTGCCAGATTCGAATCCGGAACATAGGCGTCCAGCTTAGCCCGCTCCAGTTGCTTCAGGTTCTCCACCGAAAAATACCCGCTATCGGCCACCACTTGCTCCGGCAGCGAACCGCAGCCCCGCTTCACTTCCGCCAACATCGGCAGCAACGAGTCGTTATCCGCGGCGTTCTGCGTTACCCGCTGCGCCACGATGAAGTGATCATCGCTGACGGCAATTTCCCCCGTATAGCCCAACTCGAAGTGTCCGCCTCGCTGCCGCAGAAACCGGCCTCCGCATCGCTGCGCGACAGCTTCTTCAGTCCGCTCTTGCGTAGCCGTTCCAGCCGCTGCGGCATCTCCGCCAACTTCTGCTCGGCTCTCTCCAGCGCCACCTTCAGCCCGGTCGGTTCCGAGTCGTCTCCATCACACGCCTTTTGCCAGCGTCGCACCTGCCGCCGCAACTTCGCCCGCTCCTCCCGCAGCTTCTGCTCAAAGTCCACCCGGTCGCGGCAAGCATTGGCCTTGATCCGCGTCGAGTCAATCGCCACCCGTCCCAGCTTGCCTAAGCCCAGCTTCCGCGCCATCTCCAGCACCTGCGTAAAGGCGTCGTTGAGCGCCCGCCCGTGCCGCCGCCGAAACGCACTCAGCGCCCAGTTATCCACCCGCTCTCCCGCCGCCAAGTAGCGGAACCCCAGATCCTCCAGCAGCCGCTGTTCGATCCGCCGCGCACTGGTCATGCCCAGTGCATACCCATACAGCCACACACTCAGCATCAGCGCCGGATGGTATAGGCTTCCACCTTCTTCGCTGTACTCCTGCGCAAAACCGCTCAGATTCAACCGGCCCACCATTTTGCGAACAAAAAAGCAAAGGTGATCGGCTCCCAACTCGTCCTTTACGCTCGGCGGCAGCAAGTACGCTTGATCAGGGTTGTAGGGTCGAAATCGTGACATACCTCCTTGTGCCCCATCTTTCCTGTGGAAAACAAGTCAGTTCTCACGCACACACTAAAGCCCACTTCTTCTCCAACCTGAACGGCGCGGCTGAAGCCGGCCCTTTCAAAACCAGCCAACACCAAACAAAAAAAGGGCCGCCCTTTCAGGCAGCCCTTCGTGAAACGTGAACGACACTTGAAACGCTCTTCGAGAACGCGTAGTGCGTCTGCTGGGGTGATCAACGTTGCTCAGCACCTGCTCGCGGACTTCGGAGTCCTTCTTCTCCTCAGCCGGGGTGCCCGGCAAGGCTATGGCGAGCACCTCGTTGATGGTATTCACGTACTGCACTTCCACGCCCTCAAGCTGCTCAGGGAGCACATCTTCTTCCACGTTCTGACGGTTATCAGCCGGGAAGATCACGTGCTTGACCCCGGCGCGCTTGGCGGCCAGGAACTTCTCCTTGACGCCGCCGATCGGCAGCACGTTGCCGCTGAGCGTGATCTCGCCGGTCATCGCCAGCAGCGGACGCACCGGACGATCGGTCAGCATCGACACCAGCGCGGTGGCGATAGTCACGCCCGCCGAAGGCCCGTCCTTAGGAATGGCGCCGGCGGGAACGTGGATGTGCAGGTCGTTCTTCGACAGGAAGTCCTCGTCGATGCCGAGCGAAGCGGCGTTCGAACGCACCCAGCTCAGCGCGGCCTGCATCGACTCGCGCATCACGTCCTGGATCTGGCCGGTGATTTTGAATTCGCCCTTGCCCTTCATGCGCATGGCTTCGACGAACAGAATGTCGCCGCCTGTCGGAGTCCAGGCCAGGCCGACGACCACGCCGGGACGCTTGGTGCGCTCGGCGATCTCCGTATCGACGCGAACCTTGATTCCGCCCAGCATCTCCTGCACGGTTTCGCGCGTCACCACCAGCTTTTCCAGTTTGCCTTCGGCCAGGCGGCGCGCCTGCTTGCGGCAAATGGTTCCGACCTGCCGCTCCAGGCTGCGTACCCCGGCCTCGCGCGTGTAGTGGCGGATGACGTAGCGCACCGCGTCCTCGGTGAACTCGATCTGCTCGTTCGGTAATGCCGTTCTCCTCCGTCTGCCGCCGGATGAGGTACTGGAAGGTGATGTGCACCTTGTCATCCTCGGTGTAGCCGTGCAGCTCGATGATCTCCATGCGGTCGCGCAGCGGATCGGGAATGGTGTCGAGCTGGTTGGCGGTGGTGATGAACAGCACCTTCGACAGATCGAATTGCACGTCGAGGTAGTTGTCGCGGAACGAATTATTCTGCTCCGGATCGAGCGCCTCCAGCAGCGCCGAAGTCGGGTCGCCGCGGAAGTCGCGTCCTACCTTGTCGATCTCGTCCAGCATGAAGACCGGGTCGTTGGTCTCCGCCCGGCGAATGCCCTGGATGATCTGCCCGGGCATGGCGCCGATATACGTGCGGCGATGTCCGCGAATCTCGGCCTCGTCATGCACGCCGCCCAGCGAGAGGCGCACGAACTTGCGCCCCAGGGCGCGCGCAATCGATTTACCCAGCGAGGTCTTGCCCACGCCCGGCGGTCCAAAGAAGCACAGGATCGGGCCCTTCATCTTCGGGTTCAGGCGGCGCACCGACAGGTAGTCAAGAATGCGTTCCTTGACCTTCTTCAAGTCGTAGTGATCCTCGTCCAGGATCTCTTTTGCCTTGATGATATCGGCTTCCTGGCCGGAGGACTTCGCCCACGGCAGTATCACCAGCCATTCCAGGTAATTCCGGGTCACCGAATAATCGGCCGCCATCGGCGACATGCGCGGCAGCCGCGCCAGCTCCTTCAGCGCCTCTTTCTTGACCTCGTCCGGCATGCCGGACTGCTCGATCTTTTCCTTGAACTCCTCGGCGTCGCGCTGGGTTTCGTCCTGCTCGCCCAGCTCCTTCTGGATCGCCTTCATCTGCTCGCGCAGGTAGTACTCGCGCTGCGTCTGCTGCACGCGGTCCTGCACCTCGGACTGAATCTTGTTGCGGAGCTGCTGCACCTCCAGCTCTTTGGCCAGGTGCTGGTTGATCTTCTCCAGCCGCAGGTGGACGTCCGGGGTCTCCAGAATCTCCTGCTTGTCGCGCGTGGAGAGCGAGGGCAGCGAGGAGGCGACGAAATCCACCAGCCGTCCCGGCTCCTCGATGTTCATCGCCACCGTCGCCAGTTCGTCGGAGAGCGTCGGCGAGCCGGCCACGATCTGCTGGAACAGCGTCAGAATGTTCCGCTGCAACGCCTCGACCTCGGCGCTCTTGGCCGGAATCACCTCGCGCCACGGTCTCTACCGTCGCCCGCATGAACGGCGAGAGCTGCGTGTACTCCTGCAGGCGCACCCGCTCCAGGCCCTCGGCAAAGACGAACAGGCTCTGGTTGGGCATCTTGACGACCTTGTGCACCACCGCCAGCGTGCCGATGACGTACAGATCGGTCGGCTGCGGCGAGTCCACGCGCGCCTCGCGCTGCGCCACCACGACGATCGTCTTGTCTTCACCCAGCGAATTGATCAGATTGCACGGAACTCTCCCGGCCGACCGTCAGCGGCAATACCGCGTGCGGAAACAGGACCGTGTCCCTTACGGGCAAAACCGGCAGGGTGCGCGCTTCGTTAGAATCGTGACCGCCTTCTGGCGTGGGGCGGTCTATATTGCGCGTTTCGTTAGCCATAACGCTCCTTGAGTCTTCCTTACTCAACTTTGATGAGGATCGCCAAGCTTAGGATTCAGTTCAGCTTACCTGCGGCCGGGAACCTAGCCTTCAGCCATTCCGAGGCGGCGGACGGCGCTGCTACCAATTGCGCGGATTCTAGTGGAAAGTCGTCGCTCCCGGCAACTGGCCCGGGCAAGAATGATTACTTAGAGCCAAAACGATCAATAGCATCAAGAAGTTACGAGCCAAGAATAATCCCCGTGGCAGCCCGTGCGAGCTGCAATTCAGCGCTGGTTCCCGCCCAACGTTGACAACCTTGCCATGGCCGGCTTCCGTCCAACACTTGAGGTTAGCGCCATTAGACCGGATCCGCGGAAGGTATACCCCGTATGGTAGCCGGACGATCAGTCCGGCGGTGATAGCAAAGGGTACACCTGCTGGGAACGCTCTAGAGTCTTGAGAAGGGACAACTAGCATGCTTTGGACTCTGTTTGTCGTTCTCCTGGTTCTGTGGTTGTTAGGCTTGGTCAGCAACTACACGATGGGAGGCTTTATCCACATTCTGCTGGTGCTGGCGATCATCGCGCTGGTGTACCAGTTGATCTCCGGGCGCCGTCCGGTCATCTGAAGCGCGCGTGAATCCCGGATTACCTGACTGAACAAAGGGGGGAACAATGGACAAGGATCGCGTAAAAGGCAAGGTCAAAGACATTAAAGGCCGCATCAAGAGGCAGGCGGGCGAGTGGACCGGGGACAGGAAAACCCAGGCCGAAGGCGCCAAGGAGCAAATAGAAGGCAAGGTGCAAAATATCTTCGGCAAAGCCAAAGATGCCGTCAACGATGCCAAGAGAAGCGCCAAAGAGCGCAAGGTGGAACGCGAAGAAGATGTCGCCTAGCAGCTTCGCTTCACCTTGAACGCCGGGAAACAGACTCCAAGAAAAAGCGCTCCCCAATGGGAGCGCTTTCTGCTTGTAGAGGCAGACCGAGCCTGATTTAGGCTTGATGGGGTGGCCTCGGCGGGCGAGCCGCGTGTCTGTCAGCAATTTCTATAGCCGCTTGCTGAGGAACCAGGCGTCGAGCCGCTTGCCATAATAGCCGGGAAGCCGGTGAATCACCTTGTACTTGTGCGTCTTATAGAAGGCCAGGGCGGCATCGTTGTTGACGGCTGTCTCCAGCACCATCATGAACCCGCCGATCTTCCGCACCCGCTCCTCGGCCGCCTGCAGCAGCAGAGTTCCAAGCTGCCGGCGGCGATGCTCGCCAAGCACATCGATGGTAATGACGTGGCCGTAGCCCTGGTGATGGATCTCAATCAATATGAAGCCGGCGATCCGGGGTCCCCGGCAAACGCGTTCGCGTTTGCTGGGGTGCAAGGTTTCAGGCTTCGGGTTACCACCCGGCGCCGCCGGCAGAACCTCCTCAGTCGAGGCAGGGTCCTGCATGGCAATCGCGCCTGGTTGAACCTCGGCAACGATGCAGAACGACTGCTTGCGCTCGATGAAACTCTGCAGTTCGCTGCGGGAATAAGCGATGCCCTGATCGAAGCACTCGCGGTCGATCGCGTAGAGCACCTCGAAATCACCCTTGCGATAGTTTCTCAAAACGAACACGCATCGGTTGTATCGTGAACAGGCCAAGGTTTCAAGCAAATGCAGGTTTCAAAGTTTCAAAGTTTCAAGGTTGTGGCGCATCACGCCGAGTTTGAGACGCAACCCTCGAAACTTTGAAACCTTGAAACGTTGAAACCTTGTCCGCTTAGAATTCCTTCCTGTTGCTGGTGAGCAGTGCTGCCCGTTCGGGTTCTCCGACTCGCAGGTAGGCCTCGGCGAGGTGGCGCTTGATCTCGCCCAGCAGGTCACTGTCAGCGGAACGCCCTCTTCTCTGCCCTGGAAACGCGCCGCTCTGGCGCCCGCCCTCTGCCAGCTTCTGCGCCAGCTCCAGGGCGCTGATCGCGGCGGTGTACTCTCGGCGCGCCAGGCGAACTACGCCAACTGTATCCAGCACGGCCGGATTTTCCGGCGCCAGCTCGCGGGCGTGAACAGCCAAAGCCAGGGCGCGGTCGAGCTCGCGGTACTGCCGGGCATAGATCCAGGCCAGATTATTGGCTGCGACTCCGCTGCTGTCCCCCGACCGCAGTGCCGCCTCGTAGTTACGCGCGGCTTCGGCAAGGTCGTCTCTGCGCTCCGCGTCCAGAGCGGCGATCAGACTGGAGATGCCGCGCACTTTGGCCGCCGACTCAGCCGCGGCGTTCAACCTTCCCTCGTTTGCCAGCAGCCTGGTAACGGCTGCGGAAGCTGAGCTGCGCGAAGCCTCCATCGCCACGGCGCGGCGCAGGCAACGCACCGCATCGGCATTCCAGCCGTTCCTGGCGAAGAGGCGTCCGGCCAATTCCATAAGGCTGGCCAGGCCACGGTCTCCTGCAGCGGCCTCTTCCATCCGCAGCAGCATCGGCCGGGTGATCGTGCCCTTGCTGTAGGCGCGCATCAGGCCACGCATCGCCTCGTCGGAGCGCGGGTCCAGGATCATCGCCCGCTCGTATTCCAGCAGGGCGGCGCCGGGATCGTGCTGCGCCATGGCGATATCGCCGCGCAGGATACTTGCCAGAACCGCATGCGGCGCGGAGCCGGCTTCCCCCGCCGAGCTCGGCGCTACGGTCTGGCCGAGCACCTCAATGCGGTTGGCGATCGCGCGCGCCCCGTCAAAGCTGCCGCGCTTCAGCAGCACGCGGCCATAGATGACCAGCGCTTCCAGGTTGGCCGGCTCCTGCCGCACCACGGCAACGATGTAATGCTCGGCTGCGATTGCGTCGCCGGAGCTAAGCATCTTCGCCGCCAGCGCCATTCGCGCCGGCGCAAACTGCGGATTCAGCTCCAGGGCCGTCTCCCACTCGGCCATGGCTCCGCTATCGTCGTTCAGTCTGCGGCGAAGCTGGCCGGCCAGGTAATGGAGCGCAGGCGAAGCGGGAGCGGCTTCGGCCGCCCGGCTGAGCTCGGAGGCTGCCACCGTGGGATCGCCACCGGCAATCTCCAATTCGGCCAGCAGGAGCCGTCGTGTGGCTTCATCCAATTCGCCTCCGTATCTGGCGATCGCCTCCCGGGCGTTGTCCAAAGAGATGGAACCTTGCTCATTGAGCTCTGCGGCTTGGATCTTCGCCTCAACAATTCGTGCGATCAATCGCGCGCGGTAGCGATCGGATTCTGTCGTTCCCTGCTTTGCCGAAAGACGCGCCGAATATTCTCCGACCGCCTCCATGGGACGTCCCGCCAGCAGCTGGAAATCCGCCAGAGAAGGCGGCAACTCGGGATGGGCGGCGTCCATGGCATGCAGGAACTTCTGCGCTTCATTAATCTTCAGGACGCGCTCGAAGAACTGCGCCAGGCGCAGATTGGTTTCGGGGGTGTTCTCCGTTTCTATCGCTTTGCGATAGGCGTATTCAGCCTCGTCGAAGCTCGCCTCGGCCTCCGCCAGCCGTCCCAATGCCAGATAGGGCGTAGCGGTCTGGGGCTCGTGCAGAGCGGCGGCCCAGAGAACCTCGCGGGCCTGCTGACCATTACCCGAGCGGCTCAGCAGGTCGGCCAGTAAGAGGGAGACCCGGGTGCGCGTGGGATCGAGTTCCAGGGCGTGGCGCAGCGCATCGGTTGCGGCCGGAACCTCGCCGTCGGCAGCGGCGGCGGCGCCCAGCAGCTCCAGGGCGTCGGCGCTCGCTCCCGTTCTCTGGATCACCCTGCGCGCCTCTTCCCGCGCCAGCGAAACCGATCCGCTAAGCAGATAAAGCTCTCCCAGGCGAAGGCGCGCCAAGTTGTTGGCGGGATCAAACTCAATCGCCTGGCTATAGGCGATAAGGGCTTCACCAGGCCTGTCGAGCGCTTTCAGGCATTCTCCAATCGCGAACCAGGCGCTGGACTGCTGCCGGCTATCGGCGCGGGTGGAATGAACCAGCCAGGATTGCAGGACATCCAACGCCGCGGCCGGCTTGCCTTCACTTTGCAGCCGCTTGCCTTTCTCCAGTTGCCAGGTGGTTCCAGAGCAACCGAACAACAGCAGAAACGAGACCAACAACATAAAGCTAACTGTCCACATCCAGCATAGCCGGCAACGCACACGAGCCCTCGCGATCACGGGTCCCGGCCGATGCGGTTTCGCATCTGCTGGGGCAACAAGACGCGCCGCCATCCCGGCGCTTATCCGCCAAAGCCGCGGGCGCGTGTAGCCATCCTGATGCTTTGCCGATGACGGCAGTTGCAACCTGGGCTAAGGCTTTCCCGCGCGAACGTTGAGCAAGTGGATGCGAGGCGCGCCATCACGCCCCGCGCTTCCGGCATCTGATGCAAAAAGTTCTCAGTTCTCGGTTCTCAGTGAGACAGATCTGCGACCGGTGCGCCGAACTGACCCCAATCAGTGTGCCGCACTGCCGTTTCAGACCGCAGGATCAGCCATGAGATCAGCAGCCGCGCACGCCATGCCACGCGAGTCCGAACGCGCTCCATACCTGGTTCCCCGCGCTCATCGTGAAGCGGCTGAAGATCGCGCGCGTAGCTTACCCAAAGGGATCCTTGCCGGCCTGGTCGGCGGGCTCATCGGCACAGTAGTTATGACCGAATTTCAGAATGCCTGGAGCAAGGCATCCGCCGCCCTGAGCCGCCGGCAGGGGGCTGTTGAGCAGAGTTCGCATGAGCAGCCGCAAAGTGAAGATGCCACCATGAAAGCCGCTGGTAAACTCGCCGAACTGGTCGGCGCCCAGCTCTCCTACGATCAGAAGAAAAAGCTTGGGCCGGTGGTGCACTACGGATTTGGCACGCTGCAAGGTGCGGCCTACGGCGGCATGATCGAGTTGTTCAGGATGCAAGGTGGCTTTGCGCCGGCGCTCTGCTTTGGGGGGGCTCTCTTTGCTCTCGTCGACGAACTTGCCGTGCCGGCGCTTGGGCTCTCTGATCGGCCAGGTAAGTACCCGTTTTCGGCGCATCTGTACGGTCTCGCCTCTCACCTGGTTTACAGCGTCAGCACCGAGGTAGCTCGCCGTGGCCTGCGGGCTGCTCTTTGAGCGGCAAGCCGGTTAGTCTGGATTTCAGCCGGAAAAGACGCCTCCCATAGTCCCCACCCGGAGTGAATTTCCATCGAGCTGTGCTCGCCCTGCCCCTTCGTTTTAGAATGTATTTGCCCATGGAGAACCTGCCTGTCTGTTATCTCGATTCGCCTGCCAAGCTGGGGGCCTTGATCTCGGAAATTTCGCACTGCCCGGTGGTCGGCCTGGACACGGAGTTCATCTCCGAAGGCCGCTTCGAGCCCGCCCTCTGCCTGCTGCAACTCGCCACCGAAAATGGCATCTGGATTCTCGATCCGCTGAAAGTTCCCGACCTTCGCGACTTATGGGAAGAACTGGTGGCGCCGGAGCGCGAACTGGTAGCCGTGGCGGCCCGCCAGGAAATCCGCTTTTGCCTCAAGGGTGCGGATCGCCCACCGGCAAAGATTCTCGATCTGCAGATTGCCGCCGGGCTGGTCGGTTACGGTTACCCACTGAGCCATACCAACCTGGTACAGCGCATCCTGGGACAGAAGATCCACGGCGGCGAGAGCTTCACCGACTGGCGGCGGCGTCCGCTGACCCCCGTGCAACTGAAGTACGCGGCCGATGACGTGCGCTATCTGCTGGCGATGCGCGCGCGCCTGCTACAGCGGGCCGGGCAGATGCAGCGGCTGGAATGGATCGAGAATGAATGCCGCAGGCCCATCGAACTGGTGATGAACGAGCAGGAGAAGTGGCGCGTTTCCGGCAGCGCCCGCCTGAACCGCAGGCAGCTGGCCGCGCTGCGCGAAATCTGGCGCTGGCGCAATGGCGCCGCCCAGCAGCGGAATATGCCGACCGCGCGCGTGCTCTCCGACGCCATGCTGCTGGAGGTGGCGCGCCGCTCGCCGGTCAGCGTCGACGATCTGTTCGCCATACGCGGACTCGACCGCCGTCTGCTGCGCGACACCGAGGGAGACATCGTCAACGCCATCAAAACCGCGCAGGAGCTCCCGGAAACCCAGTTGCCGGGCAGTGAGCGCAAGGACGATCCTCCACAGGTCGCCGTCCTGGCCAAGTTGCTCTCGGTTGCGGCTGGAGGGCTCGCCGCCGAGCACGACGTCGACCCGGCGCTGCTGGCCACTACCGCCGACCTGCAGGAACTGGTGCGCTGGTACCTGCACCAGGATGGTATGCCCAAGCCATCGCTGCTGCAGGGCTGGCGGGCTGACCTGGTGGCCGGGCCGCTGCTCGGTTTTCTCAGCGGCGAGCGCTGCGTGCGGGTCGGTAACGTCAAGCGCGGTAATCCCTTGCTGTTCGACGAGTGGAAACCCCCATCCCGCGAATAAGGCGGCGTTCGGGGCAGGAACCAGGGATCTAAGCCGGATTCGCGGAAGGTATGCCCCGCGCAGTAGCCGGGCGATAAGCCCGGCGGTGATAGCGAAGGGTACGCCTACTTTGAATCCGCAATAAAGCTAAGAAGTAGTTTTGCGACGGCCACGCCGGCGCCTGCATCCAAAATATTAAGGCAAGCTCGGGGTAAGCTGCGGCTTTTCCCGGGCGCGCCGGCAGCAAACGCCTTGCTATAATGCTTTTGAGGAGAGACGCATGTCCACAACCAGCACCCCTGAAATCAAGAAGACGAATCCGGTCAGCTTAACCCCGACCGCCGTTTCCAAGGTCAAGGAGATCATGGCGCAGCAGAATCCTATTCCAGGCGGCCTTCGTGTCGGGGTGGTGGGCGGCGGATGCTCCGGATTCTCCTACACCATGCAGTTTGAGAACGCGGCCGGTGCAATGGACAAGGTCTTTGAGTACGACGGCCTGAAGGTCTTCATCGACGCCACCTCACTCATGTACATGCAGGGCGCCACGGTTGACTATGTCGAGACGCTGGAAGGCGCCGGCTTCAAGTTCGATAACCCCAACGTCAAGAGCACCTGCGGCTGCGGATCGTCGTTCCACGCATAAACAGGCGCGCACCGCCAGAATCACGAAAACCCCTGCCAAGAGCAGGGGTTTTATGTTGTTGCTGGAATCGCGTCCAGACACATTTGCTACAGGGTGGACTACTGCGGTGTGGGCGGGTTCAGCGCGCCTGGAGAGGACGGGCCCATCCCAGAGGAAGGCGTTCCCATGGGCGTGCCTGTTCCCGGCTGCGCCGTTCCGCTGGCCGGCTGTCCGATGGGCTGCCCAATGGGCTTGCCGATGGTGCCTTGCGAGCTGTTGAACTGTCCGAAGTACGCTTGCGGATTGTAGGGACCTTTCAAGAGCTGCCCCCGGTCCTGTGCGGGGTCGTAAACAAACAGCCAGTCCTTGATGTCGGTCTTTTTGTTGAACTCGTGAATTCCCTTATCCTTGCTCAGGCTGGCGACGCCCATGATAGCGGCTCCGCCGCCCGGCTGTGCCGTACTGGCCGGGTTCGAGAACAGCGACGATCCCGAAGATGACGTAGCCGTGGTTCCCGAGGACGAAGCCGTAGTCCCGGAGGCCGAGCCGGTGGTGCCCGTGCTCGCTCCTGTCGTGCCGGTGGCCGTGGTGCCAGTGGACGCAGTGCCAGCCGGCTGCTGCGTGGCGCCGGTCATCGTACCGGCGAGCATGCCGGCCGCTCCGGCTGCCGCAGTGGCGGAAGTACTTGATCCTGGGCTGCCGCCAACGTTCAGATTGAACAAGCTGCCTGTCCCGGCTGTCTGTGAAGCGGTCGCCACTTGCTGCGCCGAGATTCCCGGCCCAGCCCCGGAAAGCTGTATTTCCCCGAAGCGAACCAGGCGGAACGGTCCGTTACCGTTGGCCGGGTCGGTATAGCGCTTGCGCAAAAAGCGTATGGTGCTGGTCTTTTCCAGGTCTTCGATGCGGCCGGGATAGCGCCCGAATTTCTTATAATACTTCTTGATGGCGCGGGCGTATTGCTCGCCGCGGTGGATCATCTCGGTTTCGCGGTCGCGCTTGATCTGCTGCGCCAGCCGCGGCGCCGCCGCCATCATGGCCACCACCATCATCGCCAGCAGAATCAGAAAAATCAGCAGAATGTAGCCGGCCTCCGAACGCCGGTGCCGCCGCAAATTGCCGCACGTCCGCGTACTCCGGGATGAAGCGGGATGGAAGCGGCTTGTACGCTCGATAGGCGACTGCATGGATTAACTCTGGCTGAGGGGCAGCGTCTGACGCACGTTGCTGATCACATCCTCAACGTCGACCGAAGTAGGGGTAACGCGCAGGATCTTGTAGCGGCGATTCACGATGTCTCCCGCGGAGGCCACAAAGACGTCGTCGCCTTCCGACAGGAACACTTTCTGGCTGCTGCCCTGGCGCGTAGCAAAGCCGAAGTATTTCAGGTTGATCCTCGGCGGCGCCGCCGCCTTGGACACTAAGGCCGGAGCCACGGCTTTGGGCAACACCTTCACCGGCTCGGGGCCAGCCCGGAAGATGTTGCGGCCGTTGCCTTTGTACTCGACGCCTTCCGAAGACCGCAGCACCTCAAGGCGAAGCCGCGGATCAAGGTCGCTCGCCAGCGTTTGCCCTGTCTTTTTTCCGAGTATGGGTTGTACCGCCGGAGCCGTGGCCGAGGCGGCGGGCGCGGACTCCTCCGAGGAAGGCATGAAGTTGCGGACCAGAACGAAGACGGCGACCAGCATCAGGCCGGCAGCCACGGCAACTTTAATCCGGTTGTCGGCGCCGAGTCTCATGATTCTGCCGTCCTCAAGTAAGTCTGCAGCTTGATGCTCAGGCGAACGCCGCCGCCCTGCGATTCCGCCAGGTTCACGCTCTCCATGACCAGCAGCAGTTTACTGCGTTCCAGGGCGTTGATGAAGCGAACCTCGTTTTCGTAGTTACCCGCCAGGTCCAGGGAAAGATTCACCTGGGTCAGGCCGCCGCTGCCAGGCTTGGCTTCGTACTTCACGTTCGCCACTTCGACATGGCTCTCTTCCGCCGCATGGGCCAGGGCCGTGGATATTTCAGAATAGCGGGCCGGAAAGTCCTGCTTGTAGAACTCGGAAATCTGCTGCCGCGCCTCCACCAGCTTCTTGTCCATGTCCAGGGCGGGAATCGTTTGCGCCCGCTTCTGCGTCAGCTCGGCCCGCATGGTCAGCAGTTCTTGCGCGGGCGCTGCTGGGGCGGATCACCGGCGACATGATCAGCGCAATCAGCGCCACATCCACGACCACCAGCACCGCGATGACGATCATAAGCTGCTTGCGCGCCTGCTCGACGTTGCGGATCATCGGCTGCCCTCCGCGGCCGCCTTCGGCGCGCCGGCCGCCGCCACGCGCGGCGCTTTCGGCCCCGCTAAGCGGGGCTGCTGCGCCTGTTTTGGCTTGCCTTTTCCGCTTCCAGGTTGTGCCGTTCTCTGGGCCTGTTTGCCCTTGGCCGGCGCCGCTTTCTTTTCCGGAGCCTCTTCCCGCGCCGGCTCGCTGGCCCGCGCCTGCGGAACATAAATCGAGGCGATATCGAATTGCACGCGATCGCCGCCCGCGAGATTTCCGAACGATTCCGACTTGAGTTCCGCTTGGCGGAAGGAGGTCGAATCCTCCAGCCGTTTGACCAGATCCAGGGCCGGCGGACGCGAATCGCCGCCTACCAGCATGTGGATCTCGATCTGGCTCTTGCTTGTTCAGTGAGGGCGTGATCGAGAGCACGCGCAGCCGGGCGGGCATGATGCGCTCCAGTTCCATGAACAGACGTGTCCAGGAGAAGCTCCGGCGCACGATCAGCTCGTTCAGAAAGGCCGCCTGCGACACGACCTCGCGATTCTGCGGCTGGTTCAGCAGGCCTATGGCCTCGGCCCGTTCCTGGTCAAGCTTGTCGACTTCGCTTCGCAGTTGCGAGACTCTGCTCCCGCGTGGTGCGGGAGCTATGCCAGCCGTAGATGGCGTAGGCGCTGAGCGCGATCGTAAGCAGAGCAAGCGCGGCCGCGCCCGTTCCCCAGGTCATGAGGAACTGGCGCAAATCCCGGTAGGGACGAGTCGCGAGATTGATGTCGAGTCTCATCGGGAACTTTCAGCCCAGCAACGCGCCTACTACGCCGCAAGCTTCATACCTGTTCGCCATGCTTGCGGAAACGCCGGGGGCAATCATCTCCCGCACCGGCAAGCCGGTCTGCTGCTCCAATCCCGGCGCGACCTGCGAAAACGCCGGCAGGCCCGCCACCAGAAGCTGTTGCACGCCGAGATGGAAGTTGTCCTGGCAGTACACCACCGAGGGGTAAATGTCTTCCGCCAACTGTTCGGCCGTGAGGGTATGCTTGCCGGCGTGCTCGAGCGTGCGATACAGCAGCAACTGGTCCGATTCTACAATGGCTACGCTGGTGCTGAGGGGATCGACCTTCAGCGCCAGGGTTGTTTGCGGCTCCTCGATCAGCCCTAAAGCGGCCACGCCGGAGGGCACCACGATTCCGGGAGCAGCCCCGTACTCTTCGAAGAGCGACTCGTATTCTCTCAGCACCGTGTCCAGCATGACGGCCGCAACCACCCTCATTCCTTGAGGATCCCGCATGGCGTGATAGCTGATCACCGCTTTCTCGGCGTCGAAGGGCAGCGACTTCTTCAGCCGGAAGCGCACGATGGCGCTGGCCTCCTGCGGGCGTTCGGGAAGCGTATCGAAATCCAGCAGGGTTACCCGGCAGGCGGCGTCGGGGACCACCACGATAACGTCGCGCGCGCGCGCGCCCGATGGCCTCCAGTACGGCAAGAACGGCCTCCGAGACCGCGTCCCGCTGGAGGATGTTCTCCGCCGCCAGCGAAGGAGCCAGGGCGCCGGCAGGCAAATTGCGGGTGTACAACAACTCCACCTCGTTGCGTGCGGCGTCGGCGCGGGCGCCGATCACCATTTGCGGCGTGATCTCGCAAGCGAACAGCGGTGCTGCGGATTTCTTGCTTTGAGCCATTCGTTCTTCCTGGTGCCCTTGCGCCTACCTGGTTGTCTCGATGAAGGTAACCTTGTTGATCTCCTTCAAAGTGGTCGTTCCGGCCATCACCTTGGCCAGGGCGGACTCGCGCAGGAAATGCATTCCCTCTTCGCGGGCGGCCTTGCGGATCTCGGAGCTGGGCCGCTTCTCCAGGATCATCTCGCGGATGCGGTCGGTCAACTCCAGCAGCTCGTGGATCGCGGTGCGTCCACGATAACCCGTGCCGGAGCACTCGATGCAGCCTTTGCCTTCATAGAACGGAACATTGTTCCACTCCGCCGGAGGCAGGCCGCTGGCTTCCAGCACCTCCGCCGGATAGCGCACCGGCTGCTTGCAATACTCGCAGATCACGCGCACCAGCCGCTGGGCCAGAATGCAGTTCAGCGAGGAGACGAAATTGTAAGGCTCGACTCCCATGTTCAGGAAGCGGCCGATCACGTCGACCACGTTGTTGGCGTGGACGGTGGTGAACACCAGGTGCCCGGTCAGGGCGGAGTTGATGGCGATCTGCGCCGTCTCGGTGTCGCGGATTTCGCCCACCATGATCTTGTCTGGGTCGTGGCGCAGGATGGAGCGCAGGCCGCGGGCAAACGTCAGGCCCTTCTTCTCGTTCACCGGAATCTGCGTGACCCCGCGAATCTGGTACTCGACCGGGTCTTCGATGGTGATGATCTTGTCTTCGTCGGTCTTGATCTCGTTGAGCGCGGCATAGAGCGTCGTGGTCTTGCCGCTGCCGGTAGGACCGGTGACCAGCACCATGCCGTAGGGCTCGGCGATGTAGCGGCGGAACTTGCGGATATCCTCGTCACCGAAGCCGACGACGTCGAGCGAGAGCTTCTTGAACTTCTCGCTCATCGATTCCTTGTCGAGCACGCGCAGCACGGCGTCTTCGCCGTGGATGCTGGGCATGATGGAGACGCGGAAGTCGATGGCGCGGTGCTTGTAGCGCACGCGGAAGCGCCCGTCCTGGGGAACGCGGCGCTCGGAGATATCCAGCTCGCTCATCACCTTGATGCGCGAGATGATGGTCGAGTGATGCTCCTTGGCGATGGGCTTCATCGCCTCCTGCAGTACGCCGTCGATGCGGTACTTGATCTGCACGGAGTCGTCGCGGGTCTCGATGTGGATGTCGCTGGCGCGCCGCTCCAGCGCGGTATAGATGGTGGTGTCCACCAGGCGGATGATGGGGCTGGTATCGCTTTCCTGGGTCAGCCGCTCGATGGAGATGGTTTCGTCGCCGCCGTTGTCGTCTTCGCGGATGACGTCCAGGGTGAAGGTTTCGCCGGCCTCTTCCAGCACGCGCTGCGACTGCTCGGTCTTCTTGAGAATGTCGGTGATCTGCGCCAGCGTTGCCACCCGGGGCACGATGCGGCGGCCCAGCATGAGGCTGATCTCGTCGATGACGTTGATCTGGTAGTCGGAGATGGCGATGGCCAGACGGCCGTCTGGCAGCTCCTCCAGCGGAACGAAGTTGTTGCGGAACATCAGGTCCACCGGCACCTTCTTGAACAGCTCGTGCTGGATGCGGTGGTTCTTCAGATCGACAAACTCGCAACGGTAGCGGTGCGCCAACTCGCGCGCGCGGCTTTCGTCGCTGGCATCGGCTGTCGGAGTCTGAACAAAAAGTTGTGACATAAAGACTGGAACCTCTTATCGGCCTGACACCCGCGCCCATGCTGAAGATGGGCATGTACAGCGAAATCAGGATAAATGCCACCACGATCCCCATGAAGATCATGATGACCGGCTCGATCAGCGACATGGCCGCCGCCAGGGCGTTCTGCACGTCCTCTTCGAAAAATCAGCGACCGAATTCAACATTGCCGGCAGCGCGCCGGTGGACTCTCCCACCTCGATCATCTCCACCGCCAGCGGCGGAAACAGCTTGGTAGCCTCCATGCTGCGCGACAGCGCGCGGCCCTCGCGAACCGCCTGCGTGGCTGCTGCCGATGGCGCTGCTCATCAGCCGGCTCTGCATGGACTGCGCCGCTGTTTCCAGCGCCGGCACCAGCGGCAGGCCTCCTACCAGCAGGGTGGAGAGCATGCGCGACAGCATGGCCACCTGGTATTTGAACCAGATGTTGCCGAACAGCGGCAGCTTCAGCTTTATCCGGTCGATCTGCCGGCCGCCGCGGTCGGTAAGCGCCCAGCGGTACAGCAGGAACAATCCCGCCGCCAGTACCACCACGATGGCCGGCAACAGCCGCTTGATGTTCATGGCCACGGTCAGCGTAAACATGGTCATGGCCGGCAGCGGCTGTCCCAAGTCGGCAAACAGCGCGCCGAAGCGCGGAACCACGAAGGTGACCAGGAAAGTGATCAGCACGATCACGCCCACCACCAGCACCGCCGGATAGATCAGAGAGGTCAGCAGCTTCTTGCGGAAGGTCAGCGCCAGCCGCTGGAAGCCCAGGTAGCGCGAAAGCACTTCGTCCAGGTTGCCGCTCTTCTCCCCCGCCAGCAGGGTAGTGGAATAAATCTTGGGGAAGACCCCCTGCGCTTCGAAGGCCTGCGAGAGCGGCTCGCCGCTCTTTACCCGGTCGCGAACATCCTCCAGCACCTGGACGGAAGATCTTGTTGCGCTCGCGTTTGGCCAGCAGCTCCAGACCTTGCACGATCGGCAAGCCGGCGCGGAACAGGGTCAGGAACTGCTGATTGAAGATGACGAACTGGCTGAGCTTGATGCGCCGGCGGCTGGGCAGCCGCAACGCCTGACGTCCCAGCAACCCCTTCGGTTTTACCGAGTAGACCAGGTAGCCTTGCTGGGAGTAACGATCGCGGACCTCCTCTTCGGAGAAGCCGTTTTCGGCCTGTTCGATGACGTGGCCGCGTTCGTCGGCCATTTTGACTAGGTATTCAGCCATTATTTGCCTGCGAGATCACAGCGCAACGCCGGCAAGCCCATCCCATGGGGCCTCCGCCAGACCCAGCCTTGTGTCCGGCGGGGTCGTATCTCCAGAAGCTCTAGTGTACCACTCCTAGGAAAATGGATTGTTACGCCTAAGTTACTGTCAGGGCTCAAGTTCCTTGGCCTCCAGCACCTCCACTCCGGGTGGCGGCACGAATTGGAATCGCTGGTTTCCGATGGGCACGTTACCGCGCTCATCGCTAAAGCGGAACTCGGTCACCGAGCCGTCAAGTGAGTAGATGGAAATCCGGCCAGATCTGGTGGTCCGGCGTGATCTCCAAATCTACTTTGGATACTCGATCTTCCATGCCTTTAGGAACCCCGGTGATGACGGCGTCTCCCGCGCGATCAGGCCGCCGCATCGGAAAAAGCCAAGCCGAGAACTCCTTCTCCAGCTTGGTGTGGCCGAGCAGGTAACGCAACGGGGAGCGCAGATCGTCCAGCCGGCCTATGGTCGCCCGCCGCGCCTGCCGCTCTCCCGGCACGTAAAACCAGGCGACCTTGCCGTTGGTGACGAACAGCTTGGGCACCGGAGTCTGGTATTCCCACCGCATCTTGCCCGGCTTCTTCAACCACATCTTTGCCGGATTCGCTGCGGGCGAGCCCGCCTCCGCGAAACGATTCGCTGAAGCTCGCCTCAAGCGTCGTCAGGCTGTTGTAGTGCTTGTCGACCGCATCAGCCAGGCGGCTTAGCTCCGGCGATCGGTCCTAGCGCGCGGCGGGCGGCACACCAAGCAGCAGCGTCAGCCCCAATACCCACGATCTCGCTTGCATTTTCATTGGGTTCGGCTCATCAAGCCTCGTGTTTCAAAGTTTCAAGGTTTCAAAGTTTCGTCCAGGAACATTACCTTGCAATCGCTTGAGCCCGAAACCTTGAAACTCTGAAACCTTGAAACCTTCAATTCCGAAGTCCAAGCCGTCACGGTATCGAGCGGCCCTAGTGCGCAGCGGTGGCCGCTCCGCCCTTCCCCGGCGGCAATCCCCGCGTGACGAAGGGCAGAACATCGCTGGAAGAAATCTGCACCAGTCCGTCGACCAGCCGGTAGGGCTTGCCGGTGGGATCGACTGGCAGACGACTCAGGTAACCGGCCTGCACCAGTTGCAGGAAGCTCGCCGGGACCACACCGGTCTCGCGCCGGTAGCGGTCGGCCACGCGCCTGCAATTTCGTCAACCTCCTCGTCCACTTGCAGCGCGATCAGGCGTTTATAGGCGTTCGCGCGGATGGTTGGACTTTCGCTGTCCCGGTAGATTTGGGTCCAGAGATAGCGCGCCGTTTCCCGCTCTCCGGCATCTTGCGCCAGGTGAGCGGCCATGGTCTTCATCCAGGGCATAGCGCCGGCAATGCGTGAGCCTTCCAGGAAGATCTCCGCGGCGGTCTTGGGGTCGCGCAACTCCAGGATAATAAATGAACCCGAGTTGATAGTAGAGCCGCCAGGCGGCAGGGTTTTCGCGAATACCCTTGCGTACGAGAGCGACTGCCGCTTGCGGGTCCCCGGCTCCCTCCGGAGGCTGTTGCGCCAGGAAAATCGAGCCGAATTCATAGGCCGGCATCAGGTGTGGATCGAGGGTGGTGGTGATCTCCAACAGCGGCGCCAGCAACTTATACTGCTCGGCCCTCTCGCTGTGCTTGCCGCCAAAGTACTGCACTACGCGCGTCCAATAGAGATCGGCCATCAATCCCGTATACCCCAGGCTGAGCGCCTTGACCGCTCGCGCCGAAGGAATGTAGATGGCCTCCTTCAGCACTGTCTGCTGGCGCGCGTCATTCACCTGCATCAAGGCCAACACGCTGGAGCCCAGGCACACGATCATCAGCAGCGCGCAGACGGGGATGGTCTTGCCGCTTCCCCGCCACTCGTTGCCGGAATGCGAATTCGCCTTCGCTCGTCGTCATCATTTCAAGTTCCGGCGCTGGAAGATCAGCATGGCCGCGCTGGTGGCAGCCGCGGAGTAAAGCAGCGCATAGACGGTGTTGAACAGGATCAGCTGGCCGGGCACCGGGACCGAGTGCGCCACTTCGGAGATGACGTTGAACACCGCGAAATTGGGCAGCAGGTAGGCCAGGCCGGTCGCCAGAATCCTGGTCGATCCTCCGGCCATCTCGCCGAAACCCCGCAGATCTCCGGCAAAGGTGCCGATCACGAATAGAGACAGCGTGAAGATAATCGAGAGCAGCGGCGAGGTGAAGGCGGAGAACATCAGGGCCAGCGAGGTGACCACCACGAACTGCAGAACGATGAAGTACAACGCGACCAGCAGGAAGCGATCAGCGGCGACGAAATGCCGCTCCAGGTAGAAGAGCGCGGCAAAAAATCCCATGCTCATGCAGCCGGCATTGACCAGCAGCGTCCCGATCAGGCCCATCTCCTTGCCGAGAATGAATTCCCAGCGCTGCACCGGGCGGGCCGCCAGGACCGTGTACAGGGTGCGCCGCTCAATCTCCTTGCTGACCAGCCCGATGCCCACGAAGACGGCGATCACGATCCCGAACAGCGAGATGGCCGTCAGCCCGAGATTCACCAGCACCAGGCGTTCTATGTTGATCGAAATACGCCCCAGCAGCAGCGCCGCTCCCACCATGAGCACCGCGAAGAGCACCAGATTGTAGAGCACGCGATCACGCACCGCTTCGCGAAAGGTGTTGAAGGCGATGGCGCCGATTCTGGTGATCATCGGTGAACCTCCACGCTATCTGCTGGTGCCCCACATCTGCCTGATTCTGGCAGATGTGGGTGCGTTCAGTCCCACATCTGCAAGGCGCGCAGATGCGGGGCACCCGCGCAGCGTGTTTCCATCCTGGCGATCATGATCCTGACTCCCCGCGCGCCGCCTTGGATGCCGGTTCCGTGTCCGCCTGCAGTTTTTGCAGGAAGAAATCCTCCAGGGTAGCGCGCAGCGGCGTAATGGCGATCAGCCTGGAATGGGTATTGCGAATGATATCGACGGCCCGCTCCAGCATGGCTTCCGGCAACACCGCGCGGAAGATGCTGCCGCTGCCGTGGGTCTCCGCGCCCAGGCCGGTTATCGAGCCGAGCGCGGCGATGCCCTCCCAGACGACCTCGATCTTTCCGCTGATCTCGCGCGCCAGGTCGGCCACCACGCCGATACCGCGAAGCTGGCCGTTATTCAGAACCGCCACGCGGTCGCAGAGTGTCTCGGCGTCGCTCAGAATGTGGGTCGAGAAGAAGATCGTCTTGCCTTCGTCCTTGAGTGACTGAATCAGGTCGCGCACTTCGCGCCGGCCGACCGGGTCCAGTCCGGACATGGGCTCGTCCAGGAAGATCAGCTTCGGATTGTGCACGATGGCCTGCGCGATTCCTACTCGCTGCAGCATGCCTTTGGAAAATTTGCGCAGTTGGATGTTGGCGTCGTCCGGTGAGCCCCACGCGGTTAAGCACCTCGTCGACGCGCCGGCTGCGCTCCGCGGCAGGCAACGCCGGAGAGGGTGGCGAGATACGTGAGCAGTTCGCGTGCGCTCAGGTGATCGTAAAAGTACGGCTGCTCCGGCAGGAAGCCGATCTGCGCTTTCATCTCGCGGTCGTCCAGCGGACGGCCCAGGATAGTGGCGCTGCCGCCCGTGGGATAGATCAGCCCCATCAGCAGTTTCAGGGTGGTTGTTTTGCCGGCGCCATTGGGGCCGAGATAGCCGAAAACCTCGCCCTCTTCCACGGTCAGGGTCAGCGGCCGCAGCGCCTGCCGCTCACGCTTCCGCCAGAAGCCTACCTGGTACGATTTTTCCAGCCCGAAGGTTTCAATCGCCGCCATATTCGATCGGTTACACCGCCATTATAAGGCGCAGACAAGCGCTGAACAGCGTTGGCATTTGTGGCACAATCACGGAGCATTTGAGGCGGGTAAGAAGAGTGGTGGAACGATGCGTGCGATCCCGTGGCTACTCGCTACTGCACCGCCTGGTCGGTCGGCCCGGCCGGAGTATCGGTGCTGTTGAAGCGTATGCTCTGGGTGGCATCGGTGTAGAAGTGCTTCAGTCCAGTTGTGCCATAAGAGGAAGGATCGGCGTTCAGTGTAAAGCCACGCGCGTCGCTCTGGGCATAGGTGTAGTAGTAACCGAGCTTGGCAGTATTGGGAGCGCTAGCTTGAGCCAAGTTATTGTCGATCAGGCAAGCGGATGTCACGCTGGGAGGATTACAGTTGGTGCCTCCTAGAGATACCAAGTCGTTGGAGTAGCCTACCAGCCCGGAGCCAGTGTTATAGGTGGCCGCATAGGAAACCGTAGCCTCGCTGATGCGGCGCATGTTCCCGACGGCAGCGGACTCATTGGCGGCGATTCTCGAGCGCATGAGGTTGGGAATGGCGATAGCCGATATCACCAGGATTATCGTCACCACGATCAGCAACTCGATAAGAGAGAACCCGCGCTGCTTTCCCATGCCGCCTCTTTTTATGTTTTCCTCCACTCGGACTGTCGTGCCAGTTCTGCCCAAAGGAGAAGGCTGTCAACTATGCTTCCGGTTGATGCCCCGACTGCACTCGGGGGTAAACTTCCCGGATACCTCGACATCTTCGACAAATTACGTCTTCCAGTTAGAACAAGAGCACGAATAGTGCCAAACTACTTTCCGACAAATGCTTCCCCTACGCGGGCTTGCGTCAGCTTAATTTCCCTGTGGCTAGCCTGCCTAGTGACAGGGCTGAGTACCACGATGATAACTCGGGAACTCTGGAACTTGACCGCTCAACAGATATGACTGAAGGACTAACACTAAGGTCGGCGTATCGCATGTTACGCAAAAACAAGGGCGGCCGGCAGAGCCGGCCACCCAATCTGCACCTCCCCAGGTGCGTCTCTGAAACCAGTTAGTTAGCTGGCGGTGTGCCGCCGAGAGCAGTCAAGGTCGTCGCGCAAGTGGTTGCCAGAGTGCCCGTCTGCGTCGTGCTGGCTATACGAATCACAGCACGCTGGTCCGAGCAGAATTCCCGGGTTCCAGTCGAGCTGCTTTGTGCCGCGGCACCGACCACAAACGTCGAAAGAAACGAGCCGCTTGAGCCTGCCTGAGCGGCGAAGATGTATCCGCTCTTAGGAGCTGTGGCACTGGTATTGGCCAATTGGTTGTCGATCAAATTGCCAGCGGCATCGGTCGCTAGCGTAGGAAGATCGGCGTAGGTGTTGTTGGCATTGAAGTACAGATTCTCCGCGCTGATGATGGTACGAACGGAGCCGACGGCCGAGGCTTCATTGGCCGACATGCGCGAACGCATCAGGTTCGGCACGGCGATAGCGGCGATAATCAGGATGATCGCCACCACGATTAACAGTTCGATAAGTGAAAAGCCTTTTTGCTTCCGCATTGCAACCCTCTCTCTTGAAGTGTCAGTCTTCTCGCTCGAACAGGCGTCAGAGCGTCCGCTCTGTGTTTGAGCAAGAGTCTTGCCATCCGTGGGAAGAAGGTGCCGAACCAGGCAAGCCAACGTGTTTTCAGTTACTTGCGGCTTTTCCGCCATGCGAGGAGAAGGAAAACCGGCGCCAGACTGACAGTTGTTGTCAGGCGAGAATGCCAAAAAATGTCATTCGAACAGAGAGCGCATGAGTTGAGAGCTGCGCGGGGCCGGATTGGGCGGAGCGTCGCGATCGCACTGGCAGGGCGTTGAGCCGCTCTCGTTCCAAAAACAGAAAGGGCCAGCCGAAGCTGGCCCCAGATGCTCTTCGCCGAGTGGGCTCGCCTATAAAGGATTACTGGATGGCGGCATCAGCGGCAGTGGCGACTGCCGTCGCGTTATACCGGATGACGGCCGTGCCGTCTGTATAGAAATGCCTCACGCCGGTGGAACCAGGTTTCGCGGGATCGCCATATCAGCGTGTAACCCAGGGTGGTACTCGTGGCGTAAGTAAAGTAGTACCCGCTCTTAGAGTTGGCAGCAGCTGGTGGCCCCTGCCAGAGTGCTGTCGATCAGGCAGGCGCCAGTGGAAGTTGCGGTCGGACAACCGCTGCCAGCCAGTGCAGTCAGGTTTGCCGAGTAGCCAACCGAAGGATACGTCGTTGCGTAAGTTATCTCAGCGGTATTGATCGTACGCAGCGAACCCACCGCGGACGCCTCATTTGCGGAAATACGCGAGCGGAGCAAATTGGGAATAGCGATGGCGGCGATAATCAGAATGATGGCCACCACGATCAACAGCTCGATCAGGGAAAAACCCTTCTTCTTACGCATTTGAAGCTCTCCTTAAAACTCGCGGAAAAACCTTTCGGGGAAAAATGACACTTGCCCCGAGTTCCAAGCTCCCGCATTCAATGTGCATTTCTTATTCCGAAATCCGGGCAGCCAGTCACGCCTGGACTGACACTGGAAGTGATTGATATTAAAGCAACTCACTCCCGGGATAAGGGCCGCAATTACCTTTGATCATGCGTGAGGTGACAATATATGTCAAGCCGGGCTGCACAAAGATGTCAAAACCGTTCTTCGTTGGTCGTTGTTCGTTCTTCGTTGTTTCTCACCCCAATTGCCTTCCACTACCTAGGGATGCCCCGTGCTGCAGTCCTTAACTAAGAACTAAGAACGAAGAACTAAGAACCGTTCTTTCAGCATGCCAGCAGGTCGCGCGTAAGTTTCAGTCCGTTGAGGTTGCCCAGCACGGTGACCGCGATCTGCTCGGGGCTGAAGAACTCGATGGCGTTTTTCTGCACATCCTCGACGCTGACGGCCTCGACGCGCTCGATGATCTCGCTCATGCCGAAGAAGCGGTTGTAGTACATCTCCTGCCGTGCCAGGTTGGACATGCGGGCGGTGGAGGACTCCATGCTCAGCATCAGGCTGCCCTTCAACTGGTTCTTGGCGCGCTGCAGCTCCTCGTCGGAAACCGGGTTGCGCTTCAACTCGCGAAACTCGTTCACGATGGAAGTAACCACCTGGGGCGCAGTGGCGCGCGAAGTGCCGGCATAAACCGCCAGGCATCCGGTATCGCGGTAGGGATTCAGTTCGCTGAAAATCGAGTACACCAGTCCCTGCCGCTCGCGGATGTTCTGAAAGAGCCGCGAGCTCATTCCGCCACCGAGCAGCGTGTTGAGCACGAACGAGGCGTAGCGGTTCTCATGCGAGATCGAGTAGGAGGGCACGCCGACGCAGATTTGCACCTGCTCCAGCGATTTCTTATTGCGCATCATGATGCGCGCCTGCGCTTTGGGCGGCGCATCTTCCAGGACATCGGTCCGCGGCGCCAGGTGTTCGAAGGTGCTGGTCACCAGGTTCACGAAGCTGTCATGCTTGAGGCTGCCGGCGGCCGAGATCACCATGTTGCCGGGAACGAAGCGCGCTGCCGTAGTAGTCGAACAGCATGTTCTGATGGAAGCGCCGCACCGTTTCCTTGGTGCCCAGAATCGGGCGCCCCAGCGGATGTCCCTTCCAGAAGTTCTGGGTGAAGATCTCGTGGACGAGCAGGTCGGGGTTGTCCTCGTCCATCTTGATCTCCTCCAGAATCACGCCGCGTTCCTTGCCGATGTCGGACTCGTTGAAGGTGGGGTTCAGCACCATGTCGCTGAGGATGTCCATGGCCTGGCCGAGGTGCTCGTCCATGACCTTGACGTTGAAGCAGACGCACTCCTTGGCGGTGAAGGCGTCGAGGTTTCCGCCGATCGAATCCACCTGCCGGGCAATCTCCTCCGCGCTGCGGTTCTTGGTTCCCTTGAAGACCATGTGCTCGAGGAAATGAGAAATGCCGTTAAGCTCGGAGGTCTCATGCCGGGAGCCGGTGCGTATCCATATGCCGATCGACACCGAGCGAATGTGCGGCATCTCCTCGGAAACGATGGTCAACCCGTTCGGCAGTTCCGTCCGCCGCAGGTTTCGCAGTTCGTCACTGAACGGTTTGGCTGGCATTGGGCGTCCCCTTAATCGCAGGCAGGAAGGTATGAGTTCCGCGTTCGCTAACGCCCTGCCGGGCTCCCTCTCTAGCATCATAAGCCTATACTGAGAGACGGCTCACTGGTGGGTATGGACCCTTAAACGATTGTAAAAGTTGCTGCCCGGCTCTGCAGCGAAGCTAGAACTGCTCTTTTGGATGCATGCGCGACACCCCAAAATCCGAACTATTAGGCCTTTCCCTTCAAGAACTTACAGAGATAGCAGTGTCTCAGGGGGAGGCCCGCTACCGGGGCGCGCAACTTTTTGAGGCCATTTACCGGCAACGGGTCGCTGGCTTGGCTGACATTCTGACCCTGCCGCAGGCGTTCCGCCGGCAGCTCCTCTCCCACAGCTTTGAGGTCGGCATGCCGCTGGTCGATCAGCGTTTCGTCTCCGTTGATGGCACCATCCGTTACCTGGTCCGCTTTGCCGATGGACAAACGGTCGAGACCGTATGGATGCCGGAAGGAGACGGTGGCGATCAGGGTAGCAGCGAAGCCTCACCCGCCCGCTCGCAGCGCTCCGGCCGCGAAGAGTCTCCGAAGGCTACCATTTGCGTCTCCAGCCAGGTGGGCTGCGCGGTCAACTGCCGCTTCTGCCTGACGGCCCAACTCGGACTGCTGCGCAACCTGACGGCAGGCGAGATCGTCGGGCAGGTCCTGGCAATCCTCTCAGACCATGCGGTGGACCTCACGCGCGACCGCATCAACCTGGTCTTCATGGGGCAGGGCGAACCTTTTCTAAATTACGAAAATTTCATGAGCGCCGTGCGCCTGCTGGTCGAGGCCGCTGGAATCCCGCAATCGCGCATGACGGTTTCGACCTCGGGAATACTGCCGCGTTTCGCCGACTTCGCCCGCGAGCCGGTTCGTCCCAAGCTGGCCATTTCGCTGAACGGCACCAACGACGCCGCCCGGACCGCCGTCATGCCGATCAACAGGAAATGGGACATCGCCGGCCTGATCGCGGCCGCCAGAGCTTTTCCTCTGCGCAATCGCGAGCGGCTCACCTTCGAATACGTCCTGCTGAGCGGGGAGAACGACTCCCTCGAGAACGCGCGGGAGTTGGCGCAATTGTTGCACGGGCTGCGCGCCAAGGTGAATCTGATCGCCCTGAATCCCGGTCCTGGTATTCCCTTCGCGACCCCCGACGAGCAGCGCGTCCTGGCATTCCAGCACGCGTTGGTGCAGGCCGGCATTCCCGCCTTCATTCGCCGCCCGCGCGGACGCGACATCTTCGCCGCCTGTGGACAACTGAAGCGCACAGTCGAGCTCGCCCAGCCCCTCAAAGCGTAATCGCAGCCTTCGCCGCAACCTTTGCGAGCAGCACGATTGCGTTTAGCCGTCCGGCGCCGACGCGTCACCCTGGAGAATGAAGTCGGCCGGCAATTTGTAATGTTTGTAAAAACGAGAAATGTGCGAGTCCTGCCCCGGTTTTCGCGCATCCATTCCTAGTAACAGTCTGATCGTGGTCAGGTCCCTCGCCACTTGTCTTTTTGGGCAGCAGGGTCGACGGTGCGTTGCTGTGCGGCGCCGGATCTGCCATAACCGACGTGTTCTATCGCATTGAAAAATTTGACCCGGTAAGTCCAGGACCAGGGAAATGTCGAAACGAAGGGTTGCGCCTCAGCAACGGCAAATACGGCCGCTTTCAGGAACTCCAACGAATGCCAACGGCCAGGCGGCCGGCATGATGCCTGACGCCGAACGTGGCATCTTTTCGCGTCTAAGACGGATGGTTTCAAAACTACTGGAGCGCCTGAGTGCCGCGGGCCAGGCCGATTCCGGCGCTGCTTCTGTGCCTGCCAAGCCGGCGGTCAACCGCGTCAGCCCGTATCGCGCGGCGGTCCGGGAAACGGCCGCCAAGCCGGTTCAGGCCGTCACTGCGTGCGAGCTCTGCGGGCGCGGCGAGCTATCGTCTGCGCAACCGAATCTCTGCGCGATATGCGCGGAAGCCATAACCAGATTATTTCTGATCGCTCCCAACCTCGCGATCGGCCAGGCAGAACACGAGTCGGATCAACCGCGCGCCGGGGATTCCTCACGCGCGGACTTAGCCTGGACGCGACAGATGTGGTGAAATATTGCGGCGAATCGGCTTGCAACGCTTAATCGCGCGGCATCATGGTTTGAGAGCCAGGCTGTCGCCGGTGGCACGCTCCAAGGTCTCTTGCAGCACGATCTTCTGACCAGCCTCCAGGACGATCTCCTTCGCGAATGTCTTAAATCCATCAGCCTGGATTACAACGTTATATCCGCCTGGAGGCAGCCGGAGTTCCACCGGCGTGGTCCTCGGCGCGGACCAGCCGTTCAGCGTCAAGCGCGCGCCTTTGGGACTGGTCTTGAAGTGCACGTCAGCCATGTCTTTGGCGGAGCCTCCCGGCAGGAACCGCTTGATCCCGCCGCCGACCACCTTGCTGTTGCCGGCATTCCCTGCCGGAATCAGGGTAAATGCCACCGAGAAGTTCTCTCCATCTTTCACGCTGACCTGGGAGTGCGACGCCAGAAAGCCGGACTGAACGAGCGTGATGGTGTGTGCTCCACCCACGGTGACGCGCAATTCGGCCGGCGAGGTCAGGCCCGTGCTCTTGCCGTCCAGAAGAACCGTGGCGCCGATGGGAGTGCTGGCGATTTTAAAAACCGATCCCTGCTGTACCAGGCGGGCGGCCACGGTGGAACGCGCGCCGGCTGCGACCTCCAGCATCATTGTTTGCGGGATGAATCCCGTCTTGGAAATCACCACGCGGTGGCGGCCGGGCGGAATTGATCCCACCACGGCCGGAGTAGTAAAAACCGGATCGCTGCTGCCGTCGAAGCGGACTTGCGCGCCTTCCGGTTGGGAGGTCACCAGCGCTTCACCCAGTACCAGAACCGGCGTCTGCACGCGCGGAATACCGGTAACGAGTTTCAGCTTCTTGCCGCCGCCGTGATAGTTGCGTTGGCGCGGGGTGGCGGAGATTGCTTTCTTAACAGTCCCGCCCGGTTCTTCGGATTTTGCTGCCGCGCGCATCAAGTCTTTCCCGGCAGCTTCGGCAGACGCCTTGTTTACGTCCGTATATACATCCGCCCCAGCGGTTGTGGTGGCGACTTCTGGCCCCGTCTGTGCGGGACCAGCGTGTCCGTAGCGGTGAGCGGCGACATAGGCGAATACCAGCAATCCGGCAAGCGAGAGCGCGGGAATCACCTGCGTTCGCCGCAGGTTTCGAGAGCTCCACTGCCTGGCTGCCGCTGTCCAGTGCTCTGCTGTATCCGCAACCTGCGTTGCCGCACTCATGATCTCTGCCCAGGCCGCTGCGAGCGCATTTTGCGATTCCTGCTCGTGCGCACGAGCAGAAGCCGCTACTGCAACCACTGGTTCGGGCATCGCTTCGGCGTTTGCCACCGGCGATGATACCGCCACCGGCTGAATGCTAGCGGCAGGCTGCACGGCTGGCGCCGTCGCAGTTGCAACCCAGGATGCCGCGGGCCGGCGTTGCTCCAGGGATGTCTGCTGGACGCGACGAGGCAGCGGCTTGGTCCGCTTCATCCGCTTCCAGTCGTAGCCGTATTCCGTGCCGCAGAGGATACAGACCTGGTAGTAGCTTCCGTCGGCAGCTTTCACCGGGAACGAGAATTCGTGCGGACACCCAAACCAGAATCGGCGTTTCATGGCTAAACCCGGAAGATAAGCGCTGCCGGCGAATCAGTCCATCAGGAAAACGCCGTACAGGGCGTTACCACAACGCGGATCTTGTACATTGAACCTTCGTTACTGTTCTGGAGCCGCTCTGCAAGGGAATGAACCAATGTCTTTCTGCCCCGCCGCTCTGGACATGAACTTCCGGTTGAGCGAACGATATTGACCTGCTTCAGCCGCCTCTGCATAATCAGCCAGCTTAATGGACATCGATCATCTTTTCGGCCTGCGAACGCACGCGCGCTCGTGGAGCGGAAACGCCGGGTTATCGTGATTCTTCCGGACCAAGCGCAGCTTCGCCGCCAGCCGCCACGACACGAGCCAGAATGCTGGATCGTCTGCCTGGCCCTCTTGCTGGCGCTTTCGCTGGCGTCCACCGGCTGCGGCGAGAAGAAACAGACGCAAGTCAAGGTGCCTCCACCGCCTCCCATTGCCGTGCCTATCGGTCCCAAGCCTGCCGAAGCAGTTCCACAACCTGCTGCTCCACCGGTTCCGCTGCCCAAAGCTCCGAAGCCGGCGCCATGGACGCAGACCGGAATCGCCAGCTGGTACGTCGGCGAACCCGGCGGCCCAAAACGGCCAGCGGCGAGCCCTACGACGGCGCGGCGATGACTGCGGCGCATAAGACCCTGCCTTTCCACTCGATCGTGCGCGTAACCCACCTGAGAACAAAACGTCAGGTTGTGGTGCGCATCAACGACCGCGGACCCTTCATCGACGGGCGCGTCATCGATCTCTCGCTCGCGGCCGCCAAGGCACTGGATATCCACGACCCAGGAGTGGCCGCCGTCAAGCTGGAAGTGCTGCATACTCCGGCGGCCATCGACATCGGCGGGAAGTGGTGCGTGCAGGTCGGCGCCTTCCACCAGCAAACTGGCGCCCTCGATATGCAGCATTCCCTGGCCGCCCGCTACAGCCAGGCACGTGTCGAGGAATTCGCCGGGGCCACCGGCTATTGGGTGCGCATGTTGGTGCAGAATGACGACCGTCTTCTCGCGCAGAAGCTCGCCAGTAGTATCAAGGCGAGCGAAGGCGGCGTCTTCCTGGTCCGCCTGGACTAGACTCCTCACACATCGCCGTCGTCCTGCGCGGTGATCAAGGAAGGCCCCTACGCCCGTGTTCTGAGTGCAGCGCTTCCCCTTGCACGAATTCACCTTCTATATAGGCGATGATTTCATCGCGCACACGCCGGAATACTTCCAACGTCTGCTCCCGATTGCCGGCGGCGCTGGCCGGATCCTTTAGGCTCCAGTGCAGGAACTTCCAGGTGCCTGGGAAGATCGGGCAGCGCTCCTTTGCGTTGTCACAGACAGTGACCACGTAAGGAACATGCTGTCCCAGCAAGCTGACGACGTCCTTGGACTTCTGCCGCGAAATATCGATGCCGATTTCTTCCATGACTTCAACTGCGAGTGGATTGAGCCCCTTTGGCTCGATTCCTGCGCTCATGGCTTCGAAACGCTCGCCGGCAACAGAGCGGAGGTAGCCTTCGGCCATTTGGCTGCGGGCTGAGTTACCCGTGCAGAGAAACAGGACTTTCGGATTCATGCGCATCCTCCGGGCGGGTCACCGTAACGCATCTTTTGCGTCACAGCAAGAATCTATATGATAGATGCATCCGTTTATGCGCTGATGCACATAAATGTGATAGCTGGTATCATTGGAACCGGAGTTCGATATGAGAAATTTGGAACAGCTCTTCAAGGGGCTTGCGGACCAGACGCGACTTCGAATCCTTAACCTCCTGATTCACGGCGAGTTATGCGTCTGTGACATTCATTACGTGCTGGAATCGTCCCAATCGAACGTCTCCCGGCACCTGACGTATCTGAAGAACTCTGGGCTCGTGCTCGACCGCCGGGAAGGAACGCGGATGTATTATCGCCTGGAACAGCCGAGCGAACGAGTTCGCAAGCTGCTATTCACCTTTCTTCGTCAAGCATTTCAGTCGTCAGAGACTCTAGAAGAGGACTCGCGCAAGCTGAAGAAGGCCATCGAAAATGGCTCGTGCACGGTGAGCGAGTGGAAACCTTACTCCGCGTTGGCCCGTTCTCGCGAAGCAAATACCCAGCGGATATAAAGGGATCTAAATGAAGAACACAGTCTCGTCCCGCCTTAGTTTTCTGGATCGTTATCTCACCGGTTGGATTTTCGGGGCAATGGCGCTCGGTGTTGTTGCCGGCTGGCTGGTTCCCGGCATCGTGCCGTTCCTGGAGCGCTTCAGCGTCGGCACAACATCCATTCCGATCGCCGCCGGTCTGATCGTGATGATGTACCCGCCGTTCACGAAAGTTCGTTACGAGGAACTCGGAGAGGTCTTCCGCAATAAACGAATACTTGGCCTTTCGCTGGTGCAGAACTGGGTGATCGGTCCCATTCTGATGTTTGTGCTGGCGATCGTGTTTCTGCGCGGCTACCCGGAATACATGGCCGGGCTCATCATGATCGGACTTGCCCGCTGCATCGCCATGGTGATCGTGTGGAATGAGCTGGCGAAGGGTGACACGGAGTATGCCGCCGGTCTGGTCGCATTCAACTCGCTCTTCCAGGTGTTCTTCTATTCCATTTACGCGTGGATCTTCATCACCGTGCTGCCGCCCAAGCTGGGATTACACGGCGCGGTTGTCAACGTTTCGATCGCGGATATCGCCAAGAGTGTATTCATCTATCTCGGCGTCCCATTCCTCGCGGGATTCCTGACGCGCACGGCGCTGGTGCGCGCCAAAGGCCGCGGCTGGTACGATCACAACTTTGTCCCGCGAGTCAGCCCGTTGACGTTGATCGCGCTGCTGTTCACGATTGTGATCATGTTCTCGCTGAAAGGCGAGTACATCGTGCGATTGCCGATGGATGTCATCCGCATCGCCATCCCGCTGCTGATCTATTTCGTCGTGATGTTCGTGGTGTCGTTCTACATGGGCAAGAAGCTCGGCGCCGACTATTCCAAGACGGCTACCCTGTCGTTTACCGCGGCTTCGAACAACTTCGAGCTGGCGATTGCCGTCGCGGTCGCGGTGTTCGGCATCAACTCCGGAGCGGCTTTCGCGGCGGTCATCGGGCCGCTGGTGGAAGTCCCGGTGATGATCGGCCTGGTAAACGTCGCCTTATATTTCCAGCGGAAATACTACCCGCAAGCAACGCCTGAGCAAGCCGCAGTCCCGATTTGCGGACCTATGGGAAAGTAAAGCTCGATGGCCAAACAGCGAGTCCTCATCTTGTGCACGGGGAACTCGGCGCGCAGCCAGATGGCCGAAGGCCTTCTGCGGCACATGGCCGGCGACCGCTTCGACGTATTCAGCGCCGGCACGCGGCCCGCCGGACTCAATCCGAAGGCGGTTGAGGTGATGCAGGAAATCGGAATCGATATCTCCGGCCAGCGCTCGAAACCGGTCGACGAGTTTGCGGATCAATCATTCGATTATGTGATCACGGTCTGCGACAACGCCAGAGAGTCCTGCCCGATCTTCCCCGGAAAAGGACAACGAATTCATCAGAGCTTTGAAGACCCGGCAGCTTATCCGGGCGAACAAGGCACGGCCTTCCGGAGGGTCCGAGACGAGCTGAATTCGTGGCTGAAGAAGTTCGTAGCCCAGTGAGCTAAGCTGCGTTCTAACTGATGCTCTCCAAGGTCTCGACCACCGTCGCGACACAGCCTTTGCAGACCTTGTTCAGCAGATCGTTCTCCTTGAAGTAACGCTGCCCTTCCGGAGTTCTCAGATCGCAGCCGTTCAGCAGAGTCCGGCAGATGCAGCTGCCGTGCCTCAATTCGAACCGAGACATGAGTTCCCGTCACTTTCTTGTATGTCTCGTCGGCCAGCGTTTTGTCCTGACCTTCGCCGCGCCCGTGCTTGAGCCCAATCGCGATTATTCCACCGCTGATGGCTCCACAGACCTCTTGCCTTCTCCCCATGCCGCCGCCGAAGCCGCAAGCCATCCGCAGAGCTGTGTTCTTATCGAAGTTCAGATCATCGCAGAATGAATAGAGGACCGCCTGAGCACAGTTGTACCCGGCGAGAAATTTTTCCACGGCCACATCGCTTCTTTTTTTCACTAGCTTCTTCTCCACCTGACGCCTAGCAGGCTGCTGAAAAACGCGCCGAAGCAACAAGCGCGGCGCTATGGAATGCGCGTATCACAGCGCCATCACTCAAGACCTTGTATGCCCAACGACCCGCAATTTGTTTTTCAGCAGCCCGCTAGAGCGGATTCAAAGTTGCGTATCCTTCGCTATCACCGCCGGGGCAGATCGCCCGGCTACCCTGCGGGGTATACCTTCCGCGAATCCGGTCTAAAGCTTATCCATGACCGGCGGCCGAGTCCACGTGAAAAGTTATCACCACAGTCCCATAACTCATCCACGGGCCGGCACGGAGCAGAAAATGCTTGACAGTTTTGATATTTCCACTATTATCGAAATACCGAAGCCTTGTCAAGCCCGCTGACCGGATACATTCTGGTCAGCATAACGGATAGAGATCGAGGATGAAGAAACAGCCCAGCGAGGAAGAGGTAAGCCGTTACGCGGACATGCTCGCGGCGATGGGCACCGAGCCGCGGCTGCGCATCATGCGCCTGCTGCTTTCCGCCCACCCGAACGGCATGGTGGTAGGCGATATCGCCGCCGAACTCGAGATGCCCGGCTCTTCCCTGTCGCACCATCTGGAGAAGCTCAAGAACGAGGGCCTGGTCTCGGTGAAACGGGAAAGCACTTTCTTGCGCTACACGGCTGACACGCAGGCTTTGCGGGAGCTGCTTGGCTTCCTTTACGACGAGTGCTGCACCCGCAATCAGGCAATCGAGCCGCGGGCGATCGTTCGCATCAAGGCGTAAGACAGGCGATTTTGCAACATCTTGCACGTTGAAGTGCACCCATAATCGACGCCATCAGGAGAGAGAACGTGAGCACAACCGATATCAAGCAAGCCGTCAAAGAAAAGTACGGGCGCGCCGCCACGCAGGCGAAGTCCGGAAGAAGCGCCTGCTGTGGTCCCGATTCGCAGTCCTGCTGCAACCCCATTACTTCGAATCTCTACAGCGGCGCGGAGCTCGGCCAGGTTCCCGAACAGGCGCTGCTGGCATCGCTCGGTTGCGGCAATCCGACTGCCCTGGCACAGCTCAATCCCGGCGAGACCGTGCTCGACCTGGGATCGGGCGGCGGCATTGACGTTCTACTCTCGGCGCGGCGCGTTGGGCCCGGCGGAAAAGCCTACGGGCTGGACATGACGGACGAGATGCTGGCCCTGGCGCGCGAGAACCAGCGGGCAGCCGGCGTCGCGAACGTCGAATTCCTCAAGGGCGAAATCGAGAACATTCCGTTGCCGGAGAACTCCGTCGACGTCATCATCTCCAACTGCGTCATCAATCTTTCCGCGGACAAGGACCGGGTTCTGCGCGAGGCCTTCCGCGTCCTGAGACCCGGCGGCAGATTCGCCGTTTCCGACGTGGTCGTGCGCGGAGAAGTGCCTTCCGAAATCCGCAAGAACGTGGAGCTGTGGATCGGATGCATCGCCGGCGCCCTTCAGGATACGGAATACATCGGCAAGCTGGCCGCCGCCGGCTTCGAGAAGATCGAGATCGAGCCGACCCGCATTTACGGAATCGACGACGCGCGCCGCGCCCTGAAAGCCAAGGACATCGACGTGGATGCCATCGCGCAACAAGTCACCGGTAAATTCATGAGCGCCTTCGTGCGCGCCTACAAACCGCAGCTGTAGTGAGAGCGGCATGCATGCGCCGTAAGAGGTGAATGGGATGGCGAACGAACTCAAGCTACCGATCTTAAATCAGCCATGCTGCGCCAAGCCGCAGCCGGCGCCTGATCCGAGTTCTTCATGCTGCAGCAAGCCAGCGGCACCGGTTGCGCCAGCCTCTTCGAGTATCTCGCGCCGCAGCTGGCTGCTTGGTGCGGTCTTGCTGTTGGCTTGGTGGCTCGCGTATCAGCAGCTTCAGCCCGCGGCAGCGTGGCTCACCTACTCGCTGCTGCAGCTCAAGCCCGGCGAGCATCTCGCCTCGGCGGTTGAGTTCTTCCTGTTTGACGCGCCAAAGGTCCTGATGCTGATGACCGTGGCCGTGTTCGGCATTGGGATCGTCCGGTCTTTTTTCACTCCGCAACGCACGCGCGCCATGCTGTCCGGACGGCGCGAATCCGTCGGCAACGTTTTGGGAGCACTGCTCGGCATCGTGACTCCCTTCTGCTCATGCTCGGCCGTGCCGCTATTTATTGCTTTCGTGACCACAGGCATCCCATTGGGAGTCACACTCTCGTTTCTCATCTCTGCGCCGATGGTTAACGAGGTCGCTCTGGTGCTGCTATTCGGTCTCTTCGGCTGGCGCATCGCAGCGATCTATGCCGGGACCGGAGTACTGATCGCCATCTTCGCCGGATGGACGATCGGGCGCCTGAAGCTGGAGCGCTATGTCGAGCCGTGGGTCTATACGGCCCAGTTCGGTGCGGATGCCACGGCGGACAAGAAGATTTCATGGCCGGAGAGGATTCACATGGCGTCCGACTCCGTGCGGGAGATTGTGGGCAAAGTGTGGCCCTATGTTCTTGCCGGAATTGCGGTCGGTGCCGCTATCCACGGATACGTCCCCGAGAACTTCATGGCGTCAATCATGGGCAAGAGCGCCTGGTGGTCGGTGCCGCTCGCTGTTGCCATTGGCGTGCCGCTGTATTCGAACGCGGCCGGCATTATTCCCATCGTGCAGGCGCTGCTCGCCAAGGGCGCCGCCCTGGGGACGGCGTTGGCCTTCATGATGTCGGTGATAGGGCTATCGCTGCCGGAGACCATTATCCTCAGGAAGGTGCTGCGGCCGCAGTTGATCGCCGTCTTTGTGGGCGTCGTCGCGGTCGGAATTCTGATAGTCGGATACTTGTTCAATATCATTCTGTAAGTAACGTGAATGAACCGGTTCGGCGCAGCAGAGCTCGGTTCCCTATTCCGAAGGACGGGAGATCTGGCCCGTGGGCCACTAGCCCTGGCCGCCTTCTCTTCCCCTGTCGGTCCGGGGCCGGGGTTGCACTAACTGTGAACCGCCCAAATTCCCGAGTAGCCCCTCCCCCGGGGGGGTGTTTTTCGCAAATATGACAAAACAAAGGGTTTATGCGCCTGCGTTTTTGCAAATATGACAAACGCAAGGACTTGCGGGTAAAAATTACATTCCAAAGGGTTTAGCGGCACGAGGTTGAGGCTTCCGCCGGATGCAGCCGAGCCGAGCCGCTCATTGGCCTCCTATTACCAGTGTGGCAGATTCCGCCGGGAAATGTGACATGCCTTTTTCCGAGCAGAATCAAGGAGTTGACTCTTCGGAGGGCTTGACAAGAATTTTCCCGCATTAGGAATGCGCGCTGACAGACGCCGGCAGGTCGACAACATTAGGGCGCAGTGCTATCGGGCGTCTTCTGATCCTGCAAGTTTGCATCACCCCAGGTATGCGCTCTACCTTCCCTGGTGCCCGCAACGGTACAAACGCGCATACCGGCGCCACCCGCCTGTTTGCCCGAATACGTCTTGCTCAGACCTGTGGTGGTTGAACTGAAGAAGCGTTATCTGGCTGCATGAGGTCCGGACCCAGAAGCCCGGGGCTACCGCGAAGAGCCGGGCAGCTTACGAGACAGGTACGTGGCGACCGTTGCTGCTATGCCGACGATTAGTTCCGCATCCTCCCGTGAGGGGTCTTTGCCCTCTCTAATGTGACGCCCCTTCTCCGAGGCATATCCCCACGCCTTTTCGACGGCTCCATCGAGTGGTTTCGGGATCAGCCCCGGATGAAGCTGCAGAAGCTTCCCTAAAGTCGCGTTCGCATCACCAGAGACGGTCCGCGCCACGCATTCCAGCGCGGCCATTGCATGTTGAATCGCTCCAGTGAGGTCTGGCTTTGGACGCCGGGAAAGGTCGCCCAGTGCTTCACTAATTTCCTGGTGTGCTGTCTGAAGTCCCGCTCCGTTGATCGCAGGAATGGTTCTGCTAATTGCCGCTTCAAATGCTTCAGAGCCTCGGCTGACGATTTTGCCTTCTCGAAGCTGCCACCCTACCCCGGAGTAGCGAAAATACTCGTTCAGCATCTCTTCAAAATCTCTGTCCGGCTGCCCCTCTCCATAGATTTCCCACTGCCTCATTTGTTCGAAAACACGCTCGATGAAGTCATACACTAGGAACCACGGCCAATCTAAAACAACCTGCTCAAGTTGAATCCGCGATGGTGTGCCCGCTTGTTTCGGTACCGAGGACTCCCATGACTTCTTGCCAATCCTCGACGCTACATCGAGAAGGCCATCCTGACTCCAGCCATTTCGGGTAGCAATGTCTACGATGGTACGGCGTAGGTCCGCCGGAGCATCTTCGCGAATCGAGATTTCTGGATTCCGACTATCGTTAGCGTAGCCATGACGGACGGAGAATGGCTGCCCCTCACTGTTCGGCTTGCCTTCTTCCTGAACATTAACGGATTCAAGAGCAGAGATGACATCCTTGTAAAGGTTGTTCACATATTCCCGCCGCGACTGGTATGAACCGAGCCCGTTGCTTCTCCAGTAACCATACCAGTCCCAAAGCGAATGAAAAGCGTTTGGGTCGTTAATGCCAAGAGCACGAAGGTTCTGGGAAACTTGGCTTCGAAGCTTTACGTATTCAGATTCTGCATCTTGAATTCTACGCTCCCCTGTGCCGACGTGAATCAAAAGCATTCGGATGGCGTGAACATCCTTGAGAATCGCGTCGATTTCTGGCATGTCGGTCTCTTCAACTGTTTTGTACAGCAATTCTCGCGCTAAATGTTGCTGGTATCAAGTTTAGGCGAGACACAGGTTCATTGCTGACCATGAATAACACACAAGGTGTTGGAAGAACTTGTTGCTCGGGCGGGTGGTCCAGCCTTACGCGTGCTCTTGGCGAAGGGTGGGGCAGTTATAGCCTGTCTTTCGCGGGACGAAGCACAACCATCGAGGATAACCCCACCCTAAAGCAGTTTAAGAGTTGGTGCAGTGACTAGAAGCAAAGCAGGTTCCTCGACTCGGGGTTCCCGCGCTCTGCCCCAGCACGCCAAAACAGGGCGTGCCGGGGACCCCGAAGACGCGCGGGAGCCCTCCCTCGCTTGATCTCATAACGACGTTGGCTCCGCTGGCCAGAGTACGATGGTCAGCGACGAAGCAAACCGGGACTCGGGAACGGAGCCAACGATGTTGATTATAGGCTGTGATTTCCATGCTGGGTTTCAGGTTTTGTCGATCTTTGACAACCGAAGTGAGGAAGTGACCGAGAAGAGGCTGGCGCATCCTCAGGAAGCAATAGCGTTTTACCAGGGGTTGAAAGGGCCGACGAGGGTCGGGATCGAGGCTGGGGCGCCGTGTCAGTGGTTTCGGCGGTTGCTGGCCGAGAGCGGGCACGAGCTGTGGGTGGGCGATGCGGCCAAGATACGTGCGGCGGAGACGCGCAAGCAGAAGACGGATCGGCGGGATGCCGAGCTGTTGATGCGGCTGATGGTGGAGGAGCGGTTTCCGCGGATCTGGGTGCCGAGCGAAGCAGAGCGGGATGTGCGGCAGTTGCTGATGGACCGGCATCACCGTCTGAAGGCGCGGACGGCGGCCAAGAACCAGTTGCAGTCTCTGGCTATGAACCAGGGGGTGCAGAAGGGCAAGCGGCTGTGGACGATGGCGGGACGCCAGTTGTTGGCCGATCTGGAGATGATGCCGCACGCGGCCCGTCGTCGCGATCAGTTGTTGCAGTGGGTAGGATTACTGGATCAGCAGATCGCCGAGCTGGATGTTTTGATTGCGGCGGAGGCGAAAAGGCGTCCTGCCAGCCTGCTGCTGATGACTCATCCTGGCATTGGGGTACAGACGGCGCTGGCGGCGGTGCTTACCTTGGGCGATGTAACCCGCTTTGCCCATGCCCGCAAGGTACCCAGCTATCTCGGCCTGGTACCGAGCGAGTACAGCTCGGGCGGCAAGCAGCGGCTGGGACACATCAGCAAACAGGGATCGGCGTTGATGCGGTTTCTGTTGGTCGAGGCCGGGCAAACGGCAGTGCGCTTCGATGAGGAGTTAAAGCGCGCCTACAAACGCCTGTGGGTGCGTAAGGGCAATCGCGCAGTGGCCAAGGTGATGGTGGCCCGCCGCTTGGCCGTGAGGTTGTACTGGATGCTCCGCAACCAGTGGACGTACGCGGAGCTGGTTCGTCATGCGGGTGAGCCCGAGTCATTCCGTGGCAAGCAGTAACTGAGCCGGTCGCTTGTGTGGGCAGCCCGCCTCCCTTGAGAGCAGGGGAGTTCGAAGAAGAGAATCTTGGTCCCGCACTGCGGGACCGAATAGATGGTTGGTGGAACCAGTTCCACCGCAGATTCTACCAACGAGCCTGGTTATGCTTTGCAGAAAAGCAACAACAAAAGCAACAACGCTGGGGAAAGGAAAAAGGCACCGCCCCGCAATGGGAGTCGTGTGCCTTGACAATCCCAACGTCGTTATAGACGGAATGACAATTCACTACAGTAGAGCGAATTCGGAGTTACTGTATCCGGAGCTATCAACGCCGGGCCGATCGCCCGGCTGCTTTACCGGATACACCTTGAAGTGGGCGAACAGCGGGATGGAGGGTATCTTCTCATCCCACATTTGCCAACCGCGGGCAAATGTGGGCCACGGCCGTACTTGGTGTTTCCAAAGCGGAACTCCAACGCGGGTGGCCCAGAGTTGGCGTGGTTCCAACTCTGGGAATTCTGTTGTAGTCTGCCCTCATGCCTGAGGGACTTGTGCGACTCCAGCAGACCGGACACTCGCACTTCATCACCTTTACTTGTTATCACCGGGCGCAGCACTTGACCGACCCTCGGGTCTGCTGCGCCGTGCTGCGTGCCTTGGAGAACACACGCAAGCGGTACGAACTTCGGGTATATGGATTTGTCCTCATGCCGGAGCATGTTCATCTTCTGCTCGGAGAGCCGAAGCGTGAAACGCTTGCGCAGGCACTGCAATCGCTAAAGAGTGCCTCGGCACGGATGGCGCTGCGCTGGCGCCGAGGCGGCGCGCCGTTTTGGCAGGCACGCTACTACGACCGTTATATGCGGGACTATGATGAGTTCTCGCAGAAGTTGCGCTATATTCACCGCAATCCGGTGCAGCGCGGATTGTGTACTTCACCGGAGCAGTGGCCATGGAGCAGCTTTCGACACTACAGTCAGGGTACTGCTGTGGGAGTGGAGATCGAGTCCGGGCGAACAGTTCGGGCCGAAGAGATTCAGCCTCGATGAGGTTAACGGTCGCTCCCAGAGTTGGAACTACGCCAACTCTGGGCCACCCGTCGGCCCGTGCTGTCACTCCCAGAGTTGGAACTGCGCCAACTCTGGGCCACCCGTCGTGGGGCACCCGTCGAGTTCGTTGGGGGCACCAGCGCGCCTGTCGCCTCAGCTCCCCATGGGCTTGTGGAGGTGGCAGGACACGAAGTGGTTCGGACGAGCCTCGATGAGCGGCGGCTCCTGCTTGGTGCAGATGTCCATGCACTGGTTACAGCGCGGGGCGAAGCGGCAGACGGACTCAGGGTTGATGGGCGAGGTGAGCTCGCCCTTGAGCATGATCCTCTGCGTGCGGTTGTGGATGCGCGGCTCCGGATGGGCAGAGAGCAACGCCTCGGTGTAGGGGTGCAGCGGCTTTTGAAAGAGCGCTACTGAAGGAGCCTTTTCCACCACCCGGCCCAGGTACATCACCGCGATGTCATCGGAGAAGTGGCTCACCACCGCGAGGTCGTGGGTGATGAACATATACGTGATGCCCGTGGCCCGCTGGATGGTCTTCATCAGGTTCAGGATCTGGGCCTGGATCGAGACGTCCAGGGCAGACACTGGCTCGTCGCAGACGATGAACTTCGGGTTCATGGCCAGGGCCCGGGCGATGCCGATGCGCTGGCGGCGGCCGCCGTCGAGCTCGTGGGGATAGGTGTTGACGAGGCGTTCGGCCAGCCCCACGGTGTCCATCAGATCCAGTACACGCATGAAGCGCTTGTCGCTGTCCGGGATGAGGTCGGCCAGGAGGATGGGCTCCTCGATGGTCTCGGCGATGGTCTTGCGGGGATTGAGCGAGGAGTACGGGTCCTGGAAGATGATCTGCATCTCCCGGCGCATGTAGCGCAACTCGCTTGTGTTCAATTTGCGGAGGTCCTTGCCGTTGAAGAATATCTCGCCGCTGGTGGGCTCGATGAGCCGCAGGATGGTGCGGCCCAAGGTGGTCTTGCCGCAGCCCGATTCGCCCACGACTCCCAGCGTGCGCCCTGCCTCGAGAGTGAAGCTCACGTCGTCCACGGCGTGGAGCGTTCCGGCAGCCACTTGGAAATATTTCTTGAGGTTCTTCACCTCGAGCAGGATCTCGCCCAACGCACTCACCTCGTTTCCTGGAGCATCTGCGCCCAAAGCCGTCTCGACTACCCCTGGCCATACCGTCCCACCCCAGCAAGCAAAAGAGGCTTGCTGGGGACCCCGGCTGTCAGAGCAGCTTGTTCTCCAGCGTATCGTTGTACAGGTGGCAGGAGACATAGTGCGTGTCGCTCAACCACCTCATCTCGGGGAAGTCCCGCGAGCACTCCGGTTTCGCGTAAGAGCAGCGGGGATGGAAGGCGCATCCCGGCGGCAGGTTCATCGGATCGGGAATCAAGCCGGGGATCGGCTTGAGCTCCGCGCGCCTGTTCTCGATGTCCGGCAGGGAGTCGAACAGGCCCTTCGTGTACGGGTGGCGGAGGTTGTCGAAGATGTCGGCCAGGGTGCCGCATTCCACGATGCGCCCCGCGTACATGATGCCCACGCTGTCGCACACCTCGGCGACGATTCCCAGGTCATGCGTGATCATGAGCATGGCCATCCGGGAATTCTCCTTGAGCTCCCTGATCAGCTTGAGCACCTGCGCCTGGATGGTGACGTCCAGGGCCGTGGTGGGCTCGTCGGCGATCAGGAGCTCCGGGTCGCATGCCAGGGCGATGGCGATGATCACGCGCTGCTTCATGCCTCCCGAGAACTGGTGCGGATACTCCGCCATGCGCCCGCCCGGGATGCCCACCATCTCCAGCATGTTCATCGCCTTGCTCAGGGCCTCCTTGTCGTTCACCCCACCGTGAACCTTCATCCCCTCGGCGATCTGCTCTCCCACCGTCTTGATGGGGTTGAGCGAGGTCATGGGGTCCTGGAAGACCATGGCCACCTGGCGGCCGCGCATCGCCCGCAGCTGCTTGGGGGACATCTTGAAGACGTCCTGCCCCTTCACCAAGATCTCGCCGGAAACGATCCTGCCCGCCGGCGTGGGGACCAAGTTGAGGATGGAAAGGGCGGTGGTGGTCTTTCCGGCTCCGGTTTCCCCCACCAGGCCGAAGGTCTTGCCGGCGGGAACCGTGATGTTCACGCCCGTCGCGGCGTGCACGACCTCCTCGTCGACGACGTACTCCACCGTGAGATTCTTGATTTCGAGAGTGTTCTGTTGCGCATCCATCGCGTTGCTCCCGTTAGTGTTTGAGCCTTGGATCGAGGGTGTCCCGCAATCCGTCCCCCAGGAGATTGAGCGCCAGGATGGTGAAGAAGATGGCCAGGCCGGGCGCCACCACGATGTGCGGGTAGTCGCGCATGAAGGTGCGCCCGGAGGCAAGCATGTTGCCCCACTCCGGCGTCGGGGGCTGGATGCCCAGCCCGATGAAGCTCAAGGCGGCGATGGTCAGGATGGCGTTGGCCACGTACAGCGTGACCTGCACGATGATGGGGCCGATGCAGTTGGGCAGCACGTGGCGGGCGATGATGCGCTTGTCCACTGCGCCGATGGCGCGTGCCGCTTCAATATATTCGTTGTCGCGCACGCCCATGACCGCCGAGCGCACCACCCGCGAGAACTTGGGCGAGAAGGCCAGGCCGATGGCGATGATCAGGTTCAGCTTGCTGTTGCCGAAGGCCGCGATAATGGCCAGGGCCAGGAGCACGTCAGGCAGACAGAGAAAGACGTCCATGGCGCGCATGATGACGCTGTCGGTCTTCCCGCCATAGTAGCCGGCCGCCCCGCCCAGCACCAGGCCGACCATCAGCGACACGGAGATCGCCGAGATGCCGATGAGCAGCGATACCCGTGCGCCGTACACGATGCGAGCCAGGATGTCGCGGCCCAGTTCGTCGTTGCCGAACCAGTGGTTCATGCTGGGCGGCTGCAGGCGCTCGGCGATATTCATCTTGATCACCACGGTGTCGTAGTTGGTGATCCAGGGAGCGGTGATAGCGACAGCCACTATGATGCAGAAGATGATCAAGCCCATCACGGCGGTCTTGTTCTTCAAAAAGCGCAGCCACAGTTCCTGAGCGATGCTCTTTTTCTTGAACTGAGCGTAGAACTCCTTCTTGGTCGTGAACGATCTGGTCGTAGCCGTGCTCGTCGATGGCGCAGGCGATGTGGTTGGCATCAGGCTTTCCTCGCTTTTGCACCGTACTGCGCACGGATTCTGGGATCGATGTAGGCGTAGATGAGATCGACGATCAGGTTGGACACCGCGACGGTGATGGCCATGACTACCAGGCATCCCAGGACGCAAGGCGTGTCGCGCTGGTTGATCGCCTCCACCAGCAGGCGGCCCATGCCCGGGATGGAAAATACGGTCTCAGTGAGCACCACCCCGCCGAGCAGCGTTCCCACGTCCATCCCGATGATGGTGATGGTGGGCATGAGGGCGTTGCCCAGCGCGTGGTCATAAATCACGCGACGTTCGCTGACACCCTTGGCCCGGGCGGTGCGGATGAAGTCCTGGCGGATGGATTCCATCATGGAGGATCGCGTTGTCCTCATGATGTTGGCCATGTAGTTGAATCCCAGGGTGATGGCGGGCAGGATCAGGCTCTTCAGGCCGTGGTCCAGACCGCTCGAGGGCAGCCAGCCCAGCTTCACCGAGAAGAGCAGGATGAGCAGGAGGCCCAGCCAGAAGATCGGCATGGAAACGCCCATCAGGCCGAAGACCATCGTGCACTGGGAGAAGAACGAGTTGGGCTTGGTGGCCGAGAGGATGCCGATGGGGATGCCGAAAGACACGCACAGGAGCATGGCAAAGCCGACGATCCAGGCCGTATTGGCCAATCGGGGACGCAACTGGTCGAGCACCGGGGCGCCCATGACGTAGGACATGCCGAAGTCGCCCCGCATCAGGTTCGTGACGTAGTGGAAGTACTGCACGACGAGGGGCTGGTCAAGACCCAGCTGCACTCTGAGCTTCGCGCCCAGCTCGGGGGTGTAATCGCTGCCGAGGATGATGGTCGTCACATCGCCCGGGGTCAAGGACAATATGGTGAAGACGATGAACGTCAGCACCAGGATTACCGGGATCAATGCGAACAGCCGTTTGATAATGTAACGGACCATGCGGTCTTATTCCTTCTTCCAGTAGACGAGGCCATCCGCTTCGCCACCCCAGCAGATGGACCCCGCTCAGCGGGGCTGGGGACCCCGTGTTGGCGCGGAGCTCCCGTGTGCCGTGGAGCTCCGCACCAACAGTGTGCCCTGAAGAGGCCGCGGAAAAACAGATTTTCGGTCGGTTGGGACTACAAGATCCTGATAGCGAATCTTGTGGTGCCCACACCCATAGCGCCTCGCTTGTTGCTTCGGCGCGTTTTTCCGCAGCCTGTCAAACCGGCGCCTCCCGTGGCCGGGCGCCGGGGTCCCCAGCGAACTCCGGTTCGCTGGGGTGCTCGCCAGCCGTTAGTAGTGCAGCTTGTAGTAGTTGAAGGGCTTCTCGACGGTCATCTCCACACCCTTCAGCTGATTGTTGCTCAGGGCGTACACCTGGGTCACGTACAGATCCACTTCGGGGGATTCCTCCGCCAGGAACTCCTGCACGCGCTTGTAGACCGCGACGCGCTTGGCCTGGTCGAAGGTGCTGCGGCCTTCCGTGATCATCTCATCCAGCTTGGGGTTCTGATACCAGACGCGGTTGACGCCGCCGATCCCGTCCTTGCTGAAGCGCCGCGACAGGAACATGTCCGGATCCCAGTAGCAGCCCCAAGTGGTCACGAACATGGGGGCCTTGTGGTTGGCGATGTAGGTCGGGAAGACCGCGTTGTCGATGCGCACGATCTCGACCTTGATATTGATCACGGCCAGGTACGCCTGGACCGCGCTGGCGATGCGCTCGGCCTCGTCGCGGAAGACCACGAGCTGGGTGGTGAAGCCCGGGCAGTTGGCCTCCTTCATCAAGGCTTTCGCCTTCTGCGGGTTGTAGGAGTACTTGTTGAGCGGGTTCTGGATGGCTCCTAGCACGGTGGGAGCGGGGGCGAAGGTGGCGCTGTTGTACAGGACCACTCCCCGGCCTTCGTGGCCGACCTTCATCAGGGCTTCGTGGTCCACCGCGTAAGCCACCGCCTGCCGCACCAGCTTGTTCTTGAACCAGCCCTGGGTGTTGTCCATGCCCAGGTGCCAGACCAGCGCCGAGGGCTGAGCCCACAGCTTGAGCTTGGGATTCTTCACCACGCGATCGTAGTCGGTGGGCACGAACTCGGCGTTCAGGTCGGCGGCTCCCGTCTCGACGGCGATCGTCCGGTTGGTGCCTTCGGGAATGACCTTGATGGTCAGGAACTTGTTCTGGGCCAGCTCGGCCTTGTTGAAGTAGCCGTCGAAGCGCTCAAACTTCACCGAGTCGCCAATCATGCGGCTGACGAACTTGTAGCGGCCGCTGCCGATGGGCTTGGACCAGTTCTTGGTCTGCTCGGCCTTCTGCGCGTAGGCCTTGGGCACGATGCTGGTGGCCACGTGCGTCAGGGCGGAGGTCATCGCCGGGTACGGGCCGTCGGTGATGATGGCGAGCGTCTTGTTGTCGATCTTCTTGATCTCCTTCACCGGCTTGAACAGGGCGCCGATGGCCGCACTGTTCTTACCCCTGTTCAGCGAGTACACCACGTCATCCACGGTCAGGGTGGTGCCGTCGTGGAACTTGACGTTTTCCCAGATGGTGAAGTGCCACTCCGTGACGCTCACCCGCTTGAAATCCTTGCACAGCTCCTTGACGTCGCCGGCGAGCCTGTTGTTCGGGTACGTGAACAGGCGGCTGTAGAGGTTGTAGAGCACGTACTGGTTGTTGAGGTCGGACGTGGCAGTGGGGTCGAAGCTGATCATGTCCAGGGCCTGGACGACCGTGATGTTGCCATCGCGCCCCGGCTGCTGAACAGCGGCGAAAGCGCCACTCGCGAACAGGGTGATGGCCAACAGTGAACACACTACTACGGTGAGGAATCGCCTCATCATATCCTCCTGAAATTGGTTAACGCCAGTTGTTGCCTCTTCGATTCGGGTATGATTCCGATTCAGGTATGGGTCCTTCATTGCCGGGGAATCTCTTTATTTTTAGCTCTGAATCGCTGAAATTGTACTGCTTGGGAGTGAATTTGCAAGCCATTACTGCATCAGCCAACACGAAACGGCTAGGTGCCGCGCGATTCTGGGATGTCAAGCATTCACACCGCCATGCAGCTTCTTCACCAGGCGCGCAACGTTGGCCGCGAAGTGACTCGCCGTATCCATACCTTCCTCATCAGCAGTAACCTCGCCAGGCTTTCGGCCGAAAGCAACATTCGGATGGATTGAACCTGGCACGACCATGTCGTTAGCCAGGAAAAACATCATCATTTCGCGCACGGTGAAGTCCTGGCCATTCCGCCGCGCTACGGCAATGCTGCCCCCGATTTTTCCGGCCAGGAACTTATCTGTGTTTCGCGAGACATACCCGATTCTCTGCAAGGCAGACAACACGTCTCCGCGAGCTGTACCGAAGTAGACCGGAGTACCGACGATCAGTCCTTCGGCCCCGCGGATCACTTGAATGATGTGGTTCAATCCGTCCTCGATCCCGCACTCTCCCAACGTGCGGCATTTGTGACAAGACACGCACGACCGGATCGGCATATCCACAAAGGAAAAGACCTCCGTTTCGATACCGGCCTGCTGGATGACCTTCGCGCACTCGCCGATGAGTATTGCCGTATTGCCATTTGCCCTCGGGCTGCCACTGAGTAAAACCACCTTCATCGATTTCCATCCCTTCTGATTTCCTATTCGCAAGCAACGCTGGCAGATGCAGCGGGAGATCCTTTGTGCAGATAACGAAGCAGTATGATCTGCACTGCTATACAGGCAAGTGCCGCCAGCCCAAAACAAACAACGCTGTTTAGCTTCTCCAAAAACAAGGCTACGACCAGGAAGAAGGTGGCGCCGCTGAATGCCCCGGTGACTAGACCTTTTAACACCGCCATGGCCCGCGCGCTACTCTTCATGTGATTGAAAACCGCCAGAATGCTGGTGTAGACAGGAACCATCACGGCCAGCCCGCTGGCAATCGGACCGACCAATGGGCGCCACGGCGGTCAGCAGAAAGACCAGCACGGCGGCGGTGATCATGCGCCAGATCAGCTCACGGCCGGCAAGCTGCTTTTCGCCGCCGACGCTTGTGGAAAATCGCGGAAAAGCCCAGAGCGTCGCCAGCAAGGCGCCGCAGGCGAGGAGAAAAGCCCATCCCGGTCGACGTAGAGGGACTTCGAGGATGGCGGCGGAAATGGCAAGGAAGACCAGGATGGCGATCAGGAGGCTGGCCAGCCAGCCACGCGATCGCGCCACCAGCGAGTAGGTCAACGCGAATGCTGCTAGGGCAATGAGCCCCAGCAAGCTGGCGACCGCGGTCCGCGCCGAGAATGCAGCCCCCTGCTCGAATGCCAGGAAGAACAACACCGGCCCGGGAGTTACTGGGAAGCCCAGTAGCATGCCCGAGATGGCGGCTCCCCACTTGCGCTCGGCCAGCGACAACAGGCAGATCAGCAGGGGCGGTATGAGAAATTTCAGCAGAAGCATTCCTTGTATCTTAGCGGAAGTGCCTCTCATTTCGTGGAAGTGAGCCTTTTCAGTCTGGTGGTGGGTTTGTAAGTGACTGAAAGGATTGGCTGCCCCCCAGGGATTCGAACCCCGACATGCTGATCCAGAGTTCCAGGAAGCAAAATGGCTGGACAGCGGCAAGCAGCCACGAGATCAACGGTTTAGAGATTGCTTGCCCGCACAGAGAATGCGAGGTTTGTTGCATAATTTGCGGCGTTTTTAAGTTTGTCTGCCACAAAATTGCCACAGTGATAAGCGCCGCACAAAACTGCAAATGTCACTCGCGAACATGCTCTAAGATAACTTCACTTCATCGAGTTTCACGAGCAGCTCACTTCGTGTTTTGAACTGATCGCGCAATCCAAGCAGCTTAAGAAAGCTAGTCCACGCATATATCAGAAATTTGTCGAGTACGGTCACGTCATTGATAGTCTGGCCATGATGGATAAACTTCGATCGCGTCGCATACACTTTCTTCACGACCGCGACAATATCTTTTCTCTCGTCCAGTGATTTTCCAATCAGGAATGCCATACGATCAGCAAGATTCCCCTGAATCGGTTCATTAGAATCTTTCAAGAGGACTGATTCGAGCGCAACGAGAACGAATAGTAGTTTGTCGGCAGCTTCCGTAGTAGTTGAGTTTCGAGAATAGATTAGCATTGCATCATAGAGCGTCTTGCGGAACTCAGTTTGTTGCGATTCGGCCAAGTCAGACAATGCTTCGACCACACCACTTAGTTCCGCGGTTGACCTATCAATCACCCATGCGTCCGGCCCTCCATCTACAACATTCGACGACCGACTTGTGATCGCTCCTTTCTCCAGATGAAAGCTGTGCCAAATTGCACAGTTCTCCATGCCTATCGGTAGAGTGTAGCTCCGAATCTTACATGTCCAATTTGCAGGGGAAAGGAAACGCAACAGTGCCGTTGCGGTAAGGGCCTTCTCCAAGGCAAGCTGAGAGGCTTTCTTCGCCTCGGCCTGAACTTTCACGCATGCTGCGAGGGTCGCTTGAAATCTTGCGCGAGTATCGTTCTCTAGCTGCTGAACACGACGCATCATCTCTGGATCATCTTTCGGCTTACGTGAGAACCACTGATCCAGCAATTCTTTCGTGATTGATTTGAACTCCACATCGCCTATTACAAAATTTGTCGACGAATATGTCCGCCACAGAGGTACATAGAGTTCGTGATCTCCAAGCGCTTCGTCGCAGCGTTGCAAGATAAAATCGCAGATCGAATCAGAGCGCTTACGATCTAAAGTCTCGCAAAGCCACATAAAAACCTGGTCTAGAATGAATGCTTCACTTACGAGACCTCGAAGTTCATTGCTCTTCGCTATGCGCTCTGAGAGTCGCTTCATTTTCTGAAAAGCTTCGCCAGTCCACCCAAAGCGCTGACCGCCAGACTCCCAAAACCGCCCAGTCTCAGCACCTGTTCCATCCACCTCTCTGTCGGTCATTTGCATCTCGCCGATGATCTCGTCCTCTGTTATAACGGCACGGGGATGAATCTCGAAGCGCTTACCTCCATATTGCTCCGCAGATGGAAACACTTTAACGTCTCTGAGAAGCTCCTCTGCTGCATCCATGAATGAGCGTTGAGCGCCTGGATGGAAGGTAATCATGTTGTTGATCATAGTGGGTCCAGCTGCGGTCGTCGATGCGAGGAATCAGGAAAGAGCGGCGAGGTGAGACTGCCACAATTTCTACCGCAGGAGAGGATTTCCACGTGAGGCGAAAATAGGGTGTAAGCTCTTTAGATTGTTTTGGCTGCCCCCCAGGGATTCGAACCCCGATATGCTGATCCAGAGTCAGCTGTCCTGCCGTTGAACGAGGGGGCAGCGATGCGGCGCTCGCTCCGGACGCGAAAGCGCATCCGACGCGGCAACTTGATCATAATCGGCACATTAGAACCGCGTCAACAGCGATGCCGGACCAGGCATTTATACCCCTGCGTCCTGGGGGTCTTCGGTCTCGGCTTCTGCTTTGCCCTTGCCGCAGCGGCGGTTAGGTAGGAACCGGCGAATCTGCTTTCCTTCCCGCCGCGCCTGATTTACTCTGCGGTCGAATTCTCGCAGGCCTGAGCAGCCCGTGCGACACCGTTCACCGCGCCTCAGGCATAGCCGGATCCGCATGCAGACGATTCACGGGAGTCATCGGCATCGTCGTTCTGCTGGCGCTGGCCGTTTCTGTTCTCCAGCAATCGCCGGGCGATCAGGCCAAGAACCGTCTTCACCGGCCTGGGCTTGCAGATCCTGTTTGCCTTCCTCGTCCTGCGGCTTCGAATACGGACGCCGCGCGCTGAGCGTGGCCGGAGAGGCCGTCAATCGCCTGCTCGGCTATTCCTTCGCCGGCTCCAATTTCGTCTTCGGCGAGCTGGGCGCAGGAGCATTCCAGGTACGGCTTCTCCTTCGCCTTCCAGGTGCTGCCGACCATCATCTTTATAGCCGCTTTCTTCGCCATTCTCTATCACTACGGCGTGATGCAGTTCATCATCCGCATTCTGGCGCGGATCATGACGCGGGCTGATGGGCGCCAGCGGGGTCGAGTCGCTCAACGTGGCGGCCAGCATCTTCATGGGACAAACCGAGGCGCCGCTGACCATTCGCCCGTTTCTGCCCAAGGTGACCGAGTCGGAGCTGATGGTGATCATGACTGCCGGCATGGCGCACGTCTCCGGCGGCATCATGGGCGCCTACATCCTCAGCGGCGTCGAGGCCAAGCATCTGCTCACCGCCGTCATCATGACCGCTCCCGGAACCATCATGCTGGCCAAGATGATGGTGCCGGAGACGCGACGGCGCCGGAGACGCGCGGCGACGCCGGACGCTGTCGACGCGCAGCGAAGAAGAAAAGCACGAGAACGTGCTGGCCGCCGCCGCCAAGGGAACCACCGACGGCCTCTGGCTGGCCCTGAACGTGGCTGCCATGCTGATCTCGTTTCTGGCGCTGATCGCGCTGCTCGAACGGCATTCTCGGCGCGGCGCACAACTGGCTCGGCGCGCACGGCGTCGCGCTGGTTTCCCGCCAGCCTGGAGAGCATCTTCGGCTGGATCTTCGCTCCCGTCGCGTTCATCGTCGGCGTGCCCTGGCGCGATTGCCTGGCCATCGGCAACCTGCTTGGCACGCGCATGGTGCTGAACGAGCTGGTGGCCTTCACCATGCTGGGCGCGCAAAAAGCCAGCCTCGATCCGCGCTCGTTCACCCTCGCCACCTTCGCTCTCTGCGGCTTCGCCAACCTGACATCGATCGGCATTCAGATCGGCGGGCTGGGGGCGCTGGCGCCCAATCGCCGCGGCGATCTGGCGCGCCTCGGATTCCGCGCCATGATCTGCGGTACCATGGCCAATCTCATGTCGGCTTCGATTGCCGGAATATTCCTATGAACACCGCAAATGACCAGGCACTCGGCAACGCCGGCGATCCGGAGCACGACGAGTTCACCCACGCCGAAGAGGCCGCGCAATTCGTTCTCGCCCGCTTAGGCCAACAGCCGGCAACAGCGCGGCTTGCCGAAGATCGCCGTCGTGCTCGGTTCCGGATTGGGAAACTTCGCCGACAGTTTGCGCGATCCGCTCGCCATCCCTTTCGAGCAAGATTCCGCACTTCCCTCGCGCCACCGCCATCGGTCACGCCGGACGGCTCGTCGTCGGCGAATTTCCGGCCCGCTCCGGCGCGCTTACGCTGGCCGTGATGCAAGGCCGCGTGCATCAGTACGAAGGCTATACGGCGAAACAGGCGGCGTTTCCGGTTCGCGTGCTGGCTCGCATGGGCGTGCGCGCGCTGGTGCTGACCAACGCCGCCGGCGGAATCAATCCCGCCTACCAGCAAGGCGCGCTGGTAGTGATCAGCGATCACATCAACCTGCAGGGAACGAATCCGCTCATCGGCCCCAACGACCCGCGTCTCGGTCCGCGCTTTCCCGACATGACGGAGGCCTACAGCCGTGCCTACCGCCGCATCGCGCTGGAGGAGGGACGGCAGGCTCAAGCTCGATCTCGAGGAAGGCGTCTATGCCGCGCTGGCCGGACCGAGCTACGAAACCCCGGCCGAAATTCGCTACCTGCGCGCCGTGGGCGCCGACCTGGTGGGAATGTCAACCGTTCCGGAGGTAATTGCCGCGCGGCACATGGGACTTGGCGTGCTGGCGATCTCGTGCGTCACCAACATGGCCGCCGGGCTTGGGTCCGCGCGCGAGATCACCCACGAAGAAGTGCTCGCCACCGGCGAGCGCGTTCGCGGCAAGCTGGTGGAGTTGCTCGCGGCGGTCCTGCCCAGGATCGAGGTTTAGAGGTACAGGTTTCAAAGTTTCAAGGTTTCAAGGTTTCAAGGTTCAAGGTTCAAGGTTCTTAGACAATTGCCGAAACTTTGAAACTCTGAAACTTTGCAACTTCTCTGTCCCCGGCGGCGGGTCCCATTTTATTTGGAGAGTCACTACATGGCAAAGAGCGCAGGCAATCCCGAATGAGACCGTACCTGATCGGCATCGCCGGGCCCTCGTGCTCCGGCAAGAGCTATCTGAGCACGCGCCTCTGCGACGAGCTGAACTCGTCGGGTAATCAGAAAACGCCCGAGTCTCCGAAAGCGGCCATCCTGCGTCTCGATTCCTACTACCGCGACCTGGCGCATCTCGAGTTTCACCAGCGCGAACACTCGAACTTCGATTCTCCCGAGGCGCTCGATTCGCCCCTGCTGATCGAGCACGCCTGCCGGCTCGCGCTGGGGAGGCGATCGACAAGCCGGTTTACGACTTCAAGACACATGCCCGCACCGGGCTCAGCGAGCGCGTCGAGCCGAGCGAGTTCATCATCATCGAAGGATTGTTTGCGCTCTATTGGGACGAGCTTCGTACGGCGCTCTCCACCAAGGTTTTTGTCGACCTGGGCGAAGAGGTTTGCCTGGCTCGCCGCATTGAGCGCGACACGCGCGAGCGCGGACGCACGCGGGAGAGCATCTTGCGGCAGTTCCATCACACCGTCGAACCCATGGCCCGCGAATACGTTCACCCCACACGCCAGTTCGCGGACGTCGTGCTGATAGGCGACGACGACATCGGCAACGAGGTGAAGCTGGTGCTCAGCCACATTCGGGGCTAGTCAGAGCGCGGTAGAGGACCGCGCTTCCTGGGACGTGAAACGCTGGGTACTGGTGCCCCACATCTGCACTCCTTCGCAGATGCATCTGCCAAATTAGACAGTTATGGAACACCCCAGACGGATACCCGACTCAAGCCTTCGCGAATGGGCTTCTAGATACCCACATCTGCCAACATCAGGCAGATGTGGGGCACCTGCAGCTTATCGATTAACGGACGGCATCATTGCCAATTCGCCGCTGAATTCAATATTGCCGGCCGGCGCGTTCTCCATCTGCGGCTGCGTCTTCATTCCGTGGTACGCGGCCACAAAAGGCGGCAATGCCAAAAGCAGGGCAATGAAAAGGACCAGCATATCGAGTCCTCTCATATGCCGTTCTGACTTGGTTATAGCTAACTGATCGGCGTGCTCGCGCACACGATCGCCGTAAACAGGAAATACGCTGTCTGCCATTTGATTTTCCTCACCCCAAAAGACTGAATGGCCCGGCGGCGAACCCACTTTCGCATTCACCGGGATAAAGTTGGCCGTAGTGTAGGCCAGAGTTGAAGGATGGTTCAAGAAAAATCGGCAGAACCCAATCCAGATTATTTTGCTGGGCTGAGAAGTTTCTCTAATAGAAGAAGCTTGGTGCCTCACGTTTGCCTGCCGTTGGCAAACATGAGTAGTTCTCACCACTCGAAACAACCCCACATTAGCTCCGCCTGCGGCTTCGCAAATGTGGGCCGCCACGAAACTTTGAAACCTTGAAACTTTGAAACGTAAGGCGGCGGCCACTAAGAATACGGATTCACTCTTCTATCGTGAAACGCGAAACGTGAAACGATTTTTCAGACGGGCAATTCCTGCTGCTGCCACGGCGATGCTTCGGCGGCTTTCCGCTGCGTGGAGAGATCGAGTACCAGATTTTCCAGTACCATCCGTTTGCTGGGCGGGCTGGAGCGCAGGGCCAGGTCGGCGCGCGCGATCAGGCGCAGGGCGCGCGTCAGCTCGCGCTTCGACTTGTAGCGCCGGGCCTGGCGAATGATGTCTTCCGCCGCGAACGGCGGCACGCGGAAGCCTTGCCAGAGCGCCTGCCAGAGGGTGCGCGAATCGCGCACATTGCGCTCGCTGATGACCAGCATCTGGCGGAAGGTTCGCGCCAGCATGTAGAGATGCCCGATGGCGGCATCGTCGCCGTCGCCGCTTGAAATGATGGCGTCGAGGACGGCCAGCGCGCGGGCGCGGTCCTTGGCCGAGATGGCGTCGGTCAGCTCGTAGAGCGTGCGCTGCTTGGCGGCGAGCACCATCGTCTCCACGTCGCCCGAGGTGATCCGCTTTTTCTCGCCTACGTAGAGAATGAGTTTCTCCAGCTCGCCCGAGATCATCATCATGTCGCCGCCGAGTGCGTCCACCAGCTCGCGAGCCGCGTCAGGGTCGATCTTTACCTCGCCGACGGAGCTCTTGATCCACTCGATGGCTTCATCTTCGCCGGGACGGGCCAGTTCGAGGAGCGGGCAAAGCCTGCCCAACGTCTCCTCGATGCGCTGGTAGCGATCCTTATCGGTCAGATCCATGCGGCGAAGGTCAGCCGGAATGGCGATGTGATCGGCGACGAACAGGATGAGGGCGCCGGGATTGGGATTGCGGAAGTACTCTTCCAGCGCGGCGAAGTCTGCCTCGTGTTTGCCGCGCCCGTACAGCGCCTTGACGCCGCGCACGAAGAAGACCTGAAATGGCGCCATCAGCGACGGCGTGCGCGCCTGGTCGAGAATTTCCCGCATGGGCGTCTGCTCGAGATCGGCCTCGTGCAGGCTGAAGTCGCGCGTCTCCGGCGGCAGCAGATGATCGAGCACCGCCTGGCGGCACTGCCTGCGCAGGTAAGCTTCGTCGCCCACCAGCACATAGCCCGGCTTCAGCTTGCCTGCTTTGATCTCGGCGATGAAGCGGGCGGTTGCGGCAAAGCTCTTCAGAAGGCCTCCAGAACGTTGCTCACCAGGGTACGGGCGAAATCGGCCGACATGCGTTCGAAAGCGGGGTCTTCCTCTTCGAAGAAGCTGGAAAGCTGGCGCGAAATCTGGTACTGGTCGCGGAACAAATAGTTGGGATTGCGGTAGAGCACGTTCCCTTTGTTGTCGGTAAGCGAGACGCTCATGCGGACGGTGACGACTCCGCTGGAAGCGCGCCCGGTACGCGAGTCGTAAGTCAGCGGCTCGATCTGCGTGCTGACGACAGTTCCGCGCAGGACGGCGTCGGCATCTTCGGGGCTGCTGGCAATGCGGTACTTGGTGCGGCTGTTGAATTCGCGCACCACGGCCTCGGTAAGCCGGGCTTCAATGCGGTAGGTTTGCGTCTTATTTACGAAGGTCGGGACGGCGATCGTATGCACGCTATCGGGCAGCCGCGAAGCCTTGCCGGCCGTGTGATAGCCGCAGCCGGCGCCGGCCAACAAGAGGACGAGCGCCAGAACCCTAAGCCCGAGGTGTCCCAATCCTATCGCGCCTTCTGCAACCAGAGTGGGCGATGGCCGTTGTTTCTCCGTACCGTTCATTGCACCTGCCCCCGTGGACGAGTTGCGGCCATATCCTCGGCCGCCTCGACGGCGAGCGAAGCCGCTATGCGAAGGTTGTCGGCAGCCGCCCATATCCAGAAGCCGGTGTCGTGCTGCGCGTCGCGCCGCGTGCTGATCTGCACCTGCGTTTGCCCGGAAGCATTCAAGTTGCTCGGCTCGCTCTGTTGCGTGCGGATGATCTCCACGTGTTCTCCTGCCAGCGCCGTATCGAAATCGCCCAAAGATAGCGCCGACTGCAGCTCCACGTAAATCGATAAAGTGTGCGCATGGAAAACGGGAGCGTGCAGCAGCATCAGCGAAGGAATCGGCGCGCTTCCACCGGTGATCGCCGCGTAGTGCTGCAGCATGCGCTGTTCGACCATGGTCAATGCCGGCTCGGCGGTTTCGCCGTAGCCCGGCACCACGTTGAACGCCACTTGCGTCCCGTAGACCATGGTCGGCAGTTGCTGGAACGACAGCAGGTTGACTGTCTGGTCGTGCAGCTCATCCATGCCGCGGCGTCCATGCTCGCTGGCCGGCTCGAAGATGGTGGCATTGACACGGCGGATCGGGTGACTCTTGTGCAGGCGAACCAGCAGCAGCGCCAGCACCACGGCCACCGGATGCGCCACCACCACCGGCGTTGTGACCAGTTGCACGGGATGCCCAGCCCCGAGTTCCTGCTCCACCCAGGGCGCGCGAATGGCCACATCGGGCCGCGATTCCAGCGCGTACGACAGATCGATGATCTCGCAGCCGGCGCGCCGCGCCAGCTCCCAGGTCTTGGCGGTAAAGGCCTGGTCGGCGGCGAAGAAAGCGAAGTCGACGCCGGTCAAGTGCTCCGGCACGACGCTTTGCACGAAAGAGGGCTCGTCGCCCACCGCTTCCAACTGGCCCAGCGACTCCTCATCGTCCAGCAGGCGCACGTCTGTCGCCGGGAAGCTGCGGTCGGTGAGCACTTCCTTCACTTCCTTGCCCTTCAGCGACGCCGCCCCAATAATGGCTACGCGGAACTGCGCTCCCCGATTTTTGCTGTCGGCTGGCTTGGCGCTTTTCATCAGTGTCCGGTCACCTCTTCCTGGCCGGCGGGCGGCAAAGCGTTCCGCCGCCGCAGGGCAAAATGCAGCCTCGACCAGACTCCCGACACCATGTACACAACGGCGAGTACAAACAGCACGATGCGCGAAAAATACCAGGTCAGGGCGATGATGCTGCACAACACCAGCACGATCCAGAAAGGCATCCGGCTCTGGAAGTTGAGACTCTTGGCGCTCCAGAAGCGCCAGCGGCTCACCATGAGGAAAGCCAGCAGCAAGACCGCCGCAAACCACAGGGCCGAGCCCCACCACCTCTCGATCGGATAGCCCTGGAAGAGATGGACCATGGCGGCTATGCAGGCAGCCCCGCCCGGAATGGGCATGCCGACGAAGTACTTTCGTCCCGGACGCCCGGGATTGGTCGGCTGCGGATTGAGGGTGATGTTGAAGCGTGCCAGCCGGGCTGCGCCCGCCGCCAGAAAGATGAATGAGGCGATAGCGCCCAGTTGAATCAGCCAGAATCGCAGCGAGGGATCGATGACCGCCGAGATCGACCGCGAGCCCCACACCCAGGCCAGCAGCGCCGGCGCCACGCCAAAGGTCACCACGTCGGCGAGCGAATCCAGCTCTTTGCCGAAATCGCTGGTGGTATTGGTGAGCCGCGCGATCGCGCCGTCGATGCCATCGAAGAGCACGGCAATCCCGATCGCCTTGGCGGCAACATCGAAGTGCCAGGCCTGGCCGTTGCTGCCGCCTGATACCGCCTGCGAAATGGCATAGTAGCCGGCGGCCAGGTTCGCCGTGGTGAACAGCGACGGCAACAGGTACATGCCCTTGCGCATCCGCCTGGGCTGTTTGTCCTCCTGCCGACGGCCGAAGACGTTCATCGCGGACTCTCCTCGGTGATTCCGATCTCAGTTTTTCCGGGCTCTTCAACCCGGTCTGCAGCGCGGTGAGGCAGCGCGCCGAGAATGCTGGACCCGCCCTTCACCCGGTCGCCCACCTTCACCGCCAGTTGCGACTCCGGCGGCAACAGGACATCGCAACGCGATCCGAACTTGATCAGCCCAACCCGCTCGCCGCGCTCGAGCCGCTCTCCGATCCGGCGATGGAAGACGATGCGGCGCGCCAGCAACCCGGCAATCTGCTTGAAGACGATGGTTTGGCCTTCGTCTGTGCGCAGGCTGCAAATGCTCTGCTCGTTCGACTCAGCCGAAGCCGCGCCCATGGCGTTCGCAAACCGGCCCTTGCGGTACTCGAGAGCCGTGATGACGCCCGCCACCGGCGAGCGGTTCACGTGAACGTCGAAGACGTTCAGAAAGATGCTGATTCGTATCCGCCGCTCCCCGGCTACTTCCGTCAGCGAGGCCGCGGTCACCTTGCCATCGGCCGGCGAAACCACGGCATAGGGAAGTTGCGGAATCGCCCGCTCCGGATCGCGAAAAAACCAGAGAAAAAACGCCGCCAGCAGGCAGGGGATGGCGGCCATGGCCGGCACGGTCAGCCAGCCCAGCACCGCTGCCCCAAGCAGCATGGCCAGCGCGTAATAGATTCCATCGCGAACCATGGGAGATAAACCGCTCCGATTATAGCGGAGAGCACCCCTGGCGACGAATGTTGCTGGCCGTCCGCCCGTGCGCTTCCAGGTACCCGGCAAGGCCGCGCTGTGGTGACTGTTATGTGATTTTCGCGAGCGTAGCGCCACTCGTCCCCGGCACAGGCGCGCGCCGCTCGGCGTGCAGGCCCCTCCACTCTCGGCCGGGAATAGCGCGGACGCGCAGGGCTCGAATACTGCGTGGGCGCACCTGTGCCGCGCGATCCACGCCTCCACCCCAGCAGACACAACTACCTGTCTGCTGGGGACCCCGGCCGCAGAATTACGACACGAGTCGATACGCACTCGCGAACGAGCGTTTCAGGAGAGCCAGCTGTGCACTGTGCGGGGCCTAGGCGACGTGCTCGGGATGCGCCTGCAGGTATTGCTGCTCCAGCGCCTGCATCTGGTCTTTCAGGCGCAGTTTCAGCTTTTTCAGCCGCACTTGCTCGAGTTTGTCATCGTCGGAAGGGTAAGGCTTCTGGCAGAGTGTGTCGAGGCGTTGTGAGTACTGCGCATGTTCCTGAGCCAGCCGGCGGAATTCCTCGTTGCCGGCCAGGAGTGATTCGCGTACGGGACTTACCATGCTGGACCTCCTCGTGGGTCCCCGGCAAGCCGCGGGTGCGTTTGCCGGAGCAAGTGCGTGACGTAAAACCTAGCACGCGGTTCGGCTGGAATTCAACCGTTTTTAACAAAGTTCCGTGGCCGAGTTCCCGCCGCCGGCTCGGTCTTTGTCTCCGGCGGCTCGGGTATCAAAAGCAGCAGGACTGCGGCCTCCTCCGGCTCGCGATAGTAGCCTTTTCTCCGTCCTGCTTCTCGGAAGCCAAAGTTGGCGTAAAAGTTGCGTGCCGCCTGATTTGATTCCCTCACCTCGAGTGCAATGGCCTTAGCGCTTTGGTTGAGGGCCAGGCAGAGTAGCTGCCTGAGCAAATGGGTAGCCAAACCGCGCCGCCGGTTGCCCGCATCGACGACCAGGTTCTCAACCTCCCACTCGCTTCCGACATTCTGCGCCACGATGAATCCCACCACCTGAGATTGAGTGCTGGACGGGTTCCCACCTGCTCCGAAACCAGACCTTTCGGCGTGTGCCGCGGCTTCTGGCTTCTTTCCTTCGGCGCATGGGATTTCCACAACCAGGCAGACACGCTGTGGCGCATCCGACTGGCTTCCGGCGATCTCCGGGAAAAGCGCCTTATAGTGTTGCTCTCCCCAATGAGCGGCGGTATCGGCTTGCCGCTCCAGGGCGACCAGCCGCGGAATATCCTCGAACACTGCCGCGCGTATTCTCATGGTGTTATTTGGCCTGGCGGGAAGGCGAGAATATCTCCGCGTCGGAGCGGCGAATATAGTTCGCATCCAGTTCCTCGGCTGAAATGGTCTTGCCCTCGCCAAAGCGGGTGGCGCCGATGCGCGCAATCAGGTCGGCGCGCGGACGCGCCACTGCCTCCACCGCGATTCCCGCTGCCTGCAACGCGCGCTCCACGGTTGCGTCAGGAGTGTAGACCGCCGGCAACGGATTCCGTTCCGCCGCTTCAGCAATGAAATCCGTCAGCGAGAGCAACCGTTCGGAAACACAATCAGCCCGCAGCGCGATACCTTGCGCGGCAGCGGCATTCTGCGAATCGGGCTGATCTTTGTGCGCCTCCCCGCGCAATTCATACTCGCCTGCATAGACCTCTTTGCGCTGCGCGTCGAGTGCGACCATGAGACGACCGCTTGCCGGTTTGAGCGCAAGAGAGGCGGCGATAGCCAGCGCCTCCAGCCCCGAAATTGCCACAATCGGTTTAGACAGCGATTCAGCCAGGCCCTTCACTGTCGACAGCCCGACTCGCAACCCGGTAAACGACCCCGGACCGGAGTTCACGGCCAGCAGATCGATCTTCCCCTTGGACACTCCCGCAGCCTCGAGCAGAGCGCAGATCTTGGGAATGAGCAGCGCGGAGTACGTTCCTCCGGCCAGCGGCGTCAGGCCGAGCAGGGCGAAGCGGCCGCGCCCGGCGTCAGCCAGGGCCACGCTGCCTTCGCGTCCGGCGGTATCTATGGCGAGAACGATCATTCTAAGTTCAGGGGTTAGGGATTAGGGATTAGGGATTAGGGATTAGGGATTAGGGATTAGGATTAGGGATTAGGGATTAGAGGCTAGGATTCGTAGACCCCTGTTCCTCGTTTACTTATTCCCCTATTCCCTATCCCCTATTCCCTAATCCCTATTCCCTATCTTCGCAAGGATTCCCTCAAGTACTGTGTATGGATCCTTTCGTCCCGCGGCGATCTCCGAGGCCAGCTGTCGCGCCGACTCGTCACTCAGATAGTCACGCGTCAGGCGCTGCATCAGTTCCGAGCGTAGCATTTCCATCAGGCGCCGCCGCCAGTTTTCGATCCGCCGCCGCTGACCCAGCTCTGTTTTCTGCAGGTGCGCCTGAAACTCGGCGATCGCAGCCGCCAGTTCCACGATCCCCTGCCCTTCGCTGGCTACCGTCTTGATAACCGGAGGCACCCACCCGGAGCTGCCAGGAAACGCCGCGGTTGAATCTCCTGGGGAAGCGCTCAATGTCGCGGTTGCCTGCATGGCGCGGATGCTGCGCTCCAACTCCGCCGCGCCATCGCGGTCGCTCTTGTTGATGACGAAGATGTCCGCGATCTCCATGATTCCGGCCTTGATCGATTGCACGTCGTCTCCCATGCCCGGAACCAGCACGACCAGGGTCATATCGGCCAGTCGCGCGATGTCGATCTCATCCTGCCCCACTCCGACCGTCTCGATCAGCACGGCGTCGCGCCCGCTGGCGTCGAGCAACATGGCGACCTCGGCGGTGGCAGCGGCAAGACCGCCCAGCGCCCCTCGCGTGGCCATGCTGCGAATGTAAATGCCGCGGTCGGCATGGTGCCTCTGCATGCGAATGCGGTCACCGAGAATAGCGCCGCCGCTGAAGGGGCTGCTGGGATCGACGGCGACGATGCCGACGCTCCGCCCCTGCCGGCGGAACTCGCGCGCCAGTTGATCGGCCAGCGTGCTCTTTCCCGAACCCGGAGCGCCGGTCAGCCCGATGATGTTCGCCCGGCCGCTGTGCGGAAAGAGCAGCCGCAGCAGTTCGCGCGACTCCGGCGCACGGTTTTCCACCGCCGTAATGGCCCGCGCCAGCGCGCGCGGGTCCCCGTTGCGAATCTCTTCAGCCCAGTCTTGAACGGATTTGCTCATTGCGGAGGCGCGTACCTTCAAGAAGAAAGAGTGTAGCAGTTCTTCGTTCTTCAGTTGCACGTTCACGTATAAACGAACTTAGAGTTCCCCTTGTTGGAATGTCATGCTGAGCGCTTCCGCAGGAGCGCGAAGCATCCCCGCGAGCGTTCCTCCGCAGTGCCGCATGGATTTTTTCTATAAAACCTTAGGCTCTGTTTTCGCTGCCAGCCGTGATGGACCCTTCGCTAGGCTCAGGGTGACATTCTCTTGCTGTTAACGGGTTTGACCCTCTACGCCATCAATTCAGGAAGAAGAACTGCAACCACTCCCCACTTATTAGCATCTTTAATAAACGTATAAGCGGTATCCCCGCTTTTGTTTGGCGATCTTAAGGAGATTCTCTTGGACTTCGAACTCACCGACGAACAGCTCCAACTGCGCAAGATGGTGCGCGAATTTGCCGGACGCGAGATAGCCCCCCACGTCGCCGAGTGGGACGAAGCCTCGCTGCTTCCCCACGGCCACCGTCAAGGAGCTCGGCCGGCTGGGGCTGATGGGCACGATCTTTCCGCTGGAGTACGGTGGCGCGGGCATGGGTTACATCGAGTACGTCCTCGCCATCGAGGAGCTCTCGCGCGTCGATGGCTCGGTCGGCATCATCGTCGCCGCCCACACTTCCCTGTGCAGCAATCACATCTTCGTAGCCGGCAACGAGGAGCAGCGCCGCAAGTGGATTCCCAAGCTGGCCAGCGGCGATATGCTCGGCGCCTGGGCGCTGACCGAGCCCGGCTCGGGCTCCGATGCCGGCGCCGCACGCTGTTCCGCCGTGCGCCAGGGCAGACCACTGGATCCTGAACGGCACCAAGACCTTCTGCACCAATGGCCGCTACGCCGATGTTTGCGTGGTGCTGGCGGTAACCGACAAGAGCGCGCGGCACCACAGGGCCTCTCCGCCTTCGTCGTCGAGCGCGGCACGCCGGGGATGAAAGCCGGCAAGAAGGAAAACAAGCTCGGGCTGCGCGCCAGCGACACCTCCGAGCTGATCTTCGAGGATTGCGCCGTTCCCGCCGCCAACCTGCTGGGCCGCGAGGGCCAAGGGTTCGTGGATGCCATGCGCATCCTGGACGGCGGCCGCATCTCCATCGCCGCCCTCGGGCTCGGCATGGCCCAGGGCGCCTACGAGTGCGCCCTCAAATACTCGCAGCAGCGCAAGCAGTTCGGGCAGGCGATCAGCGACTTCCAGGCGATCCAGTGGAAGCTGGCCGACATGGCCACGGAGATCGACGCCGCCCGCCTGCTCACCATGCGCGCCGCCTGGATGAAAGACCACGGCATGAAGACCACCAAGGAGTCCTCCATGGCCAAGCTCTACACCAGCGAAGTAGCCGTCCGGGCCGCCAACGAGGCGGTGCAGATCCACGGCGGCTACGGCTTCATCAAGGACTATCCGGCGGAGAAGTTCTACCGCGACGCCAAGCTCTGCACCATCGGCGAAGGCACCAGCGAGATTCAGCGGATGGTCATCGCGCGCCAGCTTCTCGGCAGCGAACCCGACGAGAAGCACACCACCAGGAGCGATGCCTGGAAAGCGGAACCCGCAGCGTAACTACTGTTCTTCGTTCTTCGTTATTCATTCTTCGTTGTGAGTAGCTCCGCGTGCATAGCGCCGCCAACCTCGGCGGCGGGTGCGCCGGTGTGAAGACTCGGGTGCGGCCAAGAGGTAGAGCAACAAAACCCCAGCTGGGCGGCGGCGATGTTCTTTGCTTAGGTTTCAACGCTGGATCGCAAGAATACCCAGCGCCGCGGAGCGGCAATGTTCGTTAGCCCAGCGCTTCAGCGCTGGGTAGGCAAAAAGAAAGGATGGAGCCCTGTAGGGGCAAAGCCACAAGAGCTCTCACGCAAGCTGCAGCCCCGAGTAACTATCTCCTAAACTAGCAGCCCCGGCCAATTAACCTTATCGTTATCCCGCAAAAATTTCATCGGCAGGATAAAAACAATCAATCAATAAACCGCCTCCTTTGCCGTAAGCTCCACATCAATAGTGTTAGACGGCCGGCCAGGCAAGCCGGACCGACCGGGACTTCGCGAGAATAATCCCGTGAGATTCCGGGTAGTGCATCAAGGCACTCTGCAGTACGAACAAAGCAGAGGCCGATCGGCTCAAAATGTGGGGTGAGAGCAATGACGATCGAGTGCGGTATCTGCGAATTCAAGGGGCATCTGCGGGATGCGCCCCTGTTTGTTTGTTTCAACTGCGGAGATGCCATCCGGCGCCTGGTATGGATCAGCGAGCAGAAATCGGATGTGGCGCTGAGCGTCGCCGAGCCTTCCACGGCTGAGGCCGCAACGGCCGCTTTTCCCAAGTCTGCGCTTTTGAAAAGGCGCGAAGCGCGGTAACTCAAGCTCTCTCGGGCGCGGCAGGCGTCTCGCTTACGCCTGCCGGCTGCAATTGCGGCGTGGTCCCTCTTTTCCGCTCAGCCGCGCGGGGAAATCCGCTTTTTAGATTGCGCATTGCCGGCTCTAACACCCCAGCAAACCAAATACGGGTTTGCCGGGGACCCCGGGGTCGAGCAGAAACCGGCTGAAGACTTCGTTCGACAGCAGTCGTCCGCGTGGCGTGAGCCGCACAAAACCCTTTTCAACTTCGAGCAGTCCGCCTGCTTCCAGCTCCTCGATGACGGCGCGATAGCGCCGCAGCTCGTCCTGGCCGCATGCGCTCTCCACCTGGCGCAACTCCACCCCGCGGTTCAAGCGCAACCCCAGAAACCACATCTCCTCCACGGCTGCGTGCTCGTCCACCAGCGTGATCTCCTGCTCACTTCCTGAAAGCAGCTGGTCGAGTTCGTCGGTGGTGGCGAAGCGGACCGCCCCGCAAGCAGGGCTCGCATCCCGACTCACGAGCATCGAGTGCGCATCGACTCCGAACCCCATGTACGGCTGGCGCTGCCAGTACTTCAAATTGTGGCGGGAGGCGTGCGCGGGCAGGCCCTCCGACGAACTCGCACCGGCGCCGTTGTGCGCAAAATTCGAGATCTCGTACTGCCTGATTCCCGCCCCGTTCAACTCCTCGCAGGCCATCATATAGAGATCAGCGGTAAGGTCGTCGTCGGGAACGAAGTGGGCGTGGTAGCGGGTTCCCCCGGCGATCAGCTCGCGCCCCAGGCGTGAGTCCTCATCTACCTCCAGCATGTAGACGCTCGCGTGCGGCACACCGCTGGCGATGGTCTCCTGCAGGCTGCGGCGCCAGGAGTCCTCCGTCTGATGCGGCAGCCCGGCGATCAGGTCGATGCTGATCTCGCTAATACCCGCGCGGCGCAGTTGCGCAATCTCCTCCAGCACGATCTCGCGCGTGTGCAGCCGCCCGACGGCGCGAGACTCCTGCTCGACAAACGACTGCACGCCCAGCGAGACGCGGTTCACACCGCACTCGTCCAATGCCTGCAACAGCTCTGGAGTGATTGTCCCGGGCGCGCACTCGATGGTGATCTCCGCGCCGGGCAGCACCTGAAAATTTCCGCGCACAGCGCTGAAGATCGCCCTCAGCTGATCCGGAGCGAGGATGCTGGGTGTTCCGCCACCCAGGTAGACGGAATCGACCTGCCGCTCGAAGCGGCCCCCGACCTTGGCGGCAATCTGCTCCGCCCGCCCAAGCTCCCGCTCCAGATAGGCAACATAGCGGTCCAGCAACTGGCGCGAAAATACCCCCGAGGCAAAGTTGCAGAAGCTGCACTTGGCCCGGCAAAACGGGACCGAGATGTAAAGCCCGAGGGGCATCGATTTATTCTATCTTTCGCGCAGGTGCCACATTCAAACCCCATTGGCTGAGGGCCTCTCAACTGAGAACTAGGAACCGGGAACTGGGAACCAAGATTGCGACCGCTTCTACCAGCTCACCATCTAAAATAGGGTTGAATGGCTCATCACCACCAATCCGGCCAACAAGGCCAGCATGAAGAAGAGGTACTCGGCAAGGCTTATGATGCGCGGCTGATGCGCCGTCTGCTTACCTATCTGAAGCCTTACCGGCTGCAGGTGGCATTGGCGCTGGTGGCCATTATCATCAAGGCCGGGGCCGATGTTCTCGGGCCCTATCTGACCAAGGTTGCCATCGACAAGTACCTGGCGCACAAGGCGGGCGCGGGACACTCGTTTCTGGACGACGTGTTGAGTTCGCAGCCGCTGGTGGGTATCGCCCAGATCGGCATGATTTACATCGGCCTGCTTACGTTCAGCTTCGTGCTGGAGTTCGCCCAGACCTACCTGATGCAGTGGACGGGCCAGAAGGTCATGTTCGACCTGCGCAGCCAGATCTACCGTCATCTGCAGCACATGCACATCGCCTTTTTCGACCGCAATCCGGTAGGGCGCCTGGTGACGCGCGTGACCACCGACGTCGACGCCCTCAACGAGATGTTCACCGCCGGCGTGGTTTCCATCTTCGAAGACGTCTTCGTGCTGGCCGGCATCATCGCCATCATGCTCAACATGAGCTGGCAACTGGCGCTGATCGCCATGGCGGTGCTGCCGCTGATCTACCTGGTAACCAGTATCTTCCGCAAGCACGTGCGCGACAGCTACCGGCGCATTCGCGTGGCCATCGCCCGCATCAACGCCTACCTGCAGGAGCACGTGACCGGCATCGCCGTGCTGCAGTTGTTCAACCGCGAGCAACGCTCCTACGCTGAATTCAAGACCATCAACGCCAGCCACATGCTGGCCTTCAAAGACGCCATTCTGGCCTATGCGTTCTACTATCCGGTGGTCGAAATCCTGTCGGCCATCGCCATGGCTTCCATCTTGTGGTATGGAGGCAGCAGCGTGCTCGCCGGATCGCTCAGCCTCGGCGTGGTTGTCGCCTTCATGCAGTACGCCCAGCGCTTCTTCCGGCCCATCCAGGACTTGAGCGAAAAGTACAACATCCTGCAGTCGGCCATGGCCTCCAGCGAGCGCATCTTCAAGCTGCTGGACACCCAGCCCGCGATCACTTCGCCCGCCAACGCGCGGCAGCCGGACGGGCCGGGACGCATCGAGTTCGACCACGTCTGGTTTGCCTACCGGCGCATTGCGAAAGATGAAAAGGACGGGAAGAAGGCGGAAGCAACACTTTCGGCATCGCGGCGGCCGATGCATCCGTCGGGGCGGCACAGACGCTGGAAGCCGCCGCCAGCTCCCCGGCAAATCTTCCACCCCAGCAAACGCGAATGCGTTTGCCGGGGTCCCCGGATCTCGCGGCGCTGGCGGCGCCGCCAAAAGATGCTGTCTCGGCAGATGCTGTCTCGGCGTCAGCCGCCACGGGCGACGCGGCCTCCTCAGCCAAAGCAGTCCAGGCGGCCTTTCACCCCAACGCGCCAGAAGCTGGCTCGTTGGGGACCCCGGCCTCCACCGGCGAGTGGGAGTGGGTGCTGCGCGACGTCTCCTTCACCGTCGAGCCGGGCGATACCGTAGCCGTCGTGGGCCACACCGGCGCGGGAAAGACCACGCTCATATCGCTCCTGTTGCGCTTCTACGACGTGCAGCAGGGCTCCATCCGTCTCGACGGGGTCGATGTTCGCGAGCTCGACCTGCAGGCGCTGCGGCGGCGCTTCGGAGTGGTGCTGCAGGATCCGTTCCTGTTCTCCGGCACGGTGGAGACCAACATACGGCTTGGCTCGGAGATCGACACGGCCGCGGTCGAACGCGCCACCGAAGAGGTCAACCTGGCGGAGTTCATACGCAGCCTGCCCGATGGCCTGCAATCGCACATGCGCGAGCGCGGCAGCACGCTTTCCACCGGGCAGAAGCAGCTCATCTCCTTTGCGCGGGCGCTGGCTCACGATCCTAAGATTCTGGTGCTCGACGAGGCCACCTCCAGCGTCGACACCGAAACCGAGTTCCGCGTGCGCGAGGCCCTCACGCGCATGGTCGAAGGACGCACTTCGCTGATCATCGCCCACCGCCTCTCGACCATTCAGCGGGCCGGCAACATCATCGTCATGCACAAGGGCAAAGTGCGGGAGATGGGATCGCACCAGCAACTGCTGGCGCAGCGCGGAATCTACTACAAGCTCTACCAACTGCAGTACAAGGACCAGGAGATTCCGGCCGCGCTGGCGGTCACCGAACCGGCCGCCCCGCGCGAGGTCGGAGCGAACGACTAGGAACCCGTTCTTCGTTGTATGTTGTTCGTTCTTCGTTTCAGGTTCCTTGGACTCATGGGTCAAGTCGAATATCCTTAAGAGTGCCTGATGGATCGTCGAGAGAACCTGCACCGGGTGGTCGACTCTAAGATCTGAACAGGCCAAGCACGATGGATAACGAACAACGAAGAACGAAAGACGAAGAACGGGGGTTGCGCCTGCTGATCTCCGCCGGAGAAGCTTCCGGCGACCTGCATGGCGGCTCCCTGCTCGCCGCCTTGCGCCGGCTGGCTGCTCCCGAGGCGATGGAGTGCTTCGGCATGGGCGGCGATCGCCTGCGCGCCAACGGCTGCGATACGGTAATCGACGCCAAAGACGTCGCTGTTGTGGGGCTGGTTGAGGTCCTGTCGCACCTGCCCGGCATTTACCGGAGCTTCCGGCGCTTGCTGCGCGAGATCGACCGCCGCCGTCCCGATGCCGCCGTGCTCATCGATTTCCCCGAATTCAATTTTCGCCTGGCGCGGCAATTACATCGGCGAGGTATTCCGGTGGTCTATTACATAAGCCCGCAGCTTTGGGCCTGGAACCAGGGGCGAGTCAAGCTGGTCCGGCGTTACGTGCGCAAGATGCTGGTGATCTTTCCCTTCGAGCGCGACTTCTACGCCCGCCATGGGATCGCGGCGCGCTTCGTGGGACACCCGCTGGCCGGCGATGGATGCTGCGGACGATAAATGCGACACCGCTGGCGGCTGCGTGGGGCTCCAGAAATGCACGCACGCCACGCAGATTGCTCTTCTGCCCGGCAGCCGCTACAAAGAGATCCATTTAAATCTGCCGGCCATGATAGAGGCCGCCCGGCTGCTGCAGCAGCGCCATCCGGAATTGCGTTTCTGTTTGCCGGTGGCTTCCACGGTTTCCCGGCCTTGGCTGGAGAAGCTGCTGTCTCAATTGGGAGCCGGCGGGCCGCTTGCGCCCGAGCTGACCGATAATGCCGCGCAGACGCTGACCAGCTCGCGCGCCGCCATCGTCGCCAGCGGCACGGCAACTCTGGAGGCCGCTCTGGCCGGAACACCTTTTGTAATGGTTTACCGGGTCGCTCCGCTGACCTGGCTGGCGGGCCGTTGGCTGGTGAATGTGCCGTTTTACTGCATAGTGAATCTGATCGCCGGGCGGGCGATTGTCCCCGAGCTGGTGCAGCATGATTTCACTCCGGCGCGAGTGGCTGGCCAGATTGAGCTCCTGCTGCCGGAAGGTCCCGAACGCCAGCGTATGCTGCAGGATCTGGCCGGGATAAGAGCCCAATTGCGTGGTGAAAGCGGCCTGAGCGCCTCCGAGCAGGCCGCCCGGGAGGTGCTTGAAGTCATGCGCGGCGCAGCTGAAACTACCGCTGTCTCCCTGGGCTCGTCTAATTAGTAAGCTGACCGGGTTAGCGCTTATTGGGTTTACATCTCCTAGTGGCTTTTACACATCAACTTAAGTTCGGGAACTCTGCAGGGACCGGCCGCCGTGGCGGGCTTCGTTGATGAAGGAGTAACACTTTATGTTTCGACTGCAACCGCCGGAATTCAGGGCGCATAAGCAGATATCGCCGCAGCGGCGCCGCCTGGTAGCGCTAACCGTCCTGGTGTGTGTTTTGGCTGCCCTGACCCTCGGCGCGCAGACCACCAGAATTCCGGAGAGGAACCGCGTTCAGGTCAACGACTACCGCATTGACGTGACCCTCAATCCCGCCCGCCATTATCTGGCCGCCCGCGCCGAGGTCAAGTTCACGGCCGCTGACGATCTCAATATTGCCGTCTTTGAATTGCACAATGCCCTGCGTCCCACCAAGGTCACCGACGCTCAGGGACATCCGCTGCAGGTCGAGCGGGTCTCGCAGGATTCCACCGTGCGCGTTCCTCTGGCCAGCGCCTTGCCCAAGGGCGAGTCCACGACGCTCATCTTCGATTACGAGGGTGAGTTGGTCTCGGCTGACGATAGCCCGGTCGCGGGCCTCAAATTGGCTTCGGTGGGAGACCCTTACTCCTACCTGTTGTACGCGGGACGCTGGTTTCCCGTCTCAGGCTTTGGCACCAACCGCTTCACCTCGACCATCCGCGTTACGGTACCTCAGGGATACACCGTCGTAGGAAGCGGTCCTGCTACTCCAGCCGGGCCCCCGCTGGTTCCGGAAACACCTGCGGCTCCGGCCGGCGCGGCAGCCAAGGGACGGCCTTCAGCGCAACCGCATCGCGGACCTACAGCTGCCACGCCACGCAGCGCCGGCTGCCGCCGCAAACGCCTCGGCGAAGCTCACCGGCCCGCAGTCCAGTTTTACCTTCACCTGGGACAAGCCCAGCTTCCCGGGAACTTTGATCATCGGCAAGTTTGACGAGACTACCGTCACCGCCGGCGCTTTGTCCGTGCACGTGTTTTTCCCCTCCAACCACAAGCAGCAGGCGCAGCCCTATGGCGAAGCGGCGGGCAAGGAGTTCAACTATTTCAGCACCACCTACGGCCCGCCGATGTCGACCTATCTGAGTGTTGTCGAGTTGCCTGACGACACAGTGCCGGCCGCATGGGCGCCGGGGATCGCGGCCATTTCCAGCCGCGCTGTCGCCGGCAAGATGAATTACCGGCTGCTGGCCAACATGGTGGCGCACCAGTGGTGGGGCGTGGCCATCAGCCCGGCCACGCGCAACGATTGGTGGATCACCGACGGTCTTTCCCGCTATTCCGAAGCGCAGTACGTCGATTACGTGGCCGGGAAGGGCGCCGAGGAAGACACCCTGAAGGAGATGTCGGTGGGCGCCCTGGCCTACGACTCGGTTCCGCTGTCGCGGCTCGGAACCCTCGACCCGTTCGATCCCGTATTTCAGTCCATGGCCACCGACAAGGGCGCCATGATCTTCCACATGTTCCGCTGGGTGGTGGGCGACCAGAACTACGACAAGTTGATGCGCGGCCTCGTCCAGCAGTTCCAGGGCAAGCCGCTCAACGTGGACGGCGTCGAGCGCATGGCCGAGCAGGTCTGCGGCGAGAAGCTGAACTGGTTCTTCTCCCAATGGCTGGATTCAACCGGCGCTCCCGAGTTCAAGAATAAATACACGATTTACCGCACCAACAAGGGCTTCCGCGTGGTGGGCGAGATCCAGCAGGACCTCGACCTGTTCCGCATGCCGGTCGAGCTGAAGATCGAGACCGACGGCAAGACGGAGACTAAAAAGGTAGAAGTCGTGGGAACCAATTCGGCCTACGCGCTGGAGACCTTCGGCAAGCCGCGGCGTATCGTCATCGACCCCGACAACTACGTGCTGAAGAACTCCGCCGACCTGCGCATGCGCACCTCTATCCTGCGCGGCCAGCAGCTTGTCCAGCAGGGGAACCTGGCGGAGGCGCTGCGGGAATTCCAAAAGGCGCTGGCAATGGATAAGACCAGCTCCCTGGCGCACTACCGCATTGCCGAGGTCTTCTTCCAGCAGCGCAATTACCAGGCGGCGGCTAATGCCTATCGCGAGGCGCTCAACGGCGACGGCGAGCCCCGCTGGACGGAGGTCTGGTGCCACCTCCAGCTCGGTAAAATTTTCGACATTACCGGACAGCGCGAACGGGCGGTCAACGAATATCGCCAGGCAATTCAAACCAACGACAACACTCAAGGCGCACTGGACGAGGCCCGCAAGTACTTGCAAGCGCCGTTCACCCGCACCAAGGAAGCCAACGGGATGTAGTAGAGGCGTTTCAAGGCCCATTCGGCTCGCTTCGCACGCTCAGGGCAAGCTAAGAACGAGGGCGGAGCGCCGTGAGCGGGGTCCATCAAGCCCGAATTTAGGCTTGATGGGGTGGTCTCGGCTGGGCGTGCGCAGCATGCGCGTATGTGACTGCGTAGGTCCAGCCGCCCTCGGCTGGGCGGGTGTGCGCAGCACGCCTGAAGTACGCCTATTCAATTTCTTAATCAGCCGAATACCGCAGCAGATATTTACAAATGCACTTTCTTTTGTAGCCGCCACGCCTGTGTGTGGCATCCAATTCTTCGATTATGCACGTACCCTGGGCGGTGATCTGCCCAGGAACTTCGCCCAGGGCAATTCTTTCATTTCACGTCCCAGGCGCCGTTGGGCTGCCGGGTGCAGCGTGAACGAAGGACGGGCCGAGTCGAGGCAGAACATGGGTCTTTCAGTCAGGCCGACCGCCGATAGGGAGCCCGGCGCGTGGGCTCTTCGCTACCGGCAGGTGCGGCAGGCCACCTTGTCATTGTGCGCGCCCTTGAGCGCAGAAGACATGCAGTTGCAGCCTATGCCGGATGCCAGTCCGGCAAAGTGGCATCTGGCGCACACTACATGGTTCTTCGAAACTTTTCTTCTATTGCCCAGCGGCGGTTACAAGGCGTTTCATCCCGACTTCACCTTTCTGTTCAATTCCTATTACAAGCAGTTGGGCGGCCATCCGCTGCGCGCCCGCCGTGGGCTGATGTCCCGACCCGGGCTCGACAGGTGCTGGCCTACCGCGAGCATGTCGATAACGCAATGGAGCGCCTGCTCGATCGCGAGTTGGACCGCGATACCCTGGTTAGGGTGGAACTCGGGCTGAACCACGAGCAGCAGCACCAGGAGCTGATCGTTACCGACGTGAAGTACGCGCTGTGGTCGCAGCCGCTCCGTCCTGCCTATATGAAGCCGCGCATGCGGCTGGCCGCGCGCCCGCAGCAGCCGGGCTGGGTCGGGCTTGGCGAAGGCGTTTACGAGGTCGGCCACGGCGGCGATAACTTCGCCTTCGACAACGAGCTGCCGCGGCACAAGGTTTATCTTGCGACCTCGCGTCTGGCAACTCTCCCCGTCACTAATGCCGAATATCTCGAGTTCATGAACGACGGCGGATACCTGCGTCCGGAACTTTGGCTCTCCGAAGGCTGGGACACGGTTCAGGCGGAACACTGGCGGGCGCCGCTTTACTGGGAACAGGATTCGTCTAGGGAAAGTTCCGCTGCCAGTGGCTCCGATGTGGATCACGGTCGTTGGCGGGTCTTCACCCTCTCCGGAATGTACGAGCCGGAGTGGCACGAGCCGGTCTGCCATGTCAGTTATTTCGAGGCTGACGCCTTTGCCCGCTGGGCGGGCGCGCGGCTTCCCCGCGAAGAAGAATGGGAGGTTGCGGCCGCCACTGTGCCGCTCGCGGGAAACCTGCAGGAATCGGGCGAGCTGCATCCGCGTCCAGCCGAACCGGCAGATGAGTTGCAACAGATGTTTGGCGACGTTTGGGAATGGACGTCCAGCCCCTACATCGCCTATCCCGGATTCCAGACCGCGCCCGGCGCGCTGGGCGAATACAACGGAAAATTCATGTGCAACCAGTTTGTATTGCGGGGAGGCTCCTGCGCCACGCCGCGCTCGCATCTCCGCGCCAGTTACCGCAACTTTTTCCCTGCCGGCGCGCGCTGGCAGTTCTCCGGAATCCGCCTGGCGAAAGACGGCGACTAGCAGATGGCCACCAGCCGAGAACTCTCCATCTCCCCTATCGCCGCCGACGTAGTCCGCGGCCTGAGCCAGAGCCAGAAGTCGTTGCCGCCCTGGCTGTTTTATGACGCAGCGGGCTCGGAGCTGTTCGAGCAGATTTGCCGCCTGCCCGAGTATTACCTGACGCGCACCGAGCGCGCCCTCTTTCAGCGCCATTGTGCCGAGATCGCCTCAGCCGCCGGCCCGATGCGCACCGTGGTGGAGTTGGGCGCCGGCAGCGCCTCCAAGACTTCGCTGCTGCTGCGCTCGCTCATGCAGGCCAATGGGCCGATCTTCTACGTTCCCATCGACGTCTCCGCCAGCGCTCTGGCGGAAGCTTCGCGACAGCTTCAAGCCAGCCTGCCCGCGCTCGAAGTGATCCCCCTGGTGGTCGATTACACCCGCGAGCTGCGGCTGCGGACCGTTGCCGGACCCAAGCTGATCCTCTACATCGGCTCCAGCCTCGGAAATTTCGAACCGCTGGAAGCCGCATCGCTCATGACGCGCGTCCGCCGGCAGATGCAGCCTGACGATCGCGTGCTGCTGGGCATCGATCTGGCCAAGTCTCCCGAAGTCCTGCTGCCCGCCTACGACGACGCCCAGGGTGTAACCGCCGCATTCAACAAAAATATTCTCGTGCACATCAACCGCGAACTGGGTGGAAGTTTCAACCCTGAGGAATTTCATCACCGAGTCAGGTGGAATGGGACGGAATCGCGCGTCGAGATGCACCTCGAGAGCGCATTCCCGCAACGGGTCTGGCTGCGCTCGCTGGGCCGCGGCTTTGCCTTTCACCGGGGAGAAACCATCCATACTGAGAACAGTTACAAGTACACGCCGTCCATGCTGGAGTCGCTGTTTTTCACCGCGGGATTGGTCTCACAGCAAAGCTGGACCGACAAGCGCCACTGGTTCGAGCTGCACCTGCTGGCGCCGGCGGTAAAGACGTTTCACGTTGCACGTTCATTCAGAAGTGAAACGTGAAACATGAAACGTTCTATGTGAACCCTAACACCGGATGCGGACGATAGGCTTCGCTCAACTCCCGCATCTCTTCTTCGCCAAGTTTCAGATCGAGCGCCTTCACCAAATCCTCCAGGTGCGGCAGCTTGCTTGCCCCGATGATGGGTGCGGTCACGCCTTTCTGCGCCAGCAGCCATGCCAGCGACACCTGCGCATTGGAAACTCCCAGGTGCTTGGCGATCGCGGAAATCCGCTCCACCATGGCGAAGTCTTCTTCGCGGAAATAGAGCTTCAAGGCGTAGTCGTCGGTGTTGGCGCGCTCCGTGCTGCCGGCGTCCCATCTGTCTCCGACTTTAGGTTCTTTGGACCCAGGGGCTAGCTTGTGCCGGTTGCCCATGACGAAGCCGCGCGCCAGCGGGCTCCAGGGCAGGACGGCAATGCCCCGTTCGTGGCAGTAAGGCATCATCTCGCGCTCTTCTTCGCGATAGAGGATGTTGTAGTGGTTCTGCATGGCGACGAAGCGCGGCCCGCCGCTACGCTCAGCCGCATGCTGCATCTCGATGAAGTGATAGGCGGGCATGGAAGATGCGCCCAGGTAGAGCGCCTTGCCGGCGCGAACGACGTCGCCGAGGGCCTCCATGGTCTCCTCGATCGGCATGTGCCTGTCGACCCTGTGAATCTGGTAGAGGTCGATGTAATCTGTGCCGAGCCGCCGCAGCGAAGCGTCAATGGCGTGACGGATGTGCTTGCGCCCCAGGCCCTTTTCGTTGGGAGACTTGCCCATGGGATAGAACAGCTTGGTGGCGATCACCACCTCTTCGCGCCGCACCCCCATGCTCTTGAGCGTGCGTCCGAGCACCTCCTCGCTGGCGCCGTCGGAATACATGTCCGCCGTATCGAAGAAGTTGATGCCCAACTCCCAGGCGCGCCGGATGAATGGGCGCGACTCCTCCTCATTCAGCACCCATCCCCGCCACTTGTTCGAGCCATAGGTCATGCAGCCCAGCGCGAGCCGCGAAACCATCAGTCCGGTCGACCCCAGGTTGACGTATTGCACTTGCTTGCCTCCCTTGCGACGTAAAACTTCCAGCCTCATTCCTGTTTGTAGGTGTCATGGCGAGCGGAGCGAAGCGTAGTCGAGCCACCTTGCGTCTTTAACTCAAAGGTGAAGAAATATTTGCATAAGGAAACGGCCCCCTTAAACTCGCCGGTGATTATCGATAGCACTCTAAGTCATTGCCGCACAAGACCATTCTAATTTCTGCAGAGCCTCAGCGGACGATCCCCGGCCCCGCCCGTTGGAAGCCCTGCCGTCCACACGAGTAAAATGTCTTGCAGGTGGGGTCGTTTCCGGCTCGGGTAAGCTTTCCTTGCATCTCAAAAGAGCCACTGGCGGAGACAAGATGGTACTGTTCAAGACTGAGCCTTCCGAATATTCGTTTTCCGATCTCCTGCGCGACGGCGAAACCATTTGGGACGGAGTGACCAACCCGCAGGCCGTCAAAGTGCTGCGCGAACTCAAGCCCGGAGCCAGGGTCATCATCTACCATACCGGCAACGAGCGCAGCGCAGTGGGGACGGCTCGCGTGCTGGCCGTAGATGCGCACGATCCCAAGTCGCCGCGAGTGCGAATCAGGGCAGGCAAGCCGCTGGCCACGCCGGTGCCGCTGGCCGAGATCAAGTCCAGCAAGCTGTTCGCAAGCTCGCCGCTGCTCAAGCAGGGCAGGCTTTCCGTTGTGCCTCTTACCGAGGAACAATTCCGATTTCTTGAAGGGCATAGCAGTTAGGAAAAGATGGCTGCGAAACCGCGCGTTCGAGGCGCAGGGACGATCAGGAGTAGCGCCGCCGTCCCCGGCGGCGGGCTCCGAATGCCAGGAAGATGGAAACACCTCCCGCCGGCGAGGACGCCGGCGCTACACGCGTCTACGCGAAGCAGTTATCTCTTACAGCGAACAGAGCACGGGAGCACGCATGAATACGCTAACCTCCAATCATGAGACACACGTTGTCAACCAACTTCCATGGATGCAGGCCAGCATCGCCGGCCTTGAGTCCCGCCTGATAGCGCGCTACGGCGAATCGCAGCGCCGGCGTATCACGCGCGGGCTGAAGCAGATCGCCGAGTACTGGCGTGTCGAAGACGGCGATGCCGCTGCCTTCGAAGAGTTCGCGCGGCAGAACTTCGCCGGCGACCAGGCGGCGCTCGATACCGTCTTCAGCCGCTTCGAGCGCCTGCTCGAGCAGTACGACGGCCACTCGCAAGAGATAACCCGCGAGTTCCGCAACCAGTTGGATCTCGATCTCGGGCCGCTCATGCCCCTGGACGAAATCTTTGCCGGCTACGACCCGTCGGCGCACTTCCTCGACGACGCCTTTCAGAACAAGCTGGCCTTCGTGGCGCTGCTGAATTTTCCCCTGACCACGCTCCAGGAGCGGCTCACTGAAGGCCGCCACTGGACGCGCCGCCAATGGGCCGAGGCGCGGCTGGCGCAGCGCTTCTCCAAGCGCATTCCCGCCCAGGTGAACCTCGCCATCGCCCAGGCCGCCTCCGACAGCGAGCGCTACATCTCCGAGTACAACATCTGGATGCACCAGCTCGTCGACGAACAGGGCGCGCGTCTCTTCCCGCCCGGTCTGCGCCTGCTCTCGCACTGGAACCTGCGCGACGAGATCAAGGCCAGCTATGTGGACGCGCAACATGGACTCGCCAAGCAGCGCACGATCTGGCGCGTGATGGAGCGCATCATCCGGCAGGAGATTCCGGCCGTTGTCGTCAACAATCCTGCCTACGATTGGAATCCGTTTACCAACGCCGTGAAGCCATCTACCGCCGCGCCTGCGGAGGATGCGCGCCCCGCCGGCTCGGCTTCGCCGCACTCACCGGGAACGCCGCCAAATGGGATCGATGCTCCTGAGCCGGACACTCGCTACGCCGTGCTGCTCGACTGCTTCCGCGCCGTGCGCCAGGCCGATCCGTACTCGCCCACCGCTCCCACGCACATTGCACGCCGCTTCGACGAAGACCGCGAGATTCCCGAGGAGCGCGCCAACCGGATGCTCGAGCAGGTCGTCTCCTCGCCGCTGGTCCAGCGGACGGCGGAGCTCATACGCCGCCGCCTTGGCCGCCCGCTGGAGCCCTTCGACATCTGGTACAACGGCTTCCGCGCCCAGGGCGGACCGCGCGAGCCGGAGCTCGACCAGATTGTCGCCGCGCGTTATCCCACGCTGGAAACTTATCGGCGCAACATTCCTCAAATCCTGGTGAAGCTCGGCTTCCCACCGGCGGAGGCCGCCCGGATCGCCGAAAAGATCGCCGTCGATCCCGGCCGCGGCGCCGGTCATGCCATGGGCGCTTCCATGCGCTCGGCCCAGGCGCATCTGCGCACTCGCGTCGACAAGAGCGGCATGAATTACAAATCGTTCAACGTCGCCATGCACGAGCTGGGGCACAACGTCGAGCAGACGCTCTCCCTCTACGACATGGATCACTGGCTGCTGCATGGCGTGCCCAACACGGCCTTCACTGAGGCGTTTGCCTTCATCTTTCAGGCGCGCGACCTCGAGATGCTGGGCCTGGAAGTTCCCGATCCCGATGCCGAAGCTCTCAAGACTCTGAACGATTTCTGGGGAACCTACGAGATCGCCGGGGTTTCGCTGGTGGACATCGCTGTGTGGCACTGGATGTACGATCATCCCGACGCCACCGCGGCCGAGTTGAAGCAGGCGACGCTGGCTATCGCCAAAGAGATTTGGAACCGCTATTACGCGGACGTCTTCGGCCAGCACGACGTCGTTCTGCTGGCTGTCTATTCGCACATGATCGATGCGTTTATGTATCTTCCCGACTATCCCATCGGGCACCTGATAGCATTCCAGATCGAAGAGCAGATCAGAAAGAGCGGCGCCGTAGGACCGGAGTTCGCGCGCATGGTCAGCTCCGGCGCCATCGCGCCCGACCTGTGGATGCAGGCCGCTACCGGCGCGCCGGTCGGTGCGGAAGCGCTGCTGGCAGCCACCAAACAAGCGCTGGGCCGGATCACACAATGAAAGAGAAGTCGGTGCCCCACATCTGCGCACATTTCGCAGATATTGGTTCTAAGCCGCCCACATCTGCCAAAGTCAGGCAGATGTGGGGCACCACCGCGCATTGGGTGTAATCTGAAAGATGTTGTGTCCCCGACGAGGCCACATGCCAATTCGCACCATCATTGAACCTTTCCGCATCAAGAGCGTCGAACCGATACGCTGGACCACGCGCGAGCGGCGTGAGCAGCTGCTGCGCGCCGCTAATTACAACCTGTTCCTGCTCAAGGCCGACGACGTTCTCATCGACCTGCTCACCGACTCCGGCACCGGCGCCATGTCCACCTTTCAATGGGGCGCCATCATGGAAGGCGACGAGAGCTATGCCGGCAGCCGCAGCTACGACCGCTTCCGCGATTCCGTGCAGGACATCTTCGGCTACCGTCACGTCATTCCCACGCACCAGGGACGCGCCGCCGAGCGCATCCTGTTCAGCGTGATGGTCAAGAAAGGTGACGTCGTTCCCAGCAATACGCACTTCGATACCACGCGCGCCAACCTCGAACACGCGGGCGGCGAAGCTGTTGACCTGCCGATCCCCGAAGGCAAGCAGCCGAGCCTCGTTCATCCCTTCAAGGGCAATATGAACGTTGCCGCTCTGGAGGAGTTGATCCGCCGCGTGGGCCGCGAGCGCGTTCCGCTGGTGATGCTGACGGTGACCAACAATTCCGGCGGCGGCCAGCCCGTTTCGATGGAAAACGCCAAGTGCGTCGCAGCACTTTGCAAACGGCACGGAATCCCGCTCTACTTCGACGCCTGCCGCTTTGCCGAGAACTCCTACTTCATCAAGCTGCGCGAAAAGGGATACGCGGACAAAACCCCCAAGCAGATCGCGCAGGAGATGTTCGCCCTCGGCGACGGCTGCACCATGTCCGCCAAAAAAGATGGCATGGCCAACATCGGCGGCTTCCTCTGCACCAATGATGATGTGCTGGCCCAGCAGGAGAAGAACCTGCTGATCCTCACCGAAGGTTATCCCGACCTACGGCGGATTGGCCGGGCGCGACCTGGAGGCCATCGCCGTCGGCTTGCAGGAGGCGCTCGAGGAAGACTACCTGAAGTACCGGCTGGCCTCGACCGCTTACCTGGGCAATCATCTCTCGCAGCAGGGCGTACCCATCGTCCTCCCGCCCGGAGGACATGCCATCTACCTTGACGCGCGGGCCTTCGTGCCGCATATTCCGCTGGCCCAGTTTCCCGGCGTGGCGCTGGGTTGCGAGTTGTACCTCGAGGGCGGCGTGCGCTCGGTCGAGATCGGATCGCTCATGTTCGGCGCCGCCGCCAACATGGACCTGGTACGGCTGGCAATTCCGCGCCGCACCTACACCCAGAGCCATATCGACTACGTGATCGAAATCATCCTGGAAGTCTGGAATCGCCGCCGCGAGGTGCGCGGCCTGCGCCTCACCTACGAGCCGCCATTCCTGCGCCACTTCACCGCCCAGATGGAGCCCGTGTAGACATTTCAGATTGAAGATTTTTGATTGCAGATTTGGGATTTAAGTCGATCTGGTTCTACATCTCAAATAAGCCCGCAATACTGACTGAAGCGTCATCCCGACCGAAGCGAGCCGGATGGCGAGCGAAGTGGAGGGATCTTGCGTTTTCTTAGACAAGCACAAGATTCCTCGACTCGCGCCTGAGATGCGGCGCTCGCTCGGAATGACGCCCCTTTCGTGAGTGCATCTCTGTGGCGAGGAGGATGGTCGGCGGGCGAGGACACCCCCCACTCACGCCGCCGGCTGCAACTCCTGCAGTAGCTCGTCCTGAAGCGCGCTGATCAGCTCGCCGGAGAGCTTGGTCTTTCCCGAGGTGAGATAGAAGACGTCGATAGCCATCTCACCTTCAGTATCGATGAGGGCCACCTCGATGTTGCATTGCTTCTCCGCCAGCACCGAGGCGATGCGGTAAAGCAACCCGGGACGATCCTGCGCGACCACTTCCACCAGCGTGCTGTTGGCGGCCGAGCGATCGTCAAATTGCACGCGCGGCTCGATGCGCACCTTGGGCGCACGGGTTTCCGCGTGGCGGCGTCCGCTGACCAGCGCCTCCAGGCTGCGCTTGCCGGTGAGCACCTCGACAAAGCTGCGCTGGAAGCGCTCCCACTCGCTCAGGTTCAGCTCCAGGGTGCGGAAGCGGTCGGTGAAGAAGAAGGTATCCACCACCACGCCCGCCGCATTGGAGAAGGCGTCGGCCTTGATGATGTTCATGCCCCAGGCGGCCAGGATGCCGGCCAGCTTGGCAAACAGCGCCGGCTGATCGTTAGTGACGACAGTGATTTCGAAGCTATCGCGATTGCGCCGCAGCGCCGTCTGCACCGGCTCCGCCCGCAGCTTTGAAGCTAGTTCGATATGCGCCACGATGTCCTGCGGATTATGCAGCCGCAGGTAGCGCCGGGGCAGTCCTTCCAGGAACTCCCGCAGGCGTTTGGCTCCCAGCTTGGGAGCGAGCAGCCGGATTCTCGCCATCTGCTCGTCGCCGGCGTGAGCATCAAGCCGCTCGTCGTCGACGCTGCGGTCGAGGTAGCTGACCGTGGCCATGTACAGTCGCCACAGGTTTTCCGATTTCCACGGTGTCAAGGCGTCGGGGTTGACCGCGCTGATGTCGGCGTAGGTGAGCAGGCAGAGCATCTTCAGCCGTTCGGGCGAGCCCACCGCCTGCGCCAGCGTTCGCAGCGTCTCCGGGTCGAAGATATCGCGCCGCATGGCGGCCGACATATCGAGGTGATAGGCGATCAGGAAACCGATCGTTTCGGTTTCGTCCGGGGAGAGACCCAGGTCCGCGCAGGTGCGGCTGGCTGCCTCCAGACTGGCCTCCACGTGGCTCTCACCCGGCTTTGCCTTGCCCAGATCGTGAAGCAGCATGGCCAGGTAGAACAGGTCGGCGCGCTCGATCTCGCCCAGCAGCTCGGCAAAACGTCGCTCCTGCTCGTTGCTTGAGTCGGCCAGCCGATGCAGCGCGTCAATGGCGCGGAAGGTGTGCTCGTCCACCGTATAGCGATGGTAGAAGTCGCGAATCACCAGCGAGTCCACTTGGCGAAACTCGGGAATCAGCAACCCGAGCACGCCCAGTTCCTGCATCGAGCGCAGCGCCATGCCGGCGTGCGGCCGGGTGATCACGTTGCGCAGTGCCTGCCAGCGCAGCGGGCCCGGCAAGTTCTTCGCGGCAATCGCCGGCATCGCCTGCTCGATGCGCTGCTCAGTGCTGCCGGCCAGCTTGACGCCGTGCTGCGCCGCGAACTCGAAGATGCGCAGCAGCATCTCCGGATCGGCCACGGCCGAAGTCTGCTGCAGGTAAACGCGGTCGTGAACGACAGCAAAATCGGCGCTGGAAAGCCGCGAGCGCCAGCTCTGGAACTGCTGGTAGATCGACGAGCGCGCCGGCACCACGTCGTCGAGCGTGAGCAGCGCCAGGCGATTGATGGTACGTGCGTGCCGGAAGTAGCGGCGCATCCACTCCGGCGTCTCCGTCGCAGTCTCTTGAAAGCCTATGCCGGCCTGCGCGGCGGCGTCCTGCGCCTCCCAGGAGAGAGTGTCGTCCTCGCGCCCGGCCCGGTAGTGCAGGAAGCAGCGCAGGCTGCTCAGGAAATCGATTGCCGTTTGCGACTGCTCGCGCAGCTTCGCCGGGAAACTGTCGCCGGGATCGACCCATCGCTTGAAGCGCGAGAAGCCATTCAGCAGTGCCAGCCAGCATGCCAGGTGGTAGTCGCGCAGCCCTCCCGGCGTTTCTTTCACGTTGGGCTCGAGGTGGAAGATGGTATCGCCCATCTTCCGCCGCCGCTCTACGTTGACCTCCGAAAGCCCGCGCACGAACTCCTGCCAGTCCCGCACTACGGTTCTGGGGATGACCTGGTCGTGCAGTCGCCGGAACAGCTCCTCATCACCGGCCAGGTAACGGCAGTCCAAAAGAGAGATATTGAACTCGAGATTGTCGCGGTGCAGGCGGTCGCACTCCTCCAGCAGGCGCGTGGTCGGACTGAGCTTCAGCCGGATGTCCCAGAGGTCCTGGCAAAACTGCCGGATACGGTCTTTCAGCTCTGCCGACGGCAGCTCCTTTTCGCAGAGGAAGAGCAGGTCGATGTCCGAATGCGGAAACAGCGAGCCGCGCCCGTAGCCGCCGATGGCGGCCAGCGCCAGCCCGGCGGGCTGCCCCGCCTCGGGGCCGATGTATTCCTGCCAGAGCCGCGCCACCAGCGAATCGATCAGTGCGGCGCGCCGGATGGTGGCAGCGGCGCCGTCCTGTGACGTCTCAAAGTCGCGGCGAATGCCCTCCGACTCGGCGTCGTACAAAGTGCGCAAGTTATGAGCCAGGCCGCCCGCGGCCATCCATGAACCTCACGTTTAGGGAATAGGGATTAGCGGAATAGGGATTAGGGGTTAGCAACGTGACGTTGGGTCCATTCGCACGGATGCGGCGTTCGAAGCTTCAGCCCCTGATCCCTGACCCCTAACCCCTAAACCCTGTATTCTTCAGATCGCGTTCGTGCCACGCTCTTCGTTGCGGATGCGAATGGCCTCATCGACGCGGCTTAGGAAGATTTTGCCGTCGCCGATCTTGCCGGTCTGCGCCGCCTTGATGATGGCGTTCACCGCCTGCTCGACCACCTCGTCGCGCAGCACGATCTCCAGCTTCACTTTGGGCAGCAGGTCGATCGTATATTCGCGGCCGCGGTAGAACTCGGTATGGCCCTTCTGGCGGCCGTGGCCGCGCGCTTCCAGCACGGTGAGACCGTCAATCCCGATCTCCAGCAGCGCGCTCTTTACCGCATCCAGCTTCGAGGGTTGAATCACCGCTTCCAGCTTTGTCATCGTTCTCTCGTGATATGGAATAGCTCTAGAATGAATGATTAAGTCTATACCGCCTTGAAAGGGCGCGGCTTCAGCCGCGCCGAAGAAATGCCGAATAGATATGGCCTTTAGGCCCTGAGGGAACTGCAACCCCTCAGCGGCTAAAGCCGGGTTCTTAACCGGCCTATCCGGCACGCCTGAAGAGGCTGCGGAAAAAACAGATTTCGGATCAGATGGGGCTACAAGATCTTGATAACGGTTCTTATAGCACCCACATCCATAGCGCCTCGCTTGTTGCTTCGGCGCGTTTTTCCGCAGCCTGTGAAGGCGTGCCCTTTCAAAGATCCTGCTACGACACTGCTTCGTCGACAGAGAGCTACCGCAAAGACGACTCCGATGCCTCCCAGTAGTAGCCCTCTTCTCCGTGCTGGGTGATATCCAGGCCCTCGATCTCGTGCCCCTCGGAGACGCGCAGGCCGACCAGCATGTCGACCACCTTCAGGATGAGCAACGTCCCCACGGCCGCCAACACCCAGGCAATCAGCACGCCGACAAGCTGGTTGACGATCTGGAAGTAATTGCCGTCGATCATGCCTGAGCCGAGCACGTTGCCCTGTGCATCCTTGAAGATCGGATTGACGGCGCTGCTGGCGAAGACGCCCGTCAGCAACGCACCCAGCGTGCCGCCCGCGCCGTGAACTCCGAAGGCATCCAGGCTGTCGTCATAGCCGAAGATCGCTTTCACCTTGGCGACCATGAAGTAGCAGACCACTCCGGCGATAAGCCCGATCAGCAGCGCCGGCATCGGCGAGACGAAGCCAGATGCGGGAGTGATGGCCACCAGGCCCGCCACCGCGCCGCTGATTGCGCCCAGCACGCTCGGCCTTCCCATGGCGATCCACTCGGCCGCGCCCCAGCCTATCGCGGCCGCTGCCGCGGCAAAGTGCGTGGCCACGAAGGCGCTCGTCGCCAGGCTGCTGGAGGCCAGTGCGCTGCCCGCGTTGAAGCCGAACCATCCTACCCACAGCATGCAAGCGCCGATCAGGCTGAGCACCACGCTGTGCGGCGGCATGGGCTCGCGCGGATAACCGACGCGCCTGCCCAGGTATATGGCGCAGACCAGCGCCGAAACTCCCGATGAAATGTGCACTACCGTGCCGCCGGCGAAGTCCAGGCAGGGGAAGCGCCCGCCGAGTGATGCGTTCAGCAGTCCGCCCTTGCCCCAGACCATGTGCGCCATGGGAGCGTAGACGATGAGCGACCACAGCACCAGGAACAGCGTCATGGCGCTGAACTTCATGCGCTCGGCAAAGGCCCCGGTGATCAGCGCCGGAGTGATGATGGCGAACATCAGCTGGTAGATCATGAAGGTCTGCTGCGGAATGGTGGCGGCGTAGTCGGCATCAGGCGCCGCGCCCACTCCCCGCAGGAAGATATGGTGCAGGCCGCCGATAAACGAGTTCCCGGAGCCGAAGCACAGGCTGTAGCCGATGATTCCCCAGATCACCGTGATGAGCGCCATCATGGCGAAGCTCTGCATCATGGTGGACAGCACGTTCTTCTTGCGCACCAGGCCGCCATAGAACAACGCCAGGCCGGGACCGGTCATCATCAGCACCAGGGCCGCGCTGGTCAGCATCCAGGCGTTATCGGCGGCCCCGTGGGCTTCGGCAATCTTCTGCTCGAGCTGGGCAATCTGCTGCGCGGTCACCGCCGGCTGAGATGGAGCCGTCTGGCCGGCCAGAGCTGCGGCAACAAGAAGGATGCACACCAGCAGCAGGCATGCACGCGAAGTCCTTACAAGCATTGATTGTCCCTCGGAGTGGAAGATGAAGTGCGCTTTCGCGGGCCCGTGACGAGAGTTCTTTCCCACTACAATGCTGCGGCAATTCTGTGTAGAACGGAAATCAAAACTGTTTATTGCCTCCATTAAACTTGTTTATGCGGTGCATCGGATTTTTCGCTGAGCTCATGCCAGCTCTGCCCGGACAGTGGATCGCTTTGAGTGATGCCCTGCTCCTGCGCCGCCCGCGAGCAGCCGCTGGTCATTTTCACTCTCCCAGGCGCGACCACCCGGGCCCCCGATTCTTTCACCCCAGCGGACGCAACGGGGCCACTCGCCGGGCCTCCAATCCCGGCTTCGATTACAATGAGTTCACCATTACCACCCAGGGGCGGGAATCGCTATACCGGGTTCGCCGGCAGCCGAAAGCGGCAGCTCAACCCAGCCCTTGAAGGAGAAACAGATTGACTGATACTTCTCGCAGCGAACACGCCAGCCGGTTGCGCAACAAGAAAATCGCCGTCTTGGGCGCGGGCAAAATGGGCGGCCTGATTTTGCGTGCCCTGCTGGACAGCGGCGCGGTGGATGCCGCAACACCTGTGCGCCACCGTGGAGCATGAGAGAGAGGCCCGCGAGACGCGGCAAAAGCTGAACTTCAACAACATCGGCGTCTCCAATGCCGATGCCGTGCGCACGGCCGACGTGGTTCTGCTCTGCGTCAAGCCTCCCGTGGCGGGCAAAGTCCTCGAGATGATCCGCCCGGCCCTGTCGCGCGACGCTCTGGTGATCTCCATCGTCACCGGCGTCAGCACCAAGGACATAGAGGGCCTGCTGGAGCCGAACGTCCCGGTAGTCCGCGCCATGCCCAACACCGCCTGCCGCATCGGCTGCGGCATGACCGCTCTGTGCGCTGGAACATGCGCCCAGGAGTCTCACATGGCGCTGGCGGATGACATCTTCTCGCTCATGGGCACGACCGCCGAGGTCGACGAGATTCACATGGACGCCGTGACCGGCCTGTCGGCCAGCGGCCCGGCCTTCATCTACATCGTGCTGGAGGCGCTCGCCGAAGGCGGCGTGCGCGTCGGATTGTCGCGCGAGATCGCCACCATCTTCGCCGCCAATGCCGCTCTGGGCGCGGCATCCATGGTGCTCAAGACAGGCTCGCATCCGGCCCTGCTCAAGGACGAGGTGACGACCCCGGCAGGTTGCACCATCGACGGCATTCTCGAACTGGAAGAGGGCAACATCCGCGCTACCCTCATCAAAGCCATCACCACCACCACGCGCAAGGCCAGCCAACTGGCAAGGTCGTAACGGCAGTTCTTCGTTTTCGTTGTTCGTTAAGAACGGTAGGTGGCCCACCCTTTCGCCCGCTTTTGGCGAAGGGTGGGGTAGTTCTCTGCCCTGAATAAAAGCCCCGCATCCATTACGCAGATGCGGGGCATTTTTCAATCTGCAATCTTAAATCTGCAATCTCAAGCCACTGGCGCGGTTTCATCCACCAGGCGCTTGAGGCGCTCGCTCTCCGCTTTCAGATAGATCTCGACGCCTCTGGCGGCGGCGCGTCCTTCGGCAATGGCCCACACGATCAGCGATTGTCCGCGGCGGGTATCGCCCGCGGCAAAGACGCCGGGAAGCGACGACATGTAGTTGGCATCGGTAGCGACATTGCCGCGCGCATCCAAGGCCACGCCCAACTGCTCGATGCAGGCCGTTGCGCACCGGGCCCAGGAATCCCATGGCCAGCAGAACCAGGTCGGCTTCGATGACGAATTCGCTGCCCGGAATGGGCTCGAACTTCGGCGGCGGGCCGACGCGCACCACGTGCAGCGCCTTCACGTTGCCCTGCTCGTCGCCGCTGAACTTGACGGTGGAAACTCCCCAGTCGCGCACTCCGCCCTCTTCATGCGAGCTCTCGATGCGCAACTGCAAGGGCCACAGCGGCCAGGGAGTATTGGGCGAGCGATCGTCGGGCGGCTTGGGCAGCAGCTCCAGTTGCACCACCGAAGCCGCCTTCTGCCGGTGCGAGGTACCCAGGCAGTCGGCGCCGGTGTCACCGCCGCCGATGATCACCACGCGCTTGCCGGTGGCGAGGATGTCTTGCGCCGGCGTGAGCGGCAGCCCTTCGTTGCGGCGGTTCTGCGGTTGCAGGAACTCCAAAGCAAAGTGAATACCCTTCAGTTCCCTTCCCGGGATCGGCAGGTCGCGCGGCTGTTCGGAGCCGCAGGCGAGCACGCAGGCGTCGAAGTTGGGCCTCATCTCGGCCAGCGACAGGCTCTTGCCGACGTGTGCATTGGGGACGAACTCGACGCCTTCCTTTTTCATCTGGTCCAGGCGCCGGTCGATCAGGTGTTTCTCCATCTTGAAGTGCGGAATGCCGTAGCGCAGCAGTCCGCCGATACGGTCGGCTTTTTCAAAGACCGTGACCGCGTGTCCGGCGCGGCGCAACTGCTGGGCCGCCGCCAGGCCGGCCGGTCCGGAGCCGATGACCGCCACCCGATGTCCGCTCTCCTGCTGCGGCGGCTCGGGAACGATCCACCCTTCCTCGAAGCCTCTTTCGACGATGCTCTTCTCGATCTGCTTGATGGTTACCGCCGGCTCGTTGATGCCCAGCACGCACGCCGCCTCGCACGGCGCCGGGCAGAGCCGCCCGGTAAACTCCGGGAAGTTGTTCGTGGCGTGCAGTTGCCGGACCGCTTCTCTCCAGCGGCCGCGGTAGACGTGGTCGTTCCAGTCGGGAATGAGGTTGCCCAGCGGGCAGCCGGTATGGCAGAAGGGGACGCCGCAATCCATGCAGCGCGCGCCCTGCTTCTGCAGCCTGTCTTCGGGGAACTCGGTGTAAATCTCGAACCAGTCGTTGATGCGCTCCGTAACCGGACGCCGCGACGGCAGCTCGCGTTCGAATTCCATGAAACCCGTTACTTTACCCATGCTTGACCTGCTTGTCGCCGGCGTACGCCACCGTGGCCTGTACCGCCTTTGCCCGTTCGCTGCGCGGAATGCCCAGCACCCGCTTGTACTCGTGGGGGAATACTTTGATGAACTGCGGCAGCGTGTCGGTCCAGCGATCCAGGATCCACTGTGCCCGCGGGCTTCCCGTAACCGCCTGGTGGCGCTCAATCATCCCGCGCAGCAGCGCCACGTCGCGGTCCTCCAGCACCGGTTCCAGATCGACGCCGGCGACGTTGCAGCGCTCGTGCTCGAAATCGCCGTCTTCGTCGAAGACGTAAGCGATGCCGCCCGCCATGCCGGCGGAGAAGTTGCGCCCGCAGCGTCCGAGCACAACGACCAGGCCCTTGGTCATGTACTCGCAGCCGTGGTCGCCCACACCCTCCACCACGGCAGTTGCGCCGGAGTTGCGTACGGCGAAGCGCTCGCCGGCAATGCCGTTGAAATAGGCTTCGCCGCTGGTGGCGCCGTAAAGGGCCACGTTGCCGATCAGGATGTTCTGCTCGGGGGCAAAACCGGAGTTGCGCGGCGGATAGACGACCAGTTTGCCGCCGGAGAGTCCTTTGCCGATGTAATCGTTGGCGTCGCCTTCCAGCGTCAGCGTGACGCCCTTGGCCAGGAACGCGCCGAAGCTCTGCCCGGCCGAACCGCTCCAGCTCGAAGCTGATGGTATCGTCCGGCAGTCCCTTGGAGCCGTAGCGGCGCGAGACTTCGCCGCTGAGCATGGCGCCCACCGTGCGATCCACGTTGCGGATCGGCAGCTTCTCCCGCACCGGCGTCATGTTCTCCAGGGCAGGCCGCGCCAGCTCGATCAGCTTATAATCGAGCGCCTTCTCCAGCCCGTGATCCTGCTTCTGCACGCAACGCCGCGCCACACTGGCCGGCTTCGGCGGATCGTAGAGAATGGTGGAGAAGTCCAGCCCGCGCGCCTTCCAGTGATCCATCGCGCGTTTCATGTTGAGCATGTCGACGCGCCCGACCATCTCGTCCATGGTGCGGAAGCCGAGTTGCGCCATGTATTCGCGCACCTGCTCGGCGATAAAGAAGAAGAAGTTGATGACGTGCTCCGGCTGCCCGCGGAACTTGGCGCGCAGCTTCGGATCCTGGGTGGCGATGCCCACCGCGCAGGTGTTCAGATGGCACTTGCGCATCATCACGCAGCCCATGGTGATCAGCGGCGTAGTGGCAAAGCCGAACTCCTCGGCGCCCAGCAGGGCGGCGATCACCACGTCGCGGCCGGTTTGCAGCTTGCCGTCGGTCTGCACCCTTATGCGGCCGCGCAGGTCGTTCATCACCAGCACCTGCTGCGTCTCGGCCAGTCCCAGCTCCCACGGAATGCCCGCGTGCTTGATCGAGCTCAAAGGCGAAGCGCCGGTGCCGCCGCTGTCGCCGCTGATCAGCACCACGTCTGCGTGCGCTTTGGATACGCCCGCCGCCACCGTGCCGACGCCGACCTCGGCCACCAGCTTCACCGAAATTCGCGCCTGCGGGTTGACGTTCTTCAGGTCGTAGATGAGCTGCGCCAAGTCCTCGATGGAGTAAATATCGTGATGCGGCGGCGGAGAAATCAATCCCACGCCGGGAATCGAGTGCCGCACCCGCGCGATCTCCTCGTTCACCTTGTGACCGGGAAGCTGGCCGCCCTCGCCCGGCTTGGCGCCCTGGGCCATCTTGATCTGCAGCTCATCGGCGTTGACCAGGTAATTGCTGGTCACGCCGAAGCGGCCCGAAGCCACCTGCTTGATGGCGCTGCGCCGCGACTCGCCCTTGGCATTGGGAAGGAAACGCTCGTCCTCTTCCCCGCCCTCGCCGGTATTGGATTTGCCGCCGATGCGGTTCATGGCAATGGCGAGCGTCTCGTGCGCTTCGCGGCTGATCGAGCCGAACGACATTGCGCCGGTAGTGAACCGCTTCACGATCTCCTTGGCCGGCTCGACCTCGTCGACCGGAATCGGGTTCTCGCCCTTGCCGATCTCCATCAGCCCGCGCAGCGTGCACAGCTGCCGGCTCTGGTTGTCGATCAGGTCGGAGTATTCCTTGAAGGTCTTGTAGTTGTTCTCGCGCACCGAGTGCTGCAGCTTGGCGATGGTGAGCGGATTCACCAGATGATGCTCGCCGCCGAGGCGGTACTGATAGCTGCCGCCGATTCGCAGTTCCGGCTCGTAATTGCTGGCCGGGCGGAAGGCGTGCTCGTGCTTCATCTGCGCTTCTTTCGCCAGCACGTCCAACCCGACGCCTTCGATGCGCGAGGCGGTGCCGGTGAAGTAGCGGTCGACCAGCGCCTTGTTGAGCCCGATGGCCTCGAACACCTGCGCGCCGCAATAGCTCTGCAGGGTCGAGATGCCCATCTTGGAGGCGGTCTTCAGCAGGCCCTTGTCGATGGACTTGATGTAGTTGTAGACCGCCTTCTCGGCGCTAAGCCCCTCGGGCAGGTAGCGGCGCATCTCGAGGTCTTCCAGCGTCTCGATCGCCAGGTAAGGATTCACCGCGCTGGCGCCGTAGCCGATCAGCAGCGCGTAGTGCATGACCTCGCGCGGCTCGCCCGACTCGATGATCAGCGCCACCTGGGTGCGGAGCTTCTCGCGAATCAGGTGATTGTGAACCGCGGTCAGCGCCAGCAGGCACGGCATGGGAGCATAATCTTCGTCCAGGCCGCGGTCGGAGAGAACGATGAGGCTATAGCCCGCCTTGATGGCCAGCGTAGCGCGGCGGCAAAGGCCGGCCAGCGACTGCCGCAGCCCTGCTTCTCCCTGAGCCACCGGGAATAGCGTTGGCAGCGTCGTGGCCAGCAGATCGCCCTTCGAGAGCCGGCGCAGCTTCTCCAGGTCGCGATTGGTGAGCACCGGATGCGCCAGCTTCAGCGTGTGCGCGTGCTGCGGCGTCTCGTCCAGGATGTTGCTCTCGGTCCCTATGAAGTTGATGAGCGACATCACCATGTCTTCCCGTATGGGATCGATCGGCGGATTCGTCACCTGGGCAAACAGCTGGCGGAAGTAATTGAACAGCGACTGCGGACGGTCCGAGAGGCAGGCCAGCGGCGTGTCGGTGCCCATCGAGCCGACCGGCTCCTGGCGCATCGTTCGCCATCGGAATCAGCAGCATCTTGAGGTCTTCATCCGAATAGCCGAAGGCGCGCTGCCGGCACAGGATGGTGTCGTGATCGGTGGCGTGCGTGCGCGGCGGCTCAGGCAGCATCTCCAGGGTGATCTGGTGTTCCTTGAGCCACTCCGCGTAGGGCTGCTGGCTGGAAAGGCGCCGCTTGCACTCCTTGTCGGAGATCAGCCGGCCCTCGACCAGGTCCACCAGGAACATCTTGCCCGGCTGCAGCCTTCCCTTGGTGGTGATCTCCTCCGGCTTGAGCGGCAACACGCCGCACTCGGAGGCCATGACGACCATGCCGCCGCGGGTGATGGCGTAGCGCGCCGGCCGCAGGCCGTTGCGGTCCAGGGTCGCTCCCACCACGCGTCCGTCGGTAAAGGCCAGCGCCGCCGGTCCGTCCCACGGCTCCATCAGGTTGGCGTGATACTCGTAGAAGGCGCGCTTGTCGGGATGCATGTGCGGATTCCCCGACCACGCCTCCGGAACCATCATGGCCATCACGTGCGGCAGGGTACGCCCGCACTGGTACAGCAATTCCACCGCATTGTCGAAGTTGGCCGAATCGCTGCCACCCGGAGCGATGATCGGGAACAGCTTCTGCATGTCGTCCCCGAACAGCGGCGAGGCCAGGATGGATTGCCGCGCGTACATCCAGTTGACGTTGCCCTTCAGCGTGTTGATCTCGCCGTTGTGGCAGATGTAGCGGTACGGGTGCGCCAGCTGCCAGGTGGGGAACGTGTTGGTCGAGAAGCGCTGGTGCACCATGCACACCGCGCTGCTCACCAGCGGATCGGAAAGCTCTTTGTAGAATTTCGGAATCTGCGGCGCCAGCAGCAGGCCTTTGTAGATGATGGTCCGCACCGAGAGCGAGGGCATGTAAAAGCTCTGCATCAGCGCCGGATCCAGCGCCGTGATCTCCGCCTCCGTGCGCTTGCGGACGACGTACAGCTTGCGCTCCAGCGCGTCTTCGTCCATGGCGGGCGAGCCGGGGGCGGCAGCTACGAAAATCTGTTCGATGTAGGGCCGCGAGGCGCGCGCCAGGCTGCCAATAGCGTTGGCGTCAATCGGAGTGTCGCGCCAGCCCAGGACCTGGAGTCCTTCTTCCGTGACTACCCGGTTCACGACCTCCAGGCAGCGGCGGCGCTGCTCATCGTTGCGCGGGAAGAAGACCATGCCAACGCCGTATTTACCCGGCGCGGGCAGGGCAAAGCCCAGCTTCTGGCACTCGCGCACGAAGAACTCATGCGGAATCTGAATCAGCACCCCGGCGCCGTCTCCGGTCTCCGGGTCGCAGCCGCAGGCGCCGCGGTGCGTGAGGTTGATCAGCACCTCAATGCCCTTGAGCACCACCTCGTGCGACTTGCGGCCGTCGATATTGGCGACAAAGCCAAGGCCGCAGGCGTCATGCTCATGACTGGGTGATAGAGTCCTTGCGGAGCCGGTAACCCGTTAGGGGTGCCCTGCGGAGACGCTTCCGGCGTCTGCGGGGACGTGTTCGGGGTATCCTGCGTAATCAACGGAGTCTCCAGGTATTTAACGGGATTACGGGCAGCCGGAAGCGCGACGGAAAATCCCCCACGCCCACTGCGCACACAAATTCCTTAAATTATGCCCATCTCATTATCATTCCCCAAGGCAAGCAAAGTACAATCGACAATTTTTATGATACGGATAAGAATTTTGGCTTAGAGGCTGCTGAAAAACGCGCCGAAGCCGGGGTCCCCAGCAACGCCGGATTTGCGTTGCTGGGGTGGGAAGCAACAAGCGAGGCGCTACGGGATGTGGGTATTACAGCATCGTCTCGCAGGAACCTGTATGTTCAACCACCCCTGAGACTTGTTTTTCAGCAGCCCGTTAATCAGTTCCGTAATTGTGTTAGATCGCAGTTGCACACCACGGCCCAGGGCAGCGCCTCTTAATTTACTGTCTATTTACAGACCGCGCTGGGCCGGAGTGGCCTAAGCAGTTACTCTCGCTGGGCCGCGCACTGAGGTATCCTTCTCTCATGCCCCTTTGCTGGCCGCTGGGGTGAGATCAGGTGAAGTTACCGGCGAGCCCCGCACTCCACCCCAGCAAGCACAAAGACGGCGCTTGCCGGGGACCCCGGTTGTGCTCCCGGCTATTCTGAACAGAGGCGAAAAACGTGGATTTCGATCAGCTCGTAACCTTCCTCGAAGTCGCCAAACTGGGCAGTTTTTCCCGCGCGGGACAAAAGGTCTTCCGCACGCAGTCGGCGGTCAGCGCGCAAATCCGGCAGCTCGAGCAGGAGTACGGCGAGAAGCTGCTGGACCGCCGCGCCAAGACGGTGCGCCTGACCCCGGGCGGCCAGATCCTGTTCGAGTACGCGCAGCGCCTGTTGACCCTGCGCGATGAGTCCATGCGGGCGGTGGCCGACCAGGGCGACACCCCCCGCGGCGTGCTGGTCATCGGCGCCAATGAAGCCACCTGCCTGTACGTGCTTCCCGACCTCTTCGCCGAATACAGCCGCATGTATCCGGACGTGCAGATCAGCGTCTACCGTAATTTCAGCCGCAAGGTTCTGGAGCGCGTCGAGGACGGAGCGGTGGACCTCGGCATCGTCAGCCTGCCGGTCAAGTCGCACAGCATCAAGGTGCACTCGATCTTCCGCGATCAACTCATGGTCATGGTCAGCTCGCGCAACCCCTTGGCCAAGCAGAAGGCGGTCACCGTCGAGGAAGTAGCCAAGCAACCGCTCATCTTTCCCAAGACGGGCTACACGCGGCAGGCTCTCGACAAGCTCTTCCGCCCCTACCGGGCGGACCTGCGCATCCAGATGGAGTTGCCGAGCGTCGGCATGATCAAGCGTTTCGTGGTGGCGGGTGTAGGCGTCTCGCTGATCAGCGCCAGCTTCGCCAACGACGAGGTGCGCAGCGGCGAGGCCAAACTGCTCACCCTGAAGGACACTCCCATGTGGCGCTCGCTCGGCCTGATCTACCGCGCCGACCGCACCCTGCCACGCTCCGCCCAGGCATTCGTCGAGCTGACCAACCGCTTCGCCAAAAAGGACGGAACGCCGCCGGCGGAGTAGTTGTGATTCAACACAGCTGATCTTCAGGGCGGAGCTCGCCTTCCGCAATGTAGTACCCAGACACCTCACCAGATTAGTGCTCGAATATTTGCTTCAGATTCTTGGAAATTGGGGCATGCCCCACGTTTGCGAGCAGAGGACGGGCCACTCGGAATTTAACTTCGCGGCGACGCAAGACAACTCCTGCTCAACTTCGAAATTCAAAAGGCGGGGTCACATCACCTGGGTTAAAAGGAGAGCGCAATGTCAAACCATTTCACTGGTCTCAGTCTCGGCCCGCCGCTGGGCGATCAACGACTCGACCTGTGCGACTTGTACGCATTCCAGTCGCCCGCTGACAACAAAAAAACCGCGATCATCCTCAACGCAAATCCCAATGCCGACGCCCTCCATCCGGACGCGATCTATCGCCTCAACATCGATAACGACGGGGATTACCTGACGGACATCGCCTTCAGCTATGTATTCTCGAAGCCGCAGAACGGGAGGCAGACCGTTACCGTATTCCTGGCGAAGGGCACGGAGTCGCGCGCGGCCGAAGCGGTAGGCACGAAGATAATCGCCGACGCCGAGGTCTCCTTCGGCGGCAAGCCGAATATCATCAAGTCGGGCCCTTACACCTTTTTCGCCGGCAGCCGCAGCGACGCGTTCTTTTTCGATTTCGACGGAATCAAGAATCTGTTCGATACCAGGGGCAAGCGGAACTTCACCGAGCCTCATCTCGGCGGCAAGTCTCCCTGGACCGGCGTGGATTCGAATACGGAAGCGAACGTGTTTTCGACTGTGATCGAGCTGCCGACGAGTGAACTCAATCCCAAGCCCGAAATCCACGTCTGGGGACGGTGCAGCCTAAGACGCGACGGCAAGTTAGTTCACGTCGATCGCGCCGGCCATCCAAGCGTCAGCAGCTTCTTCAACACCGATGACACCAAGGAAGAATACAACGCGAGCGAACCTGTCAACGACCGCCAGCGATGGCTCGACCAGTTCGTGCATCTGATGGGACATACCGGCAATTACACGCGCGAGGAAGCGATCGCCGCAATCGACAAGGAGCGCACGCTTCCCGACGTGCTGAGCTTCGATCCGTCGAAGCCGGCGAAGTATCCCAACGGCCGCATCTTCACTGACGACGTGATCAATTACCGCCTCGCCTTCCTGACGAAAAATGAGTGTCCGCCCACGGGCCTCAAGCCCCACACCGACATCCTGAAGGAGTTTCCGTACATAGGCACGCCGCATTCGAAAAGCGGCGAGGCAACTGGAGGCGGCAAGGCAGCTTAAGTTGAATCGTTTTGCGGCTATCCGGGAGAGGTGGATTCCGTGGGGTCTGCGACTCTGCCGGGTTGGCCCGCTGGGCGATCTGATGAATCACAAATTAATGAATCACAAAAAGCGGATACCCGCACAAGCGAAAGTTTGTGTGGGGTATCCGAAAATCTTCGCCAAATCTAAAATTAAAAATCTGAAATCTGAAATGGCGTCGCGCCCTACGCTTTTTTCAGCAGCTCGCTCAGCTCCGCGATGTCGGCCGGGCTGGCATCGCTGATGACGAAGTATCTCAGCCCGTTCTGCGTCCAGCTCTGAATGGTGAAGTCCAGCTTGTGTTCCACCGAGTTCGCTGAAAACAGGCGCCCGGCCACGGCGCTCTCCGGAAAGATGAATACCGAGATCTGGTGTTTGCGCACGTGCAGCAACAGCTGCGCTCCCGCGGTCTGCTGGAAGTAAGCTACCCGCCCGCCCACCAGCTGGAATGGAGTATTCGCAAACTCGGGCAGGTTGAAGGTAAACGGCAGCTTCCCGGCAAACCACGGTTTGACCGTGTGACGATCGGTTGAGACCACATCCACCGGGTTGGCGCTGGCCAGGGTGGATACGTGCAGGTCGGCGAGTTCTCCCAGTTCGCGCTGGCGCTGTGTATGCGCGGACCACAGAGCTCCCAGCCCAACGGCCACCGCCAGAGCGGCCACAGCCATGCCCAGTTGCCACTGCCATCTCCAACCCCAGAAACGCCGCTTGCTCTGCTTGGCGACCTGTAGCGCGATTTTCAGCTTGAACTCCGGCGCGGCAGTATAGCGGTGGCCGGCATTGTGGGTCATGGCTTTCAGGCGAATACGCCCCAACGCCTCGGCGGCGCACGACTGGCACTGGCGCAGGTGGCTTTCCATCGCGGCCGCTTCGTCGCCGGCCAGTTCGGCGTCGGCGTATCGATCCAGTTTCGGACGCCACGTTTCGCAACTCATAATGAAGCTCCCTGAACCTTGCTCGCCAGCAGTTCGCGCATGTTTCGCCTGGCGCGCGACAATCGCGACATGACGGTGCCGACGGGCACGTTCACCGTCTCGGCAATCTCCTGATAGCTCATCTCCTCCACGTCGCAGAGAAGAATCACTTCCCGATGGTGCGCCGGCAGTTGTTCCAGCGCGCTCTCGATCTGCTCCCGGTCCACGCGCGCCAGCAGCAGCGACTCCGGCGTCTCCTCCACCGCGGGCAAGGCCGCTTCTTCCTCTTCCAGCGGCGCCGACTGCTTCAGCCCGCTGCGGGAGGTCAGGAAGGTGTTGCGCAGGATGCGGAACATCCAGGCGCGGAAGTTGGTTCCCTGCTGGAACGAATTGAACCCCTTCAGCGCCTTCATGTATGTCTCCTGCACCAGGTCCTCGGCCTCGTCGCGGTTCTGCGCCAGCCAGTGGGCGAAGTTATAGAGCGATGCGAATAAAGGCATCGCCAGCTCTTCGAAGCTCCCGGAATGGTTCTGCTCGTTTGGCATCCGAGTCATCGTCGTGCTATAAGATTAACTCTGAAATGGGCCAAATATTCCCGCCGGCCCCGCATTTCTCGTCCCCGTTCCCATTTTCGGCTCACACCAGGGTTTCCCAGCTTTCGCAAATTATCAGTTCCCCTGGGGAATAAAACCGCTTCCCCTGCGTTTTGCAACATGCAGCCGAGGCCTTAGCCCCGCCACAACGGCACGCAGCGGCCGTTCCCCGGGACTTGGCTTCACCCCGGATCAGGAGGTTACACCCGATGAGCGACTCAACAGATCGCCGCCGTTTCTTGAAACTGGTTGGCATGTCCATGGGAATCGGAACCCTATATAAGGTTTCGCCGTTGCTTGGCGCCGGACGCGAGGCGCATGCCCTGGGCGCGGCGCTGAAAGAGGCCAATGGCGAATCCATCACGCCCTTCACCTTTGTGCAGCTCAGCGACGCCCATGTAGGCTTCAGCGGCCCGCCCGATCCGCTCGGCACCAAGGCTTTCGAGCGCGCCGTCGAGATGGTGAATGCCCTGCCGCAGCGGCCGGAGCTGATCCTCTTTACCGGCGACCTGACGCACGACACCGAGAACAAGGATGAGCACTCGCAGCGCATGAAGACGTTCCAGCAGATTGCCGCCGGGCTCAAGACTCCCAAGCTGGTTTGCGTCCCCGGCGAGCACGACGCCGGACTCGACCACGGAGTGCTCTTCCGCGAGCATTTCGGCCCCACCAACTATTCGTTCGACCACCGCGGCATTCACTTCATCGCCCTCGACAACGTCTCGCGCTCCACGCCTGAGGTCGGCGCCGAGCAGATTGCCTGGCTGAAGAAGGACCTGGCCCGGTTCCCCAAGACCGCGCCGATCGTGGTCTTCACGCATCGTCCGCTCTTCGATCTCAAGCCGGAGTGGGAGTGGTTCACCAGCGATGGCGACGACGTCATGAACCTGCTCACCCCTTATAAGAACGTGACCGTGCTGTACGGCCACATTCATCGCGACGATGAGCACCACATCGAGGGCGTCAACCATTACGCCGCGCGTTCGCTGATCTTCGCCTTCCCCGATCCGGAGAGGGTGCCGGAGAAGAAGCCGATCGCCTTCGACAAGGAGCACCCGTTCAAGAATCTGGGAATCCGCATCGTCCAGCAGAATCCGAAGCAGCCGCCGAACGTCAGCTCGCTCTCGATCGAGGACGTGGAACTCAGCCTGCGCGAGTACGGCGGGGTGAATGGCGTCCAGCAGATCCTGAAGCCGTTCGAGGTTTGAGCAAAGGCCCCCGAGCCAACGCCCGGTTTCGCGTCTATTGCGGTGCTTGAGCGTGGGCGCCAACGGACACTGGTCGTAGCGCCGGCGTCCCCGCCGGCGGGCCCGTAGTTGCGCTCGCTCGGTGAAACAACTTTCCTGACAGTGCGCCTTTGCGCGACCTGTCGGGCTGAAGGAGAACTATGAACAACAGAAGGCGTCTTATTCTTTCGTTAATGCTCGCCGTGCTGGTATGGGCCGCTGCCCCGTTTGAGGCCAGAAGCCAGGCCAGTCCGCGGGTGATCGACATCACCGCCAAGCGTTTCGAATTTATCCCCAACCAGCTCACCCTGAAGCGCGGCGAGCCCGTCATTCTGAGGGTGACAAGCATGGACGTGACGCACGGCTTCTTCAACCGTCCGCTCAAGATCGACGGCCTGGTCGAGCCGGGCAAGCCACTGCAGGTTGCCATCACTCCGCAGACGGCCGGCACCTATTCGGTCATCTGCCATCACTTTTGCGGCAGCGGACACGGCAACATGAAGATGTCCATCGTGGTGGAGTGAGATGAAGAGCGTGCCGAATCCGGGGAGCGCGAGTCGGCCGCGCCGCTCGCGCCTCCCGCGCGCTTGGATGCTGAGCCTGGCGGCCCTGGCCGGATTCTGCTGGCCGCCGGCTGCGGTGTCCGCCAGCCCAGTTCGTTTGAGACCTCGATTGCCACTCAGATCAAACGCCAGCTCACCGTCGGAGGCAAAAACCAGCGCAATCCTCTTCCCGCCGATGAGGAAACTATTCGCCAGGGGCAGAAAAACTTCGCCGTGTACTGTATGGTCTGCCACGGACTGGACGGCCAAGCGACCGGCGTTCCCTTTGCGCAAAGCATGTATCCGCCCGTGCCTTCACTCAATTCACCCCAGGTACAGGACTATACCGACGGCCAGCTGAAATGGGTGATCGAAAACGGGGTAGGCCCGTCGGGTATGCCGGCGTCCAAAGTCATCCTCAACGATGATGAGATCTGGAGCATCGTGCAGTACATCCGTCATCTGCCGGCCAAGGGAAGTCTCGGCGAACCCGCCGTATACAATCCCCCGGCGGAGCCCGCACCCAAGCGCGCGGACAAGAAGTAGAACATTTTAGATTTTGGGTTTTAGATTTCTGATTTCAGATCGTCAATTGCAATTTGCTGTGGTTTTAGAGGCGACGCCGCGCTCCAAAATCAGCGCCCAAAAATCTTAAATCTGAAATCTTAAATCTGAAATGTCTTTATTTCGGTTCCAGCTTCAGCGAGCAGGAGTTGATGCAGTAGCGCTGCCCGGTTGGGCGCGGTCCGTCGGGAAAGACGTGGCCCAGGTGCGAGCCGCAGCGCGAGCAGTTCACCTCGGTGCGGCGCATGCCGAAGCTGCCGTCCTCGTGCTCCTCGACGCTCTCCCGCTGCATCGGCTCGTAGAAGCTCGGCCAGCCGCTGCCGGAGTCGTACTTGGTCCCGGAGGTAAACAGCTCCTGCCCGCAGGCGGCGCAAAGATAGACGCCCGGCTCCTTGGTGTGCGCGTACTCGCCCGTAAACGCCCGCTCGGTTCCCTTCTCGCGCAGGATATGGTATTGCTCGGGAGTCAGCTCCCGCCGCCACTCCTCTTCACTCTTCTGAAATTTGCTGTTTTCTATTTTCTCGGCCATGATGCCCTTCCCGTGCCTATTGGATTCGGCAGCAGGCGAGAACGATGCCGGGAAGAGCGCATAAAAAGGCGGAGGCGAACACATTCCGCCTCCGCGTTGCGCGCATTACAACTGCTTTAAACCAGACCCTGGTCCAGCATGGCGTTGGCTATCTTGACGAAACCGCCGATATTGGCGCCGTTGACGAGGTTCCCGGGTGTGCCGTACTTGGCCGCCGTTTCGAAGCAGTTCTGGTGGATGGCGATCATGATCTTATGCAACCGCTCGTCCACCTCCTGCCGGGTCCAGACGATGCGGGCGCTGTTCTGGGCCATCTCCAGGCCTGAAACCGCCACGCCGCCGGCGTTGGCCGCCTTGGCCGGACCGTACAGCACTCCGGCATCCAGGAACGCCTTCGTCGCCGCCAGGCTGCACGGCATGTTGGCGCCCTCCGACACCACCTTGACGCCGTTCTTGATGAGATTGGCAGCGTCCTTGGCGTTGATTTCGTTCTGCGTGGCGCTGGGGAAGGCGCATTGCGCTTCCACTGCCCACAGTGGATTGTGATCGCGCCGTATCTCGTTGGAGACGAACAGCGCGGTCTTGAAGTGCTCCGCGTATTCCTTGATGCGGCCGCGGCGCATGTTCTTCAGCTCCATCACCCAGGCCAGCTTCTCGCGGTTGATGCCGTCGGGATCGTAGATCATGCCGTCGGAGTCCGACAGCGTGACCGGCTTGGCGCCGAGATCGAGCAGCTTCTCCACCGTGTACTGCGAGACGTTGCCGCTGCCCGAGACCAGGCAGGCTTTGCCTGCCAGCGATTCGCCGCGGCTCTTCAGCATCTCCTGGGCAAAGTAGACGCAGCCGTAGCCGGTGGCCTCCGGACGGATCAGCGAGCCTCCCCAGTTCAGCCCCTTGCCTGTCAGCGTGCCGCTGAATTCGTTGCGCAGCCGCTTGTACTGGCCGAACAGGTATCCGATCTCGCGGCCGCCCACGCCGATATCGCCCGCCGGCACGTCCGTGTCCGGACCGATATGGCGGTACAGCTCGGTCATGAAGCTCTGGCAGAAGCGCATCACTTCGTTGTCGCTCTTGCCCTTGGGATCGAAGTCCGATCCGCCCTTGCCGCCACCCATGGCGAGGGTGGTCAGTGAGTTCTTGAACGTCTGCTCGAAGGCGAGGAACTTCAACAGGCCAAGGTTGACCGAGGGATGGAAGCGCAGGCCTCCTTTGTAGGGTCCGATGGCGCTGTTCATCTGCACGCGGAAGCCGCGATTCACATGGATGTTGCCGCTGTCGTCCTGCCAGGGAACGCGGAAGATGATGATCCTCTCCGGCTCCACGATGCGGTCCAGGATGCGGGAGGAAATGTATTCGGGATGGACCTGCAGGACCAGGCGCAGCGAATCCATCACTTCCTCGACAGCCTGGTGGAATTCAGGCTCGGCAGGGTTCTTGGACTTCACCTGCGCGAGGACTTCGTCGACGTAAACCTGCGGGGACTTGATCCCCGGAATGACCGCTCCACCGCTCATAGGTGTTCTCCTAATCTGTTAATAACATGGGCCAAACTGTGACTTTCAAGTTCACCGACTGTCTCTTCCTTGCAGCTACTCATCAAAATAATTAATCGATCTAATCGAAATTCTTTATACCAGCGCAGGTATTTAAGGATGAAAGTAGTGGTTGCGCTGTGATACGGCTCACAGAAGCGGGTGACAGCCAGGTGACGGGCAAGATACGCCGGGGCGGACTCGGCGGTTTGACAATCCCGATTCGCCAAAAAAGTGAGAAGGCCGGATTGCCCGTTATGGGGCCGCAATCCTGACACCCATAGATAGCCAGGGGTTGATGGGAATTGTTCTCCCTGGCGCAAGATACAATTAATCTTCTACGCCGAGTCGGAAAGCCACATGGACCAGATCTTGTAACGCGCTGGTAGTTCATTGAGGTGACTCCAATGGACAGAAACCCCAGTGCGCGAGCGTGGGTCAGCGCAATTTCAGATTCTTTGCGCCGACCCTGGCAGTAATCTATTCCCGGTAGAGTGGAGGATTGATGATTCTCGCGACGATTGGTTGGAATGACTCTTCGTCGGCTGCGCTTGTGTTAGGCGACCGAATTGCCCCGGTGCGCCGGCTTCCCGGCCGGCAGGATGCCGACGACGTTTTGTCTCTGATTCGCAGGCCGTTGACTCCGGAGGAACGGAAACAGCTCTCAGCAGCAGCGGTGGCGGATCCCCAGGTCCGGTGGTTTCCGCCCATCCTCCATCCGCCGAAGAATCTGTTGTGCGTCGGCAGGAACTATGTGGAACATCTCAAAGATGCCGCGGTGGGCGATGGAGTAGCTAAGGTCGATCCTCCAAAGTTTCCCATATGGTTTACCAAGGCTCATACGTCGTTGGTTGGTTCCGGCGGCGACATTCTGCTCGATCCCCGCTTCACCCGCAAGCTCGACTATGAAGGCGAGCTTGCGCTCGTTATCGGGGAAAAGTGTCGAGGGGTTGCACCCGAGCGCGCCCTCGAATGCGTATTCGGATACACCATCCTCAACGACATCAGCGCCCGGGAAGTGCAGATGCAGCACAACCAATGGTTTAAAGGGAAGTCCGCCGATACCTACTCGCCTTGCGGTCCCTGGATCGTGACGCGCGACCAGATCGCCGACCCACAACAGCTTCAGATTCGTACGACCGTAAATGGCGAAATGCGGCAAAGCGCGAGTACCCATGACATGATCTTCGGTATCGAAAAGCTGATTGCTGATATCAGTGAGGGCATGACACTGGAACCAGGCGACATCATCGCGACCGGGACCCCAACGGGAGTCGCCGAAGGCATGAATCCGCAGCGTTTTCTCACGGACGGCGATGAAGTCGCCGTCGAAATTGAGAAGATTGGCCGTCTTTGGAATCGCATCGCGGTGCTGAAGACTGTCTAACCTTTCCGTCCGGCTGCTCGCGGGCGGACTTTGCATGTGGCCTCAACGATCTTCGGCCGTGGCCCGTGCTCAACGCTGAACGGCGGAAGGCTGCCTTTCCGGATCAAGCGGGCCAAATCCGACAAGAAATCGACGGCCCGACGAAGAAGTTCGGAGTGTGTTGCCGGGCTCCTCGGAAGTTTGGCTAGGGCGGCCGGGACGGCGGAAGCCAGAGGTGACGTTCTGGGCGAGTAGTCGGCTATCCGGAAACGACCGCGCCAGTATTACGGATTACTAGCGGGAAATCGTCTTCTCACCACTCCGAGTGTTCTCAGGATTCCCGATCCAAATAAAACTGCCCCACCCTTGCCTGGCAAGAATGGGGCAGTGCGAGTTTTCCATCTCGGCGCCCGTCTCGCGTCGTGAAACGGGTAGTGCGAAACGTGAAACGATTTATTTCGCCGTCACGCTGGGCCCGGTGAAGGCGTGATTCAGCAGCCGCGTGAGGCCATCGACGCCGCGTATTTCGTCGTCGAACAGCGGCACGACGGCGCGCACGCCGGTCTTGTCGAAGTCGCGCCAGATCTCCTCCATGTAGGCGTCCTGCATGGCCACGCGGTTGCGCACGAACTCCGGCGAGCCTTCGTTGACCTGGTTCTTCTGGATGAGCATGTTCACGATCACCCCGCCTACCGGGATGCCGAAGTCGTGGAACCAGTCGATGAAGCGCTTGATGACCGCGATGGGCAGCGCCTCCGGCAGGGTCACGAAGAAGAACGCGGTCAGGGCCTCGTCGGTCAGCAGCTCGCGCGCCTTGCCGATGCGGTCGCGGAAGCAGACCAGGTAATCCATCAGCGGGTCTTCTTCCTTCTTCTTGGTGAACGACAGCAGCTCGCGCAACGACTGCGCCTCCTCGCGCGACTTGAGCATCTTGTTGACCCACAGCGAGTAGACCTTCGACATGCCCAGCAGGCGGCGGGCGTTGGCGGTCGGCGCGGTGTCGAAGACGTAGGCGTCGTACTCGTTCTTGAACATCAGGTCGATCATGTTCTCGAACATCGCCGATTCTTCGAACGCCGGGTTCATGGTGGCGACTTTCGACGAAGTCGTCGGCCTTGGTGGAGATTTCGGCGAACTTCAGGAACCAGCGGATCTTCTGCTTGATGTCCTGCTTGGAGCGCTCGATGGTCTCCTTGGTGTCGATCTCGTAGGCCCACAGGTTGGGGACGCCGTTGACCGGCGTCGGCTTGCCGTAGACATCCTGGTCGAGCAGGCCGCTCAAGCTGTGCACCGGATTGGTGGAGGCCAGCATGCGTGCGCTTGCCCGTCTGCGCCAGATGCAGCGCGGTAACGCCGGCCATGACGGTCTTACCCACTCCGCCCTTGCCGCCGAAGAAGATGAATTTCAGGCTCGGATGCGCCGCAATGTATTCGCTGAAAATCGACGATCTCACATTGCGCCCTCACTGCTTTCCTGGCCCGATGGACGCCGTCTTTCGCCCTTGGCCGTTTGCGCCGTACATCAGGCCGGCCAGCTTTTCGATCATCTTCAGTCCAGTGACGTCGCGTTCCAGCTCGGGAACGAAGCCCACCACCTCCTTGCCGAAGGTGGTGCCGATCTTCTGCAGGTAGCTGTCCTGCATCTTGAGCCGGTTCTGCAGGTAGGCAGGCACCTGCTGCGTCCAGCAGTTCCTTGGGCAGCACGCGGTTGACCACGTAGCCGGCGATGGGCACGTCGAACTTGGCGAACAACTGCGCCGCCTTCTGCGTGTCCAGGATGATCATCTCTTCCGGCACCACCACGAAGAAGAACGCCGTCTTCTCCTTGTCGGTGAGGATGCCGGAGGACTGGTTGATGCGGTTTTTGATGTACTGCAACTCGCTGAGGATCTGGTCTTCTTCCGTGGCCGTCTCGCGCTTGATGCGCGCCACCATCTCCTCGTGCTCGCGCATTTCCTCGCGCAGCTTGGTGATGCGATTGATCCACTCGTCGTAGACCTTGGCCATCGATAGGTAATAGAGCGCGTGGCCGAGCGGCACCAGGTCGTAGATGTAGTAGTCGTAATCGCCCTTCACCACGATATCGACCACCGCGTCGAAGATCGCCGATCTCCTCCATGGCCGGCTCGGCCGCTGCCGACTGGATGTAGCTCTCGATCTCGTCCGGCACCTGCTCGAAGCCGTACATGTCGAGGATCTTCTTGCGGATCTCCTGCTGGTACGCCTTGATGTGCGAGTCGGCGTTGATCTCCTGGGCCCAGAGATTGTCCATGATCTTGACTGCGCCCTTGCCGAAGATGTCCTGCTGGAAGATGTCGCTGAGCGAAGCCTGCGGATCGACGGAGAAGACCAGCACCTTGTGGCCCTGCTGCGCCAGCCAGAAAGCCGTTGCCGCCGAGAAGGTGGTCTTGCCCAGCCCTCCCTTGCCGCCAAACATGATGTAACGCCGGTCTTTATTATTTTCAAATACGTCTTTGAGTGACATTGCTCAGTCCTCGTTCTGTGTATGAACCGCGGTTACATTGTGCCTGCCGATTTACCGGACTCCGGCAAACGCCGTTTGCGTTTGCTGGGGTGGCTACCGGGGTCCCCGGCAAACGCCGTTTTTGCGTTTGCTGGGGTGGCTACCGGACTCCGGCAAAACCGCTCGGGCGTTTGCACCGGTCGTCCGCCTGTTGGCTGCCGCATCTCTCGCGCCGCTGGGACATGCCTCTGTTCGTTCCCAACACATGTCCCGGGCAGGGCAGCTCAGAACATGGCGTCGGATACGTCCTTTTCCCGCAGCATGCGCCGCTTCCAGGTAGCGATATTCGGAACGGCGTAAGGCAGCAAACGCAGAGAATAGTATGGCGGCAGGATGGGGACGCCGATCAGATCACCCATGGTAATCAGGATGAACAGGTGCTCCATGCTGGCCCGCGTGCGAATGGCGTAGCGCGACATGTCGTGCGCCCCCATCCCGTACGCAACTTCTCTGAACTTACTGAAGAAGCCTTTCTTTTTTGGCTGTTCTTCCTTGCTCATTGTTTCTCCCTTTCTCGGCCTGGTTCTAAAACCGAATTGTACCCCTCAAGAAAACAACTTCGGCTCTCGCCTCAAGCAGCGAAAGCGGTCTATGCCGGGGACCCCGGCTCAAATGCCATGCAGGTGGAACTCTTCATTATCCGATATTTCCCGTTCGCGCGCGAAGCGGCGTTTCCAGGAGTCGATACTCGGCACCACGTACGGCAGGATGCGCAGGGCAAAGATGGGCGGCACCACCGGAATGCCCATCAGGTCGCCCAGCGTAATGGCCATGAACACCGACTCCAGCGAGCCACGCAGTTCGCGCGACTGCATGACGAACTCGTAGCCCGTCATGCCATAAATGAAGTCGCGTACCGCCTGGCGAAACTGATTTTTCGACATCTTTGATCCTTACTTCTGCCTTGCGGCCTTATCTTGCTCCGGTGGCCTGCTGCTCACGGTAGGGCTTAGGGATCAGGGATTAGGGGTTAGCAAATGGTACGAAACCGTCAATCTAAAGAGAAAGATCTCTGATCGCGATTTCCAGCCCCTAATCTCTAGCCCCTAACTCCTAAGAAGTACGACATCGGCATAGCGTCTATGCCATAATTCAGGGTCTCCGGCAAACGCCACTGTTGCGTTGGGTGGCGCGAGAGCCTCCGGGGTCTTACCTCATGTCGACCGCCGAACTGACCATCTTCGTCGCCCTGACCGTCTTCGTGGTTGGCTGGTTTGCCGTCGGCACCCAGTTTAATCTATACCGCGGCAAAAAGACGCTGGCCTGGCTGCAGGACGGCCTCAAGCTCCTGGGCGACCGCACCAGCCTGCGTTGGCTCGGCACCGCCGCCGTGGAACTGAAGATCCAGAATGCCAAAGAGCCATTCCGCCAGGCCGAACTCGTTATCGTTCTTGAGCCGCGCGACGTACCCTTTTTATGGTGGTATTACCACCTGCGCGGCCGCTGCGACCTGCTGATCGTTCGTGCCCAGCTTCGGGATGTTTCCGGAGCCGAGTTCGAGGCCTTTGATCCCCGCGCCTGGAGCGCTCGCGGAGTCGAATCCAAGCTTCGCTTCCGCAACTGGAATCCAATTCCGGTGGCGACGCCTCCCCTGGTAGCTTACGCTGCCGGAAATCCGCCCGCCGCCGCCGAGTTGCTCGAATCGCTTGTCCGCGCCGGCTGTCAACCGGTCCGGCTGGCCGTTCGCCGCTCCGATCCCAACCTGGAAATTCACTGCCGGCTGGACGATGTCCGCAAGCTTCCCGCCCAGGTGCTGATCGAAGCCATCCGGCGGATCCCGCAGAGTATCTCGAGAGTACGGTAGACTGCCGGCCCAGTCAGGGGATGCCGCCCAACCCGCTGTCGCGTTCCTCGCGGCAGCGTGTCTCCCGCTTCACGCTGCACGCCTCGCTGGGAAGCGTGCAACGTGAAACGTGGAAGCTGATTCCCTCATCACCTAATCATGTTGAGCCATGGCCGGCTTCACTGCCTTCGGCGGCTCAGCCGACAAGCGCCGCCACGCCACCCACGAATCGTAGGCGATCAGAACCGACGCGACGAACAACAGCAGGTCGATGATGATCATGGCCACCGCGCCGATCGAGTTCATCGGCTGGGCCGCGATCAGCGGATTCGACAGAATACTCGCGTACAGGTTGTAAGCCGTGATCAGCGTGGCCGCCATGGTCGTGACGTACATGAACAGCATGGGGTACAGCGCATAGGCCGGATTGCGGCCGTCCTTCTTCAGCCACAGGCTCACGATCAGCAGGCAGAGCGCGGCCATCAACTGGTTGGAAGCGCCGAACAGCTGCCACAGATAGATCCAGGTTCCGCTCAGCACCAGCAGCAGGGTCAGGCCCATGGAAATCATGGAGGCGATGTGCGCGTTCTTGAAGCCCATCCAGATGTCGCCCAGCCATTCGCCCAGGGTAACGCGCATGACGCGGAAGACCAGCTGCACCACCGTCAGCACGATGACCACGAACACGCCAAAGCCCAGCGCCGTGCCGTAAGGAACCGCCATCAGGCCGAAGGTTGCCAGGTTCAGCAGCTTGCCCACGCCGCCGGCGAAGGCTCCCGCTCCCGCGCCGCCCGCGATGGAGATGGCGATCAGCGAGAGCAGTCCCAGGGCGTTCTCGGAGAACATGGCGCCGCCGCCCACCGGCAGAGCGTCGGTCTCATACTCTAACTGCCGGGCCGTGCCGATGGAGCCCACCAGCGCGTGCCATCCGGAGATGGCGCCGCAGGCGATGGTCACAAACAGCATCGGCCAGAGGGGCTGAATGGCGGGAACGGCCTGAATGATGGCGCCGGCCGCGCTCTTCACCTGAATGACCGGCATCCAGGAGATGAAGAACTTGGTCTGGAAGGTTACCGCCTGCATGGCCACGGCATCACCGAAGATGCCCCTGACAGCACCCAGCACCGCGCCTAAAGCAGACAGCGCGATCGTTAGAAACGTCACCCAGAAGCCGATGTAGTTCACCGGCTGGGCGAAGCGCCAGATCGGCAGAATTGTGCTCAGGTACGAGAAGCCGAAGACGAACAAGCACCAGAAGACGAATGACGGCAACATCTTGATGGCCCCGTTCGAGTCCAGATACTTGGGCACCACCTTGCCGTCACGCAGGTGGGTGGCCCCCAAGCGCGGGTCCGCCTTGGTGGGGTCGGAGACCGTGTACATGGCCTTCTCCCCGACTAGCGAGTTGAGGCCGTCTCCGATCTTCTCCACTGCCGAGTTCACCGGCCCGGCGAAGGTCAGCGCGGCCGCCTTCTGACCGCTCGGCGTGACTCCCGGCACCGCCTTCATCCCCAGAGCGCCAATCGCCATCGAACCCAACGTCAGACCGACCGCAAGAAAGGTGACCAAGGTCAGGTTCATCTTCCAGCGATACAGCGCCTGCCCGGTGAACAGGCCGATCAGCGCCAGCATCAGGATGCCGAAAGGCACGTCCGCCCGGGGATCGAAAATGCCGGCCAGAATGCCGACGAAGGCGCCGGCGATCAGCAACAGATAAAAGAAGATGAACACGAACAGGATGGTGCGCGTACGCGGCGCGATCAGCTTGTGCGCGATCACCGACAGCGAGTTGCCGTCATTGCGCACCGCCACCACGATCGCCGAATAGTCGCTCACCCAGCCGATCAGGGCGACGCCCACCGTCAGCCAGATCAGCGATGGCATCCATCCCCAAATGGTTACCGCGGCAATCGGTCCGACGATCGGGCCGGCGGCGGCAATCGATTTGAAGTGATAGCCGTAAAGGATGTTGCGGTTGGTCGGCATGAAATCGACGCCGTCCATGTACATCCTGGCCGGCGTAGCTCGCTTCGCGTCTGGCTGGATGATGTCGCGGTCAATGCGCTTGGCGTAAGCGTTGTAGGCGAACCAGATCATGAATCCGCCCATCACGGCTATCACGGCCGCGTTCATCGGCTGCCCCGTGATCGCGAAGAAGCTGCCCACAACAGTTGGAATCAACACGAGAAAGAAGATGTTCAACCGGACGTTCATATCGAAGCTCCCATAGGTTTTAGCTAATATGGCTTCGCCAAACTTCCAGGGGAACCCTGGCCTGTCTTATACGGAGAACTTTTCTGCTAAGGGTTGCCACGGTATCACTATTGCCTTGTCTTGCATAGTACCCTTTTGGGACATACCACTCTGGCAAACGTCCCGCAGGCGCATTTTGTTTGTGCTTTAGTCAAACATCGCTTGGCGAAGCCAGAAAACGGCCGGCATGTAGTGCCAAACATGTGGCCCCAACCACGGTCGGGATTTCCGCCATGCATCAACCTTGCATTCTTCAGGTGAAAACCGGAGGGCCCGGAAGCGCGCAGCAGCTTGCTGCAAAAATGCATGCATGCCGGTGAAGAAGCTGGTGAAGAATAACGGCACGAAACATGCGCTGATCATCTTCTTTATGTTGTTCTACTAGTATGCTGATTTCTTTGCCGTCTCACATCGCGGTACACCTTGCAATCGTCTTCGCTGGCGAAGCGCAGACAATTATTTTGTGCGCGCTATGTTGTTTTTACCCGTCGTCTCATATCGCGGTACAACCGGAAATCGTTTTCGTTTGAAAAAGCGTTGAAAAAAATTGTGCATGTGGCCGACGGATATCATGAATCCTTCAGCAGAGGGACTTAATTCCCATGAGCGAGAAAGAGCGAGCAGTCCGTGGGGAAAGTTTTCCACAGCCCGGCGGAAAATCGGCTCAACCCTCGGCTGAAACCGTTGGGTGACAATACTGATACTTCGAACCATGAGTACTTGCCCGTTTCAAAAACCATTGGTAATCTGTCCCCAGCAGAGATAAACTCTGCACTCCAAACAACAATAGCTCCGCTCCGCACCGTGAGGCGACAAGTCGCACATGCGGGGCTTTTTTATTGCTGCCGATTCATCCGCTCTTCATCGATGCGACGCCCTGGTCTCCTGCTGTGCGCAACAACGCGCTGCTCCCCAAACTTCCAACCGTAAAAAAGTCGGTAGCGCGAATGCGCCTCACTTCCTTGCCGCGTGCTGATGCTTTTGCGCGGAGAGCCGTATCGCGACAGCGGCCCCCAGGTAGCGCACGGTGTATTTGTCGTCGGTCATGGCATCGACCGCGGCCGGCAGCAACGCCGGATCGTCGCGCTCGGCAATGGCATCCAGCGCCGCCATGCGCACCACCAGTTTCTTGTCGTTGACCGCGCGTTTCAGTGCTTCCGCACTGCGTGGATCCGGATCACGCGCCAGCGCCTTGGCGGCTGCGGCGCGCACGGCAGACTTGTTGTCTTTCAGCAGGGTCTTCAGGGTCTGGTATCCTACGCCGCCGAAAGGAACGAACCCGAGGCCCTCGGCCACGCCGAGTTGCGCCAGTTGCTTGGGATCATGCAGGCGTTTTTGCTGTTGGGCCAATACCCCCTCGCCACTCTTGCGCTCTCCCACCAGCAACTCGTAGTAGAGCTGGTACGCGGAGTTGTCGCCCATGAGCTTGAGCGAGGCTGCGGCCGAGAGCGCCACCGCTGTGTCCGGATCGTCGAGCTTCCCGCGCAAGCTGGCAATAGCCTGCTTCGCCCGCATCTGCCCCAGCGCCGTAGCCGCGGACTTGCGCACCTCGGGCTTCGGATCGCTCAATGCCTGCTCGGCCATCTCCGCCGCTCGCGGATTGTTTTGCAGCAGCCCCAGGGCGCTCACCGCCGCCGCGCGCTTCTGGGTGTTATGCTCGGCGACTCCGTTGCGCAAGATCGGCCAGGCATCCTCGACGGTTATCTGGGCACGGGCGAATGGAGAGCAAAGAACCAGCAGTAAACCGCAACCGCCCGCCCACACCAGCCCGCGAGTGTGCCGGCAAACGGCCCCGAATCCGGGGTCCCCGGCAAACGCAGAATTCGCGTTTGCGGGGGTGGAAATACGAGTCATATTCTGATTAGTTGAGCGCGAGTCGTTGCAGGTTAACTGGGCTGGCCAGGCTGGCCGGAGGGCGCGGCCGGTGGCGCTGCTTCGGGACGGGGCAGCACTCCATGGCTCGCCGCGGGAGCGGAACCGTATCCGATCGGCACGTGCTCTCTAGCCGAAGCGCTCCGTTGCAGCAATTTCACCGCGCCGATCACCAGCGGCAGCACCGGCCAGGTCCGCTGGATCGAGATGGCATGGAATTCCATCAGCAGGAACAGCACACCCATGGTAACCAGAACCGCCGGGAAGACCAGCCCCGCCATACGACAGTAGCGGCAGCCGCATCTCGGATTTGGGCGTATGCTGTCCATTCCTGATCCTGAACCGCAGTCCCCCGTCGGACCTCTTACAGGCCGGTCTGTTTATAGGCCGCTCTGGGGAAAGTGACAGAGTCTGGATAGCATACCTAAACTTCAGGCGGAACAAAATACCCGTGAATGGCACAAGCGGATATTTGTTCGACTGTTCCGGTAATTGAACGGTTTCAGTGCTGGGCCTCCAATGAGCCCTGGATGATGTTGCCGTCGGTGCTTAGCATGAAGATGGTATTGGCGTCGGCCGGGTAGAGCACGACTGGAGTTCCCCCTATTGAACCCGTGCCCCGGCCGCTTGCGGCAAAACCGTAGCTTCCGCTGGCCGTAGCTCCCGTGGGCGTGGACAGTCCCCCGCTCAAGTTGAAGTCTTCCAGCCCGGTAAGGGTACCTTGTCCATTGCTCTGAACTTGGCCGGTCAGCGTGAGACTGCCGCCGAAGGTCGCACCTGCGAGGCGGAGCGCGTAGTTCCCGGTTACGGTTGAGTTGGTGGGGGGCGCCGGTTGGTTCTGCACAAGCCCTGTTTCGAGCAGATCGCTGTCGCTGGTCATCATCACGGCATGGTTCACATCGTTGAACCAGAGTACGAAGTGCACCGTGCGGCTGCCCGCGGTGAAATTGCCCGTCGCGCGTCCGTTGCTCACGGCGGAATCGAGCACGCCGGAGAAAGATGTCGACTGGCGCAACACAACTCCGCTGTCGGTGCTGTCCTCCAGTCCGTTGCTGAGCGTTGTACCGCTCAGTGTGAACGATCCCACTTCGGCGGCGCTGCTGAACGGGACGAAGAATACCGATGATGAACCGGCAACGCCGAAGACATAGTTGCCGGTCGGCGTGATAGAGCTGGATGGCTGAAGGTCCGCACTACCTATAATGGAGCTCGTGGCATCCCTGGTGATGAACTCGAGCCGGTTGGCGTTTGCGAAATAGAAAATCAGGTCGGTAGTCCCGCCAGTGCCGCTAACCCCGCCGGCCGGAAGTGCCAGGTGCATGGTTCCGCGACCGGCCGCATCCAGTGCTGTTGCTGTCGCCGTGCTTGGGACTATGTTGGCAGTAAATGTGGCGCTGGTGCCGTTCAACAGATTTTCGTCCAGCGTAGCCGCCGAAACGGTGGCGCCGTTGAGCGTCAACACCCCCACGCGTCCAATCGGCAGCAGGGCGGTACCGCCGGAGTTGGGAACAAAACCGTCAAACCGCACCACGTAAGTACCGCTGATGGCCGCCGGCGCACTCTGCTTCTCCAGCCGTCCGCTGGCGATCTGGGCGGAGGAGAACGCAATGATCCGTCCCGTTGGGGTGATACCGGGAGTTACCGAACCCGGGATCACATTGCTCAAGACGAAGTCGAAGGTAATGCTGGAGCCCGTCGAATAGTTAAGAACCGCCTGTCCGCGGCCGTCCACTCCAACTGTGTAAGTGCCGGTAAGGGCAGGCGTCGCCCCTCCCGAGCTGGAGTTGAAGCCCAAAACCGTGTCGTTTGTGTCCTGCTGTCCCGAGGTGATATGCCCATTACCGTCGGTGACAAAGACCCCAACGGCTGAAAAAGAGCTGTTCGCAGTCACGCCGCTCACCCGATAGACGTAACTGCCGTTCAGGCTGGCATTGCTGAATCCGGCATTATTCGGATTAGGGGGCGGCGCCGGCGTGCTGCTGCTGCCGCCGCACGCCACCAGCACTAACAGGAGACAAAGCACAAGCCCACAGCTCAGGATAGGCTTCATGACGTCCAGTCCTCGTAAAAAGCGCAAATCGTGGAATGCGCGCTCATGAGATGCGAATTGAACACACACCTACTTGAGTGCTTAAACCTGAGATGCACACGAAAGTTCCACCTGAATCGGCTTAATTTTAATTGCCGGCTATGGCTTGTCAATTCAGTCCGGGTCTATAGAACGGTGGAAGCGAAAGCCTTCGCGCTCGTAAGGCGGGCTCCGACTCCGCTCGGCATGACCAATGCGAAGCGGGAAAATCCTGCTTCGGCCTTGGCAATCAAATCGTTCGGGGTAAAGGAAACCCGTCTATTCGGAGGTGAAGTAATCCACCGCCACCGGGCTTTCGAACAGCGAATAGTCGCGCGTTACCACCGTGATTCCGCTCTCGGTGACGAAGTACTTCTGCCGGTCGGCTTCCGTATCGTAGCCAATCACGGTGCCTTCCGGGATGTGGACGTCGCGGTCAATGATGGCCCGGCGGATGCGGCAGTGGCGGCCGATGTTGACGTGCGAAAAAACGATACTGGACTCGACTTCGGAGTAAGAGTTCACTCGCACGTCGGGTGAGAGCACGCTCTTGCGCACCAGGCCGCCGGAGACGATGCAGCCGCTCGAAACAATCGAGTCGACCGCCGTGCCGGTGCGCCCGTGCTCGGCAAATACGAATTTCGCCGGCGGATACTGCCGCTGGTGCGTGCGAATCGGCCAATGCTCGTCGTACAGGTTGAATACCGGCGAGACCGCGGCCACGTCCATGTTGGCCTCGTAGTACGCTTCCAGCGTCCCCACGTCGCGCCAGTAGAGAGCTTCCTTGCGGTTCTCGTCGATGAAGTTGAACGAGTAGACGCGATACTCGCTCGCCATTTTGGGCAGGATGTTGTGGCCGAAATCGTGTTCCGAGTCGGGATCCTCGGCGTCCTTCAGCAGCACCGGGATCAGCACGTCGGTGTTGAACAGGTAGACGCCCATCGAGGCCGATACCATCCGCGGATTGTAGGGCGAACGCAGCGTCGTCGATTGCGGCTTTTCCTCGAATCCCGTCACTCGTCCTTCGCGGTCGACGTCGACCACGCCGAAATGCCGGGTTTCCGAAGGGTCGACCAGAATGGTGGCCAGCGTAACGTCGGCGCCCGAATCCTGGTGCTGCCGCAGCATCAGGTCGTAGTTCATCTTGTAGATGTGGTCGCCGGAAAGAATGAGAACGTGCTTGGGCTGCTCGGCGCCGATCGAATAGATGTTCTGGTAGACGGCGTCCGCCGTTCCCATGTACCAGTTCTCGCTCACCCGCTTCATGGGCGGCAGGATCTCGATGAACTCGCCCAGTTGGTCGGCCACGATCGACCAGCCCTCGCGGATGTGCCGGTTGAGCGAGAGCGCCTTGTACTGCGTCAGGATGTAGACTCGCCGCAGGTCGGAGTTGATGCAGTTGGAAAGAGTGATATCAATGATGCGGTAAATGCCGCCGAAGGTTACGGCCGGCTTGGCGCGGTCGCGCGTGAGCGGATACAGGCGTTCGCCGGCCCCTCCCGCCAGCAGAACTCCGAGGGTATCCTTCATTCTTCGTCCGGATCCAAGCGCAGCTCGTACCGATCCAAACGTGTGCGGCAGCCCGTCACCCATCAGCGCAACCTTCCTTGCCGTTGCCAACTATTCAGTTGGTGCGTGTACCAGGGACCCAGGAAGAAGAATCCTACCACAGCCGGATTGCAGGCCGGCACACGCCCCTCTAACCTCACCAAAATGGGAGGGATGACCCGCCCGGGGCGTTGCCCTCCGGCCCCGCGCACCGTGCTCACGCTTGCAGTGGATAGAGCGGCTGAATAACCTAAAAAGGATGGCTTGCGCTTCGGATGCCCCGACGAACTCCGTTTTCGGCCTGCACTCCTGCGGACGTCGTAGTCGCACTCTGCCGGGAGATCGCTGCTCAGGCGGCTTTATCGTTGGTATCGATGCTGATGCGCAGAGATTTCAGGAACTTCAGATCCTGAGCGCTCACCTTGAAATCGGGATCCGACTTCCTGACGTTCAGGGAAGAGGTCTCCGCCGCCTCGTCGTCCTCCCGCTTGTTGAAACCGATGGTGGCTTCCAGCACCAGGAAGACGTCGTATCCGCCGGACTTGATCTTGGCGATGACTTCCGCGATCTGCTCGGAATCCGAGATCGATTCGTTGATTGCCCGCCCGAGCTCCTTCATCAGTCTTTGTAGCCGCTGGTCCACGTTCGCCCCTGTGTCTTGGAATAGTCGGTCTGGCGCTCTTTTCGGTTCCTTTCCATTGGATGCCGCCGCCGATATGGAAGTTTTAGTTCTTTACGGCAGGAGCGCGGAAAGGCGCACCGCTAGGGCAAAAGCGATTGCCGGTTGCCCCGGCTGCTAGAATCTTCACGTGAGCGCTTCTGGTCCAGTCCGGCAAGGCCTGTTTTCCCTGGCCTCAGTTGGTACGATGCTGGGGAAACTGGCCGGTTCCTTCAAGCAAGGCCGCACCGGCCGCCGCATCTTTCAAGGGGTCACCGCGGCCGCCAATTCCTTCCTGGAGACGCTGCGCCGGATCGGCAAAATCCTCTGGCTGGAAGTAACGGGCTTTCTCTTCCTCTGGATGGCCCTGATCGGGGGCTTCGCCTGCTGGCACGAGTACCAGGTCTATGTCGCCGGCAAACAAGGTATCGGCCGCGCCGTCGCAGCCGGCTTGTTCGCCCTGGTATTCACCTATTTCGGCATCAGCTCGTTCTCCCGGGCGCGGAAAAGCTAGACCAGGTCAGTTTCTAGACCTTCCGATAATGTTCCGATAAAACTTGGACCCTCGGTTCTAGACCTTCCGGCGTAGACCTGTAGTTCTCCTCTGCCCAGCAACTCTCTCCAGCCGCCGGGGTTTCAGCAGGACATGCAGACGCTCAACAACACGCTTCTGACACTCGCACTCGGCAGCTTGCTGGCAGGCTCCGCTGTGGCGCAGACTTCATCCGCCAGCGCAACCTCGGGTGCTGGCCCGGGCGTCCCGATCCCGGTCATCCGCGCGTGAACCAGGTCAATACCCGCGAGCAGAATCAGCAGAACCGCATCGCCAACGGCGTCAAGAGCGGGCAATTGACTCCCGGTGAAACCGCGCGGCTGGAAAAGAAAGAAAACCGGATCACCAAGCAAGAGCAGCGCGACATGGCCAAGAACAACGGCCACCTCACCAAGGCGGAGCAGAACAAGCTCAACCGCGAACAGAACAAGGTCAGCAAGGACATCTCCCGCGACAAGCACAACGCCAAAACCAACTGATTCCTGATTACGGGTTCCCTTTTCCGGGGCCGCCCAGCAGACGTTTTGCCTTTCCATCTGCTGGGCGAGGGGGCGCCCCGACGGACGCGGCCAGAGCCAAGCACTTGCGAATCCGCTTTGCTCGGCGCTGCCGGCTTTCCTGGGAGGAGCCGGTTGCATCCGTCGGGGTGAGATGTCGCACCTCTCCTGCAGTGGTGTGAGCGGGAGAGGTGCGACGAATCGCGCTTCCGGCGTATCATGCTTGATGGGCCCGGGCTGGCCACTGCGGGTGTGGGGAGTTCCAGCAGATCCTTGTTTCTTATTCGGAGTGCTGCTGGGGCGAAGCCCGCACCGCTCGCCCTCCGGGTCGAGTTGTGAGAAGGCATCCCAACGGAGGCAAAACGTCCGTCGGGAACCCCGTGAAAGGAACGTATGCAGCGAATTGGCAGCGCACACTGGCAGGGCGGACTGAAAGACGGCAAAGGCACGGTTTCAACCGCCAGCGGAGTTCTCAAGGATACGCAGTACTCGTTCGCCACCCGTTTTGAAAACGGCATCGGCACCAATCCCGAAGAGTTGCTGGGAGCGGCCCACGCGGGCTGTTTCTCCATGGCGCTCTCCGCCCAGCTCGATCAGGTCGGCATGAAGGCGCAGAGCATCGATACCAAGGCCACCGTCACGCTGGAAAAAGTGGACGCCGGCTTCGCCATCACCGCCATTCAACTGGACCTCACAGCCAAGATCCCGGGCGCTGACAAGGCCAAGTTCGAAACCGCGGCCAACAACGCCAAGGCGGGTTGCCCGGTTTCCAAGCTCTTCGCCAACAACGCCAAAATCACCCTGACCACCAAGCTCGAATCGTAGTCGAACGGACCAGAAGCACCCGGCAGCTTCAGTAAAGGCCATCCGCTTCGGATGGCCTTTTCTCAATGCAGGCGCAGACACACGTAGGCCCGGCCGCCCTCGGTCGCAGGAAACGCGACGAGTCGTAGGCCCGGTCGCCCTCGGCGGGCGTGCGCAGCACGCCTCCGGCTCCGCAGAGTTGATCCGCGAATTCCGGGAGTGATCCAGCTCCCACGGCAAACCCTGTCCGTTCTTCTTCATCAGAGGTAAGTACATTCAGTTCCGGACACCCCGCCTCATTTCGCGGTATTGGGCTGTGTCCAACGAGCCGGATGGGTGGAGTGCGCGTTGAAGATCACCATTTTTGGCCTGACGCTCTCTTCGTCCTGGGGAAACGGACACGCCACGCCCTATCGCGCCATCCTGCGCGCCCTGGCCCGCCAAGGGCACCGCATCACCTTTTACGAGAAGGATGTCGAGTATTACGCGCTGCGCCGTGACTTCCAGTGCTGCGACTACTGCGATCTCGTCTTCTACCGCGACTGGAGCGAGATCCGCCGCCGGGCGCTCGCCGAGGCCGCCGCCTCCGACGTGGTCATCACCGCCAGCTTCTGCCCCGAAGGAGCGCGGATCAACGACGAGGTGCTGGCCCTGAGCGGTCCGCTGCGCGTCTTCTACGACCTCGACACCCCGGTCACGCTGGCCAAGCTGCGCGCCGGCGATTTGGACTACCTGCGCGCCGCGCAGATTCCGGAGTTCGATCTGGTGCTCTCCTGGACCGGCGGGCTGGCGCTGGTGGAGCTGGAACTCGTCTGGCATGCCGCCCTGGCGCGGCCGCTGTTTGGCTGTGTCGATCCGGATGTCTACCGGCGCGTGCCCGCACAGCGCGAGTTCGAATCGGCTCTGAGCTACATGGGAACCTACGCCGCCGACCGCCAGGAGAAGCTCGACGCGCTGTTTCTGGAGTGCGCGCGGCGCCGTCCCGGATCTGCGTTTCTTGCTGGCCGGCACGTTTTATCCCTGGCAGTGGCAATGGCCCGCCAACGTCCGGCGCTTCGATCATGTTCCGTCCGGCGGCGCACCCGGCGCTGTACTCCTCCTCGCGGCTGACCCTGAACCTCACCCGCGCCGAGATGGCCGCCTCCGGCTACTGTCCTTCGGGCAGATTCTTCGAAGCCGCGGCCTGCGCAGACGCCCATCGTCAGCGACTGGTTTGACGGGCTGGACCTGTTCTTCCAGCCGGACGAAGAAATCGTGATCGCCACCCGCGCCGAGGACGTGCTGCAAGCGCTGGCGATGGACGATGGCGAGCTGCGGCCGCATGAGCGCGCGGGCGCGCCAGCGAACCCTCGACGAGCATACCGGCGAACACCGCGCCCGCCAGATGCTGGCCTGCTTCGAAGAAGCCGCGCCGGCCAGGCGAGCAAGCCCTCACGCCACAGCGGCAGCCGCTCTGCCCCGGCGAGCGCGAGACGGCGCTCGTCGGGGACGCCGCAGGAGGCAAGATCATGATCGGCATCATTCCCGCCGCCGGCGCCGGCCAGCGCATTCAGCCGCTGGGCTGCTCCAAGGAGCTCCTGCCGGTCGGCTCGCGCGCCGTCGACGGCACCGAGCGCCCCAAGGCCGTCTCCGAATACCTGGTCGAGCGCATGATCGCCGCCGGCGCAACCCGATCTGCATGGTGATCTCGGCCGAGAAGAGCGACATCGTCAAGTACTACGCCGAGCGTGACTACGCCGCCGAAATCTTCTACGTCGTGCAGCAACATCCGCGCGGCCTCTGCGATGCCCTGTTCCGCGCCGAGCCCTTCGTCGACGACCAGCAGCAGGTGCTCATCGGCCTGCCCGACACCATCTGGTTTCCCGAGAACGCCTACTCGTCCGGCCATCGAGCAGGATGCGGCCGTCAACCTGGTGTTGTTTCCGTGCTGAACCCTGCGGTCTTCGACGCCGTGGTGTGCGATGAACACGGCTACGTGGAGCGGGTCGAGGTCAAGGTGCCGGAGCCCGACTCGCACTGGATATGGGGAGCCGTGACCGCCCGCGGCGCCGCCTTCCGCGCCCTCAAGCGGCTGTGGGATGCGCGCCATCGCGAGGACGAGTTCCTCGGCCACTTGCTCAACGCCTACATCGCCGCCGGCAACACCGTGCGCGCCACCTTCTCCGGCGAAGACTACATGGACGTGGGCACGCTCGACGGCTACCATGCCGCCCAGGACTACCTGCGCGCCCGCAAACTTCGCCGCCGGCAGCAGACATTTGAGATTTAAGATTTTTGATTTTTGATTTTTGATTTTTTGTCTACCCGGTCGCCTTCAGATTGTGCCGATATTACGGCGGTTTTTGATTTCTAAACTGGTTTCAGATTGGACCGATGGTTACGGCATTTTTGATTTCTGATTTCAGATTTTGACTTTCGATGTTATTTCGGTTTCGATTTTTGATTTCTGATTTCAGATTGGACCGATGTTACGGCATTTTTGATTTCTGATTTCAGATTGGACCGGCGTGCGTAGGCCCGGTCGCCCTCGGCCGGGCGGGCGTGCGCAGCACGCCTCGTGAACCACCTGCCCGGCAATAGCGAAATTCGTTCATTCTGAAATCAAAAATCAAAAATCGTAAATCAGAAATGCCGCACATTGACCGTGCTTGGGCCTTGCCTTTACAATCAGCTTGCACTCCTGCAGCGAGGCCCGGTCCGGCACGGACGGTGGCCCGCCTCATGCCCGGCGCCGGTCAGGCCGTCGCGTGGGATCTACCCTAGAGTGCCGAAGTGGCGGAATTGGCAGACGCGCATGGTTCAGGTCCATGTATCCGCAAGGATGTGGGGGTTCGAGTCCCTTCTTCGGCACCAAAAGATTTTTCGAGCCCTGCGAAAAATCGCGGGGCTTTTGCATTGGGCAAGAATACCTGGCACCCCACGTCCTGCCGCTGCTGTTGCGGCTGACGCGATTCATCAACCCACCTTAGCTCGCTCCGCTCGCGAAGGTGGGGCACCCGGCTTTCTTCGGGGTGGTGTTTACTAACTGTGTTGCATTCTTTTTATGCTGATCTTTTCCTCTGGCATTTGCTACGCTGTGTCCAACCTTCTCCCCGCCCTGCACCGGGTAGGTGAAATTAATGACCTTCCCCCGAGAATGTGAGGGCATTATGTACGTGAATTGCCAACCACCTGAAAAGCCACACCCGCCAATCGTGTTGCGGCGGACTAGTGGGCCGACTGAAGAGCTGGGCACTGGATTTTTGGTCGGTTCTGCAAAGCTGGGCCTCAAAAAATTCACCAAAAAGAAAATTGACTTCGGCGACATGCTTGAGTTTTATCAAGACATGCTCAGCCCGATTGTCAAATATCTGGTCAGTTGAACCGCTGATCTCTAAGCCCCTGTCCGATGGGCGGGGGCTTTTCCCTTTTCCAACCTCTCCGAAAATGGTAAAGTTCCGCCGATTCCAGCTACTCACGTTTGGGGGGGCGATTATGATCTTCACAAGAACTAGAAGAATAGTCTTTGCGGTTCTGGTTGTCATATCTCTATTCGTCGCTCTCCGAGTCTACGGGGCTTATCAGCAAGAACGGAATAACGCTCTTAAACGAGCCGTGATTGCCGAACAAAAGGAAGCAGAGTTAAACGCTGAACTTGAACACCAAAAACAACGATCAGACTGCAATCTCCGTTGGACGAAATACGAGACTGCTAGATTAGACAAAAGAATTGCGGACATGCGGGGCACCAGAGCGCCCGTCCCGATTGAGCCGTCATGCACAGGATATGCTATGCGGCTGGATAGCGTCCTTGCTGATGCTGGTAGGACTTTTCAACTAATAGAGTCCGCAAGCGCCGCAGGAATCTATGCCAAATACGAGCGTGTTTATGCTGACAGCCGGATGTATCAAACTCGCTATCTTTTCATTCGGTTTTGGGCTTTCTTGACCGGAACCGAGCCGCAAGTAAAACAAGCCGAAATGGTCCGCAAGATCGAACGGGCAAAATCGCTGGAAACCTGCAAGCAAAAAGCTCAGGATGATTTAAAACGAAAGGCTTGTGAAACGATGTTCGGCGAAGAAAGTTGAGGGGGCATGAATAACCACAGAAAAATCCGGGGTTCCATGCCAGTCGTTATTACTGCTTGTCTTCCTTGACAACCAACGGGCACTCACTCGGGCGGCTCCGGTCGGGGGCGTCGAATCCAGCGGATGGTGCTGCTTACTCTTTGGATTCCTGCCATTGTTTTACCCTTTAAACTGCCGTGTCTTGACAGCTTTTGAACAGATTTCCTCCATTTCCACAATATCCACACTGGACGAGTCCTAGCGGTAGCCATATGCTTCCCGGCAGAAACAGGGGGGTATCCCGTCCAGCGAGCCGGAGTGCCGGGCTGAGATACATTGAGCGCCATGCGAACAGGATTGTCAGAGTTTTTTGTGCAAGCTGGTTCGGGAAAATGCTCCATCTGTAAGGGGCGAGACCCAAACCTTGTTCTGGTTGGCGTGAATTTGGAAACAGAAACGCCAGAGACAGAGGAATCAATGTGTGAGCCGTGCCTTCTCGATATGATGGAAAAGAATCCGCGGCTGCGGGATATTATGATGCTTCAAATTCTGCGCTATGTGCTGAACAAGCAGGGGTTGTTTGGTTAGGAGAGAAAATGTACATCAACACGAGAACGAGTCAGCTTTCCTGGGGTGCTCCGTGGTCAAGGGCACGAAGCAACTTGCACGATATATGCAACGAAGGTCAGCTTACCCGGCACCAGTGCTTCCGCGATAACAGACTGCGATATAGTGCATGTGTCCAAGGTGCTCCCCGAAGGCATTTACGAGTTAGTTGCCCGTGGTGAGACAACGAAGATTCGATTCAAGAATGGGTTCTGGCTCTCTGCGGACATTTAGATATGCCCGAAAATACTGACCATCCTACCGGGGACGAAGGTGTCGAAACTCGCTTCGTTGCGTTCTGCGATATTCTCGGATTTTCCAACCGGATATTAGTTGATTTTGGTCAAGCCCTCGAAGTCTACAAACAATTTGGTGATTCGCTGTCCGATGAAAAGTTTAAAGAAGTTCACGCCACCATGTATTCGGACGCCATTCTTCTGACGGCGGACTCACTTGCAAGGCTTTTGGTTGCAGTGCAGATGCTATGGTTTTTAGCTTTAAGAAATGACCTCATGATCCGTGGTGCAATCACCAAAGGTCGCTATTGGGAAAAGAGGCAAGGGGATCATCTACTTGTTGCGAGTGACGCTCTTGTTCGTGCGGTGAATCTGGAAAAATCGGTTGGTGTTCCTGCGGTTGTTATTGCAGATGACGTGGAGATTCCGGATGAATATTGGATGGGGCGTTTTGCATACGGCCCGTTTGGTACTGCCCTTCTTCATTTCCGTGACAGGAACATCGCAAACCCTTTCAGCATAGCGTGGGGTTACTCGGCAGCGACCCGTGCTCGTATGTTGATGGATGAAAGCCCGGCACATAAAGACAAATATTTGTGGTTCCTCGCACTTTACGAGGCAGTCAAAAATGGGCAGGAACTAATACCACCGGCTGTTTTGGCACGGTTCTTTCGAGACGGGCAGTTGAAACGTGCAGACCAAAAAGAAGAACCGGGGCAAACGAAGCCGTAGCTCTTTTGCCGCTGCGCTGAACTCAGCTTTCGGCGGGTGGCCCACCCTTTCGCCCGCGTTCGGCGAAGGGTGGGGCAGTTAGACTAGTTCTCCCGGCGCCTCACCGTTAGTTCCCTTCGCGTCTTTTGTCCGCTGCGCTGAACTTAACTTTCGCGGGCAGTCTGAAGAGCCTTCTCGAAATTTTTGCGAATGATGGCGATATCGTGTCCCAGCGTGATGACGCCGGCCTTCTTTTTCCACGCCGCTACATCCTCGGCAAAATCCTTCGCCGTGGGATCGAGGTTTACGGACACGCACTTGCCGAGCCGCCTGGCGGTATCGAAAATCCTGGCCTCCAGGGCGAGCACGGAAGGATGGTTTTTCTGCCCGGTGAAGCCCAGCGAGTTCGCCAGGTCGCCCGTGATTGAGTTTCCGGGCGAAGTGACACACGCAGTCGGGCCGTCGTAAGAAGCGGCGTCCGCCGGCCTGGCACCCTCCTTGCAGCATCCGTTTTCGCTCGACGCTCCGCGTCCCGCCGCTGCTGTTGCGGCTGACGTGGGCCATCAACCCACCTTAGTTCGCTGCGCTCACGACTGCCCGCCCAACCCAACGGTGCCTTGCGCGGGCTCTCGCCAATATGGCGCTTGCAGAATAGTCATTTGGGGGATACCCTGTAGGTGTGAAACTAGTTAAGGCGAATGAACTTCGAATCGTAAAGCCTAAGCCGCTCGTGAGGGGACCCATTCGCTGTCACAAGTGCCAGCTGATGTGTGTTGATGCCGAGCATTATCTGAGCCACAGTTGCACCCCTCGTGGCACCCAATGAATAACATCAGGCGGCGTGGCAATCCCAACTGGGGTAAACCGGAGCTCATCACGCCGAGCGGCTTGAGCGCATTCGACTCGCTGGCGAAATCTCTAAAACTCTCGCCGGAAGAGTATGAGGGCTCAATGGCGCTGAAGGATTGGGCGCGCCAGAATAAGGACCACAAATACGTACCGCTGGAATTGTTGCGGGTTTGGGGCCTTACGGTAAGAACCGAGGTCGTCCCGAAACCGGATCGAAAGCATCGGATCCTCGGGCATCTTCTAGTCAGGTAAGAGTTCCCTCTTCGGCGCCAACTTCTTTTTATTTCCGTTTTTATTTCCGCAGGACCGTGCCTTCCCTACCAAAGCCCTATCATCTTCCACCACACGCATCCCACTCCCACCCAGATCACCAAGTTGATCACCGACACGATAAAGCCGAACTTCCACCAGGTAGTCTGATCCACGTAGCCGCTGCCAAAAAAGATGACAGCGGGAGACGCCGCGTAATTCGTCAGCGCCGTAAACAGGCTGGAAGAAGCGGCCAGCGTGAGCGCCACCGGATACTTGGGCGCTCCGGCGGCCACCGCCAGCGCGGCAAAGGCGGCGTACATGAGCACCACGTGCGGCGCCAGGCCGGCGAAGCCATAATGCGAAAAGTAGTAAACGAGGATCACCACGATAAAGGCCACACCCCAGGGAACGCCACTCAGCCTGGCCGCTACCACCGCCGTAAACCAGCTGATGAACCCGAACTTGGCCATCAATCCGGCCAGGCCGATCAGTCCTCCCAGCCACATGAAGATGTCCCAGGCGGCATGCTCCTCCAGCACGTCTTTCCACTGGATCACTCCGGTAATGAGCATCAGCGCCATGGCTACGAAGCCGATGTAGGTGACATCCAGCCTGGTGAACATCGAGGTCGCCCACAGGCTCACGGTGAAAACAAAGATCACCAGCATCCACAGTTCGCGCCGGCTGATGGCGCCCATCGCGGCCAGCTCGCGGCCGGCGATCGCCTTCGCCTCCGGCGTATCATGCAGCTCCGGCGGATAGAACTTGTACAGGAATAATGGAATCACCAGCAGCGAAATCAGGCCCGGAACGAGGTTAGCCAGCAGCCAAAGTCCCCAACTGATTTCGATGTTCAGCGTCTTCTTCGCCAGCTCCGCAATCAGCGAGTTGGAGGCCATGGCGGTCATAAACATGGCGGAAGTCGTGCAGTTGGCGTAAAACGCGGAGAGCACAAGAAACGCGCCCAACGTTCTGTTGGTCGTGCCCGGCCCGGATCCCAGGGCTATGGTCAGACTCTTGGTAATGGGAAGCATCACCCCGCCCGTCCGCGCTGCATTGGAGGGCATGGCCGGAGCAAGAATCAGATCCGTCAGCGACAGAATGTATGCCAGCGTCAGCGTCTTGCCGCCAAACGCCCGCGTAAGCCAGAACGCAATCCGCCGTCCCAGGCCGGTCTTGACGAACCCAATCGTAAACTGGAAGGCCACAAAGACCAGCCAGACGGTTGAGTTGGCCCAAAAGCCCAGCACTTCATGAAGCGTGGCCATCTTGAGCGTCACGGCCAGAACCACGCCCACCATGACAACCGCGGCGCTGGTGATCGGTCGGAGAACAAACCCCAGAATGGTGCCGAGGAAAAGCGCGAACATCCGCCAGGCCATCAGCTTGAGCCCTGTCGGCGGCGGCATGTACCACAGCAGCGACACGATAAGAACGCACAACAGTCCTTTCACCCAGCCACGCGTCATCAGGGAACCGGTTGTCCCAACGCGTTTAGGTGTCGCCGATGAACTCTGTGCGGACATATTCATTCCTCGATAGCAACGACGCACGGGCTGATCGATATTTCAGCGACCTCGCGCGTGGTCCCGCTTACGCGCGCGCCGCGGTCGCCCGGACCGGCTCGGCGTAGCGATGCTTCAGCGGCACATCCGGCTTGACGAATATCCAGATCACGGCCCCGACAATGGCCCACGTCGCCGAAAGCATGATGGCCGACGTCCAGCCGTACCGCGTGACGACCCAACCGGTAATGAGCGGCGCCGCGGCGCCGACCACGTTGCCGCAGAAGTTCATCCAGCCGGAGACGGTTCCCGCGAACTTTCCTGCCACGTCGGCACAGATTGTCCAGGAGGCATTCATCGTTGCGCCGAGCGACGCGAGCGCAAAAGTCAACCACAGGATCGTCGCGACTTTGCCCTCGGCGATCGCCGTCATGTAAAGGCCGCCGCAACAGAGCACCAAGCCCATGCCGCCGAACCAGGCGCGCGACTTGGCGCCGACCAATCCCCTGCCGATCAGGAAATCGCTTAGCACCCCGCAGACGATGTTACCCACGGCGTAGCCCAGCTCCGGAATGGCGGCGGCAAAACCCATCTGCTTCAGCGAGAAGTGATGCGCTTCCAGCAGGTACACCGGCAGCCAGGCAAGAAACATGTAGTTGATATAAATAGCGGCCGTGAACTGCCCGCCAATGGCCCAGAACTGGCCGGAGCGGAAGAAGTCCGACCACGGGTGGCATCACCTTCTTGATGTCTTTCGCCGCCTGCCCTTCGTTGATATGCTCCAGCTCTGCCCGGTTCACGAACTTGCTTTCGTGCGGATAGTTCGTCAGCAGAAGGTAGTAGGCGACGGCCAAGATGACTCCCAGCACGCCGAAGCTAACGAACACCGCACGCCATCCCCAGTGCACCATGATGAGCGTCGCCAGGGGAATTCCGATCACCGGCCCGAATTTCGATCCTGCCAGCATGAAACTGATCGCTTTGCCTCGTTCCTTCTTGGGAAACCAATTGGGGTAAGCCGCGCTCAGTCCGGGATAGACGGGCGCCTCGCCCAGTCCGAACAGTGTCCGAACCACTATCCATGCGCCGAAGCTGCGGCAGCTCGCCGTCAGGCAGGTAAAGATCGACCAGCAGCCGAGCGCCATAGGGACCGACTTTGCGATGCCCAAAGAACTCCGTGAACGTGCCCGATGGAACCTGGAAGAGCGCATAGCAGACGAAGAAGGCCGTCTGCAGCGTTCCAATCTGGACCTTCGTGAAGTGCAGTTCGCGCATGATGGACGGGGTGGCGACCGCCATGTTGACCCTGTCCAGGTAGGCGACGAACGTCGCGAGGAAAGCGAAGATCGCCAGCGTCCAGCGATAATTTGTTCTCTTCGCCTGCCGACGCCGGGGAAGAACCGTCACTTCCCTGCTTTTGAATTTCGGTATTCTGCGTGGCTGTAACGTCCTTCATGGTAGTGTCTCCCTCGCCTCAGCGTGAAGCTCAGCATTCCAAGCAGCCTGGGCCGGATTCTTCTGCACCATCGTTGCGATCTGGTCGGCAGGTATGCCCAATGCCATCATGGTCTTCATAAAGTGATGAAGCCCTTTATCGGCTCGTCGTTTTCCGCTTGGCCGAGATCGGTCGCCATGATCGTCGATTCCGCGCCCACGGCCTTGATGTGTCCCGCCAGGATCTCGGCCGTCATGTTTCTGGGAGGCAGGGTGGAAACGAAAGTCCGCTCGAAGAAGACGCCTTGCGTAGCCAGCCGCTTCTGCATATCGAGAGGCATCATGGGAGGATCGTTTTCCGGGTGCGTGACTATGATCTTCTGAATCTTTCTCTGGCGCGCCAGGCAGACGACCTTCTCAACCTCGTCGGGCGCCAGATGCGACGTCCCGAGGATCGCTCCCGCTTTTGCCACCAGGTCCATTACTTCAATCAGGGCCGGCAGAAAAGCGCCGCGCTCGTCGGTGATGTGCACGGCGTTCGCCAGGTTTCCTTTGTTCAGTCGAACCTGGGCAACCGCGGAGATCGTCGGCAGCCAGATTTCCTTCGCCCCCAGCTTGAGTTCGACATCCACCGCCGACGGATTCAGCCCTCCCGCCGGCTTGTTCAGCACCAGGCCGCCGAACACCGGGAATCCCCCAGCACCTCCGAAATCAGCCGGGCGCGCAAAGTCGTGGGAGTCACATGGTTCTTGATGATGACGGCTTTCATGCCAGCCTGCTTGGCTGCTTGCGCGACAGCGAACTCCGTCATTTTGCGCGGCCTGACATCAGGACCGCCATGAATATGGAAATCAATGGAGCCGGGAAGAAGATTCTTCGCAATAATTTCAAGCTCCGATTCAGACATGCTTCGGGGTGCAGGTTGTTTGCCTTCCATCACTCTCCCGTCCTTTCGTACGCAACGCCAGTAGTCGGCGCCGCGCCGACCATCGTTCGCAGAAGCAGCCTTACGCTTGCTGGTACGTGCCGGCATGGCAGCGGCCTTAGCGCATCGCACGAGCTGGTGCAAAACGTCAGCAGGCTGCTTGCCGCCGGCGTCTTTTCCAGCTCCCAGACGGCTTCTGATCAGCGCCTCCGCGCGATCCGCCGGCACGAGTCCTTCGGCGCTGCGCCGCAGTTTGTTCTCAACGTCCGCGTTGCGTGACCGGAACCTCCGGATCGCCCTTGGGCAAGCGTTACCGCCGCCTCTTTGCTCGTGCCGTCTTTGAACAGCAGCTGGACCCGGGCGCCGCGCAGGTTCGCCGCGCGGTTCTCGAGTGCCGGATCGCTGACGATCTCGATCTTGCGCACCAGCTCGCGAATTCCGGAATCGAAGCTGCGCGCCACGTCCAGGCTGTCGAGGCGTGTAGCTGCCGTTGCGCAACCCGGTGGCGACGCAGTAGGGCAGACTGAATTTGGCACCGTCCGCCGAATCGGGTTCGAAGATGCCGCCGACGATCTTGATGGCGTTCGGGTAGATGTAAACCTTGATCTTGTCGATCGCCTCCAGCCGCGCATCACCGGCTTCGTGCAAACGAATCGGCGGCGTCGATAGCGCCGTGGCAGTGGCGGCAAGCGGGATACAACTTCAAATAGCACGTGGTGATGTCGAACCTCTGCCCGAGTTCCTTCTGCAGAACCTCGAAATCGAACTTGTCGGTGAAGGCCTTGAGGAATCCCTTGCTTCCCTCCAGGGCTTCGTGAGGCCCTTCTATGCCCAAGTCGTGCCATGCGTCCGGAAAGAACGCCACCGTAAGCGGCCTTGGCGGGGCTGAGCGGCTTGGAGGCCTGCGCGCTCTCCGAGACCTCGTGCACTCCGGCCGCCTGAACCGCCGCCAGGCTGATGGCGTTGCGCACTCCCATCGAAATCAAGGTTCAGCACCTTGGCCGCGGCCGCTCCGGCCGCAATGGTCCCAACCGTACCGGTGGAGTGAAACCCGCGGTTGAAATGCGCCGGATTCACGGCGCTGGCCAGGCGCACAAAAACGTCGTAACCAGCCACGACGGCCAGGATCACGTCCTTGCCGCTCATGCGCATGCGCTTCGGCGAGCGCCAAGGCGGCGGGGATGACGACAATTCCCGGATGTCCCTGGGCGGTGCGGTGTCCGTCATCGATGTCGGCGCCGTGTCCGTAGGCGGCGTTCAGGAAGGCGGCATTCGGCGCCGGCAGTTGCAGATCGCTGAACAGGACCCGGCTCTCTTTGGCGCCGCCCATGTCCTCGATACATCCGGGTCACCGTGTCGCTGAAGTCTCCGGTTCAGCCGATACCCGGCCATGGCCGAAGCCAGATAGTCGAGGACGCGCAACTTCGCCGCTTCCACCACCTCCGGCGGCAGTGCCTGCCATTCGCAGATCATGGACATATTCGGCCAATAACCCAGTTGGTTGTTTCGACATTGTCTTTCTCCCTCGAAACGTTGTCGGCCGTTTGAGCGCGTTCACCGTGCCCTTCGGCCGCTCCGGAAACTGCTTTTCAGCTGTCGCGAGCGTTTATCCGTCGGCTCCGGCTGCAAGCCCTTCAGCCGCCGGCCGCCGCTGCCACCGATTCCACAACCGGAATGCAATCTCCCGCATAAGGAATGCAGAGAACCGACGGGCCGATCGTACGACGACAAAGCGGCAGCAGCGGCGTCGGCTACCGAAGTGAACCCGGTCATGAACATCTCCGCCGACCTCTTTGGGATCGAGCCGAGCTCACGACGAACACCTTGTGATCTTTGCAGCAGCGGGCGAACATGTAGGCCTTGGAGTTCTGGTCCGGAGTAAAGCCCTGCGCGTAGAAGTCGCTGATAACCTGTTCGACGCTCTTCGCTTCCTTCAGCACCTTGCCGAATTTGCCCACGCCGTTCGGGCATTCGGCGATCAACACGATCGTCCCGCCGGGCCGCGTGATCTGCTCGGCCACCGCCATTCCCTTTTGCGCCTGGTGAAGATCGATATCCTTGGGATAGCGTCCGGGACTGACGAATACCACATCGTAGGCTTTATTGAATTTGCGCACCCAGGACTTCTCGCAGATCGCGACCCCGGCCATGTGCGCGGCTTCCAGATCGCCTGCCACCGCCTCCACCACCTGGCCGCGATAGTTCTTCACCACGTTCACGATGAAGTCCACTCTCGCCAGCCGGGCGGCGCGACCGCCTCCTCATGGAAGGTATTGTCCTTGATGATGCCCAGGATCGGCACCGCCGGACGAATCGGGAACGAGTGATGCGTCCGCAGGGTCTCCAGTCCGCAGATGCCCGGCACGACCGCCTTGCGGCCGCCGCCGAATCCGGCGGACTGGTGCGGCGTAATCACGCCGGTAATGATCTTCAGCGATGCCTCGGCGTACGCGGTATTCACATAGACCGGCATCCCGCGCCCGGTTGTGCCCATGTACGTCACCGCAGTTTTGTCGTTGCAATCATGAACCACGAGCTCTGAGCTTCGAGCGCCACGCTCCCATGATGGTTCGCAGGTCTTCTTCCGTGGGAGGAACGTGATTGCCGGTTGCCACAAGCACGCTGATGTTGGCCGGCGGAATATTGGCTTCCGCCAGCTTTTCCACGATTGCCGTCAGCATCGCCTCGGTCGGCGAAGGCCGGGTTATGTCGTTGATGACGATTGCGACCGAGCTCTTCCCCTGGGCAAGATCCTGCAGTTGCCGGCTGCCGATCGGGCGGGCCACAGCATCGCGGATCGCCTGCAGCTCATCCGCTACTCCCGGAACCAGTTCCGGCATGAGAACTTCGGCCCCCGGCTTCACATCGAGGTTGAGAGTGACAAATCCTTTTCCATAAGGAAATTCAATCGACTGCATATGGACCTACCTCCACGTTCGAATTCTCAGTGCGAACTGCCTTTGCGGTTATCCGCCCGCCTGGAACTGGTTGCACAAATACTGCCTTGAAAGGGCGGGGCTTTAGTGTGTGCGTGAGAACTAGTTTCGTACGCCATATAGTGAGCTTTATTGCCGCGCTGACCCCAATATGATGGGGTCGGACCGGTAAAAAATGGGGTTCTCACGCACACACTTTAGACCCTGAGGGTATTATCGGTTTTACCGAAGTGCATTTATGCTATCCACTCAAGCGACTCCCAATCGCTTCTTCACGTAGGGCGCCAATCCGCCGGCATCGAGAATCTGCTGCAGGAAAGAGGGAATGGGCTTGAACTTGTACGTCTTCGCTTGCGTCAGATTCTTGATCGTCCCCGCCCCGGTGTCGACCTCCAGCAGATCTCCCGCCGCGATTCCCGCCGAAGCCGCGGGCGACTCCAGGGCCAGCAGGCCCGACGTTGATCGAGTTGCGATAGAAAATGCGCGCAAACGATTCGGCGATCATCACCTTCACGCCCGCCATCTTGATCGCCACCGGCGCCGCCTCGCGCGAGGAGCCGCAGCCGAAGTTCTTTCCCCCGACCACGAAATCCCCGGCCTCGCACCTGCGAGGCAAATGCCGGGTTCATGTCCGCGAAACAATGCGCTTTCAGCTTCTCGGGAGTTTTGTTCCAGTCGGCCAGGAACCTTCCCGGAATGATCGCGTCCGTATCCACATCGTCGCCGAACTTCCATGCTTTGCCGGCCACTTTAGCTCACCTGCCTTGGATCGATGATGTAGCCCGCCACGGCAGCCGCTGCCGCCGTGTACGGGGAAGCCAGATACACCTTGCTGTTCTTGTGTCCCATGCGGCTCACGAAATTGCGGTTGGTGGTGGTGATCGCCACTTCTCCCTCGGCCAGCAGCCCCATGTGGCCGCCAAGACACGGACCGCAGATCGGCGGAGAGATCATCGCTCCCGCCTCGACGAAGATCTCCAGCAAGCCTTCCCGCATGGCTTCAAGATAGATCTGCTGGGTCGCCGGGAAGACCAGCAACCGTACCCCGCGGCGCGGCCTTCTTTCCCTTGATGACGCTGGGCGGCGGCGCGAAGATCGCTGATCCGTCCGTTCGTGCAGCTCCCTATGACGACCTGATCGACTTTGACGTTCTTCACCTCGCTTGCGGGCGCAACGTTGGACGGCAGGAACGGCTGCGCCACCAGCGGCTCGATAGTCGAGGCGTCCCAGCGGTACTCGGCCTCGTAGACCGCATCCGGATCGCTGGCGAATTTCACGAACGGCTCCCGCGTACTGCCTTCCAGGTATTTCATGGTGATCTCGTCGGGCGCGATGATGCCGTTCTTCGCCCCGGCTTCGATAGCCATGTTGCAGATCGTGAAGCGCTCGTCGATGGGCAGCGTGCGGATCGTGCTCGCCGGTGAACTCCATCGCCTTGTAGAGCGCGCCATCGACGCCGATCTGGCCGATGGTATAGAGGATCAGGTCTTTGCCGGTGACCATCGGCCGCAGCTTGCCCTCGAAGACAAAGCGCAGAGACGCGGGCACCTTCAGCCACAGCTCGCCCAGTGCCATAGCGGCGGCCACGTCGGTGGTGCCCAACCCGGAAGCGAACGCCGACAGCGCGCCGTAGGTGCAGGTGTGCGAGTCGCTGCCCACGATCACCATGCCCGGACGAACCAGCCCCGCCTCGGGAAAGATCGCGTGGCAAACCCCTCCGCGCCCCTGCTCGAACCAGTGCTCGATCCCGTATTTCTTGATGTAGACGCCGAGATCCCTGAGCTGAGTGGCGGCCTCTATGGTCGGGCTGGGAACAAAATGATCGACCGTGAAGTAGACCTTGCTGCGGTCGAATACCTTGTTGACCTTCATCTTCTCCAGCTCGCGGAAGGCCGCGGTGGTATTGTCATGCCCGATCACCGCATCGACCTTGGCGGTGATGATCTCGCCCGGCGTAACCCGTTCCACGCCGGCGGCATTGGCCAGAATTTTTTCCGTGATTGTCGATGCCAAAGTCATCCCCTCGAGAAGCGAATTCCCCTCTATCTACGGCCGGTATTCGAGCCGCGGCAATTCCCTGCCGAAGCAGGCCGCTGCATGTGGTGCTGAGCCTAAACGCTTGTGTTCTGCTTAACATAAGCCGAGCAGTGACCTTCGTCCAGTTTCTAATTTTTATCAATTGTTAATCTGCAGGAAACAATCAGCCCCCCCCCCGAGAGGACTTGCGGAGTCCTGCGCCCGGTCTCAGGCGGCTTGCCCGCGAGGTTAGAGCCTGTTTCACAACCGACTTCTTTGAAAGGGCATGGCTTTAGCCATGCCATTGCGAGCCAATAGAAATCCGGGCTTTAGCCCCTGAGGGAACGCGTCGTTCTCCGCCTGCTAGAGAGATGCTGTATCCCAATTGGTGTCATCGTGAGGAGGCTCGCCGCTGCCGGGGCCACCAACTCTTTTACCGCTCGCTCGCGCTCGTTAGAGCGCCGTGCCTCAACCCTTCGTGGCTGAAGAGTGTCCGCGCCGGCCGATGTTCCGCTCAACGGCGACAGGCGTTGGCGGCGTTCCGCTGCTGTGCAACGCCTCGGCCAGGCGCTTCAGGCTGGGAGGAATGTAGGCGTTGCGCCGGCAGAGGAAACTGAGCGTTCGCTGCATGGTGGTCTCCTGCAGCGGCAGCTCGATCAGCCGGGCAGCCATCCCTCCCCGCCGCAGGGTACGGCGCGAGGCAAAGCTCAACAGGTCCGACTGCTCAACGAAGCTTGCGACCAACCGTGCCGAGCTCACTTCGGCGCGGACTCGTGGTGCAGTCAGATTGCGCGAGCGAAACGCCCAGTCGATCCATTGCCGGCTGGCGACTGCCTGGCTGGGCAACACCCAGTCGTATTTCGTCAGGTCTTCGATGCTGATCCGTTTGCCCGCAAGGGGATGGCGTTTGCGCGCCACCACCACCACGTCGTCGATAAACCAGTCCTGCTGGGTGAAATTTCCCGCGTCGCTCGGCAGAGACGAGGTGATGATTCCATCTAGCTTGCCTTCCGCCAGGGCCGCGCGCAGTACATCGCCGAGGCCGACGCGAAGTTCCATCGTGACCTGCGGTGCTTCTTTCAGGAACCAACTGCAGAGCTGCGGCAAGAGATAGTCCACGATCGTCGTTCCCACGCCCAGACGGACGTGCCCGGCCTTTCCCATAGCCAGGTCGGAGACGTTCTTGATAGCGTCATCCAGCGCCGTGTGCATGTGCTTGGCATGAGTTACGAGCGCCGCTCCCGCTTGCGTAAGGCTGGCGCGGCGTCCCACACGATGAAAGAGCGGGGCGCCGATCTCCCGCTCGAGCCTGCGGATACACTTCGTCAATGCCGGCTTGGTGCGCCCGAGACGTTCGGCCGCGCGGCCCCAGTGGCCTTCCTCCGCGATAACCTCGAAAAACATCAGGTCGCGACTTTCCATTGTCTTTCCCAAACTAACTTGCGGTTTGTCTCCGCCGCAGCGGAGATTTTGCTTCTTGCTCTTCCTCAGGCCTCATTTCATTTACGATTCATCAGCGAGATGCAACTGCGATCTCGGCTTCGACACATTACGCCAGAATCGCGCTTCGCTGGCAAGACTCTTACGCTCGTTGAAAGGCCCGATTAACGAAACCAAGAGGAATTAATTGCCGGTAGCTATTCGGCAGATTGCGTTTAACAATTGGACCGGGATGCTACGCTGGCTTACGCTACCGCCGTCCGGGGAAAATGCAATGGCTCTCCGACCGGGCAGACGAGCCATCTCATCAACCGGGAGCGTCTGCTGGCGATGAAGCCGGCCGCGATCCTGATCAACACCAGCCGTGGCGGACTGGTCGACGAGAAGGCCCTGATCGAGGCCCTGCAGTCGCGGCATCTGCTGGGAGCTGGCATAGATGTTTACGAGGCGGAGCCGATCGATCAGAACCACCCGTTGACGAAGATCGAGAGATAGCCCCACGCTTCAGCGTGGGGAAGCAGCGTTATGGAATTCGAGTCCCGTAGGGACGGCGCGCGAGTCACGCCCCTTGCGGGCTAAAATTTATTCCGCCGGACCAGAGTTCATAAATTGCTGAAAACCCTGAGCTTCTCCCCGGGATTTTTACGGTCCGGCCCGAAGCTGAATTCATAAATGGGAAATGGCAAACCGCTCTCCCCCAGTGTGACTCGCGCCGGTTGCACCGCGCCGATTACACCCGCCGCTGGGCGAAAGCTTTCCCTTGCAAGTTCTTTGCCCCTTTGAGTATACTGTGCTACCCATCCCAGCCGTGGAGGCATTGCTGCGTGCGTAAGTGCTTCGCCGCGTAGTGCATTGAACTGTGCCAGCGGGAAATGGGCATTCCTCGTTGGTAAGGCCATGGGCAGAAGCGTCACTGAGCTAGCGTGACGACGCTCCACCGCTCCTCGATACGTACTCGCACGCATCGAGTGGTTGCGGCGTGTTCCCGCTGCCGGGTGGCGGGTTGCGGTACCGGCGCGGAGGCAAAGTACCACATGCGGAGACCGAGTGCCCGCGTGCGGAAACGGGCAGAATAAAGATGAGGTGAGCAATCCATGAACTCCAATTACTTCGGCTTGGATGTCGGCACTGACCAAATCGTCCTTGCGACCAATATCGGCACGGTGAATCCGTTCGTTCAGAACGTATTCGTAAGCGTCCCGGCGGAGCAGGCGGTGAAGAAAGCGCTCCAGAAACTGGACTGCCAGTATCTCTGCGATCAGGATTATATCCACATCATGGGCGAAGACGCCTATGAGTTCGCCACCGTCTTGAATCTGCCCATCCGCCGCACCATGCGGGCGGGCACGGTCAACGCCGGCGACGATACCTGCATTCGCGTCTTCCGGCACCTGTTGTCGGAAACTTTGAAGAAGCACGTGACGGCCGACAATATCGTATGCTTTTCGCTGCCCAGCTCCGGTTTTGCCGCTGCGCCCACGCCCAGTCCGGTTCACCTGCAGTTCCATGAAAATCTGATCCGCGATGTGCTCAAAGAGCGCAAGTGCGTCGGCGTTCCCGTGAAAGAAGGAATGGCCGTCGTCTACTCCGAGCTGCAGGACGAAGGCTACACCGGTCTCGGCATCAGCTTCGGCGCCGGGCTGGTCAATGTTGTCTTCAGCTACATGACCATGGTCGCGTTCGACTTCAGCCTTCCTCTGGGAGGCGATATTCTGGATGAGAAGGCCGCTGCCCTGCTCGGTGTCAACCAGAGCCGCATCCGCGAAGCGAAAGAGAATGGTTTCTCCTTCAACACGCACGGGGGCACGCTGCACGAGACTCTGCGCCTGGTCTACGCCGACATGATGACCAGCGTAATCGCCGCCATCCGCCAGTCGGCTGAGAGGATGAGGCTTTCGCAGCGCTTCACCAGGACTATCCCCATTACCATTGCCGGTGGCTCCTGCCTCCCCGATGGCTTCAGCGAGCTCTTTGCCGAAGTAATCGCCAAGACTCCGCTGCCCTTCCGCGTCAGCGGAGTCAGACGGGCGGCTCATCCGCTGCGCGCCGTGTCGGCCGGATGCCTCAAGTGCGCCCTGGAGTCGAGAACGCAAACGCCTGGCGAGTTGGCCGAGCACGCCAAGCTCAGCTCTTAGGCACGGCGGCGAACCGGGCCAGGGCCGTCGCCCGAAGTGGATCTTAGCTTTTCTCCGCGGCGCGCCTTGGTTCAATAGGAGAACGTTCACACCGGCGGCGTTTGCGCGCGGCCTGCTATCAGGTTTCGCGGCCTGCGGCTGTCGGCAAGACAGTTTAAGTTTCGGGAGCAACCAGCCAGGCCGGGCAATTTCGGCTGGCTTGGTAATTCATTTCTGGCATGCCGGGAGGGAAGCGAGCGAGTGCGCCTGGACCGGGGCCAAGAAGCAGGAGATTAACCTCCCATGTGGAAGCGCAAAGAAGATGAGAAGCCTCTCGTCCCGGAACCACCTCAGCCTGCGCCACCGCCGGTCCGGGAGTCCAGCCAGGTAGAGGCTCCCAGGGAAGAATCCCGCCAGGATCTGGCGCGCACCATCAGGGCCGAGATGGCCAGGATCGGCAAGACGCTCAAGATCAAAGGAGAGCTCTCCGGCCGCGAAGACCTGTTCGTGGACGGAGAAGTCGAGGGCAGCATCGATCTCGCCGGGCACCTGCTTACCGTGGGGCCCAATGGCCGGGTTCGCACCAACATCCAGGCGCAGAGCGTGATCGCCTTCGGCCGCATCGAGGGCAACGTTCGCGGCAGCGAACGGGTGGAGCTGAGAAAATCCGCCGTCGTCAGCGGCGACATCGTCACCCAGCGAATCATGATCGAGGACGGGGCCTTCCTCAAGGGCGGCATCGATATTCAGAAGCCGGATTCGAAGCCGGAAACTCGCCGCGAATTCGCCGCCGCAGCTCCGCCTCCGCCGGCAACGGTGAATTTAGCAAACCCGATTGCACCTCCTCGTCGCGAAATGGCGACGGCGCCGACGCCAACCCCTGCCGCCAGTGCGGGTACCCAGGTTCCGCTGCCCGATCAGGACTAGGGCACTCCTTCCATATAAGGCGCTCCCATGAACGTCAGGGAGCGCCTCTGTCCGTCCCCAATAGAAATTCCCAATCAAACACAACCGCGGCGCCTGAATGGGCCTCTCTGGAAACCTTGAAACCTTGAAACGAAACCTTGAAGCCTGGGAAGGTGGCCGAAACTAGCCGCAGGTGCAGGTGCCCCACATCTGCCTGCTTTTGGCAGATGTGGGTAACTGATTTCGCGTTGAGCCCCGCAGGGGCGACAGAGTTCTCTCTCCCTTCCTCGCGCGCGATACAATCGTGACATGCTGGCGACCAGGCAGGATTTTCAAAAGACGCTGCGCGCCGCTCCCCTGTTCGCGGGACTCAACGACGCGCAGTTTTCCTTCCTCGGTTCGCGGCTGGTGGAGCGCCGCTTTGCCGCCGGCGAGCTGATCTTCCAGGAAGGGGATCCGTGCGCGGGAATGTTTATCATCCACTCCGGCAGCGTGCGTATCTTCAAGAACTCCGCCAGCGGGCGCGAGCAGGTCCTCTCCATCGAGAACACCGGCGCGTCCATCGCCGAGCTCCCGGTCTTCGACGGCGGTTCCTATCCCGCCTCGGCGCAGACGGTCGGCCCCGCCAGCCTGTTGTTTCTGAGCAAGCAGGACTTCCATGCCATGTGCATTGCGCACCCGGAGGTATCGCTCAAAGTTCTGGCCAGGATCGGGGCGCGGTTGCGGCAGTTGGTGGGCATCATCGAAGACCTTTCGTTCACCACCGTCCGCCATCGCCTGGCCGCCCTGCTGCTGCGCCTGGCGCGCGTCGAAGGACGCAAAACGCCCGCCGGAATCGAGTTCACCCTCTCCGCCACCAACCAGGAGCTGGCCGCCCAGATCGGCACCGTGCGCGAGCTGGTCTCGCGCAACCTCAGCCGCTTCCAAAGCGAAGGACTGATTCGCATGGACGGCCGCACCATCCTCATTCCCAACCTGACGCGCCTGGAACAGGAACTAGAGGACGAGTGAAAACTGCCCGTTTCACCTTGCACGTTTCCCGATGGGAAGTTGCGTAGCTTGTGAGAAGACCTGTGGCTGTTGAAAAACTCGATTCCAAGAAATCACTCAATAATAAAATCGCGTCAGGAAGCCCTGTAAACGATTTTCGCGGGTCGCCTATACATTTCCGGTCACTCGTTTTCGACGACTTTTGGCGGGTGATCCTGGTGAAGTCCGTATCGCCTAATTCACTTTGGCACGGATAGGTCATCCGTGAGAAGCTTCGAATCCACTATGGCGATCTCGACCCGGCGGTTGGCAGCACGCGCCTGTTCGCTGTCGCCCGGAACGCGCGGGTCGGATTTGCCAAAACCCTTGATGCTCATAATTTTCGGGGAAATCCCGGCCTGCACCAAGAAGTCGCGCACGGCTTCGGCGCGCCGCTGTGAGAGTTGCAAGTTGTACGTCTGCGTGCCAATGTCGTCTGTATATCCGTAGACAGCAATCGAATATCCCTTAAGCGTCATCAGAATCCCGGCGATGCGATTGAGGATGTCGCGGTATTCCGGTTTGATGTTTGCCTTATCAAAGTCGAAGCGAACCGACTTGCTGTCCAGCGTCATCACCAGGCCCATGGCGGTGCGACGGGTTTCGGCGATCTGCCCGAGAGCCTGTCGCAGCTGTGCAAGTTCCGCCTCTCGCGCTTGCCGAAATTCCTCAGCCTGCTGTCTGGCTTGATCTGCCTTTTGCTGCTCGGCGGCGGCCTGCTGCCGCGCAAGTTGCGCCTGCGCCTCCGAGGTCGATTGGGCCTGCTTCGCCAAGTCGCGCTGTTGAGCGGCTGCCTGCGCGTTGGCAGCCGCTTGCGAAGCCTGCCGAGCCAACATCTGCGATTGCTCCTGTGCCCGCTCGACCAGCCGGCTGAAATCTTCCGTCTGTTGGCTGAGCCGTGCCACCTCGCGCTCCAGTCGACGGACCGATATTAGATAAACAAACCCAAGAACCAAGCCGAGCGCGATTGCGATCACTCCCAGAGCTAGCGCTAACTTTCCTTGAGACTTGGCAGGTGCATCCCCAAGCCCACGCTCGTCCGGCTTCAGTGGCTTGCGTGAAGAGTCCATCATTTGGCAATCTTAGCGTGGAATTCTAGATTGAGGCAAAACGAGATAGCTCCCGGATCGTCGGCAATCCGGAAGTTATCGTGAAGTCCAGGGGCAGCAGGTAGTTGCCGCGAAATCTCATATCATCAGTTTGCCGGGGTGGCAGTTCCGATTTTGGGCAAACAGGTGAGAATGCCTTGTTTACGACAGCGGCGAGGATGGGGACGCCCGCTGGAGGAAGGCCCGCCGCCGGGGACGGCGGCGCTACTCCTGCAACTCCTGTTGCAGTGTTTTCACAAACGCATCCATCGCCGGCGAGACCCATTTGTCGCGGTGCCAGATGACGTGGGTGGCGATATCCATGGGAGGCCCGGCCCAGCGCAGTGCCGCCACGCGTCCTGCCCGCAGGTCGGCTGCCGTGACGATGTGCGGCAGCAAGGCGATGCCCATGCCCAGGGCCACGCATCCCCGTATGGCTTCCACGCTGGCAAACTCGGTAACGTTCTTCGGGCGGATACCGCGCAGCGCCAGCAAGTCGTCGAGCTTTTTGCGATAGGCGCAGCCGTATTCGGTCAGCAGCATCTTTTGCCCACGCAGGTCCTCGGGCACAACCTTGGTCTTGGCTGCCAGCGGATGCGACGGGCTGGTGACGAAGTCGACTCGCTCGGTTCGCAGGCGGATGCTCATCACCCGGTCATTTTTCACCTCGTCCACCATGCGAATCGTCAGGTCCAGGTTGCCCGCCTCCACGCCCGCGAACATATTCGGATCCACGTCCGGGCGAAAGATCAGCTCGACCTCGGGATAACCCTTGCGGAACCTGCGCAGCATCCGCGGCAGGCGGTAGGTGAGCACCGATTCCGGCGCGCCGATCCGCAGCGGGCCCGACGGCACCGCGCTGGGCGACAGAATCTGCCTGGCTTCCGTGAGCGTGACCAGAACCTTTTCCGCGTAAGGCAACAGCCGTTTGCCGGCATCGGTCAGCACCACCCGCTTCGACAGGCGATCGAACAATTGCGTTCCCAGCTCCTGCTCCAGCGAGCGTATCTGCCCGGTGACGTTGGACTGCACGCAGTGCACCCGCTCGGCCGTGCGGGTGAAGTTCAATTCCTCGGCCAGGGCGCGAAAGATTTCAAGCTGCCGGACTTCCATATCAATCTCCCGGAATGATTATATCAATCACAACAATCTATTGGACTGATTATTTGCGCCGGCGCATCATCTGCAGTGTGGAGGGAAGAATCCCATGACCAACGAATGCATCCCGGTTTACCTAGCTCAACCCTCTGTCGCGCCCGTCCCCCGCGAGCCCGCCGCAGAAGCAGCGCCCCTGGAGGCGCTCGGACGTATCCTCGGCTACACCGACAAGCAGCTTGCCCTGGCCGGTGATGTGCTCAGCCGCTTTGCCTGGCGCTCTCCATCGCAGCCTGCCGGCCATAGCGCACAGAAGACCGGCGTCGAGGCCAATGACTCCGATCCCAGCCGAAAGTGGGTCGCCTGAGTGATTTGCTGTCCTGGGCGGCGGGCAGTCTTGAGGGTACCGCGCCTGCATGGCAGCCATTTCTATTAGCGCAGTACGTCTCGCGCCGGAGGCGCAGTGTTTGTTAGCCCCACGCTTTAGCGTGGGGAAAGCGGCGATATAGGATTCGAGTCCCGTAGGGACGGCGCGACAAAGCGGCAGGGCTTACTGTTGTTTTAGCGCCGCCGTCCCCGGCGGCAGGCCCCGGCTCTCGCGCCTACCATCTCCTCCTCGAAGACGGCACAATACGGCACTACTCCCCGGTTCGGTGTAGAATTTCATTCGCTTCCCACGTGGCCGCAAACGGCCCCGGGATCGGCGCCGATATGGACGACTTCCCTGCTTCAACTCCCGAGCCTACCCCGCCCGCTTTCGAGCCGGCGACACCTGTCCCGCCGGTGATGCCTGTGCCTCCGTCCGCTGCGGCCGCTCCTCCGCCCGTAGCGCGCGACGAGTGCACCCTGGGAATGCTCGCCCACCTCCTGCAGATCTTCTCCTGGCTGATCGGTCCGGGCATCATCTTTTTTGTGCGCCGCGACTCCAAGTTCGTCCGCTACCATGCCCTGCAGGTGGTCTTCTTCCAGCTTTTGCTGATGATCCTCTGGGTGGCCAGCCTGATCGCCATCTTCGCCGGAGTTTTCCTGGCCTTCTCCCGGCGCGGCGAAGCTGGCTTTACTCCCGCCGCCGTCTTTCCCGTTCTCATGATCGTTGTCTTTTGGGGCGGAGGCGCGCTGACCTGGGTCCTGAACCTGGTGCTCGGAATCGTCTACGGACTGCGCGCCAACAACGGCGAATGGGCCGGATACCCCGGCATCAAGTACCTGGCGGCAAAGGTGGCAGGAGTGGAGCTGGACAGGGTTTAGGGTTTAGGGTTTAGGGTTTAGGGTTTAGGGATTGGCGAGGTGCCCCATCGTTCGCCCGTCGTTGGCTAACGTGGGGTAGTTCGTTGTTTGATACAACAATTTCCGCCCGCATCACCCCACCATCGGAAACAGCGTCAGTTGTTCTTCTGCAACCTGTGCGGGCACCGGTTTCGGCGACTCCCGCTGGTAGCGGATTCCGTATTTCTGCCGCAGCTTCGTCATCAATTTGCTGATCTGCCGATGGTACGCCGCTGAGACGAACGCCCGCCCCGCGTAGTGCTTGCGGTATTCCTCCACCAAGTGCGGAAACTCGCGCTCCAGGAACGGCAGAAAGATGGCTGCGGAGCAGGGCTTCAGAAACAGTGGATTGGCGAAGATGTTCTTGCCGCCCGCGCGTTGCGTGGCGGCCACCACCGCCTCCAGCGATTCCTCCGAATCGGTGATGCCTGGCAGCACCGGCGCGCAGATGACCCCGGCCTCGACGCCCGCCCGGTTCAGCTCCTCCACCGCCCGCAGCCGCAGGTCGGGACGCGGCGCGCGCGGCTCCAGAATCCGCGCCAGCCTGGCGTCCAGCGTGGTGACGGTCAGGTTCACGTAGATGCGGTTCTGCTCGCCGAGACGCCGCAGCAGCTCGCGATCGCGCAGGATGAGGTCTGACTTGGTGACGATGCCGACGTCGAAGCCGCGGTGCTGCGCCAGCTCTTCCAGAATGGCGCGCGTCACCTGGTAGTTGCGCTCGGCGGGCTGGTAAGGATCCGTGGCCGTGCCGATGGCGATCTGCTCGCCTGCCTTCACCTTCTTCAGGTCCCGGCGCAGCAGCCAGCCGGCCTGCTGCTTGATGTAGATCTTGCGCTCGAAGTCGAGCCCGTCGCGCATCTCCATGAACTCATGCGTATAGCGCGCGTAGCAGTACTTGCAGGCGAACTCGCAGCCGCGATACGGATTGATGGCCCAGGCGAACGGCATCCGTCGCGCTGATTGCACCCGGTTCAGCAAGCTGCGCGACTCCAGGGTGAAGTAGCGCACGTTGTGTCCGGGACGGACGAATTCGCCCTGTGCCGCCAGCCGGGCAATACCCACCCAGGGTTCTTCCTCCGGCTCGGAGAGATGGAAGAGGTACGAGTTGTAGGGACCGGGCGTCATCGCGGGCTTAGCGGCGTCTTTCTACGCGCAACAGTGTTGTCATAATGTGAAACTTTGTATTCGCTATTTGTTCGCCTGCCGATAGCTAGCCTACTGCCGCTCAACCGCGGATGTCAAGCCGCAAGTACCTGACGCTCGGAATGTTGCGCCCAGAGCGGCTTTCTAAGCGTTTATTCCCGGCAGAATTTGTTTCTCCCGACCGAATGGCCGTGATAAAGTTCACCCAGAATCAGCTACTCACGATCCCCCAGTTTCGCCGGCCGTGTTCTGCCCGGCCCTGCCGTACCCGGCCCCGCTGTTCCAAAACATAGCTCCCCGAGTTGAAGCGCGAGTCTTGCTCCGAGCGGCTGAAGCTATCTGTAAGCAGTCCTTGTACTTATCTGACGGCTCTTGAAGTGTGTGGCCCCAAAACCAGGAGGGGGAATGAAGACGAAGTGGGCATGGATCTGGACCGGTCTTGCATTGCTGTCATTGATCGCAGGAATGTTGCTGGGCTGCGGCAGTTCCAGCATCGTCCCGACTCGGATGCTGGTTGCGGATGATCTGGGAAACAATCGCGTCCTTGTTTACAACGTTCCCTTCAGCACGAACCAGGCCGCCAGCTTCGTATTGGGGCAGTCGGACTTCGCCCATGGTGCTGCGAAGTTATCGGCGGACGGGTTAGCTGCCCCAACGGCGATCGCCGTGGATGGCAGCGGCAACATCTACGTGGCTCAGTACACGACGAGTGGAATCAATGCTTGCCGTGTGACCATGTTCCAGCAGCCTTTCCGCAACGGCATGAGCGCATCGTTGGTGCTGGGCGAGCCCAACTTTACCACCGGGGCATGCACAACCAGTGCCAGCGGCCTGACGGCGCCAGAGGGATTGGCGTTGGATGCCGGCGGCAATCTCTGGGTCAGCGATGCCGCCGATAGTCGTATCGTGCAATTCAAGCCGCCTTTCAGCAACGGCATGGCCGCCAGCATTGTTCTTGGCCAGGCGGATTTCACCAGCAATTTGTGCAACCAGAGCACAAACCCGGCAGCCCCCGCAACCGCCAGCACTATTTGCTTACCCGCTGGCATGGCCTTCGACAGTCAGGGCAATCTCTGGGTCGTAGATGCCAATAACAACCGCGTGTTGCAGTTCCGTCCGCCCTTTAGCAACGGCATGGCCGCCAGCCTGGTTCTCGGCCAGGCGGATTTCACCGGCAATCTCTGCGATCGAAGCTCAGACCCATCAGCCCCGGCGGCAGCCAACACAACTTGCGCCCCCTTCGGGTTAGCCTTCGATGGTCAAGGCAATCTGTGGGTCGCCGACAACGGCAACAATCGCGTTTTGCAGTATGCGCCGCCCTTTACCAACGGCATGGCCGCCAGTTTGGTGCTGGGCCAGGCGAATTTCACAACCTATTCGCTCACTCCGCCGTCGACCAGCTCCACCATATGGTTTCCCATGAGTTTGGCGTTTGACACCAGCGGAAGACTTTTCGTCGCGGACATGATGGCCAACCGCACGTTGATTTTTACGCCTCCCTTCAGCAACAACATGGCGGCAACTCTGGTCATTGGGCAGCAGGATTTTGCCCATTGGCTGGTGAATCAGGGCGGGGGATTTACACCCGCGGCGAACACTCTGGCCGGCCCATTCTCCATTGCGACTTGGTGATTCATCGGCAGCTGTCTTGATTGCAACACTCAGTACAGAAATAGCGGGCCCTGGGTACGCGCGAGAGCGCGGCCCACATATCCGGAGGAAAAGAACGATGAGAAAGAAGTGGGTATGGGTCTGGATGAGTCTTGCGCTGTTGTTCTTGATGGCGGGGATGCTGCTGGGTTGCGGCACTTCTTCCACCACCAACCCTACACAATTTCTTTTTACAGCCGACTATATTAACTCTCGCGTCCTTATCTATAACGCTCCTTTCAGCACGAACCAGGCTGCCGGCGTGATGTTGGGTGGCCCTTACCAGACAGCAACCAGTGTGGAACCGCCCGTCTCCGTCGCGCTGGATGCCAGTGGCAACCTCTACGTGGGACAGGCCTCGATAGGGGCCGTCAAAGCGTGCCGCGTGACCCAGTTCCAGCCGCCCTTCAGCAGCGGCATGAACGCGTCATTGGTGTTGGGTGAACCCGACTTCGTCACCGGATCATGCGCAGTCAGCGCAAGCGGATTGACGGCGCCCGGCGCCATGGCATTTGATGCCGGCGGCAACCTCTGGGTCACTGATTTCAACCGTGTAGTGCAATTCCGGAAGCCTTTCAGCAACGGCATGGCCGCCGGCGTGGTTCTCGGCCAGGTGGACTTCACCAGTAGTTCCTGCAATCAAGGCGCAGCGGCGCCAACAGCCGGCCTGGTTTGCCAGCCTGGCGGATTGGCCTCAGGATAGCCAGGGAAATCTGTGGCTCGCCGACACCGGCAATAATCGCGTTTTGCAGTTCAGCCCGCCCTTCACCAGCGGCATGGCTGCCGGCTTGGTGCTGGGCCAGCAGAATTTTACCAACAACGCAGCTCCGGCCGCGCCGGCCGCCACTACGCTGAAGAATCCCGGAAGCGTGGCGCTGGATGGCGGTGGAAGGCTTATCGTCGCCGACATTTTGTACAACCGCCTGCTGATCTTTGCGCCTCCCTTCAGCAACGGCATGGCGGCATCGCTTGTGATTGGCCAGCAGGACTTTGCCCACGGCGATCCCAACCAGGGTGGAGGCCTCACCTTTACTGCCAGCACCCTGTATTGGCCGCTGGGCGTGACGACCTGGTGAGTTATCGGCAGCAGTCTTAAGTTCAGCACTCAGTAGCGGGCCCCAGGGAACGCGCGAGAGCGCGGTCCCACCAGTCCGGAGGAAAACGCGAAAAACCAGCCCGCGAAGCGGGCGGAAAGATAGTAGCCCAGGGCGTAAGCCCTGGGTAGAGCGGCATAAAGCAATTGAGCCCTGTAGGGGCGACAGAGTTCTTACCTGAGCCCTCAGGACGACTCTCCCGCAACGGCCTTTACCTCGTAGCGCCGCCGTCCCCGGCGGCGGGTCCCGTCTTTGCTGTGGTAGCGCCGCCGTCCCCGGCGGCGGGTCCCGTCTTTGCTGTGGTAGCGCCGCCGTCCCCGGCGGCGGGTCCCGTCTTTACTGTGGTAGCGCCGCCGTCCCCGGCGGCGGGTCCCGTCTTTGCTGTGGTAGCGCCGCCGTCCCCGGCGGCGGGCTTGACCAACCAGAGCTGCTCGATTCACATCTAAGTCATGGCAAGGGCTGCAATTACAAGATACTCCCGCAGCGGCCCAGGACCATGTGCGGCCCCAGACAGGAGAAGGAATGGCCACGAAGTGGACCCATGCACGTCTGAGTCTTGCCTTCCTGCTGCTGATTGCCGCGGCGCTGCCGGGTTGCGGAAGCGCGGCCTTACCATCCAGCAATACGCCGCCCTCCAGCAATACGCCGCCCTCCAGCAATACACCGCCGTCCAGCGTCACCCCGACACAGTTCCTGGTAACGGCTGATAGCGGCAATAACCGTGTGTTCGTTTATGGCGCTCCCTTTACAACGGACCAAGCCGCCAGTGTGGTTTTGGGGCAACCGGACTTCACCCACAGTACCGCGAAGTTGTCGGCAGACGGGCTGACTGGCCCAATGGCGGTTACCGTGGATGACGGCGGCAACATCTACGTGGCTCAGTACACGAATGGAACCAACGCTTGTCGTGTGACTATGTTCCAGCAGCCATTCAGCAACGGCATGAGCGCTTCGTTGGTGCTCGGTGAGCCCGACTTCACCACCGGCAGCATGCACAACCAGCGCTAGCGGCTTGTCGGCGCCCCAGGGGTTGGCGTTTGATGCCGATGGCAGCCTTTGGGTCAGCGATTTACTGGATAATCGTATCGTGCAATTCAAGCCGCCCTTCAGCAACGGCATGGCCGCCAGCATCGTGATCGGCCAACCGGACTTCACCAGCAATTCCTGTAATCAAGGGATAGGCGCCCCTAAAGTGGGCACGATTTGCCGACCCGAGGGAATAGCGGTCGATAGGCAAGGCAATTTGTGGGTAGCAGATTACTTCAACAGCCGCGTTTTGCAGTACCGGCCGCCTTTCACCACCGGCATGGCGGCCAGCCTTGTGCTGGGCCAGCCTGATTTTGTCTCCATCATTCTTAGTCCGTCTCACGGTGCCACCGCGAGCCTGCTCGCCGCACCTGTAGGCTTGGCGTTTGATAGTCGGGGAAATCTGTGGGTGGCAGACCGGGACAATTTCCGCGTCGTACAGTTCAGGCCGCCCTTTACTAGCGGCATGGACGCCAGTCTGGTGCTCGGCCAGCCGAATTTCCCAGACAACGTACCTGACGTCACTCCGAACAGCCCCACGACTATGGCTCCGGCGGGCTTGGCCTTTGACACCGATGGAAGGCTCTTCGTCGCGGACGTCTTCGCCAGCCGCACATTGGTATTTGCGCCTCCATTCAGCAACGGCATGGCGGCGTCGATGGTAATCGGCCAATCGGATTTTGTCAGCTGGATGCCAAATCAAAATGGGACACCGGCGGCGAACACTCTTTCCTACCCATACTGGGTAGCGACCTGGTAAGCGGTCCGGACACATCCTCTACGGTTTAATTTTTTTGCTTTTGTCTGACAGCAAAAAAGCCCCGCTTCGGCGGGGCTTACTCTTGTAGCGCCGTCGTCCTCGGCAGCGGGCCAGCCGTCCCGCGCAGTGGGCCAGCCAGCCCGCGAAGCGGGCAAAAAACGGTAGCCCAGGGCGTAAGCCCTGGGTAGACTGCCATAAAATCGTCGAGCCCCGTAGGGGGGCGACAGAATTCTCCCAAGGTGGCCTATATTTGTCTTCTGTTGGCAAAATATGGGCTTTTGATTTTGAAGCTTAGGACTGGCGGGGCCTCTCGGTCTTGCTACGCTTTGCTCGTCTGCAGCGTCTTCGGCTGGTAGACGCAGAAGGGCTCTTCCGCCATATAGTCGCCCGTAGCGGCGAAGGCGCGGGCGCGGCATCCCATGCAGACGTTGCGGAACTCGCAGCAACCGCACTTGCCGGTGAGCTTGCTGTTGTCGCGCAGGGTGCTGAAGACTTCCGAGTTCGTCCAGATCTCGGCGAACGATTGCCGCCGCAGGTCGCCGGCCAGCGCCGGCAGATAACCGCAGGGGAAAACTTCGCCTTCGTGCGAGATGAAGCAGACGCCCGTTCCCGCCAGGCATCCCTTGGTGACCGCGCTCATGCCCTCCGGATGCTTGCCCGCGTGGGCCGCGGGATGTTCCGGAGCCATCTTCGCCGCCGCGCCGCTGGCCGATACCGCGTGTGCCGGACGCAGCGAAATTCCGGTCGAGCCCGGCATGGTCATCTCCGTCGGACCGATAGCCGCTTCGTCCGCTTTCCCGGCGGACGCCGCGCCATAGCCCGCAGCTTTCCGTTCCGCGGCCTTACGCTGCCGAACGACCCGGAAGTAGTGCGGCGCGCAGGTGGCTTTCATTTCGATATCGCCGATCTGCTCCTGATCGTAAAACCAGTTGAGCAGCTTCTCGTACTCCTCGGGCGCCACCATCTGCTCGTCGGCGATGTCCACGCCGCAACCCACCGGCACCAGCAGGAAGGTATGCAGCGCGTCGGCGCCGATGCGGCGCACCATGTCCAGCACCGCCGGCAGCTCCTTGGCATTGTGCCGGGCGATGGTCATATTGATCTGCACCGCCATGCCGAGATCCTTGAGATTGCGGAAGCCGTAGATGGCGGCCTCGAAAGCTCCGGGAATGCCGCGGAAGGTATCGTGCGTCTCGGCGTTGGCGCCGTCCAGGCTGATGGAAACCCGCTTCACGCCCGAGTCGACAATCTTGCGCGCGATCTCCTTGGTCACCAGCGTTCCGTTGGTGGCCAGGGCGACGCGCAGCCCGCGCTGGGTGGCATAGCTGGCCAGTTGAAAGATGTCCGTGCGGTAGAGCGGCTCGCCGCCGCTGAGCACCAGGATCGGGTTGGCAAACTCCGAGATCTGGGTAATGATGTCGAGAGCTCTGGCCGTAGGCAGGTCGGTGGGCGAGGTCAGCTCCGTCGCCGTGGCGCGGCAATGGATGCAACGAAGATTGCAGCCCTTCGTGACCTCCCAGAAGACCAATCTCGGCTTGTACGGCTGTGTTGCGCTCGACGAATTCATTGCTTCTCCCATTGGCCCCTCCGGCGGCCTGCCGCGGTATCCGGCAACGGCCCCTCCCGGAGTGTAAATTCAAGATAAATCGCCCATTGCCCTGAACATCGGTGATTTGCGTCACTGCCGTCCGTGAGTGGAATCACTTATTCTATAACCAAGGCAGACAAGCGCGTCTTAGGGCTAATCCTGAAGGTGATGGACCGTGACGGAGTGATTTCCACCATGGCGGCCGGACTGGCATTTCCGTGCCGGCTGAGCGATGTGTTCGCGGTCACCTCGCACAACGGCGTGTGATGCTTGCACTTTTGCCATGTTCACCGGTAATGGAAGCTAGTAACATTGCGCATTGCTAACAACTGAGGAGTGGGAGAGAGATCATGAAAGCTGCAGAAGTTGTCGTCAGAATTCTCGAGGACGAGGGCATTCGGGTTGCCTTTGGCATTCCCGGAGCCGCCATTAATCCGGTCTACGGATTCATGAAGAACTCCAAAATCAAGCATTACGTGGCTAGGCACGAGGAAGGGGCGGTGCATTCGGCCGACGGCCACTACCGCGCTTCGGGAAAGCTGGCTATGGCGATCTGCACCTCCGGACCGGGTGCGACCAACTTCGTCACCGGCCTCTACACCGCGTTCGCCGATTCCATTCCGCTGATCGCCATCACCGGCAACGCCAACTCCACCCAGTTCGGTCAGGAGCCCTTCCAGTGCGTCGACATCGCTGAAATCTGCAAGACCGTGGCGAAGAAGACCTGGTGCATCACCAATGCCGCCGACGTGCCGAAGATCATGCGCGAGGCCTTCCGCACCGCCTGCAGCGGCCGTCCTGGACCGGTGCTCATCGACCTGCCGTTGAACGTCCAGATGACCGAGATCGACTACGATCCCGCCAAGGACAGCCCCTTGCCGTGGACCCGTCCCACGGCTGAGCCGGCGGCCATCACCAAGGCCATGGACCTGATTCAGCAGAGCAAGGCGCCCATCATGATCCTGGGCGGCGGCGTCATCCTCTCCGATGCCACCAAGGAGTTCCGCGAGCTGGCCGAGTACCTGCAGATTCCGGTCATCATGACCTACATGGGCAAGGGCGGACTTCCCTACGAGCACCCGCTGTGCGCCGGCCACGCCGGCATCCAGGTAGGCGGCCCCATCGGCAACAAGACCTTCCTGGAATCCGATCTGGTCATCGGCGTAGGCTGCCGCTTCACCGACCGCCACACCGGCAACCTCGCCGTCTATCGCGGCGAGCGCAAGTTCATCCACATTGATGTCGAGCCGACGATGATCGGCAAGGTCTTCCAGCCTACGCTCGGCGTCGTCTCCGACGCCAAGTCCGCGCTGGTAGCGCTGCTTGCGGAAGCCAAGAAGCGTGGCTACAAGCCGGCGCCTTCCGACCGCGTCAAGGGCCTGCCCGAGTGCCGCAAGGCCATGCGGCGCAAGATGGAACTGGAAGATCAGCCCATCCGTCCGCACCGTGTCTTCGACGAGCTCAACAAGTTCTTCCCGCCGAACACTATCTTCACCGCCGGCTGCGGCATCACCCAGATCTGGTCAGGGCAGTTGCAGGAGATCGAGCTGCCGCGGCGCTACCTGCCTTCGGGCGGAGCCGGTACGCTGGGCTACGAGGTTCCGGCGGCGTTGGGCGCCAAGGTCGCCTGCCCGAACGATCCGGTCGTCGCCGTCGTCGGCGATGGCGGCTTCCTCTTCCAGGCCGAATCGCTGGGCATGGCCGGGCAGCACAACATCCCGATCATCGTGGTCGTGGTCAACAACGGCAACCTGGGCCTGATTCGCCAGAACCAGAAGTATGCCTACAACTACGAGCACGGCATCCGCCTGCGCTACGGCCAGGACATGGAGCACAAGCCGATGCCCGACCTTATCAAGTACACCGAGGCCTTCGGCGGCAAGGGCGAGCGCGTTTTCGACGCCAAGGACATTCGGCCGGCCTTCGAGCGCGCCATGAAGGCGAACACCTTCTACCTGATCGACATCATGGTGGCGACCGATGCCGACTGCTCGATGGGTCCGGCCATCAACGCCGTCAAGGAGTTCGTGTAAACGATTCGATTGCCGCGTCGCCTTCGGGCGATGGGGTAAGGAAGATGTGGTAAAGAAATGGAAAAGGCCGGGCGTTCGTGCCCGGCTTTTTTATTGAGTAGCGCCGCCGTTTTATTGAGTAGCGCCGCCGTTTTATTGAGTAGCGCCGCCGTCCCCGGCGGCGGGCCCCGTCTTTGCTGTGGTAGTAGCGCCGCCGTCCCCGGCGGCGGGCCCCGTCTTTGCTGTGGTAGTAGCGCTGCCGTCCCCGGCGGCGGGCCCCGTCTTTGCTGTGGTAGTAGCGCTGCCGTCCCCGGCGGCGGGCCCCGTCTTTGCTGTGGTAGCGCTCCCCGCTTTCTGTGGTAGCGCCGCCGTCCCCGGCGGCGGGCCCCGTCTTTGCTGTGGTAGCGCCGCCGTCCCCGGCGGCGGGCCCCGTCTTTGCTGTTGTAGCGCCGCCGTCCCCGGCGGCGGGGCTCGTCTTTGCTGTTGTAGCGCCGCCGTCCCCGGCGGCGGGCCCTCTTGCGTCTCGAACATATACCCACTTCCAGTTCTTCAGCCCTGCTCGAATCGGATTGTCTCGAATATATTGCTTAGCTCTATCAAGCTCGCGCGAGTTACGGATCAAGTGATCATAGTATTCTCTTTGCCATACCGCTCCGCGACGTCGCAGAAGTGCGTTGATCCGCCGGGCACTCACAGACTTCCAGCCAGCAACCACCTTCGCCAAATTTGCCTCGAACGACAATTGACATAGGACATGGACGTGATTGGGCATCACGCACCATGCCTCTAGGCGATATCGCTTCCCATCCCCGAAGTAGAGCGTGTCGGTCACCAAGTCCGCTACCTTCGGATGTCGCAGGAGACACTCACCAACTCCCGCGTCCAAGTAGGCCTCGATCTTCGCCGTCGTAAGCCGGTGGGCAGTGACAGACTCAACCGGGAGCAGTTCGCGACCTCCCCGGCGAGCTTGAGCCAGTGTTGCTCGATGCTCCAGAATCTCATGACGCGCTTGCTCTGGCAGAGCATCCGCCAGCCGGAAAGTGATGAAGTACACACCCGCTTCGCGTTCCCAATGCGGTAGGTATCCACGAGTACGTCTGCGAATAGAGGAGGAGCCCGCCGCCGAGGACGGCGGCGCTACTTTGGGAAGGTCGTTATTGTTGCCAGGCGTCACGCACCGGCATTGTAGATGGATTCACTGCGCCAAAGCCAAGGTTTGTCGAACCTCGTCTTCTTTAATAAGCCACCAGGCAGTAGCGCCGTCGCCCCGGCGGCGGGCCCCGTCTTTGCTGTGGTAGCGCCGCCGTCCCCGGCGGCGGGTCCCGTCCTTGCTGTGGTAGCGCCGTCGCCCCGGCGGCGGGTCCCGTCCTTGCTGTGGTAGCGCCGTCGCCCCGGCGGCGGGTCCCGTCTTTGCTGTGGTAGCGCCGCCGTCCCCGGCGGCGGGTCCCATTTACCTGACGCTTCCCGCCATTACCGCGCCCTGTTTGACGTATTCGACGCCCTCACGCATCAGCTCCAGCGCGCGCAGGATTGCCGGCACGTCTTCGAATCCATACGACAGCCGGAACTGGCGCCGTCCGCGTTCTGCCATATCACCGCGAGGATTGACGCAATACTCTCCGGGAATATAGATCACGCGCGGCAGTGGGTTGCCCTTGGGACCATCGACCGTGGGATCGCCCGTCGTGCGGGTCAGGAACTTGAACAGTGGCGACCGGGGATGCGTCTCCACGTCGCGGAAGGTCAGGTAATAATAGAAGCCCGCGCTGCCGCCGCGCTGCTCTTCCAGATAAGGTCCGATCGTGCGCGCGATGCCTTCCTTCACCGCCACGGCTTTTTCGCGGTAGCCCGCGTTCACTGCCCGCAACTGCTCGCGAATGCGCGTATCCAGCAGGTAGCTGGCCATCTCCTGCACGAACAGCGGCGCGCTGAAGCCGGTATCGCTGGTGCGCTCGATCATGGCGCTCATGAACGGCCCGTCGGGCCCTAGGAAGTAGCCGATGCGCAGCCCGGGCGCGATAATCTTCGACAAGGTTCCGATCTCGTAGACGATGCCCAGCTCGTCGTACGGCAGCGCTGAAGCAAACGGCTCTGCTTCCGGATCGTGCAACAGCAGTTCGTAAGCCAGGTCGTAGACGATCGGGATCAGCCGGTTCTGCCGCCGCGACAGCGCCGCCGCCACCTCGTACAGCGCCTTGCGCCGCCGGTTCGACAGTATGGTAGCCGAAGGATTGTTTACCGTGACAACGTAGAAGAAGGAAATGCGCTCCGCCTCGTCGCCGAGCGCGCGCAGCTTCTGCTCCAGCGCTCCCAGCTCGGGGCCTTCGTTGTCCTCGGGCACCGCCAGGATCTCGAAGCCTTTGCGCTCCAGCACATCCGAGTAGATGTAATACATGGGATCGGCCGCCACCACTATCCCCTGCGGCAGCACCTCCGAGAGCGCCTCCAGAATACTAGTGGCCCCGCAGGCGCCGATGGACAGCCGCTTGCGGACGAGTGTAGCCTCATCCAGTTGGCCTACCTTCAGCTCAGCCAGCACCCGCCGGATCGAGCCCACCAGGTTCGCCGAGCCTGCCGGGCTGCCGTAGTTGAATGCCTGCCGGTACTTTCCCGGCTGCGTCCCCACTGCCTGGAGCGCTTCCATCAGCTCCGGCACGGGAATGGTCTTTTCGTTGACGTATCCCACCCCCAGGTTGATGTCCACCCCGTCGCGAAAATCGCGCGCGAAGCTGCCCAACAGCCGGGTGACGGGAGAGGGTTGGGTCGAAGCCTGACCGTATTTGGAAAGTCGCATCTGCATAAGCACAACATACTACTGAAAAGCATCTCCTGCCAAATCCGCATCTCGCACCGTTTCGGGTCGCGGATTACTAGAGCATTTCCCGAGATGGTGTATCCATGAATAGGACCGTCATCCCGAGCGAGCGATTGCCCAAAAAGCCATTTGCTGGCAGATTTCCCCTGGCTAGGGCTGGGTTGATTTCTCACAGTGAGCTCTCGTTTGTCGCGAGTCGAGGGATCTTGTGTTTAGCCGCGAAACACAAGATCCACTCCGCTCGTCCATCCCAGGCCTCGTTCCGGTCGAGATGACGTTTCCCGGGATACACCAACCCAGGAACTGCTCTGGGCAATGGAGCAACTCTGGACCGCGACCAGTGTCAAGCGAAAGCTGCGCTTCCGTAGCTGTATGGCCGGCGTTTATAGCTGCCATCAAAACTATGAATTTCCCAAGCCGGCCGGAACGACACACAATCCTCCTGCACGCGTGGCGCCGGCGGGGTCCCAGGCGAACGTCGTTTTGGCGTTGCTGGAGTAGCGGGTCAGACCTGGACTTATATCTTTAATCTATAAGGAAGCTCCGATGGATATCGAATTCAAGCCTGCCACGACGCAAGAAGTCGAGCCAAACAGCAAGGAAGCGCGGGACTCGAATATCCCTGCCGTTGACGTCAAGCAGACTCTGAGCCTGCGCCATCAGACCGCTCTCGATTGGGTGATGCCCGAACAGTGGGAACCTATGCACAACGGGTGAGCCGCCCAGCCTCTCGCACTTGGGACAGTCCGCGATCCTTGCGCGCCTGTTGCCCATGTTTTGTCCTGCTGTTGGGCAAACGTGGGGAAGTTCCTTACCAACAAAATGCAGCCGCCTACTCGCGTCACCTGCGCGCCGGAGGCGCAGTGGTCGTTAGCCCCACGCTTCAGCGTGGGGAAAGCATATTGTAGAATCCGAGTCCCGTAGGGACGACGCAAGACCCATGCGCACAACAGGTAAGCGTAGAGTGTTCAACCGTGCTCGAACTGCTTGCTTCACACGGTTCTGCGGGAACTTCTCCTCCCCAGCGAAGTACATGCTTGCATGCGCCATCACGCCACTCCGCCGGAGAAGGCGTGTAATCCGCCGGCGATCGTGCTAAACTCCCGTTCACACTATTAATTCAAAAGGACATGGCGGCTCCTATGAGCGTTTCGTCCGAAACCGGCACGGCCTCCCCACGATATCGACTACCCACATGTACAAGTTGATTGCCGCTGCTTCCATCGGCAATGCCCTGGAATGGTTCGACATTCTCATTTACGGCTACTTCGCCGTTACCATTTCCAGGGTCTTCTTCCCTACCGGCAATGAAACCGTGTCTCTATTGCTGACCCTGGGAACCTTCGGCGCCGGTTATCTGGTCCGTCCGCTCGGAGCGATCTTCCTGGGAGCTTACGCCGACCGCGCCGGCCGCAAGGCTTCCATGCTGGCATCCATCCTGCTGATGTGGGTCGGCACGTTGCTCACCTCCGTCATGCCGTCCTATGCGCAGGTAGGGCTCCTCGCGCCCATTGCCGTCGTGATGGCGCGCCTGATGCAGGGCTTTGCCGTCGGCGGCGAGTTTGGCAGCGCCACCGCCTTCCTGGTGGAGCACAGCACTAACCGCAAAGGCCTTATGGCCAGCTTCCAGTGGGCGGGCCAGGGATTGGCCGCCATACTGGCTTCCGGCTTTGGCGTCGCGCTTACCACCATGCTGACCAGGGACCAGCTCAATAGCTGGGGCTGGCGCATTCCTTATCTCTTCGGCCTGTTGATCGGGCCGGTCGGCTTTTACATCCGCAAACACGTAGGAGAGACGCCGGAATTCCTCGTCGCCAAGAAGACGCGCACCCCGGTCCGCGACCTGTTCACGCACCACTCGGTCCCTCTGCTGCTGGCCATCGGCGCGGTGGTGGTTTCCACCAGTTCGAATTACATCATCCTCTACATGCCCACGTATGCGGTGAAGCAACTCGGCCTGCCGGCATCGGCCGGCTTCACGGCGACGCTGCTCGGGGCCATCATCCTGACCATCGGCGCTCCGCTCATCGGACACTTGTCCGATCTCATCGGGCGCAGCCGCATTCTCATGTGGACCACGGTGGCATTCCTGTTCACCATCTATCCGGCTTTTGCGCTGCTGCTGAATTCCAAGAGCCTGGCTCTGCTCATCTGTCTGGTGTGCTAGATGAACCTGCTGAAAAGCGGCTATAGCGGCGTGCTGCCTTCGTTCCTCTCCCAGTGCTTCCCTCCCCAGACGCGGGCCTCGGGACTGGCGCTCAGCTACAACATCGGCGTGCCGATCTTCGGCGGTTTTGCTCCCTTCTACATCACCTGGATGATCGCCCTGACGGGCAGCAAGCAGGCGCCGAGCTTCTACATGATGTTCTGCGCCTTGCTCGGCATTGGCGCATTGCTGGCGGCTAAATCGCGCCTGCGCATCCACTGATCTTTCGATTCTTGGTCTTTCGATTTTCGCGAGTGTAGTCGGCCCTCCCCCAGGAAACCCGCTCTGGCGTCCAAAGCGCCAGGGCGGGATCTGCTGCCTCCTCTGCCCTCCCGTTCCATCCGGTATAGTCCGGTATAGTGAAGTTTGGTGGAAGCCCACGCCCTGTTCAGGCGTGGGAATTGAGATTCCTATGGAAGGCGGCTTTAGCCGCTGTGCCAACAAAGACGCATCTAGTAAACGAGAGTCCGATGGTGGCCCACATCTGCCAAGCGCAGCGAAGCTAATGTGGGATCTCTTTCGTGAAACGTGCAACGTGAACGTGAAACTTCTTTGTGGCATTTACTCTCTTCGTCTGAGTAGATCTTCATAACGGCTGCAAACATGGACGGCGACTTGGAAATCGGGCTGACGGGCGAGACGCGCCAAGTCAACGGTATGCGCGCGGCCGACGATCCCGAACTCGTCTGGTTTCGCACCGTCTACCAAGGCGACTCGATGCCGCAGTTGACGGCGCGGGCCGTCATCATGGGCGCCTTTCTCGGCGGCTTCATGTCGCTTTCCAATCTCTACGTCGGCCTCAAGACCGGCTGGGGATTGGGCGTCGCCATCACCGCCTGCATTCTCTCGTTCTCCATCAACAAGACATTGAGCAAGACGATGCCGCGCCTGTTCGGCGGCGAGATGTCGATCCTGGAAAACAACTGCATGCAGTCGACGGCCTCCTCCGCCGGCTACTCGACCGGCGGCACCATGGTCTCCGCCATCTCGGCCTACCTGCTGATCACCGGGCATCACATCGCCTGGCCGGTGCTGGCCGGCTGGACGGTTTTCCTGGCCGCGCTCGGCGTCTTCATGGCCATTCCCATGAAGCGCCAGATGATCAACGTCGAGCAGTTGAAATTCCCCAGCGGCATCGCCGCCGCCGAAACCCTGCGCAGCCTGCACGCCCAAGGCGGCGACTCGGCGGTCAAGGCTCGCTCGCTCGGCATCGCCGCCGTGCTGGGCGCGGTGATCACCTGGCTGCGCGAAGCCGGCCGCCCGTTCCGCATTCCCGCGATGTTGCCCTTCCCCGGGCAGATGCTGGGCATTCCGCTGATCAAGTGGACGCTCTCCTTTGAGATGAGCACCATCATGATCGCCGCCGGCGCCATCATGGGATGGAAGATCGCCTGGTCGATGCTGCTCGGCGGACTCATCAACTACACCGTGCTCGCCCCCTGGATGGTCCAGCTCGGCGTGATCGACGCCGCCAAGATCGGCTACCGCGCCATAGTCTCCTGGAGCACCTGGACCGGAGCGGCCATCATGGTGACCTCGGCGCTGCTGCAGTTTGCTTTCAACTGGCGGACCATCGGCAAAGCCTTCGGCGGAGTCGCCGGAATCCTGCGCAAAGAAGCCGCCGAGCGACGAACGAAGCGCATGACCCTCTGGCGCGCATCGAAGTTCCGCCCGCCTGGTTTCTGACCGGCACAGTTCTCTCCGGCCTGGGTTGCATCTCCATCCTGGAGTGGGCCTTCCACACCCGCTGGTGGATGAGCATCGTCGCCGTGCTGATGACCTTCTTTCTCTCCGTCGTCGCCTGCCGCGCCACCGGCGAGAGCGACATCACCCCGATCGGCGCCATGGGCAAGATCACGCAACTGATGTTCGGCTGGCTCGCGCCCTCCAACATGGTCACTAACCTCATGACTGCCGGCATGACCGCCGGAGCCGCGGGCGCCTCCGCCGACCTGCTCACCGATCTGAAGAGCGGATACCTGCTCGGCGCCAATCCGCGCAAGCAGTTCATCGCCCAGTTCCTGGGAATCTTTGCCGGCGTGCTGATCGTCGTGCCGGCGTTTTATGTGATCGTGCCGACGGCCTCGGTGCTGGGCAGCGACCAGTGGCCCGCTCCCTCGGCGCAGGTATGGGCCGCCGTGGCCCGTCTGCTCTCGAACGGCGTCCACTCGCTGCACCCGACGGCGCGCATGGGCCTGCTGATCGGCGGACTCGTCGGCATCGTGCTGCCTTTGCTCGAGCGCGCCTTCCCCAGGCTCTCGCGCTTCATCCCTTCCGCCACCGGACTGGGACTGGCCTTCGTGATTCCCTTCTTCAATTCCCTCTCGATGTTCCTCGGCGCGCTGATTGCGCTGATCCTTGAGCGCGCGCGCCCGAAGATCGCCGAGCGATTCGTGATCCCAGTAAGTTCAGGTTTGATTGCGGGCGAGTCGCTGATGGGAATCGTCGTGGCCCTGCTCAACGCCAGCGGGAAACTGTAGCACCGCCGTCCTCGTTTGGTGCCCACGTTCGCCTGCTGTTGGCTAACGTGGGGTAGTTCGGCGAGTGGCCCATTCAAGCCCCGCCGTTGGGCTTGAGTGGGGCAGTTCTCGTAATCTCGAGCCAACATTGGCATCTGTGCTGTAGCATATTCCCGGTAACACAAAGGATTGCGATGCCTTTCATTCAGCGGCCGGCAAAACCTGATCTTTTTTACGAGATAGATGATTTCACTGATCCCTGGGCGAACGCGCCTTGTCTGATTCTTCAGCACGGCTACGGCCGTTCTTCCCAGTTCTGGTTTCAGTGGGTTCCTTATCTATGCCGCCATTTCAAGGTGGTCCGTCCCGACCTGCGTGGACTCGGCCGCTCGGGCAAAGACTTCGATTTCGCCACCGGGCTTACCGCCGAGGAATATGTAGCTGACATTCGTGCCATTGTCCGCGACCTGGACGATCAGCCGGTGCACTATTGTGGAGAGTCCATCGGGGGCATTCTCGGACTGGCGTTCGCTGGCTGCTATCCAAAACTGGTGCGCTCGCTTTCGCTGGTATCGGCCCCCGTGTTTTTCAGCGATGGAGCACGCAAAGGTTTCGCCTGCGGATACGCGTCCTGGCCCGAGGCAGTGCGCCAGATGGGCCCGGAACAGTGGCTGAAGCAGACGAACAGCAGTACTCGTTTTCCGCCGGACATGCCCGCCGCGTTCCTGGACTGGTACAACCAAAACGTCGCTGCCGCCGGAGTCGAGATGCTGGCGCAGATGGCGGAATTCGCGTTGCGCACCGATGTCACGCCCTATTTGTCCAAAGTAGAGGCCCCGGTCCTTTGCCTCTATCCGACGGGCGGCGCCATCGCCAACCAGGAGCAGAAAGCGGTTCTCGAAAAGCACCTGCGGAACGTGCGCTTCCTGCATCTGCCGACTCCTTATCACATGATCCACTACATCAAGCCGGCGCTGTGCGCGCGTCAGGTTCTCAACTTCGCGTCTGGGATTGACGGCAGGGTTTGCGACGAATAATACTCGCGCGGGAGTAGCCGGGTGTCCCCACCATGGGCCAGGTGCGTATATTCAGTAATTTGCTGTCAAGCCCCACCGTGCCCCTTATTCTCCGCAACCCTTTGAAAATACGCACAAAAAATTTCCGTCGTTGATGTCACAATCCCCCGGCGCAAAATGCCATACTGGAATTAGGGCGATATTGTCCCAGCGCCATCTTTCACGCTTGGTCCCGCTTGTTGGGCGCACGCGTAGGCGCTGTCGATTCAAGAATTTACCCGCAAGGCTCTGGCGCTCAAGAATTTGCCGCCATTGAGCACACACAAACAACAGCAAACAAAGAATTTGTTCTCCTGAACCGGGGGGGGATAGGGTATGAGTTCATCTCGCACCTGTGGACACGTGCGCGCCAACGGCAAGCTGTGTGAAGGCCCTGCTCTGCGCGACTCCAATCTCTGCTACTGGCATCACAAGGCGCGGCAGCGCCGCCGCCACCGCCACGATGCCCGCGGCCCCGTCGTCCTGCCTCTGCTCGAAGACGGCAACGCTATCCAGGTCTCCGTGCAGGAGGTGTTGCACGCCCTGCTCGACGGCCGCCTCGACAATCGCAAGGCCGGACTGCTGCTCTACGGCCTGCAGGTCGCAACCTCCAACCTTCACCGCCTCGAAGCCAACCCCTCGCCTTACTATGACCAGATCACCAGCATCGGCGACGAGGAAGAGTTGGATAACGACGAACTCGACTCGGAAGAAGCTGAGGACGATGAGGAAGACCCGGAGGAATCGGAAGACAACGACGAAGCACAAGGGGATGAGGAAGAAGGAGACAACACTGAAAACGCAGATGAAACTAGCGAGGACGTAGCAGAGGACAGATACGCCGAGAATGACGAAGGCGATGCAAGCGATGGCGATGCCGACACCGATGATGACGAAGCAAATCAGGACGAAGCGCATTCTGACACTGCAGAAGACGCGCATGGAGTAGCGCCGCCGTCCCCGGCGGCGGGCCCTGGTGGCTGTTGTAGCGCCACCATCGACGGCGGACCTGTTGCTGGGAAAGCGATGAATCAACTGATTACGCAGTCCAGCGCGCCGCAGGCGCAGTGTTTGTTAGCCCCATACCTTCTGTGTGAGGATCGGGGAGAATTGCTGGGGCCAGTTCCGTAAGACGATGCAAACCTCGCGCCGGAGGCGCAGTGTTGGTTAGCCCCACGCTTCAGCGTGGGGATCAGGGAGGATTGTCGCGGGTGGCCCATTCAAGCCCCGCCGTTGGGCTTGAGTGGGGCAGTTCTTATACGCAGAAGAAACTACCGCACACAAGCAAAGCAAGCTTGGGTGGGGCATATTAGTGCACCAGCGCACGCGCCTGCTTCCGCAGATCTTGCCAAGTAAACGGGGAGCTTCACCTTATTCGCAAAAAAAACTGCCCGACCGGCGCGATCCAGCGTCAGTCGGGCAATTCTCCACCTTTGCTTCAAGCATGGCCCACCGCGGAAAATGGCGAGCCGGGTTCGCTCCGGTCGGGGTTCCCAGCAAGCCTGAAGTCGGGCTTGCTGGGGTGTACTTACGCCAGATGGTTCAGAGCCTGTTCCAGCACGCCTTTGGCGGCGGCCACCTTGTAGGTGTTGCCGCTCAGCGGCTTGGCGCCTTCGACCGCGGCGGCGCAAGCTACGGCCACCGCGTCCTTCAGCGTCTTGCCCTTCAGCGCCGCTTCCGTCTTCAGGCTGCGCAGCGGCTAGGGCGCCATCGCGCCGAAGACCACGCGCGAATCGGCCACTCTTGCCGCCCTTGCAGCGTACCGCGACCGCGACGCTCATGCACCGCGAAGTCGAACGCCTGCCGCTCGCGCAGCTTGAGGAACACTCCCTTCTTCCCCGCCGAGGCCGCCGGAATCTCCACCGCGACCAGCATCTCTTGCGGCGCCAGCGCCGTCTCCCGCAGCTGGTTCTTCTCCGGCGTCACGTAGAAACTTCTCCAGCGGTATCACCCGCCTGCCCTTCGGCCCCGCGATCTCCACCTTGGCATCCAGCGCGATCAGCGCCGGCGCCATGTCGGACGGATACACCATGCTGCAGATGTCCCCGCCCATGATCGCGTGGTACTGGTTCTCCGCCTTCGGCGAATGCGCGTAGCAGGTGCCGCCGCCTTTGCGGATGCAGTCATCGAACAGCTTGCCGCGGAAATACCAGCAGCGTGGCCGCTGGCACAGGTTGCCGCCCAGCGTTCCCACGTTGCGGATCTGCGGCACCGCTACCTGCTTGGCCGCCTTGCCACCAGCGGATATTTCTTTTCCACCACCTCGGAGTGCACGAGTTCGCTCAGCGTGGTCGCCGCGCCTATCCGCAGCCCTGCCGGCCGCTCCTGGATCAAGGTCAGTTCCTTGATCCCCTTGATGTCGATCAGGTGCTCGGGGTCTGCAGCGCCGCGCCCTCGATGCCGTCCTTCATCATGCCCAGCAGATCGCTGCCGCCAGCCAGGATGGCAGCCTTCTCCTGGTACTTCGCCAGCAGGGCCACGGCCTGATGACCGTGCTGACCCGGTAATAATCGAAAGGCTTCATTGTTTTCTCCCTTCTCCTTAGCCCTTGACCGACTTTTCAGGCGGGTGAGGATGGCACGATTGGTCGACAGGCAGTTCCGTAAAGCGCACGCCGATGGCGTTGTAGATGGCGTTGGCGATGGCCGGCGCGGGCGGAGCTGCAAGCCGGCTCGCCCATGCCCTTGGCCCCGAACGGACCTACTTTGTCGACCGATTCCACCAGGATCGGCACGATCTCCGGAACCTCCTTGATGCTGGGCACCTTGTAATTGAGGTGATTGGGATTGACGCAAATGCCGGTGGATTTGTCGAGCATCTGCTCTTCCGCCAGGCCGAACCCAAGACCCAGCATGACGCCTCCGTCGATCTGGCTTTCGGCGGTGAGCGGGTTGATCGCTCTTCCGAGATCGTCCGCCGCCACCATCTTCAGAACCTTAACTGCACCGGTCCGGGTGTCGACTTCGACCTCGGCAAAACCGGCGGCAAAAGTATGAGTGAAGATATCGAGCGGAATCTTCTTGACCCCAACTGCCGAAGATCACCCCGCCCGGCGCATTGGCCGCAATCTGGGCCAGCGGAACGGCCTTTTCCGAGCCGGCCACGTAGACCATGCCGTTGCGGATCGACAGATTCTTCTTGTCCGCCTTCAAGTCAGCGGCCGCCAGTCGAGCAGTTGATTCTTGGCCTCGGCGGCCGCCAGTTTGACCCCGGTTCCGCCGGTGATGGTCTGGCGGCTGCCGGAAGTGGTGCCGGTATCGGTGGTCGACGCCGGTATCGCCGGATATGACCGAGACCGCTGGAAAGCGGCACGCCGAGTTCTTCGGCGGCGATCATGGCCATGGTGGTCTTCTGCCCGCCTCCGAGTCTCGGTGGCGCCGGTCATCACGTTCACCGTGCCGTCGGCATTGACCCGCACCATGCCGGACAACGGCATTCCCGGAGGCATGCGGCCATGCGTGCAGGCATGAATGGCCACGCCTACACCCTTCTTGACCGGCCCGGGACTGGAGCCCGGCTTCTGCCAGCGCTGCTTCCAGCCGAATGTCCTCCGCGCCGCGCTCGATGCACTCCTTCATGCCGTTGCTGGTGAACGGCATCTTCTTGGCCGATTTGAATCCTGGTTGCCGTCCTCGAGGCGCGCAGTAGTTCTTCAGCCGGAATTCCACCGGATCCATGCCGAGCTTCTCGGCGATGATGTCCATGTGAACTTCCTGGGCGAAGGTTCCCTGGGGTGGCCGACACAGCGCATGGGGCCGGTGGGCGGGTTGTTGGTGCTGACCGTCCAGGCCTCGCCTTTCATGTTCGGGCAGCGGTAGATCGTCATCATGCATTCCATGATGCCGAGCCCGGCAGCTCCAAACATCGCATAAGCTCCGCCGTCGGCGACCACCTTCGCCTGGATGGCGGTGAGCGTGCCATCCTTCTTGACCCCGTACTTCAGGTCCATGATGGCCGGCATAACGGTGCAGGGCGGCGATATAGATTTCTTCCCTGTCGAGTTCGACCCTTGCCGGGCTGGCCGGTCTTGCGCGCCATCATGGCGGCCAGCACGCTCTGCCGTCCGGGGGAAGCCCTTGTCGCCGAAGCCGCCCCCGAGAAACTCGGTGCTCACGCGCACCTTGCTCATCGGGATGCCCATCACCTTGGCGACTGCCTTCTGCACATCGAACGGAGCCTGCGTGGAGTCCCAGAGGGTCAGCTTGCCGGCTTCCCACTGCGCTACTGCGACCCGGCTCTCGTTGGTGGCATGCTGCAGAATGGGCGTCCGGTATCTTGCCTTCGTATACGAAGTCAGCTTCGGCGAAGCCCTTTCGACGTTGCCTCGGTTAACCCGAGCGGGCGCCCCGCCAACCACGTTGCCCTCCGGGAACAGCTTGGGAGCGCCGGGCTTCATGGCCTCTTCGGGATCGAGGACAAACGGCAGGACCTGGTAATTCACCTTGATCAGTTCGCGGGCTTCGATGGCGATTTCCTCGCTCACCGCGGCGACCACCGCGATGTCGTCGCCCACGAAGCGGGCGACATCGGTGAGGATTGGCATCTGCGGATTCCAGCGGGACGCCGGCATATCCTTATAAGTAAGCACCGCTTTGACGCCCGGCAGCGCCAGCGCCTTGGAGGTGTCGATGCTGACAATCCGCGCATGCGGATAGGGACTGCGCAAGATCTTCAGGTGGAGCATTCCCGGCAGCGAGATATCCGAGGTAAACTGGGCTCGACCGCTGACCTTTTCGAACCCATCCACCCTGGGCTGCCGTGTTCCGATAACGGCGAATTCCGAGCTCATATCGTCTCCCTCCCTCTACGCCTTCTGCGTCAGCGACAAGACCGCCTTGGTGATCTTCGGGTAAGCAGCGCAGCGGCAGATGTTGCCCGACAGCGCTTCCTTGATCTCCGCCACGCTCGCCCGCGGATTCGTATCCAGCAGCGCCTTGGTAGACATCACCATTCCCGGCGTGCAGAAGCCGCACTGGTAGGCATCCTCGCGGATAAAGGTCTCCTGGATCGGATGGAGCTTGTCCCCGTCCGACAAGCCTTCGATCGTGGTGAACTTGCGCCCGTTGGCTTCCAGGGCCAGCAGCGTGCAGGCAAAGACCGGCTTGCCATCCATCAGCACCGTGCAGGCGCCGCAACTGGCGCGGTCGCAGGTCTTCTTCGTCCCCGTCAGACCCAGCTCCCGCCGCAGCACGTCCAGCAGCGTCCAGTGGGACTTCACTGCCAGCCGGTAGCGCTTACCGTTGATCTCCATCTGGATGACGCCTTCCCGGACCCCCTTTACCAGCGGTGCATTCTGTCCTTCCAGCTCGGGAGTAAGCGTCGAGGCCACGGCCGCAGCCGCCGTGCTTACACCCATGCCCTTCAAGAAGTCACGGCGCGAGGACTGAAGCTTGCCAGGCTTTGCCTCGGCGAGCTCAGACATCTCTTTCGTGTCTCCCATACCGACCCCCTTCATATGTTTCGAAATTGAAGGCCAAAAACTATCCCACGAAACGTGTACTGGTGTGGTACGTCAGACGGTTGTCTTTGTCAAGCAGATTCCTGGCGCAGGCAGCCTGCTGGGAACTGCTGTCTGTACGCCAGCCATCCGGCCACCACGACCGCCGCCAGCCAACCGCGAAGCTGTTGATCGAAGGCTGTAATCTTCTACTTTTCTTAGACCTTGACCGCTTCTTAGACCTTGACCGCCTTCAGTCCGGCGAGGACGGCCCGTTTACTGATTGGCAGTTCTGCAAACCGAACACCGATGGCGTTGTAGACCGCGTTGGCAATGGCCGGTGCGATCACCGCGTAGACTGGCTCGGCAACCCCCTTGGCGCCAAAGGGGCCGTAGGGATCGACCGACTCTACCATGATCGGCACCATCTCCAGCGGATAATCCTGGATGCTGGAGATTTTGTAATCAAGGTGATTGGCGTTCAGCGAGATTCCAGTGCTGGGGTCAATGACCTGCTGTTCGCCGAGGGCAAAGGCTGTTCCCTGCGTCAGCCCGCCCTCGAACTGGCCTTCGGTGGTCAACATGTTGATCACCCGCCCCAGATCGTGCGCCGCCACGATCTTGACGACCTTGACCGTGCCGGTCCGGGTATCGACCTCGACCTCGGCAAAATTGGCGGCGAAGTTGTGGAAGATCACATCCGTCGGAGCCTTGGCAACGGCCCGCCCGATGATCGGGTTGGGATTCTTGCCGGCGATCTGGGCGATGGGGACGCCCTTCTCCTCGCCGCGCTTGTAGATCATGCCCTGGCGAATCGACAGGTCTTTTTTGTCGGTCTTCAATTCCTCGGCGGCGAGATCGAGCAACTGGCTCTTGGCATCGGCGGCTGCGCGCCGGGCGCCGTTGCCGCCCATCATCGTCTGGCGGCTGGCGGTGGTAGTGCCGGTGTCGGTAGTGACGTCCGTGTCGGCGGAGGTGACATAGATGCTGGAAAACGGCACGCCGAGTTCTTCGGCGGCGATCATGCCCATTGTCGTCTTCTGCCCGCCGCCCACATCCACTGCGCCGGTGAGCACGTTGACCGTTCCGTCCTGGTTGATGCGGACTATACCGGAGCAGGGCTGGCCGACCATGAAGCCGCCGTGCCGGCAGGCGTGGATGGCCATGCCGACTCCGCGCCTGATCGGTCCTGCGGCGGCAACTGGCTTCGGCTGCCAGCGCTCGTTCCACTGCATGGCCTCCGCGCCGCGCTCGATGCACTCGCGCATGCCGTTGCTGCTGAAAGGAATCTTGCGGAACTGGTCGCCGTCTTCCCGGCGGCCATGGTTCTTCAATCTCAGCTCCACCGGATCCATGTCGAGTTTTTCGGCGATGACGTCCATGTGGACTTCCTGGGCGAAGGTCGCCATCGGGTGGCCGATGCAGCGCATGTTGCCGCCTTCGGGCTTGTTGGTGAGGACGGAATAGCTCTCGCCCTTCATGTTCGGGCAGCGGTAGAGGATCTGCAGCGTCTCCATTACGCCGGCGGCACCGTGCAGGTGGAAATACCCGCCCATATCACCGATTACCTTGCAGTGCATCGCCGTGAGCGTGCCGTCTTTTTTGACGCCGTACTTCAGGTCGATGACGGTCGGATAGCGATGGTGCCCGGCCAGGTAGCACTCTTCCCGGTCCAGCTCGAGACGGGCCGGGTGTCCCGTCTTGCGGGCCACCAGCGCGGCCAGGATTTCCGTGCGCTCCAGGGTCGAGCGGTCGCCGAAAGCGCCTCCCATGAATTCGCAGACGACGCGAATCTTGCTCATGGGAAGGTTGAGCGCCTTGGAGAGGCCTTTCTGCACCTCAAAGACTCCGTGCACCGAGGCCCAGACCGTGAGCTTGCCGCCCTCCCACTGCGCCACGGCGACTCTGGGCTCCGCTGTCGCGTGCTGTAGCAGCGGAGTGCGGTATCTGGCTTCGTAGACAAGGTCGGCTTCGGCGAAGCCTTTGGCAATGTCTCCCCGGGAAACGACCTGGGGCTTCCCCCCGAACAGGTTGCCTTCGGGCGCTATCTTGGGCGCGTTTGGCTTCAAGGCTTCTTCCGCATCGAGGACAAACGGCAAGACCTCGTATTGCACCTTGATGAGCTCGCGGGCCTCGATGGCAATCTCCTCGCTGACGGCGGCGACCACCGCGATGTTGTCGCCCACGAAGCGCGGCGACCCGGTCAGGATACTCATGCCGGCGTGCCACTGGAACTTCGGCACATCTTTGTAGGTCAGCAACGCCTTTACGCCCGGCAGCGCCAAGGCTTTTGCGACGTCGATGCCGACGACCCGTGCATGCGGATGGGGGCTGCTCAGAATTTTCAGGTGAAGCATTCCGGGAAGCGAGATGTCCGAGGCGTACTTGGCGCGACCGCTGACCTTTTCGAAGGCGTCAATCTTGGGCTGCCGTGTTCCAATGATGGCGAACTCCGAGCTCATATCGTTTTCCTTCCCTCTACGCCTTCTGCGTCAGCGACAGGGCCGCCTTAGTGATCTTTGAAATCGGCGGCTGGTCTGGCAGTTCGGGCCGCCCAAAGATGTCTTGAGTGCGTATCTGGTTAGGTACCTTTGCCAGGCAAGCTTTGTCAAGCAGTATTCCTGGTTCGGAGGACCCCGCGCGGCGGCAAAATTTCCAGTCGCTCGGAGGCCATGCTGGTCTACTATTGTTGTAACGGAGCAAATGGCGACTGCATTTATTCATCTGGGTAGAGGATGGTGAAACCATGAACGAGTTTTTAGGCGTTCTTCTGGTGATTGCGATATGGCTGGTGGTCAGCCGCTGGGTGCTGCCGCGCTTCGGCATCGTCCCCTGAGGGACCGCTCCGAAGAGCCGCGGCGCGGCTCCTGATTCACAACACTCATCCGGCCAGGACTCCGGCCCAACCTGTAAAATCTAGCTGCAGGCCTGCCTCCGGCCAGGCGCAACTCGCTGGACACGCAGCGGCGCCTGGGGCAGTTCCGCCGGGGCATCGAGAGAAGATTCAAAGTGGACGTGCCCTTCGCTATCACCACCGGGCTGCTCGCCCGGTTACCGTACGGGATATACCTTCCACGAATCTGGTCGAGGAACGCAGCGAACGCATGAGCACTGCCCAGTTTTCCGTTCCGAGCGACGAAAGGTATTTCGAGGATTACCACCCCGGCTCGGTTTACGAGTTCGGAACCATTGCCGTCAGCGAAGAGGAAGTGCTGGAGTTTGCGCGGCGCTTCGATCCTCAGTATTTCCACACCGACCCAGTTCGCGCCGCCAGCGGCCCCTTCGGCGGCCTGATCGCCAGCGGCTGGCACACCGCGTCGCTCATGATGCGCCTTTATGCCGATCATTATGTCTCCACGGTAGCCAGCCTGGGATCGCCGGGAATCGACGAACTGCGCTGGGTCCGGCCGGTGCGGCCAGGGGATCACCTCTCCATCCGGGCCACCATACTGGAGGCGAAACGCTCCCGCTCCAAGCCTGACAGAGGCTTGGTCAGCAGCTTCATCGAGGTCTTTAATCAGAAGCGGGAGGTGGTGATGAGCATAAGGGTCATGAACCTCATGCTGTGCCGGAGACCTCTGCACCCCTCGCCGGAGAAGGCCGAATAGAACCGATTCGCCAAGTTACTTGTACTGGAATGGCTCTTTCATATGCCGGCGGGCGATTTCCGTCAGTGGGGCGATGTTGCCGGCTGAGAGTACGGTCTCGTAGCGCTTGACCGCGATCTCCCGCTTAAGCAAGGTGTCGTACATTTCCCCGGCCAGCAGCGTCGCCCGCTCGCTCAGCTCGGGGTCGGCGCCTGCAGTGGCGGCTGCCATGTCGAAAACTTCGGCGGCCTCCTGGAACTGGCGCTGGCCGCGGAGGGCTATACCAAGAAAGAAGGAGGCCTTGGCCGGCTCGGGCAAGGCGTACTTCTTCTCCCGGCAACCGGCCAGGATCTGGCGATAAGAGGCGACCGATTCCGGTCCCTGTCCGGCGGCGGCTTGAAGGTTGGCGTATTCCAGGGCCGTTGGGAAGCTGCGTGGAGAGGCCGCCATCATGTCGCGCACCAGTTCCAAGGCCTCCGGGTAACGCTGCTCGCGGCGGAGAAAGACCGCCAGGACCTGCTTGGCATCCGTGCTGGCGGTCGAGCCGCTGTTGCTGACTTCGCGCAGCATGGCCAGCCCTTTTGGCTTGTTGCCGCTTACCCCTATGAGGGAGGCCGAGACCCGCATCGGCCAGGTCAAACTGCCGACGACATAGTTATGAAGGCCGACGGTCAGCTTGGCATCCACATAGTTGGGGTCCAGTTCCAGCACCCTCTCGTGGTCGCGGCGCGATCCGAGCGCGGCCCGCAGCCCAGAGAACCAGGCCTTCTCCGCCATCCCCATATAGAGGCAACGCAGGGCACGGGTGCTTCCCCTGGCATAAAGGGCATCGACGTCATCGGGATTCTTGGCCAGTAGGGCATTCGCCTGAAGCTCGGCGCGGCGCTGCAGCTCCAGGATGCGGGCGCGGGCATCGCGGTCCAGGGGACGCACGGCCGCGCGATCCAGAAAGGCGTCATCGGCGTAGCTTTCCGTATCGAGAGCCCCGACGCGGGCCAGCTCCTTGAAGAGCACCGCCGAGAGCAGATAGTTGGTGGCGAAGGGGTCTGCCGGGTAGTCCTTTACCAGCGCCTCGAAGCCGTGAATTGCCCGGTCGTAGTCCTGGTTGTAGAAGTCCTCGAAGGCCTTCTTCGCGACAGGATTGCTGCTGGGGAGGATAAACCGTGAATCGCGGGCGGCGCTCGGGCCGGCGGCGGCCCACAGAAATAGCAGGATCAGGGCGAAAAGGCCCAGCGGACTTCGAAATCGGTTCATTGCGGCTCTAAGCTGAGTGTACTCGAAGTGGCCGGAAGAGAAATCCACAGGTTATGGCTGGGGGGCTGGAGGGCGACAGGGTTTGGATTCCGTGTCTTTCCAGCCGCCGGTCGTTAATGCTTCAACCAGAGCCCAGCCCGCCAGCCTAGATATTGACCGCCGGGACCACTAACTTTCGGGTTCGCTTACGAGGTCCAGCCGTACCTTTTGGATTCCCTTGCGGCTGAACTGGAGAATCTCCGCCGACTGGTAGGACAGGTCAATGATCCTGCCGGGGGTGACGGGGCCACGGTCATTGATTCGCACCACGATTGACCGTCCGTTGCTCATGTTGGTCACCCGCACGTAGCTGCCCAGGGGCAATACCGGGTGAGCGGCCGTAAGCTGGTGCATGTCGAAGATTTCGCCGTTGGCGGTGACTTTGCCGTGAAAAAGCTCGCCGTACCAGGATGCTTTCCCTACCTGGAATGGCTTGACGGGCTCGGGTTCAACCAGCTTCCGGGCAGGAAGCCTGGGGCCGAGGTCGTGTTGGCCGGGTGCCGCTCCCAATGTGCTGACCAGAAGCGCGGCCAGCATCGATTGGGTCAGTACTCGTCGCATATTCCTCCACCTCATGAACTGAAGTTCCCTAGGAGCCCTGACCATCTGGTAATTCTATGGAAGGGAGAGGGTTAAGGTCAACATCTAAGGAGAAACTCTGAATTTAACTCTTGACAGACCAAGGTACTTGTGTCTCGGTAATTCAGAGTAGATCCTGGGTTCGTCTTCCCCAGTTACCTAGGCAAATCTTGCCTACCAGATAGATGGGATGGGATTGTCCCTGGCGAGGTTGGACCGGCTTTTGCCCTGTCAGGAGAGCATCTGGCCCAAATTCCCATAGTGGAGCTCCGACAGAGGCCCAGGGCTCCCCTCGCCGGGTTCTCGGCAGGGGGGTTAACAGCCGCTGAGCCCCTGGTATAGGATCAGCATACGCGCCGGATGCCAGGCTGACCGCGCACCCCGGCCAACGCCACTATGGGGTGTTGCCAGCTCCTCCGCCGGCGCCAGGAGCCGCCGCCCTTGCGCAGACCGCCTGAGCCGAGCACCCCGGTCGTGCTCTCGATCGCCGGATATGACCCCTCATCCGGGGCAGGCGTTACCGCCGATATCAAGACAGCCGCGGCCCACGGTTGCTATGCCGCCACCTGTATCACAGCCCTTACGGTACAGAGCACCCAGGGGGTCCAGGCGGTCGAGCCGGTGGAGGCGGGCATCGTCAGGCGCACGCTCGACGAGCTCGTCATGGACTTACCCATTCGCGGAGTCCGCCTGGGGATGCTCGGCTCGGCCAAGGTAGCCCAGGCCGTGGCGGACTTTCTGGAGGCCCAGCGGCCCGCCATCGTGGTGGTCGACCCCATCGTGCGCTCCAGCTCGGGCGCCGAGCTGTTGACCACAGAGGGGGTAGCCGTCTTGCGGAAACGCATCCTGCCACTCGCCACCGTGGTAACCCCTAACCTGGACGAAGCCACGATTCTCACAGGAGTCTCCGCCGCCACCCTGCCGGACGCGCGGCGGGCGGGCGAGCTGTTACTCGCAACCGGGGTGCAAGCCGTGGTTGTCACCGGCGGACACCTGCCCCAGCCGGTCGACACCCTGATCTGGAGAGAGCACGGGGGCGTGCAGGTCCGGTGCTTCCCTTCGCGGAGGATCGCCTCGTCTTCGACCCATGGCACCGGATGCGCCTTTGCCACCTCGCTAACTTGTTGCTTGAGTCTGGGTATGAAGCTTCCCGAAGCTGTCGCCCGGGCGCAAGAGTACGTTTTTCGGGCCATTCAGGAGGCGGAACCGCTGGGCAAGGGGACCGGCCCGATCCAGCATCTGTGGCCGATGAAAAATAGGGGTTAGGGAATAGGGATTAGGGATTGGGGTTTAGAAATTGGGATCAAGGGTTAGTAAAGCTTTCTTCTAACCCCTAATCCCTAAACCCTGATCCCTGTTATTTAGGCTGCTGGTCGTCAGGCAGGGGAGGGATGACGTCCTGCACGGGTCCATTTTCGACCGCTCCCGGAGCTGGGTTCGGGGACGCGGCCGGAGCGGCACTGTCTGGCTGCTCGGAATCCGGCAGCGGCGGGATGACGTCCTGAACCTCGCCATTCTCGACAGCGGTGGCCTGCGGCGGAGCAACCCACGACCCGCCGGCCGATGCGGATGGCGGCTCCTCCATGGGCGGAGGAGGCTGCGACGGTTCGATGACCCGCGTATTGTCACGCCGCAGCAGCAGCGCCGGCGACTCCTTCTGCTGCTGGCGCCGGAGCTCCTGGGCGGCCCTCTGAGCTGAATCGACCGCCTGGTCGTTGTTGTTCGCCACCACCGACAGCGGTTGACCCTCCATATCTTTCCGGGTGGCCAAAGCAACCTTCTCTTTGGCCTTTCGCGCTTCCAGCGCCTTGGCGTAGAAATAGTCCGCCGTCTCGCGGTCGCCGTCCAATTCGGCGACATATCCCATATTGTTCAGGGTGAAAGCATTGCCGGGATCGAGCTTGTAGGCTTTCTGGAAGAGATCCCTCGCCAGCTTGCGTTCGTTCCGGTTTTCCGCCGAGACGCCGCGCAGGTTGAGCCGCGCCACTTTGGCGTCGACATCCTGCTCGTTTTCGTGCTGCAGGGCGCGCTCGGCTTTCCTGGCGTTATCACCGGCAACCGAATTGATGGGCTGGCCTCTCCACTTCTTGTTCATTGCCACCACGACGCGCTCGCTGGAACCGGTGGAGGCGGCCTTGGAATAGAAACTTATGGCCTGCTCCAACTCTCCCTCTTTCTCCTTGGCGTAACCGAGATTGTTCAGGGTGAAGGGATTGTTGGGATCGATCTTCAAAGCCTTCTGCAAGACGAGATCCGCCTCGGGAGCACGGTCTTTCTCCAGCAGCGTGATGGCTTGCACGTTCATGCGGTTTACCGCTACCCGCTCGTCAGGATTATTGCCGGCGACTTTGTCGACCGGCTTGCCGATGACTCCCTTGTCGGTAGCCTTGACGATGACCGCTTCCGAAGGGTGCTCGGCAGCCAGCGCATAGAAGCGCTGGGCGCGGTCAAGATCGCCTTCGAGCTCGGAGACGTAGCCGAGGTTATTCAGCGTAAAGGGATCGTTGGGATCGATGAGGTAGGCCTTATAGAAGAACTTTTTGGCCTTGCCATAATCGCGTTTCTCGATGGCGCGCACACCCTCCTGGTTGAGCTTCTGCACCGGCGTCGGCTTAGAGCTCTTGGGCAGAGGCAGCCTCACAGTCTGGGCAAGAGACAGGGTGGCGCCCGCCAGCATGATGGCCAGCACAATCCGCACTCCCCGGAAAAGACGCCCAGGGCGCGGGCTCGAGTGAGGGCGCGGGGAACAACGCGCTGCGAGAGAGAACATCAGACCTCCGGACGGTGCGGCCGGCGTTTGCCGGGGACCCCCAAAAAACCGGGCTGCTGCTCATGATTGGATGGAGAAATGGCAGGTTTTGTTGTGCGATACCCCGGAGCCACTTGCCCGGGAGTAGCCGGGCCAAAAGGGGGCGGGACAACTGTCTCTGATCGGGCGTAAACGATTAGGTCCCGGCCGGCATCCAATCAGACGGCAGAGCTCCACGCGCTTGTTGCCGAGGACCGATGAAACGACTGTTCCCTGTGTTTTCCCTGCTTCTGCTTTGGTTGGCGCCGGCGTTCTCGCAGAGCGCGCAAGCGGACTCCACGGCCACGAACGGCGGCCAAGCTTCGTCCATGAAGCCGGCGGCGGCGGCGCCTGCCCCGACCGCTCCACAGACCGAGTTGATTCCGGATTCGGCCGCGCCCAGCATTGATCCCATACTCGACCCTGGCCCTCTGCCCAACAAGCAGCTAAGCCTTATCGGCGGCACGGTAACGCGCCTGGATGCGATCCGCAACCGCATCGTGGTGCAGCCGTTTGGCGGGGGCAAGTCGTTGCCCATCTGGTTTGATGAGCGCTCGCACATCTATCGCAACGGGGCGGCAGTAACCATGCTCGGCATTCATCGCGGCGACCGCGTGTATGCCGACACAATGGAGCTCAATCGCAAAGTCTTTGCGCGGGCCATTCGCGTCGAAACTTCTTCCGGACCGGCGGAGGCCGGCGGGCAGATTCTGCGCTTCGACCGCGGCACCGGTTTGGTGGTAATGCGCGACACCCTGACCTCGCAGGTCGTCCACTTCTCCGTTACTGCCGGCACTCACCTGCACCAGAGAAACGATCCGGCTGCGGCCGGCGATTTGCTTCCCGGAACCCTGCTGGAAGTGGTATTTGCTCCCGGGCACAAGGGCGGTTCAGCCCAGGACGTCAACGTCCTCGCCATTCCGGGCAAGAGTTATCAGTTTGCCGGGCAGATCACCAACATCAATTTGCGCAGCGGACGACTGGACGTCGACAACCAGAGCGATGGCAAGAATTACGAGATAGGCTTTACGAGCGCGCAGGTCAATCGCGAGCAACTGCGCGTGGGTGCATCCATTACAACAACCGCCGAGTTTAGCGGTCACGGCTATACGGCTACTTCCATCTCAGTGACGCAGCCGGTTGCCGATAATGCAGGGAAATAAATAGCGCGGTGGACCGACAAAGGTTTCAAGGTTTCACAGTTTCAAGGTTTCCGTGGAATGCACTACCTGGAAACTTTGAAACCTTTTTTCTCTGATTGCCCGCTCTTGCGGATATCTGATCTTCACACTTGCCGGACGCTCTCAAGCTACGGTAGCGCGTCCCGCAACAGCAGCGCGGCCAGCAGGGCCATGATGGCGCCCAGCATCCACTCCAGCCGCCAAACCTGCACTGCCTCCCACTCGAGCACGGTGTTTGCCCGGTAGACCAGCCCCGTGAGCATCGCTACAAGAGCGCAGGTCGCGGCGAGCAACAGCAAAATAAAGGAGGGCAGGCCAAGATTAAGTCTCGCGCGCAGGCCCTGCACTGCCAGCAGCACGCGGCCGGGGTCAACCCAGTGACTCAGCCAGGAACGCGAGACCGGCAAGGGTCCCCGGCTGGCGCCGCAGGTATGGCAGAAACGCGCTCCGAAGGTGAATTCCGTCCCGCAATTGACGCAGCACTCGGCTGGAAATACCGACTCCACCCCAATACGCGGCGCCTGCGCCGGACGCCAGAAATCCTGTGACACTCCCCGTGCTTCCTGCGGCATCTCACGCCTCCCTGATCCTGATGCCTTAGTGGCAAACAGAGTGCCAAAGTGCGGCAGGGACAGAATCGGCCTGATTTGGCCTGAAATGCCGGGTTCTACAGGTGTGGTATGAGGGTGCGACGGAGATTGGCCGTAGGCAGAATTTTCCCTCGTGCGCAAGAACTTCCGGGGCGGGTTGCCCAGGACGGCTGCGACAAGGGTGGGGTCACCGCTGGGGTGCGAGCTGCGGCTAGAGCGGATTTCAAATTAGATGTACCCTTCGCTATCACTGCCGGGCTTATCGCCCGGCTTCTACACGGGGTATACCTTCCGCGAATCCGGTCTGGCCTTGCCAATGTGAAGGCGGAAAACTGCCTCGAATCGAGTGGAGCTCAGGCTGGAAAACCCGTTCTCCCGCCGCCTTTCCGCGACGTGCCGCGTCCAGCCGGCGGAGAACGAGTTGGACTAAGAAGTTCCCGCTGTGGCCGCGCTCTGCCGTTCCCGGGTCGCGGTCTCAATCCAGTAGCTGAGCAGGAGCAGATCGGATGCCGTGAACTCGATATTCTCCGGACGCGGCGTGCCTTCGTTGAAGACATGCTCATCCAGGATGGCATGCAGCAGTATGACTGGAATCCCGAGTGCCTCGGCGGCCTCTTTCTCGCTGTAGAGCTGCTTGGTCGATGGTTTTGTTATATACATGGGCGCATTCCCACGGGGGACGATTCTTTGTACCTGTTTGGCTCTCAATGGCATATCAGGCTAAAGTTGTAAAAGGTACTCTGCTTTACCTTATTAACGGGGTGAACAATTAACCCGGTTGATACCCAAGACCTAAGTCGTGCTAGGCATTCCGGCTAAGAAAAGCGGCTCTCTTCAGGGCAAAACCCGCAGCCTAAGCCATAGGAGGCAAAAGCGGCCCGGTGGGCTAGACTACCTGCATGCAAGAACGCCTGATTGTCGCCCTCGACTTTCCGACCGCCCGGCAGGCCCAAGACATCGTGGCCGCCATAGGCAGCCCGGCGCCTATGTTCAAGGTCGGGAAGCAGCTCTTCACCGCGGAAGGCCCGGCGCTGGTTCGCGATCTGGTGGCGGCCGGCCGCAAGGTTTTTCTGGACCTGAAGTTTCACGATATCCCCAACACCATCGCCGGCGCGGTGCGGGAAGCGGCCAAGTTGAACGTCTCCATGCTGACCGTGCACGCGGCGGGAGGCTCGCCGATGCTGCGGGCCGCGGCCGAAGCGGCTGCGCAGTCAGCGGCACGACCGCTGGTTCTCGCGGTTACGGTGCTGACCTCCATCTCCGAGCAGGAATTGCAGGAGACGGGCGTGAGCGGCACGGTGGAAACACAGGTGCTGCGGCTGGCCTCTCTGGCCCTGCGCGCCGGTTGCGGCGGCCTTGTGGCTTCTCCCCTGGAAGCGCGCCTATTGCGGCGGGAGCTGGGCGAGGGATTCGCGATCGTTACCCCGGGGGTGCGTCCCGCGGGAGAAGAAAAAGGCGATCAGGCGCGCGTGATGACGCCACGACAAGCGATAGAGGCAGGAGCCACCCACATCGTGGTGGGCCGCCCGATTACGGGTGCCGCCAACCCGGCCGAGGCAGCGCGGAAAATTTTCGAGGAGATGGCGGCGGTGCGTTAGCCTGGGGCGAAGTAAGCGAGTTCCCTCAGGGGCTAAAGTGTGTGCGTGAGAACTAGTTTCGTACGCCATATAGTGAGCTTTATTGCCGCGCTGACCCCAATATGATGGGGTCGGACCGGTAAAAAATGGGGTTCTCACGCACACACTAAAGCCCGCATCATTCCTGGCTCCGTAGGGCATGGCTCAAGGCACCCCAGCAAACCAAATACGGGTTCGCTGGGGACCCCGCAAAGCCATGCCCTTTCAAAGAATCGGTACTGAACCAGTTCGCGAGGGTGGGGCACCGTCAGCTTCTCTTGATGTCGGAGCGGGGTTGCCGATTACAACTTCTCGTAGAAGTCGCATGCCGAGCAGGAGATGTAAACCCCTCCCGCGATGTTACGCTCGCGGTCTTTGACGCGCTTCACGATTCTGGTGGGCTTGCCGCACTTGGGGCAGTCGGTGCTCTTGGAGGTATCCATCACCTTCTTCCGATCTGCCGTTTTCGCAATCTTTGCCATGTCTTCTCCTGCTAGTTTGTTCTGAACGCCCGGCCGGCGAAGCGCAATGACGGCTCGCAGCAGATTTCGCCGGGAAAAACCGCGGGCGGCAGCTCGATTTTAGCACGGCGGGAGCGGCAGCTCTTGACTACCTCCTCCTGTCCGGCGGCTGCCGGCGACGATGCCGGGGACTGTCACGCTCGGCATCTGATATATTTCCAGCGAGTCGCGGAATTGGTTTAGATTGCGCTCGGCTGTGAAATAGCACGAATGGAACTTTTCTCGCCCACCGCAGTTGTCAAAGATAAAGTCCTGTCGGTGCAGGAGTACGCGCACCTCTGCTGGCGTTCCCTGGCCAATCTCATGGGCCGCCCGCGCTACATTGCCGATACCATTCAACAGGCTGACACGATCGGCGCCGGGTCGCTGCCCATCGTGGTGCTGACCGGCTTCTTTACCGGAGCGGTGCTGGCCTTGCAGACCTCGAACTCGCTGGCGCGTTTCGGCGCCCTGTCATTTACCGGACAGCTGGTTTCGCTCTCCATGGTGCGCGAGCTCGGACCGGTGCTGACCGGCCTGATGGTGGCCGGGCGTAATGCCAGCGGCATGGCGAGCGAACTGGGCTCGATGAAGGTGACCGAGCAGATCGATGCCATGCGCGCCCTCGGCACCGACCCCAGCCGGAAGCTGGTCACTCCGCGCGTGATCTCGTCCATGATCATGCTGTTCTTCCTGACCATCATCTCCGACCTGGTGGGGCTCACCGGCGGCTCCATGGTAGCGGTGCTGATGCTTCGCCTGGACCTGAACGAGTACTGGAACTACGCCTGGCGCTCGCTGGCTTTTGCCGACGTATTCATGGGCCTGGCCAAGCCGGTTTTCTTCGGCTTCATCATTGCCACCGTCGGCTGCTACTACGGCCTGAGCGCGCACGGCGGCACGCAAGGCGTGGGCCGCGCCACGACCCAGGCGGTGGTCGCCGCCAGTGTCCTGATTCTGGTGGTCGATTTCTTTCTGACACGATTCCTGATCGTGATCCTGCCCGGCTGACATGCCCACCGCAGAGCAACAAGGCGCTCCGCCCCGGCCGGACGAAGCAACGGTCGTCTTCGAGAAGGTCAGCATCGGCTTCGAAGGCAAGCCCGTGCTCGAGGGGATATCCTTCCGCCTGGAGCGCGGCGAGACCAAGGTCCTGCTGGGCGAAAGCGGTTCCGGCAAGACGCTCATCCTGAAACTCGCGCTCGGGCTGCTGCGGCCGGATAGCGGCAAAATCTACGTCTGCGGCCACGAGATTACGGGAATGAAAGAGGAGGAGCTGTTCGACCTGCGAGGACACATCGGCATGGTCTTTCAGGAGAGCGCGCTCTTCGATTCCCTGACCGTCGAGGAAAATGTCGCCTTCCGGCTGTACGAGGAGCACGTTCCCTACGAGAAGATTCACCCGCGCGTTTTAGAGGCGCTGCGCTTCGTCGAGCTGGAAAATACGGCCTCCCTGTTCCCGGCTGAACTCTCAGGCGGCATGCGGCGCCGAGTGGCCATCGCGCGCGCCATCATCTCCGACCCGGAGATCCTGCTTTATGACTCACCTACCGGCGGACTGGACCCGGTCACCTCCACCACCATCATCGAGCTGCTGATGAAGCAGCGCGACGTTTACAAGGCGAGCGCGTTGATGGTGACACAGCGGCTGCAGGACGCCGCCCTGATGGCGACACATCGCTTCAACCGGCAGGCCAACCGCATGGAACCAATTCCTGCCGGGCAAACCGTGGAAGAACACACCAAGTTCCTCATGCTGCGCGACTGCCACATCATCTTCCAGGGCACGGCGGCGGAGCTGGCCGCCTCGCAGGATCCGTATATTCGCGATTATTTGAGCTGACAGAGATTGCAGATTGAAGATTTAAGATTGCAGATTGAAGATTTGTCGCAGCAGTCCAGATCTTGATTGAAGCTGTGCGCGGGGACACCTGCTCAGGGCTGCGGTTGGCTCGGAAATCACCCGTTCCGAGGAGCCGCTGGTCGTGCCAGAGCAGACGCAGTGCAATCTGCAATCTGAAATCTTCAATCTGCAATTGCTCTCTACTTCTTGCCTGCCTGAGCACGCATCTGGGCGAACATCTTCAGGCGATCGATGGTTGCCTTGAGCATCTGCCGCCCCTTTTCGCTGCGCTCCAGCAACTGCTCCACCCGGGTGTAGAACTCGGGGGCGTTCATGGCCTTGCGAATCTCCGGCAGAAATGGATGGAACTTGGCGAAGACAAAAACCATCTCGCCGGCGCTGTCCAGGAACAACTCCTCGTTGAGCGCGCCCTTGAGCACGAATCCGGCCGCCATCTCCCAGTAGCTGACCACCTGGCGAAAGTAAGCGTTCTGCTCGCCGCCGAAGTCCTGGGCGATGCGGATGCACTCCTGCGCCGATTGCGGCCAGAAGTTGGCCACCGAGTCGCGCGCCTGGCGCATGAGCGCTTCGCGCCGCAGGTCGTAGAGTTTCAGAATCAGATCGGCATCAGTTGCGGTTGCGGTGTTTTGTGCCATGGACACCTCTGGATTTTTGATTTTTGATTTACGATTTTTGATTGCCGATTGAAAAGCGTAGACGTCGAGTTAGCCGCTGATTCATCTTCAATCTCTATTCTCAAATCTGAAACCAAAAATCGAAAATCAAAAATGTTCAGGCCGTGGCCTTCTCGGCGGGCGCGGCAATTAACCGCAAATAACTGCAGGCTTTGGCCGGCTGCGGCTCGACCGGCTTCTTCTTGCCGCGGCCCTTGCTCCTGGCCGGCGAGCTGCCCTTGCTGTTGGGACAGACCAGGAAAGTTCCCTCCTTGGTTGTCTTCTCCACCAGATAGGGACTGCCGCAGTCGGGACAAGCCTCTGCCACCGGTTTAGTGGCCGAGGTAAAGCGGCACTTGGGATAGTTCGAGCAACCGTAGAAGAAGTTGCCGCGCCGCGCCTTCTTCTCCACCAGCTCGCCGTCTTTGCACTGCGGGCACTTCATGCCGATGTAGTTCTGCTTGACCCACTTGCACTCCGGGATAGCCGGAGCAGGAGACGAATTCGCCGTAGCGGCCATGGCGCAGCACCAGGTTGCGGCTGCACTGCGGACACTTCTCGTCGAGCGGAACGTCGGGAATCTTCTTCGCCTGGTCGAGGCGGCGCGTGGTCTTGCAGTCGGGGTAGCCGGTGCAGGCCATGAAGGTCCCGAAGCGTCCGCGCTTGAGCACCATCGGCCGCCCGCAGTTCTCGCAGTACTCTTCGTCCGACTGCGTCTCCTGCATCTCGGCCCCATCCAGGTCGGTGAGGTTGATGGGGTTTTCCTTGGTGAAGGTGCAGGACGCGGGATCCTTCTTGTCGTAAGTCGAGCAGGCAAAGAACGAGCCGTGCTTGCCCCACTTCAACACCAGCGGAGCGCCGCACCGCTCGCACTTCTGGTCGGTGGGCTTCTCCATGCGCTTGATGTTCTCCATGTGCTTTTCAGCGTAGGAGAGATCCTTCTCGAACTTGCGGTAGAACTCCTGCAGCGCGTCGGTCCACTTTTCCTTGCCGTCCTCGATCTCGTCGAGCTCCTCTTCCAGGCGGGCCGTGTACTGCGGATCGAAGATGTCCTTGAAGTTGTCGACCAGCAGGTCGGTGACCACCAGGCCGATCTCGGTGGGAATGAACTTGCCCCCGCGGCCCGGCAGTCTTGGTGACGTACTGGCGCTCCTGGATGGTGCTCAGGATGGTGGCATAGGTGGACGGCCTGCCGATTCCGCGCTCCTCCAGCACCTTGCACCAGCGAGGCTTCGTTGAAGCGCGGCGGCGGCTCGGTGAAGTGCTGCTCCGGCTTCAGACTCCTTGAGCGTGAGCTTCTGGCCTTCGGCGAGCGGCGGCAGCTTGTGCTTGAGCGCCTCGTCTTCCTCGTCGCGCGCATCCTTGGATTCATCATAGACGCTGCAGGAAGCCGTCGAACTTCAGCACCGATCCGGTGACGCGGAACTGATAACGGTCGCCATTGTTTACACCCCAACGAACTTCGTTCGTCGGGGACCCCGTGGCCGCATCGATATCGACCGTGGTCTGATCGAAGACGGCGGGGTTCATCTGCGAAGCCAGGAAGCGCTGCCAGACCAGGCGGTAAACCTTCAGCTCGTCCTCGTGCAGGTACTTCTTGACGTCGTCGGGATGGCGCGCCACCGACGTCGGGCGGATGGCCTCGTGCGCCTCCTGGGCGCCCTGCTGCTTGGACTTGAAGGTATTGGGCTCAGCGGGGAGATATGGCGGGCCGTATTCGCGGCCGATCAGCTCGCGCACCTCGGCCAGCGCCTCGTTGGAGACGCGGGTGGAATCGGTGCGCATGTAGGTGATCAGGCCGACGGTTCCCTCGTCGCCGAGTTCGACGCCTTCGTAGAGCCGCTGGGCCAGCATCATGGCGCGCTTGACGCTCATGCCGAGCTTGCGCGAGGCGTCCTGCTGGAACTTGCTGGTGGTGAACGGCGCGATGGGGTTGCGCCGCCGCTCGCGCTTATCGACTGAGCGTACGCTCCAGTCGGCGCTCTTCAGCGCCTCGAGAATGGCTTCGGACTCCTGCTGAGTGCCGATCTCCAGCTTCTCGCCGTTGCGGCCGAAGAAGCGGGCGTCGAAGCCGGTCTTACCGGCATACAGGTAGGCGTCGATAGTCCAGTACTCTTTTTTCTCGAACTTCTGGATTTCGCGCTCGCGCTCGACGATGAGCCGGAGCGCGACGGTCTGCACGCGTCCGGCGGAGAGGCCGCGACGGACCTTGTCCCACAGCAGCGGCGAAACCTGGTAGCCGACGATGCGGTCGAGCACGCGGCGGGTCTGCTGCGCGTCCACCAGGTTCTGGTCGATGTCGCGGGGACGGTTGAAGGCCTCCTGCACCGCGCGCTTGGTGATCTCATTGAAGCTGACGCGCAGGATGCGCTTGGCCGCCCCTTTCTTCTTCTTATCCGTGTCACCGTTGCCGAGTTCGGCCGCGAGGTGCCAGGCGATGGCTTCGCCCTCGCGATCCGGGTCGGGGGCGAGATAGATGGCGTCGGCGGTCTTGGCCAGCTTCTTCAGCCGGGCCAGAACCTTTTCTTTTCCGGGTATGACCTGGTATTGGGTCTCGAAGTTGTTGTCAACATCGACGCCCAGATCACTCTTCGGCAGGTCTTTCACATGGCCGAGAGAAGCCTCAACTTCGTAGCCTGGTCCCAGGTACTTCTGAATCGTCTTCGCCTTGGCGGGCGATTCGACGATGACTAATCCTTTTGCCAAGATAATTCCTCGATGATGGTGCAAAACCCTTGGATGACGGAGAAAACCCTTTCGAAGCTAGCACGAGCGAGTGCAACTCGCCAAGTCGCCGGTCGAACACCGGCCGGGCAGATCGGCCTTTTCGGGTGTGCTTTCAGTCGTTTACAAGACTTCAGGTTTGCAAAGTTTCAGGGTTTCAGAGTTTCAAGGTTGCCGGACAACCAGAGAACTCGACGAAACTTTGAAACCTTGAAACTTTGAAACCTTATCTTATTCAGAAGCTTCTCACGTAATTCTTGCCGGGCAATTGCCGGATGCGGCCGGAGAGCTCCAGTTCGAAGAGCGCGGCGAAAACTTCCGAAGAGGAAAGAGCGCCTTCGAGTTTCTCCATCAGCTCGTCAATGTGAACGGCCTCATCGGCTTTCAGCAGCGAAAAAACCTTCTTCTCGTTTCCCTCGGGAAGCCCGGGCGGCTCGAAGAGCGATCCTGTTTTCGGCATCTCCGCCCCGGGCGGAATCAGCGATTCAACCCGCGCACGGACCTCGCCGGGCAGCTCCTCCCAAACGTCTTCCCAGGTGGCCACCAGCTTGGCGCCCTGCTTGATCAGCGTGTTCGGTCCCCAGGCCAGCTTGTTGGTCACGTTGCCGGGAACGGCAAAAACTTCCCTGCCCTGCTCCAGGGCGCAGCGGGCGGTGATGCGGGTTCCGCTGTACTCGCCCGCCTCCGCCACCAGCACTCCATAAGCCAAGCCCGCTGATGACGCGATTGCGAATGGGAAAGTTCTGCGGCGCCGGCGAGCGTTCCGATGGGAAACTCGCTGACCAGCGCTCCACCGTGGGCCAGAATCTGCTCCGCCAGCTTCCGGTTCTCACGCGGGTAAATAACATCTACTCCGGTGCCGAAAACAGCTACCGTTTTTCCCTTGGCATTCACCGCGCCGCGATGGGCGGCTGAGTCGATGCCGCGAGCCATTCCGCTAAATATGATGAGGCCGCGGGCCGCCAGGTCGCAGGCCAGCCTCTCTGCCATGCCGATGCCGTAGGGCGTCGGGTGGCGCGTGCCTACGACGGCGATTCCGGGCATGCTCAAAGTAGCGGCGTCGCCAATCACATAGAGAACCGCCGGGGGATCGTAAATCTCGAGTAGCTGGCGAGGATAGGCGGGATCGTCCGGAACCAGCAGGCGCGCGCCGGCAGCCTGCGCCTTGTCCAGCTCCGCGTCTGCCGCCTCCAGCGAGGAGCCCAGCGCAATGGATTGCGCCGACACCGCCGGCAGACCCGGCGGCTTCCAGCTCGGTCAGCGAAGCGGCGAAGATGCGCCCGACATCGGAGAAGCGCTCCAGCAGCCGCTTGGTGCGGGTGGGACCAAGACCGGGAGTGGCGGCCAGCGCAACCCACTCGCGCACACGAACCGAGTATGGGGACGGCGAAGCGGAGGTGGATGACATGGTTTTGCTCTGGGAAACCGACCCGGACTGTAGAACGTGGAGCGCTGCCGTGTCAACCCTAAGGTAGGTAATCGGAATGGGTCGTTTCCCGGTTTGGCCTCGAACTTGAATGTTGCGAACAGGAGAGGAAAGAAAAGGGGATCAATCACATAGACATACACATATAGATACAATGCTAGAGCCTCCGGTCTGAGGGATTGCAATTGTCTGATCCGGGACTTCAAGAGACCGTTGATTCGATGTAAGCTTTCAGTATGCAGGAACAGCCTATGAAGAGGCGCAAAACACTCAGCAGAGGAGACAAAGCGGAACTCCTACTGAAAAAAGCGCGGCACCAATTAGGGATCGCCAAGAAGGGTATCGATTCGGGCTCTGATGATATCGCGATTACGTTTCTGTTCCAAGCGTATGAGAATGCAGTTCGTGCTGCCACTAAGTCAACTGGCGCATTCGCGGACACAAAGGCTCATTGGGATCTCGAGTCGCAAGCGGAGGATCTGGTTGATCAAGGCTACCTTGAGAGTGACGTTTCCGAACGTCTTCAGGATCTAAACGCAGGCCGTAAAGAGGCAGCGTACGGATACGAAGAGGATTTCGAACATTCGGATTTCGAGGAAATGATTAGGGAGCTCGAATCTTTCATCCAAGAGGTCGAAGCACTTATTGCAAGGAGCGGCAAGAAGCTCAAAGAGGGCAATGCAAACTTATAGTCGTTCCGAAATCGAAGCCTTCGCCCGCCAGCTGAAGAACGAGCTCGGAGAGGATGCCGCCGTCGTATTGATTGGATCCGTAGCAAGAAACTGTGCGATGCGACGGAGTGATGTCGATGTGCTTCTAATCGCTGACCAGAAGCCTTTGAATAGAATTCGCGTGTCTAAGTTTGAATTTCATCGATTCAGCCGATACAGCTTCATCGAGAGTCTCGGGAAGGCTGATGACTTCCCTAACTGGTGCGTTCGCTATGGCGTTCCATTGGCGGGAGGAAAGTACTGGGATGAAATCGTCAGCAGCATTGGCGAGAATACCAAGTGGCCAGAATGGCACCGCAAAATAGAGGTTGCGGGCAAGCGCTGGCTGGCAGCCAAACTCTTTATAGACAGCGGCGACCTTGATGCAGCCAGCGAGTCTGCGCTCTTCGCATTCGATCACCTCATAAGAGGTCTTCTCCTACGCGAAGGAATATTCCCACTCTCCCGCCCTGAACTAATAAAGCAAATCAAGCCGTTGTCACCTGAATTGGGTTTTTGCCTGCGTACTCTCCTAGGAGAACCCTCCAAGAAGATTGACTTCCCTCGACTTCTCCAATCGCTTTCGGCCGCTCTGAATTCCCTCGATGCTGACGCACATAACGAAACTCTGGAGCGCCTCGGAAGAATCTTGGCACGGCCTAGGTCTGAGCAAACTGCAACGAACCTTGCAGCGCTGTGAGTTGAGCGGAAGGGTAAGAGTGGTGTTCTACGCGTATTGCGGGGAATGTGGCCGGCCACTGTGGAGGTTGACCGCATTGCCAGTGTATATCTTTGTTTCCTGCTCGCTCGCCTCCTTCCACCGTTGTACAATTCCAGAGTAACTGCCAGAAACTCCATATATATCCAGGTATCATGCGCTCGCTTCGAATCTCCGCCATTTCATTTCTTAACACTGCTCCGCTGATGTGGAACTTCGAGCACGATCCCGCGCCCGAGCTTACAGCCAACTTCGAGATCGACTATCACGTGCCTTCGCAATGCGCGCAGGCGCTCAAGGAGGGATCGGCCGATATCGGAATCGTTCCCGTGATCACCTATGCCTCGATTCCCGACCTGGTGGTGATTCCGCGGGTGACCATTGCCGCGCGCGGCGAGGTGCGCAGCATTCTGCTGATCAGCAAGACCCCATCGAGCAGATCGCCTCGGTGGCCGTCGACAGCTCGTCCCGCACCTCGGTGGCGCTGACCCAGGTGCTGCTGACGCAAATTTTTCGGCGGCCGGCGCGAGCTGATCTCCATGCCGCCGGAGCTCGCTCCCATGCTGGCGCGCTGCGACGCCGCCCTGATCATCGGCGATCCGGCGCTGCACCCGAGCTTGCGGCCGGATAAAGCCGGCGGTCTTTACCGTTATGACCTGGCGCAGGTCTGGTTCGAGCGCACCGGCAAGCCGTTTGTCTTTGCCGTCTGGGCCGTACGGCGCCAGGCGCTGGAGGAGATGCGGCCGGGGCTTCGGCTGGCGGAAATCTTCCAGCAATCGCGGGATGCCGGGCTGCGGCCGGAGAGCCTGGAGCGCATCGCCTGCGACTGGTCGCGCCGCCTGCGGCTCGCCCCGGAAGAGATTCGCAGCTACCTGACCCGCAACATTTACTACGAACTCGACCAGCCCTGCCTGGATGGGCTGCAACTCTTCTTCGACTACGCCGCCGAGTGCGGCGCGGCGCCCCGGGCCCCGGCGTTGAGGTTTATCTAGAGTCCAGCGGGGCGGCCGAGGGCGGCTGCCCCTACGGCAGTGCGCCAGCTCCCGTTCAACGGGCAGAGTGTGGAACGCCAGGTGCCACGGCGAAGCCGTGCCGCGGAAGCTCTTTTTTGCCTCTAACTCCGTATGCTGTTGCTGTGGCTGGTTAGCCGCACTCTCCTGGATTTCGCCAGCCGCTTTGGCCCGCTCGTCTTCTTCTGGCCTGGGTCCTGGTGGACAGCTCTGTCATTCCGGTTCCCGGCAGCATGGACGCGCTGGCCATTTTCTTTGCCGCCGTCAAAACCGGAATGGTGGTGGTACTACGCCCTGATGGCGACCGCCGGCGCCGTGCTGGGAGCCTATGTCGACTTATGGCGTGGCGAAAAAAGGCGGCCGCGCAGGCCGTGGAAAAAGAACTTGGCCCCAAAAGGGCGCAAAAAGCGCATGCCTTCTTCGAGCGCATGGGGTTCTGGTCGATCTTTATCGGCGCGCTCGCGCCCCCTCCGGTGCCGACTGGGGCCATTATTCTGGTAGCCGGGGCCCTGGAATATCCCAAGCACCACTTTTTGGCCGCGATAACCTCGGCACGGCTCATCCGGTACTTTGTAGTTACCTGGGCGGCCGCGCATTATGGGCCAAGCGATCTTCCAGTTTTTCAGCAGATACTATATGCTGGCACTCTGGAGTCTGATTGGTCTGGCTGTCGTCGGCGGGGTTGTAGGGCTCGTGTATTACCTGCGCCAACGTCGCAAAGCAAAGGTCGCATGTCCGGCGAAGCATTACCGAACACAAAGCAGCATAAGACTTCCCCTCCAGCCGATGATCGAGCGGCAGAACTTTAATACCAGTAAACGCAAAGCTTTGCTGGGACCCCGAATCTACCTACCAGGGAAACAAGGAGAGAAAAAAATGAGAAAGTATTTTGTGTGCGCATTGCTGGTCGTCGCTTTGTGCGGCCTGGGATTCGCCCAGACCGCCCCGGCGGCGAAGCCGCGGCGCCCGGCAGCCGAGAAAGCCACGCCCGCCACCATGGCCCCCGCAGCTAAGCCCGCAGCTAAACCCGCTGCCAAGCCCAGAAAATACAATATCAATACTGCTTACAAGAGCACTCTGGCGAAGCTGCCCGGAATGGACGCCGCCACCGCCGAGAAGATTGTCGCTGGGCGCCCCTACAAGACGACCGACGAACTGGTAAGCAAGAAGATATTGACCCAGGACCAGTACGACAAGATCAAGGGCAGGATATTTGCCGCCCCCAAGCCAAAGCCCAAGCCCAAGGCCAGCAGCATGGCAAAGCCCGCTCCGGCAACCAAACCGGCTCCGGCAACCACCGAGAAGCCAAAGCAGTAAGTCGCGAAATACACAACGTTCAGGGCGGGCTGCAATGGCCCGCTCTTTACTGCGACTGACGGCGGCGCAAGGAAACTGTTGTCTCCGCATGGCTCGCCTGCTGGCCCGCCAATCCTCCCAGCCCGCGAAAAGAAGCACTTGCTGTAGCCTGGGGTTATTCCTTTTTCCCTTTTCCCGGCATCTCCGCGGGATTTTCGTGGGTACGTTCGCGCATCTCGGCCCTCATGCCGGCGCCCAGGGTCACGGTGTGCTCTCCGAACTTGTCTCTGAGCTTGTCTGCCGCGCTCATGGCCTGACGCCAGCGTTCTCCGCGGGCGCGCTCCAGCAGCTCCAGTTGCGCGTCCGGCTCGGCGAACATGGCCGCCTGAACTCCGAGCAGGCGAATGAACGATCCCGGACGGCGATTGTTCGCCAGCAGTTCGCGAACGATGGGCAGCACCTCGGCCTCGAGCTGGGTGGGATGCTCCAGGGTGCGGGCGCGGGTGTAGGTCGAGAAGTCGGCGTAGCGCAGCTTGAGTTGCACGCGGCGGGCATGCAGTCCGTAGTGGCGAAGGCGGCGGCAGACCTTCTCCACCAGCTTGGCTAGCGTGGTATCGAGTACGGCGGCGTCGGCGACGTCGACCGAAAACGTGTGCTCGTGGCTGACCGACTTGGGTCCGGAGCCGGCGCCGATCTCCTCGTCGAACCAGCCTCCGGCGTCGGCTCCGCCGGCCTTTTCCACCAGCGACACTGCCCATTCGCCCAGATGCTGCCGCAGGCGCTCGCCGCCGAAGTTCATAAGGTCGCCGGCCGTCTGGATGCCGAACTTCAACAGCTCCTGCTCGGTCACCTTGCCGACGCCCGGAATTTTGCGTACCGGCAGAGGAGCGAGAAAACTGCGCTCGCAGCCCGGCGGAATCCAGAGCACGCCGTTGGGCTTGGCCTGGTCGGAACAAATCTTGGCGACCACACGGGAGGTGCCGATGCCGATCGAGCAGTTCAGCCGCGTCGTAATCTTCACGCGTTCGTGCAGATGATGCGCCGCCCGCAGCGGCGGACCGTGCAGCCGCTCGGTTCCGGTCATGTCGAGATAGGCTTCGTCGATGGAAACCATCTCCACCAGCGGCGAGAACTGCTGGAGCACTTCGAGCACCCTGACCGACTCCTGGTGATACCGCTCGGGATGGCCTTCCAGGAAAATCGCCTGCGGACACAGCTTGGCGGCGGTGCGCAGCGGCAAGGCCGAATGCACTCCGAACTTTCGCGCCGCGTAAGAAGCCGCGGCCACTACGCCGCGTTCGTCGGCGCGTCCGCCAACCACCACCGGCTTGCCCTTCAGCGACGGATCGTAGAGCTCCTCGACGGAGACGAAGAAGGCATCCATGTCGAGATGGAAGATGGTGCGCCGGGGGTGGGGATCGAGAGTCAAGATATCTATCCAGGGCTTGCACAAGGAATTGTCGGGCTGGACATCAGCCGGACTCTTCCCCCAGGGCTCACTTTATATCCCTTGCGCCGAGGGCTTACGCCGAGCTGCGTTAATCTGCCCGCTAGCGGGCTGGCTTTATAAGCACGTACTCGCCGCACGGCTTAACATCGTTCTCATCGTCGCGATGGAACCGTGGGCACCCTTTAAAAATTCTCACCCGCATCTGCTGATGATATAAGTTCCCGGGCCGGGGAATCCTGTTTATCTTTGCGCTGCCGGGGTCAGGGCCTCGGCTTGTTGCCGCGCCTGCTGTGCGAGCAACGGCTGGCCAGCGGCCTGGTAGATCTCCGCCAGCTTCAGCCAGCGGCCGGCGTCCTGAGGAGTGCGCTGGACGGCGCTCTGCTGAAATTGCTCCGCCAACTCCAGGCGTCCCAACTGACGCCAGGCTTCGGCGCGGCCTTGCGCGATCTGCGCGTGGAACTCATTGCCCAGCGACTCCCACTCGCCACGGAACGGGCTGGCTTGCTCGGCTCGCGTAAAGTCGCTCAAGGCCCGCCCGGGCTTGCCTAAGAGCAGCTCCACTTGCGCGAGAGCCTTGTAGTTGTTGAAGGGGCGCGGGGAGAGCTTGGCGGAATTCTCGATGGCAACCGCTGCCTCCGGATAGCGATGCTCAGCGGCCAGCAGGCGTCCGAGCGCGTACCAGGAGACATCGGTTTCTTTCCTGGCCAGGGCCGCGCGATAGTTTCGCTCCGCTCCCGTCGGGTCTCCCTGCGCGGCCAGCACTTGCGCCCGCATGAGGTACACGTTCGGATCGAAAGGAAAGATCGCCTGCGCCCGGCCCAGTTGCTCGAGCGCCTCCTGATTGCGTCCGAGCACAGAGAGCACCGCACCCGCATTGGAATAAAAGTTGAAACGGTCGGCGGACGCTCGCGAAGCCGGCGGCGAAAAGGTTTGCGTGAAACAGTTGACGCGCAAGCGGTCGATCAGGGGACGATTCTCCGGCCGGTCGCGCAAGAACACCGCCGATACCTCATCCAGGTAGACCGGCTGCCAAGTCTTGCTGCGGCAGTAGGCAGCAAGGTCGACGCTTCCCAGACCGCCGAAGCGGGCGAGCGAGAACAGCAGCAGATTGATGTTTCTTTCGCTGGCCTCCGATTGCCAGGCCTGCGAGTCGGGCGGCTCCGCCGCCAGCGTCTGCTGCCTGGTAAACAAGCCGGCGCCGAATGGGACCGCTCTTCCATCGACATAATCCGGATAGCGCGGCCCCAGCCGGAAAATCACGAAACCGCCCAGGCCGTATTCGTGAAAGAGATTGCCGGGAAGACGCTCGCGTTCGATGAAGGCAGCGGCGCGCTCCGGGAACCACCAGCTCTCGCTCGCGCCAAACAGAGACGTCGAGCTGCCGGTCACGTAAAAGCGGTTCGAGGTCAGATCGGCGATGCGGAACAGGGTGACCGAAACGGCGGCCAGCGCCACGGTGGCCAGAAATGCGAGTACCGTTGGCAGGAACGCCGACGGGAACGCCCCATTGCCTGGCTGCTGCTCATCGTCCGGCGATGCCAGCAATCCGTCGAGAACGGCGCCCGCGACGATCACCATCACGATCGCGAACATCCCCTGGAGCCTCAGATGCCGCAAGGAAGCGTAGGCAAAGGCGGCCAGCAGCAAGGCCGTGCCAATGTTGCGCCGCCACGCGGCGGGCGCTCCCTTCGCATCTGCCGGGGCCAAGAAACAAGCCGCGATGGCCGCGAGCGCAGCCAACATCAGCCACCAGTAGTTTCCGTATGGATGGTGCAGGCTGAAGGCCTGCATCATATTTCGCCAGGTGACCGGCGTCGCCGACCACTCGCCGATCACGGCGCTATAAAGATCTTTGTTAGCGCCGATCTGCCAGGCCACCACCGGGTAGAGTCTGGTTCCCCAGGGATTGATCACGGTCACGGCGGCCGTAAGCGCCAGCCAGGGCCAAGCGTGCCGCAATCTTTGGCGGGCAGCAATCGAGCCGACAAAAGCAATAATCGCCTCTGCCGGGGCCTTCGCTCGCGGACTGGGTGAGAGCCCGAGCTCCAGGCCATCGATCACGAGGTAAGCCGCAATCAGCGCGAATCCAACCACGAAACCGGGGTGGAGATTCACCCACAGCAGCATCAGCAGAGGCAGCGTCCAGAGCCGCGACGACTCGCCGGAGCGGAAGTTCCACAGCTCGCGAAGAAAGGCGGCAAAGATCAGCGTGGTGAACAGCTCGGCGCGCGGCGAGACGCGATCGGCGATTAAAGGCACAGCCAGGATGGCGAGCAACGCCCGCAGCGGCGTCCTCGGCGACAGGATCAGGGCAACGATGCCGGCGCAAACCAAGGCGCAGAGCCAGCTCAAACCGGCATAGCCGGCCAACGAATAAATTCCGTAGAGCAACACCCCGGCAAAGGGAGGATAGATCCATTCCTTGCCGGCCGCGGTGTAGGAGAAGACGTCCGTGCTGGGGATGGCGTGATGCTGGACGACATAGCGTCCAGTGGCCAACTGCCAGCCGCTATCGAAGTCGGAGACCGTGTGCAGGCCCGCCAGAAAGGCATAACCGACGGCGATGACAGCCAGCACCAGGGCTGCATAGCGGTAGACGCCGTTGGGGAAAGAAAGCATCGGCTCAGGGTTCCTGCGGCCAGCATACCGCAGCGGAGCAGGTTTCAAAGTTTCAAAGTTTCAAAGTTTCGTCGGGTTTTTTGGATAGTCGTAAGTAAGAACCTTGAAACGTTACTTTTTCCTGCCCTGCATCAGCTCGTTTGCCAGGCGGTTGGCGTGGTAGACGACGCGCAGCGCCTCCAGAATGGCCCGCGAATCGACTTGTACGGCGCGGCCCTGGCGGTCGTCATACTGGAAGTCCCAGGGAAGCGATTGCAGGTTGCCGTCGAAGACGATGCCGACGACCTCGCCCTTGCGGTCGACCACCGGAGAACCGGAGTTGCCGCCGACGATATCCACCGCGGAAACGAAATTGAACGGCGTCTTCAGGTTCAGCTTCGGCTTGGCTGAAAGCCACGATTTCGGCAGCTCGTAAGGGTTCTTGTTTCCGTGCTGGGCGGCGCGATCGAAGAGCCCGCCGAGCGTAGTGGTGTAAGGAATCATCTGCCCCTGCTGTTCGAATCCCTTGGCTGCTCCGTAGCTCAGGCGCAAGGTGAAGGTGGCATCGGGATAAAGATGCGTGCCCTGCACGGCAAAGCGGGCCTTGGCGATCAGCGTGCCGTTTTCCGTCAGCACGGATTCAACCTGGTCCTCCCATTGCTTGCGCAGCTCTCGCGCCTCGGGGTCAAGCTCGCGCAGCAGCACCAGCAGCGGATCGCTGCTCGTCTCGACGGCGCGCGGCCCGCCTTCGTAAAGTTGCCTCCGGAAGTCCGGGTCATTCATCCCTGTCTGCTCAAGAAGGGCCTTGGCTGCGGCTTGCGGCGTCCGTCCCTTCAGCGCCAGCTTGACCGCGGGATTCTCCGGGCCGAGCTGGTCGCGCATCAGCGCCAGCGAAGAAGTCAGCAGGACCGTGTCCAGCGATTTGTAGACAGGGGCGGTCGAGAGCAGTTGCTGCTCGAGTGATGCCACGCGCGAGTCGCTGTACTCGCGCAGACGCTGTTCGTTCGCTTTCTGCTTCTCAGCCACCAGGCGCAGCAGCAGGCGGGCGAGGTGCGGCTCGGCGCCGGCAAAGCCGCCCAGACTCTCGATGAAGTAGTGGGAGACGTAAAGCTGCCGTTCCCGTTCGACTGCCTGCGCGATCTTCTCCCAGGCGTCGCCGTAAGCGGCTTTCATCGCCGGCGTGCGCTCGACGGCGGCGCGCAAGGCGGCTTCGCCGGCTGCCTTTTTGCCCATCAGTTCCGCGTCCATGAGTCCGGCATAACGGCCTTTGTAAGCCTTGAGCGCATTCTCCAGGCCCAGCACCTCGTCCGAGGCGATGCGGGCGTTCTCCGGCGAGAGCGCGGCGAAGGCACGCACGTCCTGGTATCGGCGGCTCATCACGTCAAGGCTGAAAGGCGTCTGCACGTCTCTCAGGAAAGTCAGTTGCGCCATGGTCAGCAGGCGCTCGGTCCGGCCGGGGTTTCCAGCGACAAAGACCAGCTCACCCTCGCGGATTCCCTGATGCGAAAACCGAAGGTAGTCCTTGAGCCGCGCCGGCTTACCGTCGAGGTAAATGCGAAAGAACGCGATATCGAGGTCGAAGCGCGGATACTCGAAATTATCCGGGTCGCCGCCAAAGTAGGCGATGCGCTCCTCCGGAGCGAACACCAGGCGCACGTCCGTGTACTTTCTGTAGCGATAGAGGTGGTACAAGCCTCCGGCATAAAGCGTGACCACCTCGCAACGGATGGAATTTTCTACCCTTCGCTCGTGGCGCCGAATCCGGCGAGGGCCGGACGGCACATGCGGCCTCCAGCTCCGACATCTTTTCGCGTTCGACGCGTCCGGCTGCGGCGGCTGACATGCCCGGCTTGGCCGCTCCCTGTACCTGCGCGGTTACGTCTTCAACGTGCTCGAGAACATTGAGCTCGAAGTTGGGACACTTGCGCTCCTCCGCCGGCGTCGTGGCGTAGAAGCCGTGGCGAATGTAGTCCGTCTCCTGACTGGAAAGGTCCTGCAGGCATTCGCGCCCGACGTGATGATTGGTGAAGACCAACCCATCCGCCGAGACAAAGGAACCGGAACCGCCATTGTCGAAGCGCACCGAGCCCAGGCGGAGATGATCGAGCCAGGCCTGCGAGGGGGCAAAACCATAGCTCGCCTGGATGCGCTGAATGGGCGCGTCCTCGAACAGCCACATTCCCTCATCCGCCCAAGCGGGCACGCAGAGGGCGAGAAGCAGGAAGGCGACCGCGAGCTTACTTTTCATGCAAGTGAACCTCTCCCGAATCAGGATACAAGAGGACGGCGGCATCGTCCCTACGGGACTCAGGATTTACTCCTTTCTTCCCCACGCTGAAGCGTGGGGCTAACGAACACCGCCGCTGCGCGACTCTGGTCGTTGTTGGACCGCGAACGACCCCGCGTTTGCCAAAAGCGCATGAGGCACCGTCACTCCAGGGGTTCACTTCACGGTATCCTGTTTCCCACCTTAGCTCGCTGCGCTCGCGAAGGTGGGGCACCCGCGCTACACTACGAAAAGCGACAGCCCGGAGGATATCCTCCGGGCTGTGGTTTACGAACAACGAACGTCTCGGGCTGAGGTGGGGGCGACAATCCCCAGGTCAGCGCCGATACTACGCGGCGCCGTGGTCATCTGGGGAACCATTCAATTATCACGTTCGGTGACAGCGGCTACTACTTCACCGATGCCGGCAAGCCCATGGAGTAGCTGCTCAGCACCTTGACGTAGTTGGCGCGCTCGAAGGCCGCCGGATGGGCGACGTTCTTCTGGCTCAAGCTGCCCTGCATCTGCTCGATGGACTGGTACTCGTGCGTCTCCAGCCATTCGCGGACGGCGGCCTCGAGAGTCTTGAGGTAGCCGGGGCCCTTTTCCAGCAGCACCGAGGTCATCATGGCGACCCTGGCGCCGGCGGCCATCGACTTGAGAACGTCTTCGGCCGTGTGGACGCCGCCGGTGATTGCCATGTCGGCCTTGATCCGGTCGAACAGGATCGCGGTCCAGTGCAGCCGGATGGTCAACTCACTGGAGCGGCTCAGCACCAGGTTCGGAACCACCTCGAGCGCTTCCAGATCGAAGTCGGGCTGGTAGAAGCGGTTGAAGATCACCAACCCCTTCGCTCCGGCCTTCTCCAGCTTGAGCGCCATGTTGCCGACCGAGCTGAAGTAGGGAGCGATCTTGACCGCCACCGGAATCTTCACGCTGGACGTCACGGCTTCAACGAGGTCGACATACATGCTCTCGATATCGTTGGCGCTCAGGCTGATGTCGGTAGGAACGAAGTAGATGTTCAGCTCCAGCGCGTCCGCGCCGGCCTGTTGCATCTCTTTCGCGTACTTGATCCAGCCGCCTTTGGAGACGCCGTTCAGGCTGGCGATGACGGGAATCTTCAACGCCTTCTTGGCCTGGCGAACGTGCTCCAGGTAGAGTTCAGCTCCTCGGTTGTAGTTGCCGAAGTCAGGATAGTAGCCCTGCGCTTCGGCGGAAACATCGGCCGACTCCCAGAGATGGCGGTCGAGTTCGTTGCTGTCGATGATGATCTGCTCTTCGAACAGCGACTCGAGCACGACTGGCGGCGGCGCCGGCGTCTTCCAGTTGCCGCAGCGTTCCCAGCTCCTTGCACAGCGGCGAGGAGGAGGCCACCAGCGGGCTCTTCAGTTTCAGTCCCAGGTACTTGGTAGAGAGATTAATCATTGGCAGCCCCCTTGCTTAGCGACTTTTCGTCCTTGGGTTCGGCCTTGGCGCCAGGACCGGGCATGGCGGCCAGGTACTCGTACAGGCGGAAACGCTCGTTTGCCGCCTCCTGTGCGTGCTTCAGCAGTTCGGCCGCGTGCTCAGGGTGCGCCTGCCGCAGCATGGTGTAGCGGGTTTCGTTGTAGATGTACTTCTCCAGCGGAATGGTCGGCGCCTTGGAATCGAGCAGGAAGGGGTTCTTGCCCTGCTGCGCCAGCATCGGGTTGTAGCGGAACAGCGGCCAGTGGCCGGACTGCACGGCCAGCTTCTGCTGATCGAGCCCGTGCACCAGATCGTAGCCGTGAGCGATGCAGTGGCTGTAGGCGATGATGATCGACGGGCCGTCGTAGGCCTCGGCTTCCAGGAACGCCTTCACCGTCTGCATGTCGCTCTGTCCCATGGCCACGCGGGCGACGTAGGCGGTGCCGTAGTTGACGGCCATCATGGCCAGGTCCTTCTTGTGGCGCGGCTTGCCGCCGGCGGCAAACTTGGCCACGGCGCCCATCGGCGTGGACTTCGACATCTGCCCGCCGGTGTTGGAGTAGACCTCGGTATCGAGCACCAGGATGTTGACGTTGCGGCCCGAAGCCACCACGTGATCCAGTCCGCCGTAACCGATGTCGTAGGCCCAGCCGTCGCCGCCGAGCGCCCAGACCGCTTTCTTCACCAGCGCGTCGGCCAGGGCGAGCAGGTCCTTGCCCTCCGGCGTCTTGATGTTCTTGACGATCTGCTTGAGCTCGGCGACGCGCTCGCGCTGCTCGCCGATGCCGGCTTCGCTGCTCTGGTCGGCCTTCAACAGGGCCTGCACCAGGTTCTCGGGAATCTTGCTGCCGAGTCGAACCAGCAACTCGCGGGCGTACTCGGTCTGCTTGTCGTAGGCCAGCCGGAATCCCAGGCCGAACTCGGCGTTGTCTTCAAACAGCGAGTTCGACCAGGCGACGCCGCGTCCATCCTTGTTGAAGGTGTAGGGCGTGGTCGGCAGGTTGCCGCCGTAAATCGAGGAGCAGCCGGTGGCGTTGCCGATCACGCTGCGATCGCCGAACAACTGCGTCATCAGCTTGACGTATGGAGTTTCGCCGCAGCCGGAGCAGGCGCCGGAGAACTCAAAGAGCGGCTGCAGCAGCTGCACGTCCTTTACCTGGGCCAGGCTGAGGGCGCCGCGGTTGGTCTCCGGCAGATCGAGGAAGAAGTCCCAGTTGCGGGCTTCCGGCTCGCGCAGGGGAATCTGCGGAACCATGTTGATGGCGCGATGCTTGGGTTCGGTCTTGGACTTCGCCGGGCAGGCCTCGATGCAGAGCGCGCAGCCGGTGCAATCCTCCGGCGCCACCTGCAGCGTGTACTTCTGGCCGGCAAAGTTCTTCCACGGCCGCGTCCTTGGACTTGAAGGTCGGAGGAGCGTCCTTCAGCAGGGCGCTGTCGTAGACCTTGGCGCGGATGACGGCGTGCGGGCAAACCAGAACGCACTTGCCGCACTGGATGCAGAGCTTCTCGTCCCACTCGGGAATTTCCAGGGCGATGTTGCGCTTCTCCCACTGGGCGGTGCCGGTGGGGAAGGTGCCGTCGACGGGAAGCGCGCTGACCGGCAGATCGTCGCCGTTGCCCAGAATCATGGGCGCCAGCACGTTCTTCACGAAGTCGGGAGCGGCCGCCGGAACCGCCGGACGGACATCCTTGCTGCTGGTGACCTTGGCCGGAACCTTCACTTCGTGCAGGTGGGCCAGAGCGGCATCCACAGCCGCGAAGTTCTTGGCCACGATGGACTCGCCGCGCTTGCCGTAGGTCTTCTCGATGGAGTGCTTGATGGCCTCGATGGCCTCTTCCTTGGGCAGCACGCCGGAGATGGCGAAGAAGCAGGTCTGCATGATGGTGTTGATGCGGCTGCCCATGCCGGTGTCCTTGGCCACCTGGTAGCCGTCGATCACGTAGAACTTCAGCTTCTTGTCGATGATCTGCTTCTGCACCTGCCGGGGCAGCTCGTCCCAGACCTTGTCAGGCGGGAACGGGCTGTTGAGCAGGAAGACCGCGCCGTCATCCGCGTAGCGCAGCATGTCGATGCGCTCCAGGAAACTGAACTGGTGGCAGGCGACGAAGTTGGCGCGCGAGATCAGGTAGCTGGACTTCGAGCGGCTTGGGACCGAAACGCAGGTGCGAGGTCGTGATCGAGCCGGACTTCTTGGAGTCGTACACGAAGTAGCCCTGGGCGTAGAAGTCCGTATCTTCGCCGATGATCTTGATGGAGTTCTTGTTGGCGCCCACGGTGCCGTCCGCGCCCAGGCCGTAGAACAGGGCGCGCACCGTCTTGGGGTGCTCGCTGGAGAACTTTGGATCGTAATCGATACTGGTGTGGGTGACGTCATCCACGATGCCGACGGTGAAGTGGTTCTTGCTCTTCGCCTTGGCCAGCTCGTCGAAAACGCCCTTGACCATGGCGGGCGTGAATTCCTTCGATGACAGGCCGTAGCGGCCGCCGATGAGCTTGGGCATGGCCAGCTTGAGCGTGCCGTTGGCCTGCGCTTCGGCCAGAACCGTGAGCACGTCCTGGTAGAGCGGCTCGCCCAGGCAGCCCGGTTCCTTGGTGCGGTCCAGCACGGCAATCGACTTGGTGGTCTTGGGCAGAACCTTGAGGAAGTGCTCAGCCGAGAACGGACGATAGAGGCGAACCTTGACGATGCCGACCTTCTCGCCTTTTTCCATCATGTAGTCGACGGCTTCCTCGGCAACTTCGGCGCCGGAGCCCATGAGGACGATGATCTTTTCCGCGTCCGGTGCGCCGACATACTGGAAGAGATCGTAGGTGCGGCCGACGATCTTGGCGAACTTCTGCATCGCGTTCTGCACGATGGTGGGGACGGCGAGGTAGAAGGGATTGACGGTCTCGCGCGCCTGGAAGTAAACGTCGGGGTTCTGCGCGGTGCCGCGCAGCAGCGGGCTGTCCGGGGTGAGAGCGCGCTTGCGGTAGGCGTCGACGAGCTCGTCGGGGATCATGGCGCGCAGGTCTTCCCTGGCCAGCGCCTGCACCTTGGCGACCTCGTGCGAGGTGCGGAAGCCGTCGAAGAAGTGCACGAAGGGAATGCGCGACTCCAGCGACGCCGCCTGCGCGATCAGCGCCATGTCCATGACTTCCTGCACGGAGTTGGAGGCGATCAGGGCGAAGCCGGTGGGGCGCACCGCCATTACGTCCTGGTGATCGCCGAAGATCGACAGCGCATGCGCGGCGATGGAGCGGGCCGCGACGTGGATCACGGCGGGCGTCAACTCGCCGGCGATCTTGTACATGTTGGGAATCATCAGAAGCAGGCCCTGGGCGGAGGTGAAGGTGGTGCCGAGCGCGCCGCCCTGCAGAGCCCCGTGCAAGGCGCCGGCCGCTCCGGCCTCGCTCTGCATTTCAATGACATGCGGGATGGTGCCCCAGATGTTCGGCTCGCCATCGGACGACCACTGATCCGAAAACTCGCCCATGGGAGAGGACGGAGTGATCGGATAGATCGCGATGACCTCGTTGGTCTTGTGGGCAGTGTAAGCAGCCGCCTCGTTACCATCGATCGTGATGTAAGGTCTATTCATCGGATGATCCATTCTTTAAAGTGCGAAATGAAGTTAAAGTTTGCCGCTCCGCAATTGCGCGGAAACGAATCGGAATCTCTGCCCCAGCGGATGCAAACATCGGTTCTGCCAGGGACTCCATGCGACCAGGCACAGCCTCTTGTTCCGACCCAGGTGCCGCCTACTCACGTTGTGCCAAAGCGATTGAGCGAAATGCAGCGCTTGCCGGCGAAGCTTTCGCTCCTCTAAGAGGCTGCGGGGGAACAGCTTTCGGGGATTTGCGCCTAATAGGCCTGGTGTAATGATTTCTGCTACCTGCGCTATCTTGCGCCTCTCCAGTCGTTTCCAGCGGCTTGGGCGCGTCTTTCCGCAGCCTTGCTCAAGGCGTCCTGCTGATTGGGTTGGAGCAGCGCTCAGTGTACTTCTCCATTACAGAGCCGCGCCGGCGAAACCGCTGTGATGAACCTCACAAAATTCCGTGATTCGCGGCGGTGACGGGCGATTTTTCCCGCAGCGAAACATTGGCCTGTGATGCAGAGCACGGGATTAAGTGATACCGCAGTTTCGAGTTTCAAGTTTCGAGTTTCAAGTTTCGCGAGGGAAGTCGCGGAATGGACGAGAACGGCTGTTGGGGTAAGCAAATGTATTCAGGGTGGCTGTAGATTCTCAGGACGTTGTACCTGAATCAGAACTTGAAACTCGAAACTTGAAACTGCTGTTTGGATCACACCAAGTGCGGATTGTTCTCCTCCGCCGGGGCGAGAACTCCTTGCGGCAGCAGGCCGCCGTTGTATTCGATGAGGCGGTTCTTCCACTTGAGGAAATCGGTGATGGTCTGCGGCTCGATGCGCACCTCGACGCGGCGCAGGCTGGCCAGCAGCAGGTTCATCTCGTTCATCAGCCCGCCGGGTTGGCGCAGGTTCTTGCGCGACTTCTGTACGACCACGATCTCGCGCCCGTGCGCCTCGAGCAATCCCCAGCCGGGCGGCAGCTCTTCGGGACGCAGCAGGCCGCGAGGCGCCAGATAGTAACGCTCGCAGCCGAGCGCGAACTCCATCTTGGCGCGCCAGGGTTTATCGCCGTCGGCCAGGAAATCGGCGCGGCTCACCTTGCACTCCACCACCACGGAGTGGCACTTGCCCTTCCAGCCGATGGCGTCCGGCATCTCGCCGCTGGCGCAGCCCTGCTCGCTGAGCACGATGCCGCAGCGGTAGCGGCGCAACCAGGCAATCGCCGCTTCAACCAGCTTCGTGTGCTTCATAAGCAGTTTGTACCGCAATGGCGGGAGGAAAACGAGTGGCTTGCGAGGGACGGAAGACATTTTTGATTTCCAATTTATGATTTTTGATTGAAGATTGCTGATATTGCAGATTGAAGATTGAAGATTGAAGATTGAAGATTGAAAAACCAGTCCCGCATCCTTGATCGACGTGCGGATTTCCTTCGTTATCCAGCGAACCACCGTTCCTGGAAGAACTACCCCACGTTTGCCCAACCGCAGGGCAAACATGGGGCACCCGCGGGGGAATCCTGCTCAGGAAAACTTGATCGCCTAACTTTGGTAGAATTTTTGTGAGATCCCTATGATTCCCGAGAAGCCGTTCTGCGACGTGCCCACCGCCGTGGAGGAAATTCGTGCCGGGCGGATGATTATCGTCGTCGACGACGAGGACCGCGAAAACGAAGGCGACCTGACCATGGCCGCCGAAAAGGTAACGCCCGAGGCCATCAATTTCATGGCCAAGTACGGCCGCGGCCTGATCTGCCTGGCCATGACCGAACAGCGGCTGGATCATCTCCGGCTGGGCCAGATGAGCGCGGAGAACACCTCCAACTTCGGCACGGCCTTCACCGAGTCGATCGACGCCCGCCAAGGCATTTCGACCGGCATCTCCGCTTACGACCGCTTCCGCACCATCCAGGTGGCGATCGATCCGGCGACCCGGCCCTCCGATCTTGCCCGTCCCGGGCATACCTTCCCGCTGCGGGCGCGCGACGGCGGAGTGCTGGTTCGCGCCGGGCAGACCGAGGCCTCGGTCGATCTGGCGCGGCTGGCCGGGCTGGTTCCGGCGGGCGTGATCTGCGAGATCATGAACGACGACGGCACCATGGCGCGGGTTCCGGAGCTGAAGGAGTTCTGCCGGCAGCACCAGATGCGCATGCTGACCGTGGCGGAGCTGATCCGTTACCGGCTGCAGCACGAGCCGTTCCTCATCCGCCTGGGCGAGACGCTGGTGCCGACGCGCTATGGCGAGTTCCGCATGATCGCCTACCAGTCGCAACTCGACGGCCAGTCGCACGTGGCGCTGGTCAAGGGCGATGTCGAAAATTCCGGAGACCAGCCGACGCTGGTGCGCATGCACTCGCATTGCCTGGTGGGAGACGTCTTCGGCGCCACCGGCTGCGAGTGCCGCAACATGCTGGAAGAATCGATGCGCCTGATCGCCGCCGAGGGGCGCGGCGCCATCATCTACCTGCACCAGAGTTCCAAGGGCTTTACGGTGGAGAAGCTGGGCGAGAAGATCACGCTGCTGTTCCACAAGGACATTCGCCTGGCGACGCTGCCCGACTCGCAACGCAAGACGCTGCGCGAAATCGGCATCGGCGCCCAGATACTGAATGACCTCAAGCTGAAGCGGCTGCGCGTGCTCACCAACCGCCCGCGCAAGGTGGCTTCGCTCGAAGGCTTCGGCCTGGAAATCGTGGAGCAGGTGCCCATTCCAGTCGCCGCTGGTGCGTGCCAGGACTAACTCATTTCAGATTTTTGATTTTTGATTGAAGATTGTGAAAGGCGGGATCGGTGCCCCAGATCTGCACGGCAGATGTGGGGCTTTTCGTGCGGCAGGAACGAGTTCGCGCCGTCCCTACGGGACTTGGGACTCATTAATCCTTGTCCCCACGCTGAAGCGTGGGGCTAGCAAGTCATTGCGCCTCCGGCGCGCAGAAATCCTTGTCCCCACGCTATGTTTGGGTGCGTGTTTCGACAGGAAGCTGCGAACTACTTCCCTTTCGGCACCAGCATGGACGGCTTAGTCGCACCCGCCAGCATCACCGGCGAATTCTTTGCCCAAGTGCGGGCGAGTTCCGGCAGCGGTCCGGCGAAGAGCGCGCCGCCGGTGCAGGCCGCGGCACACGCCGGCTTCTGGCCCTGCTGGACCTTGCTCAGGCACAGGTCGCACTTCTGCATCTTACCGTCAGAGCCGTACTGCGGAGCCCCGTAGGGGCAAGCCTTGCCGCACGTCTGGCAGCCCTTGCATTTGGCCTGATCGACCACGACAATGCCGTCTTCGCGCCCGCTTGGAGATAGCCTTGTTCGGGCAGGCATCAACGCAGGCCGGCTTGGCGCAATGGTGGCAGGCGAGGGAGCTGTTGGTGAGGCGCACCTTGGGGTACTTGCCAGACTCCTCGGTCGAGACCCGCCGCCAGTAGACGGATTCACCCGCCTTGTTGTCGTTCCAATCTTTGCAGGCAAGCACGCAGGACCGGCAAGCGAGGCACCGGCTGGCATCGTAATAGAAACCGTACTGTATCGACATTCGCGCCCCCCGGAACATTTTAGATTTGTTGATTTCAGATTTCAGGTTGAACTACCAAGAAGACGTGGGTTGTCTTTCAATCGAAAATCAAAAATCGTAAATCTTAAATTCTTTTTATATCCACCATCACGCTGTTGTAAGTGGCCGCTCCACCGACGCGGTCGATGGTGTCATTGGTCAGCGTATTCACTCCGCCGCCGCGGTCGACGCCATCGGCTCCCGGTTTGAACCACACCCCCTGATGCATGGCGATAACACCCGGCATCACGCGCTGGCTGACCTTCGCCTTACGCTCGGTCACGCCACGGTCATTGAAGACGTGCACCATGTCGCCACTCTTGATCTTCCGCTTGGCCGCATCGGCCGGATTGATGAAGACGTCGACCGGATACAGATTGTTGACCCAGCGATTGTTGGAACGGCTGTGCAGCCAAGCCACCGAATGCGGCGTGCAGATGGCCAGCGGATATTTCTTGGCCGCCGGGTGGCGCCGATTCTCGAAGTCGTCCAAGATAGGTCGGCATCGCCGGCAGTCCGCGGGCTTCCATGGTCTTGGAGTAAAGCTCGATCTTGCCGGACTTGGTCGGGAACGGCTTCCCTTCCTTCACCTGTTCCTGGAAGGGGATGAACGGCCGCGGACCGACAAAGACCACCTTCTCCTTCTGCAAACGCTCCATCGTGATCCCGGCGAGCGGGCCGGAGGCGGCCGAGATCTTCAAGGTCTCGCGCATCCAGTCCACGTCCTTCCAGTTGGAGTGATACTCGGCGCCGATTCCCAGGCGGTCGGCGACGGCCGCCCACATGTCGAGATCGGAGCGGCACTCGCCGACCGGCTCGATGCACTTTTCGCTGTAGACAAGCGCGTGCGCCGCCTGCGCGTAATAGCCGGCGTCATTGCCCTCAAAGACAGTGGTGGCCGGCAGCAGCAGGTCTGAATAGCGGGCAAAGGGCGTCATGAAGTGGTCGGCGCAGATAATGTAGTCGAGCTTCTTCAGGGCGGAGACGATCTTGTTGGAGTCGCCGGTCTGATTGATGACGCTCGAGCCGTGGCCGATCAGCATATGAATATTGACCGGAGCCACCTTGTAGTTGGGTTGGGTCGCCTTGCCGGTCAGGATGGCATCGGCAATCTGGCATTCGTTCACCAGCAATGCCGTCTTGTTCTTCTCCTGGGCGGCGAGGCTGCCGATCTTGAACCCCTTGTTGAAGCCGAAGCCGGCGGTGGCGTTCGTGCCGGGCTTGCCCAGGCTGCCGGTGATGGCGGCCAGCGCGCCGCAGGCGAGCACCCACTGCGAGGGATCGTGTCCCACGCGCGAGGGACCGTCTCCGGGGCACAGCGCCGACGGCTGCCTGGTGGCGTACTCGACGGCCAGATCGGTCATGACCTTCTCCGGCACGCCGGTGATCTTGGCCGCCCATTCCGGGGTGTACTTCTGCGCGTGCTGCTTGAACTCCTCGAAGCCGAGCACGTGCTTTTCGACGAACTGTTTATCGTAGAGGCCGCGGTTGATGATCACGTTGGCCATGGCCAGCGCCATCGCCCCGTCCGTGCCGGGCATGATGGGAATCCACTGGTCGGCCTTGCCCGCGGTTTGAGAAAAGAAGGGATCGATGACCACCACGCGCGTTCCCCTCTCGCGGGCATCCATCATGATGCGCATGCCTTCGCCGGCGAAGTCGACGCGCCGGTTGCTGTCGGCAAAACCGTAGCCCCAGATGATGGCCAGCTTGGAGTCCTTGATGGTATCGAGATCGCTCTCGGTATTCATGGTGCCGTACATCATGGGCGCGACTGAGGTCTTGTTGGCGATGCACAGCGAGCCCCAAACGGTCACCATGCCAAGCAGATTGGTAAAACGCACCCTGGGAGCCAGACGGGCCAAGCCCATGGTGCCGCGCGCGGGATAGAAGAGGATGGCGTCGCTGCCGTACTTGCCGGTGGTTTCCTTGATCTTGCCGGCATAGGTATCAATAGCTTCGTCCCAAGAGATGCGCTGGAACTTGCCTTCACCGCGCTCGCCGGTGCGCTTCATCGGGTACAGCAGTCGCGTGGGATCGTAAACGCTGGCGCGCAGCGCGTGTCCCTTCACGCAGCAGAGGTAATTGGGATCGTTGCTGATGTGCGTGATCTGTCCGGCTTTGACCGTGACCTGCAACGGGCACGTCGCCGTGCACAGGCCCAAAGACGGACAGCAGGCGGAAAACACTCTTCTCGCCTTCGGCCGCCTGAACCACATTTGCCTCGCCAAACACTTTCGACATCGGTTCACCCCCCAATTGCTCTGCTGTCCCCACCAGACGCAAAGGCGGCGTCTGTTGGGGCCCCTTCCCACGGCCGCCGCAATGCCAGTCACCGCGGCCGTCTTCAGAAAAGACCTGCGGCTCACCGAACCTGTCCCAATGCTGTCGCTCATTGGATTGCCTCCATCCCGGAGAATCGGCATCTGTTGCTGGTTTCCTCGCGCAATATACGTTCAAAATAGTCGATGGTCAATGGAACATTCGACGGAATCAATATTGAACTGACTCATAAATCTGTTGACTGCGCCTCGGGTCTCGACTCTAGAGGCTGCGGAAAAACAGATTTTCGGTCGGTTGGGACTACAAGATCTAGATAGCGGATCTTATGGTACCCACATCCATAGCGCCTCGCTTGTTGCTTCGGCGCGTTTTTCCGCAGCCTGTTTAGTCGTGCCAAGTGAGAACTCTTTCGCCCCTACGGGGCTCAACTGTTTTATTGCACTTTACCCAGGGCTCACGCCCTGGGCTACCATCTTCTGCCCGCTCCGCGGGCTCGCTTGCGGGCCCTATGCCATTTGATACAAGCAAGAGTCAGTTCGGTATTAGTCAAATCAGTCGGCATTAACGAAATCAGGTACGCGGCGGATCGCACTTGCTCCCACATCTGCCAACTGCTGGCAGATGTGGGCACCTTAATGCGCTACAAAGCCGCACCGGGTTTGCCCGAGAAACGCTATTGTCTTCTGCCCGCTCCGCGGGTTCGTTTGTGGGCTTGGTACCACTGGGCATCAGCAAAATCGGTTCTCACACACGCTCTGAAGCCGTGCCCTGATACAAACCATTCCTGATACAAAACCTACGGGACAAGCTCTGTTTGTTGCTGATAGGAGTGTACTTCACACCTAGGCAGAACGCCTAGAGGCAATGCTTATCCGGCGGAGATGACCGCTGTGTTTTTCAACAATTGCGCAGGACGCGGCAGGAATGGGCTCGCGGTCAAGCGGAACGAACGCTACTTCCTGCCGGCGGCGTCGACCGAAGTGGTGGGATCGGCTCCTGCCCAGCGCTCGTCGGCGCTGGGTCCGTAGATGGCCGGCACGGGCTTCTCCAGCAACCGCAGCGCCACCGTTAACTGCGTCCTGTGCTCCGCCGTGTGCAGCACGCGGCGCCAGAAGATCCATATACGCTGGCGCTTCACGTCGAAGAATGGCACGGTCTCCAGCCACCACGGCTGTGTCTTGGCGGCCATCACCGGCAAGCGCGGAAGCGCTAACTCGATCAGGCGGTCGTGAAAGGCCTTGACCGTCTCCGAGGCGGGAAGCACCTGGTTTGCCGGCGGCTCCGGAAAAGCGAGAAACTCGCCGAAGAACCTGCGCTCGGAGAGCAGTTGATGCTTGCAGATCTCAAGCAGCGACGAGGATCGCGCATGCGGACGGAAGGGTAAGTCCGCATCCTGGAAGCGGCTCCAGCAATCGGCTACTTTATTGGTTTCGCTGGCGTAGGTATCGAGCAGGTGCTGGAAGAGCGGATCAGCGGCGGCGGGCACCGCCGAGGAAGGGATCGGACTGCTGGCTTGCATGGCAGGACTCTACCTGGGTCCGCCAGATTGTACTGCGCGCGCCGGAGGCGCCACAAATACAGCAGCAGCCCTCGCCGGGGTTGCTCTTGATGGAGTGCGCGGGGCGAATCAACGCCCGACTCCAGCACCTTTCGCGCCGGCCACTTCATTGGCCGCCGGCACAACGGGCATGGCCGTCTTGTAATCCTCCACCTGGCGCTCGAAGCGGCGCTCGCTGAGGACCGCGCTGATACACATCGCGCCCATGATCAAGAACAGCAACAAAGACACCACGGCTATGATCAGGACCGGCATAAACCTACCCCCTGACTACACTGCACAGCTGTAGATTGGTTCAGAAAAACACAGAGGTCGGTGACATTCATCACTGGAGACAGTGACAGTGATGCGGAAACGCCACCAATAGGGTGCGGCGGGCGCGCGGAAGCGGCACTTGCTGGCCGCTCGTGGGAACCTGTCTGCTCGTGGCCGAACGTCCCCGGCGTTACTGCAGGCGGGCTAATTCCTTTTCCAAGTGACGAAGCTCACGCTCCAGCAATTCGCTGTAGCGGGCGTTCTGGGAGCGCTGCATCTGTTCGCGCACCCGGGCACAGCTCAGTCGCAGCGTCTGGACTTCACGCATGTGTACGGCATGTTCGCGGGAGATGCCTTCCTTTTCTTCGTCGCTCAGGGGAAAATCTGTGATGGGTTGGTGCTCTAGAACGGATTTCACTTCCGAACCATTAGCCATGTTTCTATTGTACGAGGCGGCGGCCGATTTGTGTATGACAAATCGTTCATCTCTGGTGACAAAACTTGTAACCCGAACTAAGTAAAGAGTAACTGAGCTGTTCAAGAATACTGTTTTGTTGATAAGGAACGCGGTTCCTCAGGAGCCAAGAAACGCGGGCGAGGATTCTTTCGCCCCTACGGGGCTCGACTGTTTTATCCCCATTTACCCAGGGCTGGCGCCCTGGGCTACTATCTTCTGCCCGTTCCGCGGGCTGTCGGTCCGAAGGGATTAGGGATCAGGGAATAGGGGTTAGCCAAACGAACAAACGAACTGCATTCCTAAACCCTGAACCCTAACCTCTAATCCCTGCCTTTGCAAAACCGTTCATTAAGCGGTTTGAAGTAACCCAAGTAGACCTAAGTTACGGCTTGGCCTCGGAAAAAATCGGCCCGGACTCGGGAATGGCGGCGCCGTCGTGACGTGGATCACTGGCGCCGAAGTGTACACCCTTGCCGTCGCTCATCACCACCTGGCCGAAACCGAATTTGTTGGCCGTGCGGTGAGGCAGCACTTCCAACTCGTGGCCCAGCTCGGCGAGTTCAAGGCGCACCGATTCGGGCACGGATTCCTCGATCTGCACATCGCAGCCTGCGAAGGTTCCCTTGGTGAAGCGTCCGGCCTCGAGCGCCTGCTGAATGCTCATGCCGTAATCGACGATGTTGGCGACGAACTGCGCGTGCGCCTGCGCCTGGTTCCAGCCGCCCATGATGCCGAAGCCGATGCGCACATCGCCCTTCTGCATGAAGCCGGGGATGATGGTGTGCAGAGGACGCTTGTGCCCGGCCAGCATGTTGGGGCTCTCCGGCTCGCAGGCTGAACAGCGCTCCGCGATTCTGCAGCATGAACCCCGCGCCCTTGGGCACCAGTCCCGAGCCGAATCCCATGTAATTGCTCTGGATCAAGGAAACGATGTTGCCCTCGGTGTCGATGGTGCACATGTAGATGGTGTCTTTTCCGGGGGAGTCGGTGAAGCCGGGCAGGCGCGAGGGCTCGACCGAAGCGGCGCGCGCGTTTGCCGATGAGCTTGGCGCGCTCGGCGGCGCGTTTCTTGTCGAGCATGGCCGCCACAGGAACCTTGGCGACGTTCGGGTCGGCGACGTAGCGCAACATATCCGCGTATGCCAGCTTCTTCGCCTCGATCATGACGTGCAGGGCGCGCGCGCTGTGGAAGCCGTATTCCGCCATGGGAAAGCGCTCCATCAGGTTCAGCATTATCAGGGCGGCGATTCCCTGCGTGTTGGGCGGAATCTCGCAGACGGTCCAGCCACGGTATTCGGTCGAGATCGGCGTGACCCACTCGGGCTCGAACTCGGCCAGATCCGCCAGTGTCATGCTTCCGCCTTTGTCGCGGCAAATGGCGACGATGGCTTCGGCGGTGCGTCCCTTGTAATAGCCGTCGCGGCCGTAGTGGGTAATCAGGTGCAGAGTGGCGGCCAGGTCAGGGTTGCGGAACAACTCGCCGGGCCGCGGCGCGCGGCCGCCGATCAGGAAGGTGGAGGCGGCATTGGGCTCGGCGCTCAGCAGCGGCAGCGCATTGTTCCACAGGCCGGCGGTGACTTCGTTGATGGGAACTCCTTTTTCGGCGTAGTAGATGGCCGGAGCCAGCAAGGTGGAAAAAGGCATGCTGCCGAAGCGCTCGCGCAACGCCGTCCAGCCGGCCACGACGCCCGGAACGGTGACGCTATGCACGCCGCGCACCGGCATCTCGGTGATGCCTTGGGATTTCAGGAACTCGGGCGTCAGCCCCTTGGGCGACCAGCCGCTGGCGTTCAGACCGTGCAGCCTGCCGGTCTTCGCTTCATAGATGATGGCGAACAGATCGCCGCCCAAACCATTGCCGGTAGGTTCCATGAGCCCAACCACGGCATTGGCGGCGATGGCCGCATCGATGGCGTTGCCTCCGCGCTGCAGAACCTGCACTCCGGTCATGGACGCGAGCGGCTGATTGGTAGCAACTACCCCGAAGCGCGTGGCCACCACCGAGCGGCCCGGGCGCGGAAGGGGAAATCCGGCTTCAGCCGGTTTCGGCTTCTCTTCCACCAGCTTGGAATCCGCCAATGCCATTCCGATGCCGCCCAGGGTAGACAACAGGGTCAAAATTTCATGCGCCATATAAAGAGCCTCCGGCCGTCGTGGGTCAGAAAGTAATTCTACAATTATTGAAGATTGCAGATTTCAGATTGAAGATTGAAGAGCAAGATTATTTTGAGTTGAGGAATGACCCATCCCGCCCAGCGGGACCCAACCCGCAGTGAGCTACGCTCGCCGGGGACCGCGATGGGCGAACATGGGGTGTGAAGGAGAGGCGATGAAGATCAGGATCGTGGTTTTCGACGGCGTCAACGAACTGGATTTCGTGGGTCCTTACGAGGTGTTTCGCCGCGCTGCCAAACAGGTGCCTGACCTCGACGTGCGCCTGGCGACACTGGAGCCGCAGGCGGAGGTCACAGCCGCCTACGGATTGCGCTTCCCGCCGGACGGGGTGCTGGAAGACGGGGCCGATCTGCTGATCGTGCCCGGCGGCGGCTGGGCCGCGGGCGCGGCCAAGAGCATCCGCCGGGAAGTCGAGCGCGGTGTGCTGCCGGAGAAGATTCGCGCCGCCCACTCCCAAGGAGCCCTGATTGCCGGCATCTGCACGGGAGCGATGGCAGTGGCTGCGGCCGGGTTGCTGCGGGGACGGCCCGCCATCACCCACCGCTCCGCCATCGAAGACCTGCGCGCGCTGGGAGCACACGTAACCGAAAGCCGCATTGTCGATGACGGCGAGATCGTCACCTGCGGCGGCGTTACCGCCTCCATAGATCTTTCGCTGTGGCTGGTGGAGCGGCTCTGGGGCGCCGAGGTGGCCGCGAAAATCACCAACGGCATCGAGTACACCCGGAGCCCGCAGGTACACGTGAGCGAACGCGCGCAAAACGCTCCCTGATTCCATCTTCAGCCGCACCATCCGCCGAGCAAAAGAGAAGCAGGCGACAAAAGCGCCTGCTTCTTGCAGTCTCTGATTGTGAACCGGTTCCTAGCTACGATCCGCCGACGGCGCCCTCTTCAGAGATGTAATTCCAATCCTTTGGCCCCCAGTAGGGACTCTGGTTGTAGTCGGCTCCTGTTCCTTCATCGTTTGAAGCTGGTGAGGTATACGAGTCAGGCGTCGTGACCGTGGTGGTTGAAGAACTACCCATCGAAGGGCTGTCCATGGTCGCGGGAGGAGCCGCCTGATCGGCCGGAGTAGTCACCGTTTGCTGCTCGATGACGGTGGTCGTGGAGGACGAGTTATCGTCCGTTGTCTGGTCCTGCGTCTGCGCACTCACGCTCGCCCCGATCGCCAGCATTGAAGCAAGCGCCGTCGCCAGCGCCAAAATACGAATCTCCTTCATCGTGTTTTTGCCTCCTGCATCTTCTGCGTGAAGATGGTTGAATCGCCGACCATTGGCCGGCACGCGGGGCATCCGGCAAGCTGTCGCCGGGTCCCAGGAAAGTCCGCTGAATTGTCAACGGAACATCGAATAGAAGTTTGATTGCAAAGTCGGGTCGCAGGATGCGGGAGCCGGAGCGCCGAACGGGCAAAAAGATCGAAAAGAAAAAATAAAAAAAATGCAAAGAAGAATCAAAAAGATTTGACGAAAAATTGATAAAAGAAATTCTTACAGAAGCGATAAATTTTTCTTGTGGGCGCGGCTACGGGGTTCAGCGAGTCACTCTAACACTTGCGTGGGGACCGTGCCCCTTAGCGAAACACACACGAGCAGCGGCACAGGCGAGCTTTCCTGAGAGTCGGGAACAATTCCACATTTGCCAAGGGAAGACGAAGATGGGAGCAGCTTGCTTGATCCTCATTTGCCACGAGCAGAGCTGGGCGCTTTCATTGGCCGGCGGGAAAACAGCTCAAGTTGTTCGGACGAGGAAGCTGCTCTGGAGCGGCGTGATTTGCGCTCTGCCGCGAAGCTCTCGTCTGCGAGGCGGGCGGAGGGTTTCGCCGAGCCTGCGGAGGGCCTGCCGTCCCCGAAAGTGCTGCGGCCGCCGAGCGAGCTGGATTGAGCGCGCTCGCGCGCGACCACGGCACGAAAGTCCGCTTCCGGCTGGAAATTCTTCTCTACCGCGTGAACAAAGCGGTCGAGACGACAAAATGCGTCGGAGGTCTCCGTCGCCGGCAGCTTTGCCCTGGCAAGCGAACGGCGCAACACGGCAATCGTCTCATCGTAGATCTTCAGCGGAACCGGGAAGGGATGGCCGTCCTTGCCGCCATGGGCGAAGGAGAAGCGGGCGGGATCGGAGAAGCGCGTCGGAGTGCCATGAATGACCTCGGCGACCAGCGCCAAGGATTGCAGTGTGCGCGGCCCGACTTTTTCCGTCAGCAGCAGCGAGGCGAAATCGCGCAGCTCCCGTTCATGGGCTACGGCGAGTGCGGCTCCCAACCGGTTGAGATCGACATCGGCAGCGCGCACCTCGTGGTGACGCGGCATCTTAAGAGCGGCGCCTCGCGGAAGTGTCTCAGTCGCGGCGAAGCCGCGCACTTCTTCCAGCAGCGCGGCGGGAGGTTCCCGCAGCAAGCTGAGCATCGCGCTTTGCGCCGGCAGCGCGGCGCGGTCAACCAGGTTCATGATCGTTCCCTGGTGTTCTCCCACGATGGCTGCATGCGGCTCGACGGTGAAGTCGCGAACCGAAGCCGAGTGCCAGTGGTAGCGCCGGGCCATGCCGCTGACGCCGTTCATTCCCTGCTGCACCACGGCCCACTCGCCCGAGGCGGCGACGAAAAATCCGTGCAGATAAAGCTGAAATCCGTCGGCGATGGCGTTATTGTCGACCCGTGCCGTCAGGCGGCTGGCGCGAACCAACTGCTCGCCGTCGGCGCCGGTGCGCTCGGCCACGGCGCGCAACTCGGCCGGGGTTTCGCGGGAGTGGCGTCCGCGGCCGCCGCAAACGTACAGCCCGGTCTCGCGCGCCAGCGGATTCAGCCCGCGCTTGAGCGCGCCCACGACCGAAGTGGTAATGCCGGAGGAGTGCCAGTCCATGCCCATGACGCAGCCCAGGGCCTGAAACCAGAAGGGATCACTCAGGCGCGAGAGCAGCCCCGGGACGCCGTAGTCGCAGATGATCTGCTCGCAAATAGCGGTCCCGAGCCGGGTCATGCGCCCGGCCAGCCAGGCGGGAACGCGTCCGCCATGGAGCGGCAGGTCGGCTGTACCGGAGCGTTGCATGAAACAATTGTAGCGGGATGAGCAAAGAATTTATCGGTTCTATCGAGCCTTCTTCCCACATCTGCCAAAAGCAGGCAGATGTGGGGCACCTGCGCCTCAGGATGACCCTTCAAAAGGAGGGTTCATAGCCGGAACAAGTGAAATCATGAAACGCCGAATCGCTGTTAGCACGCTGCTGCTGTTCGCCGCGATGGCGCTCCCGCAGCTCCATCGCTTTGCTTTCTTTCGTACCGCAGCCGCGCCGGACAGCCCGGTCTTCACCGACTACCGCACGCAGAAGCCGGGCGTCATGCATAAGATCACGGTGGCCGATCTGCCGCCACCCTTCGCCTCGCGCTCGGCCGACAACCCGCCCGATCTGATCGAGCGCCCGGCGGATGCCTGGCCGCAGGTTCCGGCGGGATTCAAGGTCGAGCTGTACGCCAACGGGCTGAACTTTCCGCGCCTGATTCGAACCGCGCCCAACGGCGACCTGTTCCTGGCCGAAAGCCACTTGGGAGAAGTCCGCGTCTTTCGCGGAGTTGACGACAAGGGCCGCGCGCAGCAGACGAAGGTGTTTGCCCGCGGTCTGCGTCAGCCTTTCGGCATCGCCTTCTATCCTCCGGGACCCGACCCCAAGTGGCTGTACGTGGCCAACACCGATTCGGTGGTCCGCTTTCCTTATCAGAACGGCGACCTGGAAGCGCGCGGGCCGCAGCAGAATCTGGCGAAGCTTCCCGGCGGCGGACTGTTGCGGGGCGGCGGCCACTGGACGCGCGACATTGCGTTTGCGAAAGACGGCAGCAAGATGTTTGTCTCGGTCGGCTCGCGCTCCAATGATGACGATACCGATGGAAACCCGGCCGAGTTCCATCGCGCCAACATTCTCGAATTCAATCCCGGCGGCTCGGGCATGCGCGTCTATGCCTGGGGAATTCGTAATGCCGTCGGCATCGCGGTCGATCCCACGAGCGGCGAGCTTTGGTGCTCAACCAACGAGCGCGACGGGCTGGGCGATAATCTCGTTCCCGACTACATCACCCACGTCACCGAGGGCGGCTTCTACGGCTGGCCCTGGTGGTACATGGGCGGCCAGCAGGACCCGCGGCACAAGGACAAGCATCCTGAGTTGAAATCCAAAGTAATCACCCCGGATATATTGATCCAGCCGCATAACGCTTCACTGGAGATGACTTTTTACGAACCAACCCCAGCAGACGCGAAGTCGGCGTCCGCTGGGGGCCCCGCAGGCCGGCAGTTTCCCGAGGAGTACCGCGGCGACATCTTTGCCGCCCAGCACGGTTCGTGGAACCGCAGCGAGCGCACCGGGTATGAGGTGATACGCGTTCCACTGCACCACTCCGGACGGGCAGGCGGCGAGTACCAGGACTTCCTGACCGGCTTCGTCACCGCCAACGGGCAGGTCTGGGGACGCCCGGTCGGAGTGGCCGTGGGCAAAGATGGGTCGCTGTTCGTCTCCGACGACGCGTCGAAGTCGATCTGGCGGGTCAGCTATGTGAAACCTGAAGGCGGCAAGTAGTGGCCCTTCTTCCCACATCTGCCAACAGCCGGCAGATGTGGGGCACCTCCTATTTAGATGGGATCTCTGGGGCCATCTGCTGATCTGGAGCGAATGCGGCAGCTCTCTTGCAACTGCTCCAGGGAAAAATGAATCTAACAAGTTAGCGGCTCGATCGTTGACCTGAGCTGCTGCGCGTGCTATAAAGTGCTCGCCTTCTTGTGTGTAGCCGCATGGTGCCGGGAGGCGGCCTTGCGGGCCCAACGCGGCCAAACCTCGTATCTTCGTGATGTGGAAGCGCGTCCCGGGTATCCGGTAACTGGCGCCAGCAGTATGCCTCGCGATGCGGCGAGGGTGGTGTCTTTGTTCCGGGAGATGTGGCTCGGTTCGGCTTCGTCCCGACCGAAATCCGCCAAGAATTCTTTTATGTTCGGAGGAATTATGCAGAGTTGGCTCACCTTGGGCCTGGATGCTGTAGGCACGAGAACCGCCAGCCTTCGGCTCCGCTTCCAGAGGCTTCGGCGGTACGTGGCCCCCGCCATGGCGTCCGCTGCCATGCTGATGCTGAGCGCCGCTCCGGCGCTGGCGCAACACAAGGAAGTGGGCGGCGAAGCCAGCCTGAAACTTCCCAATCTCGCCACCGTCAACTTCCTGGGGATGAACGGCCACAGCATTCTCATGCTGGGGCTGCTGTTCTGCGTCCTGGGGCTGCTGTTCGGCATGGTCATTTATGTTCAGCTCAAGAACCTGCCGGTGCACCGCAGCATGCGCGAGATCTCCGAGCTGATCTATGAGACCTGCAAGACCTACCTGGTCACGCAGGGAAAGTTCATCCTGGTGCTGTGGGCCTTTATCGCGGTGGTCATCGCGCTGTACTTCGGCTGGCTCTCGCCCGTGCCGGATAAGCCCATCGGGGTGACACTGCCGATTATTCTGGCCTTCAGCCTGGTCGGCATCGGCGGCAGCTATGGCGTGGCCTGGTTCGGAATCCGCGTCAACACCTTTGCCAACTCGCGCACCGCCTTTGCCGGATTGCGCGGCAAGCCTTATCCCATCTACGACATTCCGCTGCGCGCCGGCATGAGCATCGGCATGATGCTGATCTGCGTCGAGCTGCTGATCATGCTCTGCATTCTGCTGTTCGTTCCGGGCGAGTATGCCGGACCGTGCTTCATCGGCTTCGCCATCGGCGAATCGCTGGGCGCGGCGGCCCTGCGTATCGCCGGCGGCATCTTTACCAAGATCGCCGACATCGGCAGCGACCTGATGAAGATCGTCTTCAAGATCAAGGAAGACGACGCCCGCAACCCCGGCGTGATCGCCGACTGCACGGGCGACAACGCGGGCGACTCGGTCGGACCCAGCGCCGACGGCTTTGAGACCTACGGCGTCACCGGCGTGGCGCTGATCACCTTTATTCTGCTGGCCGTCAAGAACCCGGTCATCCAGGTGCAGCTGCTGGTGTGGATCTTCGTCATGCGCATCATGATGCTGATCTCCAGCTCCGGCGCTTACTTCATCAACGAGCTCTGGGCTCGCGGCAAGTACGGCAACGCCGACGAGATGAACTTCGAAACGCCGCTGACTTCGCTGGTCTGGCTCACCTCGTTCATCTCCATCGGGCTGACCTACCTGGTTTCGTACCTGATCGTTCCGACGCTTGGCGGCGATTCGACACTGTGGTGGAAGCTGGCCTCGATCATCTCCTGCGGCACCCTGGCGGGAGCGGTCATTCCCGAGCTGGTGAAGGTGTTTACTTCGGTGGAGTCGCGCCACGTGAAGGAGATCGTCATCTCGTCGAGAGAAGGCGGGGCTTCGCTGAACATCCTCTCCGGACTGGTCGCCGGCAACTTCTCCGCTTACTGGCTGGGCGGCGCCATGGTCATCCTGATGGGCATCTCCTACATCATCAGCACGCAAGGGCTGGATGCCCTGATGATCGCCGCGCCGGTGTTCGCCTTCGGCCTGGTGGCCTTCGGCTTCCTGGGCATGGGCCCGGTGACGATTGCGGTGGATTCCTACGGCCCGGTGACCGACAACGCGCAGTCGGTCTATGAGCTGTCGCTGATCGAACAGATACCGAACGCCAAGAGCGAACTCAAGCGCGACTACAACTTCGATGTGAACTTCGAGCGGGCCAAGTACCTGCTGGAAGCCAACGACGGCGCCGGCAATACCTTCAAGGCGAGTTCCAAGCCGGTGCTGATCGGCACCGCCGTGGTGGGCGCGACCACCATGATCTTCTCCATCATCATGGCCCTGACCCACGGCCTGACCGTAGGCCAGGAGAATCTCTCCCTGCTGCACGCACCGTTCTTGCTGGGGCTGATCACCGGCGGCGCCATGATCTACTGGTTTACCGGCGCCTCCATGCAGGCGGTCACCACCGGCGCTTACCGCGCGGTCGAGTTCATCAAAGCCAACATCAAGCTGGAAGGGTCCGAAAGGGCTTCGGTGAGCGACAGCAAGAAGGTGGTCGAAATCTGCACCCAGTACGCGCAGAAAGGCATGTTCAACATCTTCCTGGCAGTGTTCTTCGGAACCCTGGCCTTCGCCTTCATCGAGCCGTTCTTCTTCATCGGCTACCTGATCTCGATCGCCATCTTCGGGCTCTACCAGGCCATCTTCATGGCCAACGCCGGCGGCGCCTGGGATAACGCCAAGAAGGTCGTGGAAGTCGAACTGCAGGCCAAGGGCACGCCGCTGCACGACGCCACGGTGGTGGGCGACACGGTGGGCGATCCCTTCAAGGACACTTCTTCGGTGGCCATGAACCCGGTCATCAAGTTCACCACCCTGTTCGGATTGCTGGCGGTGGAGCTGGCCGTTTCTCTCTCCGCCCGCAACGCGATGCTGACGCATGTCATGGCGATTGTCTTCCTGGCGATCTCGGTGGTGTTCGTGTACCGCTCCTTCTACAACATGCGCATCGGTACCCTGGCCGAAGCCAAGGAGTCGGAGAAAGCGGCCCAGCACGCCGACTGAGTCCCGATTATTTGTTTTGAAACGCCATCCGCGAGGGTGGCGTTTTTTTGCAGGGACGGAACTTCCGTGGTACGCATCCTTGCAGTGAGGTATTCAGCGCGGGGCGGATTGGTGTACAAGGTCAGGCTACACCGGCCTTCGAAACGCAGCAGATCGTCCTATTTCTGTCTTTCTTTGTCTTTCCCTTTATCTCGCGGGAGATGCTCAATTCGAACAACGTTTCGCATGGAAATTTCAAACACCCGGGGTCTGCACGCGAAATCAGTCCAGCATTTCACTCCCCTCGGATGGCCAGGAGGCGGATCCTTCGGGTCATTTGAATCTGCGACAAATATAGAGCGTGAGTTTTCCTCGATAAGCACCCACTGTTTTTCAGGATCCATTATTTCGGGCGGCATATTGGGAGGACGTCCCACCTGCTGTCCCTGTTTAGTCTTGTTGTTCTGTCGGGAACCAGCACGCGCCCCGCTGCCAGCAGGCTGAATAGGATCATCACTCTGTCCAGCGTTGGAGGGTCGAATAGTCAGCTTCACCAATTCTGAACCGGCATAGTACCCCCCTGCCTTAGATACGGAAAGGAAAGGATAGACACCATACGCAAAGCTCAGCACGCATAAATAGTAAATCGGCAGAGCGATGGATACTCGTAACCACATATTCTGTTTGTGTTCGTCGAGTTTCATTTCGGGCCGTGGGATAACGGCTCTATAGCCGATCCAACCAAGTACCGCCAGATATACAATAAGGATAAAAATAATCGGCCACTGCAATAAGACAAACTCCAAGAGCTTTGTTCTTAGGGGCTCAATTACCCAGTAGCTAATCCATAGTACAGATATGAGCAAGAGCAAATAGGCAATCCAGGTAATCCCCAAGAAGTACCGGTCGTGTCTATCGAGTTTAACCCTTAGAGCTTTGTCGAGTCCATAAACAGCGGCGCACCCCATTGCACTAGTAGCGACAAGCAAGGCTACGTATGGCAGACTCTGTCGCCCAGTTTCATGTGGGTCAGCGAAGCCTACCACTAGGTAAATCACAAAAAGAAAGACTATCCAGACGGGTAGCAGCAGAGACATCATCCGCATCAAGCCTAGGTTTTTCTTCTCCACTTTGGATCGCAGCGCAGTCCTGTAGTGAATTACTGCTCTTAAAGTAACCAAGCTGAGAAGCACAAGTGATCCGAAGAAGAAAAGAAAATAGAAGCCAATCTGAAGGTACTTTATCCGCAGAATCTCGCCAGTTGCGTCCTGCACGCCAAAACTGCCGAGATAGCTAGAAACGATAATAAATCCCGTCGCATATGCGAATCCCACAGCTACAAAGAACCAGCTCGATGCATGGGACAATGATTCCTTCAGCTCACCGGGTGGTTGTGGTGCAGATTTGTGGGTATCCTTCTTCTGTTGCTCACGCTCTTTTGAGGGAGCAGCTTCCGGCGATACGTCGGCTTCTTGGTCTAGGGTGGCCTGTTTCTCCATGACCCACCTCACCTAGTTTGGGCAATTACAAAAGCGTTAGTAGACGATATACCGCAATCAATCGAAATCCAAGTCCATTTTGCAACGCTAATCCTATGGCTGATGGCTGCAGAGGCATCGTGCTGCAAAGCAATGAGAAGAGCCATGGGCCGCCTTTGAACTTACGAGTGACTCCGGGTGGCTCACTCAACGCGCTTTTCATTGAGTGGGGCATTCTGGGCCAGTCGGCAAGTCCACAGTTCAACTTGTAACTACCCCACTCAAGCCAACAGATGGCTTGAATGGGGCACCTGCAGTTAAGGATAGGCGTGCTTGCACGCCCGCCCAGGCACCCCAGCAAGCCCGAATTCAGGCTTGCTGGAGACCCGCATCGAGGGCGACTGGGCCTTCGCACGCTAGGACTGGGTGGCGCCGCCGGCGAGGCACATTGGCCCCGCTACGTGCTATCCTCTCGGGCATGGATGCGGTTGCGCTGACCCGGCAGTTGGTAGACATCGAAAGCACTACCGGAAACGAGTCTGCCGTCGCGGAGTTTCTAGCCGACTACCTGGCGAAGGCCGGGCTGGCGGTTGAGCGCACGCCCGTCGAGGGCAAACGCTTCAACCTCTTCGCGCATTGGCCGGAGCGCCCGCGGCCGGAGGCGGTGTTCTCGACGCACATCGACTGCGTGCCTCCGTTCATCCCCTCGCGCGAGGACGATACCCGCATCTACGGGCGCGGAGCCTGCGACGCCAAGGGGATCATCGCCGCCCAGACGGCAGCGGCTGTGCGCCTGCGCCAGGAAGGCATCGCGGCGGGCCTGCTGTTCGTGGTGGGCGAGGAGCGCGATTCGCTCGGCGCCAAGGTAGCGAACGAGAACCCGTGCGGCTCGCGCTTCCTGATCAATGGCGAGCCGACCGGAAACCATATAGCCCTGGCCGCCAAGGGCGCGCTGCGCGTCGAGGTGACCGCCAGGGGCAAGGCGGCGCACTCCGCTTATCCCGAACTGGGCGAGCCGGCCATCGAAAAACTGCTCGATGCCCTGCAGGCGCTGCGCGCGATGGCCCTGCCCACCAATCCTGATGCCGGCCCAAGCACCATGAACATCGGCATCATCGAGGGCGGCCGGGCCACTAACGTCATACCCGACTTCGCTAAAGCGCAACTGCTCTACCGGCTGGTGGCGCCCTCGCAGGCGCTGCGGAAAGAGATCGTGGAGGCCGTAGGCAATCGCGCACAGGTCGACTTCGTGCTGGACATTCCTTATATGCGCTTTCGCATGGTCCCGGGGATTCCGACGATGACGGCTTCGTTCACTACCGATATTCCCTGGCTCTCGAATTGGGGAGAGCCGGTGTTGCTGGGACCGGGATCGATCCTGGCGGCACACACTGACGGCGAGTATCTGGAAAAGAGCGAACTGTGGGAGGCCGTCGAGCTCTACATGCGGATCGCGCGCGGGCTGCTGCGAGGATGAAGGAACAGACTTCAGCTTTGTTAATATCGGGCGCCTGCTTACAGCCAAAAACTACCCCACGTTAGCCAACAACGGGCGAACGTGGGGCACCTGCTCGCTACGCTCACTCAGAATGATACTTCGGAAAATTGACAGTAGATCGACAAGCGCCGCGCACTACCAACCTGTCTAAACCCAAGTGCATCGAAAGTAGCGAGGTTCAGGCCTGAGACACGGCAATCCGAACATCGCTGTTCCTGTGAGCAACATTGATCAGGCTGGGAAGCTTGTATTTATGAGAAGAACGCTAAAGGGCAAACTGATAATCGCGCTTTGTGTCGCCAGCCTGCTGGCTTCCACCGCAGCCATGGCGGAGGAGTACTACGGTGTTGTTGAACAAATACTGATCGCCGGCAAAAATTCCGTCGAGGGCAGATATTTGGAGTTCCTGGACGGAGAATTTCGCCAATACGCGGTAGCAAAGCTTGCCGATGACTACGAACACCTGGCTCTCATTTTTATCCAGGAGCATTGGACGAAATCAGGCGAGAAGGACGTTATCGATCAGTGGATTGTGCAAGTCGAGCCTATACCACTGGCGAATCACCGGCTACTGGTGGAAGATAACTCAATGGTTGTCGAGATGCGACAGCTGAGTTCGGAGGGCGCTGGAGAGGTCGCGAAGCGTATCGCCGGAAAAGCTCTCGTACCATCGCAACCGCGCTGAGTTCACGAATGGGCCCAGATTAGCTCCGCCTTCGAACTCCGCTGGCGAATAATCTCCTTCTCGGCAGTTTCCTTGTTGGTCTTAATCTAGCCCTGAGTAGTGCTGGCCCTCACCATTGTGTTCTCTTCACCTCGAGAACCCCCGAAGGCCGCTGGAAGCGTTACACTTATTCCGGGGTCCTCGACGGTCTTGTCTCTCGCCGCGTCGGGGAGGTGGCAAGCATGAGCACGACCGAGCAGAATGCGCTGGCGCAGTCCTCTTCTCCTTACCTCCGTTCGGCGATGCACCAGCCGGTACGCTGGCGCGAGTGGGACGACGAAGCCTTTGCCGCAGCCGCGCGCGAGAACAAGCCCATCCTGCTGGATATCGGCGCGGTGTGGTGCCACTGGTGCCACGTAATGGACCGGGAATCCTACGACTCGCCCGAGATCGCCGAGATCATCAACACGCGGTTCATCCCGATCAAGGTCGACCGCGACGAGCGTCCGGACGTCGATTCGCGCTATCAGACCGCGGTGGCCGCCCTCAGCGGCCAGGGCGGGTGGCCGCTCACGGCGTTCCTCACGCCGGAAGGCAAACCGTTCTACGGCGGCACCTATTTTCCGCCGCAGGACATGATGGGGCGGCCCAGCTTTCGCAAGGTCCTGCTGGCCATAGCCGATGCCTTTCGCGAGCGACGCACGGACGTTGAGGAAGAGGCCGGCAAGCTGATGCACGCTCTCGGTCATGCCGAGGGACTGCTGGGCCGCACGGCGGCGTTTTCGCCGCGCATCATCGAGCAGATGGTACAAGCCGGGATATCGTCTTTTGACCGCGAAAACGGCGGCTTCGGAGCGGCTCCCAAGTTTCCTCATCCGCCTGTGCTCGACGTGCTGATCGACTGGTACGCGCGCACGGGAGAAGAACAGGCCGGCACGCTGGCGACCCGCACGCTGGAGAAGATGGCGCTGGGCGGCGTCTACGACCAGCTTGCCGGCGGATTCCATCGCTACTCGGTGGACGACCACTGGCGCGTGCCGCACTTCGAGAAGATGTCCTACGACAACTCCGAGCTGCTGAAGAACTACGTTCACGGATACCAGGCGACCGGCAACCCGTTCTTCGCGGCGGTGGCGCGCGGCATCATCGGCTGGATGGACGAGTGGCTCAGCGACCGCGAGCGCGGAGGCTTCTACGCCTCGCAGGATGCCGACATTAATTTGGACGACGACGGCGATCACTTCACCTGGACGCGCCAAGAGGCCCGCGCCGTGCTCGACGACGAGGAATTTGAGATCGCTTGCGCGCACTTCGATATCGGCGAAGTCGGGCAGATGCACCATAACCACGCCAAGAACACTCTCTGCGTCCAAGTGCCCGCCGGGGAAATCGCTTCGCGCACCGGACGGCCGCGCGCGGAGGTCGAGCGACTCATCGCCTCGGCCAGGCAGAAAATGTATGCGGAGCGGTTGCGGCGGCCGATCCCGTATGTCGATAAGACTGTGTACGTGAACTGGAATTCCCTGGCGATCTCCGCCTACCTGCAAGCGGCCCGCGCGCTGGGCGATTCAGCGAATGGCGAAAGTGCGACAAGCGAGTTTCTGGAACAGGCGCAGCATTTCGCCTTGCGCTCGCTGGATCGCATCTTGAGCGAAGCGTGGTCACCTCAGCGCGGCTTATTGCACGTTCTCGCTTATGCCGACGGCAGCAGAAAGCGCGACCTTCCGGGCCTGCTGGACGACTACGCCTTTACCGTGCTGGCCTGCCTGGACGCCTACGAAAGCACCGCCGATCTCACTTATTTCCGCTTCGGCAAAGCCATCGCCGACAGCATGATTACGCGCTTCCACGACGCGGAGGGCGGCGGCTTCTTCGACACCGAGACGGCTCGCGACGGCCAGGCCGCCATGGGCGCGCTCGCTGCCCAACGCAAACCGTTTCAGGATTCGCCCACGCCGGCGGGAGATTCCGGCGGCAGCGATCGCCCTGCTGCGGCTGTACTCGCTTACTAACGAACAACGCTATCGCGAGATAGCGCAAAAAACGCTGGAGATCTTCGCCGGCATCGCCGAGCAGTTCGGCATCTACGCCGGCACCTACGGACTGGCCGCGATCTGGCTGGCCCGCCCCTACACTCAGGTCGTGGTCGTCGGCACGGGCCCGATGGGAGACGCGCTGGAGGCCGCGGCGGTGAAACCGTATGCGGCCAACAAGAGCGTGATTCACGTGCGCGATGCCGCCGCCGTCGCCGGTTATCTGCCGCCGGCGCTGAGAGACTCAATACCGAATCTACCCGGGATCGGCGAGGGCAACGCCGTCGCGGTCGTTTGCAGCGGCTCTGCCTGCCAGCCTCCGGTGAGCGATCCGGAGAAGCTGACGAAGCTGATTCAGGCCTCCATCCGGCTGGACCCCAGGTAAGGCGCCCGCCGGATAGAACGGCAATAAGGAAGGACTCATGTCACCTGCCCGCAAAAAATCAAGAAAAATTTCCGCCAAATCCAACACTCAAGCCAGGAGCCAGAAACCGCGCTCTGCTCGCAAGCATTCCAAGCCCGGCATCTACACGGTTCCACGCGGGCACGTCAGCATTGCCGTGCCGCCGTTCTGGACGCTGCGCCAGACCAACGATGACCTGGAGATCGAAGCGCCTTCCAAGGCCGCCTCGGTGATCGTCACCGCTTTCAAGCACGACCGCGCCGCCGGCCCGCCGGATGCGCGCGATTTTCTGGCCAGCTTCCTGGAGACGGCGCCGCGCAACGGCCGCACCAAGGTCGAGAAAGGCAGCCGGCAGAAGGCCGGCGCCCGCTATCGCGACGCCGAGGGCGACAGCTGGCAGGTGATGTTTCTGAGTAACGGCAAAACGCTTCTGATGGCGACCTGCAACATCGCCGGGCCATTCACCGGCCACGAGGCTCGAAGCGGCGTGGAGGTGCTGGAATCGCTGAAGCTAAAGGCGCGGGAGTGAGAACCGCAGTTTCAAGTTTCGAGTTTCAAGTTTCAAGTTTCCAAGACACGTGGGGGATCAGCGCGCTTGCAGTTCGTGGTAGGGATGCTCGACTCCGGCCTTGCGGTAAGCGGCGATCATGTCGGCGACGGAGATGATTCCCATCAGCATTCCGGGATTGGCGCGATGCACCACGGGCAGGAAGGGACGGTCGCCGATCTGCCGCAGAGCGGTTTCCAGCGACTGGTCCGGGTAGAGCCCCGGCATGTGTATATTCACGTGCGCGCCCAGTGATTCATAGGCACGATTGGCCAAGGCAGCGTCGCCTACCGTAGAAGAGTCGGACTGCAACTGCAGCAGGTCCTGACGCGAGATTCCCGCCCATCGTCCCCGGTGCATGCGCACCAGAAGGAAGTCGCGCCCGCTCTCCTGGACTTCTTCCAAAGCATGCTTGATGGTATCGGAGGCGTGGAGCACGGCGCCGATGTAGGGCCGCATGGCGTCCTCGACGTGCAGAATCACGATCTCGCGCTCTTCTTCCTGCGAGGGCAAATCGAGCCCGTCCTGCCGCGACAGCAGGTTGAAGATCGGTATGGGCTGCAAGGTCCGCGAGATCAGGTAGGCCACCGTGTTGGAGATGATTACCGGAAGAATGATGGAGTAGTTGCCGCTCACCTCCAGGGTCAGGAATACCGACGTCATCGGGGCGCGCAGGATTCCAGCGAAGAGCGTTCCCATGCCGACCAGCGCGTAGGCGCCGACGGGGATCGAGAGGTCGGGAAAGAAAGTGTGCTCCAGCTCGCCCACGGCCCCGCCCAGCATGGCTCCGATGAACAGCGTGGGAGCGAACAGGCCTCCCGGCGTGCCGCTGGCGAAGGACAGGCCGGTGGTCAGGATCTTTAACGCCGCCAGAATGGCCAGCACCTGCCAGGTGAAGCTGGCGTGCATGGCCTGATCCATGTAAGCGTAGCCGGCACCCATCACTTGCGGAAAACGGATTCCGATCAAGCCGATCAGCAGGCCCGCGCCCGCCGGCTGCAGGTACTGCGTCCAGGAAGGCAGACGCTGCAGGCGCGGACGAATCCAGGCCAGGCACTTGACGAATAGCAGCGAAGCGAAGCCGCCAAAGATGCCGAGCGCAGCATAAGCCAGAAGTTCGCTGGGGTGGGCAAGGCGGTACTCGGGGATGCGAAACAGCGGCTGTTGCCCGAGGAACCAGCGTTCGACGACCGCTCCGGAGATGGCAGACAAGACGATCGCGCCCAACACGCCCGCCGTCCAGCGGCCGATTACTTCTTCGATCACGAACAGCACCGCGGTTATGGGAGCGTTGAGGGCGGCGGCCAGACCGGCGGCGGCGCCGACCGGTACCAGCATGCGCAGCCGTTCCCGCGAGAGCTGCAAGCGCTGCCCTATATACGAGGCGATGCCGGCGCCCACCTGCAGCGCCGGGTCCTCAGGCCCGAGCGACTGCCCGCTGCCGATGGCTAACGCGCTGGTCAGGAATTTGCCTATAGTGCTGCCGCCGCCGATGTAACCGTCGTAGATGTAAAGCGCGCCCTTGGTCTGGTTTACTCCGCTGCCGCGAGCGCGGGGGAAAAACCTGGCGACCAATAGAGCCAGCAGCAGTCCGGCCAGCGCCGGAGCGGCCACCGTGCGCCAAGCCGAAGGATACAAACTGCTGCCCAGCAGCAGCCAGCGCAAGGCGTTGATGGCCACCTGAAAAAGAACAATCACCAGGCCGGCAGCCGTTCCGATGACGATGGCCAGCACCAGAAAGAACTGCTCTTCGCGCTGCGTCAGCAGGGGCGCTCCGGTCAGCATCCGCCGCAGCGACGACCAGTACTTCCGGCGGACGGGGCTTGTCGGACCGCCTTTGGGAACGACGCGTTTTCCGGCCAGGTTCACTTACTCGCTCCTCCAGCGGCGCCGGCCGATGGCAGCCATGGTGGCGTTGAGGCCGGCGGGCGGTCCGCAAGCGCGGGAGGCTGCCTCTTCGGTGGCGAAGACGAAGCGCAACATGTTCTCCACGTAATCATCGCGTCCGCGCAGGCGGCGCACGTTGGCGTAAGGCTTCAACTCCGCGGCCCAACTCTGGAGCGCGGCCAGCGAGTGCGGGTCCACGGCGGCGTGCGAAGCGCCCTTGCCGGGGTAGTTGGAGGCGCCATCAGGATGCGCCAGCGCGCAGGCATTGAGGCGATCTACCGCCGCCTCATAGGCCGCGACCGTGCGGCGCGCGCGTTCGGCCGCTTTGACGCCGGGCGAGAAGGGATCGGCCGCGAGCACTTGCTCCGTGGTGACGAGCAAGTGCCGCACTTCTTCGTCCCGGTCATTCAAGCGCACGGCCTCGAGAAGATTCCGGCGGGCGGCCGCGAACTCACCGAGCTGGAAGCTCGCCTCTCCCGCTCCTGCCTCTGCCGGGGCAAATGAGCGGTCCAGTTGCCTGGCCTTCTGAAATTCCGCCAGGGCGCGTCGCGCATCGTTCGCCTTCAGGAACGCCTGTCCCAGCCGCGCGTGGGCGCCGGCGCTGGGCGGAAGGTCAGCGGCCAATGCGTTCAATTCCGCTTCCGCCTCGGCGCTGCGGTGGTTGGCTATCAGCGCCTCAGCCAATTCGAAGCGGGTGTTCATGCGTTCCTTCATCCCGTCAAGCGCGACTGCGGTGATCGCCGGCGCCGCCGCCGTCGCCGTGCTCACCTGCGCGCTCCAGATGCCTTCGATGGCGCCATGGTAGTAACGGAACGCATCGTCCATATTGCCGGCCATGACGGCCACCCGCGCCAGCGCCAGATTCACGCGCGCATCGCTGGGACGCTCATCGCGCAGGTTCAGCAGGCGCGAACGCGCTTCCTTGAGGCGTCGCGCCTGGGTCAGGGATTCCGCCAGCTTGAAACTGTATTCATAGCCGTCCTGCCCGGCGTAGACCAGCGCCGTCTCGAAGTCCTCGACGGAGCGGGCAGGCTGCGAGCTTTTCAGCGCGGTGACGCCGCGCTGATACCACCTGGCCGCCAGCAACTGTTGCCGCTCCTGGTACCACTGCACCACCATCCGCGTGAAGCTGAAGCCGAGGATCAGCACCAGGACGAGAACCGGGATGGCAGGCTTGTGCTTCTTCAGCAGGGCGCCGTTGCCCGTGGCACAGCGAGGACAACACCCGGCTGCGTCAAGCGGCCCGCCGCAAACCGCACATGCCTGGTCTGGTGCTGCCATCGAGTTTAAGGTAGCAGATTTCGCCCTGTGCAAGCGTAAAGATGAGCCGATTTGGGGATGCCGGCCCTTACGCGCTTCCGGGACCGGGCGGTGCTAGAGCGTGTTTTAAAAATCTATAATCGCGAGAACAGCTAGTTCCCTCAGGGGCTAAAGCCCGCATCATTACTGGCCTGGCACGGCATGGCTAAAGCCATGCCCTTTCAAAGAATCGGTTATGAAGCAGGTTCTATAGAAAAGCTCCCAGCGGCACTGGTTGGGATGTTGCGAGGGATGCTTCGCGCAACGGAGGCGCTCAGCATGACAACTCGGGAGTAATTGACTGATAGTTGTTAATACAACCTGGAGTTTATTGCCAGGAGCAGAAGAGACGCGCAGCGGTTAGGCGGGGGGCATAACACAAAAGGGAGAAGCAGGTTTGCTTCTCCCTTCATTCCGGCCAATCCGCGTCAGTTTGGCGCAAACAAAAACTACCGGAAACCTGTTCCCGCAAGACGCAGTTGTTGCGCTTGCCGGCCGCTCAGTACAAGCGGAAGTTGACTTCGACGTTAATCTGCACGGCCACCGGGTTACCATCCTTCTTGGCCGGCTCGAATTTCCATTTGCGGACCGCCTCGACGGCCTTCTCATCCAGGCCCATGCCGAGGCGACGCGCCACTTTGATCTGCTGCGGGTGCCCGCTGGCGTCCACGATCAGCCACAAGACCACCGTGCCCTGGTACTTGGCTTTACGCGCTTCTTCGGAGTACTCGGGGTCCGGGGTATCGAGCGCCCGAGGAGCGGAAACTCCGCCGCCTACGCGGAAGATGCCGCCACCCACGCCGCCGCCGCGCCCCGCGCCTACACCCGGTCCCGCGCCTACACCGACACCGCCGCCGCTGCCCGAACCGATGCCGCCACCCGATCCGGTGCCGTTGGAAACCGGTCCGGAGGGGATGATCGCCTTGGGATCGCCCAGGCTGAGCGCAGCGCTCATGGTCGGCATGTGCACCTGCGGCGGAATCACCACCGTCGGCTCGACCGCAAGCTTGGGATGATCATTGCGGACTACGATTGCCGGCGGAGCCAGCTGCTCCATGGTATGTTTCGGCAGTTTTCCCTTGGGCGCCGGAGTCTTGGCGTGCTCGCCGCCACCGCCGCCACCGCCGATGGTGTCGATCTTCTTGGGTGAGAGCGGGGGCTGATAATCGGAAACGGGAGGCGCGATGAGCGTGACCGTCTGATGCTCTTCCACCGGGGTAACGACGCGTGCGCCCAGGATGGTCAGAGCGATCAAGCCACCTATGGCCGCACCGTGCAGCAGGACGGACAGCCACGTTCCGTATTTCTTGTAGTTGTAATCGCCCCAGATTTCGCGGACTTTAACCGGGCGCGAGGTCAGGTGCAGAGGCGGCAACTTCTCCGGGAAGAACCTCTCCCTGAAGTTGCTCCAGAGGGATGCCCAAAGCGATTGATCAAAACTTCCCTTAGGTAGAAGGTCCAACATGGGCCCAACTTCCCTAGGCGTAGTAACCACTTCTTGCGCCATAATGCTCGTCCCGGTCCTTCTCTCCGGGTACCCGTCCAAGGCCGCTTTCACCGTTGCCGGGTGGAAAACCGGAGCCGCTGCTCCACGCTTGAGATGTGCGTCTCAGTTGCTAAGTTGCTTTGTCTTTGGACGCGCTTTTCCCTGCTGCTGATTGCAGTTACTGATTGCATCCGACCTGCCGCAGCGGACTTACGTTGCGCATTTCGGTTCCAGGAGTTAGATGCTGCCTTCTCCAGCCGGTCACCTTGGGGGGCCGTAATTCATGAAATTTTTGCTCGTGTTTGCGGCTGTCTGAGCGGGCTCGGGCACCCGGCATCGCCCAGGCAAGACCCTGCTGATTGCAACCCCGAACCCGGGAAAAAGCTGCGCCTCTTCGGGTGACGATTTGGAAAACGGGGATGCGAGGGGGAAATCCCTGTGCCTCCCCGGTTTGGCCTCTCGCCGACGGGCACCTATAATGAAAGGTTGTTGAGAATGATGTAGCGAGGGCTGGCGAGAGCTCTTATCCCGTAAAACGGCTGAGGAATTCACCGGGCCAGCAACCCCGTCCCGGCGCTACGCCGGCGGGCGTACCGACACGGGCCATCGCTCTTGCGACGGAGCTGCAGCCCGGCGAACGAGACCGGAGTCGCGGAAGGTGTACTTCGGTGGAAGCCGGGCTGTATTTGCCCGGCGGTGATTCGTCAGGGTATACCAACCTGCAATTGCTCTAGAAAGGACCGGAGTGCCTTTGGACCTCAAATCGACCCTCAACCTGCCCAAGACCGACTTCCCGATGAAGGCCAACCTGCCGCAGAACGAGCCCAAGATGCTCGCCCATTGGGAGAAGGTCCGCATCTACGACAAGATTCGAGAATCGCGGCATGGCTCGCCCATCTACGTCTTGCATGACGGCCCCCCTTACGCCAACGGCCCTATCCACCTCGGGCACGCGCTGAACAAGTGCCTGAAGGACTTCATCGTCAAGTCCCGCAGCATGGCGGGATTCGATTCGCCTTACGTTCCCGGGTGGGACTGCCACGGCCTGCCCATCGAGATCAAGGTCGACGAGTCGCTGGGGCGCAAGAAGCTGGAGATGGACCCGCTGCAGGTGCGCGAGGCCTGCCGCAAGTACGCGGAAAAATATCTCAACCTGCAGCGCGAGCAGTTCAAACGGCTGGGCGTCTTCGGGGAGTGGGAAGAGCCGTACGTGACGATGAACCCGCAGTACGAGTCGCACGTCATCGAGAACTTCTACGCCTTCTTCGAGAAGGACATGGTCTACAAGGGCCTGAAGCCGGTCTACTGGTGCATTCACGACGAGACCGCGCTGGCCGAGGCCGAGGTCGAGTACGGCGATCACACCAGCCCGAGTATCTGGGTGCGCTATCCGCTCACCAGCGACCCGGCGGCACTCGACGCCGCGCTGGCCGGCAAAAAGGTAGCGACCATCATCTGGACGACTACTCCCTGGACGCTGCCCGCCTCCATGGCGGTGGCTTTCCATCCGAGCGAAGAGTACGTCGCGCTCGCAGCCGGCGAGTGGACCTACATCGTCGCCCGGAAGCTGGCTGAGGAAACGGCGCGCAAGTGCGAATTGGGCGAGACGCGCGTCATCGCCAGCATGCCCGGCTCCAAGCTGGAACGCTCAACCTTCGCCCATCCCTTCCTGGAGCGCTCCATCCTCGGGGTGCTGGCCGATTACGTGACCATGGACCAGGGCACCGGCGCGGTGCACACCGCTCCTTCCCACGGCGCGGACGACTTCTATACCGGCGTGGAATACGGCATCGACCAGACTTGCAACGTCGACGAGAGCGGGCGGCTGCGCAACGGCCTGCCCGAGTACGACGGCCTGACGGTCTTCAAGGCCAATGAGCCGGTCATTGAGCTGCTGAAGAAACGCGGCGCACTTCTGCATCGCGAGAATATCGAGCACTCGTATCCGCATTGCTGGCGCTGCCACAACCCGGTGATCTTCCGCGCCACCGAGCAGTGGTTCATCTCGATGGAAGGCAAGGTCAACGGCGCTAGCAAGCCGGGGACGCTGCGCTCAGTCGCACTGGACGAGATCAGCAAAGTGAAGTGGGACCCTGCCTGGGGCGAGGAGCGCATCTCCAATATGATCGCCACCCGTCCCGACTGGTGCATCTCGCGGCAAAGGGTGTGGGGAGTGCCCATTGCCGTGTTCTTCTGCCAGGGCTGCGGCGAGGTGTTGAAATCGAAGGCCGCCAATCGCGCCGTCATCGATCTGTTCGCGCGCGAAGGCGCCGATTCCTGGTACCGCCGCAAGCCGGAGGAGATTCTGCCCGCCGGAACCAAGTGCGCCAAGTGCGGCGGCACGTCGTTCAAGCAGGAGATGGACATCATCGATGTGTGGTTTGAGTCCGGGCTCGAGCCAGGCGGCAGTGCTCGGCCATTCCCCCGATCTGCCCTGGCCCTCCGATCTGTATCTCGAAGGCGGCGATCAGCATCGCGGCTGGTTCCACTCTTCCCTGCTGTGCGCCGTCGGGCTGCACGGCCATGCGCCCTATCGCGGCGTTGTCACCAATGGCTGGACGCTCGACGAGCAGGGGCGAGCCATGTCCAAGTCGCTCGGCAACGTGGTCGATCCGGTCGACATCTGCAAGCGCCTGGGCGCGGAGGTCGTCCGCCTGTGGGTGGCCTCGGTGGACTTCCGCGAAGACGTGCGCGCCTCGGAAAACCTGGTGCAGCGCGTGGCGGAAAACTACCGCAAGATCCGCAACACCTTCCGCTACCTGCTCGGCAACCTCGACGGCTTCGATCCCCTGCGCGACCTGGTGCCGTTTGACCAGATGGAGCCGCTGGACCGGTTTCTGCTGCTGCGCACCGCCGAGTTCGCCCGCGAGCTCCGCCAGTGGTACGACGAGATGCAGTTCCACCGCATCTACCAGCGGCTGGTGCAGTTCTGCGGTGGTGGACCTGAGCGCGCTCTACATGGCGGTGCTGAAGGACCGGCTGTACACCTTCCCGCGCAGCTCACGCCAGCGCCGCTCGGCGCAGAGCGCGATGTGGCGCATCGCCGAAGCCATGGCGCGGCTGGTAGCGCCGATCATGAGCTTTATCGGCGACGAAGTCTGGCGCTTTCTGCCGGCCCTGCGCTCGCGTCCGGAGAGCGTGCACATGACGCTCTTCCCCAACGATCACGACGTTACCGGCGAGATCAAGGACCGCGATGCGGCGGCGGCCACGCGTGCCGATTGGGAAGCGCTGCTGGCGATCCGCGAGGAAGTGAACAAGGCCATCGAGCAGGCGCGCAACGCCAAGCTCATCAACAGCGAACTGGAGGCCGAGCTGGCGATTACCGCTCCGGCAGAATCTTTCCGCTTGCTGGAGCGCAACCGCGCCTACCTCAGGGAGCTGTTCGTGGTCTCTTCGGTCGTGCTGCAACAGGCCGAGGCCAACGAAAGGCGGCGACGGCCGAGGGTCCCGCATCAGGCGTGCGCGTGGAAGTGCGTCGCGCTGCCGGCCAGAAGTGCGAACGCTGCTGGAATTATTCAATCCACGTCGGCGAAGACAAGAGCTATCCCACGGTTTGCGAACGTTGCTCCGCCAACCTGAAGGTGATCGAAAAAGAAAGAGGCCCGCAAGGGGCGGAAGGCGCGGGAGCGGCGCCGTGAGCACGCGGCTGTTTCATCTGCACCAGTTCCTGATCGCCGCCCTGGTGGTCGTGCTTGACCGCCTCAGCAAGTGGTGGATTGGACATAGCGTGCCGCTGAATGGCTTCGGCATTCAGGTCATTCCCGGGCTGTTCCGCATCACCCACGTGGAGAATCGCGGAGCGGCGTTCGGGCTGTTTGCCGAATCGCCGTCGGCCTGGAAGACCTCTGTGCTGATCGCGCTGTCGCTGGCGGCCATGGCGGTCATCTGTTATCTGCTGTGGAAGTCGAGCTACGCGCTCAACACGACGTCGATAGGACTTTCGCTCATTCTCGGCGGAGCGGCGGGAAACTTCTGGGACAGAATCATCCGCGGACGGGTCATCGACTTTCTGCACTTCTACATCGGCACCTACACCTGGCCCGATTTCAACGTCGCCGACAGCGCCATCGTGGTGGGGGCAATCTTACTGATCGCTGACATACTGTTCTCCAGACCGCGGGCAGCGGAGGGGGCATAAGCATTGTTTCAAAGTTTCAAGGTTTCAAAGTTTCAAGGTTCATACTAAGCACCGACGAAACTCTGAAACTTTGAAACCTTTGAAACGTGAAACCGCCTTACTGCGGATAGAGCCTGCGATAGATTTGTGCGTTGCGTATGATCGCCTGCACGTACTCGCGGGTTTCGGTAAACGGAATCGACTCGACGAACTCGGCGATGTCGCGGTAGTTACCGCCGTCGAGCCAGGCCGCCACCCGGTGCGGGCCGGCGTTGTAGGCCGCCAGGGCGTACTCGGTCTTGCCGCTGTACTGCTGCAGCATCTGGCTGAAGTAGCGCGTTCCGAGCTGCAGGTTGGTATTGGGAACCAGCAGGTTCTCGGTGCGGAATCCGCGCAGGTGCAGGTCCTTGGCCGTCTTTCTTCCCGTGACGGGCAGCAGTTGCATCAAGCCATAAGCGTTGGCGCGCGAGACTGCGCCGGGATTGAACTCCGACTCCTGGCGGATGAGCGCCGCCACCAGGTAGGGATCGAGCTGGTTCTCCAGGGCGAAGCGGCGCATCTCGATCCAGTAAGGCCGCGGGAAGAGGTAATCCCAATACGGCCGCGGCAGGGATGAAATATCGATGGCGAAATAGCTGGGCACCGCCGATTTCATGAAGCGCAGAGCGCGGTGCGCCTGCCCGCCCTCGCGGTAGATGCGCGCGATCTCCAGGGTCGCCCAGTTGGCGCCCCTGCCGCCCTCGGCCGCCTGCAGTTCCTTGATGGCGAAGTCCGTCAGGCCGGCGTTTTCCAGCAGCTTGCTTTTTTCCACCCGCAGCTCGGCCACCGGCGGCACTACCTGCTGGGAGGCCCCACTGGGCCGCGGCAGCAACGGGATGCGTTCCAGCAGCGGTTCGGGGCTGGCGGGCGAGTCGCCGATCTGGTCCAGGCGGACGCGCGCCAACTGCCCATAATAGTAATTGCGGTAGCGGCTCACCACCTTGGCGTACCAGGCGCGCGCGGTAGCGGGATCGTTTTGCTCCTCGGCTATCCGGCCCCGCCAATAGACGGCGGCGGCGACCTCGTTGGATTCCGGATAGGTCTGCACGTGCTGCGTGAACTCCTTTTTGGCCTCCTCCAGGCGGCCCTGGCGATAGCTCAGCCAGGCGGCCTTCCAGTGAGCGTAAGCGGAGCGCGCACCCTGCGGGAAGCGCTCATGCGCTTCGCGGAAGTGATCGATGGCGCGATCGTAATCCTTGCGCAGCAGGTACATGTTGCCGGCCGAGATCAACGCCTCCTGGAACCACGGGCTGGTGGCGGCTGACTGGCGCATCTGGCTCAAGTAGTTGAGCAGGTCGCCGTCATTGTTCTCCGCGCGCGCGATTTCCACCAGGTTGTAGAGCCTGAGCGCGTTGGCCTCGCCGCTGACCAGCGCCCGTTGCAGCAGGTCGCGCCCCTGGCGGTCGTTGCCGCTGCGACGCAGAGCGTTACCGAGCGCCACTTCCATGTCGCCGCGTTGCTCGTTCGGAACCACAGCCAGTAACCGCCGATAGTCGTTCGCGGCGTCCGTCCACCGTTTCGCTTTCGCCAGCAGCTCCGCGCGCGTTTTCAGTTCTCCGTAATTAGCCGAAAGACTGTACCCCTGGAGAGACAGTTCGGCTCCGGCCTGGACAGCTTCCGCGCTGACCGGCATGGTGAAGTACAGGTGCCGCAGAAGCTCCGTCGCCTTGGTCTGATTCCCGGTCTTTAAGTAAGCATGTGCAAGGGCCAGTTCGACGTCGGCGCGGGTCGGAAGGCGATGCGCCTCCAGATAGGCGACGGCTTCGGCGGGACGCCCGGAGGCGACCAGGGCCTCGCCTTGAATCGCCGTAACCTCCCGCAGGAAGATCGAGTCCTCCGATTCCTTGCCGAACTCTTTCAGCGTGGCGACCACTTTGTCGCTCTGCCCGGTTCCGCCATAAGCCAGCGCCTGGAAGTAGCGAACGTAGTCGGCCAGCTCTCCCGCGTGCGGCTTGGCTTTCTCCAGCGCGGGAATTGCCTGGGCGTATTGCTTGTCGAGAATGCGCGCGTAGCCGATCGCCAGCCACGCCATGGCCCCGGCATCGCTGGACGGATGCTGGCGGGCGTAGTTCTCTACCCCGGCGTAGGCGGTGGTAGTGCGCGCCTCGATCAACTGCTGCGACATCGGCTTCAAGGTCGCCGAGGCGACAAAGGCGCGCGTCATGCGCCGCACGCGGGCGGCGCTCACCCGCTGCTTCTTGCGGGCCTGGTGATTCCTGGCAGCCTGTTTGGACTTGGAAGAGCTGTGGGCGGCAGGCTTCTTGCCGGCGGAAGACTTCTTCTTTTTCGCGGTATTGGAACTTGAGGGAGACTGCGCGGGCTTCTCGCCTTGGGCCCAAGCAGAAGCGGCGGCCAACAGCGTGGAGAGCAACAGAACCGGAACAACAATTCGTTTGTACATCGCCTTCCGTGAAACAACGCTCCGGCTGCTCAATTTAACCCGGGAAGCTGCTGCCAAGTAGCGCGCGGTCGTTAGCCGCCAGGATTCTGATCAGAGCGTCGGTGAAATAATCGGCGTCGCGAATCACGCCGCCATACCGTTTCTGGTAAGCGGCGCGGCTTTTTTCGATGTCGCCGCGCAAGCGGTCGTAAAGATCGCGCCTGGTCCGGCCTTCGGCCACCTTGGCCTGGTTGTAGAGCTGAATCTCCTCCACCAGCAGCTTGGCGAAGCGCTTGGCCTTGACGTGCTCGTCGCTGTCGGCTGAGACCGGCATCGCCACCACCGTGCCGGGCAGCGGAACCCCTCTGGCGGCGGCCTGGGCCCTGGCGGCCGGCTGCGCATAGGCGGCCGCGCGTTCGGAACCGGGGGCCGCGGGCATGGGCTGCTCGGCGGGGACTCCTTCGGAGGCGGGCGCAACCCGCAGGGCCGGAGCTTCCGGCGGCAGCGGCTGGGAGACAACCGATCCAACAGGCTTGCGTTGCGAAGTTGCCTCCACCGCCAGACAGGCAGCCAGCGTGAAAGCCTGCAGGGCCTCCACGCGCGAGGAGATTCCCGCCGTGTCGGCGCAAAGCACTCCGGCCAGGCGGTCACGAATCAACAACGGCAGCAGATGGATCTCGCCGGCAGCGGCGGCAAACGCCGCGCCCAGCTCGCCGGCCTGCACCGGGATGGGCTGGCGCGTCTGAGCCAGCCTCGTCATCATGGGCTCGCCCGCGGGAATGGAGAGCCGGGTAAAGGCCGCCGCATCGCGAATTCCGCGCGACTGCCAGCCGACAAAGGAGCCGCCGCGCAGCACCAGAAGTCCGGCGTGCGGGGCCAGGTCCTGCGTCACATCCAGCAGAACGTTCAATATCTCCATCTGGTTGGGAGCCTGCAGCAGGCGGGTCAGGTTAGAGGCGAAGGAAAGCATGGCGTCGTCTCCGGCATTGCGCAGTTCGACCGCGAGAACCGGCTGCAGCTCTTCGGCAAGGCCGCGCCGCAGTTCTTCGCTCCAACGCCCTGTCAGTTGGGTGGCCAGCTTCTCAGCCGCTTTCGCCAAATTTTCTTCCACCATCTTCTCCCGTCTGTTTTGCTGATTATAGAATTGCTTTGCCGGTAAACAAAGTCCAGACCTGGGACCGGGCACCAATGTTCATAACCCCGTGGCATTGCTAAGGGTAGAATGTCATGGAAGCCGGTTTCGGCCAGGGCCGGGGGCGGGGCAAGATTTTCTTCCGGTTCAAAGGGGCCAAAACCTATACAATCGAATCTAGATTTGACGGGATGTCAGTTTCGACCGCAGGTCTGGAAATTCCTGAATCGACATGAGAACCAATGCCATCAAAGTAGGCGAACCAGTAAACGATGACGAGTCTTTGCTGGTAGGAGCCGCCCGAGGCGGGGATGTTGCCGCCTTCGAGCAGCTGGTCCGGCGCTATGACCGGAATGTATTCCGCATCGCTCAGCACATCACGCAGAATCGCGAGGATGCCGAGGATGTGGTACAGGATGCGTTCCTGAAGGCTTTCCAGAACCTGGGACAGTTTCAGGGGCAGTCCAAGTTTTATACCTGGCTGGTGCGCATCGCCGTCAATGAGGCGCTGATGCGCCTGCGGCGGCGCCGTCCGGAACGGATGGTTTCGCTCGATGAGAACGTGCAGACGGAAGAGGATTCCATGCCGCGGGAGGTCGCGGACTGGGCTCCCAACCCGGAGCAGTTGTACACGCAAGCCGAGCTGAAGGACATTCTCAGCAAAACCATAGCAGGCTTGCCGCCGGGTTTCCGCACGGTATTTGTGCTGCGCGATGTTGAGGGATTGAGCACGGAAGAAACGGCTGAGGCTTTGAGTTTGAGTATTCCAGCGGTAAAATCGCGGTTGTTGCGCGCACGGTTGCAGCTTCGCGAGCGGTTGAACAAATTCTTTAAGCGTCGCAATGGAGATAGCAGACAGTGACTTGCTCTGAGTTTTTGCAGGAGCTGACGGATTACCTGGACAACACCATGGACGCGCGCACGCGGGCCGAGTTGGAAGAGCACTTACAGTGGTGTCACAACTGCTACGTTGTCTGTAACACCACCAAGCGCACCATCGAGATCTACCGCGACTCGCAACTGTTCGAATTGCCGGACGAGTTGCGAACTCGCCTGCGCGCGGCAATCATCAGCAAGTGCAAAAGCCATAAGTCGACCACCGAGGCATAACCGGTTCGGCGCCGTGGAACGCACCGGCAGCCGCCGCGCTCGCGGCGCAGACGGACGCGCGTTGAGCCTTTACCCTTCCTTTTCACGCCGACTTTCTTCCGTACATTCCTTCTTCGCTATTGGCTTTCTTTCACGAATTATTCATCGGGAGTAGCAGAAGCGGCGGACAAACCTTTGCTACTGCACAGGAATCTATTCTTCTCGGGAGCCGGCCAAGGACAACAGCATGAGTTTCACCAAGGCACTTTCGGCCTTCTGGTCAATGATGTTCGGCTGCCTGCACAACAACTACAGCTTCCCGCTGACCCCCAAGGACGGGAGGCGTCCCGCGGCCGCCGGCTTGACCGGGATGTACGTTGTCTGCCTGGAATGCGGCAAAGAATTTCCCTACGACTGGCGCCAGATGAAGCGCATCGCCGATGCGCCCGCCGAAAGCAAAAAAATCGAGAGCTTCCCGGCCGCCGAACCGGTCAAATCTTTTGCCAACAAAGCGGCCTGACTCCCGCCACAACAGCAACTCACCTTTTGCCGCCTCTATCCGCGGGGTGGGCAGAATAGCGCTCCGGAATTGTCACATCAACAAGTGACGTTCGTCACATGTTAAACTCAGGTAATGACCTTATTCTTCAACTAGGGCGGGATGGTGTATCCTAAGCATCCAGGGCGGTAAGAAGCACCATCGCCCTGCCTTCCGCCGTTTACTTTGACGTTGCTCATTAGCACTTTCCCGGGGTGATACTGATTACAAATGCGTGAAAAGCTGCTCACCGCTGTGCTCGGCCTGATCGATCGCGGCCGACGAGCCCCTGCCTGGGTGCGCTACGGAATCTCCCTTATCGTGGTTGGAATGAGTACCGTGGTGAGCTTGTGGCTGCGGCCGACGAGCTATGTTACTCCCTACCTGTTCTTCTATCCCGCCATCCTGATCTCGACCGGGCTGTTCGGCTTTCGCTCCGGACTCTTTGCCACATTCTTATCCGCCGCTTCGGCCGATTACTTCCTGGTGGCACCCTTATATACGCTGTTCGGCACGCGTGAAGACGTGCTTCGCGGCTTCTTCTTCTGCTCGTCCTTCGCCCTCGTCTGCTGGCTGATCGAGCAGCGCCAGTTCCGTTCGGATCGCGAGCACGAGGAGAGCCTGAAAGAGGTTCAGTTGCTCTTCCGGGAATTCATGGAACACATGCCGGGAAGGGCCTACCTGAAAGATACCGCGGGCCGTTACGTTTACTTCACCGAGCGTGGTCAACCGGCGCTTGCGCCCGCCAAAGATCCGATCGGGAAAACCGATCAAGACATCTTCCCCGAGGAGGTGGCGCGCGAGATCGGAGAGCAGGACCAGGAAGTGCTCGCGCACGGTCAGGCGGCGCAATTCGTGATGCAGGCACCGGCATTTGACGGCGGCCAGAGCTGGTGGCTGGTCATCAAATTTCCTTTTGTCGACCGGACGGGCCGACGCCTGCTGGGCGGGATTTCACTGGACATCACCGAGCAGAAGCTGGCCGAGGAGGCGCTGCTGAAGAGCGAGAAGCTGGCGTCGGTGGGACGGCTGGCGACGACCATCGCGCACGAAATCAACAACCCACTGAGCGTCATCTCCAACGCCCTGTATCTCATCGAGACGAACACGCAACTGGCACCCAATTTGCACGGATACCTGCGCCAGGCGGAGCGGGAGGTTCAGCGCATTTCGCAGATCGCCAGCCACACGCTGGGATTCCACCGCGGCAACACCGCGCCTACTACGGTGCAGGCGGCAACCCTGGTCGATGAAGCGCTGGAACTGCTGGAGCGCAAGCTGCAGCAGAAAGACATTACCGTCGTCAAGCAGTACGAGGAAGGCGCCATCGTTACCGGCTACCTCGGCGAACTCCGGCAGATCGTCTGTAACCTGGTCGCCAACAGCACCGACGCCGTCGCCCCGGGCGGCACGATCAGGCTGCGCATCTCGCGGCTAGCCCGGCACTGCGGCCGGGCGGTGCGCATCACCATCGCCGACAACGGCGGCGGCATACCGCGCGAGGTTCTGCCGCACGTCTTCGAGCCGTTCTTCACCACCAAGAAGGACACTGGCACGGGACTGGGCCTGTGGGTGACGCAACAGATTGCCAAGCAGCACGGCGGCACCGTGCGCGTGCGCTCCAACTCCGGCGGCGACAAAACCGGAACCGTCGTGAGCGTGGTCTTACCCTCGGAACGGTCCTCGTCCTCGCAGTCGGCGGGACCGGAAGCAAACGGCGCCGCTTTCCGCTGCTCGGCATAGCGAAAAACGGCGCCTGCTCCTCACGCACATCAGAAGATCGAAGCCGAAACTAAGAAAAGTAAACCACTCTTGCCTGCGCTCTGTCTTGGTGTTTCATTCTGCCGAAGCAGCGCCACTGGCCAACGCCTCCGGGGTGGCGGTGGACGCAGCCTCCGTTATATCCCGCCTCACCAGTTCCAGCTTGGGAGCGAACTCGTAGTTCGGCAGCTCGTCCGGCATCAGGAACCGCAGAGGCGTCCATTTGTTCTCGTTATCCAGGGCGAAGAACCAGACCTTGCGTTGCCATCTGGCGATCAGGAAACACTGCCCCCGCTTGCGCTCGCCGACCAAAACCGGCCCGCGGACCTTCGGGGGAAGGGGAATAAGTCGTTTGACCTTGCGTCCCGGAATCGTTTGCAGGTATGGTACCGGGGTTTGGAGCTGGTTGCTGATTTCCGCCTGATTGCTCATGCACGTTGCTCCTCACTAGGGCAGCTCCCCATAAAGCATTCTTGATGCCGTAATTTACTCCTTTGGCATCAGTAACTTAGACGGTCTAAGGTGTTGGGAATCTGGACACCGTGTCCAGGGTTGGGACAGCGGATAAGTTTTCCACAGGAGGCCAGTTCCAGTGCGCTAGAGCGGTTCCAGGGAAACCGTATCCTGTCGATCTCGCGGCGTGCCGTTGCTCCCTGATGGTCGCAACGGCCGATCAGCACCGGCTTCGGGATACATCATCCCTTGAACCGCTGTAAATAGTTGCACCAAAGATGGTGCATCACGCTAGAAGCGCAGGAGAACCACACATGCGCCCGAGCATGGTCGGCAAACAATCGATCCTGACGCCGTGGTCAGGCGTTTGTCTCGATTACCGGGAATGGGAAGGAATGCGCGTCGCCGCACGGATGCAGGTTTTCTGGCAGCTCGGCGAGGGCCCCTTCTGTTATTTCGACGGTGAAGTAAACTCGTTTATGGCGGTGAAGTAGGAGCAGGTTTCAAGGTTTCAAGGTTTCAAGGTTTCAAAGGTTTCAAAGGTTCAGAGTGTGAAGATTCCTCAGCTTTAAACTTTGGCTCCTTGCTATTTCGAGCTGGAGATCCAGCGAAACTCTGAAACCCTGAAACTTTGAAACCTATCTTATGCGAAAGGCTCAAGATCAATGATGCGACTGGCGATTCTCGACGACTACCAGCATGCGGCGCTCAGCCTGGCAAATTGGGACAGCTTAAAACCCGAAGTTACGGTGCAGACCTTTCACAACACGCTGACCAACGAAGACCAGTTGGTGGAGCGGCTGCGCGATTTTGAAATCATCGTGGCCATGCGCGAGCGGACCAGGTTTCCCCGCACGCTGATCGAGCGGCTGCCCAAGCTGAAGCTGATGATCACCACCGGCTGGCGCAATGTCTCGATCGACAGCAAGGCGCTGGAGGAGCGCGGCATTCCGCTTTGCGGCACGCACATGCTTCACTCCAGCACCATGGAACTGGCCTGGGGCCTGATTCTGGCGCTGGCGCGCGATATCGTGGGGCAGAGCCAGTCGATTCGCCAGGGACGCTGGCAGACGGCCCTGGGCAACATCATCGAAGGCAAGGTGCTGGGCACGGTCGGTCTCGGCAGCCTGGGCAGCCAGGTGGCGGCCATCGCCAAGGCCTTCAAGATGGAGGTCATCGCCTGGAGCCAGAACCTCACGAGCGAGCGCGCGGCTTCGCTCGGTGTGCAGCGCGTGGAAAAGGACGAACTGTTCCGGCGCTCGGATTTCGTCACCATACACCTGGTGCTCAGCCAGCGCACCCGTGGGCTGATCGGCGCGCACGAGCTGTCGCTGATGAAGCCGACCGCTTACCTGATCAACACCTCGCGCGGTCCTATCGTCGACGAGCAGGCGCTGTTCAACACGCTCAAGAACCGCAAGATCGCCGGGGCTGCCATCGACGTCTACAGCGAGGAGCCGATCCCGGCCAATCATCCGTTCCTGTCGCTCGACAATGCCCTGCTGACGCCGCACCTCGGCTACGTCACGGCGGAAGGCCTGCGCAATGCCTACGGCGAGGCGGTGGAGGACGTGCGCGCTTTCCTGAATGGCAAGCCGGTGCGGGTGGTGGGAACAACCTGGTAGAGGAAGAAAGGTTTCAAGGTTTCAAGGTTTCAAGGTTTCAAGGTTTCAAGGTTTCAAGGTTTCAAGGTTTCAAGGTTTCAAGGTTTCAAGGTTTCAAGGTTTCAAGGTAACCCTGAAGCGTGTGCCCCATATCTGAGCAGCAGATGTGGGGCATTCTATTGCTTGCAAACTCAGGGCAACACAAAGGTAAACGTATCACCGTCTTCGGGATAAAGCGTATCGTTCGATACCTCATGGCTATTGACCCAAACCTTGGTGATAGGGAATGTCCCGCCCATCAGGGGCGACTGGATGATCTCAAACTCCGCCCGACCATCACTATTGGTATGCTCGTTTCCAACACCAGACATGCATTGGTATGAAACCTTGGCTCCGCTAACGCCGTTTCCGTCCTCATCTACCACGCGAATTGAAAAAGTGCCGTATTCGCTCACATCCTTCCTCTCTGTGTTGCATGCATCTTTTATCTTCTGAGCTTCCATTCCGGCCGCGTTGAGCTTGGCGTCGAAAAGCAGGTGCCGATGTTTGCCAGTGTTGGCAACGTGTTTTTTTCCCCGTTCCAATGGAAAAGCGAAACAGATTTCAGGTCCGTGGTTTCCAAGGTTTCCAGATTTTCAAGGTTTCGAACAGAACAAACGACTCTGAAACCTTGAAACTTCGCAACCTTGAAACATTCTGCTGTTACATCGACGCCGCCAGCAGATGCCTGTAATCCTCCGCCGTTGCCTGGCGAGGATTGGTCAGGTGGCAATGGTCTTTCATCGCTCGGTCGATGATCTGCGGGAACTGCGCCTCCGTCACGCCCATCTCTCTCAATCCCGAAGCGAGGCCAAGGCGGCGATTCATGGCGCGGATCGCCCCAGGGATCTCGCCAGGTCCTGACAGGTTCATGGCCTGGGCCATGCGTTCCAGCCGCCGGCCTTCGCGGACAGAAGCCGCGCCGGCGTTGAATTCAATGACTGCCGGCAGCAGCACCGCATTCAGCGTCCCATGGTGCAGGCGCGGATCGACTCCGCCCATCGAATGGCTGATGCTATGCACGCAGCCCAATCCCTTCTGAAACGCCAGGGCTCCCTGGGTGGAGGCGCTCATCATGTTCAGGCGAGCCTCGCGATCGCGCGGCGCGGCGGTGGCGCGTTCGACGTGTGCCCAGCCGCGCCACAGGCCGTCCAGCGCGATGCCGTCCGCCGGAGGATTGAAGGCCGGCGAGAGAAACGTCTCGATGCAGTGCGCGATGGCGTCCATGCCGGTGGCGGCCGTCAGCAACGGCGGCAGACCGAAGGTCAACTCCGGATCGCAGATGGCCGACTTGGGAATGACGTGAGGCGATACCAAAGCGACCTTGCGGCCATCTTCGAGGATGATCAACGCGGCTCTGCCCACTTCGCTGCCGGTGCCGGCGGTGGTGGGAATGGCAATGACCGGGGCGGTGGCTGAGGTAATTTTGGGGATTCCCCCCTCGATCGCCGCATAGGTTTTCAATGGCCCCGGATGCATGGTGCAGACGGCGACTCCCTTGGCCAAGTCAATCGGTGATCCCCCTCCCAGGCCGATAAGTCCATCGCAGCCGTTAGCCGTGTACACAGCCGCGGCCGCCCGCACCGCGGCTTCGGTCGGGTTCGAGGGGGTCTGGTCGTAGATGGGGATGCTCTTCATATCCGCCAGGCAGGAGAGCAGGCGGTCGAGCAGTCCGGCGGCCCGCACTCCGGTATCGGTCACGATCAGCGGCTTGCCGATGCCCAGCCGGCCGCACTCCTGCCGTACCAGACCGACGGCGCCGAAATCGAACTGAATCTGCGTAATGTAGTTGATGAGAGGCAAGATAGCTCCTTCGTGTCCAGGCAAGCGCAAGCGGCGCGGGGACTGGGACTGACGGCACCCCGCCGCAACCAATCCTTCTTTGCGCCTGCAAGACGGAGGCGACGGCTCCGCCTGGGCCTCCATTGTGCGCGAAGCACCGGCAAAAGATCGAGAAGAAATTTCCCGGAAGTGCCGATATATATCCCGGACGCTGTGTGCCTAAACAATAGATAGAGAACGAGTACTACGTTCCGGCGGGGAACAATTTGCAGACAGGCGAGCACAACGCAGAAATACTGGCGGCCGAAGGACTACAGGCCTCCCTGGAGGTCGTGGAGACCAGGGTGTTCTATTCCTGCGGCCGGTGGGTAGTGCAGTTCAAGACCCTGAGCATGCCGACTCCGGGTCTCTGGCGCTATGCCAACGAGCAGGAAGCCAGAGAGGCCGAGCGGCGGCTGAATCCGTGGGCTAAGACCGAACAGCGGATTATGTAGCAAGGGACGCGGCGAAAGAGCAAGACGGCGACCTTGTGCGCGACCGGCATTCCTACCAAATCAAACACAATCTCGGCGTTTGCTGATGATCCCGGTTGAGTTTGGTGATCAGAAAAAGCAATAACAGCCTTGCTGAGGATTCAGGGACGCAAGCCGGACTTTTCCGGCTCGCCTGAAGCTCCCTGCTTCAGGTGCCAGCAAAGCTCTTGCAGTTCGGCAGGCGTAAGAACGCCCGCATCGGAAAAGGCAAAGCCGTAGATATTGCCGTTGCGGTCGCGTACCTCGGCCTGGGGCTGCAGCAATCTGGCCAGACGCGAATCGGCAATCTCAATGCGCACGACCTCGCCAATGTCGAGGATTCCCTCGACCTTACCACCCAGCCCGCCTTCGCCCAGCATAACCGACATGCCGCTCAGTTTCACCGGTGCGCCGGCGCGCTCGATGCACGCCGAAAAGGGGATGCTCACTGCGTACCTGGGGAAGCGGCGAACTCCCGGCCCGGAGAGCGGAGCAATTTGCTGCAGGACCGAAAGCAGCTTGCGGATGCCTTCGAGTTTGCGCACGCGGCGGTCCACGAAGACCAGCTCGCTGGCGGGAATTTCCACCGAGCCCGAGAACATGATGACCGGAGTTCCCGGGCGAAGGCGCTTGAGCCTGCCGGCGGCTTCTCCTCCAGTCATTTCAGGCATGGAATAGTCGACGATAATCGCGTCGAGGCGACTCGAGGGCATCAGCTCCAGCGCTTCGCGTCCGTTGCTGGCGGTCAGAACTTCGTAGCCCTGGATCTCCAGGGCTGCTGCCAGCATGGAACGGATCGCTTCGTCGTCATCGACGCAAAGCACGGTTCCGCGATTGGACGATCCGGACATTCTTCGTACCCCACCCTATAGATCGGAAGATACCACAATTCCAGATCAAGAGGTCATTCCGCAAGGTACGAAAGGCAATTCACTTCCGCATTGAGCAAAGCGGAAGACTTACCACCCTCGATTCGGCGCAACTCCGACTTCGAGAGGACTTGATCCTGATTTTTCGACAGCCATACTCTCAGCAGGAAGCGATCGCGCTCGGGAAAGCCGCGGAAGCGCAGACCGGCGCGGCCCGAGCAATCACACCAGGCCACCTCCGCCAGTCCTCTCACCCCGGCGTCCATTCCATCGAGCGGCAATGCGAACTTGATCATCTGCCCCGGTTCCAGCGCGACCATGGTCTGAATGGCCATTCCGCCTTCGCTCAGGTTGACAACCAAGCCGGAGCCGCCCTCAATCCAGGCATGAAGTACGCGCTTCAACTCAATGCGTGAAACGGGTAACTCCGTCCCGGCCCTCGAACCCAGAATTTGTGAAGCCGTCGCGAGAATCATGTTCATCCGCAATTGCACTCCTCGTTCCAGCTCGGACTGCGGCGAACCGCTTACTCACGACGCGCCAGCTCAATTGCGTGAGCTGCTGCTCGCGACCGCATCAATAGCCGACTTCATTCGTTGCTCGGCCATGGGCCTTACAGGAAACAGCCTAGTCCGCCGCCTGTGCGACGAATTTTCCGAGCGTGCAAATTCTTCTGGTGTGATGAACTTTCTACTCACCCCTTTTGCACGAGCCGGCGCCTGCGGCTTCACAGTTAGTTGCCTAAAGCATTGGTTTTGGCGCTGAACGAAACCCTGCTCTAATCACATCTGGATTGGCGGAGCTGGATAATGAATCGAGGCGGTAGATAGGTGTGAATACTAACTTATATGGCAAGATACTTAGATTTTTGCACCGCCGATCTTGCTCCAATTGAACCCCGAAGATCCGAGGCGGCTCCTCAGACTTAGGCTAGAGCTGGTTGCATAAATGCACTTCGGTAAAACGATAATACCCTCAGGGGCTAAAGCCCGCATTTTCGCTGGTCCGAACGGCGGGGCTGAAGCCCCGCCCTTTCAAGGCAATATTTGTGCAACCAGTTCTAAACCGGATTCGCGGAAGGTATACCCCATGCGGTAGCCGGGCGATCAGCCTGGCGGTGATGGCGAAGGGTACGCCCACTTTGAATCCGCTCTAGAACTTCAAACCCAGGGCCTTGGTTACAAACTCGACCAGCGGAGTCATTCCGCGGCAGGCGGCGAAGAAATCTCGCATGAATCTCGGCCGGCAGAGCTGCGCGTCGGTGAATGCCACGCTGGCGACGAAATCCTTGAGTTTGATGTCTTCGGCGAAGGGATGCTTGGGATCGTAGCCACGAGGCATCTTGCTCAGAGAATCTCCCTCCAGCTCCAGCTTGCCGCGAACCTTGCGCCATTGCTCCGGATTGCGCACGATCGCCGTGCGCACCTTGGTCAAAACGGCAAATTCCGGGTGCCAGATGCCGGCTGCGGCAAAGCAATTCTCCGGCTCCAGGTGCAGGTAGAAGACCGGAGCGTGCGCATCTTTTCCGCTGGCGTGGGAGAAATGGATTCCCACGTGCGTTTTGAAGGGGCGCTTGTCGGCGGCGAAGCGGGTATCGCGGTAGATGCGGAACAGCGAACCTCGCATGGGGCGGGGATCGGCGACGAAATGCGGGCTGATCTGCTGCAGCAGAGGCGCGAAGCCGCTGATGAAATTCAGTGCCGGGTCGCGGACCACCTGCTCGTAGCGCACTTTATTCCGGGCAAACCACTCGCGATTGTTGTTCCGCCGCAACTGGCGGAGAAAGAGCAGCACCTCGGGACTGAAGTAAGCGGCATCAGGCACGTGAATCTCGCTAAAGATTATTTCCCCCATCAAAGTCGCGGCCAAGGCAGACTCGCGGGGCCGACTTCAGTGTAGCAAGGTGTTCCTGGAGCATGCATGGCTACAGCGAACCTATAGTTTTTGCAAGCCAAAGATCCTTGAAAGGGCACGGCTTTACAGGCCGCGGAAAAACGCGCCGAAGCAACAAGCGAGGCGCTATGGATGTGGCTGCTATAAGATCCGCTATCAAGATCTTGTAGTCCCAACCGACCGAAAATCTGTTTTTCCGCAGCCTCTTTAGCCGTGCCGCACGGGAACGTTTATAACTCCGGCTTTAGCCGCTGAGGGCCTATCCCTCAGGGCCTAAAGGCCAGCCGTATTCGGCATCTATTCGGCGCGGCTGAAGCCACGCCCCTTCAAAGACGCATCCAGAAATCCTTTTTCTTTTTTAAAGAGTTCCGCCGGAGATGCCGATAATTCCTCAAAGGTGCTGCACCGAGCTACAGCCTTGGTGCGCCTGCTCGAGGATCGAAATGAACGCTCATCACTCCACGCTTTCGCTCCAACCTGGGCCCAGGTACAGGCAGAGGGTATTGTGCGTAGATGACGAGCCGGCCTTGAAGAAGGCGATTGCCGCGATTCTCGAAGCCGAGGGGTTTGAGGCGGTCACGGCCGAGACGGTGAAGGAGGCTCTGGCTTTGATCGCCAACGAGCGCTTTGATCTGCTGGTCTCGGATCTGAACCTGGGACAGTTGAGCGACGGATTCACGATCGTTAGCGTAATGAAGCGCCTGCAGCCCCGCTGCCGCACGTTGATTCTGACCGGCTTTCCCGATTTCGACGCCGCGCTGAAACGGCTTCGCGGCCAGGCTGACGGATTTCTCGTCAAGCCGTTGCGACGGCAGGTATTGGTCGACGCCGTGAAAAAAAGCCTTTCGACTCTCCCCGTTGAACCTTCCCGCTCCGACGATCGCCTGGCTTCCCTGCTGCGCCAGCACAGGAAGGAGCTGATCGGACAGTGGCTGCAAGAGGCGGCCAGAAGCGGGAATCCCGCTCACGCGGCGACGACGGAAAGCGAGCGGACCAACCAGTTGCAGTTGATGATCGACGAGATTGCCAATACCCTGGAAGCCCGCCAAACTCCGGCGGAGGGTCAGGAGCCGCGCCCGCAGGCCGGAAAAAGCGCCGCCCAACACGACCACCCGGACCGGAAGCAGAACCACCCGCCTGAACTGCTTTGCCACGACATTCGAATCCTGCGCTCGCAGATCTTCGATCTGGTCTTTCTGAACCTGCACAGCATGGACCCGAGCTGCGTACTGCGCGACCTGGCAATCGCTTCCGATGCGCTGGATGCCGTGCTGGCCAAGTCCATCAACGCTTCGGCCGCCGAATGACAGGCTTGCCGCCGCCGAGGGTTTTGCCTCATGATGGACATGCCGTGCCAATGCGCGCCGGCATTCGGCATCCGTGTTCAACGTTCTGTAATGTGCGTCCAATCCGCAAGGCTATTCAAAGGCTAGAGCTGGTTGCATAAATGCACTTCGGTAAAACGATAATACCCTCAGGGGCTAAAGCCCCGCCCTTTCAAGGCAGTATTTGTACAACCAGTTCTAGACTGAGTCACCTGTGCTGACCTTCGATTCCAGTTTCCTGTGGGGTGTCTCCACCTCGGCACACCAGTTTGAAGGCGGCAATACCCACAACCAGTGGGTGGAATGGGAGCAGCAAGGGCACATTCGCTCCGGAGATGCCTGCGCCAGCGCCTGCGACTGGTGGCGCCAGGCCGAACAGGACCTGGACCGCTGCCGTGAGCTTGGCCTGAACGCGCTGCGCCTTTCGGTGGATTGGGGCCGGCTGGAGCCCCGCGAAGGCGAGTGGAACCCGGAAGCTTTTGCCCGCTATCGCGCCTTGCTCGGCGCCGCCAGCGACCGCGGTATGCGTCCCTTCGTCACCCTGCACCACTTCACCCACCCGCAGTGGTTTGAATCATTGGGAGGATTCCTGGTGCGCCAGGGGCCGGAGAAGTTTGCCCGCCTGGCGGAGCGGGCCGTCGAAGAGTTGGGCGATCTCTGCCGCGACTGGCTGACCTTCAACGAACCTAACGTGTACGCCGCTTTCGGCTATCTGTTCGGCGAATTCCCTCCGGGGCTGCGTTATCACGTGCAGGACTACGCCGTGGTCACGGCCAACATCCACCGCGCCCATGCGCTCGCCTACGATTGCATTCATCGGCGGCAAGCGCAGGCGGCGGTGGGCCTGGCCACCAACTGGGTCAATTTCCAGCCGGCCAGCAGCTCCGCCGCCGATCGCCTGACGGCCTACACCTACGACGCGGCGTTTAACCGCTCGTCGCTGCAGTTGCTCACCTGCGGGAACCTGCAGTTTCCTTTCGGCGCCATCGCGCCGGAGGTTCCCGAGGTAATGCGCAAGATCGACTTCGTCGGCCTCAACGTCTACAACCGGCTGCACGTGCGGGCGCTGTGGAACGAAGGCGCCTGGAAGACCGGCGGGCTCTTCGTGCCCGGCGATGCGCCCCAGGGAGACAGCGGCGTCGCGCTTCCCTACGGCGAGGCTTTTCCCGATGCCGTCCTGGAAGCCACCAAGGAGTATGCCAGCCTGGGCGTTCCGCTCTACATCACGGAAAACGGCGTTCCCGACCGCAGCGACCGCATTCGTCCGTGGGTGATCGTGCAGAGCCTGCGGCGGGCGCACGAGGCGGCGGCAGCCGGCGTCGACCTGCGCGGCTATTTTCACTGGAGCCTGGTGGACAACTTCGAGTGGAATGAAGGATGGACTCTGCGCTTTGGGCTGTACGAGCTCGACCCCAGGACCCAGGCGAGAATCCCGCGTCCCAGCGCCGCGCTCTACCGCGAGATCATCCGGCAGAACGGATTGAGCAACGAGCAGCTCGGCAGATTTTCCGAGCCGCCCGCACCCAGCAGCATATGAAGGAACCGCCACGCCCCATCTGAAGTTGCAGGACGCGCTTGCGCGGCTCCCGGCTAGTTTGCCTCGGTGCTGCTAACCTCGCGCCAGTAATTCTGATCGCGCAGGAAATACTTGTAATCAAACGAATGCAAAGCCGTGTTGAGGAACATGGCGGCGATCTTCCTGTATCCCATCTTCTTGAAGCGCCGGTTGGTAGTGCGCACATGGCCGCGCAGGATGCCGAAGCGCCGGACCTTCACCTGCTTGCTCAGCAGGTAGTCTTCCGCGTACAGGGCGCGTTCGTCGAACCCGCCTAATTCCTGAAACTTGGTACGGCTGAAAAGCATGAACATGCCCGTGGCGAAGGGCGCTCCCCAGGAAGCTACCCGCTGCACCAGGTTGCTGCCGGCAAACATGAGGTGATCCATCAGCCCGCCCTCGGGACAGCGGATGTTGGTCGTCAGGCAGTGGAGGCGACGGCGTTTCACGGTCTCCATGGCGCGCCGCAGCAAGGTTTCATCCGCCAGCTCGATGTCGGCATCGATGAACAGCACGTAGGGCGTCTCGGCCAGACGCGCTCCCCGGTTGCGTCCGACCGCCGGCAGTCCACCCGGAATGATGGAAATCCTGAGCTGATCGGCGAACAGCATGGCCACCTCCGGCGTGCGGTCGGTGGATGCGGCGTCAGCAACGAAGACTTTCGTAACCGGCAAAAGCGGATAGTCCTGCTGGCTCAAGGAAACCAGCAGCAGCGGCAGGTTGCGCATCTCGTTCTTGGCCGGGATCACGATCGTCAGTTCCGGTTTCATATTCGATTCTGGTTGCGTACTCATGAATACGCACTCCTTCTTGGTCGATGGTGATGTAAGTGGGGCGGGCGTCCACCCAGCAGCCCGTGTTGTAGTAAGCGACTCCGCCGCGCTCGCAGCAGGCGGCCACATGGGTGTGCCCGCAGAAGACGCGTTGCACGCATCCCTGTTGCGCGTAGGCCAGGGCCCCCCTGGCAACCTGCTCGGAAAGCCGCAGCCAGCGCGTATTCAGGCGGTCCAGGTAACGGGAAAACGTCTTGCTCCTGCCGTCGATCTTCTGAATCTCGCGATGCAGAAACTGGCCGAAGCGGCTGATCAGGTAGTTGCGCGAGAGGAAGCGGTCGAACTGGTGCCCGTGCACCGCCAGGTGGCGCAGGCCCGCGTATTCCCAGACGTAACGGCGATAGACGGGCACGCCGACCAGATGCGACATGACGTTGGAAAGGCCTTCGTCATGGTTTCCCTCCACCCAAACCACTTCCACGTTGCGTTTGGGGTTGGAGAGCTTGCGAATGCAGGAAAGGAACTTCCAGTGTTCCTTGGTAAGGCGGCCGAAGTTGAGGTCCGCGAAGATGTCTCCCAGCAGGATCAGCCGGCGATAGCGCACAGTTTGCAGCAACTCCAGCGCTTCGCGAGCACGGCTCAATTCCGATCCCAAATGCAGGTCCGAGAGCAGCAAGGTGTCGAAAATTGCACTCGACATGGTGCTATTATCGGCAGCCCAGGTGAATACTTGGTAAACAGTAGATGAATAGCCGGCGAAAATCGCGGGGCGGGGAATCCGGTTAGTAACCTTCTGTCGCTGAGTGAGATAGAGGCAGTTCCACCGACGCTGGGGACATGGAAAATAAAGAGCTCGCGGTCTTTCGCGAGCTCTACTGGTTGTGCCGGGGCAATTCTGCCTTCTTTCGAGTCCGGCGGCAAGACTAAGACAAGCCGGAACAAATCGCGAAGACCCCGTCGTAGTTGAGCACCGCCCAGGCGGTGTTGCTGCTGGGATCGATGCCATAAGTTCCTGGGGTCGTGTAGCTGCTGCTCCAGGGACCCAAAACGAAGTTATTGCTGCTGCCGGTAAGTTTCGCCGCCTTCGTCCAGTTGCCGTTCGCATCCACGCTAGCTAACGCGTAGTTAGAGTTCAGAGTTCCCGAGCCGGGCTTCAGGGAAAGAACGTAGGTATCGATCTGGGCCGCACCCGCGTAGGGATTGATGCCCCGCAAGGTCAGGATATCGCTCGCGGTGCCACTGGCATTTGTCCAGGCGGTGGTTACGACCTTCGAGCATTGCTGCTGGCAAGCGTCCAGGACGGCGCTGTTGTTCGAACCATACAGGATCGTGGCGGTCGTGCCCGAGGCGGAGGCATCCGAAATTCCAACAGCCGTAGTATTCGTCGGATAGGTAATCTGAACCGCCCCATGGACATATGACGCGCCCTGCGCAACCAGGTACTGTTTCCCGTTGAGTCCGTAACCGAAGCTCTCGTGTTTGGTGAAATTCAGACCGTTGGTAGTGGCCACCACCACTTCACTGGCGCTGGAGGTGAAAGTGTTGACATCGGCCGCATAGTAATCGACGGTTACCACTGCGCCGTCGACGGTGAAGATGTAATAACCGACTGTGTAGAGCTCTTGTGTTATGGGAGTGCGGCGTGACGGCAAGCCGGCAAGCCCGTTGTAGTAGGTATCGTTGGTTGAGCCCTTCGGCACCGGTGTCGAGGCAACGATGCCACCGCTGTTATAGCCTGAGTAATTGGGAGTCGAGCCGGCCGGGACGTAGAATTTCGAACTGTCGGATGCGGTGAGAAGCGTCATGACTTTCGATTTGGCGTCAGGACTCGTGATCAAGGCGCGATCGTACATGTGATCGTGGCCGTTGATGTAATAGCCGACTTTGTTGCTGGCCAGACTCTTCATGAAGTTGTTCTGATTGTTCCAGGTCGTGGGCGAGCTTCCCGGATCGCCCTGGCCCGGGTCGCTGCCGAACAGGCCGTCGGCGTGTTGGCACGTAACCAGCCCTTTGTGGGTGAAAACGAACGCATGTTTGCCGGAGAGGGTCGAGAGCAGCCCGTCGATCCACGGCTCCTGATTGGCGATAGTAGTAGAGCTGCCGCTCCCGTATGCGGCGTCCCACCCGCCAACACCGTTGCTCAAGCCGACCGGCGTGAACTGATCGAGCAGGACGAAGCGGACGTTGTTGTAGTCGAAGGAATACGACAGGCCTTTAAGGCCGTTGTTGTAGACAGTGGGGCTGCTGAAATTGGAGCCCAGTTGGAAGCTGGAACCGGTTTTGGAGGGGACGGGCTGTTGCGCAGCATCGGCGGTGATTTGCGGGTCGGTGGCCGCGAATGTGGTCAATACGTCCGAGGGCGTGCTGTTGTGGATGCCGTTCTGGGTCTGCGGGTAGATTCTCACGAATTCGGCGGCGCCGACGCCCGATGTCGGATCATCGTGGTTGCCGCGATGCGGGAAGAAACCAATTCCGGCGTTATACAGCGGCTGGGCGAACAGGGCGCGTGTATCGCTCCCGGGGTTCGAGCCATTGTCGCTGAGGTCGCCGACGTGCACGACCAGCTTGACTCCCTGATTGATGAACTGCTGCTGAATCTGTTTAGCGATGGCTACCGCTGAAGAGTTGGGATTGTAGCCGTCGTCGGCAACCCCAGTCCACTGTGTGTCGGCCATAACGCCGAACTTCCACGCTGAACCGGACTGGTTCTGCGCGCTGATATTGGACAACGGAGCGGAAGCTGACGACGATCCGCAAGCCCCCAGCACCGATGTGGCCGCGATAGCGCCGGCGCCGGCGGCCACGCGCGTAAAGAACTGCCGTCTGTTTACGCCTTTCTTTTGCTGACTGTCGTTCTCATCGTTTTTCGGTACATTGTCCGCCATGGCTGTTGTTCTCCATATGAGATTTGGGAATTCGAACTCCTCCAGAGAGCGGCGCAACTGTCACCCAGGCGGGCTCGGACGGCGCGCGCTTGCTACGGAACGTCCAATATTGCTCGCTTCCAGAGATTCAGGATTGCTGCGTTCTTGATATCAGCCAGCTGTGACAGACCCGTGAAGCAGTCGTGAAAATCGCATGAAGCAGGAGTTAATTCATCCGATGAGAAGTCGCGCTGAGAGCGAATCGGACAAGCAACTGTGGAAATCGCGGGGACGATGAAGATCGTGTGAAAAGGCGGCGGCCCGGCGGCGCATGCCGCCGTTCCCGGTAAAATTTTTCTAGGGTCTTATTGCTCTTGCATTCGCCGTCGCACTTGTATAAAAGCACTCCCAATGGGGCAAACCCTGCGGGGTTTCCGGCAGAGGCCGCCGAGGTCGCGCCTGCCGGGGCCGAGTCTGCAGGTTGGGGGTGAGGATTATGCTTTGGCTTTTGTCTGCAACGTTTCTGCTGGCGTGGCTGACGGGATTGGCGAACGGCTATACTCTGGAGGGATCAATCCACGTTCTGCTGTTCTTCGCCCTGTTATCGCTGGCGCTTGGGTTTGTGACGCGGCGGCGAAAGCTTCCGACCTGAGAGCCGAATCGTCAGACCCGCTCAGCGCCATTCTGGCATTGCCGTGGCCGCTTTCGACTGCTTAGTTTCCGCGTTTGCCGATGTCATGGCCCGCCGGCGCAGCAGGTAGAGAACTGCCTCCAGCACTCCTCCTCCCACGGAGAGCGACTTGTCGGAGATGGTGAAGCAGTGCTCGCGAGCGGCGCGCGGATCGATGTCGCCGATCTTCATTCCTTCGTATACCGGCAATCCTTCATGCAAGACTCCGCGCAGCACGCCGGCGATCTGGGCCTTGACCGGCGTATCGTTGATCCAGCAAATTACTTCGCCGGGTTTCACGGAGTCGCCGATATCCAGGTTCGCCCGCAGCAGGCCGGCGCAGGGAGCGCGCAGGAGCCGCGCCGTGGCATGGCCGCCGATCTCGCCGGGAACACCGGTATCGGGTTCGGCTTCGCCCTGGAGCAGCACCCGGCCGAGATGGTGGCCGCGGTTGGTTTCCACCACCGCATGCACGTCCACCCCCGCCACAAAACCCGGACCGAGGCCGATCACCACCGGCGCGTCATCCAGGGTGGTGCCGCAGTTGCGCTTGGCCATGATGGCATCCACCAGAACCGGCGGCCGGAGAACCTTGACGATCTCCGAGCGCGGATCAACCAGCACCGGGATTACGTCCTCGCGCCAGGCTTTGGAGACCTCCGAGAGACTGGCAACGCCACGCGCGCGCACGCCCTCGACCTCGACCTCTCCGCTGTAGACCGCCTCGGAGAAGGCGACCGTTCGCCGGACAGTCGTGGGTTGCGCAGTCTCGGTGGCAACCACCCGGAAGCCCGCCCGATGCAGCCGCATGATCGCGCCGCTGGCCAGGTCTCCCGCGCCTTTGACTACAATTACTAAGTCTTCAAACACCGCAATGTCCTTGCTCCGGCAGCCCGGGAGCGGTTCTTGCGACGGGCAGCAACGGCCTTGGCCAGTCCCCAGGCGCCGCCTTGCTATCTTACGACGGATATGGAGCCAGATTCTCTCACAGGTTCCCGCCCCCGTCGGAGAATTTCTTTGCCAGCGCGAGGTAGTCCTCCATGGTATCTATGTCGACCGGGGGGTCCAGATCCAACTTGACGGTGAGCGCCTCCTCCTGATGCCGAAGCAGCAGCTCACGACCACCACGATCACCCGTCACCTGCAAGAGCTCAGCAAAGAGCCGGCGCGAAAAAAGCACGGGATGAGAGGCCAGCGCTCCCCGGTAGACAGCGCGAATCAGATTGGCAGGGCGAATACGAAATGCGGCGATGAGCGCCCGAATGGCCTCCGGGCTGATCAGCGGCTGATCACCCAGCAGCAGGATGGCAGCCTGCATCTCCGGAGCCAGGGCCTGGATGCCTGCTTTCAGCGAAGTGCTCTGGCCGTCGGCAAAGGAAGGATTGAAAACCACGCGCACCCGGTCGTTGGCGGGGAGCTCTTGCTTGAGCTCATCGGCGCCATATCCGAGCACCACCACGACCTCCGCGACCGGCGATGCCAGTGCGCTGTCCATCACGCACCGCAACACGCTCTTTTCGCCCAAACGCATACCCAGCTTCAGGCCTCCCATGCGCGTTGCCTGGCCGGCGGCGAGAACAACTACGGCTACCGGAGCAGCCGGCATGAGAGTAGAAGGCTGATCGCCCGTGCTGATTATGATTTCCCGGATGCCTGACGTTTGAGCCTCAGTCATTGCCGTCGAGGCGGCTGCCTTTTCCGTGCCTCGCGGCGCGAGCGCGGCGATCACAACCCGCTCTGGCTTTGTGGTGGAAGCCATCAGGCTCTGGGCGACCATGCGCCCTGCCTCAAGACGCGCGTCATCATCCGCCTGGTTAAGGAGAACCACGACCTTGTCTCCAGACGGAACGCCCTTGCGGCCGCCTTCCTGGTGAGCGAGAACACGGGCCACCGATTCCGCACTGACCGGATCACCCACCCGCAGCCCGGAGAGCAATGCAACCCTCTCCGCGCGATGGATGCACTCGTCCGAGAGTGGCTGCCCGATCGCCGAAAGCCCCACCACCGGCACAACCAAATCCGACGACGCAGGAATAACGGGCTCGTGCTCGGCCGGCGCCTTGAATGAGCGGCCCTTCGATCCATCGGCCTCGACAAGCACGTAAATCGCCGGCAAATGGTCGCGCAGTTGACCGACCCAGTCCGGGTCGATCCCGGCAAGCCTGCCGTCGGGATTTAAGCCGCACGCAACCACCACCACAGAATGGCGCGCGAGGGCAGCGCGTGTTTTCGTGAGGAGTTCCGCCAGGGTATCGGCCAATACCGGCGGCGGAATTTCCGGCGAAGCGGGCGGGAAGATGTGGGTAGTGGTAGTGACCAGTACGCGTTCGCCGAACGAAACCAGTTCGGCGGCGAGACGGAACATCGCGGTGGTCTTGCCTCCGCCGCCGACGAACGCCACCACCTCGCCGTGGCCGCTTGAAGCAACGCCGAAGGCTTCGGCCAGTGTGAGGCCGCGACCGCTGATCGCCGCTAATGTTGCTTTTGCCATCGGCTCCTTATCGCCATTTTGGATATCGCGGAACTGGGACGGGCCGCGCAGTCGTAACCGCGCAAGCTCAATTGCGTCAGGAAAGCATGAAATCCACCGTGGCGTTCACGTGAATGCGCGTGGTATCGAGGAAGCGAATGCGGCTGCCGGTGTCCCGGAGAAGCAGTGGCAGTTCCGTGCCGGCCAGGATCGCCGCCTCGGCGCCTTCCTCCTGCGTCAGTCGAGTTGCGATTTCCAGAATGCGCTGGCGGGTTTCGGGAAGGAACTGGCCGATCAACAACTCGTCTATGTACTTCTCGTGGATAAACGCCTGCTCGTCTTGGCGCGGAGTGACCAGGGCGATCTTCGCCGCGGAAAACACGTCGGGGAAAAAGCGTCCCTGCATGGTGAAACGAGTGCCCAGCAAAGCGAGCTTCTTCAGGCCTTGGGCGCGAGCGGCTTCGCAGGCGGCCTGCACGATGCTGATGAGCGGGAGCGGCGACTGGCGCTGCACATCGTCGAAGACCAGGTGCGGCGTGTTGGCCGTTATGATGGCGAAGTCCGCGCCGGCTGCCGCCAGGCGCTTGATCTCGCCGCTCAGGTAGAGAGCGACTTCGGCGAGTTCATTCCGCTCGATCAGCCCGCGAACCAACTGCAGATCGACGCTGTTGATGATGAGGTGAGGATAACTGCCATCGGGCTTGCGTTCACGATAAAGCTCGATGATCGATTGGTAGTAATCGACCGTCGACTCCGGTCCGAGACCGCCGATCAGTCCTGCTGTTTTCATGCGCGAAGGATACAGTATCCCCGGTCCTGCGCTAACGGGCTGCTGAAAAACAAATTGCGGGGTAGTTAAGTATACATCTACTTGTATGGTGATGCCGTGATGCCCACATTCCATAGCGCCTCGCTTGTTGCTTCGGCGCGTTTTTCAGTAGCCTGTTAAACGTCTTTTTTCACGCGCAGATCGCGACCGGTCATCTCCTTGGGCTGCGGGATGCCCAACACGCCCAGCACGGTGGGCGAAATGTCCCGCAGCGATCCGTCGGGACGCAGCCGGAACTGGCGCGCGTCGTCGGCGATGTAGATGAACGGCACCGGGTTGGTGGTGTGGGCGGTGTGCGGGCCGCCGGTCTCGGGATCGATCATCTGCTCGGCGTTGCCGTGGTCGGCGGTCACCAGCATGGCGCCGCCGTTGCGCCTGACGGCCGCGTAGATCTCCGCCAGGCAGCCGTCGACGGCCTCCACCGCGCGGATGGTCGGCGGAATCTTGCCGCTGTGGCCCACCATGTCGGCGTTGGCGAAATTGACGATCAGCACATCGAAGGTGTTGTCCTCGATGGCCTTCACCACGGCTTCGGCGACGCCCTTGGCGCTCATCTCCGGCTTCAGGTCGTAGGTGGCCACCTTGGGCGACTGCACCAGGACGCGGTCCTCGCCCGGGAACGGCTTCTCCACGCCGCCGTTGAAGAAGAAGGTCACGTGCGCGTACTTTTCCGTCTCGGCCACGCGCAGGTTGCGCATGCTGGAGGTTGGCCATCACGTTGGCCAGAATGTTGGCCAGGTGCTCCGGAGGCACCACCACCGGCAGCTCGGAACTTGGCGTCGTACTCGGTCATGCAGACGTAGTTCAGGTTCTTCGGGACTTCGCTGCGCGGAATCGCCGCGTCCAGCGCAGCGGCGTCCGGAGATCGCGCCCGCCCTGCTTGGTGATGCCGCTCTCGCGCGCCAGCAGCGGGTAATCTGCCGCGCGCGGTCGGCGCGGAAGTTGAAGTTGATGCACCGCATCCTCATCGCGAATCGTGCCCACCGGCTCGCCACGGCTGTCCACGCAGACAAACGGAATCAGGAACTCGTCGGTGACGCCGCTATTGTAGGACTCCTTCATGCCGCGCACGGGATCGGGATAGCGCCGCCCTCGGCCTTGCCGTGCACCATGGCGTCGAAGGCCTTGCTCTCGCGCTCCCACTGCGGTCGCGGTCCATGGCGTAGTAGCGGCCGTTGATGGTGGCCACCTTGCCCACGCCGTACTCGCGCATCTTCTGCTCCAATTGCTCGATGTAGCCCGCGCCGGAGGTCGGGCAGGGTGTCGCGTCCGTCCATGAAGCCGTGCACGAAGACCCGCTCCACGCCGTTCTCGCTGGCCATGCGCAGCAGGGCATAGAGATGCTCCTGGTGCGAGTGCACGCCGCCGTCGGAGAGCAGCCCGAAGAGATGCAGTTGCCGCCCGCCGCTCGCGCGCGTCTTCATGGCCTCGAGCAGCACGGGATTGCGGAAGAACTCGCCGGTCTCGATCATCAGGTCGATGCGCGTGATGTCCATCTGCACGATGCGCCCCGCGCCGATGTTCAGGTGGCCGACTTCGCTGTTGCCCATCTGCCCGTCGGGCAGGCCGACGAAGTGCCCGCTGGTGTGGATCAGCGTGTTGGGATACTCGGCCAGCAGCTTGTCGTAGGTCGGCTTGCGCGCCAGAGCGATGGCATTGGCCTTCGACGGCGGGGCATAACCCCAGCCATCGAGGATGATGAGAACGAGTGGTTTGGGCTTTAGCATTTTTGATTTTTGATTTCTGATTTTTGATTGTTGATTGATCCCTGTCGCTCGGCTAGTGGTTCGCGCCGCTCAGCGTTTTCCCGAAGCCGTGCTTCTGGATGCAGCAAATATCTTCACCAGTTCATTCGCTTCCTGAAGCAGAGGCGCGACCTGTTGTTCAGATGCGATTGAGCTCTCTCCGAGCAGTTCAAGCCAAAAGGCCGTTTCGTCGGCCTCCTCAACGACAATTCCCACCTTCGCGATAAACTCGGGATTCGATCGAGATCGACAAACAGCACGATAATTCGCTGCTAGCGAGGTCCCGCTTCGCAGCAACTGTTTGCCGATCACCCGTGCCTCATCGTTCCGGGGCAGCGACTGCACCAGCCTAATGACTCGGAGCGCAAAATCTTTAGTACGGCGCTTCAGCTCTTCCGCATCCACGCGGCTCTCCGTGCTCCAAATTCAATCTGAAATCAAAAATCGAAAATCGAAAATCTGAAATGCGCCCTCAGGCGCCCGCTCCCTCCATCAATTCGCCGTCGTAGTTCAGCGCCGCCAAGCCCAGGAAGTTTGCGCCGGCGCCCAGTTCTTCTTCGATGCGCAGCAGCTGGTTGTATTTGGCGATGCGGTCGGTGCGCGAAGCGGAGCCGGTCTTGATCTGGCCGGCGCCGGTAGCGACCGCCAGGTCGGCGATGAAAGCGTCTTCGGTTTCGCCGGAGCGGTGCGAGATCACGGAGGTGTAACCGTTGCGCCGCGCCATCTCGATCGTCTCCAGCGTCTCGGTGATGGTGCCGATCTGGTTGAGCTTGATCAGGATCGAATTGGCCACGCCGGTGTCGATGCCGCGCGCCAGCAGTGCCGTGTTGGTCACGAACATGTCGTCGCCTACGAGCTGAATCCTGTCGCCGAGCTCGTCGGTGAGCATCTTCCAGCCGTCCCAGTCGTCCTCGGCCAGGCCGTCCTCGATGGAGACGATGGGATACTGCCGCACCCAATCGGCGTAGAACTTCACCATCTGCTCCGGACGTGTGGCTCGACTTGTCGCCCTTCTTGAAGATGTACTGGCCGTCGCTGAAGAACCCGCTGGCGGCCGGGTCCAGCGCGATGGCAATCTGCCCGCCCGGCCTTGTAGCCCGCCTGCTGGATGGCCTCGAGAATCACCTCGATGGCCTCGGCGTTGGACTTCAGCGAGGGAGCAAAGCCGCCCTCGTCGCCGACGGCAGTGTTATAGCCCTTTTTCTTCAGCACGCCCTTCAGCGCGTGAAAGGTCTCGGCGCCCCAGCGCAGGGCTTCGCGGAAGGAAGGCGCGCCGACCGGCATCACCATGAACTCCTGGAAATCCACATTGGAGTCGGCATGCGCGCCGCCGTTGATGATGTTCATCATCGGGCACGGCAGGATGTTGGCATTCACTCCGCCGAGATAGCGGTAGAGCGGCAACTCGTAGTGCTCGGCCACGGCGCGAGCGGCAGCCATGCTTACGGCCAGAATGGCGTTGGCGCCGAGCTCGCCTTTGTTCTCCGTGCCGTCGAGCTCGATCATCTTGGCGTCGATCTCGGACTGGCGCGAGGCGTCCATATCCATCAGCGCCGGAGCGATCACGTCGTTGACGTTGGCGACGGCCTTGAGGACGCCTTTGCCCAGGTAGCGGCTCTTGTCGCCGTCGCGCAGCTCCACCGCCTCGTGCTCGCCGGTGGAAGCGCCGCTGGGAACAATGGCCCGTCCGCGGGCGCCGCTGAGCAGCACCACTTCGGCTTCGACCGTGGGATTGCCGCGTGAATCCAGAACTTCCCGCGCATGGATCAATTCGATTTCAGTCATGATGATTTCCTCCCTGGATACCGATCAAACTTTCGATTATAGCGGTTCTTCCATCCCGGCAACGGCAAACACCACCGTTGGGGGAGTAAATCGGTTCATCAGATGGTGCGCGGCTTCCGCGCTAAGACAAACCTAATCTGAGCCAAGCTCCGCTCAGTCCGGCGAAAAGGCGCCAGAGTATCTTCCCTGATTCCGGCACCCTTTCGGAATTGTGCCTGCTCCTTCCCTGTTCTACGCTGCTCTTGTCAGGCAAAGACAAATGCCTGAATCTCCGCCCCCCAAGGAGAGAAGCTTTCCCATGAAGCGCCAGCTGGCCTTCGTCTTCGTTGCACTCGCAGTCCTGGCTGCAAGCGCGCTAGCGCAGCAGCCGTACAAGCCATCGGGCGCGCTAAAGGCGCAGGAAAGCGCGCAGCCGCCGCGCCGGCAACTGGAACGGCGCGCGCCGGTTCCCCACCTGCTGCCGACCGGGACGGCGCTGCGCTTCCGCCTGGAGCGCCCGCTTTCCACCAGCAGGAGCCGCGTCGGGGACAAGTTCGCCGGCAGTGTAACCGAGGCCGTGGTGATCGAGGGCCAGACCCTGGTGCCCATTGGCGCGCACGTGACCGGCCGCATTGAGCACAAGTCGCAGCCCCGGCGCATACACGGGCATCCGTCGCTGCGGCTGCATGCGGAAAAACTGATGCTGCCCTCAGGACAGGCGTTCTGGATAAACGCCACGGTGGTGGATAGCGGCAGCCCCAGGCACATCAAGGTCAGCGAGGGCGGCAACATCACCGGCCCGAGCTTCTCCAAGAGCCAGAAGTTCGAAACAGTTGCGCTAACGGGCGCGGGAGCGGTGACCGGCGCGGTAATCGCCGGGCCGGTGGGTGCGGTGGCAGGAGCGGCGGCGGGAGCCGGGGCGGCAGCGGGACATTACATGGTGAAACGTCCCGCGCTGGAGCTGCCGGCCGGCACGGTGCTGATTCTGGAGTTGAATGCGCCGATCAACCTGGCGCATGTGGAGCTGGCATCGTCGCGAGAGCGATGACCCATTCCAGTCGAAGATGAAGTAGTCAAGGAAAGCCACCTGCCTCACGTTCACGCCCATTCATTTGGGCTGCCGTGGGGCGGTTCAATTTGAGGGGAAGCACGGTGTTTTTCCGTCACAGCAGCGACATCTGGCGAGACTTTCCGCAACTCAGCGCCGGCGTACTTCTGGTGCAAGGGGTAAACGCTCTGCACGGGGTGCCCGACGTGGTCACGGGCCTCTGGGCCTCCGCCAAGGAACGCTTAGCCGGAACGAGCGAGGGCGATCTGCCCGAAATCCAAGCCTGGCGCCGGGCCTTCTCCGCCATGGGAATCAAGCCGACGCAGTACCGTTGCGCAGCGGAATCCCTGCTGCGGCGCTTCCGCAAGGAAGGCTCGATCCCTCCGCTTCATCCGCTGATCGATCTCTGCAACGCGGTTTCGCTGCGCTTCGCCACGCCGGTGGCGGTCTTCGATCCGCGCAAGGTTACAGGGTTCCTGGAAGTGCGCTACGCCAAGGGCGACGAAATTTACACGCCTTTTTCCGGGCCGGACGAAAACCCGCAGCCGCCGGAGATCATCTTCGCCGATGCTGCCGGGCGGGCACATTCCCGCCGCTGGAGCCACCGCCAGAGCGGCTACTCGGCTGTATCGGAGAGTACGACGACCGCGCTGATCGTGGCCGAGGCACTGCATGCTTCGTCGCGCACGGACATGCCTGAACTTGTGAGTACGCTTCAGAAACTGCTGGTGCAGGTGGGCGCCGGCGCCATCCACACAGGGATTCTCACCGCGCCAGGAGAATTTGCGTTCAGCGCCGAGGGGTAGAGGATTAATCCGCCGGGCTGTAGCCGTAGATGTTGCCCGCCAGGACGTCTTCCGGCACGATCTGCAAGCGAATGGAGCCTTCCGCGGGCAGGGCGTCGACCGGCAAGCCCTGCTGCCAGAGGGTAAAGCGTAAGTTGACCATATCCCCTTCTCGCGTCTGCAGCAAAGCCAGCGGAAGCATGAATTCGAAGATCGTAGCCAGAGCGACCTCGATGCCGGCCGGTTTTTCCTGGGTCGCCAGCACACGCTCCTTCGCCTGGCGGCCGGCCGCGGCAGGCTTCCCCGAGACCTCTTCAATCAAGTTCCAGCTTCCGAGTGCGCCGCCGGCTATGTTGGCTTCCAGACGCAGAGTCTTTCCGCTCTTCTCGGCGCCCACACCGCAGACCAGGCGAAACTCTCCCTCGGGCACGCGCTCGATGAAATCCAGCCGGCCATAGAGGTTGGCCTCATCGATGCCGGCGTAGGCGGATTCCAGAAAGAACTGCCGGCCGTGCATGGCGCTGGTGCGCGAATCAGCCGCGTACATGGCGGCGCCGATCCAGTCGAAGTAGAGCGTGTCGTAGCCGTCCACCTTGCGGATGAATGAAGGCGGTTTGCGGAATGATGCGCGGCCGCAGGCCGCTGCGGGTGATGGGACGCGCCAGATAGTCGGGCGGCACGCCCGCCCAGGGCGTTGTAGACATTCGACAGGTGCTTGCGGTAGAGCTCGTCGAATTCGCGATCGTTGGCCGAGTGATGTTCCGGGCCGTACCACCAGTTCCAGTCGCTGCCTTCGGCGATCAGCAGCTCCTCGAAGGCCAGCTGGCGTCCGGTCGGCCGCAGCGCGGTGCGCGTTGGCGTCGTAGTAGTCGCGCGCGTCGGAGAGGTAGTCCCAGGCCGTGTTGTCCTCTTTGGCCCCGATCCAGACGTTGAAGTTGGCGTTGATCCACGACCCCGGGACCAGTCCGGTAAGCTGCCCGAACTGCTTGGCCGGGTGGCGCTCGATGGCTTCGGAGATGGTAACGGCCTCCATCTGCGGATCCTTGAGCAGCAGCGTCATAGAAGCGGCGCAGGAAGTCCCGGCCCGACTCGTGATAGGTCTCCCAGGCATTCTCGCCGTCGAGAATGATCGAAACCACGGCGTCGCTGCCGCGGCGCAGCACCGGATCGGCCGCCTGCCGCAGGCTGTTCACCAGGTGCGTGGCCGCTTCGGCGGCGGGCATTCCCGCATAGACGAAGCCGATGAGATCGGAGATGCGGTGATCGCGAAACAGCAGGTGCATGGAGGCGTTGTCCTTGGCTGTAGCGATAGATCGTGTAAAGCTTGGCCGCGCCCTCGGGGCTGAGACGCCCCTGGTTGTCACGCTGGAAATCGAAATCCAGGGTGCGGCCCAGCACGCCCTCGTCGGTAGCCATCCAGCCGATGCCGTTGCGGGCGGCGATGGCCAGCGCCTCTTCGCGAGAGGCTGCCTTCCGACGGCCACATGCCGCGCGGCCGCGCGCCGAATTCTTTCTCGTGGGCGGCGAGGGCAAGCTGGATCTGCTGTTCCGCGTCCTCCGGATGGCTGAAAGCGGATGCCCGGCAATTGCAGTCCGGGCGAGGATTCCGCGCCGGCGTTGGTGTCGCAAAGCAGCGGCAGAATGGGATGGTAAAAGGGCGTGGCGGAAAGCTCCACGCGCCCGGCCTGGGCAGCCTCCTTGTAGGCGGGCAATACCGCGCGAATGATCTCCACCTGCTTGCTGCATCACCAGGCGCTGATCGTCGCGGCTGAAGTCCGCGGCCCTTGCGCACCAGCTCGCTGCACTTCGGGCTGCTGCAGATAGAACTCGTCGAACCAGGCGAGCTGCGAAAGCACCTGCAGATCGGTGAAGTCCTGGTTGCTCGAGGCTCATCTCCGCGCGAGCCAGGTCGCTGCCGGCGGCACGAACGCGATCCAGCAGCTCGCGGTAGCGGGGATAGCGGTTGATCATGCGTTCCACGTTCGCCTGGAAGAGGTACTGCAGGGCGAAGCGGCGCTCGCCGGTGGTCAGCTCGCCGGCGGGGTTGGAGGCGGCGTCGAGAAAAGGATCGTGGGCGGTCCCCGCGGCATAGTCCTGAATCTGGCTGACCAGCGAAGGGACGAGGTTGAAGTTCTGGTGAACGCCCGGGAACTCCTCCAGCAGCTTCACCATGCCGTAGTAGTCCTTGAGGGCGTGCATACGCACCCATGGCAGACGATACTCTCCGCTCGCCAGATCCTTATAAAAAGGCTGGTGCATGTGCCAGAGAAGAACGATGCGGAGCTTTCCAGTTGGCATGCGAGTGCGCTGTCCCGAGAGGTGGAAACCCGCTACGGCCCGGGTCCCCCGCGAATTGTAACAGTTAGAGCCTGCTATTGACTTATAGGGCGGCAGCGACGGGAGCGGATTTTTCCGAGCGCGAGGAGCGAGGAGCGGCAAATACTGAAGTATTTTAGCGACGAGCGACACTGCGATCGGGAAAATCCGCCCCGTCCCGCAGGGTTGCGGCGGAAATCGGCCCAGACTTCGTTGTCGTCCTCGAACATGGAATCACCATGCCCCTCGGACTCCGCCTCGTCTGGCCCGATTTTCGCTCGCAACGCTGTCCGTCCTATAAGTTAATAACAGGCTCTAGAGCGCTGCAGGCTAAACGCATGCTAGACTCGGCTTGGAATCTCAACAGCTTACTGTTGGCGGGAAGAATGGGCGGCGGCCCAGGATTCCCCGACCGGCGCGACAGGGAGCGCCGGGAAAACCGTGAGACGATGGTGGCCTGAGCCGTGCGCATCTTCACGCGTTACATTCTGAGCGAAGTCCTGTCGCACGCGGCGATCGGAGTCTCGCTGTTCACCTTCGTGGTGTTCATGCGCGACCTGGGGCGCATCCTGGAAATCGTGGTGCGCAACAGCGCGCCTCTGCCCAGCGTGGCCGAGCTTTTTTTCCTCACCCTCCCTCAGGCCTTCACGCTGACGATTCCGATGGGCGTGCTGGTGGGCATCCTGATCGGCCTGAGCCGCCTGGCGGCCGACAGCGAAATCACCGCCATGCGCGCCAGCGGCATCGGTTCCGGGCAGCTTCGTTCGCATCGTCGGCAGCTTTACCCTGGTGGCCTGGGTGCTGGCGATGGTGAACAGCGTCTGGATCGCGCCCCGCTCGGCCGCCGCCCTGGACAGGCTGCAGGACAGGCTGAAGAGTTCGCAGGCCTCCTTCGAAGTGCAGCCGCGGGTCTTCTACGAAGACTTCCACAACCTGGTGCTTTACGTGCAGGACGTTCGCAGCGGCAGCAGCGGCGCAGCCGTCTGGCGGGGCGTTTTTCTGGCCGACATCACCGATCCCTCCGCTCCCAAGATCACCCTGGCACAGAACGGTATCGTGACCAACGAGGGCCAGGACCGGATTCACATGCACCTGAGCAACGGCCTGCGGCAGGAAACCGACCCGCGCAATCCGGAGCAGAACGTCAATCCAAGGATTTGCCGAGACCGACATCTCGATTCCCGTACCGCCCAGCGGTTCGCAGCAGCGCGAGCTGGTTCCGGTGGCAGCCACGCCGACGGGCGAGTTGCTCTGGCGCGCGCAGCATCCGGAGAAGACGCCGCCGCCGCGGCCCGGCGTGCCGCCGGACGATCCCAAGGTAAAGGCGCGCTGGTACCGCGGTGGAGTTTCACCGCCGGCTGGCGCTGCCGACTTCCTGCCTGGTGCTGGCGCTGGTGGGCATTCCGCTGGGACTTTCCTCCAAGAAAGGCGGCAAGAGCACCGGCTTCGTGCTGACCATCCTGCTGGTCTTCGCCTACTACCTGATTTCGCTGATGGGCATCTCGTTCGGCCGTGGAGGCAAGCTGCCGCCCGGGCTGGGCGTGTGGATGTCCGACATCATTTTCTTCGTGGCCGGCCTGGTGCTGCTGTGGCGAGTGGACCGGCAGCCGCTCGAGATCGGCATCGCTGCGCGAGTGGTGGAGCCGGCTGAAGGAGAACGCTGCAGACCGGCGTACAGGCGCGCCGGCGCTTGCGCGCCAGCGCCGGCGCATTCGAGCGCGCCTCCGGCCGCCACCGCATCTTCCGGCGCGCGCTTCCCGCTGATTCTCGATGACCTGGTGCTGCGCGACTTTTCGCTCTATCTCGGGCTGATCCTGAGCACCTTCCTGATGCTCACCCTGGTGTTCACCTTCTTCGAGCTGCTCAGCGACATCGTGCGCAACCGGACCCCGCTGACGCTGGTGGCCGATTACCTGGTCAACGTCACCCCTTCGATGCTCTACATCATGACGCCGCTCAGCGTGCTGCTGGCCGTGCTGATCACCTTCGGGCTGATGCAGAAATCGAGCGAGCTGACGGCCATCAAGGCCAGCGGCATCAGCCTCTACCGCATGGTCTTGCCGGTCATGCTGATCGCCGCCGTGATCGCCAGCGCGCTGTTCGTCTTCGACCAGGTCTATATTCCCCACGCCAACAAGCGGCAGGAGACGCTGCGCAACCCCATCAAGGGCAAGCCGGCCGCAGACCTATCTGCGCCCCGATCGCAAGTGGATCTTCGGCGAGCACGACGACATCTTCTACTACGAGTTCTACGATCCCGACCAGAACCGCTTCGCCAACGTCTCGGTGTTCTTCTTCGACCCCAAGACCTTTCAGTTGACAGGGCCGCCTCTATGCCGCGCGCGCGCACTGGTCCGACACACTGCAGAAGTGGGTCTTCGAGCAGGGATGGACGCGCACCTTCCGCGGCTCGGCCATCGAGGAGTACGCGCACTTCGACGTGCGCACCTTCCCCGAGATCACCGAGCCGCCGACCTACTTCAAGAAGGAAGTCAAGCAGTCTTCGGAGATGAACTACGAGGAGCTGCGGCGCTACATTCGCGACCTGCAGCAGAGCGGCTTTGACGTGGTGCGGCTGAAGGTGCAACTGCAGAAGAAGTTCGCCTACCCGCTGATTACGCTGATCATGGCCATTCTGGCCGTGCCCTTCGCCATGTCGCAGGGACGCCGCGGCGCCACCGCGGGAGTGGCCGTGGCCATCGGCGTAGCGGTCAGCTATGTCATCGTCTCCGGGCTGTTCGAGGCCATGGGGAACGCCAACCAACTGCCGGCGGCGCTGGCCGCCTGGGCGCCCGGACATGATCTTCGCCCTGGCCGGCGGATACCTGTTGCTGAAAGTGCCGACGTAGAATTCAGATGACTCCCGATCGGCCGGCCCTCCGGGGCTACTTCGTTTGCGGGAATGTGACCCAGAGTTCCGCTCCGCTTCACCCTGGGCTATTCTCGTTTCCTCTCTCCGAGAGGAACACCGATTCCCGTTATAAAAATCTCTCCGCTAAACCTGGACTGGTTTGCGGATACCAGCCTCACAACATCTCCCTCAAATGTGCCCTCTCGATGGCGAGATATCTATTCCCCCCAAACCTGTGCCCTTCCGATGGCGTAAAGATATCTGTCCCCAGCGTCCTTGCGTCCGCCCGAGCGTGAGATTCATCTAAACTGTTGATACGATATGGAAGCGATGAGCAATCTCGGCCCGCTATTTCCTTACCTGAAAAAATACTGGCGCGGGCTGGTTGCCGGCTCCTTGTCGGTCCTGTTTAACAACGGCATCTGGATTCTGTTTCCGCTGGTCATCCGCCGCGCCATCGACGACCTGAACGCCGGCGTCACCCGCGCAGAAGCTGATCTACCTACGCGCTGCTGCTGGTGGCGGTGGCGGTCGGCAAGGGCATCTTCCAGTTCCTCACCCGCTGGATCGTGATCGGCATCTCGCGCGACATCGAGTTCGACCTGCGCAACGACCTGTTCCGCCACCTGGAGTCGCTCTCCTACAGCTACTACCAGCGCACCCGCACCGGCGACATCATGGCGCGCGCCACCAACGACCTGAATGCCGTGCGCATGCTGCTGGGCCCGGCCATCATGTACTCGGCCAACACCATCGTCTTCACCACCGGCGCGCTGATCTTCATGATCGGCCTCAGTCCCAAGCTGACCGCCTGGGCATTTCTGCCGCTGCCGATCGCCAGCATCATGGTGCAGTACTTCGGCAGGCGCATTCACGAGCGCTTCGAGCGCATTCAGGCCATGTTCTCCGACATCTCGGCGCGCGCCCAGGAGAACTTCTCCGGCGCCCGCGTCATTCGCGCCTACGCCCAGGAAGCAAGCCGAGATTCGCAGCTTCGAGGCGGATAACAAGGAGTACATCGCCCGCAGCCTCAAGCTGGTCCGGCTGATGGGAATGCTCTGGCCGACGCTGGAACTCCTGCTCGGCTTCGCCGTGGTGCTGGTGCTTTGGATGGGCGGACGCGAGGTGCTGCTGGGACACATGACGGTGGGCAGCTTCGTCGCCTTCAACACCTACATGGTGCAGCTCACCTGGCCGGTGATCGCGCTGGGATGGGTCATCAACATCTTCCAGCGCGGCCGGGCGTCCATGGGCCGCATCAACCAGATCCTCAGCGAGAAGCCGGAGATCAAGGATGATCCAGCCGCCGCCCGTTACGGTCCCGAGACCCCGATCCATGGCGAAATCGAGTTTCGCAACCTGAGCTTCGCCTATCCGCTCGATCCGGGGTCACCGGCAAACGCATTTGCGTTTGCTGGGGTGGAAGATCCCGCAGCCGGCAACGGCGATGCGCCGCAGGCTACCGCTTCTAAGCTGACGCACGAGCGCCGGCTGCCGGTCCTGAAGAACATCAGCCTGAAGGTTCCAGCTGGCAGCAGCCTGGCGATCGTGGGGCCAACCGGCTCGGGAAAATCAACGCTGGTCAGCCTGATTCCGCGCATCTACGACGCCGCGCCGGGCGCGGTGCTGATCGACGGGCGGCCGATTCGCGAGTTCCAGCTCGAACATCTGCGGCGCAACATCGGCTTCGTGCCGCAGGAGACTTTCCTGTTCAGCGATACCGTCGGCGGCAATATCGCCTTCGGCGCGGAGGCGGCCAGCCCGAAGGACATCCACAACGCCGCCGAGATTGCCGGCATCGCCACCGATATCGAAGCCTTTCCCGACAAGTACAACACCATGGTCGGAGAACGCGGCCTGACCCTCTCCGGCGGGCAGAAGCAGCGAACCGCCATCGCCCGCGCGGTGATCCGCAATCCGCGCATCCTGGTGCTGGATGACGCCCTGGCGAGCGTCGATACGCAGACCGAAGAGCATATCCTCAATCACCTGCGCGAGGTGATGCGCGGACGCACCACCATCTTCATCTCCCATCGCGTCTCCACCGTGCGCAATGCCGACCGCATCGCCGTGCTGCACGAGGGCCGAGATCGTCGAGTACGGAACCCACGACGAACTGCTCACCCTCAACGGCTACTACACCTCCCTGCACAATAAACAATTGCTGGAAGAAGAGCTGGAAACGGTGTAACAGCAGTTTCGAGTTTCAAGCTTTGAGTTTCGAGATTGAGACTGCCTGGTGCCCGATGTTTGCCTGCCGCCGTTGGTAACGTGGGGTAGTTCCCTATCCGCATCTCCAGCCTTAACTACTCCAGGTAACCGTGAGGAAGTTCAACGGGAAACGAAAAGCCCCACATCTGCTGCGCAGATATGGGGACCATCATCTCGAAACTCGAAACTTGAACTCGAAACTGCAGTTAGCGGATTACCAGCACTTCCCGCATGTTGTCGCGGCCGAGGAAGAACTTGATGGAGTTGAACTGGTAGAACAGGTTCTCGATGTGGCGGTTGTTGAAGACCCGCTGCAGGCGGAAGTGCGGTCCCTGGCGCAGCGCCAGCGACTCTTGAGAAGCGATATTGAAGCGCAGGAACGGCACTTCGGGGCCGGCGTCCTTGGTATGGAAGAAACCGAACAGGATTCCCTTGGGCTTCATCAGGACGTGGAGGCGCTCGATGACGGGCTTCACCGCCTCTTCCGGCAGATAGTCGGCGAGATCCCAGAGAAGCACGGCATCGAAGAGTTCGGCTTCATAGTTGAGGTTTTCGTCCAGCAGGCGGATGGTATCGAAGCGCTTCTGTCCCTCCTCGCCCGTGTCGATCAGCAGGTCCGGCTCGGCGGCGGCGAGCAGCAGGTCCACGTTGTAGGCGCGGTGGCCCAGGCCGGTAATGAAGTGCAGATTGGCGGGCGAGGTGGCGCCCAAATCCAGTACTACCTGCCCTTCCGGCTTGGCGATGTAGCGGATGAACTCGTGGAAGCCGGTGGAGCGCCGCACGTTCGCATCCTGTGCCCGGCTGCCCGGCAACGACGCCTCGGTAGTACTGCTGCCAAAAATGTTGCGAAAGAAGCCCACTCGATGACCTGCTCGGCGCCTTCTGGCCTCCCGGATGCCGTGCGGAATTCCGCCCTTCGCCATCCGCTGCGCCAGGATGGAGGCTATGCGTGCTTTACTTATCCTCGGTAAGCGTAATCGGGCTTGACGCCACGACGTAGCTCGAGGAGGACGGAGCGGCCGCCGCGTATTCGCGACGGGATTCCGGTTTTTGTATGTCGATGCCGCCCTTGAGGAAAGCTCCGTCTTCGATCACGATCCGCTGCGTGAGAATGTCTCCGCTGACGATGGCCGATTTTCTCAGCTCCACCCGTTCGCTGCCGCGCACGTTGCCCTCAATCCGTCCGAAGACGACGACGCTCTGCGCCTGGATGTTGGCCCGGATACGGCCATTCGGCCCCACGGTAAGCAGGTGACCGGTGAGATCGATGCTGCCCTCCACCTCGCCGTCCACGAACAGATCCTCGCGGCCGGAGAGCTCTCCCTTGACGCTGACCAACTTGCCGATTCGCGCCATCTCCGCCCTGATCGTGCGCCCCAGTTCAGCACGGGGTTCTTCCTTGGGGACTTCCGCTGGCACAGCTTCCCGGACCGGCGCTGCCGGAGCCTGAGGTGGTTGGGAGACAAAGGGTTTTTCCTCTTCTTTGCGCGATTTCCACATCGGAGGCAATCTCCTGCTTCTTGGCTCCGGCAAGGACACACTCTGCCCTCGCTACCCGGAATTGCCAGAAATGAACTTCCCCGACTATACCCAACCATGACTTTATGGGCAATGCGGTTTCACACTGACCGGCATATTCCCTGGTTCCATGGAGTTTTGGGGCCGAGAGCAAGCGCGAACCACGGCTGGTTCAATCCGGCAACCCTGCCGGAAGTAGCATCGGGGTGCTCATCCACGGTATCGGTTTGGAATTCAATGCCACCAACGTTTACCTTTTAGTACATAGACTTCCTTCCTTTGAGTCACGGCGATCTCGCCGGCCTGGTTCTCTAAGCGAGCGGCGGTACCAAGCTGAATAGAATCTTGTACTTGGGCCTGCTGCAAACCTGTCCGGCTGGTTTGGCCTGTGTCTTGCTTATTGGGCTTATGTCGGTCCGATTGGCGGAGCGCTGGGATGCGAGGCCGAAAACCCAGGGGAACAGCGGTGCTCGTGTACCCGTTCTGAAGAAGCCGAATGGGACTGGTTATCCAATCGGACCGATGATCCAGACGAGCCTTTGCCTGCCCTGTCTCTGCTGCAGCTCTACAGCCCCCGTTCCCTCCCATCCCGGCATAACACATACGTCACACCCGCTTGTGATTTGGTTCACACGGGAATTGGCCGTCCCGGCGGGAAAATAGTCCTAAGAAGGCGCGGAAAAACAGGTTTCAGATCGCGTGGGATAATCGCCTGATCTGTGGCCTACGCAGTGATTGCGCTTTTTGCTTGGGGCGTTCTTCCGCCGCCTGGTAACCGCCGCGTTTCTACACTTTCTCTCAGAGCGATTCTTCGAGGCACAAGGCTCCCATGCATAAGATCGTGCAAGCAAGGTTTCTGGGCCGCAACATCAAGATGTTTGAGATTGAAGCGCCCCGCATAGCCAAGAAGCAGCGTCCCGGCCAGTTCGTCATCGTGCGCCTCTACGACAGGGGCGAGCGCATCCCGCTTACCATCGAAGACTCCAAGCCGGAAAAGGGCACCATCACCCTGGTCGTGCAGTCGATCGGCAAGACGACCCACCTGATGAACTCGCTGGAAGCGGGCGACTCCATGCTCGACGTCGTCGGCCCGCTCGGCAAGCCCTCGGAGATCGAGAACTACGGCACCGCGGTGGTCATCGGCGGCAGCGTCGGCACCGCCATTGCCCTGCCCGTGGCGCGCGCGCTGAAGGCACGCCGGCAATCACGTCATCGGCATTACCGGCTCGCGCACCAAGGACCTGCTCATCCTGGAGAACGAGCTGCGCGCAGGCAAGCGACGAGACCTACGTCATGACCGACGACGGCAGCTACGGCGAGCAGGGGCTGGTGACCAAGAAGCTGCAAGAGCTGATCGACAGCGGCCGCCCGGTCGATTACGTACTGGCCATCGGGCCGGTGCCCATGATGCGCGCCGTCGCCCAGGTGACGAAGGAAAAAGGCATCAAGACGGTCGTCAGCCTCAACTCCATCATGGTGGACGGCACCGGCATGTGCGGCGGCTGCCGCGTGCTGATCGAAGGCAAGAGCGAGTTCGCCTGTGTCGACGGCCCCGAGTTCGACGCCCAGCGGGTCAACTTCGAGGTCCTGATGCAGCGCAACAACATGTACCGCGAGAACGAAAAGCAGTCGCTCGATGCCTTCCTGGCCAACCCGGAGGCGGAGCTTGAAGCAGGTAAGCGAGTCGTGCCGATTACGCGAGTTGGAAGAGCAGACGCGCACGGAGGTAACCCATGTCTAAGCGCATTCCCGCCCGCGACCGCATGAAGATCCAGCGCACGCGCATGCCCGAGCAGGATGCCCTCGAGCGCGGCCACAATTTCCTGGAAGTCAACCTCGGCCTGCCCGCCGAGTGCGCCCGGTCAGGAATCGATGCGCTGCATCGAGTGCAAGGACCCGAAGTGCATCTCCACCTGCCCGGTGGAGGTCAAGGTGAGGGAGTTCCTCGATCTGATTCTGGCGGGAGACTACCTCGCCGCCGCCGCCAAGGTGCGCGAAGACAACGTGCTGCCGGCCATCACCGGGCGCGTCTGCCCGCAGGAAGACCAGTGCGAGGGCGGCTGCCTGCTGGGCAACAAGGGCGAGCCGCTCGGCCATCGGCTACCTGGAGCGCTTCGTCGCCGACTACGAGCAGGCCACCGGCCAACTGGGCCTGCCGCCCATCGCGCCGCCCACCGGCAAGAAAGTCGCCATCGTGGGCAGCGGCCCGGCCGGCCTGAGCTGCGCCGGAGACCTCATCCAGAAGGGCCACCAGGTCCGCGTCTTCGAGGCGCTGCACGAGATCGGCGGCGTGCTGGTCTACGGCATTCCCGAGTTCCGCCTGCCCAAGACGATCGTGCGCCAGGAAGTCGACAACATGCGCCGCATGGGCGTCGAGTTCGAGACCAACGTGGTCGTCGGCAAGACGGTCACCATCGACGAGCTGATGAAGCAGCGAAGGCTACGACGCCGTCTTCATCTGCACCGGCGCCGGCCTGCCGCAGTTCCTCAACGTTCCCGGCGAGCACCTGAACGGCGTGTACTCGGCCAACGAGTTCCTTACCCGCATCAACCTGATGCGCGCCTACCGCTTCCCCGAGTTCGACGAGCCGATCTACGACTGCAAGGACAAGGACGTGGTGGTGGTCGGCGGCGGCAACACCGCCATGGACGCCGTCCGCAGCTCGCTGCGCCTGGGAGCGCAAGCAGCGCCTCGATCTTCTACCGCCGCACCGAAAACGAGATGCCCGCCCGCAAGGAAGAGGTCCATCACGCCAAGGACGAAGGCATCAAGCTTCGAGTTCCTGGTGAACCCCGTGGAGTTCATCGGCGACGACAAGGGCTGGCTGACGGCTGTGAAGTGCATCCGCATGGAGCTGGGCGAACCCGACAGCTCGGGACGCCGCCGGCCGGTGCCGATCAAGGGATCGGAGTTCGTGACGCCGGTATCGGTGGCGATCATCGCCGTCGGCACCAGCGCCAACCCGCTGATCCAGTCGACCACGCCGGACCTGGCGGTCAACAAGTGGCGCTACATCGTGACCGACCCGGAGACGGCCCGCACCTCGAAGCAAGGCGTCTTTGCCGGCGGCGACATCGTCACCGGCGGCGCCACCGTCATCCTGGCCATGGGCGCCGGACGCAAGGCCGCCAAGTCCATCCACGAGTGGCTGACCACCGGGGTGTGGGAGGTTCCGAAGCCGCCCGAGACGGGAAAGGCGTAAAAGAGCAGTTTCAAGTTTCGAGTTTCAAGTCGAGCCGCTTTGCGGGCGTGAGCGAAGCGAGAGCCCGCAGGCGAAATCCCGAGTGGAGCGAGGGATCTCGAAAAAGAACGGCATTGGGGCGCCCACCCTCGTCGTCGCTTACGATTAGGGTGGATTTGAATTCTAGGAAGGGGAAATTAGAATTCTCATATTTGCTTCGCAAATATGATGGGCCACCAACAACGTGAGGCGAGAAACTAGAAACTCGAAACTCGAAACTGGTTTTTCTCCCCGCGAGCTGCGCTTTCTGCGCCGCTTGAAGACTCCGGCCGGAATTCAGAAGTTCATCGACAGCCTTCCCTATCATCTGGCCGACACCTCCTGGTCGCCGCGCCGCTGCCTGTGCGAGCGCACCGCTCACTGCCTGGAAGGAGCGCTGCTGGGCGCGGCCGCGCTGCGCGCCAACGGCTATCCGCCGCTGGTGATGGATTTAGAAGCGGTTCGCGACGTCGATCACGTGGTCGCCATTTTTCAGGAGAAAGGCCACTGGGGAGCGGTCGCCAAGTCGAACTTCGCCGGGCTGCGCTTCCGCGCGCCGATTTACCGCACGCTGCGCGAGCTGGCGCTCAGCTACTTCGAGAGCTATTACAACCTGCGCGGCGAACGCACGCTGCGCGCTTACTCGCGCCCGGTCGACCTATCGCGCTTCGACCGCTTCGGCTGGATGACGGCAGAGAAATCCATCTGGGTCGTCGCCGAACACCTGGTCACCGTCGCACATACACCGCTCTTCCCCGACCGCCTGGCGAAGAACCTTCCCCGCCTGGACCGGCGGTCATTTCAGGCGGGATTGACGGGGCACGTCAAGCACTAAGGGATTGCACTGTTCATTATTCCCTGCTCATTATTCCCTGCTCATTATTCCCTGCGCCGCGAGCCCGCGTAGCGGGCAAAAGACGGTAGCCCCAGGCGCAAGCCTGGGGTGGCGTCGAAATTGTGCAGTCGTAGCCCGCGATAGCGGGCGTAAGAACTACCGCCGACTATCGCCAAATGTATTGTTCGTCGAACTCCACTCCGTGTTTTCGCAGCAAGCCGAGGAATTCGTCTTGGAATGAAATCTTAAGATGCTGCTGCGCCTGCCCTTGTATATAACGGATCACGTTCGCCCGGTTAGACTCGCTCACGCTGAATGCACCATATCCCCCTTGCCAGCCGAAGGAGCGCCGCTCCGGCCATTTCTCCTTCACCCAACGGGATGAGTTCGTCTTGATTACTCGGAGGCAATCTGCGACGGCGAGATCGGCGGGCAACCTCGTCAGCAGGTGAACATGATCTGCAGTGCCACCAATGGCTATAGGCGTCGCGCGGAGTTCACGCAGGATACCGCCGAGATAACTGTGCAGATCGGCCCGAATGGCGTCGACAATCAACGGTGCGCGTCCGGCGGTGGAGAAGATAAGATGCGCGAGCAGGTTGGTAAAGGTATGCGCCATTCTTACGCCCCTCCGGGGCTATCGCTTCAGATCCCAACCTTACCCCAGGCTTACGCCTGGGGCTACCGTCTTCTGCCCGCGTACGCGGGCTCCGGCAGGTGCCCCATGTTTGCCTGCCGTTGCAAACGTGGGATAGTTCATGCAGGACTGCCGAGGTACGTCAAGGTCACTGAGTCGCACTCACTAGTCCTTCATCTCGGTTCCGAACAGTAGGAAGATAAATATCCTCGATCGGATATCTCTTTTGGTTTAGGGCGTCCATCGTTCCGCATCTCTTGGCAAATAGCTGTGAATTCCTCTCATTCTTTGCGGAGTGTCCAGAACGGCCCCACATCGCGAAGGAACCGCGCCATCGAACTGACAACCTTCTCACTTCCGTAAATCGCAATTCGAGCTTTGGCATCAGCCACGAGTGCGATCAGCTCGACTTCCCTTCAAGAACTGCTCCTTTCTTCCTGGACGACCTGTTTCTGAATAATTGCGACACCTGCGACACCGCGGATAAAATCGACGTAGGCAGCGGTTCTGACCGCCTCAAAGTGCTTAATTGTTTCTGACCGCCGAGCCAGGAAGCACGACGGCAAAACTAACGATCGCGGCAATGATCACGGAAAACACTGAAGCAAGGATCTGGTTGTTCATGTGCAAATCCTTCGGTTGCTCCGGTTTTCGATTGTATCCCGACGCTCTGTTCAGTCCCCAGCGGTCGCCGCCTCCCAGCTATAATCAAAAGTTCCCCACCCGCCGGAATTCGTTTCTGTGGGGTGGCGGCCGAGTCGAGCCTATGCAGTTCAAACTGGAATCCAAGTACCAACCGCAGGGCGATCAGAAGACGGCCATCGCGCAGCTCACGCGCGGGCTCTTCGAGGGCGAGAAGCACCAGGTGCTGCTGGGCGTCACCGGCTCCGGCAAGACCTTCACCATGGCCAAGGTCATCGAGGAGGTCAACCGCCCGGCGCTGATTCTGGCGCACAACAAGACGCTGGCGGCGCAGCTCTATCACGAGTTCAAGAGCTTCTTCCCGCACAACGCGGTCGAATACTTCGTCTCCTACTACGACTACTACCAGCCGGAGGCCTACATTCCCGCCGGCGACGTCTACATCGAGAAGGAAGCGACGGTCAACGACGAGCTCGACAAGCTGCGCCTGTCGGCCACCAAGTCGCTGTTCGAGCGCCGCGACTGCATCATCGTCGCCTCGGTGAGCTGCATCTACGGCCTGGGCTCGCCGGAAGCCTATTACGGCATGCTGCTCTTCCTGGAAAAGGGCCAGAAGATCAAGCGCGAGGACATCACCCGCAAGCTGGTCGAGATCCTCTACGAGCGCACCGACACCGATTTCCGCCGCGGCACCTTCCGCGTGCGCGGCGACGTCATCGAAGTCTTCCCCACCTACGACGACAACGCCTACCGCATCGAGCTGTGGGGAGACGAGATCGAATCGCTGTCGCAGATCGATCCGCTGTTCGGCACCGTCAAGCAGAAGTACGGCGCGCCTGCCCATCTATCCCAAGACGCACTACGTGATGAAGCCGGAGACGCAAGCAGCACGCCGTCGACTCCATCCTGGAAGAGCTGGCCTGGTGGGAGGCCGAGCTGGAGAAGCAGGGGCGCATCGTCGAGGCGCAGCGCGTGCATCAGCGCACCCGCTTCGACCTGGAGATGATCAAGGAGATGGGCTACTGCCACGGCATCGAGAACTACTCGCGGCACTTCACCGGGCGGCTGCCGGGCGAGCCGCCGCCCACGCTGCTCGATTACGTTCCGCGCGACTACCTGCTCTTCATCGACGAGTCGCACCAGACCGTCCCGCAGTTGCACGGCATGTGGCACGGCGACCGCTCGCGCAAGCAGAACGCTGATCGAGTACGGCTTCCGCCTGCCCAGCGCGCTCGACAATCGCCCGCTGACCTTCGAAGAGTTCGAGCATCGCGTGAACCAGGCGATCTACGTCTCGGCGACGCCGGGGCCGTACGAGCTGACGAAATCGGCCGGCGTGGTGGTCGAGCAGATCATCCGGCCCACCGGCCTGGTCGATCCCGAGGTCGAGGTGCGCCCGGTGAAGGGGCAGATCGACGACCTGCTGCACGAGATTCGCGAGCGCGCCAACAAGCACGAGCGCGTGCTGGTCACCACCCTGACCAAGCGCATGGCCGAAGACCTGGCCGAGTACTACGCCGAGGTCGGCGTGCGCTGCCGCTACATGCACTCGGAGATCGAGACGCTGGAGCGCATCAAGATTCTGCGCGATCTGCGCAAGGGCGAGTTCGACGTGCTGATCGGCATCAACCTGCTGCGCGAAGGCCTCGACCTGCCGGAGGTCTCGCTGGTCGCCATTCTCGACGCCGACAAGGAAGGCTTTCTGCGCTCGGCCGGCTCGCTCATCCAGACCATCGGCCGCTGCGCCCGCAACGTCGAGGGACGCGCCATCCTCTACGCCGACGACATGACGGACTCCATGCGCAGGGCCATCGACGAGACCGAGCGCCGGCGGGCCATTCAGCGGGCGTACAACGAGGAGAACGGCATCACGCCGATGAGCATCGTGCGCCCGGTCGACATGGCGCTGGCGCAGATCGTCGAGGCCGATTACGCCGACGTGACCGGCCCAGGCGGAAGGCATCCCCGAGTTCAAGTCTCAGGAAGAACTCGATGCCTACATCGCGAAGCTTGAAGGCGAGATGCGCGAAGCCGCCAAACGCTTCGACTTCGAAATCGCCGCGAAACTCCGCGATCAGATACGGGAGATGAAGACGAAGGAATTCATCTTTACATAGTTTCAAGTTTCGAGTTTCAAGTTTCGAGAGCGGGTGAGCGATAGCGACTTACCTACCTTCGCTTCCCTATCCCGTAATAGAAATATGTAGGCGTGCGGTGGACCTCGACGTCGAGTCCGGCCTGGCGGCACTGCGAGGTCAGCTCCTCGGCTTCGTAGAAGGTCTTGACGATGCGGAACGATCGCCCATCGTTCAGCTTGCGCAAAGCGACCTGGTCGGTCTCGAGTGGAAGGACGTGATCGACGGCGGTGGAAGTCTTTTCCCTGAGTTGGTCGACGAAAAACAGCCGGCCGCCCGGACGCAGGCAGGATGCGAGCCACGTCAGAAACCCGCTGAGTCTTTCCGCCGGCACGTGCGAGATCCAGAAGCCGAAGACCACGGCATCGAAGGCCTCAGGCGGGCGCCAGGCGAAGATGTCGCCCAAGACGTACTCGACCTTGGGACTGTTCACGGCCGCGCGGTTGATCTCCAGCATTTCGGGCGAAGAGTCGATGGCCGTCACCCGCTCGGCGCCGGTGATGAGCCGCCGCGTCCAGACGCCCGTTCCCGGCGCCAGTTCCAGCACCCGCCCGGTAAATCGCAGAGCGTCGAAAGCGCGGTAGACTTCTTCGCGCTCGGCGAACCAGCGCCGACTGGTTTCGCCGCTCATGGCGTAGCGGCCACGGCGCTCCCACCAGTCGTCGTATTCGTCTGCGCGGGCGCGATAGTACTCGACCATCTCGCCCAGTACTTCCGGTTCTACAGGGCTGCGGCTTTTCATTTGTCTTTCGTCTTTAGAGAATATTACTGCAGCGGATCGCCCTGGAAGCAGTTTTGTGCCGAGCTTTTCGCCGATCGAATCACCGCCGTCTCATCCGAACAAAAGGTGCGTATCCCGGTAGAGCCGGGCCGGCTAGGGCGGGCCGCGACCATGTAACCATTGTTGTCACACCGCAAGAAGAATCTATATCCACTTTTTTCTCCTCCCGACAAATTCGAGTCGAGCAAGCCGGCGCTTTGCGGTGTGTTGCCGGTACCCCCAAGATGCACCAGATTGCACGCATATCCTTTGTCTGGAAACTTTGAGATGTACGTGGTTTGAGCTGTGACAATAGTCCGAATTGAGCCAACCGCCGACGCCTCATTGGCTGCGATTCTGGCGCGAAGCAAGTTGGGAATGATGATAGCGGCGCCGATCAGGAAGGGAATCAGGGAGACGCCTATGTATCCGAATATCAGCCCGGTCAACGCCAGGCCCGCGCCTTTGAGGCGGCCGGCGCTCTTGCGGATGTCAGACCGGGACATGTGCCCCAGGACAATCGCGGCTACAGCCGCCGGAAGGGTCCAGGCAAAGAATCCGCAAATCAGGCTTCCGATGGCTTTGCCGCTGGTCTTGGGTGCTGCAGGTTCGCCGCTCAGCGGCGGCTGCGGGCCGGATGCCGGCGAAGCCGAAGTGGTGAGCCCGGTGATGGGCTGACCACATTTTACGCAGTACTGAGCTTCATCCCGGTTCTGAGTCCCGCAATGAATGCAGAACATCGCGCGCCTCCCAACGTCGGCAAACGTGGAACCTTCCTACTCCGCCTCCTGCAGGGTCTTGATGTGCTCTTCCAGGGCGCGGGCGTATTCGCGCTCGGCGGCCAACTCCGCTTCCAGCTTCTTGATCTGGCTCTGCAGGCGGAGGATTTCGATGCGCGCTCTGGCCGGCTGTAGTGCGGGAGGCTCGGGCACGCGAGGCTTGCGCTCGGCGGTCGCGGGCACTGCCGGGGACTGGATTCCGGTGGCTGGCGAATCGGATGCAGTGGCCGCTTCCGGTTGTGCGGGCGGCTGGGGTGCACCCTGCGCATTGCTCGGCAACGGGCCAGTTGCGGGAGCAACGGCGCTGCCTGATCCGGACATATCCATCTGAGCGCAGACTTCGGCCAGGGGCTCGTCCATCGTGGGCATCACGGACGGAGCCAAGGCCGGCGCTGCCGCCGCTCCACTTTCTCCGATAGCCACCGCAGCGGGCGCCTGGCGCGGCACTACCGCCAGCGATGAGCGCGATAGCGGGCGTCCCGTAGCTGGCGTCTGGAAGATGCTGCTCAAGGCGGCCATAGTCGCCACCGAAGCCGCCGGTGGAGGCGTGGGCCGCGTGGCGTTCTTGCCGTGCAGCAGATGCCGCACGCGCGTGATCAGGTCTTGCGGCTGGAAAGGCTTGCGGATCAGCTCGTCGGCTTTCACGGCGAAAGCCTTTTCCGCCACCGATCGGTTCACCACCCCGGACATGAGGATCACCGGAGTCTTGCTCAGCGCCGGATGCTGCTTGATGTACTGGCAAACCTCGTAGCCGTCTTTCTCCGGCATGATGACGTCGGAGATGACCACGTCAGGCGCGGTCTGATCCATCAGGGTCAGAGCGCTGCCCGGATCGTGGCAGGTGATGACGTTGATGTTCTCGCGGCGAAAGGCGATCTTGATGACTTCCCGCATGGTCGCGCTGTCGTCGATGAAGTAGACAACCGGACTGGCATTCATGAGCCAGTGCCTCCTTCGTTGTGCCGTTCGCGTTCCTCGTCCAATTCGCGCAGCGCCTCGAGCATCAGCTCGGTCACTGAGCGCAGAACCGTGCGGGTGGGGGGTGTCCCTCCGGGGACGAATTTGTAGACGCCAAGGTTTATACCGTCACAGGTTTTGACGATGCGCACAACCGCCTCGTCGCCGACAACTTCGCCCGCCTCGGCGTGGATAACGTCGCCGGCGGCGAACGAGATAATGCCGTCAATCAATCCGGCGTTGACGTAAAGCATGCCGTCCTGGCGCGAGTGCCCCAGCATCTGGATGATTCCGGGCAGGTCCAGGTGAGAGAGATTGCCTTCGAGCGCGGTCTCCGTGCTGCCGAGCATCTGTGTCGGCTGGAAACCCTCTTCGCGGCTGCGCAGGAAGGCGCGCACATGAGCGGCCACGTTCTCGGGGCCCACGCGGCGGTCGATGTAATCGTCGCAGCCGGCGCGGAAGGCCACCATCAGCGCCTGGCGGTCGCCCTCGCCCATGGCCAGCACCGGAATGTGAGCCGACGCTTTGTCCGCATGCACCAGCTTGGGCAGATCGTAGGCGCCGATCCCCTGCAGGTTGGTGGAGCACAGGATGGCCGCCGGCGGACACCACTCCAGCATGGTGAGCGCGTAGGCCGCTTGCGTGGCATGCACCACCTCGAACTGCTCCTTGCGCAGCGCTTCAACCAGGCGCTTGGCAAAGAACACGTTGCTGTCGATCACCAGAACCCTGGCAACGGTTGCTTCCAGAGGCTCGGTTGAGGTGCTCAAGCTTCACTCTCCGCCGTAAGCAGTTGGTCGATGTTGAATGCGGTGTACGTTCTGCCTCTCCAGGCCAGCTCGCCCATCACCGCGGGCGAGTCAGACTTCGCGGGCATCAGCTCGGCGGTAACCAGATCGCAGGCGCCGTCCACGGTGAATGCAGCCTGCTCGGCCGCTCCCGCCACTTGGCGAACCACAATGACCTGGTACTGCACCGGGCCGCCTGCCCCTTCGCCCGGCGCGGCCACGGAGACGTCACCGGCCACAGCCGGCAGCAGACGGGCAAGCTGGTAGAGCGGGATAACCCTGCCGTACCGCAAAATGACTCCGGCAATTTCTCCCGAGCCGTGCGGAAAGACATGCACGGTCGCGGGCGGCGTCAGCTCCGCGACCCGTTCCGCCGCAATGGCGCAATCCCGGCCGGCCGCCGGAAACAGCAGAAATTTTGCTTCGCTGCTCATGTTCCGGCTTTCACCTCCGGCTGGCGCGCGGCGGATGCGGTTGCCGCCTGGGTTGGGGTGACAGAGGCGGCTTCCGCGAAGATGGCGCCATTCACCACCGGCAAAATATTTCCCTCCAGCAGCGCCAGGCCGCGATACCAGCGCCGCTCCGGGCCATGGAAGGCGCGCGGCAGGGCCACAATCTCGTGCAACTCGGTGACGTTCTCGATCTTCTCGATGCCCACCGCCACGCCCCGATGCGCCAGCACGAGCAACTGCTGCTGCGCCGCCGAACGCACGCCCAAGAAGTGATCGGCGGAAACCACCCGTAACATGCCCGCGGTACCACGGACGACCACCCACTGCGGCAAGCTGCCGGAAGCGCCAGGCTGCAGGTCGCGCACCTCGGCGATCTCCGCTGACGAGATGACGAAGCGGTACCCACCGGCACGGAAGATCAGCGCCGGTTCTCCGCGCCGCGCCCGCGCCGAATTGGCCCATCCGCTCATAGGGTCCCCGTAGGCGCCGGAACAAAGCGGCCGATGCGATGCTCGATGGCATCGTAGATCGCTTCCAGAGGCAGCACCTGATTGACCGCGCCGGTCTTGATGGTCTCGGAAGGCATGCCGAAGATCACGCTCGTCGCCTCGTCCTGGGCGATGACGTAGCCGCCGGACATTCTTACCGCCCGCGCGCCTTGCGCTCCGTCGTTGCCCATGCCGGTCAGGATGACGGCAATCGCCATGGGGCCGGCGAAGTCGGACACCGAGTCCAGCGCCAGGTCGATGCTCGGACGATACCCGTTCAGCCGCGGCCCATCGTTCAGCAGCAACCGCCCCGACGGAGATACACGCAGGTGATGGCCTCCCGGGCAAAGATACGCCGTGCCCGGGCGCATCAGCTCGCCGTTCTCGGCCTCCTTCACGCGGATCGCGCAGGTGGAAGCCAACTGCTGCCCGAACTGGGCGGTAAAGCTTGCCGGCATGTGCTGGATCAGCAAAACCGGCGCGGGAAAATCCGCCCGCATGCGGGGAAGAAAACGCATCAGGGCCGCCGGGCCGCCGGTGGAGGCGCCGAGCACGACGACCGGGAAACGCTCCTCCGGCAAAGCCGAAGCGGTCGCACGATTCGCCGCTACGGGCTGGGCAAAGGGAAGAACCGTCTTCGCCGGCGCGGTATCCGGCCTGGGTTGCGCCTCCGCCAAGGCGACAGCCGTCGGCGGCGGGGTGGAGGAATCCATTGGGGTGGACGAGCGCGGCCGCGCGGCATTGCGCACCACGCGTACTTTGGCGGCGACTTTCACCTTGCGCACCAGCTCGTCGCGCACGTTCTCCATATCGAGGTCGACGCCGCTGACGGGCTTGGCCACGAAGTCGATTGCGCCCAATTCCAGGGCGCGCAGCACGGATCCGACCTCGCGCGAGTTGGAGCTGACGATCACGATGGGCCGCGGCCGGGAGGACATGATCTCCTCGGTCGCTTCCACGCCGTCGCGCTTCGGCATATTGATGTCCATCGTGATCACGTCCGGATTCAGCGCCTCGTTCTGCAAAACGGTCTCGACGCCGTCGCGGGCCTCGCCCACGACCTCGAGCTGCGGATCGCTCTCGAGCAGCAGGCGCAGCGTGCGCCGCATGAAAGCCGAGTCTTCGGCCACCAGCACGCGGATTTTGTCAGGCGTCGTCATTCTTTACTTTTCGGCCAGCCGCTGCGGCATAACCGCCTGCCCGGAGCTGCCGATCAGCGCCGCCACTTGCGTAACCAGTTGCTCTTCCTGTACGGGCTTCACCATGAAAGCCCTGGCTCCCTCGCGCAGGGCGCGGTCGCGATGCTTGCTGCCGGCGCGCGAGGTCACCACCATTACCGGAATGTGGCGCGTCTGCGGATTCTGCCGCAGGTGCAGCATCAGCTCGTAGCCGTTGGTCCTGGGCATTTCGAGATCGGTTATTACCAGATTGCAGCCGCCCTGGGAAACGATGTCGAGCGCCTCCAGCCCGTCACAGGCGAGGCGCACGCGATAGCCGGCCTTCTCCAGCATGCGTCCCACGAACTTGCGCACGCTGATGGAGTCATCGACCAGTACGACCAGTTTTTCCTTCTCGACCCGATCGATGGCCTCTTCGGGAATTTCGCCGGCGGCCACGGCGGCGGCGCCGGGGAGGAAGATGCGGGCGGCATTGGCTGCCGTCATCAGCGGACGGCGCTCGATGGCTTCGCCGATGATCAGCCGGTTGAGGTCGACCATCAGGATCAGGCTGCCATCGGAGGCGATGGTCGCGCCGGGAAACATCTTGCAATTGCGCAGGTACTCGCCCAGGTTCTTGATGACGATTTCGTCTTTGCCGATGACCTCCTCGACGACGATTCCGACCTGCTTGCCGGCAACGTTGGCGAGCACCAGCTTGTACCAGCCGTTGACCGGCGATACAGGCGGCAGGCCGAGCCGCTCGTCGGGACGAATCACTTCGATCAGCGCGTCGCGCACCTTCGCCATGCGCTTGCCGCCGGCTTCTTCGATCTCCTCGGCCTTGATCCGGCGGATTCCTTCGACGAAGGACAACGGGAAGGCCAAGGTGTGATCGCTCAGCCGGACGAACAGCGCCTGCGAGATGATCAGCGTGAGCGGCACCTTGAGGGTGAAGCGGGTGCCGATTCCCTTCTGCGTCTCGATTTCGACTTCGCCGTTGAGGGCATCCAGGTTGGTGCGCACCACGTCGAGGCCGACGCCGCGGCCGGCCAGCTCCGTCTTGCGGGGCGCGGTGGAAAAGCCCGGCAGGAACATCAAATCCAGCAGCTCCCGCTGCGAGAGAGAGCGTGCCTGCTCCTCGTCCATCAGCTCCAGATCGACCGCCGCCGTGCGTATCTTCTCGTAATCGATGCCGCGGCCGTCGTCTTCGACCTCTATGAATATGTGGTTGCCGCGATGATAAGCGCGGATGGCGAGCGTACCCGAGTCGGACTTGCCGGAATCGTAGCGCTCATCGGCGCGCTCGATGCCGTGGGCCACGGCGTTGCGCACCAGGTGCACCAGCGGATCGGCGATCTGCTGCACGATATTGTTGTCGAGCTCGGTTTCGGCGCCCGCCAGCACCAGCTCCACGCGCTTGCCCGCCGCCTTGGCGGAGTCGCGCACCGCGCGCGAAATGCGCGTGTAGAGGTTGCCGATGGGCACCATGCGCGACTGCGTGATCTCATCCTGCAGGCGGTGAGCCAGCTTGGTGAACTCGTCGATGTCGCTGTCGACGCGACGCACAAAGCCGTCGAGCTGTGTCAGCACCTCGGTGATGTCGGCGGAGATTTCGGTGAGCGAGCGCGAGAGGATGCCGAAATCGTCGTAGCGGTCCATCTCCAGCTCGGAGAACTCGGCCAGGGAGGCATCGAAGCTGTGCTTGTAGCTGGAATAGCCGCCGCGGAAAGGATACGGAATCACCTCCGCGGTTTTCTCCTCGCGCAAGGGAGAGCGGCGCGGCAGGCGGTGCCCCGGCGTCTCCAGCGAGCTCAGGTTCAGGCGGCTGAATTCGTACTTCTCCTGGAATTCGCCGATCTTGTCGATCATGCGCGCCTTGGAGAAGTTCAGCACGTCGGCCAGGTTCTCCAGCTCCTGCAGGCGGCCGAGCATGCGGGTTCGGTTGATGACCAGCTCGCCGACCGCGTTCATCATGCGGTCCAGGCGCTCGAGGGCGATGCGCACCGACTTCGATTGCGGCACCGCCGCGGCTCCGCGTCGTCCGGCGGCCAGGGCGGCGATCTCTTCTCCCAGGTCTCCCGTCGCGGCTGCGCCGGTTGCGGAAGCGGCAAGCGCGGGCGACTCCAGGATGGTTGGGGCAACGACCGGACCTGGCTGCACCATGCCCGCAAATGGGGGTTGGGCGCTGCGCACCTGAACCGGCTCCAGCTCTGCTTCCGCGGCAAGATCCGCGCTTGCCAGCGCTGTCGAAACAGGAATCTCACTGGCACGCAGCGGCACTCGTTCTTCCCCGGCGGCCGGGGCCGGCTGCGCAATTTCTGTGCTCGGAGGCTCCAGGGCCTCGGCCGGCACCTCCCGCGCCTCGTCCATGCGGCGGAAGAGCGACCTGGCGGCATCCTGCAAGCTCTGCTCGTCGGGCCATTGGCGGTACAACTGCTTCTTGAGAATGTCCACCGCTTCCAGGCAGAGGTCGACGATGCGCGCGCTGGGCGTCAGTTCGCCCCCGCGCAGCCGCGACATGAAGTCCTCGACACGATGGGCAATGGCCGACATTCGCCGCAATCCGAGCTGCCCGGCAGAACCCTTGATGGTGTGCATCGAGCGGAAGACTTTGTTGATGTCCGCGGAGTTGGGATTCGCCTCCAGCAAGAGCAGCGATTCGGTGATGGTTTGCAGATGCTCTTCCATCTCCGGCACGAAGAACTCGAGAACCTCGGAGGCAATCTTGCCGTCGGGGGGAAGGTCGGGAATGGGCGCGGCTTCCAATCGGGGAGCGAACGGGGATGGCGGCGCGGGCGCAGCGGCAACCATCGGCAAGGGTGCGGTAACCGCTGGCGCCAGCGCGGCAGGCTGGGACGACGAAGCTTGCCCCGGGTCAGCGGCGGATGCTGTTGCTGCGGATTCGCCAGCGTCTGCCGCGGCGTCCGTCTGCATGGTTTCCGGCTGAGAAACACCTGCCTTCGACGCGACCGAGTCGGCGGATTCCGCCTTGCGGGGCGGCGCCGGGGGGCGAAGCCGCACCGCGCCGCTGGACGCTTGTCCTTCCGCCGACGGTTGCTGGAAGGCGAACGGATAGCGCAGCTTGAATGCCTTGATGTCGTCTTCGGCTTCGACCGCGTTAGTGCTGATCATCAGCAGGTCGGACTCGAGAACGGCGATGGCTTCATTGATGAACTCGACCAGCGGCGCCGAGGCGTCGGGGCCGACGGTTGAATTCATGGCGTACTGGAAGATGTGCGCCAGCTTGCCGGTGACTTCGGAAAAGAACTTGTAGCCGTAGGTTCCGGCGGTTCCGGCCAGGCCATGGGCGGCGATGTAGAGCCGCTCGATGTCGGCGGGCAATGGATACTGGTCGAGCAGCACACCGGAGTATTCGCGCAGGAACTGCAGGTGCTCGGAGGCCTCCTGCAAGAACAGCTCGACGAATTCCTGTCCGGGACCGCTCATACCACACTCTCCGAAGCCGGGCGCGCCGGCGGGGGCACGTTCATCGGTTTCTGCAGCAGGCGGGCGCCGGCTTCCACGGTCTGGCGGAAGCGAACCGGCAGGCCGGAGACGGATTCGGCATGACCAAGAAACAGGTATCCGCCGGGCTCCAGGTACTCATAGAAGCGCTGGATCAGGCTGGCGCGGCGCTGCTCGCTGAAGTACATCAGGACATTCATGCAAAAGATACAGTCGAAGCGGCCGACATAGACGGACTCGGTGAGGTTCATGGGGACGAAGCTAACCATGTCTCGTATCTTCGGCTTTACCGTGTACTCATTGCCCCCGGCGACAAAATACATCTCCCTCTGCCGAGGCGCTAGATTACCAAGGGAACGTGACGGATAAGATGCTCCCTCGGCCTGGCGCAGGGCCTCCCGGCTGATGTCGGTGGCCAGGATGTTGATGTTCCAGCCGCCGGCGAACTCGAGCGTTTCGCAGATGGCGATGGCGATGCTGTAGGGCTCTTCCCCGGTGGCGCAGCCGGCGCTCCACAGGCGCAGCATGCGGGGGTTCTCCCAGAACTTCTTCATGTGCAGCTCGGGAAGCACCTTGTGCTGAAAAACCTGGAAGGTCTCGGGGTAGCGGAAGAAACTTGTCTCCTGCGTCAGCATGCGCTCCAGCAGGGAGTCGTACTCGACCCCCGAGCCCTGTACCATGCGCAGCAGCTCCGAGCCGGAGGCGATATGGCGAGCCTGCATGTGTTCGCGCAGGCGGTTGAGGGCAAAGGTCTGGCGCGAGTCGTCGAACACGATCCCGGTGCGGCTTTCGATCAACAGACAAAGCTCGGAGAACTCATACGGGGAGATCGTCGGATTTTCGTTACCGGTCTGCATCAAACTCCTGGCCGCTGTTCGCGGCGACTCGTGCATGGCCGCACGTCACTCCGTCTACCGGCAGGACGCGGTGCATCCTGCAATCCCGCATCTGCCAAATGAGGGCAGATGTGGGGCACCACTATCCCTTGGCAGTCACCGCTTTGGCCGCAACCGGAGCCGCGAAGTCTCCGCCCGGCCCGGCATTCACGCGGAACTGGGAAAGCGCTTCGTTCAGTTGCTCGGAGAGCTTCACCAACTGCTCTACCGTGCGCGCCGACTGCCGCGATCCTTGCGAGGTCTGGCGCGTAATGTTGGAAATGATCTGCATGGCATTGGCGACGCCTTCGGTCCCGCGCACCTGCTGCTTGGAGGCCAGCGAAATCTCCTGCACCAGCTCGGCCGACTGCCGCACCACGGTGGAGATGGCATCCAGGGCCTTGCCGGCCTGATCGGCGAGCTTGGCGCCGACCTCCACTTCGCGCGTTCCCTCTTCCATGACCACCACGGCTTCGTTGGTCTCGGCCTGGATGGCCTTGATCAGCCCGGCGATGTCTTTGGTGGCGGTGCGGGAGTGCTCGGCCAGTTTGCGGACCTCGTCGGCGACGACGGCAAAGCCGCGCCCCGCCTCGCCGGCGCGGGCGGCTTCGATGGCCGCGTTCAGAGCCAGCAGGTTGGTCTGCTCGGTGATGTCGTTGATGACGTTGACGATATCGCTGATCTCCAGCGAACGGTCGCCGAGCGACTTGATCTTCTTGGCGGTGGCCTGCACGGAGGAGCGGATGCGCTGCATGCCTTCCAGCGTGTCGCGCACGGAGCGGTTGCCCTGCTCGGCGGCGTCGAGCGCGCGGCGGGCCGCTTCGGCGCTGGCCTCGGCGTTGTTGGAGACCTGCTTCATGGAAACCGTCAGCTCTTCCACGGCCGAGGAGGTATTGGTGATCTCCTGGTCCTGCTGGGTGGCGCCTTTGGTCATCTCTTCGGTCGCCAGCAGAATCTGGCTGGCGCTGCTGCTGACGTCGTTGGCGGCCTTGCGCACGCGTTCGAGCACCTTGGTGAAGTTGTCGAGCATGTAGTTGACGGAGTCGACCACGTTGCCCAGCGTGTCGTTGGTGACCTTGCCGCGCAGGGTGAGATCGCCCTTGGCGACCTGGCTGACGATGGTCAGGAATTCGGTCACGCTGCGCTGCAGGTTCTCCTGCGCCTCCTGGTTGATGATGGCGCGCGAGGCGTTTTCGGCGGCGACGTTGAGGTTCACGGCGATGGCGCCGAAATCGTTGTCGGCCGTCACCTCGGCCCGCTGCTTGTAGTCGCCGCCCGCCAGCTTCTCGGAAAAATTGAGCAGGGCGCGCACCGGCGAGGCGATCTTGTTGGCGAGCGTGAACCACACCGTCATGACCACCAGGATGGCCACTGCCGCTCCGGCCAACAGGCGCATTCCCGCCATGGCCGGCAGAGAGGCGATCTCCAGCAGCGACAGCCCGCGCGAGTAGGCGCCGGCGGAATATCCGAGCAGCAACACACCGACCATGCCAGCCAGCAGCAAGAGAACCAACGCGCCAATGGCCGAATTCAAACGACCTTTCATAAGACCTCCAGAAAACGAGGGAACAGAGAATAGGGATTAGGGTTTAGGTTTTAGGGGTCAGAACGCTAATGTCACGCGTTAACCCCAATTCACCACGTTCCATTCCCCCAAACTGTTTCCCATAAATCTCAACGCAACCAAATGTATCGCCCCATGTCGCGGCGCCGACAACCCGCGAGGCTGCTCAAAGCGTGACACTCAGGGCCAAATCGCTCATCCAGCGTTCTAATTCCTAATCCCTAATCCCTAAACCCTAATCCCTGTCTTCCTAAATCGACGGGATGGGAAAATTCTCGATCAACTTCTTCAAATCCAAAGCCAGCGCCAGCCGCGGGCCATCGCGCAACATGCCGCAGCAGTGAGGGACGTCGCGCGGGGCCTCCTCCACCAGCAGCGGCTCGGCGGTAGTCACGGTGCCAAAGACCTCGTCGGCGGCGATACCCAAACGCACATGGCCGGCGGCGTCCTCCGCGCGCAAGCAGGCCACCACTACGTGCTTGGGCGGAAGATCGGGGCGGCGCGCCGCGGTCAGGCCGATATCGATGACGGGAACGATCACGCCCCGCAAATTGAAAATTCCCATCAGGAAGGGCGGCGCCAGCGGAATCGGCGTTACCCTCGGCCATTCGACGACTTCCTCGACATCCAGCACGGCGAAGCAGAAGCGCTCGCGCCCGGCGCGGAAGACGCAGTACTGCCGGCGCGGCAGCCGCTCCGGTTCGCTCTCCGTGTGGAATGCCTCGACTACGGGCGCAGTCTCGGTGATTGACTGCAGCAATTCATCGCCGGGTTTTTCCTGCTTGCTCATCTTGGCGGCGCCGCTCCCGCTTCACTGGCCTGCCGTTTGCCGATTACCCGGTTCACCTCGAAGAGCAGTTGCTCGCGGGTGAACGGCTTCACCAGGTAGCCCTCGGCGCCCTGTTGCATTCCCCAGAACTGGTCGCTCTGCGTGCTCTTGGAGGTGACCATCACGATGGGAATATGGGCGAAATCGGGATGCGCCTTCAGCTCGCGGCAGGCCTGGAAGCCGTTGCGCTCCGGCATGACGACATCGAGCAGAATCAGGCTCGGGCGCTCGATCTCGAGCACTTCCTCGATGCGCCTGGGATCGGCCAGGGCGACGGCCCAGAAGCCGGCCTGCTCCAGAAACGCCTGCATGAGCCGGCCTTCCGCCTGCGAATCGTCGACAATCAGAATCTTGTTTGGAACTGGCACTAGTTAACTCTCCCGGTTGATCTCCAGCCAAAAACCCTGGCTCACGTTTACCTCGTCCCCGCAGCTCATCTTGGTTCGCGCGCAGTCCATGTCCTGCCTTGACTAAACAGTTCTTACATGCAAGCTGCCCGCCAAAGCGGCCGTAAATAAAAACTCAAATAAATCAACCATCTCCAGCGCAACTGCCGAATGCGGGTTGCGCTTTCGTCTCACAATTGAGACGACCGTCTCATTCACCCCTGCCGAGAGCAACTTAGAAATTACGGTAATGCCCCATCAGCGCCGGTCCCGCCCTGCGGGAGCCCGGCTACTTCGCCATTACTACCTTTCGCTAATCTGGCCCTAGTGGCCGGCCTTAGCGGCGGCGCCCCTGGCCGATCGCGTCTCGATGCCGTAGCGCTTGATCTTGCGGTAAAGCGTAGCGCGCGAGATGCCGAGCATCTTGCCGGCCAGCGACTTGTCACCCTTCACCTGGTCGAAGACCCGCTGGATGGTAACGCGCTCGAGCTCCTCCAGATCGGTAGTGGCCTGCGGCGGCGGTGACGCCGGCGCCGATTTCGCGACCAAGACCTGCAGATTGGCCGGCAGATCGCCGACTTCGATCGTCTCCCGCCCGCCCAGCGCCACGGCGCGCTCGATGCAGTTCTGCAGCTCGCGCACATTGCCGGGCCAGGCGTAGGCCATGAGCGCTTCCATGGCGGCGTTGCTGATCGTCATGCGAACGCCGGGCGAATACTGCTGCAAAAAGTGCTGCGCCAGGATCGGAATATCGGACTTCCTCTCACGCAAGGGCGGAAGCTGAACGGTCACCACGTTGAGGCGGAAGAACAGATCCTTGCGAAATGAACCGTTCAGGTAGGCCGCTTCCAGATCGCGATTGCTGGCGGCCAGGATGCGCACGTTGACCTTGACGCTCTGGTTGCTGCCGACGGGGCGAACCTCCTTCTCCTGCAGCACGCGCAAGAGTTTGGCCTGCGTCTCCAACGGCAGCTCGCCAACCTCGTCCAGCAGAATCGTCCCGCCCTGGGCCGATTGGAAGAGTCCTTCCTTGGCCTTATGCGCGCCGGTAAAGGCGCCGCGCTCGTGGCCGAACAGCTCGCTCTCGATCAGGGTCGGCACCAGCGCCCCGCAATCGACCGCCACGAACGGGCGATTGGCGAAGGCGCCGCGATAGTGAATGGCCAGCGCCACCAGCTCTTTGCCGGTCCCGCTCTCGCCGGTGATCAGCACCGGCGTGCGGGTGTCCTTGAGGCGGGCGACCATGCGCAGCACATCCTGGATATTGGAGTGCTTGCCGATGATGCCGTGGGCCTCCGAATCGGCCAGAAAGCGCTCGCGCAGGAACTCGTTTTCCGCCACCAGGCGTATCTTCTCAGCCATGCGCTGCAACGTGATCTTCAGCTCTTCCACGCGGAAGGGCTTGGTGATGTAGTCGTAAGCGCCCAGCTTCATCGCCTGGACCGCGGTTTCGATCGAGCCGTACCCGGTCATGATGCTGACTTCGGAGTGCGGCAGAATCTTTTTGAACTCGGCGAGGAACTCCAGGCCGGACATCTGCGCCATGCGCAGATCGACCAGCACGATGTCGGGAGCATCGTTTTCCAGCTTCTCCAGCGCGCTCTCGGCGCTCTCGGCCTCGCTGCACTCGAAGCCGAGGCCGGCGGCGATAGTCACGCACAGCCGGCGGATGCTCTGCTGATCGTCGACTACCAGGAAGCGGATTTTGTAAGCATCGGCCATGTTCGATTGAAACTAGCTCAACACTCCGGCTTCGCCAATCACCTTTCGCACCATCTGCAGCAGCTCCTGCGTGCGGAAGGGCTTTTCGATAAACGGCACTCCGGTCAGGCGCAAAGCCTGCAGCGTCTGCGGGTTTACCGTGTCTCCGGTAATGAACAGCATGCGGCCGGCAAGCTCAGGCCGGAACTGCACGATCCAGCGATGAACGTCCTGTCCACCCACTCCGCCCGGAGTGCGCATGTCGGAAATCACTCCCGCGTAATCGCCGGAGGCGAGCATCTCCAAGCCCTGCACGCCCGAGCTGACGCCGACCACGGCATAGCCGTGACGCTCCAGCGCGGTACGTATGAAGGCGAGCACGGCAGCTTCGTCCTCGATAACCAGGACTGCGCGATCGATGGCCATCATCCGCCACCCTTCCTGGGCGCGCCGGCGACGGCAGCCGCCGCGGTGGGCTTGGCCAGGAGACGACGCCCTTCCCGGATGCAGCGGAATGCGCACGGTGAACGCCGCTCCCCGGCCGCTCTGGCGATTGGCGGCCACGATCTCGCCGCCGTGTTCGCGCACGATTCCGTAGCAGATGCTCAATCCCAGCCCGGTTCCCTTGCCCAGTTCCTTGGTCGTATAGAACGGGTCGAAGATGCGCTGCGGCTCGCGGATGCCGCTGCCGGTATCGAGGAACGAGATTTCGGCCACGTCATCGCGGACAGCGGTTTCGATCTCGATCGTGCCCGGCTCGCCCGTCTCGCGAATGGCGTCGTAAGAATTGTTCAGGATGTTGAGAAACACCTGCTGCAACTGCTGCGGGTCGCCGATGACCTCCGGGAACGGCTCATGCAGCTTCTCCTTCACCTCCAGGCCGCTGTTGGCGAAGTCGTAGGCGCGCAGCAGGATGGTGCGGCGGAGCAGGTCGTTGATCTGCAGCGGCTCGTGCTGCGGCGGGGTCTGGCGGGCGAAGCTGAGCAGGTTGTGGATGATCTGCTTGGTGCGCTGAGCCTCGTCAATGATGATCTGCAGGCCGGAGCGGGCGGAGGCGGGCACGCCGGCATCCTGCGTCAGCAGGTCGGCAAAGCCCAGAATCGCCGTCAGCGGGTTGTTGACCTCGTGCGCCACCCCGGAAACCAGTTGCCCGACGGCCGCCATCTTCTCGGTCTGCATGAGCTTGGATTGCAGCAACAGCGCATCGGTGATGTCGCTCATCACCACCACGATCGAGTTCACGTGGCCGCGCTCGTCGCGCATGGGGCTGAGATTGGCGGAGAAGTGCAAGCTGCGATCGCCGGCGGAGGCCGCCTTTGCGTCGGCTGACGCGGCCGGGCCTCCGGCATCTGCTGGCATCGGTGGACGGCAGCAGCAGCATCAGTTCCAGGTTGTCGACCTGCAATCCGAGCAAAGTGCGCAGCAGCGCCTGGTCGTACTTTTCCTGTTGCGCGGGGACAATCAGGTCGCGCAGGCGGCAGCCGACAAGCTGCCCGGGCCGGAATCCTCCTACCTGGTAAGCTCGCGGGTTGGCATAGCTCACCAGCCCGGCGGTATCGACCACGAGAATCAGGCTCTGGGTGTTCTCCAGGATCTTGGCGTTGAAGTCGCGCTGCCGTTGCAGCTCCGCCTGGAAGGATTTGAGCTCGCTGATGTCCTGCATCAGGCCGCGGTACTGAATGACCTTGCCGGCGGCATCACGCACCAGCAGCACGTTGGTCAGAGTGTGAACCAGCCCTCCGTCCTTGCGCCGGAAGGCCTCTTCGCGGCTGCGCAACAGGCCGGCCGATTGCAGGGCGCCGCGGAACTCCAGGTAGCGTTCCGGAGACGGGAAAAGCTGGGTCTGAATGTCGATTGACAGCAGCGCCTCGCGGCTTTCGTAGCCGAGCATTCTCACCAGGGCGTCGTTGACCTCCACGAAACGGCCCTCGGGAGTGGCGAAGAACAGGCCTTCCTGCACGTTGTCGAAAAGCTCGCGATAGCGGCGCTCGGCCTCACGCCGGTCGGTGACATCCTTCAGCACGTGGATGGTCTGCGTGCCCTCATCGAGAGTGGCATTGATGTGGGAGGTCGAGACCAGGTAGGTGCGGTCGAGAACGCCGTGCAGATACTCGCTGTCGGCTTCCCCTGCGCAGAAGGGGCAGAGCTCGGAAGGCAGCCGCTGGGCCAGGGGCATCAGCGAGCGCATGCTCAGCCCGATGAGCTCCGAGGCCGGCACGCCGATGAACTCGGCTATGCTGCGGTTGACGCGCAGGACGCGCCCGGCCTGGTCATGCACGACGATGAAATCGCTGATGGCGTCGAAAATCTCCAGCCACTGGGTGTTGGACTGCGCCATGCGGCTGAAGAGCCGGGAATTGTGCAGAGCGCTGGAGGCGTAACCTGCAATGGCCTGCAACAGCTCGCGCTCGCGCTCCGCTAAGCTCGCGGCCGCGATTGGCGATGAGCAGCAGGCCGAGCAGCTCCTGGTCGCCTCCCTGCAGCCGGACAGCCGTCAGGTCGCGCCATCCCAGCATGTTGGCCAGGGTCAGCCCAATGAGATCGCTGGCGCGGCCGTAGCGAATGTTTCCGCCTTGCGACTGCACGGCGTCGGTCAGGGCCGAGTTGAGCCGTTTGAGCACGCCATCGCCTTGCGGCACGGAGCAGCGGTGAAGATATACGGTTTCCAGGGTTTGTCCCCGGGCCAGGGCCAGGGCGGCGGCGCCACCGTTCAGGGCTTCGCTGGCGCGGCGGGTTATGGCATGCGCCAGTTCCGGCAGTCGGATGCTGGCAGTTACCTCTAAAGCGAGTGCAATCAGGTCTTTTGCGGCATCCTGGGATTCGCCGGCGGTTGTCGGGCGCAGATTGCCGGCGTCTGGGATGGAAGCCATTGTGCCTGATCCTGTTTTGCTGGAGTCCAACGTAAGCTGCTATCTCAATTTGAGTCAAGCGAAATTCTTGTCATGTTAGTCTCATCCGTACCGCTACCATTCCATCTCAAATTGATACATTTAAGGGACTTTGCCTTAGATTTAGGTGAGACGAAGCCCCGAGCCCGCCGTTGCATCTTCGTCCCAGCCAGATTCGCCTTATGTAAATTCAACAACTTAGCGCGATAGATGACGATGGTTCAGCCACGTGACTGTGGCACTTGGGGTGCATAAGTGAACTACCGGCGATCTTCCACCCCAGCACGCATGTGCATTTGCCGGGGGCCCGGATATGGAAAAGATTCGTGTCAGCCGTGGATGAGGCAAGGGGAATGCTTCCCGGCTGGCGGAACGGATTAGCAATGACGATTCGCAAAAAGCTCCTGCTCAGTTTCGGAATGGTCCTCGTGATCATGCTGCTGGCGTTTGTGGTGAGCATGGTGACCATGCTGCGCGAGCGCTCCACCAAGTCGGCCACCAAGCGCGCCATGGAACTGTCGCTGACGGCCGGGGTTGTGCGGTTCCACATGATGCAGAGCCGCCTCAGTTTAAGCAACTACCTTCTTACCGGCGACGCCCAGGATGTCGAAAAGCTGCGATCCGAGCAGCGGCAATTTGCCGAGTCGCTCCAGGCGGCGAAGAACAGCGCGCAGACCGACGCCGCGCGCGCGCAGCTGGCCAAGCTCGAGCAGGTGGAGCGCGACTGGAACGAAAAGTTCGTAAACAGGCTGCTGGAACAGCGGCGCCTGGTCGATTCCGGCAAGGCGAGTTCGGACCAGCTGCACAAGACATACGTGCAGCTGGACCCGCAATTCTGGGTTCGCAGTTCGTCTGACATTGTCGACCGCATCCGCGCCGACAACCAGCAACTGCTGCTGCAGCGCGGGCAGACGGACGAGACCTCCGCCATGGCCACCACCCTGATCGCGGTGGTAGGCGTTCCGCTGGCGCTGGTTCTGTGCCTGGGAATCGCTTACAAGACCTCGCGCTCGATCACCGAGCCGCTGGACGAGCTCAGCGCCGTGGCGCGCAACATTGCCGACACTGGCAATCTCAACCAGCCGCTGGAGGTAAAACGCTTTACCAGCGAAGTCGGGCAGCTGGCCTACTCTTACGCGAAGCTGGTCGACTATCTGAAGGAAATGGCCTCCGTCTCGGAGGCGATCGCCCGCGGCGACCTCTCGGCCGATATTCAGCCGCGCTCCAACCAGGACACGCTGGCGCTGGCATTTTCCAAGATGACGCAAGGACTGCGGGCGCTGGTGCGGGCGGTGCGCGATGCCGCCTCGCAGGTGGCCGCCGGCTCCAACCAGGTGGCGGACTCCTCGGAGGATTCGGCCAAGATCAGCGTGCAGTCGGCCTCGGCCATCGACGAGGTCACCAGCACCATGCACGAGATGAGCGTCAACGTGCAGAACATGGTCAGGAACACGCAGATGCAGGCCTCCGACGTGGGCCACACCTCGGCTTCCATCGAGCAGATGGTGGCCAGCATCCAGCGCGTGGCCGACACGGCCAAGGTTCTGCTGGACATCTCCAACCGCTCGCGCGAGGAGGTGCAGAACGGCCTGACCACCATGCAGAAGGCGACCGAGGGGCTGAACCGCATCAACGACTCGATCGGCTCTTCGGCGGAGATCATCTCCACGCTGGGGCAGAGCGCCAACGAGATCGGCAAGATCGTCGAGGTGATCGACGACATTTCGGAACAGACCAACCTGCTGGCGCTGAACGCGGCCATCGAAGCGGCGCGCGCCGGCGAGCACGGCCTCGGCTTCGCCGTGGTGGCCGACGAGGTGCGCAAGCTGGCGGAGAAGTCGGCCGAATCGGCCAAAGACATTTCCGAGCTGATCGACCGCATCCAGAAGGAAGCCCGCAAGGCCGTGGGCAACATGGACAAGAGCACCACCATCGTCAACGAAGGCCTCGGCCTGGGCGGCGATTTGAACTCCGCCCTGCGCCGCATCTCCAACGTGGTCACCGAGGTCTACAAGTTCGCGCACGAGATCGGGGCGGCCACCAACGAGCAGTCTCACGGATCCAGCCAGATCGCCAAGGCCACTTCACGGCTGAACGAAATCACGCAGGAGATCAGCTCCTCGGTGGAAGAGCAGGCCGGAGGCGCGCAGGCGGTGGCGCGCGCCATGGAGCGCATGCGCGAGATGGTGCAGCGCTCGACCTCCGGATCGACGGAGCTGGCGGCTTCGGCGGAGCAGATGTCGAAGATGGCGCGCTCGCTGCTGGAAGCGGTGGACCGCTTCATCATCGACAGCGAGATGCAGGCCAAGAAGATGGAAGCCACCCGGCCGGCCGGCAAGGCCGCGGCGGCGCGCACCTGAGAGCTCCCGGCAGAGCCGCGGTGGCGTTTTGAAGGGGATACGCGAGGTTGCAAATGTTAACGGAAAAAGAGATGCAACTGGTCGGATTTCGCGTGGGCCGTGAAACCTACGGCGTGCCCATCGCCATGGTGCGGGAGATCGTGCGCGCCCTGGAGATCACGCCCGTTCCGGACGCGCCCGCCCACGTCGAGGGAGTGGTCAACCTGCGGGGCCGCATCATTCCCGTCATCGACCTGCGCAAGCGCTTTCGCGAAGCGGAGATCGTGGCCGGCAAGAAGAACCGCATCCTGGTGGTGGAAGCGGCGGGACGGGTGGCGGGGCTGCTGGTGGACGCCGCCAGTGAGGTGCTGAAGATTCCGCGCAGCGCCATCGAGCCGCCGCCGGAGGTGCTGCGGCAGGAAGGCCTGGACTACATCACCGGAATGGGCAAGCGGGACGGCAGGCTTATCGTCCTGGTGGACCTGGAAAAACTGATGCAGCGCGGTGACCTGCGCCGCCTTGGCGATGTGACCGAAACCCAGCCGGCAAGCGCCGCCTGTCCCGTTCCAGCCGCCGTCGCGGCCCTGGGCGGAACGCAGCTTAGAGGAAATGATTCCCAGCATGGATAGTTTTAGTTTTCCCAGCCCAGTGCTGCTCAGCCCGGCCGAGTTGAAGTTGCTGCAGAGCCTGGTGTACCAGGAATGCGGCATGTGCTTCGACGAGCGCCGTGAGCATTTTCTGCAGGACCGGCTGCAGAGGCGCTTGCGCATCCGCGGCCTGGACAATTTTTCCAGTTACTACCGCCTGCTCACCAGCCCGGAGGGCAAACAGGAGTTCACGGCGCTGCTGGAAAACCTGACGGTGAACGAGACCAGCTTCTTCCGCAACAAGCCGCAGCTGGAGCTGTTTCAGAAAGTCATCCTGGAAAAAATCCTGCAACAGAAACAGGCGCGGCGCGACTGGTCGCTGCGGGTCTGGAGCGCCGGCTGCTCCACCGGCCAGGAACCCTATACCCTGGCCATGCTCATCGCCGAAGCGCTTGCCTACTACTATCTGCGCAACCCGCTTCCCTTCAGCATGCCGATGACAAAGCCGCTGATCCCGCCGCCATGGCGGGTGGAAATTCTCGCATCCGACATGAGCTATGCGGCCTTGCGCGCCGCCCAGGAAGCGCTCTACGTCGAGCACCAGATGGAAGGCGTCGACTACAGCTATCGCCTGCGCTACTTCGACAAGGTGGGCGACCGCTACGCCATCAAGAGCCCGGTACGAGAACTCGTTCAGTTCGATTTCCATAACCTGAAGACCGAGTTCCTGCCGCAGCGCAACGACATCATCTTCTGCCGCAACGTGATGATCTACTTCGACGAAGCGGAGCAGAAGCGCCTGGTCAAGAAGCTCTGGCGCTGCCTGAATCCGGAGGGCTACCTTTTCGTCGGCCACGCCGAGAGCCTGTTCGGCCTGACCGACCAGTTCCAGATGACCCACCTCAACAACGGCACCGCCTACCAGCGCACGGAGGAAACGCTATGAGCTTTTTCTCCGATGAGCGGGCCGGCGAACTGCGGGCGATCTTCTTCGAGACCGCGCAGGAGCTGGTGCAGGCCATGAACGAGGAAGGGCTTCACCTGGAGCAGGCGCCCGCCGACCGGGAGATCGTGCGCGAACTCCGCCGCACCGTGCACACGCTCAAGGGCGACGCCGCGGCCTGCGGCTATGAGCAGCTCAGCGATCTGGCGCATAAGCTGGAAGATGTGCTGACGCCGGAGACGGCCGAGCGCGCCGGAACCGCCCTGGCCGAGGTCGTACTGTGCGCCGCCGACAGCTTCGAGGCCTGCCTCGCCGCCTATAAGAGCGCCACTGAGCCGCCTTCCACCGACGAACTCCGGCAGATGGTGCAGCAACTGATCGCCGCCGCACCTGCATCCGCCGGCGCGCCGGCGGGCGTAAAAGCGCCTTCCGCGGGAAGCCACGCCGGAGCCGCCGACAAGACATTCCACTGGACTGAGTACGAGCGCCTGGCCATCGCCAAGGGAACCACCCCGGAAGCCACGGTCTTCAACGTGGAGCTCGTCATCGAGCCCAACTGCGCCATGCCTGCCGCCGCCCTGCAAGTGATCTGGCGGACGCTGGACGATCTGGGAGCTGTATTGGCTTCTCATCCGGCGCGCGGACTGGACGAACCGGTTTCGCTGGTGGAGGCGGCACTGGCCGCCACTCATCCCGTCGAATCGGTCGAAAAGCGCTGCCGGATTCCGGGGATCGTAAGCGCGGTTCGCATCAGCCCGCATCGGCCGGAAGGAAAAGCTACGCCCGCCGCCGCTGAGCAGCCGCTCAAAGCCGGCGCCGCGCAGGGCAAGGAATCGGGCTCTGAACTTTTGCATGCGCCCGCAGCGACGTCGAGCGCCGCCTATCCGGCAGCCGGAGAGCGGCCCAAGACCGGGCGGACACCGGCCACCGATAACCTTTTTCGGGTAGACGTCGAACGCGTCGACACGGTGCTCGATCTGCTCGGCGAACTGATCATCTCGAAGTCCACGTTGCAGCAGGTATTGGCCGATTTCAGCCGCCAGAACCGCAAAGACCCGATGCGGATTCGCCTGGCCGACGCTCTGGCGAAGCAGGCGCAGGCAATCCAGGGACTGCAGCGCGCGGTGATGAAGATACGCATGGTGCCGGTAGACCAGTTGTTCCGGCGTTTTCCGCGCATGATCCGCGACGTGGCCAAGCTGCGCCAGAAAGAAGCACAGCTGGTGGTCAAAGGCGAGCACACGGACCTGGACAAGCGCATCCTGGATGCGCTGGCCGAGCCGCTGACCCACCTGCTGCGCAACGCGGTCGACCATGGAATCGAAGCGCCCGACGTCCGCGTGCGCGCCGGCAAGTCCGCCAGCGGAACCATTTCGCTTCAGGCCTATCACCAGGGCAGCCATATCGTGATCGAGGTGACCGACGACGGCGCCGGCATGGACCACGAGGCGATCCTGGAGAAGGCGGTCGACCAGGGCATCATCGGCGAAGACGAGGCCGAGAAGATCTCTCCGCGAGACGCGCTGCGCCTGGCGCTGGAGCCCGGGTTCAGCACCGCCGCGACGGTTACCGAGATTTCCGGACGCGGCGTCGGGCTGGACGTGGTGAAATCCACCGTCGAGCGGCTGAAGGGCTCCGTCTCGATCGATACGACCATCGGCATCGGGACCACTTTCACGCTGGAGCTGCCGCTGACGCTGGCGATCATCAAGGCCATGCTCTTCAGCGCCTCTGCTCCAAGCACCGCGCTTGCCGGCAATCGTGGCGCCAGTGACCAGCTCTACGCGGTTCCGCTGGGCAACGTGATGGAAATCACCCGCGCTTTTGAGAGCCAGGTTCATCTGCTGGAAGGCTACGAAGTGCTCCGCCTGCGCGAAGAAGTGATTCCGCTGCTCAGGATGGAGTCGGGCGCGCCGAAGCCGACCGGCAAGATCTTTGTCATCGTGGTTTCGGTGGCCGATCGCAAGTTCGGCCTGGTGGTGGAGAGGCTCAAGGGCGAGGAGGAGCTGGTCATCAAGGCGCTGGACGATGAGCTGATAGCTACCGAGATGGTCAGCGGCGCCTCCGTCCTGGGAGACGGCAGAGTGGTCCTGGTTCTGAATCTCGCGGAGATGGTGGAACGTTTTTGCGACCGCCAGACTTTCGGCAGAAAGGCGGCACAAGCCTGATGCCCATGATCAAAGTCCTGGTGGTTGACGACTCGGCGCTGATGCGGAAGCTGCTCCCGCGAATCCTGGAGGGCTCCAACATCCAGGTGGTGGGAACGGCCATGGACGGGGAATTCGCCTTGAAGAAGATCGCGGAGCTCCGTCCCGACGTGATCACGCTGGATCTGGAAATGCCGCGCATGGACGGCATGGCGACGCTGCGCGAAATCGTAAAGCGGCACTCGCTGCCGGTGATCGTGGTCAGCGCGCACACCCAGGCCGGAGCGATGGCGACCTTCAAGGCGCTAAACATGGGCGCGTTCGACTTCGTGGCCAAGCCGCGCGACGCGCTCTCCGAACAGATCGGGGAGATCGCCACGGAGTTGATCAACAAGATCAGGGCGGCGGCCGGCAGCCGGCGCATCGCGCCCTGCGGGGAGCCTTCACTGCTGCCACAGCCGGTGCGCAAGCGCAAAATTCCCGCCCAGCCGCCGGCCAGGCGGGTGGTGGCGTTGGGAACTTCAACCGGGGGGCCGTACGCCCTGCAACATGTGCTCTCGCAATTGCCGGCGGAGTTTCCGGCGGCAGTCGTGGTGGTGCAGCACATGGCCGAAGGTTTCACCAAGATGTTTGCCGAGCGGCTCGATGCCGAGTCGGAGCTGGAAGTGAGGGAAGCGCAATCCGGCGACCTGCTGCTCGCCGGACGGGTATTGATTTGCCCGGGAAACAAGCACATGAGCGTGCGCCGCATGCCGCTCGGTCCGGTGGCGGTGCTGACCACGCAGGCGCCGGTGAACGGGCTCCGGCCATCGGTGGATGTTCTGTTCGAATCCGTGGCGGAGGAGTTCGGGCCGTCCGCGGTGGCGGTGCTGATGACCGGAATGGGAGCCGATGGCGCCGAAGGTCTGGGCAGGATCAAGGCGTGCGGCGGCATGACCTTTGCCCAGAACGAGGAAACCTGCGCGGTCTACGGCATGCCCCGCGCCGCCATCGAGCGTGGATACGCCTGCGAGGTTTTGCCGCTGGAGGAGATTCCGGCCGCTCTGCAGGCGCAGTTTGCAAGTGCAAGTGATACGGCATCAGGCTGAGATCCTGCGGCCCAATCCCCCGCCAGGCGAATGGCCGGGGCAATGGCCGCATACGGAAGAGGTTGTTATGGAACAATTCCCTGCTCTGCAGAAAGTTTGCGATCAGCAGCCGGTCCGCTACCTTGTGGTGGACGATTCGGTCTTCGCCCGTCGCAACCTGGCGCGGTTGATTGAGGCGTTTGGCGGCGCCATGGCCGGGGAGGCCGGCGATGGCTATACGGCGATCACCGAATACGACCGGCTGAATCCCGATATCGTTCTGATGGACATCACCATGCCGCGCATGGAAGGCATCGAGGCGGCCGAGCGGATCGTGCGCCAGCATCCGGAGGCGCGCGTCATCATGGTGTCGTCGGTCGGCTACCAGGAGAACGTTATCACCGCCTTGCAGAAGGGGGCGCGGCACTTCGTGCAGAAACCGGTCAAGCCGGAGCTGCTCTACGAGGTCGTCAAGTACGTGATGGGCGACCAGGCCACGCAGGTGCAGCCGCCGGCGGAGGCCCTGCAATGAAACTGGATCTCATTCAACCCTTCATCAACTCCGCCGACGCCGTCTTCGCCGAGGCGCTGAATTGCACCACGCGCATCGACGGCCTCAGCATGGAAGAGCAACGTTACCAGCGCAAAGGCATGGCGGCGCTGGTGACCATCAGCGGAGAAATCGAAGGAAGGGTGATTGTGGACATGGAGCCGGAGACGGCGCTGCGCGCCGCCAGCCAGCTTGCCGGCCAGGAAGTATCCGCCAGCGACGACCTGGCGCGGGAGACCGTTTGCGAGCTGGCCAACCTCGTCATCGGCAACGCCGTGACTAACCTCAACGATCGCGGCTTCCGCTTCAAAGTGCATCCGCCGGAATTTCATGCCTCGGCCGAGGGACTGAAGGGCTCGGAAGAGACCGAGGCCGTCGTGCTCTCGTTCGAGACCGAGACCGGACGTGTCTATGTCAATATCGCAATACGATATAAAGGACGCCGCAAGAACGATACCGCCCACTGGTAAACCATTTCCGATTTAAGATTTCCGATTTCAGATTGAAAGACGCACACCCTCGTCAGGCGCGGCTCCGGCTAAGACTGCTCCGCATCATGTAGACTCAGCAGCGGCTCTCTGGATTTGCTCGGCGCCACTGCGAAAACGGAAACACAAGATCCCTCGACTCGGCCGCCGAAAACACGGACTCGCTCAGGGATGACATCCTGGTGAGTGGAGTACCACCTTTGCACAGTGCCCCACATCTGCCTGCTATTGAGGTGGGATGCGCGCCCTTGGCGAACCCGTTACAGGCGCGGCACGATCTGCACCGGGTGCTGCACGAGAACAAGGTTGCAGTCGTTCGGCGGACCGAATTCGGCGCAGGCGGTGGTAAGGTCTTGCGGGGTGGGAGCAATGAGCACCGGCTTATTGCTATTGTTCGGGTTGGTCAACAGCGAATTGCTGGCCGTGATCACAATAGCTGTGCCATTCTTAGCCGCCAGATCCCCAGCTCCCGTCATGCTGATGTAAGCCCTGGTGCCATCCTTGGAGACAGCCACCCAGGTCACGTTATCACCGGGAACGGTAAGGGACGTGGTGCTGAAGGTAGTGGTATTAATCGAGCTGGCGGAGTTTGAGCCCGTATTACCGACGTAGACCTTGGAGCCATCGGGGGTGACGGCCAAGGCAATGGGTGCCACACCAATTGAAAAAGGGTTGGTGTGACCAGGGATAACGAGCGGCGAAATTGGATTCATGGTGCTATCGAAGACTGAAACGGTGCCAGGAGACGCTTTTCCCGTGCCAGTTTGAGATGTACTGGTCACGCCTCCAGCATTAACTACCGTGAACGTACCAGCCCCAAGCGTTGCGATCGTAAACGATCCATTGTTCCCCGAGTTAGCCATACCAGCCACGGCAACGCTTTCCCCAACCGTTAAAGCCGGACCGGAAACAAGCGTGTAAGTGTAAGTGGTGCTTGGACCAGACTGGGAAGCGGCGGTTATGTTCAGTACACTGAGAGGACCGGTATTGGAAACATACAGCCGATTCAGAACGTGATCGGCGACGATCATGCTGGGCGAGGTGCCCCCGGTGAGAACAGAGGCCGTAATCAGGCCTTCCGTGTTCCCGTTCAGAACCGTAATATCATTGCTGCCCTGATTCAAAACGTAGATCGTGGCTCCCGTTGGCATTGCTCGCGGCCCACACAGGGTTGGTTCCCACCGGAACCGCGTTCCGAAGGGTCGCGTTCGGAATGTTGATGAACGTCACGTCGTTATTGGTGCTGTCGAGAACAAGCGCCTTCTGATCGCCGGGAAGAACCAGGATAAATCCCGGGGCGGAGGTCACGCATATCCTGGCTGTCAGGCTGGCACTGTTGGCTTGGATAATGCCTACTGTTCCGCCTGAGCCGCATCCGGCTAGCGTTGTGTCGTTCTGAAGGCTCACCAGGATAAATCCCGTGCTGGTGGTCGCCGCGATCGACATAGGAATAGAGTTTGTGGGTAGCGTAACGGTATTAGGTCCCGAGGTCGTGCTCTGCACAGTTACGCTGTTGGCGTCAGGGTTGACAGTGGCTACCTGTGAGTTTCCGTTGGCGAAGGTAATCAATCGCTGAAGCGAAGGTGGGGCAGGCGGGACGGGAATGCTCTTGTTAACGCCCACCATGAAGTCGCCGGAGTTGGAGTCCCCGGTGACATCGATCAGGGTGAATGACCCTACGGGAACGGTGGGGTCCGAGGGGACGTGGTTCTGAAAGGAAGGATTCTGGTTCAGAACGGCTACCATATCGATCAAGGCCGGATTGCCTGTCGCCTGCGGGATGATGATGGCCACAGGGCGGAAGTTGCTGCCGCATCCAGACAGAAGAAGTATACAGATTGCACTTGCCGCCACGGCGGCCTTGCGCACGAGATTCATTCGCCTCGCCCGGAAAGTCACTTTGAACTCAGGATCGATCTATTGTACCGGAAGCTGAGCAGCTGCCCAAACAAAACACTCCCCCGGCAAGGGATTGATCCAGGAAGACTTACTCCTAAGCGGCTTTGTGGCGCGGGCGGGAACGGGCGGCCGGTTTGCCTTTGCCGCGGGCGGCGGCCGGCTGGGGATGCTCCTCTCGCCCCGCCGGCTTCTTGCGGCTCATCTGCTCCAGGCTTTGCCGGAGCGCGGCCATCAGGTCGGTCACTGGGGCGGGAGCGGTTTTCTCCACCTCTGGAATCTCCAGGCCTTCCAGGCGGGCTTTGATCAGCTTCTTGAGGTTCTCCTGGAAGGAGTCGTGAAATTGGCCGGGGTCGAATTTGCCCGCCAGCGCCTCGATCAACTGGTTGGCGATCTTCAGCTCGGCTTCGCGGATTTCAACATCCTCCGCTCCGAAGCTCTCCATGGCGCGCACTTCGTCCTGGTAGTACATGGTGTGCAGCATCATCCCGCTGCGGTAGGGACGCAGAATCACCGTGTACTCGCGGTTGTGCATGGTCAGCTTGGCGATGGCATAGTAGCCGTTGTCAGCCATCGCCCGCGACAATAAAGCATAGGGGCGCTTGCCTCCCTCTTCCGGGGTGAGATAGTAGGAAGCCTCGAAGTAGAGCGGGTCGACGTCGCCGGCGCGCACGAACTCAAGAATCTCCATCGCCTTGGCAGTCTTGGGCTCTATCTTTTTGATCTCATCGGGTTCGATGACCACGTACTCGCCTTTGCGATATTCGTATCCCTTCACGATGTCCTGGCGGTCGAGAACCTTGTTGTCAGCCGCGCAAACCAGTTGCTGGCGGACACGGCTCAGGTCGTCGCGATGGAGCATGTGAAACGAAATGCGCTCGCCGCGCGCTCCCGAATGGAGGCGCACGGGCATGGAGATGAGACCGAAGGTGAGATAACCGGACCACACGGAAGCAGGCATGAAAAGCTCCTGAGGGAAAGCAAGTGGGGACCGTGCTCGTTTCCAGGGGAGGAAGATTGCGAGGCAGGCGGCGAATCCCGGGCACTCGCCCTGTGCTGGCTCGTTCTGATAGGATGCGCTGCGAAGCCCGCTGTTGCCTAGCTGGGTTCTCCGAGGCAACCCGCCTTGGTGAAGACCAGGGCTATGCCCGGCTTCGCCCCAGGGGAGCGCGTCTGGGAAGGCTTTGCATCCAAGTAAGCGCAATTTCCATCCCGCCGACGCAAAGGCGGCGTCGGTCGGGGTCCTGAAAGAATGGTTTTGATCAAGCCCGCAATCCTGCCCGCCGTAACCGCTCTGCCGTTCTGGCTTTTCCTGCGGCACATGCCGCTGCTCCCCGCGCTGGCCTTTACCACGGCTTTCGCCCTGGCCGCCTGGGGACTGCGCGCGGTCACGGCATCCGGGGCGCTGACCGGGTTGGTGCTTTCCACCATCATCTGCCTTGCCGCCGGGGCGCCGGGATTCATGGCGGTGCTGGCGCTGTTCCTGCTGACCATGCTGGCTACGCGCTTCGGCTACGCCAGAAAAAAACGCCGCGGCACGGCGGAGCGCGAGCAGGGCCGCAGCGGACGCCAGGTGCTGGCGAACCTGGGCGTCGCCTGCATTACCGTCGCGCCTTTGCTGTACTGGCATGCGCGGTCGTGGGTGCTGCTGGTTGGTTTTACGGCGGCGCTGGCGGAGGCGGCAGCCGATACAGTCTCCAGCGAAGTCGGGCAGGTGCTCTCGCCGCGCCGCGCCTACCTCATCACCAGCTACGAGCGCGTGGACGCCGGCAGCAACGGCGCTATCAGCTTCGCCGGCTGCATGGCCGGACTGATCGCCAGCGGAGTGGTGGCCGCGGTCTGCCTGTGGCTCGAACTGCTGGTTCCGCGCTGGTACTGGCCGGTGACCTTGTGCGGATTCGCGGGCATGCTGCTGGACAGCCTGCTGGGCGCCACGCTGGAGCGCCCGAACAAGCTCGGCAATAATTCGGTCAACTTCCTCAGCAGCGCCTTTTCCGCTTTCGTCGCTATCTTGTTAGCATTCCTGTGGCGCTGAATGGGACAGGGTTCTGGCGCTTGCCACAGTTAGCGTACCCTTTCATAGGAACGTCATCCCGACCGAAGCGAAGCCGGACGACCCATCAAACGCAAGCATTGCGTTTGATGGGTGGGCGAGCGAAGTGGAGGGATCTTGCGTTTTAGTTGCGGGGAAACACAAGATTCCTCGACTCGCGCCTGACAGCGGGCGCTCGCTCGGAATGACGTACTCTCGGTAGAAGGAATTCTCTGCTAACCAGGAGCTTGTCATTGTTCCAACGCATCATCGATCTCAGCCACGCGGTTTCGCCCGAGGCTCCGAACTGGGAGGACGCGGCGGACGCCTTTGCCGCCGAGGTGGTCTCCAGCCACGAGCGCGACGGATTTTACGTGCGCCGCGTTTCGCTCGACGAGCACGCCTCGACGCATCTCGATGCCCCGGCCCACATGTCGCGCACCGGCTGGACGATCGACCGCATTCCGGTGGAGCGGCTGGTGGGTCCGCTGGTGGTGTTTGATATCGCGCCAAAGGCGGCGGGCGATGCCGATTGCAGGCTGGATGTGGAGGACATTGCGGCCTGGGAGAGCCGTCACGGTCGCGTTCCCCAGGGCGCAATTGCCATCGTGCGCAGCGGATGGGCGGCGCGCTGGAACTCGCCCGAGTCGTATCGCAACGCCGGGCCGGATGGGACTTTGCACTTTCCGGGATATTCGCTGGCAGCGGCCAGAATGCTGGTCGCGGAAAGGCAGGCGGTTGGACTCGGGATCGATACGCTCAGCGTGGATTATGGCCCGTCGCGCGACTTTGAAGTCCATCGCTACTGCGCCGCGCAGAACGTCTACCACCTGGAGAACGTCGCCAATCTCGACGCGGTTCCCGAGTCCGGGGCGACAGCGTTCGTGCTGCCGATGAAGCTGGAGAACGGCTCCGGAGCGCCGGCAAGGATTCTGGCAATAATAGGGTCAGGGATTAGGGGCTAGGATTCAGGGATCAGATTTGTGCGCTTCACGCTTTCAAGGCTTCCAGGATCCCAGTGATGGTCCATCGCGGAATTTTTATTTCTAAACCCTAACCCCTAGCCCCTAACCCCTAATCCCTAATTCCTGCTTTTCTCCTCGTCTGCCCGGACGAACTCCCACTGGCCGCGCCCGCACTGGTTTCTGCAAGGCGGAAGCTGCTCGCCGGCTTCAAACCTGGCCGGAGTCTTGCACACGCTGCACCAATAAATGCCCGACTGGGGCGCCTGGGTCCCGGGAGAAAACGTCATCGTAACGCTCCATTGTGATTGAGGTACTGACCGCATGTTAAATGCAGGCGGCAAGTAGGGGAAAGCACTTTTGAGGTTCAGTCAGGCGAGCTTTGCTCGCCCGCCCAGCCGAGGGCGGCTGGGCCTACGCAAGACTGTTTTTCACATCAGGCGCGAGACGAGATAGCTGAAGGCTTCGCGCATGACTCGCAGGGCGTTAAGCCAAGGACGCCGAAAGGCGTAGGGGCGCGGTGAGACATAGGTCGTGATTCCCTGCCTCTCCATCAGCTTCTTGACGCGGTAAAGGTGGAAGGGATCGCTGACGGCGATGCAGGTGCGCATCTGGTTGGCGCGCATGATAATGGCCACGCGTTCGGCGGATACAACGGTGTTTTCGCCCTGGGTCTCGGCGATAAGGTAACGCTCGCCGACGCCGTGGGCGGCAAGATAATCGCGGCCCACACCGCCTTCGCTGAACTGCGGATCGCGCCCCGAGCCTCCGGTGATGATCAGGTAGGGAGCCAGCCCGCGGCCGTAGAGCGTCAAGGCGTGCTCCAACCGCGCGCGAAAGATGGGCGAGGGATGGCCGGAATACTCGGCCGCGCCGAAGACCACGATGACATCGGCTGGGCGGGCCTCGTCGATTCGCGCCTGGCGATACGACGCGGTAACAGATCAGGGAGTAATAGCCGATACCGGCGGCGAAGAGAATCCAGACGAGCCAGCGCATCCACCGGAAGCGAGTCGGCTTGCGCTCTCCCGGCGGGCCAGGAGGCGCGACCGCCTCGGCGGAAGTGTCGGCTGGCCGGGCAGATTCGTTTCCCGGCGTCTCGGGCGCGGTCTCCGCGCCGGAAGGCGTGTTCTGATCTTGATCCGGCCTGGTGGGTACAGGCTCGCTGCTCATTGATCGCCGAGTATCGCTTCGATCTGCTGGAGCGGAATGGCGCCCTCCCGCAGCAGCCGCCATGAACGGCCCGAATCGGTGAGCTGGACGATAGTTGAGAGAATCGAAACCGGACAGGGACCGCCGTCGACAATCACCGGCAGCCGGTCCTCGAACTGCAACTTTACGGCGGCGGCGTCGGTGCATTCGGGCATGCCGGAGAGATTGGCCGAGGTCGCGGTAAGCGGCAGTCCGGCGGCGCGGATGACCGCCACCGGAATTTCCGCGGCGGGAATGCGCACAGCGATGTTGCCGGTGTTGGCCGTCACCTTCAGCGGCAGCTTCGGCGAGGCGGGCACCACGATGGTAAGCGGACCCGGCCAGAATTTCTCGGCCAGCAGATGGAACTCGTCCGGCAGCGGTTTGGCCAGATGCTCCGCCTGCTCGACGCTCTCGATCAGCAGCGAGAGGGGCTTGTGCCGGTTGCGCGACTTGATCTCGTAGATGCTGTCGACCGCGTGCAAATTGAAAGGATCGGCAGCCAGTCCGTAAAAGGTATCCGTAGGCATACCGACCACCTGCCCGCGGCGGATGCGCTCGGCCGTGTAGGAGACCAGAGACGGCTCGGGTTCGTGGGCATTAATCTTCAGTATTTCGGCATGCACCCGTTGTGTTCCTCTGCTGGCGATGAACTGGAGCGTGCGAACAGTAGCACATCACACCTTTCGCCGCAACCAGCCGGAAAATTCCCGCCAGTCGCCTTTCTTGCCCCTGCCGTGGTGACGACCGCTCCCGGACCGCCGTATCACCCCGGAGGGCGAACGAGAGCCCTTGGCTGCGCAGCGTATGATGTGAGGTGCCCGGTTCCAGGCCACTCCCGCCACTAACGCGGCGGCGGCGCGGCCCTTCCGGCGGCGCACCTTACCATGAACGGCTCTCAAGACCGCCTACGACAGGTTACCAGCAAGCAGAACCTGCTCGTCAAGCAGCTTCGTCAGGCCTTTACCCAGGCCGAGCTTACCGAAGACGGCTACTGTGCCATCGAGGGGATGCGCATGCTGGAGGAGGCCATCCGCAGCGGCTTGCGGATGAAGGCGGTTTTCTTCAGCCAGGCGGGGCGCGAGCGGGCTCACCGCCTGCTGCCGCAGATCAGCAGCCACGCGGAAACCCTGCTGCTGCCGGACGAGGTCTTCCGCAGCGCCGTCAACACGGAGACGCCCCAGGGGGTGGCCGCCCTGGTAAAGCCAAAAGCTTTCGACTTCGAAGATATGGCCGGTCCCGAGGCGCTGATCCTGGCCGCCGCCGGCATACAGGATCCAGGGAATCTCGGCACCATGATCCGCTCCGCCGAGGCCATGGGAGCCAGCGGGGTGCTGGCAACAGAAGGCACCGTGCATTGCTTCAACCCCAAGGTGATACGCGCCTCGGCCGGTTCGCTGTTCCGCTTGCCCCTGCTCCGGCTGAGCCTGCAAGATGCCCTGGAGAAGCTGCGCGCCGCCGGAACGGCGATCCTGGCCACCTCTTCGCACAAGGGCACGCCGATTTACGAAGCGGAGCTGACCGGGCCCGCGGCGGTGTTCATCGGCGGCGAAGGCGCGGGCATCTCCAAGGACCTGATCGCCGCCGCCGATGAGGTAATTGCCATACCGCACGCCGGCAAGACGGAGTCGCTGAACGCCGGCGTGGCGGCCGCCATCATCCTGTACGAAGCGGCACGGCAGAGGCGGACGGCAGTGGATGACTGAAAGGTCAGGCGAGCTTCGCTCGCCTGCCACAGCCGAGGGCGGCTGGGCCTACGCAGAATCAGATGAGATGAGCCTCTTTCGCTCCATCCCGAAGCCCGAAGAGCCGGTGGACCGGACGCGTCCGCTGGCCGACCGCATGCGTCCGCGCGATCTGGACGAGTTCCTCGGGCAGGAGCACATCCTCGGTCCGGGCAAGCCGCTGCGGGTGCAGATCGAGCGCGACGATACCGGCTCGATCATCTTCTGGGGACCGCCGGGAGTGGGCAAGACCACGCTGGCCAAGATCATTGCCCACCGCACCCAGGCGGACTTCGTGGAGTTCTCGGCCGTGCTGACCGGGATCAAGGAAATCAAGCAGGTGATGGCCGACGCCGAGAAGGCGCGCGGCTTCGGCACCCGCACCATCGTCTTCATCGACGAGATTCACCGCTTCAACAAGGCCCAGCAGGACGCCTTCCTGCCATACGTGGAAAAGGGCACCATCCGGCTGATCGGGGCGACGACCGAGAATCCGTCCTTCGAGATCATCGCCGCCCTGCTCTCCCGCTGCCGCGTTTACGTGCTCAACCAGCTCACGGAAGAACAGATTGTCGAGCTCTTGCAGCGCGCCCTCGAGGATGAGGAGCGCGGACTCGGCCCGCTCAAGCTCACCGCTGAGCCGGCCGCGCTGGAGAGACTTGCCGCCTATTCGAGCGGCGACGCCCGCTCCGCCTACAACGCGCTGGAAGTCGCCGCGACCCTGGCAGTCGAAGCCGCCCAGGGAGCCAGCGGCGGCCTCATCACCTCGGCCATCGCGGAAAGCGCGCTGCAGAAGCGTGTCCTGCTCTACGACAAGGCCGGCGAGGAGCACTACAACCTGATCTCCGCCCTGCACAAGTCGGTGCGCAACAGTGATGCCGACGCCGCTCTCTACTGGCTGGCGCGCATGATCGAGGCGGGAGAAGACCCGCTCTACCTGGCGCGCCGCCTGGTGCGCATGGCGGTGGAAGACGTCGGGCTGGCCGATCCCCACGCCTTGCAGCTGGCGGTTGCCGCCCGCGACGCGATCGACTTCATCGGCTTGCCCGAAGGCAACCTGGCGCTGGCAGAGGCCGCCGTCTACCTGGCGCTGGCCCCCAAATCCAATGCCCTCTACACGGCCTATGGCAAGGTGAAACGCGACGTGGAAGAGACCGCCGCCGAGCCGGTGCCACTGCACCTGCGTAACGCTCCGACCAAGCTGATGCAGAATTTAGGATACGGAGAGGGATACCAGTACGCGCACGATCTGGACGAGAAGGTAGCCGACATGCAGTGCCTGCCCGACAATCTGAAGGGCCGCAGGTTATTACATCCCCACCGGCGAAGGCGTAGAGAAACGCATCCAGGAGCGCATGCAGATGCTGCGGGAACGGCTGGAGGCAGCGAGGAAGAAGCGGCGGCCGGAATGAAAGGTTTTCTGACGTCCTGCAACACCCGGGTAGTCCCGGCAAACTACCCCATCCCGCCTCGCGGGACCAACCGCAGGCAAACATGGAGCACCCGCTTCGCGGCGTCCGGAACCAGGCATAACTGAGAACCGAGAACCAGGAACTGGGAACTATCTGTCCCGCGCCCAGTGTTCCTTCAGGATGCAGCGGTCCATGACCACGAAGACTCCGGCCTGCCGCGCCTTTTCAGCCGCCTCTTCGTGCACGACTCCTTCTTGCAGCCACAGCGCCGGAAGCTTCAGGCGGATCACCTCGTCGACAATCTCCGGAACGTGCTCCGGACGGCGGAAGACATTCACGATATCGATCTTTTCGGAGATCTCGGAGAGGTTGGCGTAGGACGTCTCGCCCAGCACCTTCGGCACGCCCGGATTGACCGGAATGATGCGGTACCCGTGCTGCTGCATGTACTGCGAGACGTCATAGCTCGGGCGCATGGGGTTGTCGCTCAGTCCGATGACGGCGATGGTCTTGGCGCGCTTCAGCAATTCGGCGATGGGGTCGTTCTCGGTCAACTTGATGTTCCTCTTCTCAGTTGCTGCGTCCTACTGCGCGAAAAGCAGCTGGCTTCGCCTCAGGATGACCCTCGAAAAAATCAGATGCGGCGACCTTACCGGTTATGCGTCTGGCTCTTTTCCAGAAAAATCTTGGCGGCAATACGGTTGACCATTTCGGGAACGCTCTTATTGCGCATCAGGTTCTTCAGATCCATGAGCAGCAGGGTTTTCAGCAGCGGCAAGGAGACGTCGAGCGGAGTTCGCGGGTTGCTGACCAGGGCGCGTACGACGCCGTAGATCTTCATGAAGCGCCGGCGCAAGGCGATGCCCCGCAGCACTACCTCCTGGACGTTCTTCATGGTGGCGAACGACTCCATCTCCGTTTCGCTCAGCTTGGGCGACTCCAGTACCGCCAGCGCCACCACCTTCACCCCGTCGCGTACCAGGATCATGCGCTCTTCGCGCGTGCCGCGCATGGCTAGTTGCACGCGCTCCGGAACCGTCAGGGAGGCGATCTTCTGCAGGGTCGAGATCTGCTTACGCTTCTCGGGGTCGATGACCTTGGTTTCGAGAACGGCTTGGGGAATCTCTTTGACCAGGGGAAGCAGCTCCGCCAGCTCGTCCCTTTCATCGGACGAGACAACCGTCAGATCGAAGGGTTGCTGCCGCTGCGCGGCGATCTCTGCCGCATGCTCCTTTTCGAAATCCGAGGGGCCATCGGCCAACTCCGCCGGTTCGCCTGCTGAAGCGAACTCCGGCGATTGCGCGCCCCCGGCAGACGCCGGCGTTGTTCCTTCCGGATTCGAAGCAGGCTGAGGTGTTTCCGGCGCGCGCCCTTCCGTCGCAGCAGGGGCGACTGCGGCGCTTGCGGAAGCGCCCGATTGCTTTTGCGGGGTAAGTTCGCGCAAGGCCTGTTCCACCTGCTCGCGGCGGGTCTGGGAGACGCGGTTGCTGCTGAGCGCAACCAGCACCGCGCTGCTCTTGCGGGTGCGGGCGGCGGAGAGGAGACAGGGAAAGAATTCGGAGGGCGCTTCGGCGGCGAATTTCACCAGCACGGATTCCGGGGTCGTCGAATTATTGACCAGGGCGGTTACGATGGGCCTGCGGCGGGCGCCGGCCTGCAGGAAGAACTCCGCCACCTTCTCCGGCAGACGCGTCCGGCCGCAGATGGCCGCCAGTTCCTCGTCTTGCCACGAGGCCAAGGTGGCACGCGCCTCCGCTCCCAGTTCGGGATGGCCGGCAAGATGAACCAGCAACTCGACACTCTCGGCGGGCGGAATGCTCAGCTTGCCACGCGCGGCGTCGCGCATCACGCTGGGCGGGGCGGTCGATGCGCGGATCAGATCGAGTAAGCTGGCCATATCAGGAACCCGGAAAGCATAGAGGAGCGGAGGACTCTCCGCGAACACAAAACATTTCTGGATGAAGCCGTAAACCACTCATGATGCGCCCGCGGCCGCTTCGTTTAATTGGCCGACCAGGGCGGCGAACTCCTCATAAAGCCAAGAATACGGCTCCCGGGGAAGCTTCACAACCAACTCGCGGTAGTACCAAAGTGTCCCGTCCTTGCGGCCCTCGAAGCGATCCCAGGTGCGCTCGCCGAGCTGCTTCAGGTCGCGCAATATACAGCGACAGTTGTGAATCTTGTCGCCAAAGGAGACGAGCAGAGCTTCGCGAGACTTGTGCGGGAGCGCATCCAGATACTCTTGTTTACGCGAGCGCCACGGGGGCTTGGGCTCGCCCTCGGCGTCGGTGCACTCCATCACGATGCCGGCCACGTGATCGCCGAACTTGCGGCGAATCCGCTCCAGCGTCGGCCTCCCGCCCTGATCCTCCACCGCGTCGTGCAGCAGCGCGGCGATGGCGGTGTCCTCGTCTCCGCCGTTCTCCAGCACAATGGCCGTCACGGCAAACAGGTGGGCGATGAAAGGATGATCGGCCCGCTTGCGCGGCTGGCGACGATGCAGCTCATGGGCGAGCAGCATGGCGCGGTCAAATTTCTCCGACAGAGGATGCTTCAGTTCGCTTTTGGCCAAGGGTCCTCCGTTCTTGAAGTGGCCTTATCCTCACAGCACGCTTGAGTAGCGCCACAGCCGCAACTCTCACCACGCAGCGACAGAATGCCTTCGCGCGCGATGATGGCGGTGATGGCCAGCGCGGCAGCCGGATCCGCCCACCACCAGCCAAACAGCGCATGCAAGCCAAGCCCGCAAAGCGTGACGGCTGCCAGGTAAGCGCAGAAGTCGCTCTGCCGCGAGTCCGCATGCAAGGCGCCGCTGGCCAGCTCCGCGGCGGTACGGCGCTTGGCGCGGGCCAGCAGCGGCATGACGATCATCGACAGCGCCGCTACAACCATTCCAGGAAGGCTGCGCTCCGGCATCTCGCGTTGCCACAGCATCCAGGCGGAATGGACAGCGACATAGGCGGCCAGTAGCAAAAACAGAATGCCTACCGTGCGCAGCGCGATGGCTTCGGCGCGTTCGCGCCGCCGTTCGTCTCTCTCGTTCGACTGGCGCAGCCGCCAGAGCAGGGCCACGGCCGAGCCGTTTTCGATCACCGAATCAAGCCCGAAGCCGATCAGCACGATGCTGCCCGAAACCGCGCCGGCGATGAGCGATGCCAGCGCCTCCAGCGAGTTCCAGGCGAGCGTGAAGTATTCCAGGCGGCGCGCGCGGCGCAGCAGGGCGTTACGGGAGATGGAAGGGGCCGGGTCCATTCGGGGCATTACAATTTGGGATCGATTCTACTGTTGCTCATGTGGGTGGAAGCAGCGGGCTTCAGCCCCGATACTTCACTACAGGGGCTATTGATGGCTGCATATGTAATGTCCTAGCAGGTGCATTTCAGCGACAATGTATGTATCCCAAAAAAGAGGCGTCATGGCGAGCGAAGGCGCGTAGCGCCGAAGTCGAGCCATCTTGCGTTTCTGCCGCAGAAACACAAGATTCCTCCGCTCCGCCGCGCTGCGCGCGGCTCCGGTCGGAATTACGTTCCTGTATTTTGATCTGCATACATCAACTCTGCCGCTCGGTAGCGTCAGGACATTGCTTTTGCAGCACTCAATAAAGCCCATTTCCTTCGGTTCGCGACTTCACCGGCCTAAAGCCCGGCGCTTCCACCTTAAGAAAACAGCTCTACACCTTCTGTTCGGCGCGCCGCATCATCAGGTAGGCGCGGATCAAGCCGTCCAGATCGCCATCCAGCACGCGGTCGACGTCGCCTACCTCGAACTTGGTGCGATGGTCCTTCACCATGCGGTAGGGCTGCAGGACATAAGAGCGGATCTGCGAGCCGAAGTCGATGTCGAGCTTGGAGTCCTCGATCTTCTGGCTGGTTTCCCGCTTCTTCTCCAGCTCGTATTCGTAGAGTTTCGAGCGCAGGATCTTGATGCCGCGTTCGCGGTTCTTGTGCTGCGAGCGCTCGTTCTGGCAGCTCACGACGATGCCGGTGGGGATATGGATGATGCGCACCGCCGAATCGGTCGTGTTCACGTGCTGGCCGCCGGCGCCGCCGGAGCGGTAGGTGTCGACGCGAATCTCTTCCGGCTTGATCACGATCTCGATGTTCTCGTCGATTTCCGGCGAGACGTAGACGCTGGCGAACGAGGTATGGCGGCGCTTGGCCTGGTCGAAGGGCGAGATGCGCACCAGCCGGTGCACGCCGATCTCGCTGCTCAGCATGCCGTAGGCGAATTCGCCGTTCACGCTGAAGGTGGCCGACTTGATGCCCGCTTCTTCGCCCGGCTGATAATCGTTGAGCACGGTCTCAAAGCCGTGGCGCTCGCACCAGCGCAGGTACATGCGCAGCAGCATCTCGGCCCAGTCCTGCGACTCGGTGCCGCCGGCGCCGGGATGGATGGTTACGATGGCGTTGTTGCGGTCGGTCTCGCCCGAGAGCAGGGTCTCGGTCTCCAGGCGCTCGACGGTCTGCCGCAAGCTGTCGATCTCGCGCTTGAGGTCTTCCTCAACCTTCTCGCCTTCGCGGGCGAGTTCGAAGTAGGCGTCGATGTCCCCGTTGCGGCGCTCGAGCTCGCTCTCGGTCGCCAGCGCCTCTTCCAGACGCTTGCGCTCGCGCATTACCTTCTGTGATTTTTCCGGATCGGACCAGAAATTCGGATCGGCTACCAGCTTTTCCAGCTCGGCGAGCTGCCCCTTCAGTTTGGGAGCGTCAAAGATACTCCCGAAGTTCGCGGACTTTCCCCTTCAGCGGGGCGTATTGCTGTTCCAGTTCCTCAAGCATGCTGCGTAATGGCTCCTACGGGGTGGGCGCGCGAGCGGGGCCGGGACGGCGCCGCCGCAACAGCAGCCCTACCAGAGAAATTATCGCACAGGCGATGGGGAACCAATCGCCGTTGCGAGTGTAGAACGTGGTGTCGTTGCGCAGGGCGTACGGCGCAAGCAGGACGGTGCGGGTATTGGTGGGGACGCGCGCCACGATTCGCCCCAGGGGATCGATGGAGGCGGTGATTCCCGAGTTGGTGTCGCGCAGCAGCCAGCGGCCATTCTCGACGGCGCGCATGCGGGCCATGTTCAGGTGCTGCGGCAGCGCCCCCGAATCGCCGAACCAGGCGTCATTGGAGATGTTGACGAAAACCTGCGCTCCGCGCGCGGCGAACTGGCGCACCTCGGAGGGAAAGATCGACTCGTAACAGATGAACACGCCGAGCTTCACCGGGCCTGCCTGCAGCGGGAAGCGGCTGCCGCCGCGGGCAAAGGCGCCGACCTCATGGGTGAGAGAACGGGCGAAGCTGAGCAGCTCTCTGCAAGGGTATGTACTCACCGAACGGCACCAGGTGCACTTTGTCGTAGCGGGCGATCATCGCTCCCTGCGGGGTGAAGAGCGCGGCGGAGTTGTAAAGCATGCCCGCTCCGCCTCCCGCCTCTCGCACGCCGATGCTTCCCGCCACGGTGTAGGCGTCCAGGCGTTGCGCTATGCCGGAGATAGTGGTGACGAACAGGCGCTCGTTGAGAAACAAGGGTGCGGACGATTCCGGCCACACGACGAGATCCGGTTTATCCGGCGAGCCCTCGGGAACCTTGGTTGCCGCATTCAGCGATTGCAGAAGCTCGGAGTATTCGTTGAACTGCCAGCGCTCGCGGACGGCCACGTTCTGCTGCACCAGCAGCGCGTGATGATCGGCCGGCACAGGCTCAAAGCCGATCCATTGGGCCGACTGCAGCACCAGGGCAGTGACGCCGGCCGCGGCCAGCATCAGCCACCGCCGCCCGGGCCGTACCAGAAAGACGGCGGCGAAGGCGGCATTGACCAGGGCGATCTCAAACGACAGCCCATAGACTCCGGTGAATCTAGCAATCTGGCAGAGCGCAGTGTTGTCGATCAGGACGGTTCCCAGCAGGTTCCAGGGAATCCCCACAAGGTATGTCCTGAGCAACTCGACGGCGACCCACAGAAATGGCGTCAAGAACAGGGCCCGGCGGCAGTATCCAGCGCGAGAGCGGGCAGCCCAGGCCAGCAGCACGGCGAAGGCGGCCTGGTGCAATCCGATGTAAAGCGAGAAGAGCGCCAGCAGCACGGCGGAAACGGCGGGACCCAGGCGGCCATAGGTATGCATGACCGAATAAATCCAGTGGCAGCTCCCGAGGTAGACCGCGGTGCCGCAAGCCCAGCCGAGAAAGAAGGCCTGGAAGAGCGAGGCCGGAGCGAGATAGGAGTAGCCCTCGGCTTCCAGCAACTCCGCCGCATCCGCCTCGCGCGCGCACAGAACCGCATAGACGAGCGGAGCCAGGCAGACCCAGCTCAGGAAGTGAAGACCCGGCTTGGGAAAGATCAGCACCTGCAGAGCCGCCGAGCTGAGGGCCAGCAGCCAGGCGCTGGGATGAATTCCAGCCAGACTGGCGGCGGCAGCGGAAAACTTCCCTGGACGGGGAGACCGCTTTTCGTCTCGGGTTGTAAGAGTCGTGTTCACCGTAATTTTCTCAGGCGGCGGAAGCGATGAAACTGATGATCGCCCACCTTGCGGCAACTGAGCCACCGCCAATGGATCGCGTGCTCCTTGTCGAGCCCACCGAAAGCGAAGGCGGTCGGCCGCAGGGGGATACCGAGCGGGGACTTCGCCGCACCAGCATCCGGAGCGAGTCGCTCCGCCTCCGGCAGTTGCAAGCCGACCTCAAGGGGCGAAACGGTCAGGAACTTCTCGTCGATCAGGTCGTGCAACAGCATATTGGAATACATAGTCGGTCCGCCTTCGCAGAGCAAGTAGCGGATTCCGTATTGCTGCCGCAGCAGGCGCATCGCCGGCCCGAGCTTAACCATTTTTCCTTCACCGCACACGATGACCTTGACGTCTGGGGATCTTTGCAACTGGGGCGCCAGTGCCGCGGCCGCCGGCGCCGTGGTGAGCAGAAACGGGTCAACCGCCTGGCCGTCAAAGGCGGCGTACCGCTGCAAGGAAATCTTGCCCGAGGAGGTAAGAAAAATGTTTCGCTCGCGTCCGCGGCCCAGTTTTTCCCGCACCTGCAGCAGCTCCGGATCGACGATGCGGAAGACCGGCCCTCGTGGTCCCGGCCTGCCGAGCGCGGTCTCAGCGCGCAAGGTTCCGGTGCCCAGCAGAACCGCGTCGGCGTGGGCGCGCAGCAGGTCCATCAGCCAGCGGTCTTCAGGCGACTGCGCGATGTCAGAGCCGGAAGGAGTGTTGCCGAGCAGCGAGACCACGCCATCCAGGGTCTGCACGAAATTGGCGAAGATCCAGGGACGCTCCAGCGGGGGCGGAGGGAAACCGAGCTGGCCGTAGGAGCGCGAAGATGCCTCCGGCAACTCGGAACGCTCGCCTTGATCGAACAGAATTTCAAAGTCGCGCATCTGATTCCCCCGTTAGTGTCGGGCCGACCGTTTTCGGTCTAAAGACCGAAGCCTGGGCTTCCACGATAAACCAACGTACCTATCGTTCCTGGACAGACTAAGCGCCAGCCGCTCCCTTCAGCCTTGCATCTCTGCCGCCGCCGTTCCACATCCAACCAGTCATGGTGTGGAAGCGGCCCAATCGGCGTCTCATCGGCGAAGCGGAGGCAAGCGCCGGCATTGCCGAAGTGTATACCGAGATCAAGTCGCTCTTGAGGGTCCCACAGGTGCCGCTGCTTTTTCAAATGTATGCCGGCAACGGCGGTTTTCTGACGCAGTTCTGGCGGACACTGAAGCCGGTATTGCGCACGCGCGCCTTCGCCGGCGCGGCGGAACGACTCTCCGCCGACGCCTACACCCGCATGCACAACTACTTTGAAATCGCGGGCCTGCGCTCCGGCGCCGGTGGCGGCGCCGCACTGCCGGAGCTGGCGCGCGCGCTGGAAACCCTCCAGCACCAGGATGCCAGCCTGCTGCTGCTGCTCTCATTGGCGGCCGAAGCCTTCGATAACCCGATCGGATATGCCTCGACGCCCGCCGAGGAAGCCGCGCCGGAAGATTGCAGTTTCAATCCGGCATTGCCGGAAGCGGAGATGAGCGCCCAGACGGCGCGGATCCTGGAGGAAGCGCGGCGGCAATCCGGCGTGGGTGTGGCGCCGCTGGAGTTGCGAGCACTGGCTGCGTGGCCCGATTTCCTCGGCCGCTACTGGCACAACTGGAAGCGCATCGCCGAATCCCCGATGCTCTCGGCTTGCGAAAACCAGCTCCTGCGGCACTCCATCGAGTTGGCGAACCGGCTGCCCGGCCCGGTGGAGCTTTCCTTCGCCGCCCTGCGCGAGAGCGGCGTGAAGGAAGAGGATTTCTCCGGAATGGCGCGCCTGGCGCGGCGGTGGCATCGCGCCTTCGCCCGGCAATTGCTGCAGCTCTCGGGAGCGAAGATCGCCTTCGAAGGCGGCAGCGGCGGGGCACACCCGCAATCTGAGACTGAGAAGCCCGCGGCGGAAAAGAAAGACACCGCCAAGCAGCACGAAACGCCTACGCGAGCAGCTTGACAGTAGTT
>CAWBRT010000005.1:0-355284 GCA_963791145.1 uncultured Acidobacteriota bacterium | reverse complement strand
CCGGCAAAGGCGGCATGATCAAGCGCATCATGGAGCGTGTCAGCCCGCGCATCTTTCGCGTGGTAGCCCTCCCCTCGCCGACCGAGAGGCAGAAGACGCAGCTCCATGCTCAGCGCTACGTTGAACAACTGCCCGCCGGAGGTGAAGTCGTCATCTTCGACCGGAGCTGGTATAACCGCGCCGGTGTTGAATACGTGATGGGCTTTTGTACTGCTGAAGAGCACAGGGAATTTCTCAGGGACTGTCCCATCTTCGAGGGCTTTCTGGTCAGCCAAGGCATCATCCTGCTGAAGTACTGGCTCGAAGTATCGGAAAAGGAGCAACACAAGCGCTTTCTCGCGCGAATTGAAGATCCTTCAAAGCGCTGGAAGCTCAGTCCTATGGACTTGGAATCGCACCGTCGTTGGTACGACTACTCACGGGCCCGAGATGCAATGCTCGCAGCCACCGATACAAAAGCGTCGCCCTGGTACATCGTTCCGTCAGACGACAAAAAGCGTGCCCGCCTGAACTGCATTGCGCACATACTCAGCAGCATCCCGTACGAGGAGATTCCTTATACGCCTCCCAAGCTTCCGCCACGGCAAAAGGCTAAAGGGTACGTAGAGCCGAAGCAACAGCATCGAATCGTCCCGCAGCTCTGGTAACGGCTCAACATGTCAAGGAATCGGCGGTTTCGTCTCTTACCAGAATGGCTTGTCTCGTACCGTCGCGATTGGCTGCAGGCCGACATTGTCGCAGGGCTGACCACCGGCGCAGTGATCATTCCCAAGGCGATGGCGTATGCGATGATGGCCGGCCTGCCGGTGCAGGTAGGCCTCTATACCGCCTTGCTGCCGATGGTGATCTACGCGGTGCTCGGGACCTCGCGCGTGCTCAGCGTCAGCACGACCACTACGTTGGCGATCTTGACCGCCGCTCAGTTGAGCCAGGTCGTGCCCAGCGGCGACCCCGCGGCCCTGCTGAGCGCCCCAGCGACGTTGACGCTGCTGGTTGGCGCCGCACTGGTGTTATGTTGCCTCCTGCGGCTGGGATTCGTGGCGAACTTTATCTCCGAACCGGTGCTCGTTGGGTTCAGGGCCGGTATCGGGCTGGTCATTGTGGTGGACCAGGTCCCGAAAATCCTTGGTGTCCACTTCGCGAGAGGGACATTCGTTCAGAACGTCCTCTCAACGGTTCACAACCTTCCAAAAACATCGTTAGCAACACTGGCCGTCGGGCTCACGGTAATCCTGTTTCTGCTGGGTATCGAGCGGTTCATGCCGAAACTGCCAGCGCCGCTGCTGGCTGCAGCTGCTGCTGTGGCCGGCGCGTACCTCTTGAATCTGCAACATCGGGGTGTCGAACTCGTGGGCCACCTACCGCAAGGTGTGCCTTCGCTGGTGAAGCCAGACCTTTCGTTGGTAACCGTGCTGTGGCCCGGGGCGCTAGGGATTGCCTTGATGAGTTTCACGGAAACGCTTGCAGCCGGCCAAGCCTTCGCGCGAGATGACGAGCCCGCGCCGCGAGCAAACAAAGAGCTGCTTGCGACAGGGCTCGCCAATGTCGGAGGCGCGCTCGTGGGGGCGATGCCGGGCGGCGGTGGCATAACGCAAACGGCAATCAACGTCCGCGCGGGAGCTCGCACGCAATTAGCGGAGACGGTAACTGCGGCGATGACACTGGTCACAGTGTTATTCCTTGCTCCACTGATTGCGATCTTGCCGCAATCTGCATTGGCGGCAATGGTGATTGTTTATTCTGTCGGGCTCATTAAGCCGACCGAGTTTCATGACATTCTTAGTGTTCGCCGGACCGAATTTTCCTGGGCGATCGTGGCGTTCGCAGGCGTCGTGCTCGTCGGCACCCTGAAGGGAATCATCGTCGCCATAGTTGTTTCCTTGGTCACGCTTGGATACCAGGTGGCCGATCCTCCAGTGTATGTCCTGCGGCGAAAACCCGGAACCAACGTATTTCGGCCGCAATCGCCGGAACATCCCGAGGATGAGACTTTTCCTGGCCTTTTGCTGCTTAGGCCGCAAGGTCCAATTTTCTTTGCCAATGCGGCACAGATCGGACACAAGATTGAGCCGCTGATCAGGCAAGCGCAACCGAGGGTTGTAGCGGTGGACCTTAGTGGAGTTCTCGACGTGGAGTACACAGCGCTGAAGATATTCGCACAAGCAGCGAAGAGGCAAAGTCAGCAAGGCGTTCAACTGTGGCTTACTGGCATGAATCCCAAAGTATGGGCCATAATACAGCGGTCACCGCTGGGGCAGATGCTGCGACGTGAAGGAATGCACTTCAACCTGGAGATTGCCGTTGCGCGCTACCTGGGCGATGCAACTATACGCGACCAGTCCTGAGGGTGGAGCAGGCTCCACCGCATAGATCGAAGGAAGCGCCGATGAAAATGCGGAGATTCTTATACCTACTTTTGCTTGTCGCCACATTCAGTTGTTGCGCGGTCATCTCCAGCGTGCAGGCGCAGAGCCAACCCGAACACCTCCGGCGACCCGTGGGAGTTGCGCTGAGCGGCGGCGGCGCTCTTGGGCTGGCGCACATTGGAGTGATTCGCTACTTCGAAGAGCACCATATTCCGATTGACAAGATTGCGGGAACCAGCATGGGCGGACTGGTGGGCGGTCTATATGCCGTCGGGACGGACTCGAAGCAATTGACAGAGGTAGTCGAGCACGCCGACTGGAGTGATCTTCTCAGTTCGATCCCGAAGTTTGTCGAGCAGCCTATTGTCGAGAAGCAGCAGTGGAATCGCACGTTCGGCGATCTCGCCCTGCGTTTCGGAAAGAAGTTCTCGCTGCCGGTCGGGTTGAATCCGGGAGAATCTTTGTCGTTGCTGTTAAGCCGGGAGAACCTGCGTATTCGAACGTGACCAATTTTGACGAGCTGCCCACACCATTTCGCTGCGTTGCGGCAGATCTGGTAAGCGGCGAGGCGGTCGTACTGGGTAAGGGATCGCTTGCCAAAGCCATGCGCGCAACCATGTCCATTCCCGCCATCTTTACCCCTGTGAGGTGGGACGACATGGTCCTGGTCGATGGCGGGATCCTGGAGAACATTCCTGTCGAAGTCGTTCGCGGTATGGAGCGCAGTTGGTAATTGCCTGTGGAGTCCAAAACGCGAAAGGCGCAACCTACGCAGTTCAAATCCCTCGCGGACGTTCTGCACCAATCGGTATCGATGGCCATTGCTCAGAATGAGCGCCGCTCGCTGGCTTTGGCCGATATTGTCATCTCGGTCGATACCATAAGGTTCTCGGGTACGGATTATAGAAAATGGAAACAGATAATCCAGGCGGGATACGAAGCCGCTCAAGGAAAGGCCCGGGAATTAGCGCAGTTTCAACTCTCCGACGAAGAGTGGACAGAGTTCGTGCGACTGCGCCAGGCGCGTACCCGCCATGCAGAGCGGCAAGGTACCGTGGTGGCTGTTTCTGCCGGGAGGCTCGTCATTCCAGGAGAAGGCACAGTCGGAGTTGAAACGCAGGTTGGATGACCGAGTTATCCCGGAGCGCAAACTAGAGCAGGTCGTGGCGGACATGGTCGCCGCTGCCGCCGTCCCTAGTGCTTTCTACGGCTGGACGCGCACCGAACAGGGAACGGGAGGGTATAAGGTTGAGTTCTTGCAACGAGCAGGTGACGTGGTTCTGGTGAAGCCCTCGATTGTATATGCCTACTCGCCGGGAGAACCGTCAAGATTTGCCGTGCAGCTGTCGACCACAGTTATTGGCGAGGATGCATACAAAGAGCGGCTTCTTGGCACGGCGAGGATCGGTTACGATCCGGGAATTCGCGCCGAATACTATCACCCGTTTGGGGCAGCCCTTACTTTATTGCGCCCGACGCATTCGCCGAGCGCAAACACTTTATCAGCTACGCCGGAACTCTCAGGCAGTCCGATACACGGGACAGGTTCGGCGGCGCACTCTATGGCGGAATCGGCACCTGGCACTTTGCCCAATTGAGGGTGGGCGCGCAGGTCGGGTACGATTCCTACAGCGTGTCGCGCACGGTGGATGGAGTGAGGGCCGAAAGCGGCGCATTTGCCGCTCCCGAATTGCGATGGATCTACAACTCTCAGGATTCGGGAGGACTGCCAACGCGGGGAACGCGCACTGAAGGTTCTCTCGGCTATAGCTTCAGACAGACGTCCTATCCATACCTGCGAAATGATTTCAGCACGTTCTATTCGCCGGTACGAAGATTGTCACTGTTCGGAATTAGCCAGACCGACTCAAGCTTTGGGACGAAACTCAATTTCTACGAACAGTTCACGGCCGGTGGTCAGAATAGAATGAGTGCGTTCCGATACCAGGAATTTCATGCCAATACGGCGCTGACCGGCGGCGGCGGAGTCATCGTGCGCGGTTCTTTACTTTCCCGCTTCTCTCTGTATCCTTCGCTGGCCATGTGGTACGAGGCCGCCAGACTCGATCTTGGATCGCAGGGCTGGCAGACGCACCAAAGTACCTCGACCGGCGTGTTTATACCTACGCGGCTGGGGCCGGCGGGAATTGCTGTCAGTTTCAATGAATCGGGCAAAGCGCGTTTCCGATTGATACTCGGCAGCCTGTGAGCCGGGTTCGGGCACTTGTTGCTGAGACAAGGCGAAGTTGCCGAAGACAGCCTCAGCAACTGGAGAACAAGGGTTAAGAAGGCGACATACCGCCACTCCAGGCGCTCTGAAGGAACAAAAGCATGAATGGCGTTCTATACACATTTGCTGTACATAATAAGCGGGCCGGATTGAGTTTTTGTGGATTCGCGCCCCACTCGGCAGGGCTAGTCCAGTGAAAGAATCGACTAAAGCATCTCTCTGTTGTGTGCTGGCTGTCTTGGCCTGTGCGTGTGTTCCTTCCCGGGCAGTCTCGCAGACCCAGGCAGAACCGTTCACGTTCTTCCGCGAATATGCCAAGCTCTCGGAATCGGAGATCGATGAGATCCGTGCAGGAAAAGCCTTAGCGAAGATAGTGGAAACTGGAATTCCCGATCAGGTGTTCGTCATGGGAGCGGTGCACATTCATGCCGCTCCGAAGAGCTATCTGGCCTTTGCTGCCGATCTGTCGGAATTACAGAAGATGCCCGGGTACCTGGCTGTCGGAAAGTTCAGCACTTCCCCGCAACTGTCCGACCTCGAGGGTTTTACTTTGTCGCACGAAGATGTCAGCGATCTGAGGAAGTGCAAGCCTGAACACTGCCAAATTCAATTGCCCGCCAATGTCATAGCGGACGTTCAAAGGTCCATCGATTGGAAAAGCCCGAATGTCGAACGAGACGTGAACCAACTCGCGCAGCGGTTGGCACTGGAAGCACTTCAGCAGTATCAGAAGGGTGGCAATCTCGCGTTAGGAGCCTATCGAGATAAAAAGGGGCCAACTGTGGTAGCCGGAGTTTTCCAATCCCTGCTCTCGCAGGCTAAGGCTTTGCCCGTATACATGCCGGTACTCCAACGTTACCTGCTTGACTTCCCACGATATCAGTCGCCTGATATCACAACTGAGTTTTACTGGGAAAAGGTGAACTTTGGACTGAAGCCGATGCTTCGCATCGTTCAGCGCGTATCATTCGAGGGAATCCATGCTGCCCAGCCCGTCTATGTTGTAGCGCTTAAGCAACTCTATTCCAGCCACTATTTCCAAACCACATTGGATCTGACAGTCTGCCTCCAGGACAGCTCCGGGTTCTACTTGATCACGCTCAAGGGTTCCCAGCAGGCTGGCTTGACCGGCTTCAAGGGCGGCATTGTCAGGAAAATCGCAGTAGACAAAACGCGCGCATCTCTCGAACACGCTCTGGCGCTGGTAAAGCAGAAACTCGAAAATGGAGACCGCCTCCAAACGCCCGAAGCCCAAGGTAGCTCGCGGCACGAGGTAGAGCAAAAGGCATTAAAGGACTTGAAATAGCCGTGGTTTGCGGATGGAGTGAACCCCCAAATTGAGACACTCGCGATTGCTACACTCTTTAGCAGGAAAGGAACTGCGAGTGGTAAGAAAGCGAGTCACTAAATACCCCGAGGCGTTCCGCCGGATGGCGCTGGAGCGCTTGAAGAACTCCGCCAGCGTCTCGGCGTATGCCCAGGTGGGGGTTCACCGCACGGTTCTGTATTACTGGCTGCGGCAAGCCGGTCCGCAAGGAACGGACGCAACGGCGACATCGCCGGTACGGGAACTTCGCGAGCAGGTGCGGGATCTGAAGCGGGTGCTGGCGGGAAAGACCCCAGAAATGGATTTTTTCAAAGGTGCCTTGCAAAAATCGAATCTCGACGCGAGAGCAGCGGAGGCTCTGTCGGGACGGCATCTGCGACCAAATCCGAGAGGTGATGGCCGGTGCAAAGCTGCCTGTATATCGAGCGCATGTACATTGGCACGGGTCGGCCGTGCTGGCCTCTATCGGTCGCTGCAGCAAGCCAGAGGGTTGTTCATCAGCTTTGACGGACGGCTCTCTATGCAAAAAAAGATAAATGGTCGGGGACTGAGGACCGGATCCTTATGTTGGTGGTCCTAAGATGTGGCTTGTAGACAACCGATCATGCGGTACTAGCCGGATAGTCTGAAGAGACCTGCGCATCATTTCGATAAGCATCGCTAGAATAGATTGATGGGATAGGCGCGCAGGCATAATCGTGCCGGCGTTAGGCGATTCCCGAAAGATTCTTTCTGCCTTGCTGCGCACGTCTAGAAGAACAATCTAGGACGTGCGTTTTGCATCGATAGGTAGCAACCTATATTATTGCCCATTGGGAGGAATATGAATACCAACTCTATACTTAATGACCTTCGCGCCGAACGCGACCGACTTAATAAGGCCATTGCCGCACTCGAATCCTTGGATTCAACCGGACAACCGGGGCGTCCACCTGCCGCCACGGCTACTCCGAAGCCACGCCGGAAACGCCGTCTGACCGCCGCTGGCCGCAAGCGCCTATCGGAAATGATGAAAAAGAGATGGACTGCGCGGCGCCAAAAGGCTGGGAAGCCAGCTCCGAAGAAATCCCGTGGTCGCCGCCACATGAGTGCGGCAGCTCGGAAGAGACTTTCTGCATTGGCAAAACAGCGGTGGGCGGCACGGAAGAAGGCTGGTAAAGCTACGCTTTAAGTCTGCCGTGTCAATGGAGTGATATCCGACAATGCCAGAGTAGAGCCCCTCATCCTACTTACCGGGGGGCTCATCTCAAGTTCAAAACTAAGGCCGGGGCCGCGACTAGTAGCTCAATTAGCCGAACTCTAGACGTGGTCACGGAGCAGTCTCGGGCTGCGCCAATGCGGCGCTACAGATACCATAGTTAGCCCGACAGCCCTGGCAGCCGAGCACGCGGCCATATCCCGGAATGGCACGACATCGAGCCGTTTTGCGTTGGCTGCTGCAGTTTTGGCTTGCAAACTCACTCCCGAGTAGTACTATTTCAGCCATTCAGGGCTGGAAAAAGAAGATTCCTTTTATAGCGTGGGGATGGTTGTGCCGAATGCATCAGCACTTTTCGGGTCGAACGCGGGCCGATTCATTGAAATGATCGACGAGTTGGACTTATCGTCTCGAAAAATACGATACACCTTCACAGCCCTAGAGGAGTACAAACGCATAGTCGACGAGGATCTCGGGAAGGGGATGCAGATTTATTGGGGCGAAATTCTGGCTAGGGCGCACCTGACCGCCGTAACCGCTATTCTGAGGAGTAGGCATTGGATAGGTGCAGTCGTCTCGGCGGCGGGATCCGGGAACTGTCTTGCGTTGGCCGCCGCTTTTCGAGGCTTGATCGAATCCGCCGCGGATGCCGCAACGGCGCTCAAATTTGTTCCCCTAACACTTGCTCGCGATCACTCCTGGATCGTGCGCGCTTTATCCGGCGGCTTAGCGAAAACAGCGTTTCTAACACCCGAGATAGAGGATACCCTTATTCACTTTTCCTACGCACGACACGTCAGCAGGACAGAACTGGAGACCCTCCCACGTTCACACAAGGCGTTGAACGTCCGCGAATACATTGAGTGGTCCTCGAAAAGGGTCAAGTGAGCGAGGTTGTCGAGTGCTATCGGCAGCTTTGCGATTTAACGCACCCTGGTGCCTCGTCTGTATGGATTTGGCTAAAGCAGGCCAATGAATGCGTACTTGATTTGACGACAGGCCAAGACAGTTTTGTGATCTCTTATTTTCTGACTAAATACCAGCAGACATTCGTAGGGCTGTTGATGTATGGGTTCAACCCAGCCTTGGTAACTCTGAAGGTGCTCAATTATTTCCCCGTAACACAATTCCACACTCCGCAGGCTCTGAATTGGAACCTATCTGGACTTCCCATGTGGCAGAAGTGTCAGAATGAGCTCAATGGCATTCGCCCTCAGGCTTCTCTATAACTACTGACGCTGAAGCCTCGTCGGAAGATGTTCTGATTACATTTGTGCTCGTTTGGAAACGATAACGAAAGAAATCTCGGTCGGGGAGCTAGACGCCGTGGACACGATCCTTCGAAAAAAGGTCGAGAACAACATCTTCCTCCACGCACGTGGGGCGGTTGAGCCGTGGGATTTGTTTCCCTGGCACCTTGACGGCAAGCGGCAGTGCGACTCATGGAAGGTTCACTCGTCGCAGGCTTTGGCGATTGATGTATTCGGCACGATCAAGATGCTCTCCCAGGAGGATCGCGATGCGGTGCTAGGCAACGTGGCGAGGAAGCTCAAGTTGCCCGAGGCAGGTTCCTGGCAAGTCGAGTTGGAATGGTGCGATAAGGCGAATCGACTGAGAGAGTCGGGCAAGAAGACGCAGGTTGATGCGCGGGCCTCAAGCCCTGAAGCGGAAATACTTTTCGAATGCAAGTTCACGGAAAAGGATGGGGGCTGCTGCTCACAGGTGAACGAAATCGCGAGCGGTACGAACAAGGGAATGAGCCAGTGTACCGGTGACTACGAGATGCAGACCAACCCTACGACGGACGAGAAGGCACGCTGTGCATTAACGGGAAAGGGTATCAGATATTGGGAACTTATACCCAAGGTGTTCGACTGCGCCGCTGATGAGAACCATTACCCCTGTCCCTTCAATGGTCCGTGGTATCAATGGATGAGGAACTTCGTGCTGGCGTGTGCGATTGCCGAAGACGAGAACAAGCGAACAGGATTTGTGATTATTCACGCCGACTCGGAACTGCTGCCGTTTGCGCGCCTCATCAACAGCGATAAGTGGTTAGAGTTTGAGGACACGCTGAATCGAGGTGTAGTTCCGTTCCTGATTGAGTCATACGAGTCGCTGCTTACCTTTAGACGACCTAAGCTAAGCGATGACGGTAAGCGAGTGTGGCGAGATCTTCAGACATGGGTTTCACGCAAAATCGACGATGTGGAGATGCAGATTGAGGAGCGTGAAAAAGACAAACGGGAACCGATCCCAGGTGAGCACCGTACAGGTAAGATGTTCTGAAGAGATGCAAGAAAGATGATCATGCGAGGAGCGGCACTGGCGCGAAGGGGGAACACCACCAGTGCCGCCAGGACGAGTGGCAGGTTCGCCACCCACCAGAATAGATTCAGGAACTAACCTGCAGGACTCAGGGCTGGTTTTGGAAGACTGCTAGAGCGTTCGCGTGCTGCGGGAAGGGGTAGAAGGCCATCGGAGCGCCAAGAGCCTGGTATTGACGACGTGCAAAATCAGCTTCAAAAGGGGGATAGTAAGAGCTGAATCTTGAACCAAAATTGAAAGGGTCAATCTTGGTCACAAACCGTGTCACAACCGCGCCTAAACTAGCCTATTTGTGACCAAAAAGACGACTGGGAAGTCGTTGAAACCATTCGTTTTCAGTTGCCGTTAGACCAACAGTAGGTTGAAGGTTCGATTCCTTCCGCGCTCACCAACTCTAATTACTGATAGATAAGGAACTTGCAAGCTATCCAGCAGACCTCTCGGGAAATCTCTTCTTAGCTCCATGTCAGCAACATGTCAGCATCAGGACAGGATTCGGCCCTGTGTGGCGGGGCCGTGGCGCAGCGAAGCCGGGGCGGGCGGTCAAAGCGTGAAGATGTCGGTGAGTGTGTTTGACACGAACTAATAGTGATGTCGTGATTTCTTTGCTTGCCTCTTGTGGCCGCGTGCGTGGTCAAGGTAAAGAGAGACCATGCACACGCGCCCAGAAACGAGCAATGCCGACCCTATAGCTGTTCACAGGCCGCCGAAAGGCGGCTTTGCCGTCTGTAGCGAAGCCGGCGCACGTTTCTGGGACCCAAGGGCGTTTCTCTTGGGTTGGGGTCGTGGAACCCAGTCACGATGCCATTGCGACCCGACTGACGCCAATTCAAGCCCCTGCTGATTGGCTACGTGCTGCTACCGCGGGTTCCACAGGCAGAACAATAGAGAATACCGTGCCCCTGCGCGCTCCGTTACTGCTGGAACGCATGCGGATGGTGCCGCCATGCTTCTCGATAATCTGCTTGCTCACCCAGAGTCCAAGGCCAGTGCCAACCGTACCCTTGGTGGTGAAGAACGGCTGGAAGATATGCTGCCGCGAACCCGGACTGATGCCTTTGCCGTTGTCAGCTACCGTGACCCGGACACAGCGGTGGCCATCCTTCACGCCGCTGCCAACAGACACCCGCAACTTGATCTTGCCTTCACCGTCGATGGCATCCAGGCTATTGGCCAGGAGATTGGTAAAGACCTGCCGCAGCTCGCCAGCAACGGCAGTGACTTGCACGTCGCCGTCCCACTGCTTCTCAATCACCGCACTCTTGGCTTTGATCTTATTCTTCAGCAAGTCAACCGCCGATTCCAGCACCGCATTGACCGAGGTGAGCGCCGGGGCATTGGACTCGCGATAGAAGCCTAGCGACTGCCGCGTGATATGCGCGATCCGCTCCAACTCCGCATCCGCCAGCCCCAGGTACTGACGTACTGATTCCAGGTCCTTGGCGCTCTTCGTGATGAACAATAGGTTCGTCACCGCCTCCAGTGGGTTGTTGATTTCGTGCGCGATAGTTGCCGCCATGCGTCCCACGGAAGCCAGTTTCTCGCTGCGGAGAAGCGCTTCTTCCGCCCGCTTGCGCTCAGTGATGTCGCGGGCGCTTACGACGGAGCCTATGATCGTGCCGTCCTGGTCTCTTATCGGAGCAAAATTGTAGCTACCCCACCAGCTCTCTCCGGTATCCTTCCTGCAAAGCCTGTACTCGACGTTCGACGCGACTTCTCCGCGCAATGCGCGTGGCATTGCCCACATGTCGATAGGCGCGGGCGTTCCATCCGCAAAATAGGTATCCAGGTAATTCGGGCATTCAAACACATTCTTGCTGCAAGCAACCCTGTCCTTAAAACGGTGATACTTAATAAAGCCGTCATTGAAGTTGACGAGCCGCCCTTCGGCATCGGAGATGAATATCGCCTCTGACAGGCTCTCTATCGCCGCCTTCAGCTTTGCCTGACTCTCACGCACCGCCTCTTCTGCCCGCTTGTGCTCGGTGATGTCATTGACGCTGACCACCGCCAGTAAAGGGTGCCCATCCAGGTCGCGCACCAAGTTTCCCGAATAACTGAAGATGCGCTGCCAATCGCTGTTCCACCGGCGAAGGCGAATTTCCAAGTCCCGCAGGCTCTCGCCGCGCAGAATACGCGATAGCGGCCATTGCTCCACCGGCAGAACAGTTCCATCCAATTCGGCCACTTCAAACGTCTCGGCGAATCGGGCCAATGGCACCCGCCACTGCTCGGGACTCTCATACCCGAACATGGCGGCCCCGGGGCGATTCCAGTGGAGTACGTTGCCCAAGGGATCTGAGACGATGACCGCTTCCGCCAAGTTCTCCATCGTCACCTGAAGCAGTGCCTCGCTCTCCCGCAGCGACTCCTCCACCCGCTTGCGCTCGGTGATGTCCTCCGCGGTGAGAACCGCCAACGCGACGCTGCCATTCCGGTCCCGAATGGGCGTGCCGTTGTAACTCAGTATGAGTTCCTGCCCAGTCGCTTTGACTTGCAGGAGCAGTTCAGTCGAACGGACCTGCTCACCGCGCAGGACACGTGTAAGGGGTCGTAGCGACAGGGGGAGCGGGCGGCCGTCCAGCGCGAACAGCTCAGCCTCCTCGGTCAAACGTGAGGCTTCCCATAGGGCCGGCTCATGCATCCCGTATGTCTTTCGTGCGGCATCGTTGACCAGGAGTACGTTTCCCTGGCTGTCGCAGACGATCAGGCGCTCCGCCATGTTATCGAAGGTAGTGCGCAGAAAGCTTTCCTCGGAAGGACTGAGAGATGCGGCAAGCGCGAAATCAATAGACGTTTTCCTGGCGTGGGCCGTGCGAATAGCGGTGGCGATGGCGATGAGAAAGTAGACGCCTCCGAGATATTGCGAAAACCGGCTTAACCATCCGATTGGGCTGCCTACGGCACTCTCAATGAAGAAACCCGTAAGACTGATCGCGGTCAGCGCCAGCGCCAAAGCATACCAGCAGAGAAAGGCTTCCCTTCGGCGTAGGTACCATCCCATGAAAATCAGAAAGGAGAAGACAAACAGAGCGTCCGCTGATCCCAGAACCACCTGCCGCACAGCCGTGGGACCTACTCCCTGAATGAAAAAGGGAGGGACGACGCGCCACAGAGCCGCCACCGTGAACAGAAACGTGAAAGCGGCTATCGCGGCATAGCTGAAACCCAGCCACCAATGCTTATGTTTCGCCCCCGTCTCCGGTGAGACGCCTGCCAGAAGAATGAAAGCAGCGACAAAGTGAAAAGCTCCAGCAACGAGGGCAGCCGTGTTGTAGATTGTCACGTTGAGGTTGGCCCCGCCTGGAAAACTTCTTACCCAACCTGCAATGACACCTCCCAGTCCAAATGACAGAAGTCCACAACCTAGCAGAAGAATCTGAATACGGCCCGTCGCCAGGTAGTTTTTCATTGCGACGTAGGCAACGATGAAACATACGGCCGTTACGAACAAGGCGTTGGTGATTGGAAGCAACCAGGCAGGTTCAAAGAATACAGTCGGTTTGACGGCGAAATAGATTGCCGCCATGCTGACAATAAGGGCAGGAATGGGCACCCAAGCCAGCCATAACCTCAGCGGCGTCTTGTTGTTACGTTTGGTGTCGTATGCTTGACTTGCAGTGTCAGCCGCAGTCAGCTTGCCGCTGCTGCGTTTGCCCTGGGTGTCGTCGGTAACTGCCATGAGGCACCAAAACTCTGTGGGACGGCGGTAGCCATCTGCCGACACGTTCTGAGCCGAGTCCCGCTCGAGGGTATCAGGAGTCACGAAAGCGTAGGGTGAATGCCTGTAGGGTGTCTGTGATGAGAGTCACAATGGTTCCCAGCGCGGTTCTTCGCGTCAAAACCGGTCCGTATATGTACGACATCGTACATGCATAAAGATCAAAAGCGATAAGTTGCTCACGATTACCACCCCATTTGGCTCATCCGCTCAAGGATGAGCGCGCTGTAGTTATTCATACGCTCGGGACGCCGCTTCAGGGGAGCCGGCAAAATCGCGGCGAGCTGTGCCGCCTGTTGCCTTCCAATATTCCGGGCCGACGTTCTTTCGTAGTAACGACACGCCGACTCTGCGCCATAAATACCAGGGCCCCATTCGACCACGTTGAGGTAGATCTCCAGAATGCGCTGCTTGCCGAGGACGAATTCGGCCACCGGTACCAGTGTGAACTCCGCGCCCTTGCGGATGAAAGAGCGGGCCGTTCCGAAGAATAGGTTCTTTACGAGTTGCTGCGTAATGGTGGAAGCTCCGCGAGTGCGGCCGCCTTCCCAATGGTCTTCGGCAGCGATTTGGATCTCCTGCCAATCGAACCCATGATGCTGGTAGAAGCGCCCATCCTCCGCGGCGATTACAGCGTGCTGGAGATCGGGCGCGATTTGGCCGAGCGGAATGAATCTGTAGCGCTTGTGATACGGCGAGTGGTGAATCCAGGCCTGCAATCGGCGCTGGATGTGCACCGCGGTTGTCGGTGGGTCGATCCACCGGGCGGCCACAAGGAGCAGCGCGGCAAGCGACCAGACAAACAACACCCCGATGGTGACCCATCGAACAAAGGACCGGAGAGAACCCTTCCGAAGCGGGGTATTGGCGTGGGCGTATGGCCTTGTGCCGTTGGTAGCGGCGCGCTCGGCAACGATCGGAGTCACATTTCAGAATAGCATCCTGGGCTTGGTTGCCGCTTATCGCGATCTTGCGCGCGCGGACACGGAGCACTGCGTTCTACTCAGGCCGCTCAAGACAAATCCCCAGGTCCTAAATCACATGGCCCCAGCTCCAATGGGACGAGGGCCGAAATGTAGGCATGTCGGCGGGAATTCGGGCAAGGCGCGGCTCACCAGATTTCATTCGATGCTGGGGCGTTTTGCCGGTAACAATCACCTCAGGCCAGGATCACCAGAAAGGCTGTCGTAGTCGAAAGTGCGACTCAAGCAGCTTGTGACCCGACGGGTCGCCTACCTACCGCTTGGGCGTGTAGTCGTGCTTCCGCTCGACTTCCTCCTTGATCGTGCACAGGGCATGGTTCCAGACGACATCGTGTACGAATCCTGGAAACAACGCTTTTACAATCCGCCATAGAATCCGACTTGCGGACCTCTTGCCCCGTTTGTAGTCGAATGCAGTATAGATGGACAGTTTGATGTTTCTGTCCTTGGTTGGTGCGAGGTTGAAGATCAATTTCCCATCATCCACAAACTCTTCGCTGACCTGATACATCAATGTCTCGGTACCGACCCTCTTGGTTAGCCGCATTTCCGCACATAATCCGGCTAGCGGAATCCTGTATCGGATTACTGATCCGACCTGGTTGGGTTCCCCCTGGATCTGTCGAACCTCTAAGAACCGTAGGTTTACGAAGCTCGCGTTAGGCTTGCCTAAGGAAGCCAATTTCTCCATGATCTCTTCTGGAGAACCGCGGATTTTGATTACATACATCCGCTCGAACTCAGGCGAACCGCCAAGCTCCATTTCCAGGCTTGATGCTAAGTCCAGCTTGAGCCACTCGCGCTTCTCCTTCAAGATCACTGTCGGGTATCGTCCGTATTGCCCCCATTTGAGTCCAAAGAAGGCCTCGCACAACACGTTCCTCACCGTTACGGCCATACCGGTGAGAAGCGACCGCAGCACGCTGTAGCTGAACATCTCCCGCAGAACTTCCCGATACTCAGCCGTGCCGCTGGCGATTTTCCAGAGCACCACGCTCAAGGGCCGCCTACGCTCATCTCGCACTTTCTGTTCGGTGGCAAAGGCCTGGTAGGTAATGCGGCTGACCATCGACCTGGTGAACGCCACGCGGCTCATCCCGAGCACCAACCGTCCGAAGCGGTTGTCTGTCGCGAGCCACTTGATGGCCTTCCCGTATCCGCGCGCGAGAGATTGTTTGTCGATCCCATCATGGAGCAGGACGCGCGCCAGTTGACTGGCCGTCACGTAGGCCGAGAACAGGCCGTCCTTATTCAAGCGCGACCCCGCCGCATCGCCGATAATCGCAAACCGGTCTCCGAAGGGAGATTTAGCAGTGATCGCCGTCATTCTGGGAGCACACGCACAGGCGATGGGAGCTCCCTCGATGTCCGGCAAAATGCGGGCGATTTGTGGCAGGGTCAAAAAGTCATAGACCATCTGCTGGCTGTTTCGTGGCAATACCGCTTGGTCGATACACCTGCCAATCATGGCTACGGTCAGAAACTTGCCCTTAGGGAGAATCGCGGCGTGCTCCACCTCAAGGCGCTTGGAGCCGTACTCGATGAAGTGTACTTCTCGGTGCATGTTTCGCTGGAGATAGTCCTCGCCCACTTCTAGTTCGAAGATGAAGGCCTTTCGGGATCTGCTTGGAACGAACGCCGGATTCAGCTGCTTGATCGAAGCGACCAGGCCATCGTCACCATAATCGACGCCATGGTTCGCATTGATTCCTGTAGCGAAGGTTACAAAGCTGGCGTCGAGCAACACTCTCTCTCCCGCTTCCGTTCGCACCGTCAAGATGGGTTTGCTTGAGGCACCATAGGCGATAGCCTGAGCGTCGCCGAGCAGAATGCGCGCGCCCTCCTTGACCGCTTCACCAAGCAGAAACGCATCGAATCCGCCGCAGTCGCCGCTCCTTCTGCCAGGCAACGAGCCCCTGAACACCGAGTACATCTTCATGTCTTTGGGAACCCGCAGCCGGAAGTTCTTCCACTGGCCCTGTATCCAGACGTACTCGATGCGCTCCTCGATGATCTCGTCTCGAATGACGAGACCTAACTGGTCGAGTACCTCATTCATCCTCGGGGAGATAACGCCCGCGCAGAAGTTGCATCCCTTGCAGTGGAAGCTGTCGGTATCTTGGCCGACCGGACGACGCTTCTCGACGATGACAACGTCGATGTGTAGGCCGAGGCGCCGGGCTTCCCGGAGAAGAGTGATAGCAAAGAACGAGCCTGCCGGCCCTCCGCCGACGATAGCGACGCTGTCGTTGTTCTCAAGCCCCGCTGATGGAGAAAACGTCTGCGGCATAAGCGGTCACTCTCGTGGCAGCAGAAAATGCAAGGAACCAATCGCTAAATCGCTATTCCCCGCTCGGGGCCGAAACCGCAAGCGGCGGAGGCGCGGCCTCCTGTTTTGTATGCCACGGCGGAAGGAGTTGCACCAGCACCCACAAGATGAAAAAAGGGAGAATTGTAAGCAGTATTGCAGCCAACAATCCCTCTCGCGTGACGAAACCCATCTTGTAGGTGGTGTAACCAAGAAAGCTCTTGGAGAAAAGCTGTCCGCCGATAACGACGTTCCAGCGCATGGCGAAGATACCGATCTGGCTGAGGCATCCCGAAAGCACATAGAGGCGCTTTCGCACTATGACCGGAAAACTGAGAACCTGAGTGAGAGCCAGCAACGCAATCGGAACTACGGTACCGAGCAGGATCTGAATAACCACGTGCGACAGATAAAGGCGCGTGTGAACCATGAAGTCGAGGCTGCGGAATGATTCGTCGGCCTCATAGATGCGGTGAACCAGGTCCAGCATTTCGAGCGCGAAGTCGATAATGAATGTATAGAAGAGATACTTTGCAATGGTGTCCACACAGGGCATGTCTATCGTCACGCGGCGAAGACGGCTGATCAGCATGTAGAGCAGCAGCACCATCGCAATGCCGGAAACCATGGCGGAGAACAGAAAAACGACGGGCATCAGCGGTGAAGACCACCAAGGGTTAGCTTTCACCGAGCCAAAGATGAAGCCCACGTAACCGTGCAGTAGAAAAGCCGAAGGAATACCGATGATGGTGACAATGCGACCTACCTTGTCATCAATCCGCAGCGCCCCCTCGCTAATATTGTCAGAGCCGAGGGTTAGCACGCGATAGACAAGACGCTTCCAACCGCTGCTGGACTGAGACAGCAGCACGATGTCGCGACGGTAATCGAGCCAGATTTCGACGACCAGAACGGCGAGCAAATACCAGAGATATACGAAGCCGAACATAGCCATGGCCGAAGATGTGTGCGGCGTAAGATACATCTCAAAGGAACGTTCAGGGTGCCCGAGGTGCAACTGCAGTGGCAGAGGCGCCACCAGTAAAAAAGCCAGCGCCGTCAGTAACGCCAGCCGATATGTGGGCCTGACTGCTTCAACATTGAAGACACGTTCCAGCGACGCCAAAATGAATGCGCCAGCCACCAGCCCAGTAAGGTACGGATACAGGACGATCAGTACGCTCCACTGGAGTTCTATTTCATTCGGGTACATGAATCCATCGACGGGTATCATTTACCGCTCTCCTTATCGCACCGAACCATCCAAGCCGTTGTAGTAGAGCTTTGCCCTGGTCGCCAAGTGTGGCTTCAAAACCTGCACGCTGTGGGTCCTGAGGAATTCATGAATCGGGTCCTTGGGATTCTTCAGGTCTGCCAACTGGCGAGCCCCCGTGGGGCAGACTTCGCAGCAGGCCGTCGTGAGACCCTTCGTGATGCGGTGATGGCACAGCGTGCACTTTTCCGCTGTTTTCTTCTCTGGATTCAGAAAGCGGCACCCATAAGGGCACGCCTGAATACAATAACGGCAGCCCAGGCAGTACTTTCCGTCCACCAGCACAACACCGTCCGGGCTGACAAACGTGGCCCCCACGGGACAGACCTGTGTGCACGGCGAATCAGCGCAGTGGTTGCACATTTTGGGAACGAAGAAGTTCTTTCCGCCAGCGTAGGGAGCCGGGGGGAAACCGTTCTTGCCTCCATCAGGAGAATCCACGATGGGGTTTTCAATGTTCACGTCTGAGACGTGGTAGCGTTCGACCCAGGTGCGAAAATAGCCGTCCGGCACCTCGTTCTCCGTCTGGCAGGCGCGAACACACGTGCCGCAGCCGATGCACTTGTTAATGTCGACCAACATGCCCCACCAGTGTTCCGCCTTGTTGTAGTTCGGCGATGCCTCGGGGGTTCCTGCGAGTACGTACTTCCACGCGACGGCGGCAGCGGGCAACAGAATGAGTAGTTGACGGCGTGTGAAGTTCACTTGGCAGCTCCCGACTTGATCACCGGGCTGTGCGGCTGATGGCACGTATTGCAGGCGAGCCCGGCGGAGTGATCCGCGGTGGCGACCTGCGGGAAGCCCGCAGGTTTGGCGATGTTGGCTTCGTGACAGCGGGCGCAAAGCACGGCAGTGTCTATCTTCGCTGGCTGGAGCGCGGTGGGATCTTCCGCATGCTTGGCGAGCGCTCCATGACAGGCCTCGCACGCGACCCCTTTGTGCTTTCCCTTTACTTTCGTTTCCAGAACGTCGGAATGACAGCTCTCACAAGTCTGGTGGCCGGCAAAGGAAATCGGTCGAGCTGTGATCTCGGCGATGGCTTCTCCACGATAATGTCCGTATCGTCCAAAAGAGCGCGGAATGAGGACCCCGCGCAGCAAGAGGAACACGATAAGCCCCAACAGGAAGACGGCTGCCAACCGGAGGAGGTGACTTACATTTTTTAGGTTTGCCATAGTGAGCTGCAGACACCCCGCGTGGACACAGAACGGCCTCGGCCGGCCTATGTCTTTCTCACGCAGATTCCCCCACACACCCATTGAATTGGGCGGAAAATAGTGGCGTCAATATATCGCGGCTAAATCATGGCCCCTTGTGACGTAGCGCACAACCTAGAGTGATGTGTCAGAAGTTTGCTGCCGCCCATGCGTTCCGCTGGCAGATTGCGCGACTAACTATGTTGTCATTGCGAAAAGGGGCACACCCGTGTTGTCCGTCTAAGCTGGGACGTCTTCTTCCTGCAGCCAGGGAGTACTTCCGAGTGGTCGGCCACTGGGAAGAAATCCGAATAGTTACAGCGCCCAGATCAGTCCCCGGAAGTCGGCATGTGATCACAAATCACAGCGTCCCTGATCTTTCCCGCGAGTAACGGGGGGTTCGCGAGCTATCAGCAGACTCCAGCTGCAACGTTCCAGCGGGCTCCGCAAGTCGCACTGCCGACACTGGCGCCGACCAGTTATAACGTTGCGGCTGCTCGGTACAGAGTGGCAAGCCCAACCCCCATCTCGTGCGAGATCGTTCGCCAGGAAACTCCAGATTCGCGGAGAGTGAGTAGGTTGAAGGTTCGATTCCTTCCGCGATAACCATCCCCTTTGTTTTCAACACTGCCTTACGCTGTTGCCGCATTCCTACACATTTCTCTTAACCCCATGGGGGTTTCCGATGTAGATTGTGAGCTCCTACAAACCCCACTACGAGGGCTGCCTTGCTCATCGGAAACGGTGGGCGTACTTCCCTGTTGTTGACGTTCCGGTCGTGTATTGGCAAACGAGCGAAGCTAGCACAAGGAATGGAGGGCACTGACTTGAAAGTTACTGAATTGAAGACCATTGAGAAAACGACGATTCGTGCGATCACTTTGAATATCTTGCCGCTGCTCATGGTGGGTCAACTTCTGATGAACATGGACCGATCGGGTATCGGCTTCGTTGCCCTCGACCTGAACAAGGAACTCGGTTTGTCTCCCGCACAATTCGGGTTCGCGGCAGGGGTGTTCTTCTGGGGCTATTTTCTATTCGAGATTCCGAGCAACTTTGCCCTGCAGAAATTCGGGGCTTCAAAGTGGATCACTCGTATCCTGGTTACCTGGGGTCTGGTAACGGTCGCCTTCGCGACAGCGTCAAGCTTCAAGATGTTGGCGGTCTTCAGATTTCTGCTCGGATTGGCCGAGGCTGGCTTCTCTCCCGGGATGTTCCTGCTGTGTTCGCGGTGGCTTCCGGAGCGTTATCGCGGTCGGGCGGTCAGCAAACTCATTCTAATGTCAGCAGCGGCCTCAGTGCTGGGCGGCCCGCTGGCTGCACTGTTTTTGCATTCGGCAAATGATGTCCTAGGCCTCAGCGGCTGGCGCTGGATGTTCATCGCTCTGGGTGCGATCACGGTGGTCTACGGGGGCGTGTTCTACTTCCTTATGACCGACAACGCGCAGTCGGCCAAGTTCCTGAACGACACACAAAAAACTTGGTTGGCCCGAAACTTCGAGACCGAAGTGGCCGAATCTGACGCAAAGGTCGTGCGACATAAGTTCAGGGAAGCACTCAAGAGTCTGTCTCTGTGGGCGTACACCACACTCTACTTCTGTTCGGCTTTCACGCACTTTGGGTTATGGTTGTGGTTGCCGCAGCTCGTTAAGTCTCAGTTCACGGGCCTGACTTCGGCCCAAGTGGCGGTTCTTACTGCGCTGCCCTTCTTTTGCGGGATGGTTGCCATGCTCGAAAACACACACCATTTCGCCATGCTCCCTGTTGCCGTCCCTGGACACATCTGCATTGGAGACGTAGTCACGGCTGAAGCAGAGTAAAGCCGCACGTCCTCTACTCCGAGTAAACAGTTTGGAGATCTCCGGTCCTGGAGATCACCTTTTTCCATCAGGACAATTTTCCATCAGGACAATCGGGACAAGCACAGCTCTCGATTTCTTCGCGTTGAAAGACATCCCCTGCTAATCTGCTTACCTCTCAAGCCGGGAACATACTATCCAGGGGATCAAGACCCTGACAGAAAGGCCGGAATTGCTCGTAGCAAGAGGGTTCATACTTCCCCTGTTGAGTCTCTTTCTGTTGTCTTTTGTTTTTGCTTGCGGATCTGGCGCTTCGACAGTCGCCACTGCGCCGGCAAGCGGCAGCACGACCAACTCGACGTCGCCTGCCCCACCGTCGCATTTCGCGACGGAGGCATCCGGAGCGACATTCCTGCCGCGTTCAGATAGTTACTGTGCATCAGCAATTACCCCAACCGCTGCGGAACCTCGACCGGATAATAACCAGGCCAACGGCGCAGTAGTAACCCCGCAATGGGTAAATGACAGCGCGAACGGGTATCCGCTGTGGGTGACGAAGCGCAACCAGGTAACCGGCAATTTTACCGGCACCACCACGGAAATCCTGCAATGGGCTGCTTGCAAGTGGGGCATCGATGAGGATCTGATCCGCGCCGATGCGGTACAGGAATCGAAATGGCACCAGAGCACGGTCAGCGATAATTGCGGAGTGCCGGAAGAAGCTTCTTACGGTATCTTGCAGATCAAGAACCTGGATTGCTCTGGTGCGCCCATCCACGGCGGGTACCCGCAGACCCAGCAGTCCACCGCGTTGAACGCTGACTGGTGGGCCGCACACATACGCTCCTGCTACGACGGGGATTTCCAGGGATTGCTCTATAACGGTCAGACACCAGCTCAGATCGCAGCCACCAACGGATGGGACGACGTTCTGTGGGGCTGCATCGGATTTCATTTCTCTGGAAATTGGAATCCTGCCCAGCAGTACGTACAGCAGGTGCAGCAGATCCTTGCTGGTAAGCCGTGGTTGCAGCCCGATTTCTAGAGCGGATATGAAGTCTATTCGACTCCCAGGCGCCAGCCGAGCTTGGCCGGATCGAACCAGCGAACCTGCTTGCCGAACCACTTTGAGCGCAGCGGCATGGCTGCCGCCATGCCTTTTTCCGCAGCCGCCAGCACGAAGGCACAGGGAGCATCGCCGAATTGGGCAACTCGGGCTGCCAGCGGCGATTTGTCCGAGTTGGGCACGGCCAGGATTACAGGCGTCCCCTTGAACCAGGCCAGCCTGGCTCCGAAATCAGCATCTTCCTGGGTGGCCGGAGCAGGCAGGTTGTAAGCACGCCGGTAGAGCTGCACAGAGCTGTCCATGTCTTTGACGGCGATGACTACCCTGGAAACTCCGCGATAGGCTGTCATGGTCGGCTTGCCGCTGGGATAAACCCGGTTCTCGCGCGGCGTAACATCGCGGATCAGGAACGGAAAGAATGTCCCATTGGGTCCAGGGCCGACGCGAGCGAAGTCCCAGTCCAGTTTGACACCGTCCATGCGGGTACGCCCATTGCGCGCGGGAGTTGTAACGGCGATGCCCAGACTCGAGAATCGTTGCGCGGCGGCGGCGACATCGGGCACATGGACTGCCCAGGCGCACGGTCCTGCATCCGCCTGTATGAACTTGTTCCAGTAATGCGCCGCCACGGCTTTGGGATCGGGCTTCGGCTGCAAGCCGATGAGTTCCAGATACGAGCCGTCCGGGAAAGCTCAGCAAGGCCATTTCGGTGGCGTGGTTCGAGTGCGGTCCGCCATTTTCCGTTTTCAGTCCAAAGGAAGCCAGCGCATCCTGCATCTGGCGCAGTCTTCGTCCGGCGGCGGTTACATGATCGATCTGGAATTGAGGCATACGCTTCGCGGCGTGCAGAGTAAGACTTCCCATCGCCGCCATTGCTCCCAGGGCGCCTGCTTGCTTCAAGAAGTCCCTGCGACTCCGTTCCATTGTAAGCTCTCCTTGCCGGTTCTCCCGCAAAGCGGGTCTCTCGCAAACTCCGTGAATCGGGCCGTGGGACGAATCCTGGATCACCGGAGCAATCTCGCTGGGCTAAGAAGCTTTGCCCGCCGCTGCCAGTGCCTTGAGAATTTTCTCCGGAGTTGCCGGCAGATCGCGAATGCGCACGCCGACAGCATCCTGGATGGCATTGACGATTGCCGGCGCCGTCGGCAGCAAGGAAGGCTCGCCAATTCCCTTGGCGCCGTAGGGACCGGCCGGATCGGGCCGTTCCACTATCTTGGTGACGACCTCGGGGACGTCCAAGGCGGTCGGCAGAACGTAATCCGTGAACTGCGGATTCTTCACCCGCCCGTTTTCGAGCACCATCTCTTCCATCATCCCGTAGCCGACTCCCATTGCCACACCGCCCTCAACTTGTCCCTCGGTGAGCAAGGGATTGATGGCCAGGCCGCAGTCGTGGACGGCGGTGATCTTCAGAACCTCCACCTCGCCGGTCTCGGTATCGACCTCCACGTCGGCGATCTGGGTGGCATAGACATAGGCTGAGTAGGGCTTACCGTGCCCGGTTTCCTTGTCGAGCTTGGTGGTCACCGCGCCAAAGGTACCCGCGCCTATCGGCGGCCGGCCCTTGACCTTGGCGGCTTTGTCCGCCACCGTGCTGATGGCCACTTTGCGCTCGGGAAAGTCCTGGAGGTAAATAAAGCCGTTGCTGGCCGCCAGTCCAGTGGAGCGAACGTTGAGTTCTTCGGCCGCCAACTCCAACAGGATCTGCTTGGCCTGAGCCGCGGCCCGCTGCACGGCGAAGCCGGTCATTAGCGTCGTGCGGCTTGCGCCCGGGCCGTGATCGAAGGGAGTCAGTTGCGTATCGCCGGCGATGATCTTCACCTTATCGAGCGTGATGCCGAGCTCCTCGGCCGCAATCTGCGCCAGAATGGTGTCCGAACCCTGGCCGATGTCGTTGGCTCCAGTGAATAAAGTCGCACTGCCGTCCGCATTCACCTTGATGAAGGCTCCCGCCGGGTTGGGAGAAGAGGTACCGCCGATGGGATAAAACATGGCTGCGACGCCCTTGCCGCGCTTCTTCATTGGAACTTGACCTCCTTCTTCCAGCCTGCCAGCTCGACGGCGTGCTTCATGCACTCGGTCAAGGTCACGGCCCGCACCACCTGGCCGGTGGGCAGCGAGCTGTTATCGACAAACAGGTTCTTCAAGCGGAACTCCACCGGGTCCAGTCCCATCTCGGCGGCGATGGTATCCATGTGCACTTCGTAGGCAAAGCCGAGCTGGGTCACGCCGAAGCCGCGCATGGCGCCGCCCACCGAATTGTTGGTGTAGACCAGGTAGCCATCGATGGCCACGTACTTGATGCGGTACGGACCGGCCGCATGCACCAGCGCCTTGATCAACGTCTGCTGGCCGAAAGAGACGTAGGGGCCGCTGTCGCTGACGATCTCTACCTGGCGGGCGACGAGGGTGCCGTCCTTCTTCAGGCCGGATTTGTACTTGGTGATGTAGGGATGGCGCGCAGTGGAAGCGATGAATTCATCTTCGCGCGTGTAAATCATCTTGACCGGCTTGCCGGTCTTCATCGTCAGCAAGGCGGCATGGGCCTCGTTGGTGAGTTCACTCTTGCCGCCAAAGCCGCCGCCCACGGCCGGTGCGGTCACCCGGAGCTTATTCATCGGCAGCTTCAGGGACTTGCTCAAGTCGGAGGCCAGGGCAAAGGGGCGCTGGGTGGAGGTCGTGACCATCAACTCGCCGGAAAGCGCCACCTCGGCGATGATCGCGTGCGGCTCCATGTGGGCATGCTCGACGGCCGGGGTGGTGATCTTCTCTTCGAAGATGACATCCGATTCCTTCCAGCCCTTCTCGATATCGTCGAAGCGGATGCGCTGCTGAAAGGCAATATTGTTGTCGCCCTGCACCTTGGGGGCATCGGGCTTCATTGCCTCAATCGGGTCGAAGACTCCGGGCAGCGGATCGTACTCGACCCGGATCAGGGCCAGCGCATTTTCCGCCGCCTCCCACGAGGTCGCCGCGACCGCCGCGACTGGATCGCCGAAGTACCTGACCTTCTCGTCGGCCAGAATCGGCTGGTCCAGATGGCTGAGGCCAAAGCGATTGTAAGGAACGTCTTTGGCAGTGATAACCGCTTTCACTCCCGCCAGCTTTTCCGCCGCCGAGGTGTCGATCTTCAAGATCCTGGCATGGGCATGGCGGCTGCGCAGGGTCTTGGCGTAGAGCATTCCGGGACGAACATTGTCGTCGCCATAGACGCTCCTGCCGGTAACCTGCAGCTCAGCATCGATTCTGGGAAGCGCTTTTCCAACAACCTCGTGAGCCATCAACGTTCTCCTTGGTTCGGAAGCCGTTCTCCGCGGATACCCACGGGCTTTTCTTCGCGGACCTTCCTCGCGTTCGGCAAGAAACCGCGCATTCCCGCTTCCCGCCTGAGGCAGCCCGTGCTCTCTCGAAACTGTTCTCTAGTGGCCGCCCGCCGGCTTCTGCCTCGTGTCGAGCATCTGCTTCGAGCTGGTCATCAGAACGACGACGACCGCCAGCACCGAAAGCAGCGACAACTGGATGGCCGCCGCCGTACCCCATCCAAGCTTTTCCGCCAATGAAGCGAATATGTATCCGGCAAACGCCCCGACGGTGAAGTGCGTCGAGCTGAACAAGCCGGTAGCGCGGCCTACCATGGTGGGACGCACGCAGCGCTGGAACAATGCCATGTGATTGACGTTCACCACGCCGCTGTAACAGAACGCCTGCAGGAAGGTCAGTATATAAAGATGGAGGGGCTGGGTGAAAACGTTAAAGATCAGGAAAGTAATCACGGCTATGCAACCGTAGGCCGTTGCAACCGCTCCGCGGTTGGAGAAACGATCTCCCAGCCAGCCGCCAAGCATGGGCAGCATGCAGCCCAATCCGTAAAAGCTGTACACCGTCGCCGCCGCCATCTGGCTGTAGTGAAGATGACGGACGAGATAGCTCACGTAGAGGCCCTGGAAGGCGAATCCCATGGCGCCCTGGACGAAGGTGGAGACCATCAGCAGCTTGATATTGCGGTTCCAGAGCGTATCGGGAATGTTGTCCACGTTAACGTTTTTTTCCTGAACGCGGCTGATGGCTTTCTGTTCGCTGAAATTCCTCGGGATGAAGAACCAGATAGCTGCCGCCATGAGCAGGCCCGTGATGCAGAACACCACGAACGGCGGCTTCCACGAGCCGGCGTGCATCGCGATGCTGGCGCTCCACTGCGGCCCGATCACGCCGCCGATGCCAAAGCCCACGTTGATGCAGCCCAGGACGAAAGCCTTGTTCTTGTAGAAGTAACTTCCGCCGGCCACGAAGAGTCCGGTCAGTTGCATGCCTTCGCCGATGCCGGTGATCGTCCGGTAGAGAGCCATGTCGCCAACGCCCACGGCAATCACGGTGGCCAGGGTAGCAACCGAATAAATCACCATGCCCAGCGTGATGACGGATTTTCTCGACCAGCGGTCAAGCAGATAGCCGGTGGGAAGCCCGGCAAAGCCAATTCCCAGATTAAAGATGGTCGCCAGCAGCCCGCCGGTTTTCAGCCCATAGCCTTGGCCCTTGCTGATCATGGGCAGCAGGGTGGCAAAGATCGCCCGGTCCATGGCGTTGGTAATGTAGGCGGCGCCGAAGAGTATCAGACACAAGACTGCCGGAGTTGTAGCCAGCCGCTTCAATTCCGAAGAGGCGGACGGGACCGTGGTAGTGCCAGCCGTCGACATCTTGTGTTGCCTCCTGTCAGGGGCTGTCAGGGTCCCGAGCGGCCCTCCCGACAAGTTGATATGGGATGAATGCATGCCATCTTACCATCTTTAACTCTGCGAGCGTGACTGCTTCCAGGTCTTGAATCACGAGCAATAAGTCGAGATTAAGCTGTCTTGCCCGCCGGCAGACCGATTATGCAAGGACCGCGATTTCGGCGACCAATGGGAGATATTCCATGAAAGGGAAACACCCGGGTGCAGTCTCTGAAGAAATTCCATCGGCGGCAGGACGCACCAGCATCTAATTGCTGTTGCTCTTGATCTGCCGTGTCATACCAGATACGCCCAGTACTTCCCATCTGCGTTTGCCTTCTTGCCATGGCGGTCGCCTGCTCGCATACCTCCGAGACTGTGCCGGCGCCGCCGAGCCACTCGACGGCCTCTTTCGTTCTAGAGCAGTCGACCGCGCAGCCGGGCTCGCACGTGAATCTGGGCATCAAGTTCGTGACCGAGAGCGGGTGGCATATCTATTGGCTGAATCCGGGCGACTCGGGCGAGCCGCCGCGAATCCAGTGGCGGCTTCCGGCGGGAATTACAGCCGGAACACTCGCCTGGCCCACGCCCATGCGCCTGACAACCACCGCCGGGACAGACTACGGCTACGAAGGCACCACGGTCCTGCTCTCCTCATTGCAAATTCCGCCGACTGCCCAGCCCGGCGCCACTCTCGAAGTAAGCGGAAATTTGCGCTGGCTGGTTTGCCATGACATCTGCGTTCCGCAACGCGCGCAGCTGAGCGCTCCCTTGCGCATCGCCGGCACGGGCAGCGTGGATGAGTCCGCCCGCTCGCTGCTGCAGTCGGCCGCGGAACGCATACCCAAGCCGTTGCCGTCGCGCTTTCGCCCGCTGGCGACCAGCTCGGCTGACAGCTTCCGGCTGACTTTGGTTACGGGCGAGCCGGTCACGAAGGCCGAGTTCTTTCCGGCCGAAGCGGAGCAGATTGACGATCAGGCGCCGCCGGCATTGCTAACCAACCCCGGCGTGTTGCACCTGACTCTCAAGAAAGCAGAGAATCTTGGGCAGGATCCCCGGCGGCTGAAAGGCGTCATCGTGCTGAACGGGCGCGACGCTTACGAAGTCGACGCACCCATTCGCAGTTTGGCTCGACAGAAACGGAGGTAGTACGGCGATGAAAAAGACGGTCTCGGTAGCGTTGCTGGTTTTGCTCTTGGCGGTCCCGATTTTCGCCGCGCGCGTCGGCGAGCCCGCACCCGCTTTCACAGCCACCGACAGCTACGGCCAGCAGCATTCGCTGGCCCAGTACAAAGGAAAGTTTGTCGTGCTGGAGTGGACCAACCAGGGGTGTCCCTACACCAGGAAACATTACGACAGCGGCAACATGCAGAAGCTCCAGAAATACTGGACGGGCAAGGGAGTCATCTGGCTGACCGTCATTTCCTCGGCGCCCGGCGAGCAGGGCTACGTCACCGCCGCGCAGGAAAACGACTATATAAAGAAGATGAACGCCGCTCCGACGGCGGCGCTGCTCGATCCGAAAGGCGATCTCGGCCATCTCTATGCCGCCAAGACGACCCCGCACATGTATATCATCAACCCGCAAGGCCAACTGATCTACGAAGGGGCGATCGATAACAAGCCGACGACGGATCAGTCCGATATCGCCGGAGCGACCAACTACGTGACGGCGGCGCTCGATGAAGCCACGGCGGGTAAGAGGGTAGCAGTACCGTCAAGCCGTCCTTATGGCTGCTCCGTGAAGTACGCACAATGAGCCAATAACCAGCCGGGAAGGTGTTCGATTGGCCGCCGCATGGCGGCCATTTTTTTCAATTCAAGGCGCGATTTTCTACACTCAAAACCTCGCACGCGTGCCCGCGCGATTTTCCGGAAAACGCTAACGCAGGTTTAATCTTCCGCAGGCAAAACCCGATTGACGCCAGCTACTCTGCAATCTATACTCGTCGCCTCCTGATCATTTTTTGCTTTGCGGTCCGGGCTCCAGCTTCTTCTATGGGAGTGGTCATGTCCTCGCGGGCAATCTTATCCATCCTTTTTAATAAGTTTCGCCGCCTTCCTTTATCACTGTTGCTGTTGGTACTAGCGCCGGTTTGCGGTTTTGCGCAGGGAATAAATGGGAACCAGTCAACTGGGACGATTACCAGTGCACCGCTCAATCCGGATTTTGTTGCCTACCAGAGTGATATCCGGGCGCGGGAAGAGCTCCGCAGACAGGGAGCTTCCGTTGAGTCGGCCCCGGCGGAACATCCGACAGGCAGGATTCCCTCGCCGGTCGACTATTCGTTTCTGGCCAGGCAAGCGCTCGCCCTCACCCAGGGTGCGCCGCCCTCCGCGTTCGATCTGCGCAACAACAGCAAGGTAACCGCCGTCAGGGACCAGGGCAATTGCGGCGCCTGCTGGGCGTTCGCCGCCATGGCGGCGCTGGAATCCTCGTTGTTGACGGCGGAGACGCGCGACTTCTCCGAGAACAACATGAACAACCTGAATGGATTCGATGGGGCTCCGTGCCACGGCGGCAGCGCGTCCAGGGCCGCCGCATACCTGGTGCGCTGGAGCGGGCCGGTGGATGAAACCGACGATCCCTACAGGGTGCTATCCAAGGACACTACCCCAGCTTCTCCGCCGGGGTTGCCGGTGCAGAAGCACCTGCAAAAGATCCTCATCTTTCCTAAGCGCAACAGCGCAACCGACAACGACACCCTGAAGAACGCGCTGCAGACATACGGCGCGCTGCATACCTCCATGTATTGGGACCAGCGAGCGGAGGACCCGAATAAGAATCTGCCGGAGCTGTCCTACAACAGCAGTACCGGGGGCTACTACTATTATGGATCGGCGAGCGTCAGCACCAATCATGACGTCGCGCTCGTGGGGTGGGATGACAATTACGATAAGAGCAACTTCCTGACGCCTCCGCCGGGCAACGGCGCCTTCCTGATCAAGAACAGTTACGGAACCAGCCACGGCAAACTCGGCTACGATTGGATCTCCTACTACGATACGAAGTTCTGCCTCAGCGACGAGTCGTATGCCTACGTAGGCAGCGAAGTGGTCACGAATTACTCGCGCAAGTACGAGTACGATCCGCTGGGCGTGACGAATTATTGGGGATACAGCAGCAACCTCGGATGGTTCGCCAACGTATATACCGCCGCCGCCACCGAACAGTTGGCGTCCGTTTCATTCTGGGTGCCCGCCAACAACACCACCTACGCGATCTACGTCTACACGGGCCTGACCGGCAGCGACCCGATGACCGGCGGGACGCAGGTAGGAACCACCAACGTCACCATTGCAAACGCGGGCTACCAGACAGTTCCGCTTGCGACTCCGGTGCAACTCACCCAGGGCCAGAAGTTTTCCGTAGTCGTGCGGGTATCGGCCCCGGCCGGCATTAACAATCCCCTGCCAATTCACTCGGCCATCAGCAACTACTCAAGTAACCTGCCTGCCGGTCCGACTCAGGTGAGTTTTATCCGCGAGGAGCAAGGCTCGGGCTGGATAGGCCCGTGGCAGGATACGACTGCCTCCGACCGTACCGCCAATGTTTGCCTCAAAGCCTTCACCACCGCCAACAGCGCATCGGGGAATTATCCACTCATCGTCAGCTCGGCCTTCCCATCCAGCGGCGTGAATATCACGGTCAGCCCGCTGGATAGCGCCGGGGCCGGTAACGGGACTGCCACCTTCACGCGCACATACATTCCCGGCACAACGGTCACCCTGACGCCGCCGGCCAACGTCCAGGGCAAAGCGTTGAATTCCTGGACGGGTTGCGATTCGGTCCTGGGGGCCGCGTGCACGGTGATCATGGGCTCCGCCCGCAGCGTTACCGCCAGCTACTATTCGGCCAGCAGCAGCGCTCTGCCCAGCAACGTGACCCCGTGGATCGAGAGCCTGTCTCCGGCAACGGTGAAGGCCGGTTCCATCGGCTTCTATCTCACGGTCGAGGGCGGAGGGTTCGGCTACAGCCCCGGCGCCGGCGTCCTATGGAATGGCGTCGACCGCACCAGCAGCACGACCTGGGTGAGCGATTCGCAATTGATCGTGCCCATCACCTCGGCCGACATAGCGACGGAGGGCACCGCGACAGTGGCGGTGATCAACCCGGCAGTCGGCGGCGGTGTCTCGCCGAGCGTTCAATTTGCCATCGACAGCACGAGCAATTCAGTCACCGTGAGTACCCAATTCGAGACGGACCTGCTGCTGACGCCCGGAGATGTCATCGATCTGCCGGTGACCTTGAATGGCGTTGGCCCCAATGCCCGAGTGTCGCTAACCTGCCTGATTCCTCCCGCCGCCACGGAAGTTACCTGCACTTACAGCGGCGGGGTGATAACCATCACCACCACGGAGAACACTCCCACAGGCTATTTCTCCCTGGTAGCCGTCTTTACTGTTACTCAGCAGGTCGCGGAGCTGCAACAGCGCAGGGTCTTTCTGGCTGCCTGGACCGGCTTGGCGGCTTTGCCCTTTGGACTGCTCTGGATGGGAGGCCCCGCAGGCAAGAAACGTTTTCTCCGCTTATGGTTCGCGGTGATAACGATAGGCTTGATTCTCTGGCTGGCCGGCTGCGGCTCAACCAGCAGCGGATCATCAGCCACAACCCGGTCGTCATTGCCCATCACGCTGGAGGTGATCGAGCCTTAGCGGCCCGGCATCGGCAGAGAGGCGCGCCGCCGGCAGGTTTGCTGCTCTCCAGTTCCTGTGTGCTGTTCCGCTGTGGTGCAACTCCGAGTCACTTGCGCAGACCGATGTCTGTGCCTGCCGGCCCTACACCCCGATGGGCGGTGTATACTCGCCTGCGAAAGGTCAAAATCATGTCCAAAGCAGAAGGTTATGCCGCTCTCCAAGCGAAGGCTCCGCTGACGCCATTTTCTTTCAGCCGGCGCGAGCTGAGCGACCACGATGTAGCCATCGAGATCAAGTATTGCGGTATCTGCCATTCCGACATTCACCAGGCGCGCGACGAGTGGGGCGGCTCGATTTTCCCCATGGTTCCGGGACACGAGATCGCCGGCATCGTCACCGCTGTCGGCGGCAAGGTCAACCGGTATCGCGCTGGAGACAAGGTCGGCGTGGGATGCTTTGTCGATTCCTGCCGCAGCTGCCCGGAATGCCGCCAGGGACTGGAGCAGTACTGCACCGTACATCCGGTGTGGACGTACAACGGCACGGAGAAGGACGGAACGCCAACCTACGGCGGCTACTCCGACCGCATCGTGGTGGACGAGAACTATATTCTCCGCATGCCGGGGAATCTGCCGCTGGATGCGGCTGCCCCGCTGCTCTGCGCGGGCATTACGCTCTACTCGCCGCTGAGGCACTGGCAGGCCGGTCCCGGGAAGAAGGTAGCCATCGTGGGCCTGGGCGGACTGGGGCACATGGGAGTCAAGCTGGCGCACGCCATGGGAGCCGAGGTCACGGTGCTGAGCCACTCGGCCAAAAAGCAGGCTGACGCCACGCGCCTGGGGGCCGATCACTTTTTCGTCTCGTCGGAGAAAGAGACCTTCAAGAAACTGAAGGGCTGCTTCAACCTCATTATTAATACGGTGTCGGCGGAGATCGATTGGAATCGCTATCTCTCTTTGTTGAAGGTCGACGGCTCGATGGTCGTCGTCGGCATTCCCGAGAAGGAAGCGTCCGTCGCCGCGTTCTCACTGGTGGCCGGCCGCCGCAGCCTGGCCGGATCGGCGATCGGCGGAATCCGGGAGACGCAGGAGATGCTGGATTTCTGCGGCCAGCGCAATATCGTCTGCGACATCGAGACCATCCCCATCCAGAAGGTGAACGAAGCCTGGGAGCGCGTGGTGAAGAGTGATGTGCGCTACCGCTTCGTGATCGACATGGCGTCGCTGAAGAAAAAGTAAATGAGCTATAGTTGGTGCAAAAGAGTGGAAGCACCGGGCTTTAGCCCGGTGAATGGACACGCATTAGGATCAGGGCTTTAGCCCCTGTGCTCGACACAGCGGCTAAAGCCGGTTCGTTTCCACTGGCGATTCGCCGGGCTAAAGCCCGGCGCTTCCACCCTCATCTTGAAGATTGTCAATCTGAAATCTAAAATCGAAAATCATAAATAGCGTCAGTTGCATCCGCCCGAACCCGGGCTCACCATCTTGCCGTCGCCGTCCTCCGGCATTCGCCACATGACCACCTGCGGCTCCGGCGCTCCATTTTTGTACTGCACCACGACAGCCGAATAACAGGGCGGGAGCTCTTCCAAACTGATTTTCTTCAGGCCGTCATAAGGATGCGGAAATGTGCGTGTCTTTTCGAGAAAGTGGGGTTCATCGATAAGCCTCTGGAAGGCGCCGGTGTTAAGCACCTGCACGGTGTTGGACCCGTCAAGCTGAACCGGCCAGGGATTTTCGTACTGGTGCGTGTGGCCGTAGATGAAGAACGTCATCTGCGGGAACGCCTGCCGTCGGGCGATGAGATGAGTGCGAAAGACTTCAGCGCGCGGCAGCAGCAGGCTGCCGAACAGAGAGCCGCAGGGAATGGCGGTAGTCTCTCCAACGAGGCTTGCGCACAGCGTCTTCAAATCGCTCGCCACGAAAGGTCCGGGCAAGGAAGCCGCCATGACGGCAGCTCCCGCCTGGTTCTTCGCTGAGTCCAGATTCGTCTCCAGGACCTTGCGCAAGGGGCTATCTGCCGCCAGTTGGCCGGCAAAGATGCCGTAGCCGAGCCGCAGAAGCCTGGCCTTGCTGGAGATGGCATCCGCTGCCTGAGCTGCCACGGCTTCGGGCGATTGCTGTTTTTTGCCGCCGGAGGTCTCGAAGGTGTCAAAGGCGAGGAAGCGGAGCGCATCGCGGGCCGATGTCCACATTCCCTTTTCAGCGATTCTGTAGCGCGCGCCCACCGATTCGGGGATCAGGTTGTCGATCAGCGGATACTCCCGCTCCTCTTCATTGAAGAGCGACTGCACGAAGTGTTCACCCCAGGAGCGGAGGATGTATGTCTGCCCGTTCCTGGTGGCGGTCACCTGCGGCCATCTGTCGTAGCGATTGACGTCGCTGCCGATCTGGTGGCCGTGCTCGGCGACGAGCTTTCCATCGGGCGAGGACCAGATTCCGCTCTCCACCAGGCGCACGTGGCTCTCGACCGCGACAGGCGGAGTTGCGGCGCCGGCTGGGGCTGCCTCTTGTAGACCGGTTGGCGAATCTGTGGCGTTTCTTGCGGTTGGGTCTTGCATTCCTGCAGGCGCGCCTGCGGGGTTTGCCGCAGGGGGGCTAAGAGCGGACGCCAGCAACTGCCAAATCTCGGGGACCAGCAGCGCGGCATCGTGGTTGCCGGGGACGATGTACAGTCGGTTGTCTCCCTGGCGCGCAAAGTTCTTCAGTGAAGTAATTTCATTGGGGTGCGCGGTGATGACGGCCGAGACGATCTGCTTCATCTCTTCGACCGTGCACCCCGAGTCCATGGCGACGCTCTTGCAGGCCAGATTTTTAGGAGGCTGCCACAACTCCAGCATGTCGCCCAGCATTACCAGATCGACTCGCTGCTGTCCGCGCTCGGAGAGGTAGTCGAGCAGGCCCTGCAGCGCCAGCGGCCAGCGGAAGTCCTCGGTCGGGTCCCACTTCCCGTCGTCGCCGCGCCCGACACCCAGGTGCAGGTCGCTGATGAAGGCAACCAGCCGGTTATCGCTTCCCGCGGCGATGGCCGGCTCCGGCGCGGAAGCGATCTTGAACAGGCGCTTCACCTCCGCCATGGGCACGGCGGAGTTCTGGTTGATGACCACGCCGACAATGCCGGACTTGGAGACCAGAGGCGAGCCAAACGCGCTGGAGTCAACCATCTCGTCCAGTTTCATCATGCCGGACGCGGATGACGCTGAGACTAACAGCAGACCGGGACGAGCGTCGCGGGCATCGACACCCTCGGGGAAACGAAACAGGGCGAGTGGTTCAGCGGAAGCGCCGCCGGCCGCATCGGCCAGCGTGGGGAACAACGCCGGCGCAGCCGGATCGGTGATCTCCACCATTCCCAGGGCGGAGGCGTTGCGCTGCCGGTGCACGCCAATCTTCACCGGGTTCTTGGCGCCGGCCACAAACGTCTCCTCCATGTCGTCCGGCACGGACGGCAGCAGGCGAAGCTGTTGCGCGCTCAAGCGCCAAGCCTTATCCGCCGCGAGCTGGTTGGAGTCGTCGCGCAGGCGGGCATTGGCGGGGATGATCCAGAGATCGTAGCCGCTGACCTTCATGGAAGATTGCTTGATGCTGGCCGCTATCTTGGGATCGAACTTCCAAGGCTCCAGAACGGATTTCGGCAGCAGCACCTGACGGCCGCCAAGGCGAAAGCCGGTAGCGGTCGTTTCCAGGTGCGCGCTCGCGCCTTTCTTCCCGGTCAAATCATAGGAGGCATACGCCAGCACGACGACGGAGGAATACTGCTCCGGCAGACGCCCGCGCCATTCCGAGTAAACTTTAGCCGCGTTCTGCAAGGTGCTGCCCATGCGGTTCCAACCCGCTTCGGCCGCATCCAGCAGGGCCAGTGCGGCCTTGCGGCCGAGGATGCCGCCCGGGACCTGCAATTCGACGCTGTCAGCGATGGGTATGGAAATGCGCTCATGCTTGGCCGACAGCAGGACCTCCAGCACGGGATTGAGTTCAACGTTGGCATAGGCTACGCCGGTCACCGACACCTTGCCCCCGCTGACCAGGGCGCGCAGGCGCTGCAGATTGTCGAGATCGCGCAGATAGATGGTCAGCAGCAGCGGCTTGGGCAAGGTGAGCTTCTGCTTGGCCGTGAGCTGGATGCGCTCGGAGACCGGCGCGGCATAGAAGGGCACGCCTCCGGCGCGCATCCGGTCAAAGGTGATCTCTTCCACGGCAATACTGCGCGTGGAAACCAGGCTGGCGGTGACGCTGAGTTGCACCTTGCTGGAGGTAACTGACGCCAGAGACACATTCTCGAGCGAGACGCGGACCGGCGGTTCAGGCAACTGCGCAGCGGCGGCCGCGACGGTCAGCAAGAGACAGAGAAGGCCAGCCTTCCTTCCTCCAAACATGAGCGCGCTCTCCTATGGACCGAGGTAGAAAAAATTGCTGCAAGCCGTTACCTATGCATACACCACGGGCGATATTGTGGATGTGACCGATGTAACAGTTCGGCGTGAGGCGCTTGCGCGCCACGCAAAACGCAGCCCGTTCGCGCTCGCCGCGGTGCGCTTCCGCTCAGAGTTTTCTTCGTTTGACAAAGCCGCCGCGGACGCGGATATTGGCTTTGCGTCCAGTGCTCAGAGAGACTCATCGAAGCAAAGCTGTGCCGTCCGATCAGGATTGCGCTGCCAGAGCATGAATACTGTCTCGAAGAGTACTGACAGCGCCGGCGCCGCCAAAAATGAAATCAGAGACATAATCACTGATGAACACCAAGAGCCAACCTGCCAAAGTGCGCGAAATTATCGAGGTCGAACAGAAGGTACCGCTGCTGAAAGGCATTCCGCTGAGCCTGCAGCATCTGTTCGCCATGTTCGGCGCCTCCGTCCTGGTTCCCATACTTTTCAACCAGGCAGCCGGAAGAACGGTGGTCGACCCGGCGCTGGTGCTGCTGATGAACGGCATCGGAACCTTGATCTATACCTTTGTATGCCGGGGCAAGGCGCCGGCGTTTCTTGGTTCCAGCTTCGCCTTCATCGCCCCTACCATCACCTGCATCGCCGCCGGCCAGACGCCCGAGATCGGCTATCAGCATGCCTTGGGCGGCTTCGTGGTGGCGGGGCTGATCTTCTTTGTGGTGGCGCTCATTATCCGTTTCGCCGGCCGGGAGTGGCTCGATGTCGTTCTTCCTCCGGCCGCCATGGGACCCATCGTGGCGCTGATCGGGCTGGAGCTGGCGCCGGTGGCGACCAACATGTCGTTCTACCAGGGGAACGCCATCAGCGGCAGGGCGACGCTGATTTCGATCTTTACGCTGCTGGTCGTGGTGATCGGCTCGATGGTTTTCCGCGGATTTCTGGCGGCGATCCCGGTGCTGATTGGCGTGATCGCCGGTTATATCCTGTCGGTGATCGTGAACATCTGGTCGCCCGGTACGGTTGATTTCGGCCCGCTGCACGGGGCGGCGATGTTTGCCTTGCCGACCCTGGTAGCGCCGGTCTTCGACTGGGCCTCCGTCCTGATCGTCATGCCGGCCGCGCTGGTGGTGATCTCCGAGCACATCGGGCATCTGTTCGTCACCAGCAATATCGTCGGCCGCGACCTGCTGAAGGTTCCCGGGCTGCACAATTCGCTGATGGGCGACGGCCTCTCGACCATGCTGTCCGGCTTCTGCGGATCGTGCCCGACGACGACCTACGGCGAGAACATGGGCGTGATGGCGATCACCAGAGTGTATTCCGTGTGGGTGGTCGGCGGCGCGGGAGTCATCTCGATTATCGTCGCCTTCTTCGGGCAGGTGAGCGGGGCGATCCGCACCATCCCGGTTCCGGTCATCGGTGGAATCAGCATGATGCTGTTCGGCGTGATCGCGGCCTCGGGCTTGCGCATGCTGATCGAGGCCAAGGTGGACTACTCCAAGAGCCGGAACCTGCTGCTCTCGGCCATCGTCTTCGTGGTGGGAATCTCCGGCGTCTCGCTGAAGCTCGGCCAGACGCAGTTCCGCGGCATGGTGCTGGGTACCGTCGTCGGCATGCTTCTCAGCCTGATGTTCTTTGCGCTGGACAAACTCGGCTGGAGCGCGGAGGAAGAGGTAAAGGCGACAGTGGCAACGCAGGAGTAAATCTAGAGCCTATCTCATAAATATACGAACCCGACTAAGCAATTGCGCGGAATTGATGTTAGCCACCCTACAACAGCGATTCACCCGAGCATGATCGGGGATATCGCCTACAACAGCGGCCCCTTGGATCAACAAGCCCCAGCAACAAAGGATGCGTTTGATCGCACCCCACAACTGCAACCGCGGCAAGCCGCGTACTCTGGACGGAAGCGCAATGTGCCGCCACTGTCGTCGTTGGAAATACCACGAGGCCAACTTCTTCGGCAGAGCTATGTATGAGATAGCCTCCAGTTAATCCATCCATTCTCGCCGCTCGTCGATTCCTGCCGGCTCGCCACGATCGTCAACGCAATACGACCAGACTATGACGCCGGCTGCGCCACATCGCCGTTAGCTTTGCACGTTTCTTGACTGGACACCGCATATTCGATGACCAGTTACATCGGGGTAAATAGAGTTTCGTCTTATGAGCCCTTACGATTTCTTTACTACTTTCGCTACTGCGTAGAACCGATTTCTGTTTTTCCCTGCCGCACTAAGCTTGGCCTCAGCGAACGCACCGCGGTCGCTAATCTTCAGGCCAACCTCTGGTCTTAAAGGCAGCCGATGAAAACCTTTTCTGGCGATCGTCGTTTCTTAGTGTTACTTGTCTCATTGATCTCATGCGCGCTCTTACTTTCGGCATGTGGAGGAGGAGGCGCGCAGCTGAATGCGGCGGCACCGTCCTCGAGTTCCGCCCAAGCAAACGGCCAGATTGCTCTTGCCACCAGTTCATTGCCCGGCGCAATGGTGGGGAGTTCCTACGCCTCTAAGCTAACCGCCAGCGGGGGCACGCCGCCGTATACGTGGACAGTCGTTTCGGGACAGTTACCGGCGGGGGTGACCGTTTCGACCTCGGGAACCATCAGCGGTGTGCCGACAGCCTCGGGTGAGTTCACATTCAACGTGCAGGCCACGGACTCGGCCGCTTCACCGCACGTTACAACCGGGCTGGTGAGCCTCAAGGTTGCCGCAACCAGCTCGTTGTCGATTCAGGTTTCCGGGAATCATCTGGTCAACCAGAACGGCCAGACCATCCACCTGATTGGTTTCAACGCCCAGGGTTCGGAATACATGTGCGTCACTACCAGTCAGACCTTCGAAAACCCCAACACCCTTACGACCGCTCCGGCGGACATGAAAAGCTGGGGCGCCGCAGTCAACGGTGCGCGCATCCCGCTGAACGAAGACTGCTGGCTCGGCATCAACGGCGTCAGCCGCGGCGGCGCAGCCTATCAAAACGACATCATCGCTTTCGTCAACAACCTGCGCGCCAGCGGCATGTACGCCATCCTGGATCTCCACTGGAACGCGGCGGGAAGTACGGAGGCCACCGGCGAGCAGGTGATGGCCGACTACGACCATTCGATTGCCTTCTGGCAGTCAGTCTCCACCGCGTTCAAGAACGATCCGGCAGTCATCTTCGAGCTCTACAACGAACCCCAGTCGCTGAGTTGGGCCTGCTGGGATACCGGCGGTGCAAGCTGTGTCTATGGCTTCCGCATTGCCGGCATGGAAGAGATGCTGCAGGCGGTCAGAAATGTCGAGGGTACGGGATGGGCCCACCCGGTTGCGGTCGGCGGCCAGCATTGGTCCAACGATCTTACCGGTTGGCTGGCGAACCGGCCCGCCGACCCGGCCAATCAGTTAATTGCGGCCATTCACACCTATGACGATAGCAATATCTGCCCCACCAGCGCCGGTGGACCCTGGAACGCGAATAGCTGCGCCGACAATGTTTGGGGCGGGATCAAGGCTGCCGGCTATCCCATCTTGTTCACCGAGGTGGGTGATACGTCCGCGGGCGGGTGTACGTACTCGACCTTCCTCGACAGCGCCTACAAGTGGATGGACGCAAACTCCGACGGCTACCTGCCTTGGGCATGGGGACCATGGGGCTGCAGCAACCCCTCGCTGCTAACTGACTGGAGCGGCACTCCCGTTTCAACCTATGGCACCGGCACCAAGGCGCATATTCAAACTCTGCCTACAACCTATTAACGCCCGAGATGTTGCAGCCAGGCTTCGAGCAGTGCCTGGCTGCACTTCCTGGCTTCTTCCTGGTGCCTTGGCTTCTTTCGCTGCCGAGCTGGAAATTCGGAACTGCTACTTCTTCAGCTCCGGCCGGTCCTTGTAGAAGTCCAACACGTCAGGGTTAGCAAGTGCGTCCCGGTGCTTGACCACCCGCCCGTGCACCACGTCGCGCACCGCTACTTCCACGATCTTGCCGCTCTTGGTACGCGGGATGTCTGCCACCTGAAGAATCTTCGAGGGCACATGGCGAGGTGTGGTGTTGCGGCGGATCTGCGTCCGAATCTTTTCTTCCAGCTCCGCAGTCAGCGAGAGGCCCTCGCGCAGGCGGACGAACAGCACGATGCGCACGTCGTTGTTCCAGCTTTGGCCGATGACAATGCTCTCCAGTATCTCTTCTATCTGATCGACCTGGCGGTAGATTTCGGCGGTGCCGATGCGCACGCCGCCGGGATTGAGCACGGCGTCGGAGCGGCCATAGATAATGACGCCGTCGCGCGGGGTGATGGCCGTCCAGTCGCCATGATGCCAGACGCCGGGAAAGCGCTCGAAGTAAGCCTTGCGATACTTTTTGCCGTCGGGATCATTCCAGAAACCGACCGGCATGGAGGGAAACGGCTTGAGGCAGACCAGTTCTCCCTTGCTGCCGCGCACCGGCTTGCCGTTTTCGTCAAAGACGTCCACCGCCATTCCCAGGCCGCGCGCCTGGATCTCACCGCGATAGACCGGACCCATGGGATTGCCCAGCACGAAGCAGGAGACGATATCGGTGCCGCCGGAAATCGACGCCAGGTGCACGTCGCTCTTGATGGCGCGGTAAACGTACTCGAAGCTCTCGGGCAGCAGCGGTGAGCCGGTCGAGGTGATGGTGCGCAGCGAGGCGAGCTGGTGTGTCTTGATCGGCTCCACACCGGCCTTGGCGCAGGCGTCGATATATTTGGCCGAGACGCCCAGAAGCGTCATGCGCTCCTCATCGGCCAGATCGAAGAGCACGTTCGGCGAGGGATAGAAGGGCGAGCCGTCGTAGAGCAGCAGCGTCGCCTCCGACGCCAGCCCGGAGACCAGCCAGTTCCACATCATCCAGCGAACAGGTGGTGAAGTAGAAAAGGCGATCGCCGGGCTTGAGATCGCAATGGAGCTGGTGCTCCTTCAGGTGCTGCAGCAAGGTGCCGCCGGCTCCGTGCACGATGCACTTGGGCGGACCCGTCGTGCCCGAGGAGAACAGGATGTAGAGCGGATGATTGAAGTCGAAGCGCGTGTATTCAAGCTTCGCCGGATGGTGCGCGGCGATATAATCGGCAAGCGCAACCGCCTTGTCTATGTTTTCCAGCGCTGGCTTCTCCGCGGTATACGGAACCACCACCACGCGGGACAACGAAGGCAGCTGCTTGACAACTTCGGCCAGCCTGCCGATTACGTTCTGGCTTTTGCCGTTGTAGTAGTAACCATCGACGGCGAAGAGCACCTTGGGCTCGATCTGGCCGAAGCGGTCGAGCACGCCTTGCACGCCGAAATCGGGCGAGCAGGAGGACCAGACCGCGCCCAGGCTGGCGGCGGCCAGCATAGCCACGATCGCCTCAGGGATGTTGGGAACGATGGCGGCCACGCGGTCTCCCGGCTTGATGCCCTCAGCCTTGAGCGCCTGCTGGAGCCGCGAAATTTCCGCGGCCAGCTCCGCCCAACTCATGCGCCGGCGGACCTTGTCCTCGCCCCAGAAGACGAGCGCGTCGGAGTCATCGTGGCGGCGCAACAGGTTCTCGGTGAAGTTGAGCCGCGCCTCGGGAAAGAAACGCGCTCCCGGCATCTGATCGGGATTCTCCAGTCCGACTTCACCGGGGCCGTCGCCGATGACGCCGCAGAAGTCCCAAACCAGCCGCCAGAACTCCTCGGGATTGGCGACAGACCAGCGCCACAGGAACCTCATAATCGGGAAAGACATGGCCGGCAACGCGCTCGGCCGCCCTCAGAAACCGGGCCAGGTTGGTGAAGGCCTTCCGTTCCGGCGATGGCTGCCACAGCCGCTCTGCTTCGTCCGGAGTGAAAGCGGAGCTTGGGGAGGTAGTAGTTGGATTGCCCATTGAGTGCCTCGGGAGGAGTGACGTGCTGGGCCCTACAAACATCAGATGCGGCAAGCCGGTTGAGCGCTGCAGGCGTAAGCTGCTGAAAATTCAGCTCGCAGCCATATCAGATCCGGCTTCCGTACGGACCACTCCGAGCCGATCCGCGCGACCAACCGAATGAAACCGGAATGGCATGGTTTCCATAATGGGAATAGAAACGTCTGGCCGTACTCAACAACCGTGAGCCACAGCGCAAGTGTCCGCTAGAGTAGTCCGTTCAAGAAAAACGCAGATCAGGCCATAGGCCAGCGGATGGTTGACGGAATGTCACAGTTACAGAAACTACCTTTCCCGGTCAATACACCCTTAACTTGAAAGGAGGCTTCTATGCGCTCGTTTCTTTCCGGGAAATGCTGTTACACCCTGTTCTCTATATTCGCCATTGCCTTGCTACTCTCCGCATCGACCGCGCAAGGGGAAGAGCTCACGGCGGATGCGGTACTTAAACTGCCGGAATGTTCCCTCGCCAAAACGAATGAGAGCTGTAAGCTCATAGTCGACAGGGCGAACCCGCTATCGCCCCCCACCGTGCAAATGTATTCAGACAAGACGCTCACGGTCGTTATTAAGAATCCGAAGAACTTTGAAAGATACTTTTTGGATGTGCAGAGTGGACAGGCCACTCTCAACCCCGATTTCGCTTCCAGCATCGTGCAAGGAATGCTTCCCGCCATGGGGAAAATGACTTATGCCCTTGTGCTCCCAGGGAAAGCGGCTGAGGAGGACCCCTGCACCGTTGCAGCGATAACAACGAAGCCTGCGCCGGGGAAGGTTGCGGGCGTACTGCCCGCCTTTCAAGACTGTCTGGCGCAACTCGCCCATCAGGCCATTGGCATCTACCGGCAGCTTGAGCCCTATACTTCGCCGGATTCCCTCACCCCGAACGCAGCCACGGCAGGCGCTGATCTTTCGGAGCCTCAGAGAGCTAAATTGCAGAACGCCATATCAGGGTTTCTGAAATCCGAAGCTAACGTTTCGAACCGGATCTCGGTGATCTCAGCGGACAAGAAACTGGACCAAGACAAAGACGGTCCCGTGATCGCTCAGCTCACGGCAATGCAGAAAGCCGCCGACGCAGTCGCCAGCGATCTCTTGGGATATAGCCAACGAATCGCTGACCTCGCTAACCTCCAGAGCGAGGCTTTGGACTGCAAAAAGATCACCAGTCAGGGAAAGAATCTTCGCTGCGTCTATATCACCTCCAGGAAAGATGACTCCCGGGTCTATCAGAGTATGGTGACCCGAACGATCACCTATTCCCTGAATACCTACAACCTGATATCTAATTCGCAACAAGCTGTTCCGGACCAATCCAAGAAGAAGCTGCTGGCAACCGTTGTGCTGAACTTTGCTGACCAGCCAACCAAGTTTCCGGGAAGACCGCCTTCCGGGTTCCGATGGGAACCATCGGCAGGCGCATTCTTTTCCACGCTGCCGGTCCGCTCTTTCTCCGCCGCGCCGGTCTTTACAGGCGGAACGGTCACAGACAAGATCGTCAGCAGAAACCTGCTGCGTCCAACCATCGTTCCGTTCGCAGCGGCGAACTATCGCCTGAGCAACGACCTGAAGTGGACTCGCTGGAAGTCGGCAATCTATTGGACAGGAGCGATAGGAATCAACCCCAACACCGTTTCCGCCGACTTCGCCACCGGGCTATCCATGTCATGGCGGATGCTGATGTTGAGCGCCCTATGTCATTTCGGCCATGACGTTCGTCTCACACAGGGATTGCAGGTAGGACAAAGCCTAGGCGCCAGTTTCAGTGGAAATCCATCGACACAGACCTATTGGACCACGGCTTTTGCTTTGGGCGTGAGTGTGCGAATCCCGACACTCACTGGAAGGTAAACGAAGCCGGCAGGCGCACGGCGGATGCTGCCGCCCCAAGCGGCTTCGAGTAAATGAAATCGTGATCGGGCTCTAACCACAGAGAACACAGCGGAAACGGAGATGTATGCGTCCGTCTGTGTTCTCTGTGTCTTCTGCGGTTAGGCGGTGCCCTTCCCAGCGAAAGCGACCCCTGCTTCTTCCGCCGTGCTAACCACCGGCGGGGTTTTCTGTTCATTGACCAGAAGGCGAAAGACGTCGGGACGGGCGTAGTGTCCCACCACGTCGAAGTCGTACTTGGCGCGCGGGATTTCGGCGAGGTCTATATCGGCGGTCAAGATGCACTCGCCCTCAAAGTTCGGGCCGGCCAGCACGCGTCCCAGGGGATCGATGATGGAGCTGCCGCCGCGCATCAGGACAACGTTCGGGTCATCGCCCTGCACCGCCGGGTAATCCGGCGGGAAGCTGCCGCGCTTGATGTACTGGCAGGCGGTGAGGACGAAGCAGCGGCCCTCAAGCGCGATGTGCCGCATAGAGGGTAGCCAGGTTTCGCGGTCGTCAGCGGTGGGCGCGCAGTAGAGCTGGACGCCTTTGGAATACATGGCCATGCGCAGCATGGGCATGTAATTTTCCCAGCAGATGACGGCGCCGAGTTTTCCCAGCGAAGTATCGAAGACGGAGATGGTCGAGCCGTCGCCGAATCCCCACACCAGGCGTTCGTGGGCGGTGGGCATCAGCTTGCGATGCTTGCCGAGCAGCGCGCCGTCGGGCGCGAAGAAGAGCGCCGTGCAGTAGAGCGTGTTGCCGTCGCGCTCGATGACGCCGATAACGATATGAATCTTGTTCTCCCGGGCGGCGGCGGCCAGAGCCCGCGTAGCCGGACCGGGAACCTCTATGGCGCTCGCCCAGTAGCGGCGGAACTGTTCGCGGCCTTCAGGCGTGCGGCTTCCGACTCGCGATCCGAAATCCAGACCCTTCGGGTAGGCAGAGATAAATGCCTCCGGGAAGACCGCCAAGGCAGCACCTGTGCCCGCCGCTTCCGCCGCCAGCCGGCACGCCTTGTCAACGCTCGCCTTCCAATCGAAGGGAACCGCTCCCGCCTGCACCACCGCTGCGCGAAATTGCTCCATGAAAGCCTCCTGGATTCCTGTGCTATCCGCCGTCTCGTATCTGAAATACTACATCGCCGGCTCACCGCGAAGGCTCGGGATGTTGGGATTTCGCTGGAATTCAGACTTCGAACATGGATCTCATGCGGTTCGTGGGATTTCCAGCCTGACCGGCGGGGACGAGGCCGGCGAAGCCACCAACGTCCGCAAGAGGCCTCCAACATGCCACCACCAGCCCTCGAAGACCTGGCCATCCTTGCAACGAGCCTCCAACGGAAACCACTCGACGGGCTCCCGCAGAGCGCCTTTGCTGAGAAGGCAGCTGCTCTTTTCGCGATCTTCTAATACTCCGGCTGGGTTGACAGTCACATCGCGCGTGTCCAGGCGAAGGCCTTCGGCAATCGCTTTGAGCGCGCTCTCCTTGGCGCTCCACAGCAGAGTGACCAGTTGAGGGCGCTCCGCGGCACTGGCGTGCTCGATCAGCTTCTGCTCGCCGGCGGTAAAGTAATCGGTGACGAAGGCCGGACTGCGCGGCTCGACGGCTTCCAAATCGCAACCCAGCCGCACGCCGGACTCGGCCAGAGCGCAGAGCGCCGTGCCAGAACGGTGACTGAGGGAAATGGAGATGGGCGCGGGCTGTCCGCAGAGGAATACCTCCGGAGCGCCGGAGGGCGCCGGGCGAATTTCGATTTGCGATAGGGAGTGGAGATCAGCCGGTAAGCGCCGGTAAGCAGCCACGGCCAGCTTCGCCGTCCAGCGTCCCAGGCGCCAGTCGGCACGGCGCTTTGGGATACGCATAGTTTCGAGGCAAGCGGCTTCGCCCACGCTCAGCCAGTCATTGTGCGCCGGCAGGTCCGCTTCGAGCTGTTCCAGCCAATAAACCTGAGACATTCGTTGCCGTACCCGGAAACTTCGCCCTGGTTGCTAAACGAAAAATAGGGTCCTCGGCAACATTGATAATGCACTTGCCGAGGACCCCGGGGAGGGCACTGCGAACAAATCCTGTTTAATCGGCTGACATGGCCGCTTTCCCGCCCTGCAGCACCTTGAACCTTCCCGAATCGACGCCGTAAGGAAGCGCGGCGGTGCGGTAGCCGCCCATATAAAGGATGCGGGTGCCTGCTTCGTCCACCACCTCAGCATCGAAGCTGCCGTCGGGGTTGGCTGTCACCAGGGCAAAGAAGCGGCCCTCGGCGGCCTCCGCCGGATGCCAGAAGCGAAGCTCACGGATGTACTGCGGCAGCCCCATGCGATCTTCCACGCCCATCTCCCAGAGCCCGGCGGTCTGGAAACAAAGCTCGATCAGGCGCGGCGTGACCAGCGTCAGCTTCTCCGGCGGCTGGTGATGCATTGGCAGGTTGCGGAACATCTGGCCGACGACGCGGTCTCCATCTCTCCAGGCGCGCTCAATGACCTGATACGCCGGTCCATGGAAGTAGACGCGATAGATGTCGGCGGCCTCGATGATCCGCCTGCCCGGCTCCTTCACCGGCGGCACCATTACAGGCTCCGGTAGCTGCCGGCTGAGCCGCACGCCGGCGGTGAAGTGCGTGGTAATCTCCGGCTCCGCCTGCTTGCGCACCGTCCTGCTGCCCAGCAAGCGGCAATTCGCCAGCAGCCCGCCGTTCCGCGCAGTCAGCATGGCCTCCACCGTCACCGCGCGCGGCTTGTTCTTGTAGAACTTGAAGGGCGCCAGGAAGTTCACCCCTTCGATGGCCTCGACGTTCCAGCCGGGCAGAAGCGAGAGGGCAGTTTCGGCAAAGGCCTCGATGCCCATCACTCCCGGAAGCACCGGCGTGCCATCGATTTGATGATCGAAGAGGAATGGCTGAACCTTCGGGTCGAGCGTGGTCTCGACGGTCAGCCCGCTGTAGAGTCCCATGCCGGCGATCTTGCCGATCATGATTCCCTGCGCGGCCACGCCATCGCTGGAAGCCTGGACGGCTGCCGGATCCAGCCCGCCGTTCTCATCGAACTCCTGCAGCAGGATGCCGAGACGCTGGGCGACAACGATCTCGCCGCGCGTCGCGCCCGCCGTCAGTTCACGGCGGATCAGCGGAATGCCCGCCTCAGGCGGCAGCATGTCGATGCCGGCCAGCTCCATCATCTTGGGAATGGAGCCGCGCGTCGCCATGCCGATTCCGCCCCAGGCGGTCCAGTCGATGGCGATGCCTCGCGTCTCCGGCCGGGTGGTGCGGAAGCTGGAGCTTATCTTGCACAGCAGGTCGTTGGCCGAGCTGTAATCCGCCTGGCCTCCGTTGCCGAAGCGGCCGGCAATCGAGCTGAACGCCACCGTCGCGCCCAGGGGCATGTCGCCGATGGCGCGCAGCAGATTGAACCAGCCGTCGCTCTTGACGTCGAAGACCAGGTCGAACTCGCGCGGCTCCTTGTCGGGCAGGAAGTGGCTGCGCTCCATGCCGGCGGCGTGCAGCAGGACATCAATGCGCCCGCTGCGCTCGCGCACTTGGCTAATAACGGCGGCTACGGCCTCCGCGTTGATGAGGTTCACGCTCAGGTAGTACGGCGTGCCGCCGGCGTTGCGAACCGCGTCGATGGCCTTCTGCGCCGCCTGCGCCCGCTCCAGCGCCGCCAGCTCTTTCTCGATCATGGCCGGAGTGGCCCGCTCGCCCTTGGCCTGGATGCGGGCGATCAGGTCACGCTTGAGTCCTTCCTTGTCGGTGGCGAAGCGCTTGATGTCGGGATTAGCGGCATCGGGCTCCGGCACCAGATCGAGCAGATAGAAGACGCCGCCCGAGGCGACGGCCAGATCTTCGGTGATGGCGGAGACGATGCCGCCCGCCGCCCCGGTGATCACGAACACCGTATCCTTATTCAGCGCCAGGCCGGGCCGGCCATCGGCGGCGGGCTGTTCTTCCAGGCCGACCGTCCAGCGCTGCCCTTGCTTGTAGCCGATCTCGACCGCCCCCGGATCGCACATGGTTTCCGCGATCAGCAGATCGGCGATGTCGGCTGACTCGCACTCCGTCTCGAAGTCCACCGCTTTGGCGAGAACGTCGGGACGCTCGCGTTTGTAAGTCTTAGTGAAGCCGACGACCGGGCCGCCCAGCGGGGCCACGGCTCCGGCTTCGTCATAGCCATGCTGTCCTCCCAGCCGTGTGCCTGAGACCAGGAACGTCCCCGGCGCAACGATCTGCTCGTAGAGCGTGCGCATAGAGTGATAAAGCGCCTTGACGCGCACCCGCAGGGCTTCCTTCCAGCCCGCCAGATCCATGTCGTTGAGACTACCCTCGGCATCGAGCGCCGGGAGCCAGTAGACGCCTTGCGCCGAACCGGCGGCCAGCCAGCTCTTGAGCCGATCGATGAGCGCGTCGTTCGCGGGCGCACCTTCGATGCGCAAGACTTCCACACCCAGCTTCTGCAGCCGCTCAGTCAGTGCGTCGGCCACACCGCCCTGGTCGGGCATGATCACGACGCGGGAACCGGGGCCCAGTGTTACGCCGGTCGGCTTGGAGACGGCAAGCGGCGGACGCAACATCGGCACCGGAACGCGCCGCGGGATGGCGTTGGCCGCGTCCAGCGAGGCCAGAACCGGCGCTGGCGTAGTTGGTGCAACTGCCGCCGGGACCAGTTCCAGTTTCCGCTCGGTCGTCGCGGGCGCAGCCGCCGCCGGGATTCCTCCCTGGGAACTGGAGCCCCCGGCGAATGCCACGGCGTTTGCTGGGGTGGAAGCCGCTAGCTTGTCCTGCGCAAACTTAATGACATGCCGCAACGTCGGGAAATCGCGCAGCTTCAGGTTTTCATCGCGCGGGATGTTGTAGAGCCCGCGGATGGCCGCCATCAACTCCGCCTGCTTGACGGTGTCGACCCCGAGATCGGCTTCGAGATCGAGGTCGAGGTCCAGCATGTCTTTCGGGTAGCCGGTCTTCTCGACGACCAGCGTCAGAATCGCTTCCGTCACCGGGTCGGTTACGGCTGCGACCGAGGCTGCAGCTACCAGGGTTGGAGCGGCGGCGGCCGGCGCTGCCGCAGTCACTTGCGGCTGCGCCTTCGCTTGCACGAGATCGGGACGCTTGCCGTAGACGAAAGCCGATCACGTGCTTCAGCGTCGGGAAGTCGCGCAGCTTCAGGTTGGGATCGCGCTCGATGCCGTAGACCTCGCGAATGGCGACGAACAGCTCCGCCTGCTTGACGGTGTCGACTCCGAGATCGGCTTCGAGATCGAGCTCCAGATCCAGCATGTCCTTCGGGTAGCCGGTCTTGTCCACGACCAGATCCAGAATGCGGTCCTGCACCGGATCGAGCTACGGCAGCGGCTGCTGCGCTGGCTACCGGCGCGGGAGCGGCGGCAGCGACCGGAGCCGCGGCAGCCACACTGACCGGCGCCTGTGCCTGCGCCTGCGCCTCCGCCAAGTCGGGACGCTTGCTGTAGACGAAGCCAATTACGTGCTTGAGCGTTGGGAAATCACGCAGCTTCAGATTGGGATCGCGCTCGATGCCGTAGACCTCGCGGATGGCGACGAACAGCTCCGCCTGCTTGACCGTGTCGACGCCGAGGTCGGCTTCGAGATCAAGCTCCAGGTCCAGCATGTCCTTCGGATAGCCGGTCTTCTCCACGACCAAGTCCAGAATGCGCTCCTGCACCGGGTCGGCAACTGCGGCAATTGCAGCGACCACCGTCGGAGTCGGAGCCTGGGCAGCCGACGGAGCCGGAGCAGCTGGCTGCCGCCGCTTCCGCTTTTGCCTTGGCTTCGGCCAATTCCGGACGCTTGCTGTAGACGAAGCCAATTACGTGCTTCAGCGTCGGGAAATCGCGCAGCTTCAGATTGGGATCGCGCTCGATGCCGTAGACTTCGCGGATGGCGACAAACAGCTCCGCCTGCTTGACGGTATCGACCCCGAGATCGGCTTCGAGATCAAGCTCCAGATCCAGCATGTCCTTCGGATAGCCGGTCTTTTCCACGACCAGCTCCAGAATGCGCTCCTGCACCGGATCAGCGATCGGCGCAACCGGAGTCGCAGCTGCGGCCGCCGGAGCAGCGACGGGCGACGTGGCGGCAACGCTCGTCGCCGAGGCCTGCGGCGCTGCCTTGGCTGCGGCCAGGTCGGGACGCTTGCCGTACACAAACCCGACCACGTGCGTCAGTGTCGGGAAGTCGCGCAGCTTGAGATTCGGGTCGCGCTCGATGTTGTAGGCCTCGCGGATAGCTACGAACAGCTCAGCCTGCTTGACGGTATCGACGCCGAGATCGGCTTCCAGATCCAAATCCATGTCGAGCATGTCTTTGGGGTAGCCGGTCTTTTCCACCACCAGGGCCAGGATTCGCTCCTTGACCGGATCGCTCTCCACGGCCGGCTTCGGTGGCGCAGGCGGTGGAGGCGCGGCGACAGCGGTTGTCGCACCGGCCGCGGCTGCGGCTGCGGCTTTGAAGGCAATCACTGGCGCGGGCTTGGCCGCGACCACCGGCTTAGGCGCGGGAACTGGAAGGGGAGCGCCCACGGCCTGGGGTAGCTGAACAGCTTCGGCAGCGGCGGCCCGAGCCGACATACCTTTGTCGCGGACACGCAGCGTACGCTGGACGACTTCCAACTCGGCGGCGGGACTGCCAGCCATCCGCTCCAGCCAGGCGTTCCAAGTAGCCACGTCGGCGATACGAGTGGCATAGCCGAGAGCGTTCGGCCGGGAACGGCTCTCGTCCCTGGTCTTTACCCAGCGCATCAGCGTCAGGCAGATCTGCGAACCGAAGCCGGCGGCCAGACGCAGCGCGTACTCAACCGGATAGGCGCCGCCCTTGGACAGGTTCAGCGAACCCAGCTCGGGGTCGATCTCCTTGAAGTTGGCTACCGGCGGCACGATCCCGGTCTCCAGCGCCCGCACAGCGACCACTTCTTCAATGCCGGTGGCCATGGCGTGGCCGGTGAAGCCCTTGGTGTTGGTAATGACGATGCGGTCGGTCATCCGCACCGAAGGTGCGGCGCAGAGCGTTGATCTCGGCCGAGGCGCTGCCGCCGCGCGCGGGTGTGTAAGTCTCGTGGGAGACAAAGACCGTCTTCGGCGCGATCTCCCGGCGAGAGATGCCGGCGTTGGCTTCGGCCTGGGCCAGCAGTTTTTCCATCAGCCCGCCGATGTGCTGCACATCGAGACGGGTAGCATGGAAGGCGCTGTTGGCCGTAACCGTGCTCAGCACCTCGCAGATGGGACGGATGCCGCGTTCACGCGCGGCATCGGCGCTCTCGACCACCATTCCAGCTGCGCCCATGCCAAGAATCAGTCCATGACGGCGGCGGTCGAAGGGCAGCGCCGCATCTTCGATGACGTCGTCGGTAGCGGCCGCTCCCGTAGCCAGGAATCCCGTGCCGATCCAGCCCATCAGGTGGTCGGAGGTGACGTCGTCGGCCGAAACCACGATGACGCGACGGCAGCGCCCGCTGTGGATCCAGTCTTCGGCGATTGCCACGCCTTGCGCCATGCTGGCGCAGGCGCTGTTGATCTGGGTGTTGGGGCCGCGCGCGCCGATGAACTCGGCCAGCTGCGAATGCCCCATGGCCAGGACCTTGAGCGCGAAGCGCCGATCGAAGATGAACGGATGCTCGGCCAGAGCGGTGCGCAGCTCTTCGACGCGCCGGTTAATCTCCTGCCCGACGCCGTTGCTGCTTCCGGCCTTGGCGCGCAGGTTTTCCAGCGTGGCCAACTCCTGCCGCCGCGCCTGGTCTTCGTAAAAGCGCTTCAGCTCATCGGCCATGGCGTTGGCGCCGGGATAGGCGGAACCGAAGATAATGCCGGTGTCGTCGCGCATGGATTCGGGCAGTAGCCAGCGATCCGGCAACTGCGTGCCCCTGCTGGTGGTTTTGTACTGCAGGATCAGCGGAATGCCGGCGTCGCGCAAGGCCTCGAGACCAGCGGCCAGCGCCAGGCGGGTGGTCTGGTCCATGGCGCCCAGACGCTCGCTGGGCACTCCGAACTCCTTGTCGAGTTCGAAGGCGCCGCCGCGGGCCGCCAGCCGGATCACATCGGAGACACTGGCGATGGCTTCAAAATGGCCGTCGCCAGCCTCGCTCTTCACCAGGCGGGTGACGTTCTTTTCGAGCTGGGCGCGGCGCAGGCGGGTGGGGACGGCATCGATGAACGAATCGCCGCGCAGAATGCGGCTGACGTTGGCATCATCGAAGATCCGCTCGGTCCCCGGCAGGCCCAGTCCCGCTCCGGTGATGGTTACGGGAGTCTGACTCGGCGCGGCGCCGCCGCGGCCGCCCTTCATCTTCAGACCACGGTCCAGCACCTCGGCGAACATGCGCCCGAGCTCCGTGTAGTCGTAGCCACTCGCGTTGGCAACAGGCTGGCTGGACGTAACTGCCCCGGGCGCGGCCACAACCGCGGCCGGCGCGGACACTGCAGGAACCGACACGGCCGGTTTGGCTTCCGGCTGCGCTTCGACTCCGCGACCCAGTCCGGCGGCGTACAGCCCGCACAGCGCCTGGTTGAAGGAGGCGAAGGTCGCCGACCTTGGGATGATTGGTGAACAGCGACAACACGCCTTCGCGGGCGCCGAGCACATCTTCGGCGAATCCCTGCAGGGCCTTCTTCGGACCCATCTCGACGAAGACGCGCGCGCCGGCCTGGTAAAGTGTCTCCAACCCTTTCACGAACTGCACGGGAGAGGCGATCTGCGTGGCCAGCATGTCCAGCATCTTGGGCACCACGTCCGGCCCGGTGGGATAGAACTTGCCGTCGATGTTCGAGATGATCGGCAGCCGCGGCGGCGCCATACGCAGGCGCGCCAGCATTTGGCCGAACGGCACGCTGGCCGGAGCCACGATGGTCGTGTGGAAGGCGTGGCTGACCGACAGCGGCACGGCATTGTAGCCGGCCTTGAGGAAGGCTTCGACCGCCTGCGTGACCGCCGGGGTGGTGCCGCCAATGACCGCCTGGCCGTTGCTGTTGATGTTGGCGGTCACGACGTAGCCGTCGATGGTCTTCAGGATGCGCTCGACCTCCGCGAGCGGCGCAAAGACGGCGGCCATGAGGCCATTGTCTTCAAAGGCGACGCGCGTCATCTCGCGGCCACGGGCGCTGACGGCCTCCATGGCATCGGCAAAGGGAAGGGCGCCGGCGGCTGCCAGGGCGCCGTACTCGCCCACGCTGTGGCCCATCGCCATGTCAGGCTCGATGCCGTAGGCGGCCATCATGCGTGTCAGGGCCATATCGGTGGCGATGACAGCGGGCTGGGTGATGGCGGTCTGGCGAAGATCTTCTTCCGCCTTGGCGACAGCGTCGGCATTAGACCCGTCGACGAAGATGAATTCCGTAAGCGGCTTGCCCAACAGCGGAGTGAGCCTGTGATCCGCCTCGGCAAAGGTCTCGGCCACGATCGGCTCAACCCGGCGCAGCTCCTGCATCATGTTCACGTACTGCGAGCCTTGACCGGTATAAAGGAAGGCCACCTTGGGAGCGGGACCGCTGCCGCGGAAGATGCCTTGCGCGCGCAGGGCCTTCCACACGCCGGGCTGATTGGCGGCCAGGGCCTTGAGCGCCTTGCCGGCCTTGTCCGCCAGCTCGGCGGCATCGCCGTAGTCGATGGCGAGGCGCTCGGGCGCGCGCAGGTCCGAGGCGACCGGCACGGCCGGGGCCGGGGCACGGCCGGACTGAGCGTCTTTCTGCACCGCGCGCAGGCGCTCGGCCAGGGCGGCATCGGAAGCGGCGCCAATCACCAGCGCGCCACGCAGTGGAACTTTCAAAGAAGAGGCCTGTGCCGTAGAAGAGACAGCCTGTGCATTCATGATTCCGCCTTGTGAGGTGGCCGCGGGCGAGGTCCCGCCGATGGCGACCGATCGCTTGCCATTGCCGTTGCCATTACCGCCGCTTAGCCGGTGGGGAATGTATTCCTCCAGCACGGCGTGGAAGTTGGTGCCGCCGAAACCGAAGGCGCTGAGACCGGCGCGGCGCACGGCGCCGTCGGGAACGTCCCAGGGCCGCAGTTCGCGATTCACGAACAGCGGAGAATGTGTGAAATCCACGTTGGGATTCAGTCGCGGGCAATTCACGCTGGGCGGCAGCACCTTGTCGCGCAGCGCCATGGTGACCTTCAGCAGTCCGGCGGCTCCGGCGGCGCCTTTGAGGTGGCCGATGTTGGACTTCACCGAGCCCAGCGCCACCGATCCGACGGGAAGGTTGGCACTGCTGAGCACCGCTGCCATGCTTTCCATTTCAACGACATCGCCGACCGCGGTGGAAGTGCCGTGACCTTCAATCAAGCTGACGGTAGCCGGCGATAGGCCGGCATTCTTCCAGGCACGCTCGACGGCCAGTTTCTGGCCGACAGGATTGGGCGCGGTAATGCCTTTGCCTTTGCCGTCGCTCGATCCGGCAATGCCGCGCAGCACGGCATAGATTTTGTCGCCGTCGCGCTCGGCATCGGCCAGCCGCTTCATCAAAAAGAGGGCCGTGCCTTCGCCCATGATGAAGCCGTCGGCTCCTTCGGCGTAGGGGCGGGTGCCGGTCGCGGAAAGCGCGCCGATCTTGCAGAACTTCACGAAGCTCGCTGCGCTCATGTTGCGATCGATTCCGCCGGTGAGTACGACATCAAAATCGTGCTCCACCAGCCCGTGCATTGCCGCACCGATCGCCGCCATCGACGACGCGCAGGCCGCGTCGGTCGTGAAGTTCGGGCCACGGAAGTTGTAAACATTGGCAATGCGGCCGGCCAGGCAGTTGGCCAATTCTCCTGGCATACTGTCTTCCGTGATTTCAGGAAGGAGCTTCTTCATGCGGGTGTGCAATTCACGGGTGATGTCCCGGCGCATCGGCTCGGGCAGCGCGGCAAAACTGGCGCTCTCGCCGAGCTCGCGCGCGTATTCTGGAAAATACACGCGCATTGAGGTTAGATAATGTTTTTCCCCGGCCAGGGCATTGCCGAGGATCACTGCTGTCCGCTCCAGGTCGAGCGGCCGCTGGGGGTAGCCGTAGTCCTCCAACGCCTCGCGGGTGCAAGCAACGGCCCATTGTTGCGCCTCGTCCATGGCACCGACGACGCGCGGCGGAAGCGGCAGGCGCCACTTCATGGGATCCCAGAGAAACTCGCGCACCCAGCCGCCAATCTTGGAATAGGTCTTGTCCGGGGCACCGTGATCGGCGTCGTAATAGAGCGCCGGGTCCCAGCGCTCGGGCGGAACCTCGCTGACGCAATAGCGGCCGCTCGTGATGTTGTTCCAGAAGGCCTTTGCATTCGGAGCGTCGGGCAGAATGGCGCCGACGCCCACAATGGCGATTGCTCGGTAAGCAGTGTCTTCCATGATGGCACTCCGTATAAGTTCTCAATCGGGCATCCGGGGCTGGCCGAATGCCCGCTCCGTACCGGTTATAAAAACTAGGCGGACGCAGCCACTGGCTTAGCTACGCGGTTGTAGAGAACGTCCGCGACGTAATCCATATCCGCAAGCAAGCCGGCCTGAGCGCGATGAATGGCGCTCAGCCCAATGGCCGCTTCGAAGGCCGTCATCTCCGAATCGCTCACGCCATCGGCTCCGGCGACCCAGCGCAGTCCCTCCTCGGCGACCTTGAGGGCAGCTTCGCGGGCGAAAACGCGAGCGAGCGCCGCCAGGGCTTTGGCGTCGAAGCGCAGGCTGGCCTTTTCGTTCAGCTTGCTGTCGGCGGCGCGGGCGGCGCGGCGGCACAGGCAGCCGGCACACTCCGCATAGGCGATCAGTTCGCCAAGCCGCAGCAGAATATGCTGATGGCGGGTGAGGCGCATGGCGCGGCACTTCTCCATCACCTCGGCCAACGCGTGCAGGGACAGTGCCGCGATGTTGGCGCCCAATCCAGGCTTGAACGCGTGCAGCGCCTCCATGGCGCGCGCCTGCTCGTGATAGTGCTGCCCGCGGGTCTTCAAATGGAGCTGCCAGCGGTCGCGGCTGATGGTCATCTCCATGATTTCGGAGGTGCCTTCGTAGATGGTGGTGATCTTCACGTCGCGCTTGATCTTCTCCACCAGGTACTCGTGCGTGTAACCGTAGCCGCCCAGGGCCTGGATGCTGGCTTCGGCAGCCGCATTGCCGGCCTCGGTCGCCATGAACTTGGCGATCGCTCCCTCGGTGTTGAGCTTGCCGTTCTCGCCTTCGCCGGCATCGATCCGTTCGGCGGTTTCCTCGATATAGGCACGGCCGGCTTCCAGTCGCGCCACGTGCGGCACGATCAGCTTGTGCGTGTATCCCTGTTTTTCCGAGAGCGGCGCGCCGGCCTGAATGCGCTTGGTGGAATAAGGAATGGCCCGGTCGAGCGCAGCCCAACCGCCGCCCAGCCCGAAGGCGGCCACCATGAGGCGCGTGTAACCGAAGACCATCTGCGCCTGAACCAGGCCCTGGCCTTCGACGCCGCCAACGAGCTGGTTAGGCTCGACCAAGACATTGTCCAGAGCAAGCGCGGCCGTGTTGCTCAGGCGAATGCCGTGCTTGTTCTCCGGCTTGTCGTAGCTGAATCCCTTGGCGCCCTTCTCAACCACGAACCAGGTTGGACCGGAAGGCGTAGCAGCCAGGATCGTGTACATGTCGGCGATGCCGCCGTTGGAGATCCACTGCTTGAGCCCGCTGATCTTGTAGCCAACGATCTTGTCGCCATCCATGACGCGCTCGGCGATGCTCTTGAGGGCTCCCAGGTCGCTGCCGGCATCCGGTTCGGTGGCGCCATAGGCGTAGATCTGGCCCTCGTCCGCCATGCGTGTGATCCACAACTTCTTCTGCTCCGGCGTGGCGCCGAAGAAGATCGGATCGCTGCCGAGGAAGGTGGCGAACACGGCGGTGGCAACGCCGAGGTCGATCCGCGCCAGCTCCTCGCAGATGCGATAGAAGTCGAAGGTGCCGCCGCCCAGGCCGCCGTACTCTTCCGGAATGAAGAGAAGCTGAATACCCAGCTTGTCGGGCGCGCACATGTCGCGGATGATCTCGAGTGGACACTCGTCTCGTTCATCCAGCGCGATGAGTTCCAGGTCCGGCAGACGTTTCTTGGCGAATTCCTTAAGCGCCTTCAGGCTTGATTTCAGAACTTTGTTAGTTACCATGGCAGCCTCTTATTTCACCGTTTCACGGATCTTGGACGTCAGCTCCGGCAGGAACTCCAGCAGATCGTCGACGATGCCGACGTCGGCCACCTGGAAGATGGGAGCTTTGGGGTTCTTGTTGATGGCCACCATGAAGGGACTGCCCTTGATGCCGGCCAGATGCTGAAAGGAGCCGCTGATGCCGCAGGCCAGGTAAACCTTGGGCTTGACGGTTTGGCCCGAGGAGCCGACCTGGCGGGATTTCTCCAGCCACTTGGCGTCGACCACCGGACGCGAACAGGAGACCGCGCCACCTACGGCATCAGCCAATTCCTGGGCGATGCCGACGTTGTCCTGTTCCTGAATGCCGCGGCCGACGGAAACCAGGATGCTGTACTTGGTGATATCGACATCGCCGGCTTCGGCAACCACCGTTTCCAGATAGCGCCGCCCGGCGGAGAACCCGCCGGCTTCCGTGGACTTGTCGATCACTTTGCCGGCGACGGCTCCTTCGATCGGCTTGAATGCGCCGGGACGGATGTTGATGACCGCGCCGGATGAGAAATCGCAACGCACGTGCGCGCTCACCTGCCCGCCGAACTCCTGGCGAACGAGCGTGAGGCAGGCTGCCATTGATGGACTCAATCGCCAGCACGTCGGGAGCGAAGGAGGCGTTCATCTTGATGGAAAGACCGGGCGAGAGATCGATTCCGAAGTGATCGTGCGCGACCAGCAGGATGCTGCCCGGCGGCAGCACCTTCAGCAGGGCTTTGCGAACCAGCTCGGCGTTGGGATAAGCAAGCGCCGGGCTCGAGATCTTCCAGACCTCGCCGAAGGAGGAGCAAAGCGAACCGCACACAGTATCGAGTTCCGTGCCAGCGCCGGTCACGATAGCGGTGATGGGAGAGGCGGCATCGATCTTGCGCGCAGCCGCGGCCAGTTCGGCGGCCGAATCGTCGGCAACGCCGCCTCTGTGCAGGATATAGGCAAAGATGCGCGCCATTATTTCAGCCCTCCTTTTGCTCTCAGCAACTCGATCAGCTTGTCGACGTTCTCTTCCCTGCTGCCGTCGAGCATCTCGGCGCCTTTGCCGAGAGCGGGCATGAAGTAGTCCAGGCGCTTTACCTTGGCCGCGCCATCGCCGACGGTGGCCGTATCAACTCCCAGGTCCGAGCTGGCCAGGGTTGGGATCGGCACGGAGGCCACTTGCCGGATGCCGCGAATGCCGACGTAGCGCGGCTCGTTGATGCCGGTCTGAATGGAGAGCACGCAGGGCAGGTCGATCTCGTTCATCTCGCGGTTGCCGCCGGCGATCTCGCGGCTGACCTTCAGCTTGCCGTCCAGGACTTCCACGCCATTGACGAGCGAGGCGAAGGGATAATCGAGCAGGGCGGCCATCATCCCGCCTACCTGGGCTCCGCCGGCCTCGGCCTGCGCGCCGGTCAGCACCAGGTCGTACTTTCCCTTCTTGACGAAGGCGGCCAGAATCGTGGCCACGCCCTTGGCGTCGGACCCGGCGAAGGCCTCATCGCTGATGAGTACGCCGTTCTTGGCGCCCATGGCCATCTCGCGGCGCAGTATCTCCTCGTCCTCGTCGTCGCCGATGGTGACGACGGTGACCGTGCCACCGAGCTTCTCGACGATTCGAATGGCCTCTTCGACCGCATAGTTGTCGAATTCATTGACGGAATAGACGAGATCGTCGCGCTGGATGTCTTTCCCGGAGCTATCGAGCTCGATCTCGTTCTCCGAGGTATCTGGCACTCTTCGTACACAGACCAGGATTTCCATTCATCCTCTCCCAATTAGTCTTGGTCTAGCCTTGCGTTCCGAAACTTGATCCAGTCTTGCTTGAAGCTCAGCGCCACCTCAGGCCTGGGGCGCGAGGTGCTTCTCCACCAGCTCCGCCAGGTCGATGGCTGTCATCTTCCCTTCCATGCCGGCGACTTTGATGGCGTCTTCCATGTTCACCATGCAGAAGGGGCAGGCGGTGACGATCACGTTGGCGCCGGCCTCGGCGGCCATACGGACGCGCAGCACGCCCATGCGCTGATCTTCCTTGGGCTCGTAGAACAACATCAGCCCGCCTCCGCCGCAGCAGAAGGAGCGGTCGCGGCAGCGGCTCATCTCGACGCGCTTCAAACCGGGAATGGCGTCCAGCACCTCGCGCGGGGCGTCGTAGATCTGGTTGTGACGCCCGAGGTAGCACGGGTCGTGGTAGGTGTAGACGTTGTCGCCGTTCGCGACGCTGTTGAGCTTGATGGTGCCGGCCCGCAGTTCACGGGCGACGAACTGGCTGATGTGCTCCACCGGAGGCATGTCGCGATAGTCGTTCTTCAGCGCGTTGCAGGCGTGCGGGTCAGAGGTAACGATGCGCTTAACGCCGCAAGCCTTGATGGCTTCGGTGTTGTGGTCGCGCAGGCTCTGGAAGAGCATCTCTTCGCCGAAGCGCCGCACCTCGTGGCCGCTGTCTTTTTCCGCCGCACCCAGGATTCCGAAGCTGGCTCCGCTGCGGGCGAGAATCTTGGCCGTTGCGCGCCCGATCGACTGCATGCGGTCGTCGTAGGAGGTGATGCTGTCGACAAAGTACAGTGTGTCGGCGCCATTCTTGCCGTCCAGAATCTTGACGTCGCAGAGCTGCTGAAAGTCTTTGGCTTTCGCCCAGTCGGCCTTCTTCTTCTCCATCTTGCCGTAAGGATTGCCGCGGCTCTCCAGCGCCTTGAGCGGCTTCTGCAGCGACTGCGGCACGTTGCCGTCGTCGATCATGCCGCGCCGCAGATCGACGATCTTGTCGATGTATTCGTTCATCACCGGGCACTCCTGCTCGCAGGCGCCGCAGGTGGTGCACGACCAGATTTCATCCTCGGAAAAAACGGTGCCGATCAGCGGCTGGCCGTTGTTGGCGCTGCCCAGAAGCGGGTAATGCCGGAAGGCGTAATCGCGCGCCTTGATGGTGAGGAAGCGCGGCGAGAGCGGCCTGCCCACGGCGTTGGACGGGCACTGGTCCGAGCAGCGGCCGCAGTCGGCGCAGGAATAGAAGTCGAGGATGTGCTTCCAGGTGAAGTCTTCGAATTTCTTCACTCCGAAGGATTTCACCTGGTCCAGATGGTCGTCGCTGATGCCCCACCGCACCGGCTTGACCGTTCCGCGGTCCAGCTTGGCGAAGTAGACGTTGAACAGCGAAGTGACGACGTGGAAGTGCTTCCCCATCGGCAGGAAGCAGAGGAAGCAGAAGAAGGTCAACTCGTGGACCAGGTAGGAGCCGAGATGGAGATTCTGCAGCGAGGGCAACGAAGCGGAGAGCAGCGCCTGCTGGAACATCCACGGGAGCGAGAGCGGAGGCAAGGCTTCCGCAACCTGGCCCTGCACCGCCTGGAAGGCTACCTGGCTGGCTTCAAAAAGGCTCTCCGACACCATGAGAATGGAGATCAGGGCCAGCACGAAGACGGCTTCCGCGGTGTGGTCTTTGCCGTACTCTGCCGGGACTGCATAACGGGCGGGCTTGAAGACAGCGCGGCGGACGGCGGCAACGACCGCCGCCAGCAAAACGAGGGTGGCAGCGTAGTCCTTGGCAACGTTATAGAGTTCGCCCAAGCCGCCGGAGAAGCCGGGCATGGTGAAGTGTTCGGAAACGCCGAGTACCACCAGAGAAGTCGAGCGGACGGAGAGCACCAGGAAGCCGGCGAAGATGAGGATGTGGAGAACACCGGCCAGCAGGTAGCGAGGCTGCTTCCATTGCGCCAGCCAGAATTTGAGGGTGGTGGAGAGCCGGAGGCCCACCCGATCAAAGCGGGAATCCGGTGCGGCGCGCAATAGCGGCGCCACGCGTTTCGCGACGATAAAAACGAAGCACGCCAGGCCCAGGAGTGGAACAATAGCGAACAGGATCCGCCCTGGTACAAACCAGTAGGTTGCCTGCGCGGGAGAATCGATGAGCTGCACCATAAACAACAACGACCCCTACTAAAAGGAGTTACACCCTGGCGTTAAGCCAGTACGTCTAGTGCGTTCTCGTTCTTACCCGTAGCGTTCCGCCCAGCGAATGCGACTCCGGTGCTTACCGGAGTTCGGGTCTCTTATCCGTAGGGAATCGGGTGCTTCTCCAGCCAGTGGGCATCGCGCGTAGCGCCTATGCTTTTCCTGGCTCCCCTGGCCATGTCGCCGGTCAACTGGCGAGTACCCCAGGCCATTCCCGTGGTGAGACCGATAGCGGCACCGAGCAAGCTCGCTCCCGCCAGCACCAAGTAGTTCGGTTTGCGCCTCTGTCCCAGAGCCGCGCCCAGCGCGCCGACATAGGCGCCGACCGCGGCCGGCATCCATGAATCCTGCAGCGCACCAAGCAGAACCGAGCTGACGGGCGTGCCACCCAGGGCCGCCCTCTCCGCCGAACGCAATCCTTCCCAACCGGAGCCGACCAAGTTACGGCCATAGCCGACACCGGACCTTATCCAATCGCCCGTTCTCATCTGCGACTACCCTCCCTAGTAAAGACAACGCAATGAGTACTGCAACGCGCCTCGGACGTCTTTCAGCCGAGTGCGCGGCACATCTGGTAAATGGCCTTTGAACCAACTTGCCCTTCTCTTCCACCACTACTCCCAAACCGCGGCCTATTCTGCCTTCCGGCGCGCTCGCCGGGACGGCTTCACATGGGGATGTTTCCATGCTTCCTGGCCGGCCGGACTTCCTGCTTATTGGCGATCGTCTCCAGCACCTCGATGAGCCGCAGGCGCGTCTCGCGCGGCGCTATGACGGCATCGATGTAACCGCGGCTGGCGGCGACATAAGGGTTGTAAAACGCCTTGCGATATTCGTCGATGACCTGCCGCCGCTTGGCTTCCGCATCGCCGGCTTCCTGGATCTCGCGGCGGAAGATCACGCTGGCCGCGCCTTCAGCTCCCATGACCGCGATCTCGGCGGTGGGCCAGGCCAGAACCGTGTCGGCTCCGAGATGACGGGAGCACATGGCGATGTAGGCGCCGCCATAGCTCTTGCGGGTGATCAGCGTCATCTTGGGCACGGTGGCTTCGGAGTAGCACCACAGCAGCTTGGCGCCGTGACGGATAACCCCGCTCCACTCCTGGTCGGTGCCGGGCAGATAGCCGGGCACGTCGGCGATGGTCAGCAAAGGAATGTTGAAGCAGTCGCAGAAGCGGATGAAACGCGTCGCCTTGTCGGAAGCATCCACGTCCAGGCAACCGGCCAGGTGCAGAGGCTGGTTGGCGATGATGCCGATGGTGCGGCCGTTGAGCCTGCCGAAGCCGACGATCATGTTCTGCGCGAAATAGCGCTGTACCTCGAAGAAATCGGCGTTGTCGACGATGGAGCGGATCACCTGCTGCATGTCATAAGCGGCCTTGGGATTGTCCGGCATGATGCCGTCGAGCGCGGGAACGAGGCGCTCCGGATCGTCTCCGGTTTCCACCCGTGGCGGGGCTTCGCGGTTGTTGCTCGGCAGGAACGACAGCATCTTCCTGATCTGCTCGAGGCAATCCTGGTCATCCTCGGCGGCGAAATGCGCGACCCCGCTCTTGCTGTTGTGGGCCATGGCGCCGCCCAACTCTTCCTGGCTGACCTCCTCGCCGGTGACCGCCTTGATGACGTCGGGGCCGGTGATGAACATGTAGCTGCTGTTCTTCACCATGAACACCCAGTCCATCATGGCCGGCGAGTAGACGGCGCCGCCGGCATTGGGCCCCATGATGGCCGAGATCTGCGGAATGATTCCGGAGGCGATGGCGTTGCGGTAGAAGATGTCACCGTAGCCGCAGAGCGAATCCACTCCTTCCTGAATGCGCGCGCCGCCCGAGTCGTTCATGCCAACGAAGGGGACGCCGGCCTTGAGAGCCATGTCCATGACCTTGCAGATCTTCTTGGAGTGCATCTCGCCGAGCGAGCCGGCGCGGGAGGTGAAGTCCTGGGCAAAAGCCGCTACCGGCCGGCCGTTGACTTTGCCGAAGCCGGTGATCACGCCGTCGGCCGCGATCTCGACCTTGTCGATGCCGAACATGGTTCCACGGTGGCGCATGAACTGGTCGGTCTCGCGGAAGCTGTCCGGATCGAACAGCAACTCGAGTCTCTCGCGCGCCGTAAGCTTGCCGCGCGCATGCTGCGACGCCACCGCCGCCGCTCCGCCCATCTCCTCGGCTTTGGCGCTTCTCTCCTGCAGCTCCTTGAGTTTCTCCGTTACTGCTCCTGGTTTCACTCCGAGTCCAGCAACTGCCATGGTTACCTCTCTTCTCCTAGTATTGCCTTCCCTAGTATTGCGTTGGTTTCATCCCCGGCTTGCTTATCGAAACTGCCGGATCTTGCCACTGTGCTTGTGGCTCGCGGCGCTGGCGATCACGGCTATGACCGCGCCCTTGGCCACCTTCTGGCCCTCGGCGCAAGGCAGGGAGATGATCTTGCCGGTTGCCGGCGCTGCGATCGGGTTCTCCATCTTCATGGCGTCCAGGATCAACACCACGTCTCCCTGTCTGACTTCGTCGCCCACTTTTCTTTCACACCGCAGGATCACTCCCGGCATGGGCGCCAACAGCCGGTGCACGCCGGCATCTTCTCCGACCGCCTGCTGCACCAGCAGGCTCACTTCAGCTACCGCCATTTTTGCGTCTTCGAGCATGCGCTTGTACTTGGGCGCAAGTTTGTCAGTAACTGCCGGCCTCGGCAAGCAGCTTCACGACCTGGCTCAGTTTTTCCGTGATAACAGGCAGACCTTCCGTTGGCCCGACGGGCTCTTCCGGGATACGTTTCTCCTGTTCCTCCGCCATCTCCCCCCCTTGATCGAGGTGGTCTGGAACCGCCGCGCAAGCCGTTTTCGAACGTATCAGGCCGCAGTCCGCGAAGAATCCAATCGAAGCGAACTCAGCCGTTCGACGTACTTCCTAGCGGGCCCCATTAAACCGGATGCAGTGGTGACCGATTCGGCAACAGATTACAGAAGCGATAGCAGCGGAGGACCGGAACGTGATGAGTAGACTTATTTAGAATAGCCGTTTCCAGCGCCGCTTTATCGGCACTACTCCGAAAATTCACCTAGAAGTGAACACCCGTGAAATTTGATACGACTAAGATATTCACCTCTCAGGTACAACGCTTATAGTTGTTTACCTCTAAACCCATGCACGGCTCTGTGACCGTCATCACCTCACCGCGTGCGTTCCCACACCTCTCGTTGGGTTTTCCGCTGAGGCACTAATTGGTAACTATTATTCTCAGGGAAAGTGCTACTTTAGTAAATACGAAGAAACCACTAATACTTGCGGTTGCGGCCTACGATTTCCCCCGAAACAGGCTACAGACACGAATTCCCCGCCGGGTATGCTCATTCCTATTTTATGTGCCGGCCGGGGCAGAGGCAAGCAGTCACTTTCGCTGCCCGGGAAGCAGATCGGCGAAGCCTCTCCTGCCGGCCGACGCCAAGACTCTCCCTGGTGGGGCAAAAACCGCTCAGCCGAGAGAACCTAAGCGTGTCCTACCGGAATCTAAACACTTGGTCGGAAACGGAAAGAATGAGCGTTCTGAAGTTCGCAAGGGTTCATCCCCAAAGAAGCGAGGAAGAGGAGCTGGCGCAAATACTGGCGCGGCAGCGAGAGAGTTTCCTCGCCTTGGGGCCGTCATCTCTGGCGGAGCGGCGCGATGACCTGGAGAAGCTCCGGCGGGCTATACACGCCAATGCGGCGCGCATCGCCGAAGTGATCTCCGCCGATTTCGGCAGCCGCTCGCGGCACGAGAGTTACATAGGCGACGTCTGGCCCGTGCTGGCGGCCATCCGCCACACCCTGAAGCACCTGCGGCGCTGGATGAAGCCCAGTCGGGTTTCCACTCCCCTGGAGTTGAGTTGGGGACGCGCTCACGTCGTATATCAGCCGGTCGGAGTCGTCGGCATTATCAGCCCGTGGAACTACCCGATCCAGTTGGCGCTCACGCCATTGATGTCGGCGCTGGCGGCGGGCAACCGGGTCATGCTGAAGCCATCGGAAATCACTCCCCGCACCTCGGAGTTTCTGGCTGAACTTCTCGCCCGGCTCTTTCCTGCGGAAAAAGTTGCCACGGTACTGGGAGACGCGAGTATTGGCGCAGCGTTCTCGCGCCTGCCCTTCGATCATCTGCTCTACACGGGATCGACCACGGTCGGCCGGCTGGTAATGCAGGCGGCGGCGGAGAACCTCACGCCGGTGACGCTCGAGCTGGGCGGCAAGTCGCCGTGCATCGTCGGAGAAAGCGCCCGGCTGAGCGCCGCGGCCGAATCGCTCGCCTATGGCAAGCTGCTGAGCGCCGGCCAAACCTGCATCGCGCCGGACTACGCGCTCGTTCCCGAGCGGCTTCGGGAAGAGTTCATTCACCTCCTGACAGAGGCGGTAAAGAAACTCTATCCCCACCTGCAGACGAATCCCGATTACAGCTCCATCGTCAACGAGCGCCACTACCGGCGAATCACGGAATACATTGAGCAGGCCAAGCACAAGGGCGCGCGAGTCATCGAGATCAACCCCGCCGGCGAGACGTTCCCACCCGAAGAGCGCAAGCTACCGCCGACGCTGATAGTGGAACCCGATGAGCAATTGGCGGTGATGCGCGAGGAGGTCTTCGGCCCGGTGCTGCCGATCAAGAGTTACCGGCGCATCGAAGACGCCATCGATTACGTCAACCGCCGTGCGCGGCCACTGGCGCTCTACTACTTCGGCGAAGATAAGGCCGAACGCGACGAGGTGTTGCGCAGGACCGCCAGCGGCGACGTTACGGTCAACAACACGCTCATGCACATCGTGGTGAACGACCTGCCGTTCGGCGGAATCGGCGCCTCCGGCATGGGCGCCTATCATGGTGAGTTCGGCTTCCAGACCTTTTCCCACCGCAAGGGCATCTTCCAGCAGAGCCGGCTTAACAGCACCATCCTGCTGCGCCCGCCATTCGGCCGGCTGACCGACTTCATTCTGAAATTGATAATGAGCCGCTGAATCAGCACGCGGACTGAGTGGCGCGCCGGGGTATGATTCCAGTATGGCAACCCCAGGCACGACGGTAACGGTCCAAGCCGGCCCTCCGGCGCGTTACCGGCTGCGAACGGCGGCGTCGGCATTCCGATCCGTCGCGAAGGCAGCTCTGCGGCGAACCATCAAAGGCCCGCGGCTGCCAGGGTGGAACTGGAAGGTCGAAATCTTGACCGAGGTCCTGCGAACCCATCTGGCGCAAGCCTTCGCCCTGCCGGACGTGAAAGAGACGCGCCGTTTTCTGGACTCCGTTGTGCTCACTTCTCCCGCGCTAGCGTCGGTGAACATCACACCTGTAACAGATGAAGAAGTTCGAGGACGCTGGTTTGTCATCAAGCGCGCCGCGCCGGCCGCGACCCTCTTGTATCTCCACGGCGGAGGCTTCTCGTTTGAGCCCAAGGGTCACACCGGGTTCATCGCCATGATCACCACGGCGGCGAAATCACGAACCCTGGCGCTGGACTATCGCCTCTCGCCGGAGCACTGCTTCCCTGCCCAGCTCGAGGACGCTCTCAACGGCTACCGCTGGCTGCTGGATCGCGGCTTTGATCCGAATGAGTTGGTGGTGGGCGGCGACTCGGCCGGCGGCAACCTGACCATCGCCCTGCTGCTGGCCGCGCGCGACCGCGGAATGCCGTTGCCGAAGCTGGCGTTTGCGCTCTCTCCGCCGACCAATTTCGAGGTTCCGGCTGAAGGCGGAGCGTAACGGCACCAGCCTGACGGGCAACGAAGAATTCGACTGGATCTCGCGGGCGATGCTGCTCAAGTGGGCGGAATGGTACTGCCATGGCGCGGACCGGCGCGATCCGTACATCTCGCCGGTTTATGGCGACCTGCGCGGCCTGCCTCCCATTTACATTCAGGCCGGGCGAGCCGAAATTCTCTACGACAGCATCAAGGCATTTGCCGACGAGGCCAAACGGCAGGGCGCCGATGTGGTGCTGGAGTCGTGGGCAGACATGAATCACATCTTCCAGGTGTTCGGCGAGCAGGCGCCGCAGAGTATGGAGGCGCTTGCGGCGGTTGGGTGAGGTGATCGAAGCGCGGGTCAGGGAGCGGAAGGAATCGCCGAGGGTGTAGCAACGTTTCACGTTTCACGAAATTTCAGGGCAGCGTGCTGTCTCAGCGCTATGCCTTCTTCGCGGCTTTGCCCGAAGTGGCGGCTTCCGCCTTCGCGATCGCCGCTTCATACAACTCCCAGGAGCGAATTGCCTTGCGAGCGCCTTCCCTTGCCAGGCTGGTGCTAAGTCTCTTATCCGCTTTGTCGAAGGTATCCTCGGCATCGAGATGGGCCTGGTAGGCCTCATCATCGGCGTGCTTCACGGCGCGGGCGAGCAGCTTGAGTTCCGGGCCTATGGCAGAGGCGCCTTCCGCGGCCTTCTGCGGCCCGCGATGGCCGTCCCGGGCGGCCAATTCCTGGTAAGCCAGCTTCAGATCGTCGGGCCAGGACTTTTTCACTGCTGCCTGCATTGCCCAGAGAACGTTGTTGGCTTTATCGGCTGCTTTCCGCACTCTTTTCTTTTCTCTTATCCACTTTACGACGGACCAGTTCAGGCCTTCCGTCATCAGACGCCTTGGCTTCTTCGACTTCGGGCAGGATCTTCATCGGCTCGATTTCCTCGGCTTCGAAGGTAAGGACAATAGCGCAGGATGACATCGGTCGTCTACTTGGAATGCTAACGCTGCGCCGTGGCCGCAGTCTCCGCCACGTCGTTCCATTCCGTCTCCGCGGCCGGCGGGATGAAGCTCATGGCGCGTTCCGCCAGAGCAGCGATGGTGAGGCTGGGATTGACGCCGAGATTGGCCGAGACCACTGATCCGTCGCAGACGTACATGTTGCGGTAGCCGAAGACGCGGTGGCGAGGGTCGACTACGCCGTTCTCGGCGGAGTCGGCGATCACGCAGCCGCCCAGGCAGTGCGCCGTTGCGGGCAGGTCGAAGAGTATCTCCGGCAGCATGCTCACGGCTGTCCCGCCGCTCAGGCGGGCCAACTTGCCGGCGAATTCATTGGCCTTGGGAATGTAGGTAGGGACGCGGCTGCCGCGGCTGACCAGAAATTTGCGGAAGGGCCAGAACCACGGGCGCTGCCAGAACATGTCGATGTGACCTTCGAGCGCCTGCATGCAAAGCAGGATCACGGTTTCGCGCGCCCAGGCCCACGGCTGCAGGATCCTCAGCGTCTTGAAGGGATGGCGCACGAAAGAGGCAAGCATGTTGCCGAGCCACCGGGCGATACGCGGGGGACCGGGACGGCCGCCGGTCATGAGTGTGGTCAACAGGCTCATCGTATCCGAGCCGCTGGGATAGCGAACCGCTTCGATGTGGGTGTGCTCGTCGATGTAGACGCCGGAGCCGATGGCGATGCCTTTGGATAAATCCTCGCGGCAGCCCGGCACGCGCACGCCGATCAGCGATTCTGAATTGGTGCGGACGCGCTTGCCCAGCTGCGGGCTGATCGCCGGCAGCGAACCTTTATCGCGAAGCGCGAAGAGAAGCTCCATGGAGCCGAGCGCGGAGGCGGAAAAGACTACGCCGCGGCAGGTGAAGCGCCGGGGATGGCGATCGAGCAGCGCGGTCGAGCTTCACGGCGATGACTTCGTATCCGGCGCTGCCATCGGCCTGGCCATCGAGCGGCTTGACGTCGACGACCTTGGTCTCGGGAAAAATCTGAAGCCCGCGCTTTTCGGCGAGATAAAGATAGTTGAGGTCCAGTGTGTTCTTGGCGCGGTAGCGGCAACCGATCATGCAGCCGCCACAGGCGATGCAGGTGCTCCTCTCGGGGCCCTCCCCGCCGAAGAATGGATCGGCCAGAGTCTCGCCACCCTGCTCTCCTTCGCGCGGCTGGAGGATGGCGACCTGGGTGCGGTAATAGGTATCGGCGACCCCAACCTCCTCCGCCACTCGCTTCAGCAGATGATCGGCGGGGCCGAGAATTCGTGTTCGGTACCACCCCGAGCATGCGGGAAGCAGTGGCGTAATGCCGCGGCATCTCCGCTCTCCAGTCGGCCAGCCCGGCCCAGGAGCCCATCTCCCACACTTTGTCGGGAGGACGAAGCAAGGTGGCAGCGTAGGTAATCGACCCTCCGCCGACGGCGCAACCGTGCAGGATGGTAACGTGGCGGAAGAAGCGCATATTGAAGAAGCCGCGCAGGGCCAGCTTGGGACGCCAGAACCAGCGGTGCAGCAGCCAGTTGGTGCGGGGCAGGTTCTCAGCCGTCCAGCGCCGGCCCATCTCGACGACGGCGACGCGGTAGCCTTTTTCCGTCAGCCGGTGGGCGCTGACGCTGCCTCCGAAACCGGAGCCGATCACCACAAAATCGAAATCGAATTGGCGTTCCGCATTCATCGGCATCCGCTTCCTGCCAACTGCTGAGTACTTGGATGAGCCAAAATGCATCTGCGGCTACACCGGCTCATGAAGCGCCAAGGGCTTCTGTTGCAACCGCTTGACCTGCCATATACCATATTAACAACAGGCAAATCTCCGATCCGATTCTTACTTAGTCGTAAAAATTCGCTGGCTTTTAGTTGCGCGATTGTGCTACTGAGACTAGGTTTAGAGCCTAGGTGGTTGGCCTGAGTCGAGCTTGAAATCCTAGGCAGTTGGCCTGATGTGAGACTCGGCAAGGCCCGGAGGAAAACAGACGTATGGCAGAAACCACGGCAACGCTCACCGAGGCAACACTCAGCGAAGAGCGGATCGCCTATCTGGAAGGGCTGGTCCGGCAAGCCAGGAACCGCCGCCGCCGCATTTACCGCAATACACCCAGGAGGATGTCGATCGCATTGTCAAGGCGCATGGTGCTGGCCGGGCTGGCGCAAGCCGCAGTATCTGGCCCGCCTGGCGGTTGAGGAAACCAAGCTCGGGGTGTTCGGAAGACAAGACCATCAAGAACATGGTGGCCACCGAGTTCGTCTACAACTACGTCAAGGACAAACGCACGGTCGGCACCATTCGCGAGTTTCCGGAGCGCGGCCTGGTGGAAGTGGCCGAGCCGATCGGCGTCATCTTCTCGCTCACGCCGATCACCAATCCCACCTCGACCGTTCTCTTCAAGTGCATCATGGCCATCAAGACGCGCAACGCGGTGATCTTCAGCCCGCATCCCGAACGCCTGGCGCTGCTGCCACGAGGCCGTGCGCATCATGTACGAGGCGGCGGTGAAGCACGGCGCGCCGGAAGGCGTTTTCACCTGCCTGGAATCGCACACGCTCGACGACAATGCCTACCTGATGCAGCCACAAGGACGTGGGCCTGATCGACGCCACCGGCGGACCGGGCGCGGTCAAGGCCGCCTACAGCTCGGGCAAGCCGGCCCTGGGCGTGGGACCGGGCAATACCCCGGTCTACCTGGAAAAAACCGCGGACCTGGACATGGCCGTGGTGGACATCATCACCTCCAAGACCTTCGACAACGGGACCATTTGCGCCTCCGAGCAGACGGTGGTGATCGACGACGAGATTTACGACGACGTGCTGAAGAAGTTTGCCGACGCTGGGCGCGCACATCTGCAACGAGAAAGAGACGCGCGCTGCTGGAGCGCACGGTCATCGATCCGGCAACCGGCTTCATGCAGCCGATGGCCGTCGGCCAGAAAGCCACCGACATCGCGCAGTTCGTCGGCCTCTCGGTGCAAGCCGAAGACCAAGCTGCTGATCGCGCCGATCCAAGGGGTTGGGCCGGGAGCATCCGCTGTCGGCCGAGAAGCTGTTTCCAGTGCTGGCCGTCTATCGCGCCAAATCCAGTCGCCGAGGCGCTCGCACGTCTGCTCGAGGTGAACCGCTTCGGCGGCGCCGGACACACGGCGGTTGTCTTCTCCAAGAACGATGAGATCATCACGCCGCTTCGGCGAGATGATGAATGCCGGGCGCATCATCGTCAACTCGCCCGGGCTCGATCGGCGCGCTGGGCGGCATTTACAACGACATGGTGCCTACCTTCTCCTTCGGCTGCGGCACGGGCGGCGGCAACAGCACCACCGACAACGTCAACGTCTATCACTACCTCAACGTCAAACGCGTGTCCCGGAGGACGCCAGCGCCTATGTGGCTCCGTCTTCCCAGCCAGATTTACTTCAACCGCAACGCGGTGGAAAACCTGCGCCAGTTCCCCTCGCGCTCAACCATCATCGTCACCAATCCCGGGCTGGAGCAGATCGGGCTGGTGGATATCGTTCGCCGTTATCTGCCTGCGGAAGCGCGCGTTCACGTGCATGCGATTCCCGATGCCGAGCCCGAGATCAAAGTGGTGATGCTGGGAGTGGAGGCGCTCAAGCTCTACCAGGCCGACCAGATCATCGCGCTCGGCGGCGGGGCCGTGATGGACGCGGCCAAGATCATGAAGCTGCTGTACGAGTCGCCGCAGGCCAACCTGGAAGAGTTGGCCGCGCCGTTTCTGGATATCCGCAAACGCGTCGTGCAGTATCCGACGGAAAAGACCAACCGCTCCCGCCTGGTCGCCATCTCGACCACCAGCGGGACGGGAAGCGAGGTCACTCCGTTTGCCGTCCTGTCGGACAAAGAGCACGGGCGCAAGGTGACGCTGGCGGATTATTCGCTGACGCCGGACGTGGCCATTGTCGATCCGCAGTTCGTCATGTCGATGCCGAAAGGCCTGACGGCCGATACCGGCGCCGATTGCCTGACGCACGCGCTGGAGGCCGCCGTCTCCATCTACGCTTCTCCGTATAGCGATCCCAACGCGCTGCAGGCGATCCAGCTCGTCTTTGAGTATTTGCCGAGGTCGCTTACGAAAACCCGAAGGACGAAGAAGCCCGCGCGATGATGCACAACGCCGCGTGCATTGCGGCTGTCGCCTTCGCCAATGTATCGGTGGGGATCAATCATGCGCTGGCGCACGCCTTTGGAGCGCGCTTCAACGTGCCGCACGGCCGGGCCAACGCGCTCATGCTGCCGCACGTGATTGCCTACAATGCTTCGGTGCCGACCAAATTCATGCCCTCCCCCAACCAGCGCGCCTATGTGGCGCCGCAGAAATACGCCGCCATAGCCGACCGGCTGGGCCTGGGCGGAACAACCACGGAAGAGAAGGTCGGCAACCTGGTTAAGGCCGTCGAGGAACTGCTCGACCGGCTGAAGATTCCGCGTTCCATCGCGGAAATGGGAATCTCGAAGGAAGACTTCGAGAAGGCCATGCCGGAGCTGGTCAGGATCACCATGGAGGATCCCTCCGGGCGCTCCAACCCGCGCATGCCGATGGTGAACGAAGTCGCCGATCTGTTCTGGAGCGCCTACCAGGGCCGTGGCGCGGCGAAGATGGCCAGCGCGGCCCGGCCGTAGTCAGATGACACGCACCAAGACAAGGCGCAGACACCCTGAAGACACTCCGGAGGGCGCGATCGCGGCGCCTGCTGGGGACCAATCAGAAGAGCAACACATGGCAGATAACCACGCGCGGAATTCACTTTCATCTTCGGACGCTCTCTTTCTCTACCTGGAGCGCGCCGGCCAGCCGGTAAATGTAGCTTCGGTCAACGTCTTCGAGGGGATCTTGACGCTCAGGCGCTGCCTCGAGTTCATCGAGGCGAAGCTTCCCCTGATCCCTCGCTACCGGCAGCGAGCGGTCGCTCCGCTGTACAACATCGATCTGCCGGCCTGGGAATACGATCCCGAGTTCGACCTGTGCAACCATGTCCGCGAAGTCACGCTCGAGCACGGGACGGAGGCCGAGTTCAAGGCCGTGGCGGGCTGGGTGCTGAGCACGAACATGGTTCGCAATCGCCCGCTATGGGACCTCACGCTGGTGCACGGATTGGCCGATGATACTACTCCGACAGGCGCAAAATCGGCGTCTGCCAGGGTCCCTGGTAACCATACCGGCGTCATTCTCCGCATGCACCACTGCATGGTGGACGGAATCGCGGGCGTCGAACTGCTGGGCAAACTGCTGGATCCAGATCCCACCCCACCGCCGTTGCCCGAGCAGGCGCCGGGGCCCGTGCCGCCCGTACCGGCGGCGGGCGAAGGCTCGCTGCTGAGCGGCCTGATCACTTCCTACATGTCCGGCCTCAAGCGCATTCTGGCCGCCGAGTCAGAGGTGCTGGCCATGGCCAAGCAGGTGGTGGCCGGTCCAGGAAAACAAGCCGAGCCCGACGAGGCGGGACCTACATCCTCGGCGCAGCAGGCGCAAAGCCCGCGTCCGGCGGGGATCCCGCCTGCCACGGGCCGCGAAGCGATTCCGATCGTCAACGAATTGCAGCGACTTTTGCCGGAGCTGGCGACGCCGGATCGCCTGCCGTTCAACGTCGTCTGTCACGGACCGCAGAAGTTCAACTACGCCGAGATCCCGCTGCCGGAGATCAAGGCGGTCAAGAACGCCTGCGAAGCCACGGTCAACGATGTGGTTCTGGCCATGGTGACCTCGACCGTGCGCCGCTACGCGGAGCTGCATAAAGTTTCTCTCGCCGGAAGAACGCTGCGCATCGTGGTTCCGGTCAATCTCCGCCCGCAAGGCGAAGCGGGCGAATTCGGAAACCGCATCACCTTCCTCCCGGTCGACATCCCGCTGGACGTGGCCGATCCGCGGCAGATGGTCGAAGCCGCGCAGGCGGCCGTGGTTCGCGCGCGCAGCGCGCATCTGCCGGAGCTGGTCGGCCTGGTGGGAACCTTGCTCGGGGCCATTCCCACCGCTTTCCAGGCGCTCATCGGTCCGCTGTTCAGTCAATTGCCGCTCAGCCTCTGCAATCTCATCTGCACCAACGTGCCCGGTCCCATGGTCCCGCTGTACTTTGCCGGCCACCGTCTGCTGTCGTGTTATCCGTACGTTCCCATCGGCGGCGAGATGGGAATGAATTGCGCCGTGCTGACGTATAACGACATCGCCTATTTCGGGTTCACGGGGGACGCGAAGGCCGTACCCGATCTCCATCGTCTGGACAAGTTGCTGAAGGCCAGCTTCGCGGAGCTGCGAAAAGCCTGCGACGTGCGGCCACAGGCGCGGCGGAACTCGCGGCCTCCACGCTCGCGTCCTGCGCGTTCGCGGACCTCACGCTCGAAGACACGGGCCGAGGCCAATCCCGGACCCGCGACGCCAGGCGGCCATGAAGGCACAACGGAAAAAAGAGTTATTGCTCCGGCGGAAGCCACCGAAGAGGCGAAGCCAGCGGCGACAATAGTAAAGACAGCTGCGGCGGCGGGGGCGGCGGACTGACGCGCGAATTCACGTCGAAACGTATCCCGCTTACTCGGCAGCACCAATTCATAGCAAGAGGAATCTGCAGGAATCTGCTAACGGCGCTTCGGCAACCGTGCGGATTTTTTGGCTGCCGGCGAGCTTGGCGTCTGCTTCTTCCGCGATAGCGGCGGACGTCCTTCCAGTTCGGCCACGCGCTTGCGTAATTCCCGCAGTTCATCCTGCTCCGCCTGTTTCCCGGAGCTGGTGCTTTCGAGGAATCTCTTCACCATCTGCAGCGGCGAGCTGGCGGCGGAGTGCACGCCGGTGAGGCCGCTTTCCAGCGTGTTCTGCACCTTGCGGTAGGTATCGAAGGCCGATTTCAGATACCACATGATGAACTCGCGGCCCACGTGGTCGGAGGCGGCGATGAGCTGGTGCAGCAGCTCCAGGGGAAGCCCGGTCGGCTTGCCGCGCGTTTCTTCCATGATGATCTGCATCAGGCAGACGCGGGTCAGGTCCTGGCCGGTTTGCGCATCGACGACCCGCACCTCGGTCCCGTTGCGGATCAGGGCGGCCACTTCCTCCAGGTTGACGTAGCGGCTGGCGGAGGTGTCGTAGAGCCGGCGGTTCTTGCCGTATTTCTTGAGAGTTACCTTGCCGGGTGGCGGCGGGGTGTCTTTGCTGTTGCCGCGCAACATTTCCTCCTCGGGCGCTTGACAAGCCAGGACAAATATACTAGCTTAGGCTCTGAATGTTGCAATGCAACATGAAGGGAGAGAGTATGGCACGAGTAGCGAAGAGATCTTCGGAAGCTGAGATCCGGCCCTCATCCTTTGCTTCCCTGCTGTTCGGCTGGACGCAGCAGGGCCTTGATAGCTTCATGGCTACGCAGCGAATTCTCGCGGACTTGGTGACGCGCAAGAGCAACAGCGCCCTCAAGAGCCTGCGGGATGGGATTACCGACCCCGAAACCTCCCCCGCCGCCATTCTGACGGAAATCGCGGTCGAGGGAACGGCCAATCTGACCGAAGCGCAGAGAGTGCTGCTCAACCTGGTGGAGCAGGAGAACGGCATCCTGATGGGTGGCGTGATGCAGCGGGTGAGCGGCTCGCCCGTCGCCGCTTCCATTGCCGGCCGGATGCAGCACGGCATCGATACGCTGGTCGAGATGCAGCAGGAGTTCCTGACCATCGCCAGCAAGCAGGTGCAGGAACGCCTGAAGAAGACCAAGGCAGGCAACGTGCCGGACGCCGGGTTCCTGCTCGACGGCGCCCGCGATGTCATGGAGAACTTCGTCAAAGCCCAGAAGAAGCTGCTCGACGTAGTGATCGAGGAGCCGCCTAAGCCACGGGCCAAGGCAGACGGCAAGGGAAAGGCCGCGTTCTCCGGAATGGCGCGCGAAGCGGCGGGTTCGCTGATCGACGCGCAGAAGAACTGGCTCGATCTGGCCGGCCAGCAGGTAAACGTCACTCTGCAGGCGGCCAGCAAGGTGGCGGAGATGGTGAATGTGGTCCGCCTGACGCCCCTGCCGACCATCACCGGTGAGGGCGTGAAGAGCTTCGTCGAGGCGGAAAAGGCGGTACTCGACACCTTCATCAAGCCGGGCAACGGCCACAAGCCCGCGCCTAAGGCAAAGAAGGCAAAGCGCCCTGCCCGCCGCCGTCCGGCGGTGCATGCAGCTGAGGCCGGAGCATAATTCCCCGGATTTGGGGCCGTGCGGGTTGCGCCTGGGGCCCATAGGGCGCAACCACCGGCTTAACTGGGGAAGCAGAAGTTGAAGTGTCCGCTTGTGCCGGCGGACGCGCGGGTGATGTCTATCCGGAGACTGAAGGTTCGGGGGCGCCACTCAGTCATGGCAAAGATGTGCGCGACCGTGCCGTTGCCTTGCGGCGGCACGGTCTATCTATTTTGCGGGCAGTCGATTCGGGGCCAAGCCGCGCCAGGAAGTACGGAAGCCTAGCAGCGGCATCGCCCGCCACCCGAAAAATGCTGCGATCACGCCAGCGCTTCCCCCGGACAGCGATTCCCAAAACCGACAAGTTCAGAGTTAAAAGCAGAAGGTGAGCAACGATAAATGTGTTTTATGACATCCATAAGTTTGCAGTTGTATTCATATTCCCGCGCCGCCGGGCGTGGCAGCCGTTCCGAACAAGAGCAATCCTGAAGCGGCGAGGTGAGTATCACCACGATGGGTCCGCGTAAGAACACGGTTCGGCGAAAGCAGTCGGAAGCTGAAACTCCTATCTGGAAGGAGGCACTGTGCGGCATGGAGCTTCTCCTGCTGCACGCTTCACCAGTCTGCTACGGTTTCGGCGTACCCCACGGGGATAACTCGGCGGTGATCGTGATCCCCGGATTCCTCGGCTCAGACCAGTACCTGACGCAACTGTATACTTGGCTGGAACGCATCGGATACCGTCCCTACCGTTCCGGAATCGGGCTCAACGTAGGCTGCCCGAACCTGCTCATCCGCGATCATCTGAATAAGACCATCGACCGCGCGCTGGACGAGACCGGCAGCCGGGTGAATATCATCGGCCATAGCCTGGGAGGGGTGATCGCCCGCTCGCTGGCCAGCCAGAGGGCCGACGACGTTGCCTCCATCATCACCCTGGCGTCGCCGTTCCGCGGTACGATCCTGCATGGAACCGTCATGCGCGCCGCCGAAGCGGTTCGCAAATACATCCTGAAGGAGCAGGGCTCCAAGGTAATGCCGGACTGCTATACCGCCCGCTGCACCTGCGACTTCCTGAACCACCTGCGCTGCGAGGTGCCATCTTCGGTATTGAGGACCGCAGTTTACACGCGCGACGACGGCATCGCCGACTGGCGCTATTGCACCAGCGGAGATAGCGCCATCGACTTCGAGGTTCCGGGAACGCATATCGGGCTGGTCTTCAACGCGTCGGCCTACACGGTAATCGCCAACCGGCTGGCGGAGGCTTACTCGCGCCGGCATTATCGCTGCCTCGATCGGCCCGGCAATGGCGCCCGGCCGCGCAACCACGCCGGCAATGGGAGCCACGCTGGTAACGGAAAGCACGCTGGGAATGGGAAGAATGGCTGTTGCCCGACACCTGCTCACGGGTGCCGGCAGAACGAGGTTCAACCACAGCCGCAGCTGGTCCAGCTAATTACTCGCGGCGACCTGAGAAAAGGCGGTCGAAGAGCGCCTGTTCCAGCCTGATAGACAGGCGGCTGCCGTAGAACATCGCGCTGCACTGCATCGAAATCAGATCCTTCGCCGTAAACGGCAATCCCGCCGCCGTCCCGCTGGCCAGCCAATGGCGCGCGACCGTGTAGGCCATGGACACGCCCGACGCCCTGAATGTCGGCAATCACGCCATCGAGCGTAAACAGCACCTTCGACAGCATGATCAGCGATGAGGGAAAGCGGATGCCCTGGCCGGCGGCCTGCTGCAATATCCGCATGGCATCCACCGCGCCCGGCATTCGCTGCAGCGGAAGCTCGTCCAGGAAAGCGGCGACGATCTCGCGAATGGTCGCGCGCCTGCCATGATTTGCGCTTGATGGTCCCTTGCGCCAGGGCCTCGATCTGGCTGCGGACGCCAACCGGATCGCGCAGTCCCACCATGCAGACCAGCAGCGCCAGGCGCCGCCGCTGCTCGCGCGTCAGGCGCTCGGTCAGAGCCCAATCCAGGATGATCAGCTCGCCTCGTTCCGGATCGTAGAAGAGGTTGCCGGCATGAGGATCGGCGTGGAAGAGCGGGCTGGGACGGGCGGAAAAAAGAGGAACCACTACCAGCGCCTCGATCAGCCGTTCGGCCAGTTGCTTACGGCGCCAGGCCGGGAGAGCCGCAACCGCATCGGTCACTTTAACGCCACTCTCCTCGCTCATAGCGGTGATCTTGGCGGTGCACAACCGCGGAAAAACCCGCGGCACGCGCACCCTGGGCAAGGATCGGTAGAGATCGAAGGCTTCCAGCAGGGTCTTCTGCTCGCCGGCGAAATGGATCTCGTGCTGCAACAGGCGGCGCACCTTGACGAAGGTATCGGTGAGCACGTCTTCGGCAATGCCGTACTCACTGGACTTGGAGCCGAAGTATTCGGCCAGCCCCTGCAGCATGTCCATGTCTTCGGCGAAGCAGGCGGGGATGTAGGGCTTCAGGACCTTGAAGACGCCCTTCTCGCGCTCGCCGCTCTCCGGGTTGCGCCAGGTGAAGCGCAGGACGGCGCTGACGCTCGCCTCCGACAATATGGCCTGATCGAGATGCACATCGAAGGTCCTGAGCCGCTCACCCAACTCCTCTTCGACGATGGCGCACATGTCTTCGCCCCGGACATCATGGATTCCGTTCTCCAGCTCGGAGAGCGCCTTGCGCAAAGAGGGGCGCAGGAAGCGGTTGCGCGCGATCACCTGTCCCAGCTTCTGCAGTCCCGGAACCTTGGCAATGAGCCGCAACAGGCGCGTTTCCGGGGGAGTATTCGGGGGGAGATCGATCTGTTCCAGGATTTTGGGGGCGAGCCGGGCGTCGGATAAGCGCGAAATCACAAACAGCATGGCATCGTGCACTGGTGGGCGCCAGTTCAAATACTCTTCCGGGACCAATGACTCGACCGGCACCACCTGCTCGACGATCCATCGGCCGAGCTCGCCGCGCAACATCTGGCCAAGGGGGCTGCCCAGGGCAGCCTCAATCGCGTTGACCTTCTCCGCGGCGGTGGCGCTTTCGGGCAGCAGGCGGGCTACGGAGAGACGCACCTGCTCCGGTGAGGACTGGCTTAAAAGCGCCCCTATAAAAGACGGGTCCAGCATGCCCAAGCCTCAGACTCCATCATACGCAATTGCTGCCGGGTTCGATCCCCGGACCTTAGTAATTCAGATCATTACTGGCCCGCCAACGGCCTCCAGACTCTCTCTGCCGCCGCCCACGAACCCTATATCTCTGATTCCTCTATGTTATAGCTCCGTCACGTCGCTATTTGCCGGCCGGTCGGGCGGAGGCGGTGCCGGCTGGGAGCGGATTAGTTTTTTTCGGAGCACCCGGATTCCCAATTGCATCTTAGAATTTAATCAAGTCCGAGCTCCACGGCTCGTGCTTGGGGAGGAGCCATGAGTGTCCGCACCCTTAACGAGTTGTTCTACCGCGTGGTGGAGCGCGGCGTGGACCGCGCACTGCTGGTCAAGCGCCGCACGGGTCCTCCGGCAAATTCCCGGGCTGCGGCTTATGAGGCGGAGAACTGGACTCCGATCTCGTCGCGTGAACTCTACCGTGATGTCGTGGGAGTGGCGCGCGCGCTGGAAAGCTGGGGCATCGGCAAGGGCGACCGGGTAGCGATTTTGAGCGAGAACCGCCCGGAATGGGCAGTCGCCGATTTCGCCACCATGCTGCTGGGCGCGGTTACCACGCCAATCTACTGCACCCTCACCCCGGAGCAAACGCTCTACCTGCTGCGCGATTCGGGAGCGCGCATCATCTTCGTCTCCAGCCACGATCATCTGCGCAAGCTGAACGGCATCAGGGACCAGTGTGCGATCGAGCGAATCGTATTGATGGACAATGGTCCCCTGCCCCCCGGCGTCGTCGCCATGCAAAGGCTGATGGAAAACGGTCCAGGCGCGCGCGATGAGGCTTTTGACACGCGCGCACTCGCGGTCGCGCCTGACGATCTGGCAACCATCATCTACACCTCGGGGACGACCGGCACTCCTAAAGGCGCCATGCTGACGCATGGCAACCTCGCCAGCAACCTGCTGCACTCCTACTACCTGTACCCCTACCAGTGCGGACAGGTCGGCATCTCGTTCATGCCGCTATCGCACGTCTTTGCCCGGCATGTGGATTACGTCAACTTTCTGCATGGCGTGACGGTCGCCTATTGCTCCTCCCCCGATGAATTGTCGTCGGCCATGAAGGAAGTCAAGCCGCACGCAATGGTGGCCGTGCCTCGCGTCTTTGAGAAGATGCGCAGCAAGGTGCGGACCAAGTTCGACCACGGGTGGAAACGCAAGCTGTACGAATGGGCCCTCGGGGTAGGACGCGAACACCGCGAAGAGGTTCTGGCGGGCCGTATTCCGGCCGGCTGGCGCTGGCGGCTGGCGGACAAACTGCTTTTCTCCAAGATCAGAGCGGCGCTGGGCGGGCGGGTCGATCTTTTTATCTCCGGCGGCGCACCGCTGAGCCGCGAAGTGCTGGAGTGGTACGCCAGCATCGGAATCCGCCTCATGGAAGGCTACGGGATGACCGAAACCGCTCCCATCATCGCCGTGAGCAATATCAACACGTGCCGCTGCGGCAGCGTGGGACCGGTCATACGGAACATCGAGGTGCGCATCGCCGACGACGATGAAATCCTGGTCAAAGGCCCTTCGGTCTTCAAAGGCTACTGGAATATGCCGCAAGAGACGGCGGACGTTTTCGACGGCGAATGGTTCCGCACCGGCGACGTGGGTCGCCTCGACGACGACGGCTTCCTCTATATCACCGACCGCAAGAAGGACCTGATCAAGACCTCCGGGGGCAAGTTCATTGCCCCGCAGCCGATCGAAGGCAAACTGAAAAATAACCTGCTGGTCGCCGAGGCGGCCCTCATCGCCGATGGGCGAAAGTTTCCCTCGGCGGTCATCGCCCCGAATTTCCCGGTGCTGGAAGATTGGGCCAGGCAGAACCACGTGGCCTTCGCCTCGCGCCAGGAACTGGTAGCGCATCCCAAGGTGCTCGCCCGTTACGAAGAAATCCTGGCTGAACTGAACCAGGGACCTGGCACGCTTCGAGCAGATCAAGAAGTTCATCCTCGTGCCAGAAGAGTTCTCGATTGCCGACGGCACGCTCACGCCTACCATGAAGGTGAAGCGGCGCGCGATCGAGCAGCGCTACCGGTTGCAACTCGACGCGCTCTACGCCGACGAAGTCTACGGCACCGACACAGAGGTCGTCAAGGCCGGCTGATCACACAAACATAGCTCAAAGAAGAACGGCGCCGCTCGATCTAAAACAAAAGCCCCACCCTATGAAAGGTGGGGCAAGCTATTCGCATTCGCCTATGCGACAGCTTCTTCCTTATGCATGTGCGGCGAGCCGACCATATACTTACCGGTTTCGAGCAGCCGCTGTGCGATCTGCTGCCCGAGGGCGATAGTGTTCACCGGATCGTGCTTCATCAGCCGGCGCAGGATCATCAACTGAGTGCGCAGCATGTCGCCTTCAGCAACGGCGGTGATGACCTTCTTGGCCGCCGATTCCACCCGCTCCATCGCGCCCGCCAGGTACAACTGCGTCAAGGCGATGGCCGCCGACGCCGCTTTCTCGCCGTGCGTGGTTGCGATCTTCTCGGCGCGGATGACGCACGACTCCATCGCATAGGCTTCCATGATCAGGTCGGCCAGCGCGCCCATGATCTCCTGCTGATCGGCCAGCGCCTGCATGTACTTCTGCGAGGCCGCGCCGGCGCAGGCCAGCACGATCTTCTTGGCGTTGGCTACCATGGTGCGCTCGGCCGCCAGCGGTCCTTCCATCTCCTCGCCCATGGACGGTCCGCTCAGCAGCTCGTCCATCAGCTTCTTGATGGCGGGCAGCAGCGGCAGCCGGCCGGTCATGGCGCGCTTCATCAGCCAGCCGGTAATGATCAGCCGGTTGATCTCGTTGGTGCCCTCGAAGATGCGGTTGACGCGCGAGTCGCGATAGGTGCGCTCGGCCGGATACTCCTCGACGAAGCCGTAGCCGCCGTAGATCTGCACCGTTTCATCGACCACGAAATCGAGCATCTCCGAGCCCGCAACCTTGATGATGGAGCACTCGACCGCGTACTCCTCGATGGCCTTGCGAATCTCCTTGGCCGCATCGGGCGAGTCTTTGTCGATCTCCGCCAGGGCGGCATCCATCATGCCCACGGTGCGGTACACCATGCTCTCGGTGGCGTAGATGTGGGTCGCCATCTGGGCCAGTTTCTCGCGGATCATGCCGAATTCGGAGATGGTCTTGCCGAACGCCTTACGCTCCTTGGCATAGGCGATGGCGTTGTGCAGCGAGTGGCGCGCTCCACCCACCGACATTGCGCCCAACTTGAAGCGACCGATGTTGAGGATGTTGAAGGCTATGATGTGGCCGCCGCCGATCTCGCCCAGCACGTTCTCGACCGGCACCTGGCAGTCGTTGAGGATCAGCGGGCAGGTGGAGGAGCCGCGAATGCCCATCTTATGCTCCTCGGCGCCGACCGAGAATCCCGGGAAAGTTCTCTCGATGATGAACGCCGTAAATTTTTCGCCGTCCACCTTGGCGAAGACGATGAACACGTCGGCGAAGGCGGCGTTGGTGATCCACATCTTCTCGCCATTGAGCACGTAGTGCTTGCCATCGGGCGAGAGCACGGCCTTGGTGCGCGAATGCAGGGCGTCGGAGCCGGAAGAGCTCTCCGAGAGCGCGTAGGCACCGATCCACTCGCCGCTGGCCAGCTTAGGCAGGTAACGCTGCTTCTGGTCGGCCGTGCCGAAGTAGACGATCGGCAGCGTGCCGATGCCGGTATGCGCGCCGAAGCTGACGCTGAAGGAGCCGTTCTTGGCGATGTAGTCGCCGATAATGGCCGAGGAGACCTTGTCCATCTCCATGCCGCCGTACTGCTCGGGAACATCGGCGGAGGTCAGGCCGAGCTCGCTGGCCTTCTTGAGCAGCTCGCGGGTCAAAGCCCAGTCCTTATGCTCGATGCGGTCGGCCATGGGCAGAATCTCGTTGCTCGAGAACTGATCGGTCATGCCGGCGATCTGGCGATGCTCTTCGCTGAAATCTTCCGGCGTGAACACATCTTCAGGAGAGCGCGCCTCCAGCAGGAAGCTGCCCCCGGCGATCTTCTTCATTGTCGAAATCGTTGTTGCCATGAAACCTCGAAGCACCTGCACGGATCGGGGATCAAACAGAGCTATGGCTCAGAGCCTCAGGCAGTTCCAAAGTTGACCTGTCCAAGATTTGAGACGTCATCCCGACCGAAGCGAAGCCAGGGCCCCAGCAAACGCAGCCGTCGCGTTTGCTGGGGTGGCAAGCGGAGTGGAGAGATCTTGCGCTTTCATTTAGCTAAAAAGCACAAGATTCCTCGACTCGCGCCGCTTGAACCCGGCGCTCGCTCGGAATAACGTTCATTTTCTTGCGATACAGCATCATCAGAATTGCGATAGCCTCTTTGTTCGGCGCCCTGTCTCGTGCGGTGAATGGTTGTTACTGCAGGTTTTCGAAAATGCCGGCAGCGCCCATGCCGCCGCCGACGCACATGGTGACGATTCCGTAACGGGCGTTACGGCGCTTCAGTTCGCGAAGGATGGTGGCCGTAAGCTTGGCGCCGGTGCAGCCCAGGGGATGCCCCAGGGCAATCGCCCCGCCACAAGGATTGATGCGCGCCGGATCGAGGCCGGCGTCTTTTATTACCGCCAGCGCCTGCACGGCGAAAGCTTCGTTCAGTTCGATGACGTCGATATCGCTTAACTCGAGGCCGGCCAACTTCAACGCCTTGGGAATGGCGAAGACCGGTCCCAGACCCATCTCCTCCGGCTTGTAGCCGGCGGTGGCGAAGGCCAGGTAACGCGCCAGCGGCTTGATGCCCAGAGCCTTAGCTCTTTCCGCGGACATCACCACGGTCGCCGCCGCGCCATCGGACATCTGCGAGGAATTCCCGGCGGTGGTTACCCCGCGCGCGTGGAATGCCGGCTTGAGCGCGGCGAGTCCCTCCAGCGTGGTATCGGCTCGCGGGCACTCGTCCACCTTGAAGATGATCTCGGTACGCTTTGGCTTCGAGCCATTCGGAGTAGTGAAGCTGACGGGCACGGGAACTACTTCGTCCTCGAATTTGCCGGCCGCGATCGCCGCCACCGCCTTCTGGTGCGAGTGACAGGAGAACTCGTCCGCCTGCTCGCGGGTAATGCCGTAGCGCTTGGCCAGCCGCTCGGCGGTCAAGCCCATCGAGAGGTAGGCATCGGGATAGTTGTCGATGAGCCATGGATTGGGCGCGATCTTGTGCCCGCCCATGGGGATCATCGTCATGGATTCAGTGCCGCCGGCGACGATCACTTCGGCCCCGCCCACCATGATGCGCTCAGCCGCCATGGCAATTGACTGCAGCCCGGAGGAGCAGAAGCGATTGATGGTCATGGCCGAAGTTTCCACCGGCAACCCGGCGCGCAGGGAGGCAATGCGGGCAACGTTCATGCCCTGCTCGGCTTCCGGCATGGCGCAGCCGAGAATTACGTCCTCGATTTCGCGCGAGTCGAGTTGCGGGACTCGCTCGAGCGCGCCCTTGATGGCCACGGCGGCAAGATCATCAGGACGAGTCGCCCGCAGCGTGCCCTTGAAGGCTTTGCCGGTGGCGGTGCGGACAGCGGAGACAATCACGGCTTCTTTCATAGTTGCCAACTTGAACAGTTCAACATTCTTTGAGTAACGGCCTGAAGTCTAGGTTTCAGGGTTTCAAAGTTTCGTTCAGTTCTCCTATGAACCTTGCAGTCCTTGAAACTCTGAAACCTTGAAACTTTGAAACCTTCCGTATCAGTTCCGCAGCGGCTTACCGGTCTTGAGCAGGTGCGCGATGCGCTCCCGCGTCTTGGATTCGCCGCAGAGCGACTTGAAGGCTTCGCGCTCCAGATCCAGGATGTGCTGCTCGCTGACCGGCGCCCCCGAGGTCACGTTCCCGCCGCACAGCACTTCGGCGATTTTGATGCCGATCTTCTGGTCATGTTCGCTGATGTAGGCTCCCTGGCGCAGGATGTGCACGCCCAGCTTCAGCAGGGCGAGCATATTCTCGCCGGGCGCCGGAATGTCATCGCGCATGCGCGGCGGCCGGTAGCCCGTGCGGGCCATCTCCAGGGCGCGCGCTTTGGCGTCGGCCAGAACCCGCTCGCGGTTCATGGTGACCTGGTCGCCCTGGGCCAGAAAGCCGAACTGGCGCGCCTCGTCGGCCGAGGTCGAAACCTTCGCCATGCCGACTGTTTCAAAAGCTCTCTTCAGGGCCTCGACAAACTCCACCGACTGGCCGCGGCCGCCCGGGTTGATGGCTTCGGCGCTGTCGAGGGCCCGCAGCAGCATCTCTTTCAGTCCGCCGCCGGCCGGCAGCAGGCCGGCGCCGGCCTCCACCAGTCCCATGTACAACTCCACGTGCGGCTGGCGGGCTGCGCCGTGCAGCGCAACTTCGCAGCCGCCGCCCAGCGTCATGCCGAAGGGCGCCACTACCACCGGCTTCGGGGAGAACTTGATGGCCTGCGACATGCGCTGGAAGCCGCGAATCATCAGGTCAATCTCATCCCACTCCTCTTCCTGGATGGCCATCAGCAGCATCATCAGGTTGGCGCCGGCGCAGAAGTGAGGCGCGTCGTTGGTGATGACGAAGGCCTCAAAGGGATCGCCGATGCCGTTCTTCAGGGCCTGCGTCACCAGCGTCATGATGTCGCCGCCGATGACGTTCATCTTGGAGTGGAACTCCAGGCAGCCGACGCCGTCACCCAGATCGATGAGCGAAGCCCCGGGATTCTGCTTGACCACACCGCTGGCTTTCTTGGCCAGCCGCACCGAGCCGGCGCCGGGCCGCAGCGGAACATCGTTATAACCGCCGCTCTTCAGGTCGAAGTACGCGCTGAACGATCCGCCGTGCTTCTGTTCCTGATACCAGGAGCGTTGGCCGGAGGCCAGCAGCTTTTCGGCATTGGCGGAGACCGGGCGTCCTTCTTTCTTCATGCGCGCCATGGCCGACTCCACGCCGGCGGCATCCCACAGCTCGAACGGACCCAGCTCCCAGTTGAATCCCAGGCGCATGGCCTGATCGATTTCGACGATGGAATCGGAAATTTCTCCGATGCGATTGGCCGAGTAGGTCCACAGCTCGCTCAAGGCCGACCACAGGAACTGCCCGGCGCGGTCCGCCTTGTTGCCGCTCGTGCCGGAGCCGACCAGCATGCATACCCGCTGGCGAGTGTCCTCCACCTGCTTGGCCATCTCCAGGGCAGGAAACTTGGCCTTCTGCCGCGGGCGATACTCGAGCGTCTTCCAGTCGAGTCCGAGCAACTCGTCGCCCGCGGGGCCCTTGATCTTCTTGTAGAAGCCTCCGCCGGTTTTGTCGCCCAGCCACTTGCGCTCCAGCATCTGGTGGAAGAAACCGGGCAGCGAGAGGTCGCTGCGCTCGTCGCGAATGGCGGCGGCCAAGTTGCTCATGACGTGGCCCAGCACGTCGAGCCCGATCATGTCGATGGTGCGGAAGGTGGCTGACTTTGGCCAGCCCACGGCGGTACCCGTGAGCGCGTCCACCTCCTCGATGCTCATGTCCATCTCTTGCATCAGGCGAATGCTGTTGAGCACGGAGAAGGTGCCGATGCGGTTGGCGATGAAGTTCGGCGTATCCTTGGCGACTACCACGCCTTTGCCCAGGCGCACGTCGCAAAAGTGCTCAATGGCGTCGAGCGCCTCGCGGCTGCTCTCGGGGGTCGGAATGATCTCCAGCAGGCGCATGTAGCGCGGCGGATTGAAAAAGTGCGTGCCGAACCAGTGGCGGCGAAAATCTTCGCTGAAGCCTTCGGCGATGCGGGCTACCGGCAGACCACTGGTGTTGGTGGTAACGATCGTCCCCGGGCGGCGGATGGCCTCGACCTTCTTCAGCAGCGCGCGCTTGATCTCGAGGTCTTCGACCACCGCTTCGATCACCCAGTCGGACTCGGCGACGAACTTCAGGTGGTCCTCGAAGTTGCCCACGGTGATCAGATTGGCCAGTGAAGGCTGGATGAAGGCCGCCGGCTTGGCTTTGCGCACGGCATCGAGTCCCGCCTGGGCAATGCGGTTGCGGGCTTCGGCGGCGGCGCCAGACGGCGCCATGTCGAGCAGGAAAGACCGCACGCCGGCGTTCGCCAGATGGGCGGCGATGCGAGCGCCCATCGTGCCGGCGCCCAGAACTGTCACTTTTTCAATATGTTTCATCGGAGTCAGACTTTCGGCCCTCCGCAGCGTAAGCAGCAGGTCTCAATCACGAAATTAGATGCGGCGCGGGCGCCGACAGATAATGTTGCAGAGCAAAAAAATCGCCGTTTGGTTCCGGCTAAATAGTTGCAAAGGAATAAGTTATAAATTCCGCCCTGGCAACATTAGTCACTCCAGGTCACTTCCAGACGATTACGCCCACCCGCTGCAGATAGTGGCGGCTGAACTCCACCCGGCGTCCCGCTCCGGCCAGCAGCCGGCGCAGCTCCGGTTCGGTGTAGGCGCGGCGGACCGAGACTACGCCGTCGCGCCAGGCTATCCGGCTGCGAAACAGCGGGCGGCCGGCCAGCAGCAGTGCCAGGTGAAGCCGGCTGCGCAGCAGGTCATTGATGACCAGCGCCACGCGGGCCACGCGCAGGGCCTCGCGAACAAATAACTGCAAGGTCGCGGGCTCGAGATGATGCACAAAGAGCGAGCAGCTTACCAGGTCGAACGATTGTGGCGGAAACGGCAGATTGAGGGCATCGCCGACCAGCGCCGTGGAGACAGGAGGCAGATGGGCGGCGCTGCGGTCGAGCAGCGTGGGATACAGGCGTACGCCCTGTCGCCCCAGCCGGCGAGCCAGCGCCAGCGGAACGTCGCCGGAGCCGCAGGCGACGTCCAGCAGCTCGACCTCGCGCAGCGCAAGCTGGTCGACGACGCGGCGCACCAGGCGCTCGCTGGTCTCGATTCCCCCGAACCAGCGATTTACCCGGCGAATGTCGGCGAGAGCGGCAGCGATCTCCTCCGGTGTTCCGCTATCGCTGTCCAGCAGCTCGGGCTCGACCTTGCGTTCCATGCCACATTAGATGAAAACGCGCCGGGGCACGACTGCCGGCCAAGCGCACAGGGCAGCAGCACCATCCAAGTAAGGTCAGGGCGCGAGCAGATTATGGACGAGGACGTTTTCATAGCCGGAGGCGGACCGGCGGGACTGGCAGCGGCGATTGCCGCCCGGCTGGCCGGCTTCTCCGTCTTGCTGGCCGATTGCGGGCTGCCGTCCATCGACAAGGCCTGCGGCGAAGGCATTATGCCGGAAGGTGTTGCGGCGCTCGCGCAGCTTGGCATCAGCTTCTCTTCCGGACAGACCTTTGCGTTTCGCGGCATCAAGTTCATCGAGTGCGGCGGGGGCGGCGCGGCAAGTGGAGGCTGTGTGGCCGAGGCCCACTTCCCGAGCGGGAGCGGCTGGGGTATTCGCCGCACCGTGCTTCACCAGCGCCTGCTCGAGCGGGCCTGCCAGCTTGGGGTAAAAATGTTGTGGCGAGCACGCGCGGTGAGAATCACCGCCGAGGGTGCCTGGGTCGATGGCGAGCTGGTACGCAGCCGCTGGCTGGTCTGCGCTGACGGCCAGAACTCCCGCCTGCGAGAACAGGCCGGGTTCTGCCCTGCCCGCAGGCAAGGTTCTTCTGCCGGCAGCCTCCGGCGCTTTGGCTTTCGCCGGCACTACCGGATGACACCTTGGTCGGATTTTGTCGAGGTGTACTGGAGCGACTGCGGGCAGCTCTACGTAACGCCCGTCGCCGACAACCAGATTGCGATCGCCCTGCTCACGCGCCATCCGGGATTGCGTTTGGAAGACGCCCTGCCTCGCTTTGCTTCCGTGTCGCATCGTCTACGAGGCGCAACGCCGAGTTCACGCGAGCTCGGCGGGTTGACGGTGACACGCAGGCTGCCGTTGGTGCAGCGAGGAAACGCAGCCCTGATCGGCGACGCCTCCGGTTCGGTGGATGCCATTACCGGCGAAGGCTTGAGCATGGCCTTTCAGCAAGCCCTGGAATTGGCCCAGGCCATGACGAGCGGAGATCTGAACATCTACCAGCGGGCGCACCGGCTGATTCTCCGGCGTCCTTATGTGATGGCGGAGCTGATGTTGGCCATGGACCGGCACCATGGACTGCGCCGGCGCGTATTTCGCACATTTGAGGCCGATCCGAGCCTGTTTCGGCGACTGGTCAACATACACATTGGGGCCCGGCCACCGCGATCCTTGGGCGTAAGCGGGGTACTCTCGCTTGCCTGGCGGCTGTTTGCCGCCTGAGAGCCGGCCTCGGCGCCGTAGAGCCGCCACTCAGGAAACACTCTCGCCATGTTGGCAATTCAATAAACAATTACAAGAACTTACAAAAAAGGTTGAATTGTGCCCGTAGCTGAAGTAAAAGGTGTGATGCATTCTCGGGCCTTTTCTTAGTTGATCACAGGTGTTTCCCAAGTAGGCAACAGGGGGTTTACCCGTTTATTACTAGGGCGCATCTCCTGATAAGGTTCGGTAGACCGTGTCACGGGTGAGTGGTAATTCCAGGGCGATGTTCGGGACTAGGACTTTCTTATTTATTTATCTGTCAGAGAATTCGTCTATAGCACTATTTTGGCAGCTAGCTTGGACAGCGCTATAAAAGTGGCCCCGCGTTCTTAAGAGAGGGGCAAGCTTAACTCCCCAGAAAGGGAAAAGAAATGGCTCAGCAACTTAAGCTCTCAGCAGACGCCAAGAAGGCCATGGTGTCTCAGTTCCTCGGGTTCGGGCTGGATGCCTATGACATGGCGATGGTCGTGGTCATGGCGCCCATCCTGACCAAGTTCTTTATCTCACCGACAGGCAGCGCGGCTTGGCAGATTACGAAGATTCTTCTGCTTTATTCGATTACCATGGCGGCCCGGCCGGTGGGCTCGGCCTTCTTCGGCCACTACGCCGACAAGATCGGCCGCCGCTGGCTGTTGATGTTTACCATTGCCGGCGTCGGTGTTATGTCCTTACTGGCCGGCTTCCTGCCCACCTACGCGCACGTGGGCGGGTGGGCGTACCTCCTCTTCAGCATGCTGCGCTTCTTGATGGGATGCTTCTTCGGCGGGGAATACGCGGTCGGCCACACCTTTGCCATCGAGCACGCGCCACGGGAGAAGCGCGGCAAGGTTGCCGGTTTCGTGCAGTCGGGTTTCCCCATGGGCTATGTTTTTGCGCCGCACTGATTGTGGCTGCTGATCTCCAAGATCGCCGGTCCGGCCGGCATGCTCGACTGGGGCTGGCGCGTTTGCTTCATTACCGGCGTGGTTCCCGTGTTCCTGGCCTTCTATATTCGGACATCGCTGCACGAATCTCCTGAGTTCGAGAAAGCCAAGGCCAGCGGCAAGGTCGAGAAGGCGCCTTTCTTGAGTCTCTTCAAGCCGCCGCAACTGTATTCGTTTTTGCAGGTCTTTGTCTTCATGACCGGCCTGTTTCTCACCGACTACTCGGTGTACGGATACCTGCCCTCAATCCTGACCTTGCATGGCCGGGGTTTTGACACTACCACCTACAGCTTGATCTACGGCTTCGCCCTGTTCCTGTCGTTCCTCGGCTACAACCTTTATGGTTGGCTCTCTGACAAGACTGGACGAAAAATCCTGACGCAGTGGTATTGCGTTTTTCTGGTCGTATTTGCGGTGCCGGTTTATTACGTTCTCTACCACGCCGCGGTTGACCACAGCATTGGAATGGCCCTCGTTGGCTGTTGCATGGCGGGCATGCTGAAGCTGGCCTGGGGTATGCTTCCTGCCTATCTGTGCGAGCGCTTCCCCACCAAGAACCGCGCCGTAGGCGTGGGATTCGGTTATTCCGCGGGCGCACTGATTGGCGCCTGGTTCAGCGTTTATGTGCTGATGGCCCACCAGATCCCCTTCATCAGCTCGATTGAGGGCAAGGACCTGTGGCTGTCACCGGCGGTGATTCTGACCATCGGCGCAATCATGACGTGGGTCAGCCTGCTATTCTCGCCCGAGACCAAGGATCTCGAACTCTCGCAGGTAGGCGAGAAAGAGGCTGCCGCTTACGCCAAGGTGGCCGCCAATCGGTAATGTTGGCCGAGCGAAGCAATTAGCATGAAAGCCGGGGACCATCAGGCGATGGTCCCCAATTTTTTGCAACTGGAACTTTCCGCAGTTCTCGACATCAGGATTCCCGGCTCTCCGGACGGCAAGGGCGGTTGTGGCGTTCCCTCACAGGCGCAATCAGAGCGTCTTTCTGTCTCATTTAGACCGGATTCGCGGAAGGTATACCCCGTGCAGTAGCCGGGCGATCAGCCCGGCGGTGATAGCGAAGGATTCACCCACTTTGAATGTGCTTTAGCTGGAAGTCTTTGCTCCAGCGCTTCCGCCAATCACTGAGCGCGGGCAGGTTATCACCTTGCCATGTGAGCGGTAACCTTGAGTGCAGAGAGTATTCGTTATTTATAGATAGACATACTAATGCAAGCGGATAGCGCGACCCATGCTAACCGCCGGGCCCGGCAACCCAGCGAGGTCGTCATGCCTACGTCGAGATACGGTTTTGAGATAACCGAGAGCTGCATGGGCTGTAAGATGAAGTCGGACCACAGGTTCTGCGATCTCCCCCCGCAGGCGCTGGCGGCCTTTGAGGCCATCCGATACACCAACGCTTTCCCTAAGCACGCCGTTTTGTTTGCCGAAAGCCATGAACCGCGGGGCGTCTTTCTGCTCTGCCGTGGCCGGGTCAAGCTGTCTTTTTCTTCCGCCCAGGGCAAAACGATCATTATGAGGGTGGCCGAATCCGGCGAGATACTCGGAGTGAGCGCAACCGTCTCGGGCCTGCCTTACATGGTAAGCGCCGAGACGATCGAACCCTCTCAGGTCGCCTTCATCAAGCGTGACGATTTCCTGCGCTTTCTGAACAGCTACGGCGCGGCCGCCTTCGGCATTACCGAACAACTGGCCGAAAAATATATGTTCGCCTGCCGCGAGCTGCGCTCGTTCAACCTGGCGCAATCGGCTGCCGAGAAGGTGGCAAAGCTGCTACTGGAGTGGAGTTTGCGCGCTGGCGCGGCCGAAGACCGGGAAGCAAAAATCACCCTGGGCCTGACGCACGAGGAGATGGGACAGATGATCGGGGCCTCGCGCGAGACAGTAACCCGCGTGCTGATGGAGCTGAAGAAACGGCAGATCATCCGTGTCAGGGGAAACGTGCTGACTATTCGCGACCGCAACGCCCTGAAGAAACTGGCGACCGCCGCCGAGTTCATTAAATTGCGCTGATCATGCAGGGCTTAGGGAATAGGGATTAGGGGTTAGGAACAGCGAAAGTCTGTTCCACCCATTCCATTCCCTGTTCCCTATTCCCTAATCCCTTGTTGCTACGGAATGATCGGCAGCAGCAGGTACGAGCCCCACTGGCCGCCGCCATGGAGCTTCACCTTGCCACTGAAGACGCCGGCCGGCCGATCATCGGGGTCGTTGTGCGTCATGCCACCCGTGCCCCTGGTTCCGTAGTAGAACTTCTTGCCGAACTCGCCGATCTCGCCTTCATATTCGTAATCCTTGCCACGGATCGAGAGTGCCACCCGCCAACCGGCCGGAACCACGATGCAGCTCGGGATGATTTCGACGTCGCATTCGTAGACTTCACCGGGCGTCAGCGGCTCCAGGCGGTCGTGCGGATGATACGGACGATAGGGCAGGGTGCGCCCCGGATCGAGCCGGCGGTGCGACGCCCGCAGCCAACCATTGGCAATCGGGACGTTGGGATCGGTCGAGCCAAAAAACGTCAGCTCCTTGCCGTGAGGGTCAAAGACGCGCACGATCAGGAACAGATCGGCGTCCTTGGTCGAGGACGAAATGAACAGCTTGGCCGCCATCGGGCCGGTAATCTCCGTGGGCTTGTTCAGGGGCGGCATCCAGAAGGTCAGGCCGTTGCCGAGCGCGTCATACTCGACCGCCGCGGCTTTGGTGATGGGACTGGAGCTGAGAGCCATGTTGGCCGGATCAAGATAGAATTTCGTCCATTGCGTGCGTGCCAGCGGCCATTCTTTTTCGGCGCGAGGCACAAACTTCTCGCCCGGATGGCGGACGTTGAGCAGCACGCGCGGTTGCTCGCGTTCCCAGCCGCTGTCGATTCCTTTGAGGAAGCGGTCGAAAAAGCGTTTCTGCAAGGCCAGTCCATAGCCGCTGGAAAACAGCGCCCAGTGCGATTCGCCGTGCGCCTCCAGCCATTTCTGTTTAGCCCCGGCCTCGACGAAGCCGTTGAAATTGCCGCGCGGGTGGATTCCCTGGCCGCCCCAGTTGGCGCAGCTCAACAGCGGCACCGCGACCTGCGACAGATCGACGGCGCGGGCCTTGTGAAAGTCGTCATAGAGCGGATGCTTCTTGGTCTGCTCGTAGGCATCGACGCGATTTTTGGCCAGCACTTCTTCCGGCAGCGTCGGTCCGGCGACGTTCTCGCCAGTGTTGGGATTCTTCTTCGAGCGCTCGCCCTGTCCAAACTGGAAACTCTTCACCTGCTGCTTGGCCCAGCGCTCCTGGAACTGCGAGAGGATGCCGCCGTGATAGAGAAAATCGCGGTAGAAATCGTTCTGGCCTTCCCAAGGGATGATAGCGGCCAGGTGCGGCGGATGCTTGGCCGCCACCTGCCACTGGTTGGTGGCGTAGTAGGAAATGCCCAGCATGCCGACCTTGCCGTTGCTCCAGGGCTGCGTGCCGGCCCACTCGACACAAAGATAGAGGTCGTCGATCTCGCGCGGACAGGTGGGATCGAGGAATCCCGGCGAGCAGCCGGCGCCGCGCGAGTCCACGCGGACGCAGGCATAGCCGTGCGGTACCCAGCGTTCGGGATCGGTAACCTCCCAGCTCTGATACTTGTTGCTCGAGCCCTCCAGAATCTCCGGATGATCGGCCACCATCTTCTCCCACTGCATGGGATAGCCTTCCTGGTAGGTGAGCCCCTTGGCGTAAATGCCGTAGCTAAGGATCACCGGATACTTCCCCTCGGCGACAGGCCGGAAAATATCGGCACGCAGAACGATGCCGTCATCCATGGGGATGGGCGCGTTCCACTCAATACGCATACCGTCGCGCACTTCAACGCGCGATTTCATTTCAGGAGTTGAACTCACTTGGTTCATTTCGATGCTCCTTTGAGCGAGAGTTCGTTCTTGTCAACTGACCCGACCGGAGTTGGTAAATGCGGCGAACTATCACCCGGCTGACTGCTGAAAGCGGCGATGAATGTCCCGCGCCAGGTGGGCACCCAGGGTATCTCCATTGTGCGATTTTGCAAAGTGTATGACACAGATGCAAAGGACAAAACCCCGGCAACGACTTGAATGTCATTGCCGGGGCCGGTTTCACTTCAGTCAGAAGACGTTTGCTACTTGGCGGCCAGAGTTGGAATAGCCTCTTCTTTCTTATAGAGCTTGGCCGCGCCCATAGTGCCGTCCTTGGTGAGTTGTTCCAGGTTCTGGCCCTTGGGCTCAATGCCCAACCAGATGGTGGCCAACCCGGCGATCAGGGAGGCTCCGCCGAGAAACACCCAGCAGAAGGTCATCATGCCTGCGCCAAAGCAAGCACCAATCACGTAGCTGCCTATGGCGCCGCCGACGCGGCCCAGGCCCATGGCGGTCGAAGCTCCCAGTACACGGATGTGCACCGGATAAACCTCAGGCACGTAGATCGTGCTGCCGCAGAGCCCCATCTCCATGAAGAACTGGTACCAGGCGGCGAACCAGAAGAAACCGCTCGCCGTGTGCACCCCGACCAGCGGGAAGAGCAAAATGCCCGCCATCGAGAAGCCCAGAGCGATGAAGGGCTTCCGGCCGACCTTCTCGCTCAGGAAATACACCAGGAGACGCCCGGCAATGGAAAAGAAGGAGATGTACAGCATGTTCTTGACCGCCGTCTGCACCGGCAGTCCGTAGGACTTGATGAACAGCTGCGGGATCCAGAAGTTCATGCCCCAGGACGCCATCAGCGGCAGTACCCAAATTATCCAGGTGTGAATCGTGCGGGTGCGCATCTCCGGCGTGAACAGATCGCGGAAAACAGCCGGAGGAAGCATCGGCAGCGGCGGCTCGTTCTGCACGGCGATGCGCGAGCGCTCAATCGCATCGTCTTTAATATCGAGGTAATGCAGGGCCTTTCTGGCCTCATCGAAACGGCCGCGATTGGCCAGCCAGCGAGGCGATTCCGGAACGTTGCGTCGGGCCCAGAAGACCAGCAATGCCGGCACCACGCCTACGAAAAACAACCCCCGCCAGCCATATCTCGGAAGCACGAACAGGGCGGTGGAAGAGGCTATAAAGGTGGAAATAGGCCAGGCGATCGGCAAGGCGCCTCCGGAATAGCCACGGATGCGCGCGGGAGCAAACTCAGCCAAGATGGAGGCATCAACCGGAATCGAGCCGCCGATTCCCATGCCCATCAGGAAGCGTGCGCCGTACAGAAAGCCGATCGAAGGCGCCAGGCCGCAGACGCCGCAAAGAATGGAAAACATCAGCAAGGTCAAGGTAAATGCGGGTTTGCGGCCCCATTTGTCGGCGCTCCAGCCCCATGCGAAGGATCCGACAAACATGCCGAGCAATGTCATGGAGCCGATCAATCCCAACTGCGCGGGCTTGGCGCCGAACTCCTTGGCAATGCCCGGTATGGCGAACCCATACAGGTAGGCGTCACCGGCATCGAACAATGACGCCAATGCGGCAATAACAATTACCCCGACCAAGGGACGCGTTATTGGCGAAGAGTCAATGGCGTGGCCGACGATTCGAAAGCTAAGCTGCCCTGGTGCAACGGCTTGCTTTTCGCTCTGCATACTTCCCCCTTATCCTAGCGTCACCCCGGTTCGCCCGGGGTGCGTATCGATTCCACTGGTACGGTGTACCTAATATCGGATGCAGTTCTATCCTGGCAGGAGATCACTCGCGGACCGCAACGCTGGCGGCGGGAAGGCGTCTTTCTCAGCTTAGAGGCACGGCGCGGAGTTTTCCGGTTATGACGAGCGGTCGAGCGTTGCGCGCGAACCACAGACATCAAACCAGACCTCCTCGATCCAAGGAAGGAAGCGGTGCCATGCATTTGGATTCGCCAGTCGGGCGGAAGAGTGGCGAGCATATCTCAACTCGCATGGAGGTTCAAGTAAGTAAATAGTAACTGCAGGGATAAAGGAAGGCAAAAGAACTCTGCCCGGAGTAGCTGGAGCGGCTCGCGATCCTGCACGGCTTTCCGCTCCACGCCTCCTGCTCTGCCGTGCAGCTCTCCACCGCGCAGCAGGAATCCCTCTGACGTCCGGCGAAACCCTCACCAATGCCCACGGCCTGCCCCGATTGGAGCAGGCCGTGGTTGCAGTCCAGGAAGTTACGTCAGACCTTCAGCGTGCGCTGCAGGTACTGGCGGGCTTTACTGTCGGTGTTCTGGTTGATCTCCAGGACGTTGAACTTGACGTTCTGTCCACTGTTCAGCCTGATGTAATTGACGATGGCCGGATGCTTGTAGATGTCGCCGGGCTCGAAGACAGGCAGCTCGGGCACATCCTTCGCGTCCAGGTTCCAGACGTACTTCAGGAAGCCGCGGTTGCGGGCCGTGCGCTGCTTCTGGATCTCCCACAGCGTCCCGGGGCCGACGTTCGGCATGGAAACCTCTTTCGGCGTCATGGTCGCGCGGGTGTACATCAGGTACGCATAAGCGAAGATCTCATGCGCCAGCAGGTTCTCGGAAGCAAAGAGCGGGGCCGAGGTCGGCTCGACGATATGACCGGCGTCGGGCCCGATCAAGGTCATCACCAGGCGGCCTGTCGAGGCGGTCAGTCTCAGCCTCGACTTGATCTCCGGAACCTCGTTGATCTCCTCGTACATGGAGTAGTAATTCCCGCTGCCCTGGTGAAACAGCTTGCGGCTGTCTTCCCGCAGGAAGCCGACGCCGATCTTCATGCCCGAGGTGAGATCGGCAAAACCGTGCGATCCGAGGCGAGGCGCATAGACAATATGGTCGACTTCCTTGACCACCGAGGCGATGCGCAGCGGCTGCTTCCAGTGGCCCTGCCCGGTCGGCATCGTCTCGAAGTAAGCGTCGTAGCCGCGCTCTTCGAAGAAGACCGGCGTGGCACCGTTCTTCTCAATGACGTCGAGCAGGCCGGCAGTCTTGGCAAACTCGCGCGACGAGCCCCTGACCTGCCCTTTGGCGGTCCAGAAAACGTTACGCACGCCGGACTGGTCGCCGACAAGAATCTTGTTGGCGCCGTGCTCCTTCAATACCTTGAGCAAGCAGTCGAGGGAATACGGATCGGTTGTCGCCGGGTTAGGATTGCCCGAGTTCAAGGCCAGCTTGACCAGGATCCTGTCGTTCTTCTGCAGCCACGAGAAGTTCGTGGCCTTCTCGATCATGTTCTTGTACAGCTCGTAAGATGTATCGCCTTTGGGCAGCCAGGCCACACTGACATTGGCTTTCTTGGCTGCCATTGCGGCCGCTGCTTTAGTGTCTTTAGCCATTGCGAGGTCAACGCCTCCGAGAAGCGCCATGGAAGATAAACTGCCTATACTCCACAGGAACTGGCGACGATCGATACCGGGCTTCGAGTCCATTGACATGCTCCTTGCAAGAGTGGTGCGGGTATGTACCGAGTTATCATTTTCCAAACTGGAAGTCAATAAATCTATAGGTTGCCTTGCCGGGGGAAATTCACTTGACAAAGCCAGCACCCTGGCAGCGAATGATAGCAAACGCTGCGGCAAACATTACGCAGAAACAGGACGGGAACGGTATGAGTTCAGATTTCACGGTCGTCGGCAAACGCCATCCCAGGCCGGAAGGCCGGGCCAAGGTGACCGGGAGCGCCCGCTACGCCTCGGACTATTACCTGCCCGGCATGCTTTATCTGAAGTTCGTGCGCAGCCCGCATCCGCATGCTCGGGTCGTTGCCATCGACGCCTCGAAGGCGCTGGCGCTGCCCGGAGTGAAAGCGGTACTGACGGCAAAGGACATGCCCGCCTACCGCTGGAATCCCTCGAAGCCCCTTCTCACCGACGTTGCCCGCTTCGTCGGCGACGAGGTCGCGGTGGTGGCCGCCGTGGATGAAGACACCGCTGCCGAAGCCGCACGCCTGGTGCGGGTGGATTACCAGCCGCTGCCGTTCGTGCTCGATGCGGAAGAGTCGATGCAGCCGGCGGCGCCCAAACTATTCCCGGAGGGCAACCTGGTTGGCGGCGCGCCGGTGGTGGTCAGCCGCGGCGACATGGAGAAAGGCTTCGCCGAGGCTGATCTTGTCTATGAGGCGAGATATCGGACGGGCCTGCTGCAACATGCTACTGCCGAGACTAAAGTATCGGTGGCGCAATGGGAAAACGGGAAGCTCACCATCTGGGATTCGACGCAGGGACCCTTCAACGTCCAGCAGGCAGTCGCCCGTGCACTGAAGCTCCCCATGAGCAAGGTGCGCGTGACCTGTGATGTTGCCGGCGGCGGCTTCGGAGACAAGGGAGGACCGGCGCGGCCGAACATCATGGCGGCCATCGTGGCGCGCAAGACCGGCCGACCGGTCAGGGTCGAGCTCGACCGCGACGAATACTACCTTGCCGGCTCGCATCGCTTTCCCGTCACCAGCTATCTCAAGTACGGAGTAAAGAAGGACGGCACCCTGACCGCCGTACAGGCCAAGCTGGTCGCCGACACCGGCGCCTATGGCCGCTTCGCCGCTGCCGAGGGCTCCATGCAGGTGATGATGTACGTTTACCGTTGCCCCAATATGCGCGGCGAGGCCTACTCGGTCCACACCAACAACCCGGAGTGCGGCGCCATGCGCTGCGTGGGACATCCCCAGGCGACCTTTGCCCAGGAAGTCCACATGGACATCATCGCCGAGAAGCTGGGGATGGATCCGGTCGAGTTCCGGTTGAAGAACTACGCGCGACTGGAGGACGGCAACCCCTTCCGCAAGCTTCCCTTCACCAGCAACGGGATGAAGGAGTGCATCGAGCGCGGCGCAGAAACATTCCAGTGGAAACAGCGGCGCGGGCAAGTCGCCTCCGCTTCCGGTCCGGTGAAGCGGGGGATTGGTTTTGCCATCCATGCCTGCGGCCACGGCGGCATGACTGCGGGCGGGCCATGCTCCGGCATGGTGAGGGTGAACAGCGACGGCACGGTGAACGTCATGACCGGCGCCAGCGAGATCGGTGGCGGACAGAAGAGCACCATGGCCATCATCGCCGCCGAGGAGCTCGGAGTGCTGCTGGAAGACGTGTCGGTCACCTCGGCCGATACGGACGCCACCACCGACACGGGCACTACCGGAGGAAGCCGCCAGACCATCACCGGCGGCACCGGAGTGAAGCTGGCGGCAGCCGACGCTAAAGCCCAGTTGCTGGAGATCGCCGCAGCGGAATTGAAGGCGGACAAAAAAGACCTGACGATCCGCGACAGCATGGTTTACCGGAGCGGCTCGGATAAAGATAAAGATAAAGCCAAGGGCGTGCTGCTAGAGCAGATCGCGGCCAAGGCGCCGGGAGGAGTCATCTGGGGCCGAGGCGTCTTCAAGATTCCCAACAATCTCTTCTTCCACACCTTTGCTGCCGAGTTCGCCGAAATCGAAGTCGATACGCGAACCGGAGCAGTCAAGGTTCTCAAGCTGGTGGCGGCGCACGATCTCGGCCGGGCAATCAATCTGCTCGGCGCCGAAAACCAGATCGAGGGCGGAGCCATACAGGGAATGAGCTTCGGTCTCTCGGAAACGCAGATTCTCGACAAGTCGACAGGCATCTGCGTCAACCCGAGCCACCTGAACTACCGGCTGCTGACCATCAAGGACGTTCCGGAGATCGTGCCGATCATCGTGGAATCGGTCGATCCTGTCGGGCCGTTCGGGGCGAAAGGAATAGGCGAACCACCGTACAGTCCGCCGGCGCCAGCTATCGCCAACGCGATCTACAATGCGATCGGAGTGCGCTTCAAAGAACTGCCCATCAGCAACCGCGACGTGCTGGAGGCGATGAAGAAGCAAGCAAAGACATAGACTCACGATTTGCAACTTTATTGTTGCCCACGATCTTCCACCCGACGGACATAGTCCAGAAGGACATTCCCCCATTGCATCTACGCCCGCAGGCCATATGCACCCCTGATTGGGTTCTGAGGCTTTTTTCTAGCGGCACCTAGATATCTTCAGCGGTACCTTTCACTCCCGTTTCACCCTACAGTCGGCCTGCGGCCCGGAAATCCGGGTGGCGAAATCATTCCAAGATCCCGAGCAGCAGCAAAGAGGCTCGCGGTCAAACGGGAAAATCAAATGCTTCGTTCGCGCCGATTTGCCTTAACTTTTGTGTTAATCATAGCCGTGGGAAGCTTGTCGGCTTCGCGCTATCCAGCTCCTACAGCATCGCTATTGGCTAATCCGACCGCTATTCAGCAGGGTCAATCATCCACGCTTAAATGGACAACCAAAAATGCCACCTCGGCCACTCTGAACGGGAGCAGTGTCGCGCTCTCCGGGTCAAAGGTGGTGACGCCTTCCACCACTACCAGCTACACCTTGGTAGCCAAGGGTAAGGGCGGAGCGAAGCAGATAACCACGACCGTGACCGTTACCATCCCGACTCCGCCGCCGACTCCGCCTCCGACTCCAGCGCCGCCGCCGTCGTCCGGGACGCACTTCATAACCGAGCCGTCCCATTCGACTTATTTGCCGCGCACGGATGCTTACTGCGCAGCGGCCATTACGCAAACCACCTGGGAGCCGCGGTCGGACAATACTACGGCCAACAATACCGTGGTGACGCCCCAGTGGGTGAAAGACGGAGAGAGCTCCTGGTCTCTCTGGGTGGCAAAGCGCAGCCAGGTAACCGGCAATTTCAAGGGCACCACCACGGAGATCCTCCAGTGGGCTGCCTGCAAATGGGGAATCGACGAGGACCTGATCCGCGCCGATGCCGTGCAGGAGTCCAACTGGCACCAGAACGAGCTTGGCGATGTCTGTGGGCCCGTGGGTGAAGCCTCTTACGGCATTCTGCAGATCAAGAACCTGGATTGCTCCGCTTCACCCATGCACGGTGGCTATCCGCAGACGCAGCAGTCCACTGCTCTAAACGCCGACTGGTGGGCTGCTCATATCCGTTCCTGCTACGACGGCGATTTCTACGACGGCAGCAGCTGGCTCTATGGCGGTAAGACGGTTGACCAGATCGCAGCCGTAAACGGATGGGATTACGTTCTCTGGGGATGCGTCGGAGCTCACTTCTCCGGAAGTTGGGACCCCACGCAACAATACGTGCAGCAGGTACAGCAAATTCTTACAAACAAGACGTGGACGCAGCCTAACTTCTAGTTCACGATCCGAGTGACGGCTATGTGGCCGGTGGATCCATCCGGCCACATACCAACACCACCCTTCTCCTTGTCAGCGCGCTTGGACAGGTGGTCCAGGTATGCGTCGTAGTTAAGTGTCCAAGCCCACCTCCCCCCGGTATGCTTTTCGCAAAAATGACAAAACAAAAGGTTTGGCCGGACAGGCCCGGCTAAAAATGACATTCCAAAGGGCTTACACGGAAAAATGACAAAAGAAAAGGGTTAGCGTTGAGTTTCGAGTTTCAAGGAGTAATGTCCTGCCGCCCCGTTGCACTCCGAGGGTTCCGCCACCCAGCACACCCCAAAGCGGGTGTGCTGGGTGGCGGAGAACTTGTTTGGCCCCTACTTCCAGGATAGCGAATTCAGCGGGGGTAATGTGACATGGTTCGGAAAAGAATTTTTGTCATTGAATGAACAGGTTAGCCTCGAGACGAGTGCGGGAGGGGCTTGACAACTTTCTCGCGAAATTCAGATGCTTGCTTCGAAACTGCCCCACCCTTCGCCAAAAAACAGCGGAAAGGGTGTGCTCCCCGCAAGCGTCATGTCATCCCAGGTATGCGCTGCAGCATCCCTGTTGGCCGCAACAGCACGAACGCGCATACCTGGGCCACCCGCCGAATACCCCAGGTTGCGCCACAGAAAGCTGAAAGGATGCCCCGCATCTCGATGCACTGCGGTGATCAATAAAAGCCCCAGAGTTGGAACTGCGCCAACTCTGGGCCACCTGTCCTGCCCTTTTGCTTTGTAGCCCTTCAGGTGGTACAGTTCTTGCCGAAACTTAATGCTTCTCGATGATCATCGATATCGCCGCCGATGAAATCAGCGATTACTACGCTGCTGCGGAACACCTGGGTGTCTTGCCTACCAATTGCAGAATGAGCGGTTGAAGGTTTGGTCGAACGGCGAATCGAACGGCTACAGTTCCATTGAGAATCTTCAAGAATGATCGAACCCCTCGACAGCAGTGACTGGACTCTTTGTCGGCTCCAGTTGGGCACGCTTTGAGCAGGGTATACCTTCTGCAGTATTGGAGGAAGAACATCGGAAGTTATGCTGAGACCGCCTACATAACCCAGTCCAATCGGAGTGATTGAAAATATATTGAGTTCCAGGCAATAACCTCTCATTTTTGTGGAATGCGAACTTGTGGCTTATTACGTTGATAAACTCCGGAGGGGCTGGCAGTTATTTTCTGCGGAACAAACAGTTCCAAAGAGTGTCATTGCTGGTATCGTGGACACGGTTCGTACCCGCGTTCTAAACATGGGTGTGGAGATTGAGGCGGAGATCGGACAAGGGACGAGGACCTGAAGGAGATCACGCCTGAAGAACGAAGAATGTAGATCAGACCATTGTGAACAACATTTTTGGTGGGAACGTTTACGTTTCCACTGGACAGTCAACCATGACCGCAACTACCGTCCAGCAGCAACAACAGAACATCCTTGCTGGTGATTGGGAACAGCTCGCAAAGGTACTACGAACTGTCGGGGTTTCGGAATCGGAAATTAGCGAACTCTCGACCGCAGTCGAGCAGGACGGAGAGAAGGTGGGGTCACGGGTGAATGAGTGGATCAAGAAGACCGCCCCGAAGGTGTTAAGCGGTGGCGTGAAGATTGGGACCAAGATAGGTCAAAGCCTACTTCTGGAGTATCTGAAGCAATATTTTAGTTTGGGATAGTCAAGCCTTAAATTCCTCGACAGCGTTCAACGCCACTATAGCAACGAGTTGAATACGCGGATGGGCCACTCCGCCGAGGTACCTATGGCGGGTGGCCCCACTCAAGCCAAAAGATGGCTTGAATGGGGCACCGATCAGACCCTAATCATCACCCACAATTACGCTAACTTCGTAATGTCCTCGGCCACCTTGGGGAAGGCGGTGAACATCAGCGTGTCATGGCCGGGGAACATGTTCTCGACCGGCGCCTTGGCGCGCAGCTTCTCGTAGCTGGTGAGCCAGATCGGCAGGTCGGTGATCAGTCCGCTGGGAATGTCTTCCTTGTAGCTGCGGAAGAGATGCGCACAGTCGGAGCCCACGACCGTCTGCCCTTTGGCGGTCGGAACCAACACGACCTGCAGTCCGGCCGTGTGTCCGGCGGCAAATAGCAGTTCCATGTTGGGGCCGATCACCTTATCGCCGTTGACGATGACCAGGCGCTTGGTGTTGGCCAGGTCGGCAACCGCCTTGATCCCCGGCTCGTAACGAAACTGCTTGAAGGCAGGCCGCGACACCGCGAGGATCATTCACCCAGAAATCGAATTCCTTCTTCTGGATGTAGAACTTGGCGTGGGGGTAGGCCTTGGGGAAGTCTTCCATGCCGCTGACGTGGTCGAAGTGCATGTGAGTGATGACCACGCGCGTCACCTGCTCGGGCTTGATGCCCAGCCGCGCCGCAACGTCATTGGCGGGCACGAAATTCTGGAATTTCTTTCCCAGGTTCTTTCCCAGGCCGGTATCCACCAGCGTGGTCTCGCCATTCTTAGCCCTTATAGCCCAGATGTAGTAATAGATCTGAATATCATCCTTATAGCCGGTGTTGAAAAACGTCATGGCAACAGGACGAGTGAAGGGCCCGGCATACTTGAGCGCGAAGACTTCGTAAGGGCCTCCGGCGCCTTTCTTTGCCGCCGCCTTGTCATCCGCCTCGGCTGCTGATGTGGCCAAGCCGGCCAGCGCCGCTGTTCCCGCTATCGCTGACACCGATTTCACGAACTCCCGGCGATCCATGCTCATACCGCCTCCTTGGTTTTGAGTGAAAATTTTTCGATCGCAAACGCGCGGGTTGAGAGTACACCATTCGGCGGGAAGATGCAGCACAATCGTGGGGACGGCTTGCGGAAAAAGGGCAACCCCACTCAGCCCAAAAACAAGATAAAGAGCCCCAGAGTTGGAACTGCGCCAACTCTGGGCCACCTCTTCCTGGTTTAAGGACAAGCAAAAGCAGATCCTTCGGCTTCGCCTCAGGATGACACCTCAAAGAGGGTGGCTCATTGTTGCAGTGACAAAATCCCCACATCCAAGTTGCTAAAATGGGGGCGTTCAATCTGCAATCGAAAATCTGAAATCTTAAATGAGTCTACGGCAATACCTTGCCGGGATTCATGATTCCCAGCGGATCGAGTGCGGCCTTGATGCGGCGCATCGTCTCCAGTTCCGGGCCGCCGCGCCACTTTTCCATCATGTAAGGCTTGATCTGGCCGATGCCGTGCTCGGCGGAGAAGCTGCCGTCGAACTCGCGCACCATCGCCATGACGGTCCCCATGATCTCGTGGTCCTGCCGCTTGAAGGTCTCGTTATCGGCGCCGACCGGAGGCGTGAGATTGAAGTGGATATTGCCGTCGCCCATGTGCCCGTAGGCGATGACACGAATGCCCGGGAAGCGCCGCTCGCACTCGGCGCGGGCGCGGGTGATGAACTCGGGAGTTCTCGAGACCGGAACGGTCACATCATTCTTGATGGATGCGCCCTCGCGCGACTGTCCCTCGACCACCGATTCGCGCAGCAGCCACACCGCCTGGCGCTCGGCGGCGGTTCCCGCGATGATGCCATCCAGAACCAGCCCGGCGTCCATTCCCTTCTCCAGCACGTCTTCCAGTTTCTGGCGCAATCCGGAGTCGGCGGCCACATCGGCCAACTCCACCATCGCGTAGTGATCGTAAGTTTGTTCCAGCGGAAGACGGACCTCGGGACAATGCTTGAGCACCAGATCGACGATGGCGCGGTGCATGTATTCGAAGGCCTGTATCTTCTCATGGTGGTGCTGACGGCAGAGGACGAACAGGTCGAGCGCCGCCTGCACGGAAGGCACGGCGCAGAATGCCATCACGACCTCGCGCGCCCGCGGCACCAGCTTGAGCACCGCGCCGGTAATGATTCCGAGCGTCCCCTCGGAGCCGGCAAAGAGCTGGCGCAGGCAGTAGCCGGTGTTGTCCTTGCGCAGGCGCCGCAACCCGTTCCAGATTTGCCCGTCGGGCAGCACCATCTCCAGCCCGAGCAGGAAGTCGCGGGCATTGCCGTAGCGAACCGTGTTGTTTCCGCCCGCGTTGGTGGCAAAGACTCCGCCCATCTGCGCCGTGCCCTCCGATCCCATCGCCAGGGGCACGGTACAGTCTTTCTCGGCGGCGGCATCTTGCGCGGCCTTGAGAGTGACGCCGGCATCGACGGTCATCGTCATGTCGACCGGGTCGAGCTCGCGAATCCGGTTCATGCGGGAAAGCTCAACTATCAGCTGCGTGCCGTCGGGACTGGGAGTGGCGGCGCCCATCATCCCGGTGTTGCCTCCCTGCGGCACAATGGCGACGCGCCGGCGTGCGCAGAGCTCCACCACCCGCGATACCTCCTCGGTGCTGGCGGGACGGACCACGGCGGGCGTGCGTCCCCTATAAAGATGACGGTAGTCTTCGCAGAAGGGGGCGGTCTCCTGCGGGTCTGTGATCAGGCCGCGTTCGCCGACGATCGCCTTGAGCGCGGCATAGAGTTCAGTCCATTCCTTGGGAGCGGCGGTGCCAGCCATTTAGGTTCCTTTTTAGATATAGAGCGATGATCGCTTGGCGTTGAATTTACGCTTTATAAATCTTAACCCGCACGCGCGCGAACGCGAAATGCCCAAAATGTCTCACGTGCAAAGGACTCCCACATTTGTTTCGCAAATACCGGGCGCGGGCGTACAATTCGAGCGATTCAAGGCAAGAATTCAAGGCCGGAGGCACTACGATGCGAACAAGCCTGGTTGTGGCAGTCTTCCTGTTCTGCTGCCTGATTCTGAACGCGGCGCCCGTGGGAGCATCCTCGGGAAAGTCCAAGCCAATCGTCAGCGAGGATTATTTCGTCAAAGCCTCCGACCCGGGCATACAGATTTTCGTCCGCAACAAGCACCTGAAAGGCGCCAAGGATTTCACCGCCGACCGCATCGTTTTGTTCGTACACGGATCGACCTACCCGGCTGACACCTCATTCGATCTGCCGCTGGACGGGCTCTCATGGATGGATTACATCGCGCAGCGAGGCTTTGACGTCTATCTGCTGGATCTGCGCGGCTATGGCCGCTCCACTCGCCCGCCGGAGATGAGCCAGCCGGCGGAGAAGAATCCGCCCATCGTCAGAACCGATGTTGCGGTGAAAGATGTAGCCGCGGTGGTGGACAGCATCCTGGCCCGGCGCAAAGTGAGCAAGATCAACCTGATCGGATGGTCGTGGGGAACAACCATCATGTCCACCTACACCAGCCAGCACAACGACAAGGTACAGCGGCTCGTGCTCTATGCGGCGCAGTGGTTGCGCACCACGCCCCCGCTCGTGGGAGGAGGCGACGGCCCGCTCGGCGCTTACCGGACAGTGACTATGAGCGCCGCCAAGGCCCGCTGGCTGACCGGCGTTCCGGAAGATAAGAAAAAAGATCTGATCCCGGCCGGATGGTTTGAACAATGGGCCGCCGCAACCCAGGCGAGCGATCCGGAGGGCGCGGCGCAGAATCCGCCGGTGCTGCGTGCGCCCAACGGCACGGTGCAGGATTCGCGCGATTACTGGATGAAAGGCAAGCCGGTGTACGACCCGGCGCAGATCAAGGTCCCCGTGCTGATCATCAATGCCGAATGGGATAGGGATACGCCGCCGAGCATGGGTAACACGGTCTTCGAGAAGCTGGCGAACGCTCCTTACCGGCGGCGCATCCTGCTCAGCGAAGGAACGCACACCATCATCATGGAGCGCAACCGCATGCACCTGTTCCGCGAGGTGCAATTGTTCCTGGAAGAGCCGCGATAGCAGGACGCGAGGCGCGCCGGTCCGGACGCGCTCAAAGCAAAACTCTTTCACCGAGGGGGAATAAGAATGTCTGAAGAACTGAAAAGACACACCGCAATGACGCGCAGAGGTTTTCTCGAGAGCGCAGCCTTTGCCGGAACCGCGGTTGTTGCCGGCGCGGCCTTCGGCGGCTCGGCGTTGATGGCACAGACCCTGCCGAAGCCGGGCGGAAGCTCGCCCGCATCCGCGGTGCGGCACACCGATCTGATTGATGTTCACCATCATTACGCTCCGGCGGAATACCTCACGGAGGTTCACCCCAAGAGCCCGCTGAGTCCGCCGATACGCACCTGGAACCTGGAAAAGACGCTGGCGGACATGGAGAAGACGGGTACGGGGATCGCCATTCTGTCGATTTCCAATCCGGGGCTGTGGTTCGGCGACCGCGAATCGACGCGCAAGCTGGCCCGCACCTGCAACGAGTACGGGGCGCGCATCGTGGCGAACAATCGCAAGCGCTTTGGCGCTTTCGTCGCCGTACCGCTGCCCAACGCGGACGATGCGCTGCGCGAGATCGAGTACGGCCTCGACGTGCTGAAGTTCGACGGCGTCGGCTTTATGACCAACTATGGCGGCAAGTATCTCGGCGATCCCAGCTTCGCGCCGGTATGGGCGGAGCTGAACCGGCGCAAGGCGCTGGTGTACACGCACCCGATCACCTGCCCGTCGTGCGCGAACCTGGTTCCCGAAGTCGCGCCGCGGGTGATCGAGTTCGGAACAGACACCACGCGCACCATCGCCAGCCTGGTCTTCAGCGGCGCCACCAGCAAGTATCCCGACATCCGCTGGCTGTTCTCTCACGCCGGCGGCACCATGCCGTTCCTGATCGACCGCTTCCAGGAGGCGGCCAAAGAGCCCGCCAAGGCGAAGCTCCTGCCCAACGGATTGATGTACGAGCTGCAGCGCTTCTACTACGACACCGCGCAGTCGGCGCATCCGGTGACGATGACTACCCTGGCCAAGGTGATTCCGCTCTCGCAGGTTGTCTTCGGCACGGACTTCCCCTTCCGCGGCGGCGAAGAGCAGGTGGCCACCCTATACAAGAGCGGCTTCAGCATGCAGGAGATCCGCGGGATCGAAAGGGAGAACGCTGTTCGCCTTCTGCCCAGACTGAAGGCGTAGCACATTTTTGATTGCTGATTTTTGATTTTCGATTTCAGATTGACGGGCAGCGAGCCCCGTGTCCCTCAATCTGAAATCGAAATCTGAAATCAAAAATCAAAAATCTTAAATGGAGAAGGGATGTACAAGTTCATCGACCTCAGTGTTTCCCATCACAACGGCGCCACTGAGCCGTTCCCCCCGAAGATCGAGCATTCCGACCATGCCACCGGCGCCAAGCGGTTAGGCAAGCTGGCGGGCATTGAGGCATCGGATTTTCCCGAGTCCATGGCGCTGGCGACCGACATCATCTCCGGCAGCGCGCATACGGGCACGCACGTCGACGCGCCATTTCACTACGGCCCGCTGTGCGAGGGAAAGCCGGCCCGGAGCATCGACCAGATTCCGCTGGAGTGGTGCTTCGGTCCCGGAGTGGTGCTGGATATGCGGCATCTGGCGCCGGGCGCGGAGATCACCGTCGAGGAGTTGCAAAAGGCGCTGGCCAAGATCAATTACAAACTGAAGCCGGGAGATATTGTTCTGCTGCATACCGGCTGCGATAAATATTGGGGCACCGATACCGAGAAGTATCTGGCGATGCAGTCCGGCTTGAGCGTGCCCGGACTGGACTGGCTGCTGGATCAGGGCATCCGCTGCATCGGCATCGATGCCTGGACGCTGGACCGCCCGGTCAATGCCATGGTGGAGTCCTACCGCCGCAGCGGCGACAAGCGCGAGCTTTGGGCCAGCCACATGCACGGGCGCAAGCGCGAATACCTGCAGATCGAGAAGCTCGCGAACCTGGAGAAGCTACCCAAACCGTATGGATTTCTGGTCACGGCGCTGCCGGTGAAGTTCGAGGGCTGCACCGCGGGCTGGTGCCGGGCGGCAGCCATCTTCGAAGAATGACGCTGCCCTTCATGGCAGGCTGTCGTGGCTCCCCTAGGAGTAGGCTCTGGCTACAAACGGGTGTACTCTATAGACGTATCGCACGATAAATTGCATTTTTGTTCATTGAGTCCGAAAAAGGGAAGAAGGCCCATGATTACCCGCAAGGAAGATTTACCTGTTGAACAGCGCACCGGGGAGCGCTTGGGAACCTTTACCAAGCTTCTCGAGGAGTCGCAGATGCATGGCAAGACCAAAGTCTTTGCCCGCGTGGCCCTGCGCCCCGGTTCGATGGCGCCGCGGCATAAGCACGAAGGCACTTTCGAAGCCTTTTATATCCTCGCAGGCAAGGGATTGGTCGACGACAACGGCACCCAGGCTGAACTGAAAGTTGGCGATGTGGTGTTTACCAATGACGGCGAAAGTCATTCCATCAAGAACATCGGCGAGACCGATCTCGAGTACATCGCCTTGGTGGTCAACACGCGATAAGTCGGCGGTAGTTCGCTTAAAACCTCTAAAAATTACCCCACGTTAGCCAACAACTGCGGGCGAACGCGGGCCGCCTGCCCTCCTGCCTTCACGGTTGAATCGGTTCTTGCAGCTTGATTTTTGCAGTTGTCAGGCGGCGCTTCCGCACACCACAATAGGCAGAACCATTTCAGACTGACAGATCAGGCACGGCTCAGCGAAGGGAGAATCCCATGGCCAACGAGTCCACCCAGGCAGCGACCTTTACGGTTGACGAGCTGCTCGCCAAGCTGGACAACTCGCGGCTCACCGCCAACCATTACAAGCTCATCACCACGGCCATGCTGGGCGACATGCTGGAGTTCTTCGACTACTGGATCATCGGCTTCGTGCTGGCCTTCATCGTGGTTCCCTGGAAGCTGAGCTTCGGCGCGACCGCCATCGTTTTGCTCAGCGCCGGCGTGGGCAGCTTGCTGGGCGCGTTCTCCTTCGGTTATCTCGCCGACCGCATCGGCAGAATTCCCGTGCTGATCATCACTACCATCACCTTCAGCGTGCCCAGCGGCCTCATGTATTTCACGCCGGAAGGCAACTGGATGTTCCTGGCCTTCTTCCGCCTGGTGGTGGGATTGGGCGTAGGCGGGCTGTATGCCGTGGACCTGCCGCTGGTGCAGGAGTTCGTACCGAGCCGCTATCGCGCCATAACCGGCGGAATTGTGACCGCGCTGATTCCCGCCGGCAGCCTGATCGGCGGTATCTGTGCCGCCTATCTGACGCCGATGATCGGCTGGCGCGGGCTCTTCCTGATCGGGCTGATTCCGGCCGTGCTGTCTCTGGCCTTCCGCTTCTGGATGCGCGAATCGCCGCGCTGGCTGATCAAGCAGGGACGCTACCAGGACGCGGTGGCTTCCATCAACTGGGCGACCGGGGAGAACATCGATTACCGCAATGTCGTCGTAACCGCGGCGGACAGGGCGGCGGAGAAGAGGGCTTCCTTCACGGAAATCTTCCAGTGCCGCCGCAGCGTCGGCGTGACCTGGACCACCGGATTCATGCAGGCGCTCATGGATTACGGCTTCACGCTCTGGGGTCCGACGCTGCTCGCGCTGGTGCTGAAAATCTCGGCGCGGGAAGCGGCCAAGATGTTCATCATCGTTCCGATTTCCAGCATCATCGCCAAGTTCACCTGGCCTTTCCTGGCGGAGAAATTCGGCCGGCGGCCCTGCGGAATGGCGGTCGGCGTGGGAGCTTTCATCACCTGCATGATCATCGCCCTGTACTGGAATGCCTGGTGGGGCAGCGTGCCGGTGATCTACCTGGCGTTTATCGCAGTCTTTGTTTTTATCGGCGGCGGATGGGCGATCACCGGACCCTACGCGACCGAGGTGTGGCCGCAGCGTCTCAGAGCCACGGGCATGGGTTCGGCTTACGGCATCGCCGGGCTGGGACGAATCGTCGGACCGTTCGTGCTGTCGCTGTTTGCCGGCGCCGGCAATGTGGTTTCGCCGAAAGCGACGACGGGCGCCATCGGCCCGACGTACATGTTCTATGCCGTCTGCGGCCTGGTACTCTCGGCGGCTTATTACTTCGGCATTGAAACGCGGGGTAAATCCATGGCCGAGATCGAAGCAATGGTCACCTCCGGCAAGGCCGCGTCCACGGGCGCCGGCCGGTGATTGCCAGAATTCTGCGATCGGGAATCAGGGATCAAGACCGTCCGAGCGCCCTGATTCCCCGATCCGCCGCTCTCCCCGCCGCGCACCTCCTGCCTCCTTATTCTGTTCCTGCTTTTGTCCCCGCCAAATGTCCGGCCGCACTCGTGCCTACCACGGAGGTGACAACTCCAACCGGCAAAAAAGTGGGGAGAGCGGCTGTGGGAGCGATTCTATCCAGTGGCATCACTAACGAATGTGAGCACAGTCACAGCAGAGCCAATGTCCCTGTGATTATGTAGGAGGCCCCACCGACTGCGAGTGAAACCCAAGTGTGAAAACACCGATACGGTTTCCTCGCTCGCGGGCTGAGGCAGCACTGGTGGAGAGGTTTTGTCTGGAATGGGTCTTTATTATTCATCGGTCCGGCGCAAAGATCAGCCCGCAAAATCTCGGACGATTTCTGGAGGAAACAGGAAAGATTGCAGAGCTGTTGTTGGCGCGCGTTCCCGGCGATGCAGCCAAAGCTTCATCAACGGCGGCCAAGGCGGGCTTTTGGCAGCGTTCAACGCCACTGGCTGACGAATTTGCCCTGCCGGTAAGGGCGCTCACGTTGCCGGGTGAGCGGCGTCACTGCAAAGCATTCTGGTGTGGAGCATTTTGTCAATGGTCTGATGATCTCATCAACGGACCTTTCAAGGACTCAAGGGACATACGCGGAAGATGTTGACGACCATCAAAGGCGAGTTCGAGACCATCCGCCGCAACAAGCTGTACGAGGAAGTTGCGGACAAGCTGCAGTACTGGATCTTGAACGAGATGAAGACCGGCGACAAACTTCCCCCGGAGCGCCAGCTGGGGCAGTTGTTTGGCGTCGGCCGCAGTTCGATTCGCGACGCGGTCCGCCGGCTGCAAGCCATGGGCCTGGTGGAGCCGCGGCAAGGCCGGGGAACGGTGGTTTGCGAAGTTTCCGATTCTTCCATCGTTACTTCGCTGGCTTCAGTGTTGGTCAGAAAACGGAAGCTCGTCGCCGAGCTGCTCGATGTTCGCAAGATCATCGAGCCGGGAATCGCGGCGCGGGCGGCCCGCAACGCCACGCCGGAACAGATCGCCGAGATGGAGGCGATCCTGGACCGGCAGGCGGAACGGACCAAGCGGGGCGAGTCGGGGATCGAGGAGGATTCCGCCTTTCATTACTGTCTCGCTCTGGCCGCCGACAATTCCGTAGTGCTGAGGGTTCTGGATGTGCTGATGGATCTGCTGCAGAAGTCTCGCGAGCATTCCCTGCAGGTGAAGGGACGTGCGACGAAATCGCTCGCCGGACACCGGAGCATCGTTTCCGCCGTCAAGCGGAAGGACGTGGCCGCAGCCGAGGCCGCCATGCGACGGCACCTGGAGCAGATTGAAACCGTTGTTGTCAAACAAGTGTAAGCAGTGAAACGCAATCAACAAATGGAGGTTGCAAATGGGCCAGCTATTCGCGGTCGAGATTAGCTACCGCGGGGTCTTTCAGAAGAACCTCGCAAAAAACATATGCCGCGGGATCGTGCTGGCTGCCCACTACGAGGGCAAGCCAGGCATCTCGTTCGGCCGGTATTCGGACTCTCCGGAGCGTAATGGCATTCCCGCCAAGAGTTTCGCCATCGTTGCAAGCGATGACGAAACGCTGGAAAAGGGAATGGCCCAGTACACTCCCAAACAGGTGGATGTAACTGTCGTACTGGACGACACGCTGTGCAAGGGGTTGGAGCCCTGGGCCTGGGCCGGTTTGGAACCGGTCAACGCCACCCTGAAGCCCAACTGCCCGCTCATCGTGATTTCCACCGAAGCCGCTCCCACCCTGCTGAAGATGATCCACAAGAAGGACCAGCCCTACAAGCTGGGTATCCTCAAGGGCATCGCCAGCTTCTCCGGAATGTGGAATTACAAGGACGACCACACTGACGTGCGGGTTCTCGGGCGCCATCGCCAAGGTTCTGCCCCAGCTGTTCAAGTTGGAGTCGCTGGAAAGGTACATCTCCGAAAAGCTGAAGGATGCGAAGAAGGTGGCTTCGGCCCAGCATGGCCTACCAACGGGTGACAACCTTGCCGGTGAAAGCCGGAGAAGGAAATCAGGAGAAGCCTTTCAGCTTCAAGCAGCCCGGCGCCTCACAGATGAGGGAAGGCGTTTCCATTGAGGCCGCGCCGCTGGGCGGTCCCTACAACAAAGACGGCGGGTACCGGCCCGGGCGTCCCGACAAGCTGTTGAAGTTCAGTTCGCGCACGCAGCGTCCGGTGGTCGATTTCTCCATCTGCACTAAGTGCACCCTCTGCTGGCTGCAGTGCCAGGACGAATCGTTCGACGTCACGCCGGACGGTTACTACGACCCCAACATGCAGTACTGCATGGGCTGCGCTGTCTGCGAAGCCGTGTGCCCGGTCCCGAACTGCATCACCATGGTCAACGAACTCGCCTTCGACAACAATGCCAGCGAGTGGGAGGCCTTCCACAAGGATCCGGCCGCCTACAAGCAATGGGTCCAGGCGAAGACCAAGGACGTGCCCGCTAAGCGTACCTTTGGCTATCGGTATCGCGGCCAGTACAAGGAAGAAATTCCCGCAGCCCTGGAAATCGCTAACAAAGCGTAGCGCCAGAGAAGGAGATTAGGTCATGGCAGTAATGACACAAACACCTGTAGAGCAGGAGTCGGAAGTCCTAATCAGCGGGTCGGAAGCGATGGCGATTGCTTGCAAGCTGGCCGATGTTGACGTGGTGACGGCCTTTCCGATTCGCCCCTATGACACCGTAATGCAGTTCATGTCGCAGCTCATCGCCAACGGCGAAATGGACTGCGAATTCATCCCCGCAGACGGCGAGCACTCGCAGTTCGAGATTGTCAAGCACGCCTCCACCTGCGGCGCCCGCGTTTTCGTGGGCAGCAGCGGCGTGGGCTGGATGTACGCCATGGAAGCGCTGACCGTCACTCCGGCGTTGCGCGTTCCCATGGTCGCCATCGTCGGCAACCGCGCCCTGGACGATCCCGGCGCCTTCGGCACCGAGCACAACGACGCGCTTTCGGTCCGCGATCTCGGCTGGCACCTGGTGTGGGTGGACAGCGCCCAGGAAGCGTTCGACACCAACCTGATTGCCTACCGCTTCGCCGAGGACAAGCGCATTATGACGCCCGTCGCCATCAGTCTGGACGGCGCCTTCCTCACCCACTCGCAGTCCCTGGTCAAGCTACCGACGCAGGCACAGGTCAACAAGTTCCTGCCCAAGTATGACCGTGGCGAGCTGCTCTTCCATCCGGACAACCGAATCTCGATCGCTCCGCAGTGCAACGAAGACTGGGTGATGGAGATCCGGTTGCAGCAATACGCCGTAACGCAGCGCTCGAAGGACGTGCTGCGTGAAATCTACGCGGACGTGGACAAGGTCTTCGGCCGCAACTACGGTCCGAACCCGTTCTTCGAAGAGTACATGACCGAGGACGCCGAAGTTGTCCTGCTGGGCATGGGCACTCTCTCGATGCCGGTCAAAGTGGCTATCCGGCAGATGCGCGCCAAGGGCAAGAAGGTCGGCTTCGTGCGGCTGCGCTGGTTCCGTCCCTTCCCGGGCGAAGAACTGGCCGCTTGCCTCGGCCGCTTCAAGGCTGTGGGCGTCATCGATCGCGACTACTCGCTCGGCTCTCCATACCTGAGCGGCGTGGTTGCCACCGAGGTGCGCACCGCCATGTACGCGAGCCCCGGCCCGAAGCCGCCGGTTCTGGGATTCATCTGCGGTCTCGGCGGGCGCGAAGTCTACGAGCCCGATATCGAGAAGATGACCGCCAGCTGCTTCGCCGCCGCCGAAGGTAAGGCTCAGCCGCTGACTCAATGGTTCGGGGTGCGGGAGTAACTCCGGCGCCGGAAAGGATGGAAACAAAAATGGCTATGAACAGCTTTATTGATGCCCAACCCACGCAGAATCTGGAGGCCTTCAAGGGAGTCAAGCGGATTCCCAACGAGGAGTACTACACCTCCGGTCACCGCACCTGCCAGGCTTGCTACTCGGCCCAGACCATGAGACTGGTGGCGAAAGCCGCCGGCCCCAGAACGGTCGTGCTGAATTGCACCGGGTGCATGTACGTAGCCAACACCAGCTACTACACCACTCCATACGTTGTTCCATGGATGCACACCCAGTTGTTCGCCGCCGGCGCCGGCGCTGTGGGCATTGCAGCCGCCTACAAGGCGCTGATGCGCAAGGGCAAGATGAAGGACGAGCCGATCAACGTCATCTCCATCTGCGGTGACGGCGGCGGCTCCGACGCCGGCCTGGCCGGCATCTCCTCGGCCATGATGCACGCCGAGTACAACTTGCTGGTGCTGATGTACGACAACGAAACGTACGCCAACACCGACATCCAGGTCTCCGGCTCGACGCCGTGGGGCGCTCACACCTCGTTCAGCACGCCGGGCAAGGTAAAGCGCATCATGCAGCGCTGCTGGAAGAAGAACATGGCCGGGCTGATCGTAGCCGGCCATCCCACAGTCAAATACGTGGCCACCGCCTCGACTTCGTACTCCCTGCAGGCGATGAACAGCATCCGCAAGGCGCTGACGATCGGTGGTCCTACCTTCGTTCACTGTCTCAACCCCTGCCCGAAGGGCTGGGATTTCGATCCCATCATGTCCTACGAGTTGGGCGAGCTGTCGGTCAACACCGGCATCTGGCCTCTGTATGAAGTCGAAAACGGAAAGCTGAGGCTGTTCGGCAAGACCAAGATGATCGCCGACGGCAAGGCTGCCCGTGTTCCGGTGCGGGAGTACCTGATGAAGCAGGGCAGGTTCTCGCACTTCACGGACGACGACGTTGACTACTTCCAGAGCAAGATTGATGAGATGTGGAACAAATGGTTGCTACCCGGTGTCATTCCCATCCACAAGGACGTTGAAGCTTCAGAGTGAAACTAAGGCCCGCCTCTTCCGGAGGCGGGCCCTTTTCACCTGAAACCTTGGTCTGCACTGGATGGGGTAGCCGGCAAAATCCGAGCCACCCCGGGAGGTGTGCCAATGGCTACATCCGCGGTCCCTGGGCCCAAAGCTGGACCCCGCGTTGTCAATCGCTGGTTACAAATGATCGCCGGTATTGTTGCCATGATGGCGATCGCAAATCTACAGTACGCCTGGACGCTATTCACCAATCCCTTAGTACAGAACTTCAAAGTTACACTGGCCGCCGTGCAGGTGGCCTTTGCTGCCTTTATTTTCGCCGAAACCTGGCTGGTACCGTTTGAAGGATACCTGGTCGACCGTCTTGGACCGCGGGTGCTGATTGCTATCGGCGGCGTCCTCGTCGGGGCGGGCTGGATCGGGTCCGGATACGCCAGTTCGATTACCGGCGTCATCGTCTGGTATGCCATCGGCGGCATCGGCGCGGGCGCCGTGTATGGCGCTTGCGTCGGTAACGTGCTCAAGTGGTTCCCGGACCATCGAGGCCTGTGTGTCGGTGTTGTCTCCGGCGCGTACGGCATCGGAACGGCAGTAACCGTGGCCCCGATTGCCAGCATGATCAAGAGCTCTGGATACCAGCATACGTTCATCGTCTGGGGGTTCATCCAGGGCGCAATCGTCGTCGCGGCCGCGCTGTTCATCATTGCGCCTCCCGACGGCTGGCTGCCGGTGGGCTGGAAGCCGAGCAAGGTGGCAATCGCCGCCATGGACATGACTTGGACGCAGATGATCAGGCAGCCGTCGTTTTACATCATCTACATCATGATGACGATGGTGGCTTTCGGCGGCTTGGTCGTTACCGCCCAGATCAGCCCGATTGCCCGCTTCTATGGCGTGGATAAGGTGACCATCGCCTGGGGCATGTCAGCCTTGGTGCTGGCCATCCAGTTGAACCGCGTAGTCAATGGCGTGACCAGGCCCTTCTGGGGCTGGATCTCGGACCGTATCGGCCGCGAAAACGCCATGTTCATGGCCTTCGTGCTGGAAGGCATTTCCGTGTACGCATTGCTGTCTACCATCACCCGGCCGGTTATGTTCGTGATGCTGTCGAGCGTTGTGTTTTTCGCCTGGGGCGAGATATTCTCCTTGTTCCCGGCGATTACGGCCGACCTGTTCGGACGGAAGTGGGCCACTACCAACTACGGCATTGTCTATACCGCCAAGGGCACGGCCTCGATCTTCGCCGGACCTGTCGCCGCCATGGCGAGCGCCAAAGAAGGCACCTGGGTGAACGTGTTCTACGTCATGATTGCCTGCGACATCATCGCCGGCTTCATGGCGCTGCTCTGGCTGAAGCCTTACGCGAAACGCACCATCCAGCGCGCTAAGGAAATGCGGGAGCAGATGACCGCCAAGAAGGCCGCCGGGGCCTAGCCCGGCCGTTGCCAAAACGGCCAGGGAGGATCCGGTAAGCAAGTTGTGGTCTGGGGGAAGTTCCAGGTGACGGGAACTTCCCCCTCTTTCCAGTTCACCGGCGTGGCGCTCCGGAGTACGCTTTGCGTGGCGTGAGTCCCGCCCACGTCGTGGGTGGGGAGTGCCTGGATTCCGCTGAATCGAAGCCGGTATGATATTTACCGGGGAGCTATGGCAAAGCCCAGACGGCAGTTTGCGGCGGGTACAACCAACTACTTCTTCTTTGAGCGGGAAGAGTTCGACTACGCCGCCGGAGCAGTGACCCGCAAAATCGAGGAGGGAGTTGCCGTCGACGGCTCTTGGCTTCCGGAAATCGTCTCCCTCGGCGGCTTCCAGTACGAACGCGGCCGGCGCGAGTTCACGGAGTGGGCCGAATCCATCAAGGCCGTCGTGGGCCCCGTGGTAGAGCCGCTTCTCCCCGAGGCATGGAAAGTCCTTCCCCTCAGTATCGCCGAACGCTTCGGCGCAGCCATCAACAGCGGGCGCGCCGATCTTGAGATGTGGCGCGTCGGGCGCGCCTACAAGCAACTGCAAATCAGCTTCCGCCAGGCCCGCGGCAATTCCATCGTCGAAATGATGTCCAGCCTCGCCAAGATGCAGGAGGCTGACCTGCCGCCGGAGCCGCCGGCGGAAGGCGGCGAGCAAGCTGCCGACGCCATGCATAAGCATGCCTGCATCGCCTGCGGGATGACGTTTGTGCACGAACCCTGGCAGTGCGAGCCTCCGGACGATCAGTACTGCCCGATGTGCGCCGAAAGCGTAGCCGGCCCGATCCCGATCTATATCGAGCGCTGGAGCGGAGACAGCGACGAGGAACCCGCGGGGGCCACGCTGGCGGAAACCAAGCAGCCAGCGGCCAGCGCTGCGACGGCGACAGCGACGACGGACCCAAGAACGATATCCAACATGGGCGGGACGGCAGAGACTCCCGAGAATCCTATGGCCAATCCAGAAAGTGCTGCGGCGGCGAAAATGGCGCCGGCCTCCACCCCGGCAGGCGAGAAAGAGGCGTCTGCCGATCGCCCGGGACAGCCTGCCTTTACGCCGGGAATCGAAAAAGTGGAAACAGACAATGGAATTCCCAACCCCACCAAGAAGGGTCTGGCGAGGGTGGGCGGGATGGACGAGCTCAAGGCGATGCTGTACGAAGATGTGGTTACGGCCATGCGCGATCCGGAAGATCTGAAAGCCTACGGCCTGACCATCCCCAACGGCATCCTGCTGTTCGGCCCTCCCGGCTGCGGCAAGACTTTTATCTCCCGCGCCCTGGCCGAGGAGATGGATTTCTATTTCGCCGAGGTCTTCCCTTCCGAGATCGGCAGCACCTTCATCCACGGCACGACGTTGAAGATTCGCGAGCTGTTCGATACGGCCGCCGACCAGGCGCCCTCGATCGTCTTCGTCGACGAATTCGAAGGCATGGTTCCGGCGCGACGGGAGCTGGCGGCGCATCAGCACCAGACGGCGGAAGAGGTCAGCGAATTTCTCAAGCAATTGGAGACGTGCGCCGAGCGGCAGATTCTGCTGATCGCGGCCACCAACGAGCCATGGAAGATCGATCCGGCGGTGCAGCGGACTGGCCGGCTCGACAAGCGAATCTACGTCGGTCCGCCCGACGCCACCGCGCGTGCAGCCATAATGCGCTTCCATCTCTACGGAAGGCGGGTGAACTGCATCGACGTGGAGAGCCTGGCCAAGAGCCTGAACGGGTACTCGGCGGCCGACCTGAAGGTACTGGTGGACGAAGCCGCCCGCCTGGCGCGCAAGTCACGCGCGCCTATCTCGGAAGACGACCTGCGCAAGGCCGCGCGCGAGCGCGTTCCGCCCTCGATCACGGCGCAGGACGAGCAGCGCTTCCTGGCCTTCGAACAGCGGGGCACGGGCACCGGCCCGCGGCGCGCATCCAGCCTAGTGCTGCCCGAGGATAACCCCGCGCATACTGTCAGGCGCGCGCCGAATCCGGCGGAGATCCTGGCTGATCTTCTGCGCAGAAAAAGCTGAGCGGATCAGCTCCTGAACGAACCCGGGGAAAGCGGGGTCCCCAAGCGAACGCCGCATTTGCGTTCGTTGGGGTGCAAAGAGCCATGCGAGCACAACCATTCACCGTGCGGCTGCGCGCTGCAAGCGGAGAAGATCTGGGAAGCTCAGCTCCGGCATCCCTTCGTGAGCGGCATTGCCGACGGTACGCTGGATCTGGAGCGCTTCAAGTTCTGGCTGCGGCAGGATTACGTTTTTCTCATCGAGTACGGGCGCCTGCTGGGATTGGCCGCGGCCCGCAGTCCCGACCTGGAGACGATGCGGCGCTTCTGCCAGCTGATGCAGGGAACCCTGGAAACCGAGATGAGCCTCCACCGCTCCTATGCCGCCGAGTTCGGCATCAGCGAGCGGGAACTGGAAGAGGAGAAGCCGGCGCCTACCACCCGTGCCTATACCGATTTCCTGCTGCGCGTGGCCACCACGGGCGACTTCGCCGAAGTGGCGGCGGCCCTGCTGCCCTGCATGTGGGGCTTCAGCGAGATTGGCTGCCGGCTGGCGCAACTGCCCCCGCCGCCTGAGCAACGCTATGCGAAATGGATTTCCATGTACAGCTCGGTGGAATTTGCCGCTCTGGCCGAGTGGTGCCGCGAGCTGGTCGATCGGCTGGCCGAAGGCCTGCCCGAGCGCGCGCTGGCAAAGCTGGAAGACGCATTCCTCACCAGCGCCCGCTACGAGTGGCAGTTCTGGGAAATGGGCTGGCGAATGGAAGGGTGGGGAATATGAGTGGGAGACGTCTGGCCCGGTTCCTGAAATACCGCGTCCAATGATAAACGTCATTCCGAGCGAGCGACGCGCGTGAAGCCGTTGCGCTACCTGCTTTCCCCGGGCGTCGCGAGTCGAGGAATCTTGTGCTTGTCTTTGAGGAGAAACGCAAGATCCCTCCACTCCGCTCCACCACCCCAGCAGATGCAAAAGCGGCATCTGCTGGGGACCCTGGCTTCGCTTCGGTCGGGATGACGCGACGTGGGGTTCCACTGATATTGCCGTGGCAAAGGAGTTTATCCATGACGCTTGCCCGTGTGCTCATCATCGCCGGCTCCGATTCCAGCGGCGGCGCGGGCATTCAGGCCGACCTGAAGACCGTCTCCGCGCTGGGCGCCTTCGGCATGACGGCCATCACCGCGCTGACGGCACAGAACACGACAGGAGTGGACGCGGTGGTCGAGATCGAGCCGGCGTTCATCGCCCGGCAGATCGACTCCTGCGTCACCGACATCGGCTGCGACGCGGTGAAGATCGGCATGCTCTCCAGCGCAGTCATTATCGAGAAGGTCGCGCAGAAGATTTACGAGCACCGGCTCTCCCCGGTAGTACTCGATCCGGTGATGATCGCCAAGAGCGGTGCGCTGCTGCTCCATCCCGAAGCTGTCGAGGCGCTCAAGAGCAATCTCTTCCCCCTGGCGACCATTGCTACTCCGAATCTCTACGAGGCCGCCATGCTGACGGGGCGCGAGATCAAGACTCTGGACGAGGCCAGAGAGGCGGCGCGGGCGATCTGCGAACTGGGACCCGGCAGCGTGGTGGTCAAGGCCGGACATCTGCCCGCAATCGGCGCGGACGTCCTCTACGACGGCCGCGAGTTCACCGAGTTCCGCGCCGAAACCATCGCCACGGCCAACAACCATGGCAGCGGCTGCATCTTCGCCTCCGCCATCGCCGCCGGCCTGGCGCAGAAGAAGACAGTGAAGGAGAGCGTGGCGGCGGCCAAACAGTTCGTGACGGCTGCCATCCGCGGCGCACTCGCCATCGGCAAAGGCCACGGCCCGGCAAACCCGATGGCGACGCGATGAGACCTGGTCTCACCCTTACACATTTCGATGAGTGGAAAAGAAACTACCCCACCTTAGCTCGCTTCTGCTCGCGAAGGTGGGGCACCTGCCAACTGTTTGGTGTGCCCGCAGGCGGCCCATTCAAGCCCGCAGTTGGCTTGAGTGGGGCACCCACCCTTGAGGTTGAGAAAGCAGATCAGTATTTCTTCGCCACCAGGTACAAGCCGCAGATGGCGCCAAAGAATCCGAATCCCACCAGGAACATGAGCCCGGCGGTATAGGCTCCGGTAGCCTTGATCAGCGCGCCGACGACAATCGGCGAGAGCGCGCCGACCAACTGCGACGAGCCGTTCTGCAGACCGGCCGCCTGTCCCGTCATGTTGGCCGGCACGAAGCTCTGCATCAGTGTCCAGGCCATAGGGATCGAGGCGCCCTTAAAGAAGAAAGCACAGGCCAGCAGGCATGCGCCCAGGTAGTTGTTGTGGACCAGGGCGCCAAGGCAAATGAACAGGGCGCAGCCCGCCAAGCCGACGCAGTTGACGATGCCTGCGCGCTTCAACTTGTCGGCAATTACGCCCGCGCTGATGATTCCCAGCAGGCCGACAAAGAACGGCAGCGAGGCGAAGAATCCCATCTTGGCCCAGGAAAATCCGCGGGCTACCCGCAGGTACTGCGGCAGCCACGACAGCATGCCCCACCACATGCTGACCGAGGCCCAGTAGGAGAGGGTGCAAGTGATGAAATCGGGGTTCTTGATCAGGGCAAGATAATTCTGCGCCGTGGACCCCGCTTGGATTCCCTTGCCCTTGGCTTCATCCGCCTGCCCTTTCTTGATGTGCTCCAGTTCGGCCTGATTGACGCGCTTATTCTGCTCCGGCTTGTCGGTCGTGTAGAACCAGATCACCGGAATGACGAGGACACCCATGGCAGCACACAACCAAAAGCTGGCCCGCCAGCCGTAAGAGTTGATGACCCAGGCGAACAAGGACATGGCGATGCCCGGCCCGATCATCTGCCCGAAGATCCACGCCGAGTTGGCGCGGCCTCGCTCCTGCCGCGGAAACCAGTTCTTGATGAAGGCAATCTGCATCGGGTAGTGGACGGCTTCGCCGGCGCCCAGGATCAACCGGGAGCTATAGAGCATACTCAGCGACCTGGCCATGCCTCCCATGCAGACCGGGATGGTCCAGGAAAACAGGGCCAGCGTCATGGCTTTGCGCGGTCCCAGGCGGTCGCCGACCGGGCCCAGAACAACGTTGCCGATCCCATAAGCCACCAGGAACAGGCTCATCAGCATTCCCTGTCCCACAGGATTGTTCTTCAATCCCATGTCTTCAAGGAAACGCGGATAAGCGATAAGCACGGAGACGTTTACCCGGTCCAGATAGGCGACAAAAATGGTGAAGGTGAGAGTGATCGCCAGCCAGACGCGCACGCGCGTGGGAGCTTCGGGCTGGACGGCGCCTGCCGGCGCCATTGCGGATTGTTGTTGCGGGGGTGTTTGCGTACTCATTTTGATGTCCTCACCTATCAGGGTAAAGGCTCAATTGAAAAGTGTTCCGGGCTCCGCACTGGCCAGGCGCTGACCGGAGAAACGGCCCCGCGCCAGCCAACGATAGAGCGAGACGCGGGGGCACCTGCATTCCTTCTTAGACTTCAGGCCTTGTGCAGCGCCTCCTTGACGCGATCCGGAGTCATAGGCAGTTCCACCATCCTGACCCCGATCTTGTCATAGACGGCGTTGGCGATCGCCGCGCCCATGGTGATGATGGGCGGCTCGCCCATGCCATCGGGCGGATACTCGCGGTTATCGATCAGCACGATTTCCATCTTCGGAACGTTCGAGAATTTGGGGATGTCGTAGCTGTCGAAGTTCTTCGTGATGACCTCGCCCTTGGCGAACTGCACTTCCTCGCTCACGGCGTAGCCGACTCCCATGGTGATGCAGCCCTCGACCTGCTGCTTGGCGCCTTCGGGATTGACCACCGTTCCCGGATCGCAGGCGGCCACCACGCGTTTGACACGCACCTCGCCGGTCTTCTTATCTACATCCACCTCCGCGATGGTGGCGACGTAGCTCCTGTAAATGAAGCCGCAGGCGATACCGATGCCGCGGCCCGTAGGCGCCCGTTTAGAGGGCTTATAGCCGAACTGCTTGGCGGCGGCCTGCAGTACGCCCTGCATGCGCTTGTCGCCCAGGTGCTTGAGGCGGAACTCGAGCGGGTCCATGCGGGCCTTGGCGGCCAGCATGTCCATGTGCGATTCGATGGCGAAGATAAGGGTGTTGGTCGCGGGCATGCGCCAGGCACCGACGTTGAAGGGGTGAACCCCGTCAGCGTTGCCTCCTCTGCGCCATGCTGTTGGCGTATCCGGTGCGGCGATGGTGCGGTGGTTAGGGATATCGTAGAAAGTTACCGAACCCCAATCACCCGAGCCGATGGCCTTCAAATCCCAACTCGTGACCTGTCCTGCAGGCGTCATGGCCGCGCGGATCTTGATTACTGCAGCCGGCCGGAAGCGGTCGTAGAAGAAATCCTCGGCGCGGTCCCAAACCAGTTGCACGGGCTTGCCGGAGAGCTTGGAGAGTCGCGCCGCCTCGACTCCGTTCTGCACATAGTTCTTGCCGCCGAAGCCGCCGCCCACGTAGGGGGTAATGACGCGCACGTCCTGGGGTTTGAAGCCCAGCGCCTTGGCTACCTCGTCGCGGACGCCGAACGGCCTCTGGGTACTCGTCCACACGGTGGCCTTGCCGCCCTCAACCGTTGCCAAACTGGTGTGCATTTCCATGTGCGCGTGCGCGCCGTAACCGTGGAAGTAGGTTTGTTCGAAGACCTGCCCCATCTTCTCGCCCTTGGCGAGATCGCCTTTTGTCATGACCACCGTTTCCTTCACGGTAGTCTTGAGCAGGTGATCAAAGATGTTCTTGTTGTTCCGTGTGTCCTTCGAAGGCTCGAACTGCGCCTTGATAGCTGCCAGTCCCTTCTCCGCCACGTCAGGACGGGCAGCCAGCACGGCAACCAGATCACCGTCCCGCACCACCCGCACGCCGGGCATTTTTTCGGCGGCGCTGGTGTCCACGGATTTCAGGGTCGCGCCATGCGCCGGCGGGCGCAGGATCCGGGCAAACAGCATTCCGGGAAGGCTGATATCGGCGGCGTACTTAGCCTGACCGGTGACCTTCAGAACGGCGTCCTTGCGGCGGGCAGGACTTGCCCATGACCTTGTAGTTCGAGGCGGCTTTCAACGGAACCTTTTCCAAGTGCCGCTCGATGCGCTTTCCGCCCACTAGTTCGGCGTAGCTGACACTCTTGCCCAGAACGGGATCCTTTATGACGCCGTCGGCCACCTGCAGGCGTGCGACCACCGGCGCCATTTCGGTCAGCGAAACCTCGGCCAGCTTTCCCTCTTTGCCGGTGAAACGCTCGGCTGCCATCTGCAGCAAGATGGCCCTAGCCTCGGCGGCGGCTGCGCGTACGGCGGGACCCAGCACCCGGTTGCCCATCGAGCCGAAGGTGCCGACATCCCACGGGCACAGATCGGTGTCGCCCATGATCATGTCGACCTTGTCGACGCTGACATCAAGTTCCTCGGCCATATTCTGGGCCAGCGCGGTCTGCAGCCCCTGCCCCAGCTCGACCTTACCCACGGCGCAGGTTACCCGGCCATCAGCTCCGATCTTGAGGAAGGCGTTGAAATTGGGCCAGGGGGGAAGCGGAGGCAGCGCATTGCTCTGAGGCAGCCCCAAGGCCGACTGGGCGAAAACGTCCAGCGGCTCGATATAGAAGGCGATAACCAGGCCCGCTCCCAGCTTGAAGAAATCGCGGCGGTTGATTCCGCGCTTGGTTCTGATTTCGTCCTGAGTCATAGCTCTCATAACGCCCTCCCTTTCATCGCGCCGGAGGCCTCTTGGATGGCATCGACAATGCGATGGTGCGCGCCGCAGCGACACAGGTTCTGATCCATGTTGCGGACAATGTCGGCGCGGGTTGCCTTCGGCGTTTTCAGCAGAAACGCGTAGGCGTTCATGATCATCCCCGGGGTGCAATAGCCGCACTGGAAGGCGTTGTGATTGACGAATGCCTCCTGCAACGGGTGGAGGCGGCCTTCCTTGCTCAGGCCTTCGATCGTCAGGACCTTTTTGCCGGCCACGTCTTTGACCGGAGTGCCGCAGGACCTGACAGCTTCGTTATTCACGATCACTGTGCAGGCGCCGCACAAGGCGGTTCCACAGCCGTACTTGGTGCCGGTGAGGCCGAGGTCATAGCGCAGCACCCACAGCAACATGCGTTCCTCGTCGACCGTCACTTGCGTCGGCTTGCCATTGAGAGTGAAGGAGATCGCTCGTTCCATTGGAAGTTGTCCTTTTCGCTACATTGACACTCGATACCGCAATGAACGTATCCGCTTCCGCACCGGCAAGCGAACGTGGTGAAGGACCGCGGCAACGCTGACGGCGCGGCTAACAGGCTATTCAATGATGGGCTCAGAGTATCCGCTTGGCGATGGCGGGTCAAGCGGATTTGCGGGTCCGTGTTGGCATACAGTGTAAGCCTCAACTGGTAAGACGGAGCCGATCTTCCAGGGACTTCGTACCCCGCTTCGGCCCTCACAAGCTAGAGTGCGGCGGAGAGATTCCGCGGCTGCCCGTCGCTGCGCGGACAATTGTCCGTCAGCAGAAGCACTTCAGGTAAGATTTCAGTATTACGTCCTGAAAAGCAAAAAGGCCGCATAGGCCTGCCCAAAGGAGCACGAGTATGCCGGTTGTTGATCTGCGCAGTGACACTGTTACCAAGCCGACCCCGGAGATGCGCCAAGCCATGTTCGAAGCCGAAGTGGGCGACGACGGCTACGGCGAGGACCCGACCGTCAATGCCCTGGAGGCGCTGGCGGCGGAGATGATGGGCAAGGAGGCCGGGCTGTTCGTGACCAGCGGCTCGCAGGGCAACGCCACGGCCATGATGGTGCATGTCGGCAAAGGCGATGAGGTCATCTGCGAAGCTAGTGCCCATATCTACGGCGTGGAAACGGGGGCGATGGCGGCTCTCTCGGGAGCCCAACCGCATCCGGTGCCGGGCGTGCACGGCAAGCTGACACCTGAGCTGATCGAGCCGCACGTCCGGTCCAGGAAGAGCAACCGGCCGAAGACTGCTCTGATCGAGGTGGAAAATACCCACAACTTCGCCGGCGGCACCTACTATACGCCGGCTGAGCTGGCGGCGATTCGGCAGTTTGCTGACCGGCATTCCCTGCCCATTCACATGGACGGCGCGCGCATCTTCAACGCGGCGGTGGCGCAGAACATCAACGTGCGCGAGCTGGCGCAGTACGCCGACTCGATACAGTTCTGCCTCTCCAAGGGACTGGCGGCGCCGGTAGGCTCGCTGGTGGTCGGGACCAAAGACTTCATCCAGCAGGCGCGCCGCTACCGCAACATGCTGGGCGGAAGCATGCGGCAGGCCGGCGTGATAGCCGCCGCCGGCATCGTCGCCCTCAAGACCATGGTGCAGCGCTTGTGTGAAGATCATCTGCACGCGCGCATGCTCGCCGAGGCAGCCAATGGCACCAGGCTCAAAGTCGACATGGCGGCCGTGCAGACCAACATCGTCATGGTGGACGTGAGTCCTCTCGGCATGACCGCCGTTCAGATGGTCGAGAAACTTCTCCAGCACGGCATCAAGGTCAACCCGATCAGCCGCGACAGCTTCCGCCTGGTTACCCACAAGGACCTGTCGCGCGGCGACATCGAATACGCTGTGGGCATTCTGAAGAAAGTGGGATGCGCCTGTTGATGAACTCCCAGGAGTCGAAGCGATAATTGCGGTCTGCGATTCTTCCGCACAAGGAACTTCGGGACGGGGCAGGCGGCCTGTTCAGTCGGCCGAGGCTGTCTTGGTCTTCCGCCGTGCGTGTTTGTACTGGTACATGGCGGCGTCGGCGTGACGAAGCACGTCCTGGATTGTTTCTCCGGGCGTCCATGTTGCCAAGCCGATCGAGCCCCGTACCGGCAATTTGCGCGTGCCCGACTCGAGTTGAACCGCGTAGCTGCCGAAGACCCATTTCTCCACGCGGTCAATGTAGGCTTGCGCCTCGTCGGGGCCGCATTGCAGGATCACGATGAACTCGTCGCCTCCCCAGCGGCCGACCGCGTCGCCGGCACGGAATTGCGCCCGCAATTCCGTGGCGAACTGCCCCAGCACACCGTCACCGGCCTGGTGTCCGTAGCGGTCATTGATGTGCTTGAACTTGTCCAGGTCAATCATCAGCATGCAGAATGGTTGTTTCCGCTCCACAAGGCGGTCGAGTTTCCCTTCAATCGCGCGGCGATTGTCGAGACCGGTCAGGGTATCGCGTGAGGCCTGCAACTCGGCCTTCTCGAGCTTGGACTCGGTATTCTCCAGCTTGGACTGGTAGGCCGATATCTCCGACCGCAGTTCCTCCAGCGAATCGGTGCTCTCCTGTTCCATTCTGGCCGTGTAGCTCTTCAGCTCATCAATGCCTTCCATGAGCTGAGCACGAATTCGCGTGATGTCCTCCAGGTTGGCAATCGAACTCAGGCGGGCGGTGACTTCGGCAAATTGCCTCGTGTAACGCTGGTCGCGCCGGGCGGACGACTCGACGACGCGCGCCAGAACGATGAGAATTTCCTTGACCTCGTCTGCCTTGTTTTTCAGGTACCCCGCGGCGTCCGTGCTCCATTGTTCCAGGCTGTCTTCGAGCCTCTTTTCGGCCTTCTGCACGGTAGCCGGAGTGGCGTTCTCGGACAGTGACGCCCCAAGCTTCTCGAGGCTCTCCTTCAAACCAAAGTCCAGGGCTGTGCAAGCCCGCCCTCCGCTGGTTCCCATGGCAACCAGCGCGGCACGGTAGTGCCTCCATGAGAGCCGCGGCCAGCAGCTCGCTGGGATCCGGTTGCCTGTACTTGCTCAGTTCCTTGGGATCAAGGTCCAGATATTGCTTCAGAGTGATCATTTTTACCAACCGTGGAGGATGTCTCTAATTTCCCTATATCGGCATGCCCAGCCAGAATCTTCAGCCCGCGCGATAGCGGGGGCTATTGGCTTGAGCGATGCATCGAGATGAAATCATTACCCTTCTGAAGCCGCTTTTCGGCGGCCGTGTACTCCAGTAACATTGTTCGAGCCGGGGCGGATGTCACAAAAAGGCCTCTGGCGGACGAAGATTCGTGAGTTCCATCCAAACCACCTCCCGAAAGATCGAATGGGGCCCTCTGATCGTGCTGGTGGTCGGGGGCGCACTACTTCTGCTGGGTGCGGCACGCTTCGTCCACCGGCACCGTTTCGGACTGCTGGATTCACTGTATTGCTGCCTGGCGATCGTCGCCGGCTGGGTCCTGCTTCTTGTCTTCGATTACGTCCTGCATCATGCCAGGCTGGTATCGATCATGGTGCTCGTGCTGGGCGCGGTGCTGGTCTCCCGGTCTCCCGCTTTCGACGTGGGACTCGGAGTGGCGCTCCTGGGAGCCATAATCTCTCCTGCCCTGGGGGAATGGCGGCGTGCGAAGGCAGCGGCCAATGGCGATAGTAAGAAACCAAAATAGATTCGTCCGCCCCTACGGGGCTGATTCGATTTTGGGGGAATCTAACCCAGGGTTCCGCTCCGCTCCACCCTGGGCTATTCTCGTTTCCACTCTCCGAGAGGAACACCCATTCCCGATGGATAACGATTTCCATCCATAAAAGAAGAGAACACCAATTCCCGCCAAGGAAAGCTCCAGGGACGCAGATCCTCCCAGAGGGAGGAATGAAAATAGCCCAGGGTGAACCCTGAGCGCAGCGAGGGGGAAACCCTGGGTCAGCTTGGGAGACACGCCCGCTCCGGAGGGCCGGTCGAGAGCGCTGGTCTCAGTGTGGAGTCACAAGCAAGCGTTGCATCCTGCTTGCCGGGGTTCAAAGCGACAGTTCCATGTAAACGGCGCCGGGATGGGGATTGTCGTAGTAAGCCGAAGTCTCGTAGAAACCGAGCGAGCGATAGAGACGGTTTGCCTCGGCCATCTGCGCGGGAATGGTATCCAGCCGCATCAGCTTATAGCCGATCCGCCTGGCTTCGCCGATCAGGCGCTCGGCGATTATCCGGCCCAGCCGGTGGCCGCGAAAAGCAGGACGAACGTAAAGACGCTTCATTTCGCAGGCGCACTCGTCCAGGGGACGCAGGGCGCCGCAGCCGGCGATGGCGCCGCCGCACGTGGCCAGCAGCAGCGTGCCTTTCGGCGGCGTGTACTTGCCGGGAAGCGTGGCCAGCTCCTCGTCGAAATTCTGGAAGCAGAGCGGAAAGTTGAGCGAGGCCGCGTATTCCAGGAAAAGCGCGCGCGCCTGCTCGATGTCGGCGGGCGATTCAGCGGTCCGGATGATGACCTCTTCCGCGGTTTTCATCGAGGCAAGTAACTCCGCAACCTTGGTTGGCGTTGTTGGATGCTTCTATCATACAGTTTCCAGCGCTGCTCTGACGCGGCATTGGAAGATCGCTCGCCGCCATTTTCCGGAACATAGCTTTGGCTTTCGCCTGCTCCGGGGCCGGTATCCAGCAGACACACGGTTTTGCAAATTCACCTGAACGCAATACAATGGCAGGTCAATTCACAACCAAAAGGACATAACCATGAATGCGAAAGCGATTGCTTCCAGGATAGGACTGGTCCTTGCCGGCATTCTGCTGTTTGCCTCCTTCGCCGGCGCGGCCGAAGTCAAGGTAATGATCTCCGGCGGATTTACCGCCGCGCTCAAGGATATTGCCCCGGAGTACGAGCGCGCCACCGGGAACAAGGTGGTGATCATCCAGGGACCGTCGATGGGCACCACGCCGGAAGCGATTCCCAATCGCTTGCAGCGCGGCGAGGCGACCGACGCGGTGATCATGGTCGGCTACGCGCTCGACAACCTGATCAAGCAAGGCAAGATCGTGGCCGACAGCCGCGCCGATCTGGCACGCTCGGGCATCGCCATGGCCGTCCGCGCGGGTGCGCCCAAGCCGGATATCAGCACGGTCAAGGCCCTCAAGCGCACGCTTCTGAAAGCGAAATCCGTGGCCTACTCCGACAGCGCCAGCGGTGTCTACATCCAGAACGAGCTCTATCCGAAGCTCGGAATCGCCGAGCAGATGAAGGGCAAGAGCAAGATGATTCCCGCCGAGCCGGTCGGACAGGTAGTGGCGCGCGGCGATGCCCAAATCGGCTTCCAGCAGATGAGCGAGCTTCTCCCGGTGAAGGGGATTGAGGTGGTGGGACCGCTGCCGCCCAAGGCGCAGAAGTACACCGTGTTCGCGGCCGGCGTATCGGCCAACGCCAAGCAGCCGGAGGCCGCCCGCGCGCTGATCAAGATGCTGGCCTCGCCCCAGGCTGCTCCGACCATCAAGAAGACTGGCATGGAGCCGGTCAGCAAGTAATCTGAATCAGAAGGGCGCGTTTCATTCGGCTGATGGCGGACTGATGAACAGGCGAGACTTTCTTATGACTGGAGCTATTGCGGGCGGCGCTTCTTTAGGCGGCGTCTTGGCCGCGGCGCAAGACAAGCCGGGCGGCAAGACTACGCAGACCGGGACAGGCAATGCGAAGCCGCAGCGACCGGCCGGACCGATCCGAATCATCATGGGCGGCTACGGCCCGCCCAACACGGGCTTCAGCCTGGCGCTGAAGCGCATGGGCGATCAGCTCAAGGCCAAGTTCGGCAACACCATCGAGGTCAAGTACGTTTACAACATCATGGACCTCGGCTACAAGGCCGAAGACATACTGTGGCTCGTCGAGAGCGGCGTGCTGACGCTCGGCTACCAGTCGAGCAGCTATATGACGGACCGGGTGCCGGAGTTGGGCGTCGCCGATCTTCCCTTCATCTTCTCTAACCAGACGCAGGCGCGCGCGACCATGGACGGCGAGTTCGGCAAAGTGCTGACGGCCAGGATCGAAGAGAAGATGGATTATCGCATCCTCGGCTATTTCGAGAATGGGTTCCGCCAGATCTCCAACCGGGTGCGGCCGGTGCGGGTTCCCGCCGACCTGAATGGGATGACGATTCGCGTTCTGCCCAGCAAGATACAGGCGCGCACCTTCGAGTTGCTGGGCGCCAAGCCGATGATCATGGACTTGAACGAGGCGATCGAGCGGGTCAAGGCCGGGACCATCGACGCCCAGGAGAATCCGTTTGCCAACACCGTGACCTACGGCGTTCACAAGTACCACCGCTACCATACCGTGTCGAACCACTTCTATCTGTCGCGTCCCATCTTTTTCCATCGCGCCTCGTTTGACGGCTGGCCGAAGGAGCTGCAGGCGGCCATGGCGCAGGCGGTTGGCGAGGCGGTCGCCTGGCAGCGCGACTCGCACGTCAAGGAAGAAGAGGACGCCGCCGTGGTGATCAAGCAAGCCGGAGGCGAAATCATCGAGTTGACTCCGCAACAGCACGGCGCCTTCGTGGATGCGGTAAAACCGCTGCACCAGGAGGTCCGCTCGATGTACGACCCAAAGCTGCTGGCGCTGGTCGGTCTGTAAGAATATAAAAATTAAGAATGCAATTATCCAACCTCATCTCAGACTTGTGACTTTTTCGAGGATAGAAAATCAAAAAGTCGCAAGCTCTCAGAAAATGGGAGGAGGCGTGGGACCTTCGCTGTAGTTGTAGAATGCACCTATGAACTCACTGAGCGCGGAACTTGCCCGAGTTGTGGACGCGACCGAACCCACTCTGCGAGCGGTCGGCGAGCCGGAAAGCAAACAGCCGGCGCTGGCGGGCGGATGGTCGCGGAAACAACTTCTCGGCCATCTGATCGATTCGGCTTCGAACAACCATCAGCGATTTGTGCGGGCTGCCTTGCAAGGCGAGCTGGAGTTCCCGGCCTACGACCAGGAGGGCTGGGCGCGGATTCAGGCGGCAGAGGAAGTTCCCTGGCCGGCGCTGGTCGCGTTCTGGGCGGACTACAACCGCTATCTTGCTCACGTCATCGCCCGCCTGCCCGCAGACAAACTGGAAAGCCGCTGCCGCATCGGCAACGGCGAGCTGGTAACCCTGAGATTCCTGGCGAACGATTATCTGCGCCATCTGCTTCATCATTTAAGGCAGATCGGCGCTGCGCCTCCGTCGAGTCACTAGCACGTTTCAGAATCCCGATTTGTATCAGGGCACGGCTTCACAGGCTGCGTATGGTCGCCCACATTTGTTCAAGGCGAGAGAATTCCACTAGAGAACCCTTACTTCGCGACCACCTCTCTAGCAGCAGCCTGGAGCGCGGCGATATCCTTCTCTGACGGCCGCACGAGTTCGAAGATCTTATCGACGCTGGCGTAATCGTGATAGCCCAGCCGAGCCAAGGGACGGACCTTGACGATATCGACCTTCCCTGTGGCGTCGATGACTTCATCCTTGATGTGGATCAGGACGACCTTGCCGATGATCATGTCCACGGCCTGCTCGGGGCGGTATCCCGGCAGGCGGATCGTCTGATAGTAGCGGCATTCCATGTGGATCGGAGATTCCGCCACGCGGCAAGGCTTGACCCGGACGGACGGCGCTTTGGTCAGCCCGGCGACCTCGAACTCGTCTACCTCCGGCGGCAGATCGGCCGCCGTGATATTCATCGCCTGGCGCAAATCGTAAGTCGCCATGTTGAAGACGAACTCACCGGTCTGCTCGATGTTCACCACCGTGTCCTTGCGTCTGCCCTCGCGGTGCTGCCCGCACCCGACCATCAGATAAGGACACTCGGAGTGCACCATCTGGAACTGGCTGTATGGCGCCAGGTTGTGAACGCCATCGGCGCTTACCGTGGAGATCCACCCGATCGGTCGCGGCACGACCAGCGATTTGAACGGATTGTGAGGCATGCCGTGATCATTCTTTTCCGGGTCGTAGAACATTCGTCGTTCCTCGCTTTCTCGCCGGCTGGGTGCCCCATATTTGCGAAGCAAATGTGGGGCAGTTCAATAGGCGAAAAACATCTGCACGCAGACTCGGGGCAGCAGCTCTAGTGAGGTTGAGACCGGGCCACAGGGGCTAAAGCCCACACACTCTGCGAACGCTTGCGGCACGGCTGAACAGGCTGCGGAAAAACGCGCCGAAGCAACAAGCGAGGCGCTATGGATGTGGGTGCCATAAGAACCGTTACCAAGATCTTGTAGTCCCATTCGATCCGAAATCCGTTTTCCCGCAGCCTCTGAAGCCGTGCCCTGATACAAACCATGCTTGCAACGTGTTCTGGTTATACTTGCCCAAGCTCCCGCGCTACTTCTTCGGCGGAGAGTCCCACCGGGCACAGAAATTCATCCATCGCGACCTTTGCCTGAGGCTTCGTCAATCGTTGCCTGCGCTATGCCCAACGCCAAGCCTTTGGGGGTCAGCGTGACGTTTTGCCAGCCCTGCTTCCCGGCCAGCTTGGCGCAGGATTCGTAGCAGGAGCCGCAATCGATGCACTTCAGCAACGACGAGGCGCCACCGTCGCGAATGGCGCGCCGTCCGTTGTCGAGCAGGATAACGTGAACTTCTTTCGGCCCGTGCATTCCTAAGGCCATGCGGAACTCTATGTCGCCGGTGCGGCTGGGGCCGGAGATAAAGGAGATGTAAGTTGGCGACAGTCGGCCGGTCGAGAAGATCGAGGCCGCCTGAACCAGCGCCACGGCCTCTTCCGCCGTCGGGACCAATTGCTCCAGGCCGGCAACGACCACGTGCTTGTACGGCAGATTGCTCACCGCCCGGAGATTGCCCTCGTCCTCGGCCAGCACCATCGATCCATGCTCGGCCACAATGCAATCGAGTCCGGTGATGCCGAATTCGGATTGCACCACGTCAGCCTTGATCTTCTCGCTCACCTGCCGCTTTAGATCGGTGGCAGTACCGTCCTTGCAGCCGGCAAAGCGACGCAGGCCTTCTTCGATGACCTCGCGCGGCTGATCCAGGATTAGAAGGTGAGGATGTCCGGTAGGCGGCAATCCCATTTGTTGCTGGACGATCTCTTCCAGCCGCGTCAGGTTGACCTTGATGCCACGCTCGGCCATGATCGCGTCGAAGCCGATCTCGGCCAGCGTGCTGCTGTAAGAGCGCGAAACCTGCCGCTCGCCCCCCAGCAGCGTGCCGAGAATCCGCGCCGCTTCCGCTGAATCTTCTACGAAATAGACTGTGGCCAGCTTGCCTTCGAGTGTCTCTTTTGCCCGGGCGAGCATCTCGGGCAACTTGGCAACCGCTTCTTCGCGCATGGCGGTGACCTGCCGGATCAGCTCGGGTCTCTCGCTGGCCAGCTCTTGCCGGGACTTTGCGATTTGCTCGAGACGAGTCATTTCCGCTCGCCCCCTTCCTGCCCCGCCGCAGACTCGATGTCTACCGCTCCGTAGGCCTGTGCCAGCAGCTCTATCAGGTGCACCACCTTCTGTTTGCCGTCGGCGTGGTGAATGCCGTCCTTGATGTGCAGCACGCAGCCCGGGCAGGCGGTCACGACGCAATCGGCAGCCGTGGCGGCGATCTGCTTGATCTTGTCTTCGTTGATCCGGCGCGACAGATTGTAGTAGGACATGCTGAAGCTGCCGCCGAAGCCGCAGCAGGCGTCCGGCTCGGCCATCTCGACCAGCTCCGCCCCGGTAGACTCGATCAGCTGGCGCGGCTCCGCCGTGACGTTCAGGCCGCGCGCCAGGTGACAGGGATCGTGGTAGGTGACCTTGCGCACGTCTCCGCTGGATGCCGGGCGGCTGCACTTTAAGGACATTCACCAGGTATGAGCTGATATCCATGGCCTTGGCGGCCAAGGTGCGGGCCTTTGGCCCCAGCTTGGCATCTTCCTCCAGCAGGCGCGGCCACTCGTTGATGGCTGTGGTGGCGCAGGTCGGGCAGATGAACAGCAGATGATCGACGGCTGCGCGGCTGAGCATCTCGACGTTGTGGCGGGCCATGGCGCGCGCATCCGCCTCGTCGCCGCTCTGCAGCGCGGGAATGCCGCAGCAGGACTCGTTGGACGAAGTGACAACCTCGACCCCTAACTTCTCCAGCAGCTCCAGCAGGCTCACGCCCCAGTCGGGGCGAACGTAGTTGACGACGCATCCGGCAAAAAACGCGACCCGTTTTTCATGCTTCCCTTTACGCCGCTTGCGCTTGCGCAGGGCCTCCGGAAAGCTCTCCTTCGCCAGTAGCGGCACCAGCCGGTCCGCTGGCAGGTTCTCCGTGGGGAAGCGGAGCTTGGCCATGCCGTCGCCCGCGGCTTCGAGACCCAGCGACTGGAATGCTTTCGCCAGCTTGACCCAGGGTGGCAGGCGGTTGGCCGCCAGCTCGCGGAAGGCCGTCTTTTTGACCGTGGGCAAGCCTTTTTCCTCGGCCAGCTGTGCGCGCAGCCGCACAGATCATCTTCGGCGTCTTCATGCCGACGGCGCAGGCTTCCTCGCAACGCCTGCAGTCGATACAGAGGGACAGGCCGGCTTCCTGCGCCTTCTCCAGGTACTCGTGCATGGCGGTGAAGACCGCGCCGCGCCCGCCCAGATACTTGTAGCCGTACTTCTCGCCGATAGCCGCGTAGATGGGGCAGAAGTTCAGGCAGCTGCCGCAGTTGATGCAGTAGAGCGATTCCTCGTAGGACTCCTGGATGGCCTTGGTCCGGCCATTCTTCAGCAGGACGACGTGCATTTCCTCCGGCCCCAGGGCGCCGCCCAGGAAGGCCAGGTCGTCATTCTCAAAGCGGCTTGGTCCGGCCAGGATGGAGACATAAGTGCCAATGTCCTGCCCCACGCCGAAAACCGCTGCGCTCCTGACCACGGTGATGGCATCCGGCATGGTGGGAACGATTTTCTCTATGCCCGCGACGACCACATGAATTTTCGGCATGCTGGACACGGCGCGGATGTTGCCTTCGTTCTCGGTGACCACCACGGCGCCGGTCTCGGCGACGATGGCGTTCGCGCCGGAAATCCCCATATCAGCGCGCATCAGGAAGCGGCGCAGGCTCTTGCGGGCGGCGCGAACCAGCTCTTCCAGTTCCGTATGAAGCGTCTCATTGACCTCGCGCGAGAACAGCTCGGCCACGCGCTCGATGGGCACGTGAATCGCGGGCGCCATGGTGTGGCTCGGAGTGCTGCTGGTCCAACTGCGTGATGCGGTCCCCGAGATCGGTTTCCACCACCTTGGCCCCCTGCTCCTCCAGGAAGTGGACCAGCCCGATCTCCTTGCCGGCGTTGCTCTTGGACTTCACCACTACCGGCGTCGCCGGCGCCGACTGCGGTTGTGCCAGCCGCGATGTCAGGCCCTGGCCGACGATCTTGCCGATGTACTCCAGCGCCTGTTGGGAGTCTTCAGCGACAAAAACCCTGGTGCCGCGAGCCTGCATTGCCCGTATGGTCTTTTCCAGCAATTCGTCGAGGTGCGCGATGGAGTGTTTCTTGACCTCTTGCAGGCGTTCGCGCAGGTAAGGGTATTCGCTGAACACCTGGCGCATGGCGGGCTTGATGACTCGCAAAGCCCTCTCCCGGCCCACGCGCGCACTCTCGTCGGCCAAACCGGCGGAGATTTTCTTCTTCAGCTTGTCTTCGGACATAACTTGTAAATGGGTGGTTCTTTACCAGAGTACGACAAAACAGGGGCAAATAGCTCGTAGTTATCTGGAAAAACCACAATAGAAAAGGTGCGAAAAGCGGCGTATTTCGGGCTTTCGGACTCAGTCGGTCACGAGCTTGATCCCAGGGCGTTCGCCGCGCAGGCGGACGGCGCGGTAGGCCAGATGGTTGGCTTCGCCGTTATGCTCGCGCTGAATGTGGGTAATGGAGAACTGCAGCGTGCGGGCCAGTTTGCGGCAAACCCAATGCAGGGAGTAAAGGCGGGAGCTGCTGCAACGGTACTGCCCGGTCATCTGCTTGACCACCACTTCCGAATCCGAGTAGACGCGCAGGGAGCGCGCCTTCACCTCGACGGCGTGCTGCAGGGCGGCGAGCAGGGCCGCATATTCGGCGATATTGTTGTCATGGTGGCCGATCCACCGGGCGATCTTGACTCTTTGACCCGCGGCGTTTTCGATAATGACGCCAATTCCCGAAGGTCCCGGGCTGCCGTGACAGCCCCCATCCACATAAGCCACCAAATCAGACATTCGCCCTCTTCAAGACCAACAATGCTGCAGGAATTCCCCCGAGTCAAGACTAACTTTGATACCCGATCATCCGCGGTCCAGGTTTCATTCTGTGAAAAAACATGTGAAAAACTCGAGAATCACACTTCAGCTCTCGTTAAATCCGCTCCTGGAGCGGTTTTCCAAGGAGCGATTGCGAGCTGAAATTATTTCGCATTTGCACCGATCATGGGCGTTGACAATTTCGGATTCTGCTTTAGGATGGCTTTCGTCGACGGCCGAAAAGGTTGGCAAACTTAATCTTTTGCCGGTCTGAAGTAGGCTGGGTGGTCAGCTCGGCGGGGCGACTCGCTGGGCACCCGGACCTGAAAAAACCGACATCGCTGCGAGGCGCCGCCGGGGTTCGGGACTGCGAAAGCAGTGATCGCATCGAGGGCTGTGACGGTACATGCCTCCACGCAGCTAACTCTCTCGCAGGAGTTGGCGGCTAGAGCATAACCAATGTCACAGCCTTTACTATTTCTACTGAACTTCCCGCCTGGCGCGGCTCGCCTCCCGAGCCGGAAACCCCCAAAACCTTTTCCTGAAATTCTGAGCGGGCTCTTCATCTGAATAGCGCGTTGCTATAGCGTGACCCTGAAGCTGAGCAGCTCAGCTCCAGGCCTGCCAGGCGGCAAGCGTCAGGGTTGAAGCTGCGTACGCTTCTATTGCGCATGGCAGCGCCCGGGGCTGAGACCGGATTCGCGGAAGGTATAGCCCGTGTAGTAGCCGGGCGATCAGCCCGGCGGTGATAGCGAAGGGTACGCCCACTTTGAATCCGCTCTAGTTCTCCCTGTGCGGAGCTGCTGCTCGGCGCAAAGAGACGATTCCGCAGTGGCGATGGCCCGCGGTCGCGCCGGCTGATTTCCGTCTTATCGGCTCCTGTTGCCTTCGCACACACCGTAAGCTTGCTGATAGGCGTAAGTGCAATACTCTCTCTTTGACAGGTACGCCGCCCAAGTGGACGGATTCAGGCCGTGGAGTATCTTTCGAATGCCATGCTTAGCCGGTTGCGGTTGCGTCGTCGCGGCGGATGGCGGAGCCGATGCATCCGTGGCGGTCTGTTGGGCGGGCTTTTCGACAGCATACAAAGCCAGCGGCGCAGCGATCACTGCTGCCAGCACCAATTTCCGGAGGTTCGTCATTCTCATTCCCTTGTCAGCCGACTCGGCCTTTTCCTCCAAACGGCTTTGAGCTCAAACCTGGTCTCAGCCAAAGTCCTGGCAACGCCAAGCTAAGTCTTCCAGGGAGGCCGCCTGCTCTGGGCAGCCTCTAACAGCTGAGTTCTTTGATGACGAAATTTTCAACCAGAGTAGTCAGCGGAGATGAATTTTTAGGGCGTCGGCGGGCGCAAACGAGCCCGCAGCCATGGCTCACCCCGCTGGCCGGCAGACCGGCGGCGGCTGTAGCCTCGAGGAGGACGCCATTATGCGACACGAGCTTCCAATGGCGGGAATCTTGCCGCGAGGACCATATAAGAGGGATTGCAAAAGCCTTGGAGCCGCCGTGGTGGGATGCCCGTTCGGCTTGCGTTGCGGACAAAAAAACGCGGTGGCCATCGCCACCGCGCAAGATAACCCGTCCCGAAGGCGGGAGAAGAATCTTACTTAAACCACTGCAACGCGATCTGCGGAGCAATGTAGGAGGTGGTGTTGCGGCCGCGCCACCGTGACTTCGACGCCGAAGATTACGCCGGTGTTCTCGGTGAAGTTGTATTCCAGAGCTGGGTCAACCCTGTAATCCCGTCGGCCCTGAAAGGTGCCGAGGATCGGAACGCCGGTAGAAGTGAAGCCAGTAACGCCCGTATTGGCAACACCGTTGGTCTTGTTCTGTCCGTAATATTTCCAAACGAAGTCGAATGCAGGGACCCAATGCTTGGTCAAGCTATATTCGAAGCCGAACTGGGTCGCGCCATACTTCGCGTAATCCACGCTAGTGCCGGGAGCGGTGACCTTTCCGCCCTTCGGGAACCAGATGTCCTCACTGGCGCGGATGCGGAGGATGCGGCCATTGGGCATCCAGAACGGACGGATTGCCCAGAAGCCGATGCCCGGTTGCCATACGGCGCCGGCAGAAACCGGTGCGTTGACCTCGGGAACGAACGTGAAGGTCGGAGCCCACTTGCCCTGTTTATAGCTGTGCAGCTTGTAAGGCAACCTGATCCTGAGCAGTCCAACTTCCAAGCCATTGCTGCTCGCAACGCCTGTACCGCCCTGGGCGCCGTCCATTCCCAAGAGTATCTGGGCGTTAAACTTATTGGTAACGCCATACGTAAACAGTGTGGTCGACTGGTAGTCGTTGCTGTAGCCGACGAAGTTGCCATTATTAATGGCCTTAGCTTGGGCACTGTTGGCGCCATACTTGGTGCCCGAATCGCCGTACTTGCCATTGTCCTGCTCGACCACGAAATACGTCTCAACGTACCAGTGGTTCTTCGGGATAGTTCCGGCGTTTGGTGTCTGAAGTGGACCGGTCCACCACGCGTCGCTTAGCTTCTGCTGCTCTGCGGCGAAGGCCGGCGTGATCAGTGCCAGCGCAAGTACCAGCACCATAAATACAAAAATCTTCCCCCTGAAACCCATTTACTCCCCCTTTTCGAAAAGAGTTGAATTATCCTACTTTGGCCTGCAGCACTGGATTTGGTCTGTGAAGAGAGTCACTAACGCCTGTGACATACCCAAAGGGTGCCATAGTGGGAAAATTCTCCTTCGCCATGGGGGTAGCCCATCAAAAATGCTTGTTTCTGGCTGCTTTTGGGCGATCAGTCCCCCCGGCCGGCCCCAGACAGGTGCCGCCGCCCGAACATCCGCGCCGTGAGAATTATTTCCTTTTTCACAAGGCCCAAAAGTTGGTATAAAGTGAGAATCTTTGCCTAGTGAGAAATTTCCTTCGAGGAGCCAACGCATGCGTGTTTTCAAGGTAGCAGTGATCGCGATTCTGGCTGCCACCCTCTTGGTAGGCTGTCAGAGTGGCGGTGACACTCTCAAGCTCGGTATTCTGGCCCCACTGTCAGGTCCCGTCCCGACCTTCGGGGTCATGACCCGTGATGCGGCCCTGCTGGCGATTGAGGAATGGAACGCCAAGGGTGGCGTTCTCGGTAAGAAAGTCGCCGCGGTGGTGGAAGACAGCCAGTGCACCCCCGATCCCGCTGTCAATGCCGCGAACAAACTGATCGATCAAGATAAAGTCCACTATCTGATTGGAGAAGTCTGCTCCAAGGCGTCGATTCCGGTCTCCGAAATCGCCAACAGCAAGAAAGTTATCCAGATCAGCACCGCCTCCACCAACCCCGCGGTTACCGTTACCAAGGATGGAAAGGTGAAGGATTACATTTATCGGGCGTGCTTTATCGACCCCTTCCAGGGCACCGTGGCCGCCAAGTTCGCCCTCAACACCCTGAAGGCCAAAACAGCGTTCATCATGCTCGACCAGGCGAACGACTACGTGAAGGGCTTGGCTGAGTTCTTCGAGAAGGCTTTCACGGCCGGCGGCGGCAAGATCGTCGGCAAGGAAACCTACACGGCAAAGGACACCGACTTCTCCGCTATTCTGGCCAAGGTGGCCGCCGCGAAGCCCGACATGATCTATCTGCCCGACTATTACAACGTGGTCAATCTGGCCGCCAAGCAGGCCAGGGAAAAGGGCATCAAGGCCCCGTTCATGGGCGGTGACGGTTGGGATTCTTCCGACTTGGACCGCAAGGCGGTCGACGGCGGCTTCTTCACCAATCACTACTCGCCCGAAGACACCCGTCCCGAAGTACAGAACTTCGTGAAGGCCTACGGCGCCAAGTACAAGGATGACAAGGGGCAGCCCAAGGTTCCGGACGCCCTCGCCGCCCTGGCCTATGACGCCACTAACCTGATGCTGCAGGCGATCAAGGACGCCGGCGCGGACGATACCGCCAAGGTTAAGGCCGCCCTGGACAAGATCTCCTTCAACGGCGTTTCCGGCAAGATCACCTTCGATCCGAGCCACAACCCGGTCAAGTCGGCCACCATTCTGGCGGTCAAAGACAACAAGATCGTGTTCAACTCGGTTGTGAATCCGTAGTTTTTGCGGTTCCCCGGCGAACAGATTTCGCCGGGGTGCGTTTCCGGCGGGGATCCGGGATGGGACCAGCGCCCATCCTGGAGAGCCGCCGTGGTATTCTCTCCCACTGAATTTGCCTGGAGGCAATCACCGGAATGGAAGTCTCACCCTCCCCTCGGCAAGTCGCCCCGCGGGCGCGGCGATCTGGCGCACGCCTGGCCTGGATCGGCAAGAGCTTGCTTCTGCTTATCGCCGCGGCAGCACTGGTCCTGTTGATTTATGACTTTTTTCAGAACCCCTCCCTGTTCGTACAGATCATCATCAGCGGCTTGCAGTTGGGGTTCGTCTATGCACTCATCGCGCTGGGCTACACCATGGTGTACGGCATCGTCAAGCTGATCAATTTTGCCCACGGTGATGTTTTCATGGTGGGCTCTTTTGTCAGCTTCTACGCCGTTACCCGATTCCAGCTCCACGTCTGGCCGGGTTTTTTCTTCCCCTCGCTGCCGCACGCCCTGGTGGTGGTCATCGGGTCGACGACGGTGGTGCTGCTCTCCATGGTGGTATGCGCCGTGATGGCCGTCACGATCGAGCGCGCGGCCTACAAGCCGCTACGCGATGCTCCCCGCATTGCCGCTCTCATTACGGCCATCGGAGTTTCGTTCTTCCTGGAGTTCTTCGGCGCCCTGAGTTTTGTCTTTTCGCCGCGCTTCATCCCCTACCAGCGGCCCTTTGAGGTGGTCACCTGGTACTTCAACAAAGGCTTTTACCGGTTGCAGCCGGGGCAATCCCCGCCGGATAACAGCGTAACGTTCTCCAACATTTTCCTGCTGATCATTGCCGCCTCCATCCTGGTGCAGTTGCTGCTGCAGTTTCTGGTGCGCCACACCAAGATGGGCAAAGCCATGCGGGCCGCCTCGTTCGATAAGCCCACGGCGCGGCTGATGGGCATCAACGTCGACCAGGTGATCTCCTTCACCTTCGCCGTGGGCGCGGCGTTCGCCGGATTAGGCGGGGTCCTGTACGCGATCGCTTACTCCTCGATCTGGACGCAGCTCGGCATTCTGCCGGGCCTCAAGGCCTTCGTGGCGGCCGTGCTGGGAGGCATCGGCAGCATCCCCGGGGCCTTCGTGGGCGCGCTCATCATGGGTCAAGCCGAGGCCCTCACCATGGGCTACATTTCCACGCCGATGCGGGACGCGGTGGCCTTTGCCATTCTGATTGTCGTCCTGCTGGTGCGCCCAACCGGTATCTTCGGCGAGCCGGAAAGAGAGAAGGCGTAGGCGATGGACATCAATTTCGGCTTCGTCATCATCAGCATTCTGAAGGTCGTGGGGATCATCGCCTGGGTATATGGTCTGGTCCGCGCTCTGGGCCATCCTTCCCGCTGGGTAAAGCTTGCCGGCATCCTGGGCGCTTTCGGCATCGTGCAGCTGGCCATTTCGGTTCCGATCGCCGGCTCTCCCGTCTTGAGCGACTTCGACACCGGACTGCTGTTTGAAGCCTGCGCCATGGCCATGGTGTGCCTGGGCCTGAATCTGATCTATGGATTTAACGGCCAGTTCAGCCTCGGGCAGTGGGGCTTCTACGGTATCGGCGCCTACACTGCGGCGGACATCACCTATCGCTGGACCAACGGAGACTCAAGCGGGCTGGTGGTCGTCGGCGTGGGAGTTACGCTGGGTGCCCTGATGATTGTGGGCATTCGCCGCTTCCTGCGGCAGTACCAGGGAGTGCCGGTGCTCTCGGCCTTTACCCTCTATCTGCTGGGAAGCGTCGTGGTCGGCTTCATCGCCGTCAAAATTGGCGCATGGGTGAATCCGCTTCTGGCGCCCATTGTTCGGCACCAGCGGCGCACCGGGCTTCCTGGCTAGCGGCCTGCTGCTGCAGTTGGTGTACATGCTGGCGGTGCTTTTGGCCGGCGTCTTCGCCGCCGAGGTCAGCTTCCTGTTCGGACTTCCGGTTCTCACCCTGGGCAGCGATTACTTCGGCATCGCCACTCTTGGGCTTCACCATCGTGGTGAACACCCTGATGATCAATTCCGACACCATCCTTCCTTTCCCGGAGATGAAGGGCGGGCGAGGCATGATCGGCATCCCGAAACTCACCACCTGGTTCTGGGCCTTCGGCTTTCTGCTGGCCATCGTCGTGGTGATGCGCAACATAATCCACTCCAGCACCGGCCGCGCCGTGATGTCGGTGCGCGAAGACGAGACGGCTTCCAAGGTGATGGGCATCGACGTGGCCAGCTACAAGCTGCAGTCCTTTGTCGTGGGCAGCCTTTTCGCCGGTGATGGGCGGCGGGGTTTACGCTCACTTCATCGGCTTCCTCAGCCCCGGAACCTTCGACTTCCTGGTGAGCTTCAACCCGCTGATCGTGGTCGTTTTCGGCGGACTGGGGAGCATGACCGGCACGCTGTGCGCCTCCTTCGCCTGGATGTTCTTCCTCGAAGGCATGCTGCGCGTGATCCTCGGACAGATGGGTACGGAAGCCCCGACTTGGCGCTTTGTCCTCTATCCCATTGCCTTGCTGCTGGTGATGCTGCTGCGGCCCAAGGGACTGCTGGCGGTGGAATGGGGCTTCCTGCGCAGCGCCGCAAGGTGCTGATGCGGGACCGCAAGGCCATGACGGAAACCGCCCGCGCCGCCGCCGAGGCGCGCCAGGAAATCGGCATTGTCGAGTCGTCCGATGATTCGGCGGTAGGGGTCAATCAGTCGGAAGAGCCGGGACCCGCAGGATAGGCGGCTCCTGGCCGGGCCGGCGCCGCTTCTGCGCCTGCCGGACGTGGGGCGTAATTCCGGCCGCTGAACTCCGAGGTTTCTCGGGAGTTCCGGCAGCGGCATCCGTTTTCGGTTATTCGGGAAATATACTTTGGAGCATTGGAAATGTCGGCTGTAGCAACGAACCAGTTCACCTGCCCCTGCTCTGGAGATCCAAGGGCCTGACGAAACTTTTCGGCGGCCTGCGAGCCGTCTCGGATCTCAACCTGACCGTCCGGCAAGGCGAGCTGGCGGGCCTCATCGGCCCGAACGGGGCGGGCAAGACGACCGTCTTCAACATGATCAGCGGCCTGTACGTTCCCAGCGGCGGGAAGGTCGTTTTTCAAGGCCTGAACACGGTGGGGATGGAGCCCTTCGAGATCACGCAACTGGGCATCGGCCGCACCTTTCAGAACATCCGCCTGTTCAAAGAACTGTCGGTGCTCGACAACGTGCGCATCGCCTACCATCCGCACGCCGGCTACGGCTTCTTCGACGCCGTGCTGCGTACCAAGATTTTCGACGTGCGCGAGCAGGAGCTGACCGAGCAGGCGCAGGACTTCCTGGCCATCTTCGGCCTGGAGCGACATCCAGGATTCGAACCGGCCGGCAGCCTCCCCTACGGCCAGCAGCGGCGGGTGGAGATCGCGCGCGCCCTGGCCTCCAATCCGCGCCTGCTGCTGCTGGATGAACCGGCCGCCGGCATGAATCCGGCCGAGATCGTCAACCTGATGGAGCTGATCCACTTCATTCGCGACCGCTTCAATTTGACCATCCTGCTCATCGAGCACCAAATGCGGGTGGTCATGGGCATCTGCGAGCACATCACGGTGATGGACTTCGGCGAGGTCATCGCGCGCGGGAACCCGCAGGAAATTCAGGAGAATCCCGAAGGTGATCGAGGCCTATCTAGGCAAGGGAGCCGTCAGTGCTACTTGAAGTAAAGGACCTGAACGTCTATTACGGCGCCATTCATGCGCTGCACGGGATCTCTTTCACCGTCACCGCAGGGGGAGATCGTCACCCTGATCGGGGCCAACGGCGCCGGCAAATCGACCACCCTGCGCACCATCTCCGGCCTGCTTCGGCCGCGCCAGCGGCACGTCACCTTTAAGGGTCGAGGACATCACCATGACGCCGGCGGAGCAAATCGTGCGCCTCGGCATCGGACACGTCCCGGAAGGCCGCAAGATTTTCGCTCCCATGACCGTGCGCGAGAACCTCGATATGGGCGCTTACACGCGGCATGACGCCGGCGAAATCCAGCAGAGCATGGACCGGGCCTTCGCCAGCTTTCCGCGCCTCAAGGAGCGCATCAACCAGCTCGGCGGGACCCTCTCCGGAGGCGAGCAGCAGATGCTGGCCATGGCGCCGCGGCATGATGTGCCGCCCCAGCCTGTTGATGCTCGACGAGCCCTCCATGGGCTTGAGCCCCATTCTGGTAGAGGAGATATTCCGCATCATCAAGGAGATCAACTCCCAGGGAACCAGCATTCTGCTGGTCGAGCAGAATGCGCTCATGGCCCTGCAGATTGCCAATCGCGCTTATGTGCTGGAAACCGGGCGCATTGTTCTGGAAGGCACGGGCAAGGAACTGCGCGAAAGCCAGCGCGTCAAAGAGGCTTATCTGGGCGTGCATTGAAGTCGGCGCCTTCGGGAACTATGAAGTTTTCGTGACCGGAGAGGCAGGTTTCGTAGAAGGGATGCGTTGCCTCCAAGGTCCACCGCTTAGGAGTGGTTTTTATCATGTCGCGTCGAACGATCGCCGGTCGTGGGATTATTACCGTCTTTCTTATCGTGCAGATTATTCCGCTGCTGCTGTTTCCCCTGCAGTCGTTTTCCACCACTTCGCAGGAATGGTGGTTGCCCGTTCTGCTGGCTTTCCTGGTGATTCTGGGCGACCTGCAATTGATCCTGCGGGCCGGCACGCAGATCTGGCCGTGGCAACTGTTGTCGTTCTCTCACGGCTTCAACATCATCAGCCGTCTCATGATGATCTGGCCCCATGCGACACATATCGTCGCTGGCGCGACCGTGTTGAATGGCCCGTATGTCGCGCTGACGTGTATTTCCATGGCGTTCTCCGGTTTCCTGTTGTGGTACTTTGAACTACCCGACGTGCGCCTCGGACTGGTTCGGTAAGCAAGAATCCCGGCGGACGCAAGCCGCGTTTGCCGGTCCGGTTAGCAGGCCCCGGTTAGCCACCCGGTTCTCTACCCCAGCGAACTTTGTTCGCCGGGGCTCCGGTTCGGCGGCGCGCGCTCCAGGCTCCGCAGTGAAATTTTCCGAAGGACAAGGTGAAAGGAGACAGCGGTGAAGAAACTGTTGTTTTTAATCGCAATTCTGTGCCTATGCACGTGCGTAGCTTTCGCTGCGGACCCGATCAAGATCGGGCTTCTACAACCCATGACGGGCTCCACAGCGAGTGAAGGCCAGGAAGCCAAGCAGGTGGTCGATCTGCTGGCTGCTGAGGTCAACGCCAAGGGCGGCGTCCTCGGCAGGCAGATTCAGATCATCGCCGAAGATGACGCGGGCGATCCCCGCACCGCCGGACTGGCGGCACAGCGGCTGGTCTCGCAGGGCGTGGTGGCCGTGATCGGTACCTACGGCTCCTCTATCACCGAACCGACGCAGAGCATCTTCAACGAGGCCGGTATCCCGCAGGTGGCCACTGGCTCGACAGCCATCCGGCTGACGACCAAGGGCCTGAAGATGTTCTTCCGCACCTGCCCGCGCGACGATGAGCAGGCCAAGGTTGGAGCTCAGTCCATCGCCAAGCTGGGCTTCAAGAAGATAGCCATCGTTCACGACAACTCCACCTATGCCAAGGGCCTGGCCGACGAGACCAGGGCACAGCTGGCGAAGGTACCGGGTGTGCAGATCGTGTTCTTCGACGCCATCACCCCCGGCGAGAGCGACTTCAGCACCATTCTCACCAAGCTGAAGCAGGCAGGCCCGCAGCTGGTCTTCTTTACCGGTTACTACCGCGAGGGTGGGCTGTTGCTGCGGCAGAAGAAGGAAATGGGCTTCAACGTTCCCTTCATGGGCGGCGATGCCACCAACAATCCCGACCTGGTCAAGATCGCCGGCGTCCCGGCCGCGGCGGGCTTCTACTTCCTGAGCTCGCCTCTGCCCAAGGACCTGCCGGAAGCCAAGGCGTTCCTGACCAAGTTCCAGGCCAAGTACAAGGCGAACTTGAACTCGATTTATGCGGCGTTTTCTGGAGACGCATTTAACGTGATCGTGGCCGCGCTGAACGGCACCAAGGGCGGCAACGGGGCGGCACTGGCCAACTACCTGCACAACAACCTGAAGGACTACCCGGGACTGACCGGCAAGATCTCCTTCGACCAGAAGGGCGACCGCGTAGCCGGCGGCTATCGTTTGTACAAGGTCGACAACAAGGGCAACTTCGTTCTGCAGAAGTAGCCCGCTTCCTGGCTTCCACCAACTCCCCATCCCCTCTGGATGGGGAGTTCTTTTTACCTCCAATCGTGTTCTGGTCAGAGCTGCGAAAAAAAATTGCTTTGAGCGCAAGCTTCGGATAGCGACGCCTCGGCCGGTCCCCCTATGGTGGTTTACGTGGACCAAGGAGGCCGAACATGGCGAAGCGACAAAGCGTTCTCTGTTTCCTGAATACCCGCTTGAAGAACCACCCCGCGCCGGAGCACCCGGCAAAACCCAGCAAAGGCTTCGCCCGGCCCGAAGCAGTCGCACGTGCGCTCGGCTACACCGATCGAGAGCAGGCCGTCGCCAAGGATGTCCTCGGGCAATTTGTCTGGCGTCACGCCGCCCCTCCAGATGCAACGGTATCCCAGACCTCCGCGGCGCAGCCGCCGGAAGAGGACGCGAGTAACGGGGCAGAGGACGAGCGCGCCCTGGATGATCTGGATGCGGCATCCTAGGGAACCAGAAAGCCGATACACTCATTCCAGGGGAAACGGTTATGAGCGAAACTCCTCAGCAGTACTCTCAGAGAGTAATCAGCTACCTCGAAGGGAGGGATCCCATCGAGGTGCTTTTTGCTACGCCGCGTGAACTCCAGAAGCTGATCCGGGGAGCCCCAAGGAAAAGCCTCGACGCCAAGCCGGCCCCCGACAAGTGGTCGGCGGCAATGATCCTCGCGCATCTGGCCGATTCCGAGATCGTCTATGCCTTCCGCCTGCGGCTCATGCTGGCGACAAGCGGCGTCACCATTCAGGGCATCGACCAGGATGCCTGGGGCGCTGCGTTCGACTACGGCGCCGAGGATCCGGTCGCCTCGGTGGAGGACTTTCGCGTCAACCGCGAGCGTACGCTTCGCCTGCTGGCCAAGCTGTCAAAGCAGCAGTGGGAGTGCTACGGCATGCACACGGAGCGCGGCAAGGAGACAGTGCGCCGTATGGTCGAACTGCTGGCCGGGCACGACCTCAATCACCTGCGCCAGATTCAGACAATTCTGGGGAAGTAAGAATCGCACATCCAGCACGCTCAGAATATCCAGCGCCACAGCACGAACACTGCCATGCCGCCGGCGATGGACCCGAGCAGGTGCCGCCAGCGCCAGGCGATCACACCGGTTGCGATTCCGCCGGCGAGATAAGCGTTATGCCAGTTCAGTTGCCAATGTCCATCGGGCAGCAGCAGCATGGGGACGATGATCGCTGTCAGCACCGCTACCGGGACGTAGCGCAGTGCGCGTTTCACCAGCGGGGGCAACTCGGCGCGCCCGCCCAGGCCGAAGAGCAGGTAGCGGACGCCGAAGGTCACGGCCATCATTCCGGCAATGACGCTGATTTCACGCTGGGTCATTGGCCTGTCCCTTTTCCAGCGCTACGCCTGCCGCGATCCCGGCGAAGGCGGCGGCGATCAGCCCGAGCTTAAAAGGCAAACCTCGCGCCAGTAGCGCCACCGCGGCTGCTACCAGCGCCGAGGCCAGCATGGGCCGGCTGCCGAGCAACGGCACCACGATAGCCACGAACGTTGCCGCCATGGCGAACTCCAGTCCCAGTCCGCTGATGTTGGCCACGGCCCGTCCGGCAACCACGCCGGTAGCAGTCCAGAAGAACCAGTTGAGATACATCGACAGGCACGATCCCAGGTAATACCAGTGCTTGAAGGGCGAGCCGTCATCGGCTGCATAGCGTTGCTGCACGATGGCGAAGGTTTCATCCGTGAGCCAGAAGGCCAGCGGCACGCGCCAGCGCTGCGGCAGCCGCGCCACGTGCGGCAACAGGTTCGCCGAGTAGAGCGCATGCCGCAGGTTCACTACGAAAGTAGTCAGCACGATCACCGCCAGGCCCGTGCCGCTGGCAAACAGGCTGAGAGCGATGAACTGCGACGACCCGGCAAAAACTATCAACGACATGGCCATGGCCGCGGCGGGCGACAGACCCGAAGGAACCGCCAGCGTGCCGAAGATCATGCCCAGGGGCGCGGCGCCCACCAGCATCGGCACGGTGTCACGCGCGCCGTGCCAGAATTCGGTGCGGCGTGGGGTCGCTTTGTTGTAGTCCCCGATCACGCTTGTACTGCGGCTTTGACCTGATAGTGCTGCGAGCGCGCATCGAAGCGCGACAGCAGAGCCCGCGCGGCGGGCGGAACCACCGCCGCCTCGTAGTCCTCTCCGGCAAACACGCGCACCGATTCCAGGGAATCGAACCACATCACGGTTATGAACTCCACTTCCGTACCGAGATCGCGGCGAAAGAGCTGGATGCTCTGAAACCCGGCAATGCTTCTTCCGCGAATGCCGACAAAGATCTCGCGTTTGAGCAGCTCTTCGTAGGCGTCCGCTTTTTCGGGCGTCGTCCACCCGTGCCAAATGCGGCTGATCATATCTTTCTCCTGTCCGACGCCGGGTGTCCCGGCGTTTGCCGGGGTAGGGCATCAACCGGCAAAAAATCCTCTGGCGGTTTCCGCCAGCACGGCGGCGCACTGCACCACCGAATCGATATCGACCCACTCTACCGCCTCGTGCGCCCCGGCCCCGTCCGGGCCGTAGTTCACGGTAGGAATGCCGGCGGCGGCAAAGAGTGCGGCGTCCATCCAGTAGGCAACTCCGGCTTCCTCCGGCGCGCGTCCCGTGATCTTTTGCGCGGCTCGGCGAACCTGGACGGCGATGGCATCGCCGGGATCACAGGTCAATGGTGGACGCTCCAGGATGCAGCGCACCTCCACAGCCTCTCCCGTTTTCGCGATGACCTCGCTCAACTCGCGCAGCACCTCTTCGGTTTTCTCGCCCGGCAAAGTGCGGCGCTCGATCTGCAGGCTGCAACGTTCGGCATAGGTGGAAAGGCCGGATCCACCGTTGATCAGGGCGCAATGCTGCGAAGCCGGTCCGACCAGCGGGTGCCGGCGGTTGCGCAGGACGTTGCGGTCGAAATCCTCCAGCGCCTCCACGATGTGTCCCATCTTCCCGATCGCGCTGATTCCCAGGTCCCAGCGGCTGCCGTGCGCGGCCTTGCCCGAGGTGACAATCTCCACCCAGATGAATCCCTTGTGCGCCAGGATGAGTTTGCCCGCGCTCGCCTCGGTGAGGACGCAAGCATCGGCCCGGTGGTGCTCGACGAAGTGCTGCGCTCCGATGCTGGCGTACTCCTCGTCCGCGACCAGCGCGACCAGGAGTTTGCCGTCGAACCGTTCGCGAGCCATGGCGGCGGCGGCGCACAGAACGGCTGCCGCGCTGCCCTTCATATCGTAAGCGCCTCTGCCGTAGACGCGATTACCCTCCGCCAGCCCGTCGTAGGGTGGAATGGTCATGCCAGCGGCTGAGACCGTGTCCAGGTGGGCGCAGAACACCAGCGTCCGCCCCTTGTCGTTGCCGCATTCGCCGACTGCGTTGGAACGTCCAGGCGCGGGCTCCTCCAGCCAGCTTCGCAGGCCGTGCGCCGTCATCCAATCGCGGGCAAAGGTAGCGACCGCCGTCTCTCCCTGGCCCTCCTGCGGAGCCAAGGTCGGGTTGACGGACGGAATCCTGACCAGCTCCTGCGTCACCTTGCGGACTACTGCCGGTTCCAGCGGATTCATCAAGCCATCTCTCCTGTTGGGAGTTCCATTTGGACTTGTATCAGGGTACGCCTTGAAAAGGCTGCGGAAAAACGCGCCGAAGCAACAAGCGAGGCGCTATGGATGCGGGTAGCACAGAATCCGCTATCAAGATCTTGTAGCCTATCCGATCCGAAATCTGTTTTTCCGCAGCCTCTTGAAGGCGTGGGCTTCCACGCCGCGACAGAGCAGTCCAGCGTCAAAAGAAAACCTCACATTTGCTTCGCGAATATGGGGCGCCTGCAATTCCCATTGATCCGCACGGCATGGCTGAAGCCATGTCCTTTCAAAGAAAAACAGAAACTTTCTTCTCAGTTTGCCCCGCCCAGGTAGGCGTTCAGCAGCTGGCCCTTTTCCTTGATCTCGTTGGCCGTGCCCTCAAGCACGATGCTTCCCACCGACATCACATAGACGTAGTCGCAGATGGAGAGCGCCAGGTTAGCGTTCTGCTCGATCAGCAGGATGGTCACTCCCTTGGCGTTGACCGCCTGGATGGTGCGGAAGATGCCTTCCACGATCAGCGGAGCCAGGCCGAGCGAGGGCTCGTCGAGCATCAGCAACTTGGGCTGGATCATCAGGCCGCGGGCGATGGCCAGCATCTGCTGTTCGCCGCCGCTGAGGGTGCCGGCTTGCTGGTTGCGCCGTTCCGCCAGGATGGGGAACAGGGCGAAGACGCTCTCCATGCCCTCGGCCACGGCGCGCTTCTGGTAGTTGGAGTACGCCCCCATCTTGAGGTTTTCGATCACGGTCAGGCCGGGGAATACCTGCCGTCCCTCGGGCACGTGCGACACTCCGGCTTTGACGATCTCGTCGGGCCGCAGCGTGTGCACCGGGCGCTCGGCGAAGCTGATCGAGCCCGACAGCGGCCGCAGCAGGCCGGAGATGGCCTTCAGCGTGGTGGACTTCCCTGCCCCGTTCGCTCCGAGCAGGGTGACGATCTTGCCGTCCGGCACATCGAGGGAGATTTCCTTGAGCACCGGCCCGCCCACGCCGTAGGAGACAACGATTTTGTCGAGCTTAAGCGTGTTCCCCTCCCCGGCCCAGATAGGCCTCGATCACCGCCGTATCCTGCTGGATCTCGGCGAAGCTGCCCTGCGAAATCTTCTTGCCGTAATTCAGCACGAAGACGCGATCGCTCAAGGCCTCGACCATCGCCATCTCGTGCTCGATGAGAAGCAGGGAGACGCCCGAGTCGCGAACCTTGCGCAGCAGCGTGATCAGCGTTCCCTTCTCGCTGCTGTTCAGGCCGGCGGCGGGCTCATCCAGCAGCAGCAGCTTGGGCTGTGCCAGCAGGGCGCGGGCGATTTCGACGACTTTCTGGCGGCCGTAAGGAAGATTACGCGCCAACTCGTCGCGGTATTGCCGCACGCCGACGAAGTCCAGCACGGAGTCGATCCGTTCGGTCAGCTCCTTCTCTTCCCGGCGAAGCTTGCCGGTCTGCAGCAGCACATCCCACAGGTTGGAGCGGGTATGGATGTGCGCGCCCAGGCGAACATTGTCGAAGACCGAGAGGCGAAGCAGCAGGCGAATGTTCTGGAAGGTCCGCCCCACGCCCAGGGCGCAGATTTCGTGCGCTGGACGCCCGTGAATGGGCTGCCCCTGAAAGTTCACCTCGCCCGCCGTCGGTTTATAGATTCCGGTGATCACGTTCACCAGGGTCGTCTTGCCGGAACCATTCGGTCCGATGAGGCCGCAGATTTCTCCGGCGCCCACGCTGACGTCGACCTCATTGACCGCGACAATGCCGCCAAAGCGCTTGCTCAACCGCGAAGTTGTCAGCAGGCTCATTTCCGCACCTCGTCACGGCCCATCGCGGCTGCGGCCGAGGCGGATTCGGCGGGCGCTGGCGGCGCGGAGCGCCCGCGGGAGAGCAGGCGCTTGAGATTCTCGATCTCCAAGGTCTTGCTGTAGCGGAGCATGAGCAGCAGGATGACGGAATAGACCACCATGCGGCTGCGCACCATGAAGCGCAGCACCTCGGGCAGCGAGGTCACCGCCAGCGAACTCAACAGGCCTCCGGTAACGTTGTCCATGCCTCCTAGGACGACCATCAACAGATAGGTCGAGCTCTCGCTCAGGGTAAAGGAGTCCGGGTTGAGGTAGCCGGCCATGTTGGCGAAGAAGACCCCGGAGAGGCCGGCCAGCACGGCGGAGATCACAAAGGCGAGCAGCTTGTAATTTCTGACATCGACGCCCATGGCCGCGGCGGCGACTTCGTCCTCGCGGATGGCTTTCAGGGCCAACCCGATGTGCGAGCGGCTCAGGCGAAGCGTCCCAACAGCGGCCAGGAAGGCAACCACCAGCATCACGTAATACAGCCAAACGCCGTCGGCGATGGTCGGGATGCGGTTCAAGCCGTACGGGCCTCCGGTAAATTTCTCGGCATTGAGGATGAGCAGGCGAACGATTTCCGCGAATGCCAGGGTATTGACGACCAGGAACGGTCCCGTCAACTTGAAGGAAGGAAAGCCCAGCACCACGCCTACCAGTCCGGTCACTATGGGAGCGGCCAGCAGCGCCAGCCACGGCGAGATGCCGTAGTTCACCCCAAGTATGCCGTAGGTGTAGGCGCCGACCGCTACCAGGCCCGACTGTCCCAGAGACAGCTGCCCGGTGTAGCCGAGCAGAATCACCAGGCTCAGCACCACCAGCATGTTCTGCATTCCCCGCTCCAGGATGTAGAACTGGTAAGCGGGAATGCCCGTCAGCGGGACCAAGGCGAGGACCAGAAAGACGGCCCGCATCAACCCTATGCGCTTCAGTTGTTTCAGCTTTGCCACGGCGTCCTCTCCATCTCCCTCAGACTTTCTCCGAGATGTTGGCGGAGAAGATGCCGCCCGGCCGGAAGAGCAGGAAGATGATCAGGATCGCGAAGATGAAGACGTCCTTGTAAGTGGAGACCACCACGGTGGCGAAGACCACCTCGGCAATGCCTACCAGGATGCCGGCAATCAGCGCCCCGGCAAAGCTGCCCAGACCGCCGATGAGGACCACCGCGAAGGCCTTCAGGCCGATCAGGCCGCCCATCTCCGGCACCAGGGGGATGATGGGGGCGATGAGGATGCCGGCCACCGCCGCCAGTCCCGTGGCCAGCAGAAAGGTCAGGGCGACCAGCCGGCTGGTGCGCACTCCCATCAGCGAAGCCGTGACCGGCCGTTGAGCCACCGCCCGCATGGCGATGCCCAGAATGCTCCGCTTGAAGAAGATCTGCAGCAGCACGACCAGCACAATCACGATGGCAATGTTCAGAATGTAATACGGCATGATGATGAGGTTGCCGACGTGGATGGGGTTGTCGCCTAACGGAGTGCTGAAGCGCTGCGGAGCCGGCCCCCAGAAGACCAGGATGCCGTTCTGGATCAGCACCAGCAGCGCCACCGTGCCGATGATGATGACGTCCGGGTGCAGCCCCTGGGAGATCATGGGATAGAAGTATCCCAGGCTCAGCAGATAGCCGATGACGCCCATGATGGCGAAGGTCACCAGAAAGGCCAGGGGATAGGGCATCGCCATGCGGGCGAAAGTAGAGAGCATGACGAAGCCGCCCATGGTCATCAGGTCGCCCTGGGCAAAGTTAAACAGCCCGGTAGCGTTCCAGATCAGGGAGATTCCCAGGGCCGCAAGGGCGTAGATCAGGCCCATGTTCAAGCCCTGGATCAGAATTTGAATGACGACATCGAGTCCCACGTGATCCTCCCGCTACGGCTTGGGAAGGCGCCCACCTCAGCCCACATAGGGCGTAACGCGGGGCAATTGCGGAAACAAGAGGGCGGAGCGCCGCCAACCGAAGCTGCGCCCCTGCCCACGGAAAAGCAACTGACTTATTTCATCAAAGGATAGTTCTCGCTCATGAGGAGAACCCACTGGTCGCCCTTGTATACCTGGGTGTTCATGTGGTGGACCAGATTACCTTCCTTATCCGCAACGTAGTGGCCCAGCACGCCCTGGTAATCCAGCTTGGACAGCGCCTGGCGGATCTTCTCGCGGTCCAGCCCGACCTTGCTGACGATATCGGCCACGATGTAGATGCTGTCGTAGTGGTTCACATGCGTGGCGGAGGGAACACCGTACTTGGCGGTGTACTTCTTGATGAATTCCTGAACCTTGGGGTTCGGGTCACCGGGGGACAGGGTGGTGGTGGTGACCATGCCCTCGAAGTTGTCCTTGCCGGCCAGGTTGATGACCGCCGGATCGCTGGCGGCGCGCTCGCTGAAGATCGGAAGGTTCTTCATGCCCAGCTCGGAACGCTGCCGGGTAATCTTGCCGACCTCAGGCGTGTAGGCATAGAGGAAGATCGAATCCGCGCCGCTCTTCTTGATGGCCAGAAGCTGGGCGGAGAAGTCCTGATCGTTGTCGTTGAAGGTCTGCACGGTTACCGGCTTCAGGTTGAACTTCGTCATGGCCGGCTCGGTGGCGACCCAGTTGGCCTTCGAGTAGTCGTTCAGACCGTAAATGACCGCCGGCTTCTTGACGTTGTACTTCTCCACGGCGGTCTTGACCAACAGCGGGATCCAGTACTCGGACGAGATCTGCATGCGGAAGGTGTAGGGGTTGTTCTGCCTGGTCGTAAGGGCGCTGGTGGCGTCGGTGATAGTCGGAATCTTGGCGTCCTTCCACAGCTTCTCCGCGGCCAGCACGCCGCCGCTGCGGTTGGGGCCGAGCATGACGATCGGATCCAGCGAGATCGCCTTCTTCACGCCGTCGATGGCGTTGGCGGAGTTCGAGGTTTCATCGACCTCGGTGTATTCGATCTTGAGCATGCTGCCGTCGGGCATTTTGACGCCGCCCTTGGAGTTGATCTCTTCCACCGCAATCCTGGCCGCCTGAACCAGGTGAATGCCGTAGGAAGAGGCGCCGCCGGTCAGCGGAGCCAGGTGGGCAATCTTGATGCTCTTGGGCTGGCTCTGGCATCCGCTGAGCGTCAGCGCCGCCACCAGGAGCCCCAACAAGAACCACAATAAGAATCTGTGCTGTTTCACGTCAGTTCCTCTCTGCAAAGCCGAATCGGTTTGCACCTATCGATAAAAGTAAAGCCCGGATTCCGCCTACCGGTTATGGCCGCTGCCATCCATGGTGCCTCGTAGACGCCGCGGTTGCGTCTGCCAGGAGGCCCGGGAGATCCGGGGTCCCCGGCAAACGCTCTTGCGTTTGCTGGGGTGGTAGATATGTCTGATCGCCCGGAAAACCTCTCCTCATGGCTGGATGATCGGAATCTCACTCCAACTGAACTGCATTCGTCGCGGACTCCGGTTTGAACCCGCTAAAACACACTACCGGCGCTTGCTTTCCCGCTGTTTCAGATAGATTTGTCCCTCGATAGTACCTCGACTCCCAGGAGAAATCACGCCTCTTTTTGGCCATTTGCGGGGAGCTTGGCGCTTGATCTACCGCCCTCCTTGGCGCCACGCCACGCCGTATTTGGGGTCCCTCAAGCCTGGGATTTCGACCTGGTGGCCTCATGGGGCCGGCAGGATTAGGATTAGAAAACCAAGATAGTAGTCGATTTCACTATGTCCATTGCCGAAAACATCGCGCACATACGGGAACGCATCGCTGCGTCCGCCGCCCGCGCCGGGCGCAGCCCCTCCGAGATCGCCCTGATGGCGGTTTCCAAGACCATGCCGGCCGACCGCATTCGCGAGACCTTTGAGGCCGGCCAGCGCCTCTTCGGCGAGAATCGCGTACAGGAGTTCCAGGCCAAGCACGCGGAGTTGAGCGCGGCATCACCCACCGTGGCGTCGGCTGCAGTCTGTAACGTCTTCGACATCGAGCACTCCGAGTTTCACCTGATCGGACATCTGCAGTCGAACAAGGCAGCCAAGGCCGTGGAGTTGTTTTACGCAGTCGACTCGGTGGATTCGCTGCGGCTGGCCGAGCGGCTGGATGCGGCAGCGGCCAAGTTGGGTAAAAGGCTGCGCGTGCTGGTGGAGGTGAACGTCGGCGGCGAGCAGGAGAAGTCGGGAATTGCGCCCGAATCTCCTGAACTGCTCGAAATCCTGCGGTCCGGACCTCGGCTGTGCAACCTGGAATTCCGCGGGCTGATGACCATCCCGCCTTTCACCGAAGACCCCGAGGGTACGCGTCCCTACTTCCGGCGATTGCGCGAACTGCGCGAGCGGCTTTCGTCCGAGATCGGAATCCCCCTTCCCCAACTTTCCATGGGAATGTCGCACGACTTCGAAATCGCCGTCGAAGAGGGTTCGACGTGCGTGCGCGTAGGGACGGCGATCTTTGGGGAGCGCGGGTAAAAACCACACATTGCCCCCACCAGTATCGTGATCCCTCAATTTGCCAAACAAATGCAGGCGGACTATTCAGAACTATTTCTACTAAAAATCTCGTCATCCCGAGCGAGCCCGCCGTTGTCGCGGGCGAGTCGAGGGACCTGCAGTTGGTTTAAGGTCCACCATTGGCTCCCGGTCAGGAAGCGATTTCGGGTGGTACCATCCTTCGCTCAGATCAACCCAGGTCGGGTTCATCATCGCAATCAGCTTTAGCTTTTTCGCGCGTGACCATCGCTTAAGCTGCTTTTCGCGTGCAATTGCGGCGTGCATGGACGAAAACGACTCGTAATACACCAACCGATCAATCTTATATTTGGCCGTGAACCCGTCAAAGACCTTGTTCTTGTGCTTCCAGATGCGCTGGTGAAGATTGCTGGTTACGCCTATGTAGAGGGTTCGAGAGCAGCTGGCTGCAATGTAAACGTAGTCCATGGATACCGCAATCTCGAACCAGCTTGCGGGAAGTCAACTGCAGGTCCCTCGACTCCCTTCCGCAGCCCTTCGCCATGCTCAGAGCTGCGTCCGGTCGCTCGGGATGACGAACTTTCTCAACAAAGCCACGGTGCCCCCGCAGATGTGCAGGAAGCTCTTTACCCCTCGTACACCTCACGATTGGCGAAGCCCCGCTGCATGGCGAGATAGGCCTCGCGGGTCATGGGCGGTTTGGATTTCGCCACCACCTCGCGGGCCTGTTTCGCGCCGTCGCCCAGCATATCCACCGCCATCGCCGCCAGCATCTTCGCCATGGTCACGTAGGCCAGCGGCTTGTCGACGATCTCGTAATCAACGGCGTGTCCGGAGCCGCACGCCCCGCCAAGGTACGGATGGAGCACCGGCATGACCTGTGAAAGATCGCCCATGTCGGTCGACCCGGTCTGATGGCCGCTCTTGCCGTAATTCTCCTCGCCGACCAGGCCGCAGGCATTGGCGCGGAAGTGCTCGATCATGATCGGATCGCACAGCATGGGCATGTAGCCGGGCCAGGTTTCGATCTCCACCTTCGCCCCCAGTGCCATGCGCCGGCGCGCAGTGCGCGGTCCACCTTGCTGGCGGCATCGCGAATGGCCTCTACGCTCTTGCCGCGCACGTAGCTTTCCAGGCGGACGTCGGCCGGAATGACGTTCACCTGCGATCCTCCCTGGGTGATGATGGGATGCACGCGTATGCTGTCTTCATCGCGAAAGGTCTCGCGCAAGGCGTTGATCGCCGCCAGGCCAACATGCGCCGCGTACAGCGCATTGACGCCGAGATGGGGCGTGCCGCCGGCGTGGGAAGCCCTGCCCACATAGCGGGCCGTCTTGCCGACGAAGCCATTGTGCGAAACCGGAACCGCCGCCTTTTTCTCCTCTGCCCGGGAGGTCATGTGGATCATCATCGCCAGCTCGACGTCGTCGAAGTGTCCCAGGCGAAGCAGCTCGGGCTTGCCGCCAAAGAACTCGATGCGTCCGGCCCTTACCTGCTCGGCGCGCCAGGCGATGTCCACGTATTCCTCGGAGGGCACCGCGAACAGTACCAGGCGGCCGGCCAGATGCTGCATTGCCTTGGTATCGATCAGCCCCATGGCCGCGCCCAGCAGGCCGGCAATCTGGGCATTGTGGCCGCAGCCGTGCGCTGCGCCGGTGGCGGGATCGGCCTCGGGATGCCCGGTTACGACCAGCCCGTCGAGTTCACCCAGCAGGGCGAAGGTCGGTCCGTCGCCGGCGCCGCCGCGAACCTCGGCGCGGACTCCGGTCAGCGCCAAGCCCGTGCGCGGATTCAGCCCCAGCCTGCCAAAGGTCTCCTCCACCAAGCGGGCCGTCTTGAACTCCTTGAAGCCCAATTCAGGGGTGCGGCGGATGCACTCGCCGATAGCGATAATCTCGGCGCTGCGGCGATCAATGGCCGCGTAGACACTCTTCTTCAACTCATCCTTAGTCATTTCTGATTCTTCACCTTTTGCAACCCTACTTGTGCATAAAGAACTGCGCGATCATGGCTGCGAACAAAAACGTTCCCGTGCTGGCCAGCAGCGAAGTCACGACGATTCGCCAGCCGAGCCGCCGGAAGGCCGGAATATCCTTGGCCAGCGACAGTCCGGCGTAGGCCAGAATGGGCGTAGTCAGGGCCATGAAGTTGACCTTGCCCGTAATCTCGGCGATCGGCGCGGCCCACGGCCCCAGCGGCGCGGTGGCCAGCATGCCCACGGCAGCCACCCAGCAGACCAGAGGAATCTTTACCGGAATCAGCTTCGCGACCACATCGCTGATGAGCGCCACCAGCGCAATGCCGATGATGCCCAGCAGGGCGGCCTGCGGTGGAGTCTTGTAGTTCATCCAGTTCCCCGCCAGCGTCGCCACCGCGGTCACCCCGACGCAGACCAGCTTGAAGGTCCAGGTGATGTTGACCGGGGCGGACATCTGCTGCGCAGGTGCGCCGGCCTGGTCACCCGAGGACTCCTCCACGGAAAGCTTGCCGCGCGAGCGCTTGGGCGAGAGAATCGGTTCCGCGAAGCGATAGACGATATTGGCGAAGGGCAGCGAGACGAACAGCGTGACGTAGGTTCCCAGCGTGGTAGTGATCAGGTTACTGGCAGCGGCGAAGGCGGCGATGTCCTTGGCTATTTCAGCCGGCTGTCCGACGGCAATGGCGCCGGCGGCGGCGGCCATCATGCTGGCCGACCCGACTCCCGCGCCCATGGCGAGCGCAACCGGATGGAGAATCCCCATGCTCTTGATCAGGCTCGCCAGCAGCGCAATGAAGAGCGCGCCGATGACGGTGCCGGTGACGTATTCGGCCAGCACGCCGCGGCCTTCCGGCGAGCTGAGTCCGTATTTCTCGGCGATGATCGCCAGGCTGGCCTCGCGCCCGATGGAGAACGTGGCTCCAATCGCTTCCCGCTTGACCCCGAGCAGCAGCCCGATCGGCATGGCAAACATGACGGTGCCGAGAAAATGACCCAGCTCCTGGAAGGCCAGCGCCCAGCCCGAATTCATCAGTTTGGGTAATGAGGTGCCCACGATCAGCGCCAGCTTGGCGACCAGCAGCAGAACCGAGACCTGGACCATGGCGGAGGCGTGGCGCTGAAGCTGCTCGGACACCCGCACCGACTCCGGCAGGCGCACGCTGAGGATGCTGATCACGGCCCCCATCAGCAGCGCATAGAGCATCGGGAAGAGCACCAGCTTGCCGATCCCAATCGAGAAGCTGATGTTGCCGATGGCTTCGGCCGCCAGCACGATGGCAAACACCCAAAGATGTAAACGCAAATTTCCGGGCTGGACTTCACCCCTGGCGGGGGCAGAAGCGGGGCTGGAAGACATAATGGTCTTTCTCCTTGTGCCGGCGCTGAACTGCAGCGAAGTGCTGGTGCTGAACTGTAGCGAAAACAGCCGCGGTGAAGCAACAAATTTAGGGGTTAGGGATTAGGGATAGGAATCAGGGATTAGCGGATTTCCCGATCTTGCTCCTGGCCTACCATGGAATCCCAAACGCCTAACCCTGATTCCTAACCCCTATTCCCTAATCCCTATTCTCTGACCTGTCCGGCGGCCGAGAGATGAGCGCCGCCGAGCAAGAGCAATCCCACCCAAAAGGCCCAGAAGATAAGGGTTACAGATACGTAGAACGGCCCGTAGACATCCTGAAAGTTCAGCAGCGGCAGTACCGCGGTATAGAGGTACTTCGTCGCCTCAAACAGAATGCCGGTCACCAGCGCAGCGGGAAAGACCGAACGCGCCGGAACCTTTCCATTGGGCAGAACCCAGTAGATCAGGAAGAACATGGAAATCATGGCCGCCAGCCCGACGAGCTTCAGGATAGGCCAGTCGAGAGCGAAGCTGAGTATCGTCATCACCACCGGATGACCGCCGGCAAGATAGGCGAGCAATTGTTCGCTTTTGGCCTTGGCGGCAGCCGAGATCATGAAGCAGGCGCCGCACCCGAAGGCCAATCCCAGCGACACCAGTTGATTGCGCAGGTAGGAGCGGTTGCGCTCGATTCCCCACACCTTGTTCAGCGCCACCTCCAGGGGCAGGAAGACACCGGTGGAGCTGATCAGCAGCATGACGAGCGAAATAACCTGGACATGATGGCGCGACGCCAACCGCTGCATGCTGCCGACGATGAAATCCTGGTTGCTGGGCAGGTACTCCTTGGCCAGCTTTACGACCACGTCATACAGGGCCGCGTTGCGCAGGACCCGGCTGCTGATGGTGAGAAAGAGCACCATCGCCGGGAAGAACGAGAGGATGGCATTGGCCGCGACGGAAAAAGCGTAGGTATGCACCTCGGTGGTCGACAGGTACTTCAGCGTCGGCGCCGCCTGGGTCTTCAGCGCCCGGAACATGGCGAAGCGGCGCGGCGGCGTGGCCGGCAGTACGGCCTCTGCCGAACCCGTTTCGGCCCCTTGCGGGAGAGCGGAGACAGAAACCTGCTCGACCGCAGCGTCATTCGGCTCAGCAGCAGTATCTGGTTTAGACACTATAGAATGCAATTGAATTGTGGGCTGCACTGGTACAGTATGCTAGCAGAGTAGCTGGACCCGGAACCCCGCTTATCGCTCTGGAAAGACCATAAAAGACCCTAGAAGACCGGCTCCTATAGCCATTTTTGATTAAAAATCTCCCGAATTGAAACCCGAGTCGGCCCGACAGTGTAAAAACTGCAAGAAAAGGTTTGCCTTAAGGCAGAGTTCCTGCAATCATGCCTTGCTTGCTATTGGGCAAGTTTTTTCTCGCAGGAAGTAGGTAGATGTTTCAGGGAAGTGACTCAAACAGAAGGTGTGGGCTCCGGAGTTCATCGCCAGCCGGGTCCCCGAGCAAGGCCGCTGTTGCGATTGCCCGGGGGTGAGGAATCGGTTGGGCGGGGAACTCGGGAGCCCATTTCTTTTTGTGATTGAAAGCGCTCGCAGAAGCGCCAACTTAACCGTCGGTGCACGGCCCAGGCCGCGGCGCAATACGACGTATTTTTTGTAACTGGTGAAAGGAGTTGGTTTCGTGAGAGAGAAGGGAACAGTGAAGTGGTTTAACGGCGCTAAGGGGTATGGATTCATTCAGCGTAATACCGGCGAAGACGTGTTTGTCCACTATTCGGTCATTCAAGAGACTGGTTATCGCACGCTGAACGAGGGAGAGACGGTCGAGTTCGAGTGTGTAAAGGGTCCCAAAGGCCTGCAGGCACAGAACGTAAGCCGCGGTTAGTTCCGGGGCGGCCAGCGCGCCTTTTTCCTATCAGCCCTCCTTGCCCCTACGACGCCAATGCGCGTTGGGATTCCGCGGGGAGGGCTTTCCAGTACACGGTTTAGCCAGGCTGCGGAAAAACGCGCCGAAGCAACAAGCGAGGCGTTATGGATGTGGGTAGTACAAAATCCACTATCAAGATCTTGTAGCCTATCCGATCCGGAATCTGTTTTTCCGCAGCCTCTTAGTCCCGCCGCCTGGATAATGTCAACTGGGCCTCTACGCGCCACATGCCTGTCGTGTGGGATAGTCAGGCTCCCGGCGACGCCATCCTTGCCTTGCCCTGTGGCAACTCAGTCTTGCTTACCCGCCTGGGCGCAGAAGGCGCGCAGCTCGCGCCGCTGGTCCGCCGTGATTTCGGCAAACTCGAAGCCGCAGCCAAACCCTGAGCGGAAGGTAAGCCGTGAGCGCATGCTGCGCTCCTCTTTCTCGCCGGGAATGGTGAAAACCAGCGTGGCGAGGGTGCCCTTCGGCAGTTCACGCGTCAACGTGACTCCCATACCGCCTTCCGAGATCACCGTGGAGCGGCCATGAATGACTTTGACGCCGTCTGCCTCCGCCAGCAGCAACTTTACCCGCACATCCAGAGGCACGCGTTTCCAGCGCCGGCGCTCGGCTCCAGTGGTGGTGTTTGTCTTCGGCATGGAGGTCCTTCCGTACAGGCTTCAGGGATCAGGGATTAGGGGCTAGGGATCAGGCGGCAAGATGGTTTGCGGCATGGAACCTTTTGTTTGCGTCGCAAGAAACCAATCGCAGACGTGCGCCCAATACCGAAGACACCGCTTCCCTCTTCCCTTCTACTCCCTAATCCCTAAATCCTAATCCCTAAATCTTAAATCCTGGTTCCCTGAACGCTAACGCTAACGGCCTTTTTCCGCAATCTCTCTCTTGGTTCTCTTTTCCCGCAACTTCGCTAAAGACCAACGCGCGTGCCGGCGCAGCAGCGGGTCCGGGCCGCCGGCCAGGGCCTCGAGGTCCGGGACCATCGAGGCATCGCCGCTGTTGCCCATGGCGATGATGACATTCCGCATCAGGCCCTGGTACTTGGCCCGCTTCACCGGCGAATGGCGGAACGCCGCCCGAAACTCCTCGCGGCTCATTCGTGCCAGACGGCGGAGTTCGGGATTTACCAGCGGGATCTCCGGCAATCTCGCCGGTTGAGGTTCGTGGCCGAACTCGGGCGCGGTGGCGGCCGGAGCCTCCCGGTTCCACGGGCAGACGTCCTGGCAGATATCGCAGCCAAAGATGTTCCGCCCCATGCCCTGGCGCAGATCAACGGGAATGTCTCCGCGTTTCTCGATCGTAAGGTAGGAGATACAGCGCGAGGCGTCCATCTGGTAAGCAGAGGTAAGCGCGGCGGTCGGACAGGCGTCCAGGCAGCGGGTGCAACTTCCGCAGCGGTCCGGAGCCGGCAGGTCGGGCGGCAGCGGCAAGGAAGTGAGCAGCAGGCCCAGAAAAAGCCAGGAGCCGATTTCCTGGTTGATGATGCAAGTGTTCTTGCCCAGCCATCCTACTCCGGCATGGCGGGCAAAGACCCGCTCGATTACCGGGCCGGTATCCACGTAACACCACGTTTGTAGCGGCTCGCTGTGGCCAGGCAAGAGTTCGGCGGCCAGCGCCGGCAGACGCCCCTCCAGCTCGCGCAGCCGCCGCAGGACAGTCTCGTGATAATCGCGCTCGCTCCAGGCGTAGCGGGCAATCCAGCCGCGCGTTGGGTCCATGCACTCGGTTGAGTAAGGCTGCGGGCTGTTGTAGTTGATGGCGCAGACGATCACCGAACGCGCCCAGGGAGCCACGTGGGCCAGACTGCCGCGCTTGAGCTGCTGATCGGGGGTGCGGGCCGCCAGGTAATTCATCTCCCCATGACGGCCTTCGGCGAGCCATCGCGGAAAATATTCAAGCTCAGCCAGACCGGCAGCCGGGGCGATACCGCAGAGGTCGAAGCCGACTTCGCGGGAAAGGTCGCCAATGCGCTGCTTGAGTGAATGCCAGTCGGCCATACAAAGCAGTTTCGAGTTTCAAGTTGAGCCGTTTGCGGGCGTGAGCGCAGCGGGAGCCCGCAGGCAAAATCCCGAGCGAAGCGAGGGATCTGTGGTGCATTATAGTTGAGCCGCTTTACGGGGGATTGCTTCGGGCGAGCTAAGAGCAAGCGGAAGCCTGAATTCAGAGCTGGAAACGAAGCGCGCTGCCCCGCCCAGTTCACCGGGACCGACAAGTATTTACGCATCGATACGCGAAATTGGAAACTCGAAACTGGAAACTTGAAACTGGCGTTTAGATTCCCAGCTTGCGGACTTCCTCGTTGTAGTACTTGCGGTAGAGGATGTCCCACTCGGGCGTGCCTTCCAGGATGGTGCGTTTCTGGTTTTCGATCTTCTGCCGGGCGGCTTTGTCGAGGTTCTCCTCTTCGTTCAGCAGGCGCTCGAGAGTGGCGCGGATCTCCAGCCGGACGGTCTGCGGGTCTTCCACAAAGACCAGCTGCGTCGGATTCCTTCAGCGATTCGAAGACTCCTTTGGTGAGGCGGCTGACCTTGTCGCGGCTGAGCCTCATAGCACCGCCTTGTACTTGCGCACCAGCTCGCCTTTTACCCTTTTGAACATCTCCTGGTAGTTGGCGCCGCTGCGGTGCATCTCGTCGGAGTAGGCTTCCAGAATGGCCCGGACCTCCTCGTTGATGCGATCCTCGATGCCGAGCTCGTCATAGAGGGCCTTGTCGATGCTCTCGGTGAGAGCGCCGACGGATTTCGCTTCAACGAACTCGCCCTGGGTGAGACGCTTGGCAATCTGCCGGGCAAGATAAGTTACGTATTCTCGGGAGAGGAGCATGTCGATCCCAAGGGAGCAGGTCAAAAAAATATCTTAGCACAGAGTAGTGTCAGGCAGCCGTTGTTGACGGGCCGGGGTGCGGTAGTATGATGTTGCTGCCGACCAAGAACCCTATGCTGGATGACCTTAGCGCGCTGAAAGACGACATGACGGCCTTCACCGAAGGCCACGGCATGCGCCGCTTCAAAGGCTATGTTCCCGACGAGCTGAACAGCGTGGTTTGGGACAGCGACGATAATCCCGAAGGCTGGAAGGACTTCGTCGAGCTGGCCAAGGCCTCCGGCGCGCCCTTTCTTACCATGAACGACGTGGTGCTGGAGCGGGCCGAGATCGACTACCTGCTGCGCCGCCTGGAGAACGCCAACTACGCGAACAACGAGGACCTGGACGAAGCGCGCTGGCTGCGCACCTACCTCGGCAAGATCGGCTACATTCAACTCGGCTTCCCCTATCAGGGCGTGATGTTCGTCTTCGAGATCTCCTGCGAATGGTACGAGCGCTACCAGCGCCTGCTGGATATCGCGGAGGATTTCGGCGGCATCACCATTGACGAGTCCGATTCGGACGACGAGCGCTGACCTTGCGCTGGATCCCTCGAGCCACTTCCCTTCCCGTTCCGCGCACCCCAGCAACGGCGCATGCCGCGCTGGAGACCCCGTAGTCACGCCTGCCGGTGCCGATTCTCCGGCCAACGCCGAATCTGGAGCTTGAAGCCGCGGCGCGCGAACTCGCAGCCGCCTTGCAACTGCCTCCGCCCATAGCCATGCTGCTGGCGCGCCGCGGCATGCAAATGCCGGAAGAGGCAGCGCGATTCCTCAACCCGTCGCTCGACGGCCTGCATTCGCCTTATCTCATGCTGGACTTGCAGGCGGCGGTGATCCGGATCGGGCAGGCGATCGAACGGAGCGAGCGCATTCTCATCTATGGCGATTACGACGTGGATGGCACGATGGCCACGGTGATCCTCAAGACGGCCATAGAGCTTTGCGGCGGCCAGTGCGACTTCCATGTCCCTCACCGCCTGCTCGAGGGCTATGGCATGCGGGACGAGGTGATCGAGCGCGCCGCCACGGAAGGCGTTCGCCTGATCATCAGCGTCGATACCGGCATCCGCGCCTTTGCCGCCGCCGAAACCGCCCGCGGGCTGAACCTGGACCTGATCGTCACCGATCACCATCTGCCTCAGGAACAGGGCGTGCCGCGGGCCCTGGCCGTGCTCAATCCCAACCGCGCGGATTGCAAATATCCCTGTAAGCATCTGTGTGGAGCGGGAGTGGCCTTCAAATTGGCGCAGGCGCTGCTGGAGCGCAAGGACCTGGCGCGGCTGATCCCTTCTTTCCTGAAGGTAGTTGCCATTGCCACCGTAGCCGACGCCGTGCCGCTGGTGGGCGAGAACCGCATCTTCGTCAGCTTTGGGCTGCGGGAGCTGCGCAACCCGGTGAATCCGGGGCTGCGCGCACTGCTGGAGGTCGCGAACATCTCGCGCGGACGGCCGCTCACCGCCACCGAGGTCGCCTTCCGCCTCGCCCCTCGCATGAATGCCGCCGGCCGGATGGATGTGGCTTGCGCGGTGGTGGAGCTGTTCACCGAGAAAGATCCGGCGCGGGCGAAAGAGATCGCCCAGCGGCTGGACCAGCTCAACGGCGACCGGCAGCAGGAGGAGATGCGCATCCTGGAGGCGATCGCCAAGGATTTTGAGCAGGCTCCCGGATTCGCCGACTCGCGCTGCCTGGTGGTAGACGGCGAGGGCTGGCATCGCGGCGTGATCGGCATCTGCGCCTCGCGGCTGGTCGACCGCTATTTTCGTCCCGCAGTCGTGATCTCGCGCGATGGCGAGGAAGCATACGGCTCCGGGCGCTCGATTCGCGGCTTCCACCTTCTGCAGGGACTGGAGGAATGCTCGCACCTGTTCACCCGTTTTGGCGGCCACGCCGGCGCGGTTGGCTTCGCCCTGCCGTCCGAGCGAGTCCCGGAATTGCGCGAGCGGTTGAACCGCTACGCCTGCCAGCGCCTCCGGCCGGAGGAGCTGCAGCCGGTGCTGGAATACGACCTTGAACTGCCTCTGGAAGAAATCAGCCTGAAGCTCTGGGAGGCGCTTGGCCGCATGGCGCCGTTTGGAATGGGAAATCCCGAGCCTGTCTTCGTGGCTCGCGGAGCGCGCTCGCTGGCTCCGGCCAGGGTGCTGAAGGGCAAGCACCTGAAGCTGAAATTCGCACGCCAGAGTAATGGTGCAATGCGCCCCATCGAAGCGCTCGGCTGGGGCATGGCAGCTCGCTTTGAAGCCGCTCCTTTCGCGCCCGGCGATCTGCTCGACCTGGCATTCACCATCGAGCGCGACGGCCACAAGGATTTCGGCGAACGCCTGCAGTTATGCCTCTGCGATTTCGCGCGCGCAGCAGTTCAATCTGAAATCGAAAATCAAAAATCTTAAATCTCAAATGTCTTTGCTCCCGACCCGCTCGGGCTAATACAATGGAGCCCGTCTCGAATCGACGGGGCGAGAGGCGTTGTTTCCTGCTGGTTGTCGGGTCCTTGGGTGCCTGCATTCATCTGTTCCGGCCCGCCCCTCCGGTTTGAGCAACTGCTGATGCGGCGAATCTCTGTGCCTGAATGTGGGCGGGTGCGGCTCGTCAGGAAGCAAAATTTTGGAAAGCGAGACCGGCTCGCCAGCGTCGTGATCGGACGGAGCGAGAACGGCCCGAACCTCTTGAGACCATGAAAATTCACGAATACCAGGCAAAAGCTATTCTGTCGAAATACGGAGTGGCGGTGCCGCGCGGCGAGATGGTGACCACGCGCGAAGAAGCCGAGAGCGCCGCCACCAACCTGAGGAACGCCGGAGCCGCAGCAGTGGTGGTGAAGGCGCAGATTCACGCCGGCGGCCGGGGCAAGGGCGGCGGCGTCAAGATCGCGAAGTCAGTCGAGCAGGCCGGCGAATTCGCCGAGAAGATGCTGGGCATGCAACTGGTAACGCACCAGACCGGGCCGGAAGGCAAGAAGGTGCAACGGCTGCTGATCGAAGAGACATTGCCCATCGCCAAGGAGCTGTATCTGGGCATCGTGCTCGACCGCGCCGTCTCGCGGCTGGTGTTCATGGCCTCGGCGGCCGGCGGCATGGAAATCGAGCAGGTCGCGGCCGAGAATCCCAGCGCCATTCTCAAGGAGTACATCGACCCGGCAATCGGGTTCCAGCCGTTCCAGGCGCGCAAGCTTGCCTTCGGGCTGGGCCTGGCGCCGGAGTTCATCGGCCCCGCCGTGAACTTCATGATGGCCTTGTACAAGGCCTTTGAGGATACGGATTCTTCGCTCTTCGAGATCAATCCGTTCATCACCACCACCGACGGGCGCGTCTTCGCTCTCGATGCCAAGGTCAATCTCGACGATAACGCGCTCTACCGCCAGAAGAACCTGCGCGAGCTGCGCGACGTCAGCGAGGAAGATCCGCTGGAAGTGGAAGCCAGCAAGTACGGGCTCAACTACATCAAGCTCGATGGCAACGTCGGCTGCATGGTCAACGGCGCCGGCCTGGCCATGGCAACCATGGACATCATCAAGTTCGCCGGAGGCATGCCGGCCAACTTCCTCGACGTAGGCGGCGGCGCCACCGCCCACCAGGTAACGCACGCCTTTGAAATCCTGCTGATGGACAAAAATGTGAAGGCCGTGCTCATCAACATCTTCGGCGGCATCCTGCGGGTCGATACCCTGGCCAGCGGCGTGGTGGAGGCGGCCAAAAGCACCAAGATTCAGTTGCCCATCATCTTGCGGCTGGAAGGCACCAACGTCGAGCAGGGACGCGAAATCCTGAAACAGAGCGGCCTGAACTTCATCGTTGCCGAAACCATGAAAGACGCGGCGGAAAAAGCCGTTGTGGCGCAAGCGGAAGGAGGTCGGCATGAGCGTTCTTGTTGATCAGAACACCAGACTTCTCGTGCAGGGATTAACTGGCCGCGAAGGCACATTCCACGCCAAAACTTCCGCCGAGTACGGAACCAAGGTCGTCGGCGGCGTGACCCCGGGCAAGGGTGGGGCGATTCATGAAGGCTGGCCCATTTTCAACACCGTGGCCGAGGCCAAGGCCAAGACCGGGGCCAACGCGACGGTCATCTTCGTTCCGCCGCCGGCATCAGCCGACGCCATCCTGGAAGCCGTGGATGCCGAGATACCGCTGATCGTCTGCATCACCGAGGGCGTGCCCACGCGCGACATGGTGCAGGTGTGGCGCTACATGGAAGGCAAGAAATCGCGCCTGATCGGCCCCAACTGCCCCGGCATCATCTCGCCGGGAAAGTGCAAGGTGGGAATCATGCCGGCGCGCATTCATCTTCCGGGCAAGGTCGGCATCGTCTCGCGCTCGGGGACGCTGACCTACGAGGCGGTTCATCAGCTCACGCTGCGCGGCATCGGGCAGTCGACCGCCATCGGCATCGGCGGCGACCCGATCATCGGCACCAATTTCGTCGACGCCCTCCAGCTGTTCAACGAGGACCCGGACACGGAAGCCATCATCATGATCGGCGAGATCGGCGGCACCGCCGAGGAGACCGCGGCGGAGTACGTCAAGCAGCACGTCAAGAAACCCGTCGTGTCGTTTATCGCCGGGCAGACGGCGCCTCCGGGACGCCGCATGGGCCATGCCGGGGCCATCATCTCCGGCGGCAAGGGAACGGCTGCGGAGAAGATCAAGGCGCTGGAGGCGGCGGGGATTCGAGTCGCCACTTCTCCGGCCACGATAGGCGAAACCCTGGCGCAGGCAATCGGCAAAACAGCTTCAAGGGTTTAGGATTTAGAGATTAGGGATTAGGGGATAGAAAGCAGCTACAGGTACTGCTTGCAGATTTCCGGTCCCTGATTTCCTAACCCCTATTCCCTGTCCCCTAATCCCTGATTGAAAGGTTAGCTTTACCCTACATGAAGACACTGCAACGCACGCTTGCCATCATCAAGCCGGATGCCGTCGCCAAGGGCGCCACCGGCGACATCATCAAAACCATCGAGGAAAACGGATTCCGCCTGGTCGGCATGAAAATGCTGCACCTGAAGAAGACGCAGGCCGCCGGCTTCTACGCCGTGCACGTCGGCAAGCCCTTCTTTGACGGGCTGGTGAAGTTCATGACCGAGGGCCCGGTGGTGGTGATGGCGCTGGAAAAGGAAAACGCCATTGCCGACTGGCGCCGCATCATGGGCGCCACTAATCCGGAAAAGGCGGAGGCGGGAACGATCCGCAAGAAGTACGGCACCAATATCGAGCGCAATGCCACCCACGGCTCCGACGCCGACGACACCGCGCGCTTTGAAGTGAGCTTCTTCTTCGCCGGATACCAGATGGCGAAGTGAGCCTTAGGCCCAAGCCGTTCCGCTCTGAGCCAAAGAACCTCGCTGTGTTGTCATGGCGAGCGGCGCGATGAACGGGGGCCCCAGCAATGGCCGTTCTTGCCGCTGCTGCGGTGCAAGCGCAGCAGAGCTACGGTGGGGTAATTTGTTTTCTCTCGTGAACCCTTCGAGAGCGCCGAAAGAACTACCCCAGGTTAGCCTAATCACCCCAGCGAGCGACGTTCACTGGGAACCCCGATGGCGAGCCTGGGGCACCTGCCCGCGGAGCGGGCAAAAGATAATAGCCCAGGGCGTGAGCCCTGGGTAAAGTGGGAAAAAACAATCGAGCCCCGTAGGGGCGACAGAGTTCTCTCTAAACCTCGACGCTTTCACCCCGATCAGCACCCAAAGCTAAGCCGCGAGGGCCGAGAACCTCAACCTGCCATTGGAAGATTAGAACCGAAACGCGACGCTATTTCGCCTTCGCCGGCAGCAGGTTCTTTTCCTTCAGGAAGGCGGCCAGCAGGTCGCCGGTCTGGGCGATGATCCGGCCGCAATTCTCCTTCTGCTGCGGCGACTTGTATTCATAGATCTGCAGCGTCTTGCAGGTGTTGTCGCCGAACTGCTTGACGAAGCGTTCGCCGAGCTCGCGCGACCACGTATATCCTGGCTCGCGATTCCCTTCCGGGCTGTTGCGCCCGATCAGCAGGCTCAGCACCATGGTTGCGCCGGTAAAGGCGCCGCAGAACCCGGACATGCCGACGCCGCCCCCGCCGAAGCAGGTCGCAATCCGCATGGTTTCATCGCTGAGTGGAAGCGGGAGCTGATCGCGAAAGCCGTGCAGCACTGCCTCGCAGCAGTTGCAGTCCTTCTTGTGGAATTCGGCGCAGCGGTGTCCTACTTGATCCATGTTCGTCCCCCGATCAGTTTCACTTGGAATGTATATTGAGCTTGGAAGCTGGGTGTATTCTACACCGAGTTCCTGTTTTCCTGGCGCGAAAACCAACAGATGCGGGGAAGGAGTTATCTGCCTGGGCGATCCTCGCAGGACCGCCCCGGAAAAGCTTAAAACCATCCTGCGCCAGCCGTTCGCCATATAACGAAGTACCTGGTCTACCTGCCCTTAGTACTTTCCTCCTGGCGACCGCTACTCCTCTTTCGTCATCTAACGGAGCAGCGGCGGGAAGGCGTACATGCCCGCCCAGTTTGATGTATAAGAGAAAAAGAGTCTGTTATGACCCGCCCAGTTCTCACTCGCTTGCTCCTTTTGCTTCTGCTCACTTTCTCGATGGCTGCCTTTGCCGACGAACGCGGCGAGGGCGCCCTGGTTCCCGACCAGCCCAAGGGCATCACCGTCGATCAGGTCATACAGAAGTTTGCCACCAAGGAGAAGGAGTTCAAGGAAGCCCGCGAGCACTACACCTGGCGCCAGAGCGTCACGGTGCAGACGGTGGATGGCCGCGTGGTCGACGGGCAGTTTCAGTCGGTGGTCGACATTCTCTTTGACGACCGCGGGCACCGGGTTGAGCAGGTAGTGTTTGCTCCGCAATCGACGCTGCAGCGCATCGACATGACGCGCGAAGACTTTGAAGACATCGAAAAGCGTTTGCCCTTCGTGCTGACCAGCGACGAGATCCCGGAGTATGACATCAAGTATCTGGGCCAGCAGAAAGAAGACGAGCTGAATACCTTTGTCTTCGAGATTCGTCCCAAGCATATGGATCCGAAGCGGCGGTACTTCGAGGGACGCATCTGGGTGGACGATCAAGACTTCCAGATCGTGAAGACCTACGGCAAGAACGTTCCCGATATCGTCAAAAAGAAGGAGATGGAAAACCTGTTTCCCAAGTTCACCACCTGGCGCGAACAGGTGGACGGGCGTTACTGGTTCCCGACCTTCACCAAGGTCGACGACATCCTGCACTTTTCGACTGGCGACGTTCACGTAGTGCAGGTCGTGAAGTACACCAACTACAAACGCTTTGGCTCGCAAGTGCGAATCACCTACGAAGGACAGGACCTGCCATCACCGGGGGATAAGAGCGCTCCCGACAGCAAGAAGGACAGCCCGCAACCGCAGCCGCAATCCAGACCCTAAATCCAGACCAGAAACGTGAACGCCACCAGCAATTCGCTGGTGGCGTTCTGTTCATGATCTAAATTTGTAGGCCTAGTTGCCGGATCCGGCTACTCAATAGGTGTCGACCACCACGCGGCTGTCCGCTCCCGTCTCATATACGACATACGGTCCGGAGATTGCGCCGGTCCCTTTGACACCTGTGTATGTTGCCTGCCAGGTGCTGAGAGAAAAGATCGTGTTGATTGAAGGAGCGTATATCAGGTCAGAGGTTACAGGTTGAATGCGATCCAAAGCCGGGAAGGTTGATGGTGCGGTTGCAACTTGGGTCCCGGCCGAATTATAGATGGCGGCGTTGAAAGTCAGCTGGCACGACGGGCAAGGCAGGGTGTAAATGTTAATCAGAAGCCGTGTGTTGTCGATCCAGCCGACCGCGACTCCCGGGAATGCCGACTTCAACGTGCCGTTCTCATAAACGTTGATAATGCCGTACTGGTAGCTCCCGGTCGTCAGGGCAGCCAGGGTGCCGTCAGGGGAAAGCTGAGGGACAGCGGACCGATCAGAGCCTGAGTCAGACAAGATGGTTACTCCGCCCGCCGTGGGCGTCACCTCTCGCACGTGTCCCTTCAACACGATCCCCAGAGTTGTACCCGAGCCTGACAGGGTAAAGTCAGTAAGATAGTAGCCGGGAAAGCTGCCCATGTTGTAGGGAAAGGTCGTGGTGAGCGCTCCGGATGGAAGAGCGTAAATATTGCCAGGGGGGCTCCCCCCGCTGTTCGCGGCCAGCACCGTTCCGTCGGATGACATCGCCAATTTCGAAGTTAAGTCACTGATCGTGCCTTCGAGCGCTCTGCTTGCGGTATCGAAATAGTAGATCGTACCGCTGGCCGTAGCTACAGCCACACGACTCGTGCCCCCAACAACCTTGGCAGCGCCGAGCGCGAGCACACGGGGTGTGGCCGGCAAGGGTGCCCCATCCAGGATTACACCGTAGCTATTCCCTGTTACCCATCGGGTACTCGAGGTAGCAGCATATGAACCCACGGCAATCGAATAGTCTGTCTTTGACGGAGTCGGGCCTGACAGGTCAACTATGCTGACCGTTGACGAGTTAGGAGCCGATATGGCTATAGTCGGCCCGGAGGGGACCGCATAGTTAAGCAGCGTGAAGGTATACGTAGCCGCCGCGGCGCCGCCTGCAGCCGGATAAATTGAAAGCTGGTAATTGCCCCCGGAGATGAAGCCATTGCTCCAGAACCAGTTCCCTTGCCCGGTCAGGTTGTCGACGGTGAGCAGTGAATTGATACTCTGCTGTGCGCCGGCCTTGGAATAAACCCAGACCGTGGTCGTCAAGTTCGTAAGAAACCGCTCACCGTCCAGGAACCACGAATTGAACTGTCCGGAAAAGGCAGGACTGACGGAGGACGTTCCTGACGGCACCGAGATTGTTTCTATCACGTTCTGGCCTGCCGGTCCGAGAGCAACACGCACCTCGCCGGCTGCCGCAAAGGCCTGCGCACTCAAGTAATTGCCTGACATCGAGAACAGCGTCTGCCCGGTAAGATCCCAGACGATCAATCCTGATGACGTACCGGCGCAAACGTAGCTTCCGTCGGCCGCCAGCTTCCACCAAGCCTGCTGGCTAGTGGGAAGGAATTGTTGATTCAAGGTCGGCAAAGCTATCGTGGAAATAAGATGGCCGTCAGAGGAGGCGCGAACCTCCAAGCCATTTGATATTCCGACCACAGCCGTTGGGCCGGCCAAATCCACCAACCAACTGCTGGTGCCGGGCGGGGGTTGTCCCGCCTGATCGCCGCGAGCCAGAATCGCCGCCGTATCGTAATTCCACAAGACCCAATGTCCACTTGCGTCTGCGCTGAGCACACGAGAGTTTACAAATCGGAGCTGCATGCCGACCTGGTGACCCAGTTCAAGCAAAGCCGGAAAGACCTTGTTTACAACAATCGAGACAGTGGCGGTCGTACTGCCGCCGTCGTTCGACGCGGTCACGGTATAAGCTGCCATCGGAGTAACAGCCGTCGGGGTTCCCGAAATTATTCCCGAGGAAGCATTCAGGCTCAATCCGGCGGGCAGTGCGGGAATCACGGAGTAAGAGTTGACAGTGCCCGTAACCGTGGGAATGTTGGCGGTGATCGCCTGTCCCACTGTTGCTGAAATCCATGTCGGATAAGCGAGGTTGGAGGGCCTAACCGTGCCATCGGATTGTGGCGGCAGTATGCTGGCCAACTGTTGCGATCCCCCGCCTCCGCCTCCACCGCAGCCCAAATTCAATGCCGCGAGGAACGAGAGCGCGGTTGCGAATAAGACCAGCAAAATAATTGGCTTAACCGCGGTTGAAACGCTGGAGCGGGAGGAGAATGATCCATCCATGGCGGCCTCCGGAAACGGCGGTGGCAAGCATTCCGAGTCCAGGCTGTTGAAACCGACCTGAATAGGGCTCAGATTGGATCGGGACCCACCAACAGGGCCTACTTCGGCAGCACAGGCGAGCACGTGAAACGCCCACCTCGCCAATGGTCGGAGTGACCTAACGGGGGACGTATAGCGACCAGAAACATTAGGCTACAACTCTGGATTCTTGTCAATTCGAAGGCGCCATCTTGAGGCACTTGAAATGGCTGGACAGGAATCCGTTCTGCCGGCGTTTCGCCAGCAGAATGGGGACGAACCGCGGGGTAGTGGTGTTCTATTGTGTCACTACAGGATCACATCAGCCGGTGGGCGCGAGCGAGCGTTCCGCCGCCTGCTGGATGAAGCGTTTCATCACGTTCGCCCACATCACTTTCTTGCGCAGCGCGCTTTCCTTCACGTTGCGTCCCTGAAGCAGCATGGTCAGCAAGGCCTTCATTCTCAGCACGCGCAGCAACTGCTGCTCGGCGGGAGAGGCGCCGTAGGCCTCGACGAAGCTGTCCTGCACCTCGGAGGTAATAGCGCGATCGCAGAAGGGGTACTTTTCCAGGGCTTCGACGGAAGCCAGGAATTGGGCCACGTCGTGGAAGGAACATCCGCGGCGCGACATTTTGCCGAACTCGCAGAAGCCCATCCCGGTTTCGCTGACGATAGCGTTCAAGGGCGTAAAGTCGTTCAGCACCGCCGAGGAGGGCAGCGTCTTGCGGGAGCGCGCCAGGATGGCCCGCGCTCCGCCCAAGATGTTCCTGATCGAGAGGTCGTCCAGCCCTTCGCTCTTGCAGCCAGCGCAGAGCTTTTCCAGCTCCGAGAGCAGCGCTGCCGCATCGAAAGGCTCGGGCATGTCGGCAGTCGCCTTATGGAATCGGCGCAGCCACTCGCCGGCGCTGCGCGCGGCAAACTGCAGCGTGCCCCGGTCGGCGTAGCCCGGCAGCAGGGCGGCCTTCATGACAATCGACTGCACCGGAATTCCGGCAAGCTTTTCGGTGACGATGGCCCCCATCTCGGAAAAATCTCCCAGAGGGCGCGGAATGCCGGAGATCTTCTTCCTGGCGCAGATCTCATGGACCAGACACAGGTTCTTCAGTTCCTGCGCAGCCATGTTCCTGGGCGCATGGGCGCCTTGTTTATTGCCGCGAAAGACCTTCGCCGCCAGCCGTTCGCTGCTGCCGTCGAACTCCAGAACCACATCGTAGATGTAATGGTCGAGCTTGGGGGTGTGACCCACGACGCGAACGTTACGCAGTTCGCCGTGTTGTGAGTACCAGTTCCCGCCGCATCGCCGCAAGGTGCCGATGATCTGCTCTAAAACGCTTTCCGACATTCGCACTCCAGGACTGTCGTGACTTCATCCAGCGCAGCCCGTCTGCCTTGGTGACGGAAGGCTGCCCCAGCGACCCGGCTGGCCCAAGCTTGTCGCCATGATTACGCGCGGCCTCGGAACCAGGCCGCAGTGCTTGATTTTGCAGTTAGCTGGCTTCCACCCAGCGCGCCAAGTCTCCGGCATATGCGCCGGCAATGGCGTTACTTTTGGACAGGAGGTAACCAGCACATATTAAGCCACTTATAATGCGGCAAACTGGTTTCCCGTCGCTGGTAGCGTGGTGGTCCTAACCTTATCCAACCGCTACTTATCAGTAAATGAGATGCTGAATATTAGATACTAGTTAGCTAATTAGATTTGATAAAGGTCGGATCGGAGCCGGCGGAGGGAACGGGCTGGCGCTCCGGCGGACAGTTCAGTAGAAGAGGTACTTGCGCCACTTGGCGTCGCTGCGGCCCATCATGCGCATGATGTGGCGGCTGGTATGCAGGTTGAAGGTGCGCGGTTCGCGTAACAGCTTCACCCCGCACTCCTGCAGCAACTGGTTCCCTTTGCGGTGATTGCAGGTGTGGCAACTGGCAACCAGGTTCTCCCAGGTTGACTGCCCTCCCCGGGAACGCGGCACGATGTGATCCAGGGTAAGTTCGCTCGAGGGAAGAACCAAGCCGCAGTATTGGCAGGTATTGCGGTCGCGCAGCAGGATGTTCTTGCGTGACAGCGCGCGCGTCTGGTGGGGAATGCGGCGGTACTCGAGCAGCCGGATCACCGAGGGCACGCGTATGGCCAGCCGGGCCGAGTGCAGAAAATGACCATTGACTTCCTCGGTCATGGCCAGGCCCTTGAGCACCAGCACGATGGCCCGCCGCGCGGCGCAGATATTGATGGGCTCGTAGGAAGCGTTCAGCACCAGCACAGGCGCGTGCATGGGCGTAAACGGCGCCTCGGTAACGACCGCTTCGGCGAGTTCACGCCCCGATCTGTGATGTTCCCCTTTACTCGGCATATCAGGCCGGCGGGAGCCGCGCTCCACTCAGCGGACGCCTGCCGCCTCCTCCCGGTAAGATGCCTCTTGCACCCCGGCAAGCGCCGTCGCGCTCGCCGCACTCGAAAATCCCGAACTCTGTCTGCTGGACCGCGCCACGGTAACCACGAAAACCGCTTTGGCTCCGGCGGCGCGCAGCACCCGCGCGCACTCGGAGACGGTTGCTCCAGTGGTCATCACGTCGTCGATGAGCAACACCTCACGGCCGGCGACGTGTTCCTTGGAAACGGTAAAGGCTCCGCGAATATTTTCCCGCCGCTGTTCGCGGCTCATGCCCACCTGAGACTCGGTGGCACGCCGGCGGAACAGGACGGTGGTATCGAACTCCAGGTTGCGCCCGCTGTTTCGGCCGAGTTCCCGGAGCGCCGCTTGGGCGATCAGCTCAGCCTGGTTGAATCCGCGCTCGCGAAATTTTCCGGCGTGCAGCGGCACGGGCAGCACCAGAAGCGATTCGGCTGTTGCCAAACCATTGTCTGAGGAGAACAGCGGTTCCGCGGCCTGGGCCAGGAAGCGGCCCAGCACGCCGGCGGCGCTGCGCACTTGCTGGTATTTGAGAAGGTGAATGAGCTCGCGCAGCTCATCGAAGTAAGCACCGTAGCTCGAGGCGTGGGCGAAGGCCGGAAGTTCCTGCCGGCAGGCGGCGCACAGCGTCGGACCGCCGTCCGCTACGGGAGTACCTGACGGCAGCGGATCGCCGCACACCTGGCAGCGCAATCCTGTAATGGGGTTGATTTTTGCCAGGCATTCATCGCAGACCGGAAGGCGCGAAAGATTGGCAAGAGGAGCACGGCACAACCGGCACTCGGAGGGAAACACGGCCGCGAAGATACTGCCCAAGGCGGCACCGACGAATTTTGCCACACCAGACCGCCTGCTTGACGGATGAACGCGGGCGGTCCTGGATCTGTCTCCGCTACTGCTGAAGACGCGCCTCCTCGCCCGGAAAACCGGGCACTCCAGCCGATTGCTGAACGCTGGAACATCACAGTATACCTGCGCAGGCGCAAAAACCGCAATCAAAACACGCATGCGGCGCAGGTAAAACGTTGATTACAAGCGGATGAACGGGCGATGAATTCAGCACGGAAGGGCAACGCCGGAACTCAGCTCGCGCATCGCCACCCGCCGCCGGCTTCGCCAGAGATGGCAGTGGGCAACCTGTTGCGAAGTTCTGAATCCCATCACAGAGAAGCACGTACCGCTACTCAGGCTTTATTGGTGAGGTCATGGAAAAAGAAAATTTGACGGTCGTCGACAGCCGGACAAGGCGCAACTACACGCTGCCCATCGAGAATGGAACGATACAGGCAGCCGATCTGCGGAAGATCAAGACCGACGAGGAAGACTTCGGGTTGATGGCCTACGATTCCGGCTTCGTCAATACTGCCTGCTGCCACAGCGCCATTACCTTCATCGACGGCGAGCGCGGCGTCCTGCGCTACCGCGGTTACGACATTCAGGAGCTGGCCGAGAACTGCACGTTCCTGGAGGTAGCCTACCTGCTGCAATTCGGCGAGTTGCCCAACGAGTTGGAGAGCAAGCGCTGGGAAAGCGATATTGCGAACCATCGCATGCTGCACGAGAGCCTGAAAAGCTTCATGGAAGGCTTCCGCTATGATGCCCATCCCATGGGCATACTGGTCAGCACCATCGCCGCGCTCTCAACCGTCTACCCGGATGCCAAGCAGATATTCGATCCCGAGAACCGCAACCTGCAAACCGTCCGCCTGATCGCCAAGCTGCCCACCATCGCGGCGTATTCGTTCCGCCATAGCCAGGGCTTGCCTTACGTTTATCCCGAAGACGATCTGGGCTACACGGAAAACTTCATGAACATGCTCTGGAGCATGACTGACTCCAGGTTCATGGCCAATCCGGTGCTCGCCCGGGCGCTGGAAGTGCTTTTCATTCTGCACGCCGACCACGAACAGAATTGCAGCACCAGCACCGTGCGCGCCGTGGCCAGCGCACATGCCGATCCCTACCTGTCGGTGGCGGCCGGCGCCGCCGCACTCTCCGGGCCGCTGCACGGCGGGGCTAACGAGGAAGTTCTGAAGATGCTGGATGAGATCGGCAGCATCCACAATATTCCCACATACATCAGGGAGGTTAAAGAGGGCCGCCGCAAACTGATGGGCTTCGGGCACCGCGTCTACAAGAGCTACGATCCTCGGGCACGCATCATCAAGCAAACCGCCGACCAGGTCTTCCATGTCACCGGCAAGAACCCGAAGATTACGATCGCGCTGGAATTGGAGCGCATCGCCTTGGAAGACGAGTACTTCGTCAGCCGCAAGCTATATCCGAATGTGGACTTCTACTCGGGGATCATTTACGAAGCCATGGGCTTTCGCCCGGAGATGTTCACCGTGCTTTTCGCCATTCCCCGCACCGCCGGATGGCTGGCACACTGGCAGGAGCTGATGCGGGATCCGGAGCAGAAGATCGCGCGGCCCCGGCAGGTCTATACCGGCCAGGAGCGCCGCACACTGGCGCGACCGGTGAAGAAGGCGGCGTAGGGGAGAATGAACTCGCTCCCGTAGGGAGGAAGATGGGTAATAATATACTTGACAAAATGATTGAGTTTGGGTATTCTGAATCCAGAGTTGCTGGAGCAGAAAGCCCATGAACGAACCGCAAACCCTCTCGGAAGCAATCAAGTTCTTCGATGATCCGGTCAACTGCCGCGAGTATATGGTAGCGCGGCGCTGGGCTGGTGGGGTTGTCTGCCCACACTGCGGAAGCAAGAACGTTGTATTTTACGAGAAATACAATCGCTGGCACTGCCGCGAAAAGCACCATGCCCCACAGTTCACCCTGAAGACCGGCACGATCTTTGAGGATTCTCCGATTCCGCTGGGCAAGTGGCTCACCGCGATGTGGATGATTGTGAACTGCAAGAACGGCGTCAGTAGTCATGAAATCCACCGCGCTATCGGCGTGACCCAAAAGAGCGCATGGTTCATGCTGCACCGCATTCGCGAGGCTCTGCGGCCTGCTGCTTACGGCAAGCGCACTAAGTTGGGTGGGCCAGAAAACGAAGTCGAGGTTGACGAATCCTTTGTCGGCCCGAAGCCAAAGAACATGCACAAGGGCCGCAAGCTGCGTTACAACCAGCAGCGCACTGAAATGGGTTACGGCGGAACGGCCATACAGGGGATACTGGATCGTGACGAGCGCCAAGTCCGGGCTCACATCGTGCCGAATCTTAAGCGCGAAACCCTGCAAACCCAGGTTCTCAAGAATGTAAAGTACGGCTCAGCGGTTTATACCGATGAGGCTGTTGCCTACGACAAGCTGTTTTCCCGGTACGTTCACGATGTTGTGAACCACGCCGAAACCTACGTCAAGGGCCGGGTCCATACGAACGGGCTGGAAAATTTCTGGTCGCTGCTCAAGCGGAATCTGCGGGGAACATACGTCGCCGTTGAGCCATTCCACCTGGATCGTTATTTGGATGAGCAGGTATTCCGCTACAACAATCGGGGCGGAAAGAAGCGCGAAGAAAGGGTCAGCGATGCCCAGCGGTTCAATCTGGCGCTCTCACAGATTGTCGGTAAGCGGCTCACATATGCCGATTTGACCGGCAAGACTTTGGAGGGAGCCCGCCCGCCGTTCTAAAATGAAGATTCCTTGGAGGCTCGGGCGCGGAAGGCGGGCTAAAAATTAGCCCGCTTTTCACTTGGCCCTAATATTGCATTTACAGAGATGGGCGACAGTGCAGTGGTAGCCTCATTACCCCCGTAATTCGCAGGGATGTAAATTTTCCTTGAGTTTTCAGAGGTTTGCAGCGAGTATTGGGGTTAAGGCATCTAATAATTGCACGTCGCACTAGGGGCGGCGTATAATTTGCGGCCTCTGCTTGGCGTCGTAGATAATATTTCCGATCCGTAGCATTCGGATCGTGCGTGTTACAACGCCGGCAAAGTCGGTGTACCAGAAGATGACGGCAACCGATTCACCCGTAACAGGATCGAAGAACTTTTTGCCGAGTTCTTTCTCTGTAAAGCCAGAGTGGAATGTGTCTTCTGGTTTTCGCGGCCCGTCGCGCAGTATTTGCTGTCGGCAGGATACAAGTTTTTCGTCGAACTTGTGTTCATTGTAAAGCCGCTCAAGTTCAGCTTGGGTAATGCGCGATTTATGTTGCGGCTTAGGAGGTTCGGTCATGGTAACTGCTGATATTCAGAAATTGATTTTTGCTTACCTCAATGGCGATGGACTCTTGAGTCCTTCGGTGCCAAATTTGCCGAACTGTTCTACGACATTGAAAAAACTGGCGACAAGCCCGCAATCGAGCTGGCCTATGCGGTTGAGTCTAAACTGGCAGCCGTGACCGCCGGCGTGGAATCTGAGGACGAGTTTAGGAAAGCCATGCATAGCTACTACATCCCGGCGAACCGCTACATTCAGGGCACCTACCTCTTAACGGGCGGCCAAGCCGTTGTCCCGCAGGTGGTGGAGACTACTGTCCCGCAGGTGGTGGTATTTGGCTCATCCCTGGCGGAAGCTGGATACGGCTATACAAAATTCGCAAGGGGATTCGGCTTAGTAACTGGTCCCCAAGACGCACGTCAATCCAATGCAGCCCCGTCTCCCTCACAGAAAATAGTAGGGGCATCACTATAGCAACCCCACGGTCCTCGCCTTCAAAGAGGGCGGGGACTTCAAACGGGGGAAGCATTCCGCCTGCTGGAGTAACGACTTGGATTTTTATTTGATACGTCTCGCGGAGCGTGCCTGATTTCAGCAAAATCACCAAAGAATAATGCTGAAGGGATTGCGGGTGCATCTCAGGAGTTTGCCCCACAACCTGTATTCTGTCGCTAATTCTAATCAGACTAAGTAAACCGTCAGCCCCTGGCAGCACCGTTTGGCAGATGCAAGCGACTTGGACAAATGGTCCCATATATTCATGTGGCATAGGCGCTCCCCTAATTTTGAGGACAAAAATCTCCCGACGATTTTTCTTGACGAAGTTGAGAGGAGGGCTCTAGGATGGGTTTGTCGGACACATCACAAGTCCTCTTCCGGTTCCGGCAAGAGGCAAATCTCAAGGGCTCACTCGCCAAAGTGAGCCTTTACCCTTCTTAGCAGAAAATTCAGGTACAAAGCAAGAAAAAACCTATACATGCTACGGGCGTAGTGCTATGCAAACCTCAACGTATGGTACCGCTGTTACGCAAAACACAAGTTGCGTGGTTCTCTGAAAAGGACTATTGTGGGGTCGCCATGAAACCACTACCGGCTCCGCACGTTCCCGGCAAGACGGAGTTTGAGCGATTCGATAACGCTGTGCGCCAAGTGCTCACGGTGTCGAAGACTGAAATTCTCAGACGGGAAGCGGAGCAGAAACAAACGCGGGAACCTAAGCGACCCAAGAAGTCCTAGCGGTCGCACCCTGTCACGGCAGGAACAAGCCTAATCCAGAGCCTCTGTTTTGCCAAGTATATTATTACCGCCGCAAGCTATACCCCAACGTGGACTTCTACTCCGGCATCATCTATGAAGCCATGGGCTTTCGCCCGGAGATGTTCACCGTGCTGTTCGCCATTCCCCGCACCGCCGGATGGCTGGCACACTGGCAGGAGCTGATGCGGGATCCGGAGCAGAAGATCGCGCGGCCTCGGCAGGTCTATACCGGACACGAGCGCCGCACACTGGCGCGACCGGTAAAGAAGGCGGCGTAAGGCACGGAACCTGCGCGGGTGCCCGACTCCATCTGTCAGGGATGCTCCCGGTCTGTACCTGCTGCCCTGGATACCCCTACCCCCCGGTATACAGCCGCAAATTCTTTCTTTTCTGGTGATTACGTAGGGATAAGTGTGGCAAAGGCAATTATCCCTTGACAGTAGGTACTGCTCGTGGTAGGTTTGTACCTGAAAGCAGGTAACGCCATGAATCGCAAGAGCCAAAAGCCACAAATGAAAAAGTACACGTTGCGGGATTTCCAGAAGCAATTTCCCGACGATGAAACGTGTCTTGATTGGCTGTTCCGGCGCTTCTATCCGAACGGGACTGTCTTTTGCGAGAAGTGCCAGAAAGGTAACGAAACACCATCGCGTTGTGAGCCGCCCGTCTTACTCTTGCGACCGCTGCGGCCATCACGTTCACCCCACGGCTGAACACGATCTTTCACAAGTCCCCTACGTCCGCTGACAATCTGGTTCTATGCGATCTACCTGATGGCCTCGACTCGTTGCGGCATCTCTGCCAAGCAGATTCAGCGGGAAACGGGAGTGACCTACAAGACGGCATGGCGCATGTTTAAGCAGATTCGCTCCATGTTGGCCGAAGGCGACACCCCGCTTGGCGGTCCGGGAAAGAAAGTGGAGATGGACGAAACCGGAATCGGCCCCACCACCAAGCGGAAATACCAGATCGCCAAACCCAAAATTACTGTGTTCGGGATGGTCGAGCGTCAAGGCCGGGTTCGTGCCATCGTCGTCGATGACCGCAAGCAAGACACATTGGTTCCGATGGTTCGCCGGCATGTTCTTCCGAGAACAACCGTGTTCACAGACGATTTTCCTTCTTATGACGCGCTTGACGTTCGCGGCTATCGGCATCATCGCATCAATCACAGTGCTGGAGTATATGTTGTCGGAACCACGCATACGCAAACTATCGAAGGATTCTGGGCGCTCATCAAAAATGGCCTGCGTGGGGTTTATCACTCAGTTGGCAGCCAATACCTCCAAACCTACTTGGATGAATACAGCTTCAGGTACAGCCATCGCTTCGATACACAACCAATGTTTACCACGTTCTTAAATCAAATAGAGAAGCGCGACTCGGTTGCGCGGCGCATCCCCGCCGAGGTTGAGGTTGTGCCGTTCTGACTGAATTTTGGACGTTTCGGTTCTAGCCGAAGAGCAGAAACTACTTCTTGTCTGCTGGTTCGATCTTGCGGGTGACCTTCTTTAGCACAGCCTCAAAATCTTCTTGTGTAAACGGCTTCTCTTTTTTATCGTCAAAATCGAGAACCGCGCGACTGCGTTTCTTCTTGGTCTCCTCTTCCACGACCTCTTTCATCACTTCGGCCACCCCTCTTTGAATAATGATCTCCCTGATTTTGTGAGCGGGAACTATTGGCGAAATACCCATGTTTACAGCTTCCTTGTCGGGAAAATGAAAACCGGTTGGATACTCCCAATGACCAATCATGGAGCCGAGAAAGTAAATCGGGCCGGTCCCGCTCATATACACCACTTTGTTTTCCGGCAATGGATTGTGGCGTCCATCAAAGAACCTTCCCGAGGCTGTATATCCCTGCTGTACGATCGTCTGGCGGACAAATACGGGAGAGCCGCTGAGGCCTCCGATTGAACGCGATTCAATCAGGTATGCATCAATAAGCCTTCCGTCCTTGTATGGGATTCTCTCTCCAGGCATCATCGCTAAGTTGCCAGTACGCAGAATCGGAATGTTTTTGGTCGTTTCAATCACTTCGGTGAACAATCCTGGAAGAAATACTTCATCGCCTATGCCGATACCAGCGGAACTAATTGTATCCTCGTCGGCAAACATGTTGATATCCACCCAAAACAAATCCAGATTCCTCATGTTCGGCGGGAAAAACACCGTGATTGCGGCATCAACGTACTCGCGCTCGGTTGGATGATAAAACCATTTCTGATTGGAATGTCCTTCTAGGATTACAACCTTTCCGCCCACCTCATTTGCACGAAGCGCGAAGTCCTTCCCCTCCAAGCTTTTCGGCAACATGTCTAGCCGTCGCAAAAAACATCAGCGGAAAGGTCGTAGTCAGGTGGAATTCACGACCTTCGCACTCTTCTACGCCGTCGAACACCTTGCGATTAATGGGTAGTGCTATTAAGTATCCCGTCCCCTTCCACTCCCATTCCGGCAGATCGCCCCTTAACCCCAACGAAGAGGACTGTCTTTAAAATCTCATTGGGCACACGCATACCAATATCCTCCGGAGCGGTCAAATGATACCGCCTGCCACTTCCAAGGCGATCATCAACACATCCGAGGGACGTTATATACCTACTGTCAGGGGATAGTTTCCGTGGCAAATTCTTCTATCGAAAGGGGTTGCGGGTAAATTCTTCAATCCAAAGGGGATAGCATTTTCGTTTACGGATGGCGAACACGTCGCTTGTCGCAGCAACGGGAAGCAAGGCTATTGATGGCGTGTGTTGCTCCCTATTTCCAGTATGACAGTTTGACCAGGGAAATGTGACATGGCTCGAAAGAAAATTTCCGGTGGATTCTCAGAGACTTACAGGGAAACAGCGGTGCAAAAGGGCTTGACAGAAATTCAGGGCTCAAACACAACTGCGACGCTTGAATGCGCTACCGGCTGTTTTGGACGAAGGTGGCGAGAAGCCTGATTGCGCCAGCAATGATCCGCAGGATGCCCCACACAAAGCTTCCGTTGCTTGTGTGGGGTAGTTGCTTTTCTGTTGTGAACTGCCCCACTCAAGCCAACTGCAGGCTTGAGTGGGCCCGCCGTTTACGACAGCAACATCCGCAAAATTGCAAAGACATGGCTGGCTCATCGAGCGCGTCGCGCCGTAGGCGCAGTGTTTTCGTTAGCCCCGCACTTCAGTGCGGGGAGGCGGTGTTATAGAATCCGAGTCCCGTAGGGACGGTGCAAATGGCACACACGTATACAAGCAATTTCATCCATTGCGTCTTTAGCACCAAGGAACGGAGCCCGCTCATCCCCGCCAGCCGTATGGCAGGTCTGTATAACTACCTTGACGGGATCGCCAAAGGCGAGGCATTCTCGTTGATCGCCGCCGGTGGGATGGCAGACCATGTTCATCTCCTGTTCCTGCTGCCCGCTTCAATTACCCTCGCCCGTGCCGTTCAGAAGCTAAAGGGCGGTTCTTCCCGCTGGATGGGAGCGCGTTTCTCTTGGCAGGAGGGATACGGTGCGTTCAGCGTAAGCCCTTCGCAGCTGGCTATAGTGAAGAGATACATTCACAGCCAAGCGGAGCATCACCGCAAGCGTAGTTTCGAAGAGGAGTTTCTGGCGCTGCTGAAGCGTTGCGGAATCACTTACGATCCGCAGTACGTTTTCGGATAGCGTCGTCCCTACGGGACTCGGCTCAATGATGTTCACATTCCCCGCACTGAAGTGCGGGGCTAACAAAAACACTGCGCCTACGGCGCGATGGACCAGGCGCTCGTCCCGTCCCCGCTCCGGTTGCAGGATGATTAGCGAGAAGACCTGTTTACACTCGTCATCGTAGAACTTCGCCGCGATTGGGCGTAAAGTAGCTGGCGTCAAGGCAGGGGCCATGCGGACTGAGCGCAAAGCACATAGCCACGCGGGTTGGATAACCGTGCTCATCGCCCTTGTCGCGGCTGCGATTTTTCTGCTGCTCTATGACGCCGGAGGAGAAACAAATTGGCCAGTGGTGCAAGGGGTTGTTCAGAGCGCGAAGACCGTACCTTATCAGGTAATCGAAAGGGCAGGCAGCAATCTCTGGTGGACGGCAAAATACCGAGTCTCCTACGTGGTTGATGGGCGTGAATATATAACGGATGCGAACTCCGGTATTCAAGGCGTGAACGACACCGAAGTGCGCATGCAATTGCCCCACCCTTTTCCGACGTGTGTGGTTCGATACAACCCCAAGAAGCCCGAAGTCGGAATCGCTGACTGTCGATGAGGCTTCTGAACAATGAGAACAATATGGAGCGACACTTCATCCCCGCAGACGCGACGATTGCTGGACTCAAGAAACAGGCTGCCGAGTGCGAAGAACAGGCAGCGAAGGCACCGGAGCCGCTGGCGACACAGCTACGGGAGAAAGCGAAGCTCTTGCGGGTGTGGATTGAGGAATTACGTTCAGGCCGATGGACAGCATCCCGGTAATTGGCGAAAAATCGCCATTGCGCTTGTTTGCTGGGGCCTTGGCTCATCCAACGCGCAAACCCAAGTTGTTAGGCCGAGGGTGGTATGCCGATAGGGGTCCTTCGACTCCGTTCGGCTTGCACCCCAGCAACGGCAAAGACGGCCGTTGCTGGGGACCCCGGCTTCGCCGAACTCCGCTCAGGATGACAATTCTATGAGTCTGATTGGTACTGTTCTTAAGGACGGTCGCTCAACCCGCGAGTTCGTTCTGTGGAACTTGCAAACTTCCGCCGATAGCTTTTATTTTGCCGCCCTCTGCTCGGCCAGCAGTCTTGTACAGGCGTAGACGGTGCTCGCGTGCGGCATGGGAACATTCAATCGCTCGCCCAACTCCAGCACCGCGCCGACGATCGCCTCCAGCTCCAGCGGGCGTCCGGCTTCCAGGTCTTGCAGCATGGAGGTCTTGTGTTCGCCGACCTTGGCGGCGCCGGCCATGCGCTGCTCGATGGTGATGGGCAGTTCCAGCCCGAGCCGTGAGCCGAGCGTCTCGGTCTCCTGCATGATGTTGCGGACCAGCGTTGAGGCGTCGGGATTGCGCAGAATTCCCGCCAGGGTGGCGCCGGTGAGCGCGCTGATGGGATTGAAGGCGACGTTGCCGAGAATCTTGACCCAGATTTCGTGGCGGATTCGCGTGGTCACCGGACAGCGCAAGCCGGCGGCGTTGAGTGCCTCGGCGATCGAGCGCACGCGATCCGAGCGCGTGCCGTCGGGCTCGCCCAGCGAGATGCGGTTGCCTTCATCGTGCCGCACCACGCCCGGTGCCGTGATCTCGGTGGCGAAATAGACGAGCGAGCCGATTACGCGCCGCGGTTCGATGGCAGCGGAAACCACTCCGCCGGGATCGACCCGCTCCAGCCGCGTTCCTTCGCAGGGTCCGCCCCAGCCCTGAAAAAACCACCAGGGCACGCCGTTCTGGGTGCTGACCACCGCCGTCTCCTCGCCCAGCACGGGCCGCAGTTGCGGGACCAGCGCGGGAAGGCCGTGCGCCTTCACCGTCAGCAGGACGACGTCGACCGGCCCAACTTCCTGCAGGGTTCCGGTGACTTTGGGGTGCGCCTCGAAATTTCCCTCGCAGCTCTCGACGCGCACGCCGCGCTCCTGCATGGCGCGCAGATGCGCGCCGCGGGCGAACAGCGTCACGTCCATTCCGGCGCGGGCCATGCGCGCGCCCAGGTAGGCTCCGATGGCGCCGGCGCCGGCGATGAGGAATTTCATGCCGCCTCTTCCCCGCCCAGGATAATCTCGGCTACGGCTCGGCGCTGAATCTTTCCGGTGGCGGTGCGCGGAATGCGTTCCACGATGTGCAGCTTCTTCGGACACTCAAAGGCCGCCAGATGCTCGCGGCAATAGCGCAACAGGACTGCCTCGCTCTCCGCCTGGCGCAGGACGATGGCCGCGGCTACTTCTTCGCCCAACACCGGATGCGGAACCGCGAAGGCGACCGCCTCGGCTACCGCCGGATGCTTGAGCAGAACTTCGTCGATGCGGCGCGGCGGAATCTTCTCGCCCGCCCGGTTGATCATCTCCTTCATGCGTCCGGTGAGAAACAGGTAGCCTTCTTCGTCGAGATAGCCCTCGTCCCCCGTGCGGAACCAGCCGCCGAAAAAGGCGCTGGCATTGGAGTTGTTTTCATAGCCGTGAAAGACGTTCGGTCCCTGGATGACCACCTCGCCCCGCTGTCCCATCGGCAGATGATTGCCCTTCTCGTCCATGATGCTGATGCGGACGGCGCCGGTGGCCGGCCCTACCGAGCCCGGCTTTCTGCGGCGCAGGCGGCAACGGATTGGAGGCCATCTGGTGCGCCGCCTCGGTCATTCCATAGGCTTCCAGCATGGGAACGCCAAAGACATTCTCGATCTGCTGCATCATCTGCGGCGACAGGTGCGTACTGGCGGAGCGCACGAAGCGAAGCGTTCCGGGCCCTTCTTCGCGCTCGTGGCGAGATACTCTTTCCAGCAGAAGCTGATGGATAGTGGGCACGGCCGTATACCAAGTGATGCCGATATTGCCGCACCAATCGCCAGAAAGCCAGGGGATTGAACTTGCTGGGAACCACGACCGTGCCGCCGGAAATCAATGGGGCCAGAGTGGAGGCCACCAGCCCGTGAATGTGAAACAGCGGCATCACGCAGAGCGAAACGTCGTCCGGTGTAAGCGCGTAGGTGCTGGCAACATGGGCGGCGGAGACAGCCAGGTTGCCGTGCCGGAGCGGCACGCGCTTGGGCTGTCCCGTGCTTCCGCTGGTATGCAGAATCAAGCGCAATGTCCTCGGCCCGGGGCGCGGCAAACGATGCCTTGTTCTGCCGATGCACTGCAATTGCACCACATCCGTCCTCGTCTTCCACGGCCGCAAATACCGGAATGCGGTCTCCGGCCGCCTTGCATGCCTCGCCAGAGCCGGTGGAACCACAGATCATCAGCCGGGCGCCGGTGTCTTCCAGAAAAAAGCTGAACTCCTCCGCGCGGTAGCTGGGATTCATGGGCGCGGCTGTTCCCACGAGTGAAGCGGCGAGGAAGCAGATGATGGCCGGCAAGCCATTCGGCAGCACGATGGCGATGCGGTCGCCGCGTCCGATCCCCGCACCGGCCAGAGTCTCGGCCATGGAGAACACCTGTTGCCTGAGCGAGTCGTAGCTGATGCACGCGTCCAGCTCGGGAACAATGATTGCGGTACGATCCCCGGGATTGGCTTGCAAGATATCCAGCAGCGTAGAGACAGACTTCATCCGGGCCCGTTCTCCTTCGAACAGAAGTTATGCACGCCGACTCCATACGCGAGTTGCTGAATTCGGCTAAGAGGATTGGATGCGGATTCCAGAGAAGCGTCGCGATTAGCCTGAACCACTACCCGTAGCTGAAGTAAATAAAGGAATTAAAACCCCAACAGAGAGACCTGGCGTCTGTTGGGGTCTTGGAGTGGAGTTAAAGTGGAGCGCCATTCTCGAGCAAAACCAGGGATGTTATAGACCTTAAGCCCTGCTTACCGTCGCCGCTCCCTGGTGGTCGCGGCGACTGGACGTTTCGCTTCGGTATACGCCATCCCTGGTTTTGCATTACGCTGCGCCGCGTATGTCCTGAACCTTGCCGGAGGCCTCGGCGGCCTTCATCACCATCAGCTCCGCGCGTTTGATGGTGCGCGCTGCCAGCGGCTTGAGCCACAGGAGGGCCATGAAGGCCGCCACCATGTTGCAGACGATCATGACCCAGAAGACCTGGACCCAGGAGCCTGTCTTGACGCTCGCCATGGCCGCCACGGGTCCGGCAAAGATCGAAGCCACGCCCTTGGCCGTGTATACGACTCCGTAATTGGTCGTCGCCCAAGTCTTGCCGTACAGGTCCGCGGTGATGGCCGGGAACAGCGAGAATATCTCGCCCCAGCCGAAGAAGGTAAAGCCCGACATCACGATGAACCACACCGGGAAAGAGGTAAGCCGCAGCAGTCCGAAGACGGCGAGTGACTGGAAGGCGAAGGCGATAAACATGGTGTTTTCGCGGCCGATGCGGTCCGAGACCCATCCCCAGAAGGGCCGGGTAAGCCCGTTGAGGATGCGATCGACCTCGATGGCCAGCACCAGCGCCGACATGCCGAAAGCTACGATTACGTTATCGACCTTATAGAACCTGGCGATGGGGGCGAGCTGGGCGGTAACCACCAGGCCGCTGAAGGCCACCATGGCCATCATGATGTAGATGACGTAGAAGGAGCCGTGGCGCAACATCTGTCCCGGCGTCAGGTCGACGGCGGTGATTCGCACCTTCCGTTGCTGCGCCTCCTTCTCCTTCCACCCAGGCGGCGACCAGCCCACTGGAGGCCTGACGATGAATATCGAAGCGACGAGCACAACCAACCCCTGGATAATTCCCCAGGTAATAAAAGTGTGCGAGTAGCCGGCGGTCTTGATCATCTTGGCGATGGGAGCGACCGTCAGCGCCGTGCCGATGCCGTAAGCTCCGGCGGTCATGCCCACGCAGAGCCCGCGGCAATCGGGAAACCACTTCAAGGCGTTGCCGATCGTTCCTCCGTAGACCACGCCGGCGCCGACTCCACCAAGAGTGTAATAGACGATCAATTCGCGCACGCTGTGCGCCATGCCGGCGCCGATCCAGCCGGCTCCGACCAGCACGCCGCCGATGGCGATCATCAGCCGCGGGCCGATCCGGTCGACCAGATAGCCTTCAAAGGGAACCAGCCAGGTCTCTGCCAGGATGAAGGCGGCAAAGGCCACCTGGACGGCGGCCAGCGAGGCGCCCAAACTCACCGTGAGCGGCCTGGTGAACAGCGTCCAGGCATACTGCAGGTTGGCAATGGCCATCATGGCGATGACGCCTGCCGCCAGTTGAATCCAACGATTGGGGAGGCGCGATTCCTGCGAAAGCGCGCCGGGAGAAATTGAAACAGCCATAACTCGACTCCTTGGGCGGTCCGATCCTCTATCGTCCACCAGGAGGTGGTTGTTCCACCCGGGGTGGTACGACCGACAAGCACTTACCTCAGCTCGCTCACGCCGCTTTCTCGTCGTCGGCTTCCACGTCCTTGCGGAACGGGATCACGCCGGGAACGAGCCACTTCTCCCACATGTCATCTATCTTGCCCTGGAAGTACGCCAGATCCTCTTCGGTGAAGTGCGCAAACCTTCCCTGCTTGAGCAGGTAATCACGCACGGGCAGCCGCTTCAGCTTGCCCTTGCCGATCAGCTCGCTCCTGCCGGTCAGCTTCAGCACACCCTCTTTCACTTCGTAGAGCGGCCATACGCCAGTGTTCACTGCCAGTTCACCCAGCTCGTGCGAAATCATGGGGTCGTAGTCCCAGCCTTTGGGGCAAGGGTCAAGCGAGTGAACGAATGTGGGACCGCCGATGGACAACGCCTGCCGCACGGTGTTCATGGCGTGCAGTCCGTAGGACATGCAGATGGTGGCAACGTACTTGCAGGTTGGATGGCCGGCAGCCAACATTCCCGCCATGTTCTTCTTCCAGCGATGATGCATGATGCGCTTCAGCTTCCCCGGAGGACTGAAGGTGGTGTGCGCTCCATAAGGTGTACTGCCGGAAAGCTGTATGTCAGTGTTGGCATACGATTCGTTGTCGTACATCAGTATGAGAAGGTTGTACTCAGGATGAGTAAGGGTGGCGGATATGGCCGACAGGCCCATGTCCGCCCCGCCGCCATCGCCGCAGAAGGCGATTACGTTGATGGGCTCGTTCTTGATCTTGCCCTTGCGCATCAACGCCCTGAGCCCGGCAGCCGTGCCAAGAGCCGCCGAACCGCTGCTGCCCAACTGGGTATGCATCCAGGGGATCACCCACGAGGTGCTGTAGTACGTCGTGTTGGCGACGTACATGCAGCCGGTGCTGCCGAGCACGATGGTTCTCGGGCCGGCAGCTTTGGCCATCATCTTCATCAGCAGGGCGGACTCGCAGCCCTGGCAGGTGCGGTGCCCTGAGGTGAAGTACTCTTCCAGCGGAATCTTCTTGACGCCTTTGATAGCGTCCAGTTTCTGGGTTGGTTCGATCTTCACAAAGCTGCTCATTGCTCTCATCCTTTCGAAATCTCTCAGGGACTAAAGTCGCGCCCTGATACAAAGCCATTAACGCCGGGTGCCCCAGGTCTCTCAGGTGGCCCATATTTGCCATCTTTTGGCAAATGTGGGGCCGAACAGCCCCAGGTCAGCGTGGAACAGCCAGTAGAGCTATTGCTTTGAGCTGTACCTCTAAACGTGCTGTACAGCCTGTCTCAAACGAGCTCCGTGGCGACGCGGGACCTGGGGCACCGGCTGGAGTGTTCTACTCCCGCAGCCCGATCCACTGCGTCTGCGGCTGCGCTTTGCCTTCAGCCGCCTGATAGATGCAGTCGGTCATTCTTCTGACATCGGGCACAGTAACCTCACGCCCACCCAGCCCGCAGATAAAGCCCAACAGCGGCGGCTTGGGACCGGCCAACTCGTACATTGCTCCGCGCACCTCGGTGGCAAGCACGCCGCTTCCGTAGCGGCGCACCAAAAGAGAAGTCGCGATCGATTACCCCGACGGCGGCAAAGCGCCCCAGCGCTTTGGCCATCTCCTCGGCTGCGAACGGCCGGAACCAGCGCATGCGCACGAACCCGACCTTCTTGCCCTCCTGGCGCATCTTGCGGATCGTCACCTTGACCGCGTTGGAGAGCGTGCCCATGCCGACCAGCACCACGTCGGCATCGTCGGTCTCGTACTCCTCGAAGAACGGGTTGCCGTAGTGCCGCCCGAAGATGCGCTCGAAGTCCGAGTAAGCTTCACGGATGACGCCGTAGGCCCGGTCCATGGCGGCCGCGTTCTGCCGGCGAATCTCCATCAGCCAGTCTTCGTTGGCCTGCGGAGCGACGGTGATGGGATTGTCCGGGTGCAGCAGCAGGTCGGCGCGGTTGTAGCGCGGCAGAAACTCGTCCACCTTCTCCTTCGGCGGAATCTTCACCAGCGCCTGCGAGTGAGTGAGGAAAGCGCCGTCGCAGCTGATAGCGCAGGGCAGAAAGACGCGGCGGTCTTCGGCCACGCGATAGGCGATCAGCGCCGTATCGAGCGCCTCCTGCGCGTTGTCCACCCACACCAGTTGCCATCCGAGATCGCGGACGGCGAGCGCGTCGTTATGCTCCACGCCGAATGCGCCGGGATCGTCGAGCGCGCGGTTGCCCACCATGGCCACCATGGGAATGCGCAACGCCGGAGTTACGGTCAGCGCCTCGAAGGCGTACATCCAGCCCACGCCGCTGGAGCCGCAGAAGACGCGGGCGCCCACGGCCGAGGCATGCTTCACGATCTCGAACTGCGAGTGCTCGCTCTCGGCCACGATGTAATCGCAGTCCATCTCGCCGTTGGCCACGAGCTTGGCCACGTACTGCATCACCGTGTCATAAGGACGGATCGGGTAGGCCGTGATCACGTCCACGTCGGCCAGCTTGCAGGCTACCGCGATCGCCTCGCTGCCGGTGATGAGGGCAGTTTCTTCGGTGGGCGTGCGGCGTTCAACTACTGCGTGTAGTGCCATAACCTTTCCTCCTCATGCGTCACCGGCAATCCCGACGACTTGCCGGCTGCGACAGCGCCCTAGGCCGCTTCCTTGGCAACGTCCAGCGCCTCGGGTACCTGCTCTTCGTATTGGCCGCGGTAACGGAAGCCGTGCGAACGCTCGGAGCGGTCTTTGATCTTGGCTTCCAGCCAGGCCTTGTAAGCTTCCTTGTCCTTCTTCCACGCCTCCCACTGGCTGGCGTTGTCGGCAAAGGCCGCTTCGTTGACCATGGTGACGCAGTTGGTGACCGGGCAAACCGCCTCGCACACGCCGCAGCCGCAGCAGGCCTGCATGTTGGCGTCATAGAGGCCGTCGGGGGTAACGTCGAAGCAGGAGTCCGGGCACTGCAGCCAGCACAGCGTGCACTTGATACAGGTATCGAAGTTCACCACCGGCCGCATGGTGCGGGTGCTGAACTTCTTGAAGGTGGGATTGCGCTCGGGGCGGTAGCCGCCGCTGGCATGGGTTTCCGGGTCTTCCATGCCCTGGCCCGGCGCGATGCAAGGAATGACAACGCCATCCCGCATCTCCGTCCACTTGGGGAATTCGAACTGGTACGGCGTTTCCGGATTGCCTTGATCGGGCTGAACGGTGGCGGTAGTGATGCGCTCCCAGGCGCGTTCCGCCGAGGTGGACTTCAGCTCGTCGTGCCACTCCTCCATGATGACCTTTTGCACCGACTCCAGGCTGAACAACTCCGGCAGCACTTTGGCGATCGCGCCCAGGATGCGCACGTCGGTGTGGTCGTCCTTGTAGACCCACAAACCGGAGAAGCTGGGGATGGCCTTGACGATCGCCAGCTGGTAGGGCGCGTCCTTGCGGTGCGCCATGGCAATGAGGGTTTCCGGCTGCTCGCGGGAAGTTACGATCAGCGTGCCGTTGGGTTTCAGCAGGCGATTGATAGGCTGCAGCCCGTACCAGGCCCACGATTCCACGCCCTTGCACAAGCGTGTCGTCGACGACGATGGTAATGTCCACCTCTTTGGGTTCATACTTCGCCATTCCCTCTTCCAGAGTCTGATCGTCGGTGGCGACGATGGCGAAGTTCTTGGCGGGAATTCCGTTGCGTTCAGGGCTGTCGCCGTAGCGGCCAAAGGAAATGCCGGGCTTGCCCTCCTCATGCGCGGCCAGCACGATGCCGCGACTGATATTTTTAGCCAGGGTCTTCTGGAAAATTCCACGGTAGACGATCTCGACGGCAAATAGCCGGCCCATTTGGGAAGCCTCCTCTTAGAGTTTCTCCAGCACGATGATTTCTACTTCTTCGATATGGCGGCGCATGGCAGCCTCGGCCGCTGCGGCGTCGCGGCGGTTCAGCGCAGCCAGAATCCGTTTGTGACCGGCCAGCGATTTTTGCATGCGGCCGTCCATCTGCAAGGAGCGCTCGCGGGTATCGCGCAGCAGATCCATCAGCACGTCCATGATCTTGAGCACCACGCTATTGCTGGCGGCGAAGGCGATGCTGCCGTGGAATTCGGCGTCCTCATCGATGGCCAGCTCGCCGCGGCGGAACTTCATTTCCTGGCGCTTCAAAATCTCGCCCATCTCGGCCAGTTCCTCGGCGGAAGCGTTCAGGGCGGCGCGGGCGGCCAGCGGAGGCTCGATGATCTTGCGCACGTCCAGCAGCTCGGTGACCGACTGGCGGCGCTGCAGCAGCACGTTGGAGATGGGAATGACTACCGCCTGGCTGGACGGTTCGCAAACCAACGTGCCCGCGCCCTGTCGAGACTCCACCAGCCCAGTCAGCTCCAGGCTGCGGATGGCCTCGCGGATGGAACTGCGGCTGACCTGGAAGATTTCCGCCAGAGCGTCGTTCGGGAGGAAGTTTTTCGCCAGGCTGCAGTTCGGCGATAAAATGCTCGATGCGTTTGGCGACCGCCTCGTAGATCCTGCTCTTCCGGATTCCTTGCGCGTCAGCCCTGAGCATTGCCAAGCCGGGCTCCTATTTGGATCAGTTATCGGACCAATTGACGGACGACTACCTTGAACCGGTAAGCCGCGCCGCAGTTGTCCGGCGCAAAAAAAAATCGAGAGCAGGCCGGAGCTGCTCCCGCAAAAGCCATGCAGCACGCTGCTGCCGGATCCAGGGAGCTAGTCAGGAAGCACAATCAGGAGATCACCCGGTTAACTTTTGCGGAGTCCCCCGCCGCAATCAGAAATCATCCATGTCGGGAATGGATGTAAACGAGATTCGTGTTGGGGCGGAGTCGAGTACCGGGTGAATCCCGCCAAAGTACACGGCATTTTGCCCATAGCGCTGATTCAGCTCATCGACAACCAGGCTGATCCGGTAGCGTTTTTCGTCGTCCTCAAACAAGGAAAGCGTGCGCAACTCATCCGGCACGAGATGGAAGAGCCAGACGCCGACCCGCAACGGCTCCTGCGCCGGGCAGGAATCCCACAGCTCCGTCAGGTACCGCTGGAGGACAACCGTGTCCCGGCACTCGGGAATTCGCATGTGCGCCTACCAGGCGGGGACATCCACGCCTTCGCTGCTGAATTTCGCCGGAGGCTTCCGCAAAAATTCCACTGCCGCCCCAATGCCGCCGGTCCACATCTTCAGCTTTCGCAGTTTTGCGGCTGAGATGTGCAGCAGCTTGAGAGCCACGCAAAACGCCTGTTCCCTTGTCCGGTACTTGGGAGCCAGGACATGCTGCTTGCCGACGCTCTTCCGCTTGAACTCCGGATCGTGGAAGTCGGCTCCACGCAGCCAATGCCAGAGCCGCTCTCCCAGGACGCTGTTCCATATGCCCCGCATCTGCCCCGGCGAAAGCCGGCATAGCTGCTCGACTGTCGTGATCCCGCGGTTGCGAATTCGCTTCTCCATGGCGAAACCGACGCCAACCAGGTCCGCCAGCTCCAGGCAGTAGAGAGCCTGCGGTAAATCACGGAGCAGGAAAACCGTCAGTCCATCCGGCTTGCACAAGTCGGCGGCGATCTTCGACAGGTACCGGTTAGGCGCCAGGCCGACCGAACAGCGCAGCGTGTCTCCCACGGTGCGCAGAGCCTGTTTGATATCGACAGCGATGGCCGTGGCGTTGGCCAGGGCGCGCTCCCTCCCCATCAACCTGCACGCCATCTCGTCCACGGACATGACCGTGGTGACCGGGATACAGGAGTTGACCGCCCCAACGATGCGATGGTGATACTCGACGTAAAGTTTAGGGCGAGCCTCGATGAGTTCCAGGTGTGGACAGAGCTGCCTGGCTTCCTCCACGCCGATGCCCGTCTTCACGCCGTATGCCTTGGCTTCGTAGGAGGCGGCAATGCAGCAGGTGTGCCCGGCGATGACGGGGACGATGCCAATGGGACGCCCCCTCAGTTCCGGACGCTCCTGTTGCTCGACCGAAGCGAAATACGAGTTCAGGTCGAGGAAGAGCCACTCCACGGTGGGAGCCGAACCTTCCGCAAATGCCGGCAGGAGTCGCACGGCAGATGATTGTAACTTAAAGGCGAACAAATAGCGAAAGTAACCCGAGGCGAAATTCCCTTAGGTGCGACCGTCTCTCCCGCCGCCAGGCCTGGGATGGATATTTTGCCCGGGTCCGGAGATCGTTTCAGGCGGCCATCGGCATCTGGGCTTTGGGCTTGGCCGGAATCCAGTACACCTCTTCCTTGAGACATTCCTTGGAAAAACCGCGGCGCTTCAGGATTCCCTTCCCGTGCTCGATCATCTCGGGATGACCGCACAGGTAGGCGATGGTATTTTCTCCGGTCAGTCCCCACTGATCGACGTACTTGCGCAGCAAGTCGTCAACCCGGCCGACCTCGCCCTCCCAGTTCGTGTCCTCCCACGGGCGGCTGATCGTCGGCACATAGGTCAGCCAGGAGCAATGCTCGGCAAGCCTCTGGACCTCTTCGTGGTAACCGAACTCCCAGGAGCGGCTGGCGCCGTTGAGCAAATACAACTTGTGTCCCCGCGGAATCGCATCCGCGCCGTAGTCTTTGTAGAGAGTGCGCAGATAGCTCATGAACGGAGCCAGGCCGGTCACGGTCGATAGCAGCAGATGATTGGTGCGAGCGCCCTGCCGGTCGAGCAGGAAGCGGCCCTTGGGAACTTTGCGCATCAGCACTTCATCGCCCACTTGCAGCCGGTAGAGATGCGGCGTCAGTTCGCCCTCATTCACCAGCTCGAAGAAGAACTCCAACTCCTCTTCGTAGGGCGAAGAAACAATCGAATAGGCGCGCTCGGAGCGCTTATTCGGACCCTCCACGCCGAGCGTGGCGTACTGCCCGGGCTGGAAGCGAAACTCGCCGCCGGGAGCGACGCGCAGCATCCACAGGTCGGGTGCGATGTCGATTCGGTTGGTTACTTTGGCGCGGTAGAACTTTCCGTCAGTGGCGCTAACAGCGAGCGGATCAGTGGACACGTTGGGCTCCTCTTCCGTCACTTGCGTGGATGTCGAGTGTCGCAAGGGCCGCCGTGGTTGCCCGATGAGAGAGAAAAAATAGATGCGGCGAGAGTTGCTGGAGCAGCGCGCTACTCTGTTTCACGCAAATCCCTGGTGGATGAGAGTACAACGAGGCATCCGATTCTCGGAGTCGCGTCGAGTCAAGGGCCATCCCCGCACGCGCGCGGCGATCTTCCTAATCCCTATCCCCTGATCCCTAACCCCTAATTCAACGCCTGGCGAATGTCGGCCAGAATGTCGCGCACATCCTCGATGCCGACGGAGATTCGCACCAAGCCGTCGCCGATTCCGACCTGGTGACGCCGCGCCGGAGCCCAGTCGCGATGCGAGGCGGTGGCGGGATGCAGTACCCCGGTGAAGACGTCACCCAAACTGGTTGAGCGCACGCATAGCTGCAACTTGTCCATGAAGCGGAAGGCCGCTTCGCGAGTATTGTCGGCCAGCTCGATCGAGACCAGTGCGCCGGCATGCGGAGGGCGCAGAATGCGTTGCCACCTCTCGCAATCTTGGCTGCCGGCCAAAGCCGGGTAGAAGACGCGGCCGATGCGGCGATCCTCCGCCAGTTGCTCGGCGATGTGTCGCGCGTTGGCGCACTGCCGCTCCAGTCGCACGGCCAGCGTCTTCAGCCCGCGCAGCACCTCATGCGCCCCCCAAGGCCCCAGGATGCCGCCTACCAGTTTCATGACGCTGACCAGCGGCGCCTGATCGGACGGTTCGCGGGCGATCACGATTCCGCCCATCACGTCGGCGTGGCCGCCCAGGTATTTGGTGGCGCTGTGCACGACCAGATCGGCGCCGTGCTCCAGCGGGCGGCAGAGATATGGAGTCGCAAATGTATTATCGACCACCAGCCTGGCGCCCGCGCGATGCGCGATCCCGGCGCACGCCGTCACGTCGCAGACCTTCAGCAGCGGGTTGGAAATGGTTTCCGCCAGCAGGAGGCGCGGCCGCAGCTCACGTGCTTTCGCTTCCAGCGCCTTCAGGTCGCCGAAATCGCAGGTCACGGTGTTGACGCCAAAGAGGCCGAAGACCTTCGCCAGCAGATCGAGCGAGGCGCCGTACAGATCCTGCGAAGCGAGCACAGCCGCGCCGGAAGCGAGGTCGCAGGCCAGCAGCGCCGCATGCAGCGCCGCCATGCCGGAGGAATACGCGCAGGCGGCGGCGCCCGATTCCAGTGTCTGCATGGCCCGCTCCAGGGCAGCTACGGTGGGATTGCCGAAGCGCGTGTAGATGTATCCCGGCTTCTCGCCGGCAAAGACTTTGTCCATCTCGGCCATGGAGTCATAGGTGAAAGGTGGCCGAGGCATAGATCGGGGTAGCGACCGGCTGGCCTGCCGGCCAGGGTTGCCGTTCACCGGCGTGAACGATGCGGGTGGCAAGATCGAGTTGCGGACTCATGGAGGCCTCCGTCCGTGTTTCGTTGGATGGGGAAAAGAGGGCCGGCAGCGTTGCTCAGGCTTCTTCCTCGAAGTCGTCGATAGCGAGGCCGTGATAGGTCAGGCCTTCGCGCAAGCGGGTCTTCATCCGCTCCGGCGTGGCTTCGACCAGCGCGCGGACCACGGTCTCCATGGCGACCTCTTCTTCTCCCATTTCCTGGGTGAGGGCCTCCGCTCTCTGGCCGGCCTTTTCCTCGACCACGTCGCGCGAATTTGCGGGCAGATAACGCAGCAGCTCAGCTAGAATTTCCGTCGCTTCGTCGGACCATTCCATCGCTTCCAATTCCTCAGCCCTGACGCGTGGATTCAATCTCTATTCCCTGATTCCCGGCCCTGTTCCATCGATCTCTTTGGCCACGCTGTCCAGCACGCCGTTGATGAACTGCACGGATTCCGGGGTGGAGAAACGGCGCGCGATCTCCAGCGCCTCATTGATGACAACCGGCCTGGGAGTCTGCGGGAAGCACAGGAACTCGGCCACCCCGGCGCGCAGAATATTGCGATCCACGGCGGCCATGCGCTCCACGCGCCAATGCTCGGTATGGCTCTCGATGAGCTTATCGATCTCGTCGGAGCGAGCCATGGCGAAGCGAAACAGATCGGCGGCGAACTCGCGGGTGCTGTCATCGAGGTCGTTCCGCTCCGCCCAAAAGGTGCGCTCGACCTGTTCGGCATTCTGCCGGCCCATGTCGGACTGGAAGAGCATCTGCAGCGTAAGCTCGCGTGATTTCCTTCGAGTTCCCATGCGTCATTAACTTCTAACGGCGGCCTTTTTCAGGTTGGCCATTTCGACGGCGGCGCCGGCGGCCTCGCCGCCCTTGTTGCCCGCCTTCAAGCCGGCGCGATCGATCGCCTGCTCCAGGGTTTCGCAGGTCAGCAGGCCGAAACCGATCGGCACGCCCGTTTCCTGCGTGACCTGGCCGATGCCGCGCGTGGCCTCGTTGGCGATGACCTCGTAATGATAGGTATCGCCGCGCAACAGGCAACCGAGACAGATCAGCGCGTCGAAGCGTTTCGTTTCCGCCAGCATCCTGGCCGCAGCGGGAAGCTCGTACGCGCCCGGAACGCGCACGATCTCCACGTCGTCGTTCTTGGCTCCGGCCAGCCGCAGAGTATCGAGCGCTCCCGCCAGCAGCCGCTCGGTGATGAAGGCATTGAAGCGGCTCACCACGATAGCGAAGCGCAATCCGGCCGCATTCAGCGCACCTTCCGTCACCCGGTGACGCCGGTCTTCCTTATAGGAGAAAACGGCAACGTGGCCATGCCCGTTCGGCAGCTCCAGGGTAAACATCCTGGCGCCCCAGTCGCGGTCAGCGATCTCGTCGGCGATGCGGCAGCCAAGCCGCTTCACCTGTTGGTAGACGATCTCCGCGTTGTCGACCTCCACGATCAGCCCGGCCTCGGGAAAACCTTTGCCGAAGCCGATCTCGAGGCCGCCTTCAGGAGGCTGGAACTTGCTGCCACGGTTCCGCCCGCCGGTCCAATGTTCGCCGCGCGGCACGCCGAGCGCCTCGAAGAACCGCACCAGCGCATCGTAGTCCGCCTCGGTTGAGGAAAGCAGAAGATGATGAATCGATCGAATCATTCCGAGAATTGTTGTACCACATCGGGCGGCGAGATTTCAGATTTAAGATTCTTGATTTCCGATTGAAGACCGGCCCTCCAGCGCGTGACTGCGCCAGTGCGGGAGCTTCAGCGAGAAGAGGTTTCAAAGTTTCAGGGTTTCAAAGTTTCGTTGAGACTGGTTGCAAAATGTACTTCGCCAGAACCTGCAATACCTCAGGGGCTAAAGCCCGCATTTTGGGTGGCTCTGGACGGCATGGCTAAAGCCATGCCCTTTCAAAGATCATTTATGCAACCGGTTCGAAACCTTCACTCACCTTGAAACCTTGAAACTTACTTTCCGAGGAAGCGCGCCGGACGCTTTTCCAGGAACGCGCGCGTGCCTTCCGCCTTATCTTCCGTCGTGCACACGGCGGCAAACAATGCAGCCTCGAGGGCCGAGCCCTCTTGCAAGGTCATCTCCATCCCCTGGTTTACGGCTTCCATGGCGAAGCGGACAGCGAGCGGCGCGTTGGCCATGATCTGCCGTGCGAGGACCTCGGCCCGGGAGATCAGCTCGGTTAGCGGCACGACTTCGTTCACCAGCCCGATGCGGTACGCCTCTTCCGCCGATACCGGTTCGGCGGTGATCAGCATCTGCATGGCCCGGCCTTTGCCCACCAGCCGCGGCAGACGCTGCGTACCGGCAAATCCCGGGATGAGGCCCAGCTTTACCTCGGGCAATCCAAATTTGGCGTTGGGGCTGGCCAGCCGGATGGTGCAGGCCATGACCAACTCGCAGCCGCCACCCAGGGCGAAGCCATTGACGCAGGCGATGACCGGCTTGCCGAGGTTTTCAATCAGCTCCAGCATCACGTGACCGCGCATGGCGTATTCCTTTGCCGCGACGGCGTTCAGCGGGACCAGTTCGGTGATGTCGGCTCCGGCCACGAAGGCCTTCTCGCCTTCGCCGGTCAGGATCACCACCCGGACCTCGGAATCCTGCTGGAGAGCGGTGAAGGCGCGGGAGAGCTCCTCCACGGTCGCCAGATTGAGGGCGTTAAGCGCCTTGGGCCGGGCCACGGTGACATAGGCAATCTGGTCTTTCTTTTCCAGCCTGAGGTGCTCATACGGAAGCAGGGCGACGGTCGAAGGCATAGTCGGGCTCCTTGCGCAGGCTATTTTGGATGAGAACAGTTGTAGCGCCAGCAGACTTGTACGTCCGCCTGAGTTCCCCTAGCGCATCATTCTGTGACGTTTTGCAGGAGCTTGCCAAGTCCTCCGGGAGCATAGCCTGCCAGTTTTATGGCACCTTAGTGGAGCTTCTAAGGATTTATAGTTACTTATGTGTCAAGATTTTGCGGAATCAGCTCTCAGAAGTTCTTGACATTACCTCCAACCTCTCTAAAAATACCCCTCATTCGATACCCGGTCCGCAACCAGGAATTGGGCTTTGAATGAAAGGTTTATGACTCTATCCCGTCCCGCAAGTTCCAACCCCCCTTCGAGCAGAATCATGGAAAAGTCGTGTCAGCACCCACGTGTGCAAATCGTCGCCCGGCAGGATGATTGTGAATTCGTTGAATGCCTGGATTGCCGTGAGATTTTCGAGGCCAGCGAATTCAAAGACATGGCGATCGAGGAGCGCACCATGGATGAAGCCTCCTAATCCCGCCCCCCATTGAACGGCGAATAAGCTGTGTGATTACGGCCTGCGCGGAAGTGTGCCCGACCAGTTTCAAAGTTTCAGGGTTTCAGAGTTTCAGAGTCTCAAGGTTCCTGGAGTGTGTGGAGTGTCGCATGAACTTACGGCTGGGAAGGATTGAGCCTTCCACTTTGAAATTTTGAATTGAAACTTTGGAACTCTGAAACCTTGAAACCACGCTTTGTCAGATCACCCGAGGGGCAACGAGGCTTCGGCGGTGAGTTCCGGGCCGGCGAAATCGCGGGCCAGCCATTTCGGGTAAGCGGCGGCGGCAATCATGGCCGCATTGTCGGTTGAGAGCGGAGGCGAGGGAAACAGCACCGCAAGTCCCTCGGCGGCGCCGCGACGCTCGAAGCTTTGGCGAAGCTCGCTGTTGGCGGCCACTCCGCCGCTGACCAGCAGCGTGGCGACCTCGTATTCGCGGGCCGCGGCCAGCGTCTTGCCGACCAGGTCTTCCACCACCGCGCGCTGAAACGACGCCACCAGGTCGAGCACCTGGCGGTCGCAGTGCGCCAGGTAGTCCTCCATTTGGGGCTTGGCGATCGCGCTCAGGGCGGCGCGGCGTTGCGCAATCGAGGACGCCATGCCCTGGGTTTCGACGTAACGCAGCACGGCTGTCTTGATTCCGCTGAAAGAAAAATCGAATTGCGGTCCGGCATCCACCGGAGAATTCGCTCCACCCGCTTTTTCTCGGGCGCGGTCGGCGCGATCGCGATGCTTGATCTGCGCCGGAGGAAATTTCACCGCTGTCGGGTCGCCATGTTTGGCCAGCCAATCGATAGCCGGACCGCCGGGATAGCCCAGCGCCAGCAGCTTCGCCACCTTGTCGAAAGCCTCGCCGGCGGCGTCGTCGCGCGTGTGCCCGATGTTCCGGTACCGCCAGGCGTTTGCGGGGCCGAACCGCTCGGCGAGATACAGATGAGTGTGCCCGCCGGAGACGACCAGCGCCAGGACGGGAAATTCGAGCTCCTGTTTTTCTTCCTGCCTGGCCTGCAGCAACACGGCGTGGATATGGCCCTCGAGATGGTTGACGGCGATCAGCGGCTTCTCCAAGGCAAACGACACCGCCTTGCCGTAGCTCAGGCCAACGAGCAAGGCTCCGGCCAGTCCGGGACCTTTGGTCACGGCCAGGGCGTCGATCTGCTGCATGGCGAGGCCGGCCTGCTTGAGTGCCTCGCGCACCACGGGAACGATCGCCCGCAGATGCTCGCGCGAGGCCAGTTCGGGAACCACTCCGCCATAGGCCTGGTGCGTCATGAATTGCGACAACACCACATTGGAGAGGAGCTGCTCGCCGTCGCGCACCACTGCCGCCGAGGTCTCGTCACACGAGCTCTCGATTCCCAGGATCAGGGCCATTTCTTTATAGTAGATGCTAGACCGGATTCGCGGAAGGTATACCCCGTGCAGTAGCCGGTCGATCAGCCCGGCGGTGATAGCGAAGGGTACGCCCACTTTGAATCCGCTCTAGGGCTGGAAAATTTCAGACTTAAGATGAGATTATCGGATTGAGGCCGGGGCGCAGCAGCTCGGCGCCGTTCAATCTGAAATCTGCGTCAATCTGAAAGCGGAAATCTAAAATCTTAAAATTGTATGAAGCAAGCCGCCGTCGAGATCGTCCGCACGCTGCGCCAGCGAGGATACCAGTCCTACCTGGCAGGGGGATGCGTGCGCGACCTGCTGCTGGGCCGCGAGCCGGCGGACTACGACGTCGCTACTGACGCCACCCCGCCCGAGGTGATGCGGATCTTTCCCCGCACCTACGAGGTGGGCGCGCGCTTCGGCGTCGTGCTTGTGCCTATCTCCGCCGGTCCTACGGGCTCATCCGGTTCGCTCTCTGCCGCCAGTCATCCCGGCTCGATCGAGGTTGCCACCTTCCGCAATGACGGCCTTTACAGCGATGGCCGCCATCCGGACCAGGTGAGCTTCTCACGGGATCCGCGAGAAGACGTGCAGCGGCGCGACTTCACCATCAACGGCCTGCTGCTCGATCCATTGGACGGCGAGCAGGTGCTGGACTTCGTCCACGGGCGGCAGGATCTGGAGCAGGCATCATTCGCAGCATCGGCGATCCCGAACGCCGCTTCCGCGAGGACAAGCTGCGCATGCTGCGAGCGGTGCGCTTCGCCGCGCGCTTCGGCTACGAGATCGAGCCGCGGACCTTCGCCACCATGCGCGCGCTGGCCGGGGAAATTCGGCAGGTCTCAAGCGAGCGCATTCGCGACGAGCTGACCAAGATGCTGACCGAGGGCCAAGCCAGGCGTGCCTTCGAGCTGCTGGACTCCTCCGGCCTGCTCGCGCACGTTCTGCCGGAGCTGCCGCGGATGAAAGGTATCGAGCAGCCGCCGCAATTTCATCCCGAGGGCGACGTCTTGGTGCATACGCTGCTGCTGCTCGGGATGCTTCCCGCCGGCTGCTCACGCACCCTCGCCTGGGGCGGGCTGCTGCACGATGTGGGCAAGCCGCCGACCTTCCGCGTGGCTCCCGACCGCATTCGCTTTGACGGCCACGTCGAGATCGGCGTCCGCATGGCGGAAGATATCTGCCGGCGCCTGCGCTTCAGCAACGACGACAGCGAGCAGATCGCCTCCCTGGTTGCCAACCACATGCGCTTCGCCGACGTGCCAAAAATGAAGGAATCGACCTTCAAGCGATTTCTCCGCCTGCCGCGCTTCGCCGAGCACCTCGAACTGCACCGCCTCGATTGCCTGGCCAGCCACGGCGTTCTGGATTTGTATTGGTTCGCCAAAGAGAAGTTTGAGACCTTGCCAATCGAAGAGACGCGCCCGACGCCGCTGATCACCGGAGACGATCTGATTGCCGAAGGTTACCGGCCGGGACCGCTGTTTCGCGAGATCCTCTCTACCGTAGAAGACGAGCAACTGGAAGGCCGGCTGCGCGAGCGCGACGAAGCGCTGCGCTTCGTCCGGCGGCGATATCCGGTGGAAGCACAGACTTCGCCCAAGTCTTGAGCTGTCTGAAAACTTCAGGATGGGACGGGTTATCGTGGAAGCCCACGCCTTCAGCCGTGGGGTCAAGGCGCGAAGTTCGAAACGGCTTTAGCCGCCGTGCTGGAACATCCACAGCGCCTAAAGGCGCATTTCTCGCCGACTTTTTCCCACGCCTGAAGAGGCTGCGGAAAAACAGATTTCGGATCGGATGGGACTACAAGATATTGTTAATTGATCTTAATGGTACCCACATCCATAGCGCCTCGCTTGTTGCTTCGGCGCGTTTTTCCGCAGCCTGTGAAGGCGTGGGCTTCCACATCACAAAAGAAGTTCCTATTAGTTCTTGGATAGTTCCTGGATAGACTCGCTGAAACTTTCCTCTAACGTTTACCCACCACAGTGCCGATAAACATATAACTCCGCATTTCTGCAGTTCCAACTCACATCCCAGCAACGCGGGAGGGGCGGTATGGCACTCATCACCTGGTCAGATAAGTACTCTGTCGGAGTCGCCAAGTTCGACGATCATCATAAGCAGTTGGTGGCGTTGCTCAATGAGCTACAGCAGACCATCTCGCCGGGAGGCGGACCACGGGAGATCGGGCAGGTCCTGGGGGAATTGGCGGAAAACACCGACCGGCACTTCGCCGAGGAAGAGGGCGGCATGGATCAGTATTGCGTTCCCGGTTTGCCGGCCCATCGACTCGAACATGATCGCCTGCGCGCTCAGGTCAAGAGATTTGCCACCGGCCTCACCAGCGGGAACGTCGCCGTCTCGCCGCGTGTGCTTGACTTTCTTCGCTCCTGGCTGATGGATCATATCCAGAACTGCGATAAGCGCTACAGTCCGTACCTGCAGGACAAGGCGCTATAAATTGCGGATGCAAACGGCGTCGAGCAGAAACGAACAGCCCCACCCTTCGCCAAAAGAGGGCGAAAGGATGGGCCACCCGGCCGAGGATAACTTGAGTCCACGGCAGACGAGCTGCGCTCGCCCGCCCGGGGGCGGCTGGGCCTACGTACGAAGCTTGTACGGAACGCATGTTTCCGTTTCCCTGATCCCTAATCTCTAACTTCACGCGCTAGCCTGATTCAGCAACTCAATCGCCTGCCGATCCAGTTTGAGTTGAGCTCCGGCGGTCAGGTCTTTGAGCTGTTCCACCGAAGTAGCGCTGGCGATGGGCGCGGTAATGCTTGGCCGCGCCACCAGCCAGGCAATGGCCACTTGCGCGGGCGTTACACGGTACTGGGCGGCCACCGCATCGAGCGCCTGGAGAACCTTTAGTCCGCGCTCGTTGAAGTAACGCTTGGCGGCGCCCTTGCCGCGCGCGCTCTTGGAGAGGTCGTCTTCGCTGCGGTACTTTCCCGTGAGAAATCCGGCGGCCAGCGAGTAAAAAGGAATGACGCCCAGTTTCCCGCGTTCGCAGACCGGCTCCAGAGTCGTCTCGTAATCCGTGCGGGCAGCGAGATTGTAGTGCGGCTGCAGGCTCTCGTAGCGCGCGAATCCCTGTTGGCGGCTCACCTGCAGCGACTCTGCCAGGCGTTCGGCCGTGTAGTTGGAGCATCCGATGGCACGCACCTTGCCTGCTTTCATCAGCCGGTCGAACGCTTCCAGAGTCTCCGCCACTGGCGTATCCGGGTCGTCCTTGTGCGCCTGGTAAAGGTCGACGTAATCGGTCTGCAGCCGCTTGAGCGAAGCCTCTATCGCCTCCGCTATGTAAGCGGCCGAGAGCCCTTTCTTGCCGGCCATCTCCACGCCGACCTTGGTCGCGATCAGGACTTTGTCGCGTTTGCCGCCGCGCTTGAGCCAGCGGCCGATAATCGCCTCCGACTCGCCGCCGCGATTGCCCGGCACCCAACTGGAGTACGCGTCGGCCGTGTCGATGAGGTTGAACCCGGCGTCCACAAAGGCGTCGAGCACGCGGAAGGAGGCAGCCTCGTCGGCGGTCCAGCCAAAGACGTTGCCGCCCAGGGCCAACGGCGCAACCTCCAACCCGGAATTTCCCAGCTTGCGTTTCTTCATCTTTCTAGTCTATCCGAGCGAAAGGACGGGGCCCAGAGTTGGCGCTGTTTCCAACTCTGGGAATGTTGGGAATTGAACATTGTCTTCCATCCCACATTTGCCAACCGCAGGCAAATGTGGGCCACCTGTCGGATGCCGGACAGATTGGACCGGGCAGATTCCTGACACTGCAAGGACGCCGATCGAGGCTCAGAAAAAAAGGCAGCCTCGGAGAGAGGCTGCCTCTTATTCCCTAATCCCTAATCGCTAAACCCTAACCCCTGAAGTTCAGAACTGAATGTCGAACTGCTCCTGGTGGACCAGCGCATCGCCCTTCACGAGAATCGGGCGGCCGGCCAGGTCTTCCATTTCGCTCAGCCAGCGGCCGTTGTTCGACTTCAGCTCCTTGGCGACCTCGGGGTTGACGCGCAGGGTGACGTCGCTGCTCTCAAGGTGCGGGCGAATCTTGCGCAGCTCGGCGTAGATCTCGTTGCACACCGTGGTCACCGACTTCACCAAGCCGGTGGCCGAGCAATACGGGCAAGGCGCGCCGAGTGTGCGCTCCAGCGACTGCTTGACCCGCTTGCGGGTGATCGCCACCAGTCCGAAATCGTTGAACTGCAGAACCTTGGAAGGCGCGCGGTCGGCCTTGAGAGCTTCTTCCAGCGCCTGCATCACCTTCTGCCGGTTCTTGCGCTCGTCCATGTCGATGAAGTCGATGACGATGATGCCGCCCAGGTCGCGCAGGCGAATCTGGCGCACGATCTCCTTCACCGCGTCGCACGTTGGTCTTGACGATGGTGTCTTCCAGCCGCGCCGTCTTGCCGACGTACTTGCCGGTGTTGATGTCGATGGCCACCAGCGCTTCCGTCTGGTTGATGACGATGTAGCCGCCGCTCTTCAGCCACACCTTCGACTTGAGCGACTTGTTGATCTCTTCCTGCATGCCGAACTGCTCGAACAGCGGCGTGGGCTTGGTGTAGAGCTTGATGCGGCGCACCAGGTTCGGCTGGAAGCGCGAGGCGAAGCGCACGATGCGCTCGTACTCGGGCTTCGCTGTCGACCCAGATCTGCGAGAAGTCGCTGCGTGACCTGGTCGCGCAGGATGCGCTCCACCAGGTTGAGGTCGTGATAGATCAGCGCCGGAGACTTGCTGCTGTCGGCGCGGTTGCGGATCTCGGTCCACAGGTGCTTGAGGAAGCGGATGTCGGCGCGCAGCTCGTCTTCCTTGATGCCGGCGGCGGCGGTACGGACGATGAAGCCGCCGTGGCCGTTCTCGCGCTCGCTGGCCACGATGCGCTTCAGGCGCTGGCGCTCGTCGTCGGAGCTGATCTTGCGGGAGACGCCGATGTGGTTCACCGTCGGCATGTAAACCAGGAACCGGCCGGGCAAGGCAATGTGGCTGGTGATGCGCGCGCCCTTCTTGCCGATGGGCTCCTTGGCGATCTGCACCAGGATTTCCTGGCCTTCCTTGAGCAGGTCGCTGATGAGCGGGACGTGGCGCGGAGCGTCGCGATGGCCGCCGCGCATGGGGCGTCCGCCGCGGCGCGGGCGGCGATCGCGGCCGGGACGCTCGGGATAGGCGCGCTCGACCCGCTGCGGATACCCCGCGGAGCCGGAGGAACTGCGCTGTTCGGCCTGTCCGTTGTCGCCGGCGACAGGGTGTGTGTCGGGGGCCTCGTCCTCTTCTTCTTCACCGGCCAGCATTTCCGATTCTTCGAACTCGTCGCCCTCCTCGAACTCATATTCGGAGTCGCGCAGCGCGTGCTCTTCTTCGGCTTCGCGGACGGTTTCGCCGAGCATCTCGCCATTGGCGGAATCGGCGCCGCGCCGGAAGCTCCGCTCTTCGGTCTCCTCGTGGCCCGCGGCATCGAAGTGCTCGGCATAGGAAGGCATCTCGGCCTCTTCCTCATCGAGCTCCTCGTGCACGACCGGGCCGCCTTCGGGCGAGTAGCTTCCTGCCTGATGAACGGGACCCTCGTCCTCCTCGTGAGCAGCGTCGGGGCGGGCTTCACTGTGGACATCCGGCGGAGTCACCGCCCTCCACTCGTGCGCTTCGGAGATGGCCGGCGCCGCGGCGATGTCGCCGGGCGCGCTCTCCGGATGCACGGAGGCCGTTCCTGGCTCTGCCTTGGCATCGTCGTCATCTGCGCGCTGCTTCTTCCGCGAGCGGATGGGAACTTCGTCGTCCACGATCGAATCCGCTACCGGACCGAGCATGGCTTCGGCGTCGCTGCCGGTCGATGGCACCGGCTCGGGCTCGGACGCCGGCTCAACCGCCCGCTCACTGGGCGGCTGGCGGCGATAGCGGGCGAGCCGTGGTTGGATATTATGGCGAGCATCCGTAGGTTGTTCGTCCGCAGCGGCCGGAGCCGAGCCTGTTTGCGCCTCAGGCTGAGGCCCGCCAGACTCGGATGCTTCAGCCGAAACCGCGCTCACGGCTTGAGGCATATCAGCGGCGACAGTCGTTGGCGCTTCCGGTTCGGCTTGAGCAGATGCACCCTCGGCGGCAACAACCCCGTCCGGAGCCGCTGGTTCAGGCTTGGCAGCGTTCGTCAGCGCTTCCGATGCGGCTACGGCAGTGGCGGGCTGGTGGCGATACTTGGAGATCGATTCGCCGGGCAGAACGATAGGCGTGTAATTCTTGGGTAAGGGCAGATCGGCTTCCGGCGGCGCCTGGCGATCGCGATCACGGTCACGCCCGCGGTCGCGATCACGTCCACGGTCACGGTCACGGCCACGGTCGCGTCGCCCCGCCGCGGCCACGGAAGTCATCCCGGCGAGAATCATCCCGGCGGGAGTGGAACTCCTGGCGCGGCTCCGGCTCTCTCCTCGCGCGGCTCGCCGTCGCTGCCGCGGTTGTAGCGGGCAATGGATTCGCCCGGCAGGACAATCGGAGTGTAACTGGCCGGCATGCCCTCATGGCTTGAGGGTTCCTTATCCGATGGACCGGCGTGGGAAGACGGACGCTCGTCCTGAGCAGCTTGCTGGATCTCTTCCTCGGCGGATTCGGCCGCAACGGATTCCGGCTCCGCTCCGGGTGCGGCGGGCTCCTCCGACGCGGCAGCGGAATGCGGTTCGAAGACGCGCTCGCGGCCTGCGCGGCGTCCGCGGCGGCGGCGGCGTCCGCGCCAGCGGCGCGCACCTTCGGCGTCCGGAGTGGACTCGGCCTCGGCAGCTTCCGCGCCGGCTTCGGGCTCTTCCCCGTCGTCGTCCTCGTCTTCTTCGATCTGCTCCAGATCGGTTTCGGCCGGCGCCGCCTCGGAGGACTGTTTCACCTCCGCAAACTGCGCCTTGACGGGCACGTCGCCGAACTCTTCGTCGTCCTCTTCCCCGGTGAAGTCGAGGAAGTCGGAGACATAGAGAAAGGCGTCGCGCTCCAGGCCGATATCGACGAAAGCCGATTGCATGCCTGGCAGCACACGGGTAACGCGTCCTTTATAAATAGAGCCCGCCAGGGTGTACTCATTTTCGCGTTCGAAGTACACTTCGGCGAGCTGATCGTCCTCCACCAGCCCGACTTTGGTCTCGTGGGGAGTTGAGGAAACGTACAATTCCTTGTTCATGGTCGCTCCGGGCTCGCGTAGCCGGTGCGGCGCCGGGTCGAGGAGCAAACGCCGCAATGGCATTTGCCGGACGTCCCGAAGCACGCCGAGCTGGCGAGCGTCGCCGGAAGCGGAAAAGGCGGGTCAGTCTTGAAGTTCGGTGAGCCGCTCCCCACGCTTGGGGACTGCATCTGCCCCTGCAAGCGCAACCAAGGCGCTTGCCGGGAACCCCGAGTGCTGGAGCATAGCCAAAGACCTCACGGGCAGAGCCGTGTGGTGATCTTGCCGACACCTCCACCCTCCACGGGTGGACGGGCTTGCATGTGCGTCAGCGAAAACTACCAGAATCTTTTGCACCGATACCTTGTGCAGCGCCCCAGGGTTTGTGGTCACACTCTCATGATGGTTCCGCAAGACGGCACCTCATGATGGGACCGTTAACTGCCCCGAGCAACGCTCCTTCTTCAGTACTGTCCGGCCCTCTTCCGTGGCCGGCGAGTGCCCCCTTGATGAGAGGGCGTCAATTTCTTTGCCCCTACAGGCGCCAACATGGCGTCCATCGGGGTTACTGCGAATCGGGCCGGGCTCACAGGAGCGCCGCCCCCGAAACTTGTTTAGGCCGCTTCAGCCTAAGGTCCCCAGCAAACGCCGAGGTTGCGCTTGATGGGGTCGAACGTGTGCATTCCGCGTAGTGCCCCGTTTTGGGGCTCCCACTAAGGTTAATTCACGAAACGGCGCATGCGGATGTTCATAACGATCCCCAGCGCCAGAAACGTAAATAGCACCGAAGAGCCACCGTAGCTCATCAGGGGCAGCGGAATGCCGGTCACGGGCATAAAGCCGACCACCATTCCAACATTGACCAGCACATGAAAAGTCCAAACCGCGACCAAGCCCATCACGATGAAAGTGCCTGCTCGATCGGGCGCCGTTTGTGCGTTGCTGATCAAACGCATCAACAATAAGAAGTATAACAGCAATAAGAAAGTGGCGCCCACAAAGCCGTGCTCCTCCGCCCAGGCGGCGAAGATGAAGTCCGTGTGCGGCACCGGCAGAAACTGGCCCTGGGTCTGCGTACCTTTGGTGGCGCCCTTGCCCCAAAGCCCGCCCGAGCCTACCGCAACCATCGACTGCATTACCTGATACCCCGCTCCCCTGGCATCTTCCTCGGGCGAGATAAAGCTTGTCAGGCGGGTCTTCTGATAAGGCTTCAGCCCGAAGTGCCAGACGGCCGGCATGAGGATGCCGGCGATCAGAACCAGGATCAGGGCGTGTTTGGCGCGCATGCCGCCGAGAAACAAGCCCCATGATAGCCACCGGAACGTAGGTCAGCGCCGTCCCGAGGTCAGGCTGCTTCAGAACCAGCAGCATGGGAAAGACTACGATCAGGCCGGCCTTCACCAGATCGCGAAAGGGCAATTCGCGCTCGGTGTAATCGGCGAAATACTTGGCCATGGCCAGAATCAGGATGAGCTTGACCCATTCCGACGGCTGAAAATGCGACCCTCCCGGCATCTGAATCCAGCGGCGGGCGCCCAGGTACTTTTTGCCGAAGATCAGCACCGCCATGAGCGCCAGCAGGGCCACGCCGTATAACCAGGGCACCTGTTCCAGCAGGACCTGGTAGTTGACCAAACTGAGCAGGAACATCAGCAGCAAGCCGGCGGCAATCCAGTACATCTGCTTGACATGCATGCCCTGGAACTTGGTGTTCAAGGTGGCGCTGTAAATCTCCACCACGCCCAGGGCGCAGATCAGCAGCACGATACCCAGCAGCAGCCAGTCAAAATCGCGAAAGCGTATATAGCGGGTCATTTGCGCGGGCTGCTCCTGGAAGGAGTCGTAATGACGGCCAGCAGACCAGGGATGTCCTGCCACCGCTCGGGGAGCTTAGCCGAGGAGGAAGCCACGTTCCCCGCATTCGGTCCTTGAGCGGCGGCCAGGGCTTCCATTCCCGGCGCCGCCACCAGTCGCTGGAAGGTTCCGCTCTCGGAGAAGCGGAAACGCCCGCCGTGCATATCGCCGCCTGTTCCGCCAAAGACGCCGGTGATCTCGGCCGGCGCGGTTTTGCCGGCGCGGGGCGGGACTGGTTTGGCGGCATCAGGCGGCGCGGGCGCAGCGCCGGGAGCTTCGGAGCCGGCGGTTTTGGGGGGCGCGGGTTTGGATTCGGGCGGCTTATCCTGCGGAGCTGCGTTGGCTACATTCACCTTCTGCGCGCGCTGCTTCTCAACGTGAGCCTTGACGATCTGGGCAGCGATACGGGCGGCCAGATAGCCGTGCTCGCCGCCCTCCACCAGCACCGCAACTACAATCTCCGGATTGCGGCGCGGGGTAACGCCGACGAACCATCCGTTATCCCTGAAGGCCGCCTTGTTGGCCACCTTGGCCTTCATCATATTGGAGATGGTCTGCGAGGAGCCGGTCTTGCCGGCGAAGTCGATGCCGTTCAGGTGCGCGCTGGGCGCGGTTCCGATGGGATTCACCACATCGGCCATGGCGTCGGTAATGGTCGTCCAGCCCTGCTCGTCGATGGGAATGTCTTTCTCCTCGTTGTAATTGACGGCTTGCAGGTACTGAGGAGGCAGCTGCTCGGGAAAGGCTACATGCGGCCGGCGCATAACGCCGCCGGAGGTGACGGCGCCGACGGCACGCATCAACTGTACCGGAGTGGTGGCCACCGCCCCCTGCCCGATTCCCACCGAAATGGTTTCGCCCGCGAACCACTTCTGCTTGAAGTTCTTGATCTTCCACTCTTCGCTCGGCATCACGCCGCTGACTTCCTGCGGCAGGTCGATGCCGGTCTTCTGGCCGAGACCCAACAGGGTGGCGTACTTGGCAATGCGGCCGATCCCGAGGCGCTCCGCCAGAGTATAGAAATAGGTATCGCAGGACTGGTAGATGGCCCTGGGGAAATTAACGCTGCCATGGCCGCCCTTGACCCAGCACTTGAAGAAGCGTCCGTAGAAGGTGCCACCGCCGCCGCAGTGAACAATGAGCTTCTGCGCGATGCCCTCCTGCCAGCCGGCCACCGCCATGATGACCTTGAACACCGAGCCGGGCGCCAGTTGCGCTTGAATAGCCTTGTTGAGCAAGGGCTTGGCCGGGTCATTGACCAGGTCATTCCACTCGCGCCGGCTGATGCGAACGGCAAAGGCATTGGGATCAAACGCCGGACGGCTCACCATGGCCAGCACTTCGCCGTTGCGCGGATCCATGGCGACGATGGCGCCATTCTTGTTGGCCAGGGCCTCTTCCGCCGCGATCTGCAGGTCGATGTCGATGGTCAGCTTCAGTTGCTTGCCGGGGGTGGCCTGCTTGTCGCTGAGTTCGCCGACTTCCTTGCCACGGCTGTTCACCAGCACGCGCCGCGAGCCGTTTTGGCCCATGAGGATATCGTTGTAGTACTTCTCGACTCCGGACTGCCCGACGATGTCGCCCACGCCATAGAACTGGAACTGCGGCTGATTCAGCATCTCTTCGCTGACTTCACCGACATAGCCGATGAGGTGGGCGGCAAACCCGTTCTTCGGATAAAGGCGGCGATGAACCGTGATGGTGTCGAGCTCGGGATACTCGTTGCGGTGAGACTCGATGAAAGCGAGCTCGTCGGGCGTGACGTCGTACTTGATGAAGATCGGGTTAAAGCCCGGCAGGGCCATCAAACGCTTGACCCGCTGGCGCAGCTCGGCGGGATCGAGATGCAAGCCGGCGGCGATGCCGTCGAGATCAGGCTCAAAGGTGGTCTGCTTCTGATCGCGCAACAGCAGCGCCGAAAAGGACGGATAGTTGTCGACGATGATGCGGCCTTCGCGATCGAGAATCTTGCCGCGCGGCGCCAGGATGGGAACCTCGCGCACGCGGTTCATCTGCGCCAGGGTGTCGTACTTTTCCTGCTGGATAATCTGCAGACGCCAGAGTCCGAAAGCGAGCAGGGCGAAGATGCCCAGAATGACATACTGGACCCCGGTCAGCCGATTCTGTGGAACCTTCTCTTCGCGCCCGAACATCTTCTTAATCCGCCTGCCTCGGGGTCCCCGGCAAACTCTGTCTTTGAGCTTGTTGGGGTGAACCGCGACTCGCGCCGCATGAAAAGCTGAGAAGTCCCATCGGAGAAATACCGCGGAGGAGCACACTGCCGCAACCCGCGGCACCGGCCCGCTGGCCGCCCGCCAAGCCTACGGAACTCAACCTCGCATACGACCTGATCAATGTTAGCGCCGCCGCTGGCATGAACCAATGCAACGATTCACCTAATTCTACCGCGATTACGCGCACCACAACGGTACCAAGGAAGTAAGGCGGTAGTAAGGCTGGTCCCTTACAAGCATACAAGAACAGCTCTCGTTCTCCAGGGCTATCCGCGTGGATGAACCATGGGGCTAATGGGGGAAAAGAGAAAAAGGCGTACGCACCGCCGGGAGTTGCGTCGACTCGACGGGTTGACGCCGTGACGCCCCGGCCGTTGACGCGATCATGGCGAAGAAGAAGCTTGCCTGTGGGCCGCTTCGCCGAAACAGCGATTGGAGCGCCTTTTTGCCAATCCAGGCAGGGCTGATATAATCGGCGAGGTGATGAGCCGGGAGTTGGCGCCGGCGATTCACCTCCCATCCCCGGTCGCCGGAAGAGTCCTCGCGACCCTATCCGCGGATTGGCCAGGTAGCTCAGCTGGTAGAGCGCAGCCCTGAAAAGGCTGGCGTCGGCGGTTCGATTCCGTCCCTGGCCACCATGTTTTCTGTAACTTAGCACTTGTCCTGAACCCCACCTGGTTGCATTTGGTTGCACAATTCTCAGTTGATCATCATGCTCGCCGCGACTGCGAGCGGCTCTTTTTCCGCGCGCTTTGCCGCGACCATGGCTGTGACCTTCGCGATTGCCTGCCTCTGTGAGTCCGCCACCATCTGCGCATAGATGTCCATGGTGGTTGAGACCCGCGAGTGCCGCATCAGTCCCTGTACGTCCTTGGGATTGGCGCCGGCCTGAACCAGCCACGTCGCCCTGGAGGTGCGCAGGCACTTCCAGTTCACGAACCCGAGCCCGAGGGCCCTGGCGGCTGGCTTTATGAATCGCGAGAGGATGTTGTTGTCACGCATCGGGCGGCCTTTTCTGACCGACTGAAACACCAGATCCTTCGGGCCGTCCGCCTTCACAATTTTGTACTTTCTGGTTGCTCTACCTGCTTTCACCTCCACGGTGATCTTCTTCAGCCGGTGAATCCGCTCGATCACGGCCGCATCGACGCCGATGGTCGCGTTCGAGGCGTTCGATTTGGGTGCACCCCAGTCGCCGCGGCAGCATCGTTCGTCGACGGTAAGGCTGTCGGCGTGCACGTCCTCCCACTTCAGCCCAATCAACTCTGACACACGCAGGCCGGTCCAGATCGCGACGTGAACCATCGTCGAGTATGGCTCCGGTATGCGGGATAGCAGTTGCTCGCACTGCTCGTAAGAGATCACCGGCTTTTGAGTCACCCGCCCATGCTTGGCGCGCGGCAGTTCGACGCCCTCCATCGGGTTCTTTACCAGCAGTCCGTGACGGATGGCCCGCTTCAAGATAGAGGCGAGCACGTCGCGAACCTTGTCTAGCGACTCCTGTGCTAGTTCAGAGTCACCCAGCCCGGCAAAGTACCGATCAATAGTCATAGGCGTCAAATCGCGTAATGCGAGTTTGCCGAAGGCCGGTTGCAGATAGTTGTTGATGACGCCCCTGTATCGGTCTTGTGTGGATTTCGCCATCTTCCGCAGTGCAACCGGGATGTACGTGGTGTCGGTGTAGTGGGCGAAGCTAGTTGCCGAGCCAATATTTTCGAGGCCCTGGTTGAGGTCGCGAAGATGCTCAGAAGCAATTTTGAGAACCTGCCGCTCTGGCATCGTGGCCGGCGCCAGCTTTACCCGCGTGTTCTTGCGAACCAGCTTTTCATCTACAAAGAAATCGCGACGGACCAGGATGTACCACCACGATCCGCGGCGAACGGGTCTAGGGTTTTGAAACCTCCTCCGGGCCATCCGCTCGAAATCTCCTTTCGGCGGATTGCCGCTGTTTGCCTCGGCAGAGATAGTACGCTCGTCGGGGGCGTCTATCATCACGTTTTGTCCGAGGCTTGCCATTGTGTTAGCTGCTTCTCTTTACCGCTCCGAAAACATCTGTTTCCGGAACGCCGGTTGTCGGCCACCGCGCGGACCTATTTGCAAGCACTTACAGGCTCGCTGGAACCAGGGTTTTCGGAACGCTCCGGCTTTTCCGGTTTGCGTCCTCGCCAGCTCTTCCAGTCGAAGGCCACCATGCGCCCGCCGTTCTCGCGGAGCCGATCTACCGCCCGCGCGCCGAGAAAGCGCTCCAGCCCTTCCGGGTCACAGTTGGAAATCACAAGCGTTGGCTTTAGCTCGCGGTAGCGACGGTCGACAAGGTCGGTGAGTTGCGTCAGCTCCCCATCGGAGCCGAACTGAACGCCAACCTCGTCCAGAATGAGCAATTGATAATTGGCGTATTCCTTTATCACTTCCGCTTCGGAATGGCTGGAGTCCCTCTTCCAGGTTTCGCGGACGGTCCTGATGTAGTCAATAACGGTCGTGTACCGCACCCGATACTCTGCACGCACGAGGGCATCGCCGATCCCGCAAGCGAGATGCGTTTTTCCGGTTCCGGGGCGACCAAGGAACCCGAGACAGCGGCCGGCACCAAGATTCTCAGAAAAGTCTTGGACGTAGCCCCGAGAAACCTCCAGTGCTACCCGCTGCGCTTCGGTTTCCGCAAGATAGGTGTCTAGGGTCTTACCGGCAAAGCGGGGCGGTGTGGCGCCAGCCAAGCGCTGCTGCAGTCGTTGCTCCGCTCGTTTCGCCTCATATTCCAACCGTTCTTGCTCGAATTTCCGGGCTTGCTCATTGGCGCACGTCGGGCAGCGGCTCCAGATATTCAGGAATCTCTCCGAAGTGAACGGGCCGTGTGTTTCACAGTTATCGTCGCGGGTCTCTTTCCGCAGGAGATCGGCCGCGGACCTTGGCCTAATCGGCTCAGGACGTCCACCCAGCGCGTCGAGGCTTCTGCTCTACCGTTTCGGTCATTGGTTCTCTTGCCTGTGTGCTCAATGTGCCTCCCTTTAAAATGGGACCGTCCCTGTCTTCGTTTTTCTCGCGACCAGCAGCATAGTCGACATGATCAAACCCAACGGTCTGCGATGTTGAGCGTTTATGCCCATTGCCCCCGCCGGCACTCAGTGCTCGCATTTCTCAGCTGGTCAAACTTCTCGCGCAGTTTTTCCATGCTGAGAACGTTCGACATCCAGAACTCATCCTGTTGAGCCCACCGAATCAGCCGGACAATGCTTTCCTCACTGCGTCCGTCGAGGCGCAGCATCCGGTCTGCTGTCACCGCCCAGCTACGGAGTTGTGCCGGGGTGATTCTGTAGTCTGGTTTGTTGCGATGGATCTCACTCTGGAGGGCAGCTAATCTCCCGGCTTCAGGGGATGGCTGGTTTTTCTTCTTCTGGATGACAATCGAAGCTGATTCTGACTCATTCTCCTGGTCCGAAGTGTTTTCTACTTCGGACAAAGAGGTTTTACCTAAGCCAGTACATAAGCCAGAGCCAGAAGCCAAAGCCAAAGCATTACTAGCCGTTGGCTGGCCAGTGGCTACCCAATGGCTAGCCGCGCCGTTTCGCGTGGATTCCAGATAATGGCGGAGGTCGCCTTCCGGCGGCTCGGGCCCGATCGCCTCATGCTTCTTCTTTAGGCGGCTTTGGGCTGGCAGCCTGCCCGGCTTCTCTATACCTGGGAAGTATCCCCAGACTTTCATGGTTGAGCTGTCGGTCCACAGGAACAGCATCCCGGCGGCCCGATAGGCCCGGAGGATCTGCTCGACTGTCTCAACAGTCACGCTCGGCCGGTTGTAGCTGTACACCACACTCCACACACGCCGAGGCTCCGCCTCAAATGTGCCGTTTGCTAGCGCCAGTGGAATCTAGATTCGCAAACTCCGCACGCATCCAGTCCGTATTGACCTTCGCTAGTTTATCTGAGCGCCACACTCCCTCTCCGTCCACTACACTCTTAGGCATAGCTCTCACCTCCGCGCTCGCCTCGTTCAGACACTAAGCTAAACCACCCATTAACCTTGCCGTTAATCCTCGCCTTCTTGTTCTCTATACGTATCCAGCCGCCCGTAGCTCGTATCATGCGCCTATACTGTGCAGCGATTCGAAGTAGGTGCGATAGTTCAACCCATTCGCCCTTGTGCTGCCGAAGGAGAGAAAGAATCGCTCCGCACTGACCGCGAACTCGCCCTAGCGATGGCCATGAAGGTCACACTGTGAAGCGAATCCCTTGCGGTCTGCTGTGTTCTAGATATGATTCGTTTGTCAATTAAGCTTCCATTCCAGCGCACCCTGGCCGGTGCGCTTTTGTTGTTTACTGCGCGACACCGCTAGCTCGTTGTGTCATCGTCTGTCCATCCGCAGAGATAAGCCAGCTACCTAAGTACTGCGTCGCGCTGACTTGCCGTCCCATATACAGCGGTATGCGGTCTGTATCGTGATGCCTTCTTAGCGTGCGTACTCCCTGACCGTGAATCGTGTTCAGCAATTTCCGCATTCTCGTCACCTCTCATTTCTCAAAAACAGCCGCGCTCTCACTGCGGTTGTGTTGTTGCAGTTGCCTCTGTACTCATGCGAAGCCATCTCTCTTTGCTAATTGCGCGGCCAGCATCGGGGATAGCGTCTCATTCGGCGCCGGCGCCCAGCGCGCGTGCGGCCAAAGCGCCGCGCGGCATTGCCGTAACTGTCGCGCAAGTTGCCGGCGCCACCCCCGACCCCAACCCAAACCTTCTCCGCCGGCAATTTCTGTTCCTGTTTGCTGGTCGTCTAGACATAGTTGTCCCTGCTGGCCCATCCGCGACCCGGCCTCTAACGAGGTGCGGCCCCCGCTTCGCTACTAAATACTGTTAGCGGTGGCAGCCATAGAATGGCTCTATTGCTATAGTCTGTCACGAACTGATGAGTATTTTGCGAGTAGAAGGGTGCTTTGTAAGCAGTGTTTATGCGGGTGTTGAGCGCTGTCGCGCGTTGTGCTGATATCGGTCTGCAAGTCGCTCAGAGAGACTAAAGCGACTTTTGAGGAGGAGCCGGAGTATTCTTGTCAGTTCACCGGGCTCGATTGCTGCTTCATTCTGCCCTTGGCTCGATTTTTCTCTAGGGTGATCCGGCGAGCCCACTTTTCGCATTTGAAGTGGCAGCAGCATAACTCCCTGGCCATCCATAATTTCTTGACCAGTCAGAGCAGAGATCGCAGTGGTTATCATCCAAGAACTTGCGATACTCCCTACCTTTAAGCCCTGCCTTTATTGCCGTGAAGATGATTGCATCCCGCTTCTCATCAAACTCGTTGCGAGGGGGCCTCTCTGCTCTCCCTCGCTTAGCGTGCGCGCTAGGCTGAGCTTCCCGTTGAATCTCGTGGTAACACTCCGCGCTGCTGAGATCGGTAGACGTTCGTAAATCTGTGAGAAGCTGGTGGTGCAGTTCTCGCCCGCATGTATCAAGACTAACAATAGGGCGTTTCTTTCTGCCTTTGGACAATTCGGATAAGCGTCCTTGCGCATCACTAATCCCGTCATCCACTGCCCTAGCGAATCGTGCAGCGAGAACCGTCCATACGTCCATGGCCTGGTGTTCAGACCATTCTACGTTTGGGATGGCCGCCTCGCGCGTAGATGGCTTGCTGGCGGTTTGGTCCTTCCTTAATCGCCTTAGACGCCACAGGTATTCACTGCCGCTTTCTCCAGTACGCATATTGAGCCATTCATCGCTCGGTAGTTCGGGGCCGCTCGTCGATTGCAGCCATCCCCTAACCAGTTCGCGAACCACTCGTTATTGGCTTCAGCATTTGGACTAGAAGCAAAGTCGAGGCTGTCTTACGAGTCGTTCGAGCGATACCTGAGTTGAGGCGCGAGTGCATCAACCATGATTGTCGCCGTTCTGCGTTGCGCCCAAGGCCATGCTTGTGGTGCCCCTGCGCCCGAGTTGAACGCAACCTCCAGGTGACGCTTCATGGCATCGCGAGTCCAGGGACGAATTGTTCCGTTGAGCCATTTATCAATGCAACGGGAAAACGCATCTTCCTTTCGAGTTGCCGATGTACTTGTCATGCCACTCTCCCCTGTGGCTTCCCATTCGTGTGCGCCCGGAAGGGCCGGCGGGAAGAACCGGCCCGTATCGCCTGCGGTAGCTAGCCGAGGCTATCCGGATCTTGTTGCGGCCTTACTGCTTCCGCTTCTTGCCTGTGGGGGTCGATTCCTTTGCCGTCTTCTTCCGGTCAGGGTACTTCGCCCAATACGCCTCGGCGCCCATTCGAGCGATCTCCGTTCGCTGCTCCGGGCTTAGCTGCTTCGCTCTCTTATTGCCCCCTCGGCGCCGAGTTCCTTTGCAATCGCAGATAGATTGCTGTTCTTCGTCATGGTGCACTTCTCCGGTAAACGACGTGGCTATACTATAACGCTTAGCGGCAAGCACGTCAATTGCCAATTATTTTCGCAACGCGTATTGACATCGCTTAGCGGCAAGCGTAATGTTCTGCATCGAAGCAGAGGAGGTGCAACTTATGACAGGTAGAAATGCTTGTATTCGGGCTGCTTTATATGCGCGAGTGAGCACCAATAACGGCCAGAACCCCGAGATGCAATTGCGCGAACTGCGCCAGTATTGCGAACGTCGCGGCTGGGAAGTTGCCGGTGAGTTCGTAGATGCCTGCATAAGTGGCGCGAAGGAGCACAGGCCGCAACTCGATCAACTGCTGTCAGCCTGCCGCAAGAGAAAGGTCGATGCGGTTGTGGTTTATCGGTATGACCGTTTCGCTCGGAGCCTGCGGCAACTCGTGAACGCCCTCGAAGAGTTCCGCAGCTTGGGTGTGGAGTTCGTCTCCCTGCATGAGGGTGTCGATACCTCCACGCCGAATGGACGCCTCGTGTTTGGCATCTTCGCCAGCATCGCGGAGTTCGAGCGCGAGGTCATCCGTGATCGCGTGCGGTCGGGCATCGCAGCAGCAAAGGCAAAGGGTAAGCGCCTGGGGCGCCCGCGCCGTGCAGTGGACCTGGAGCGCGTTACCGCGTTGCGCGAAGCTGGCCGCTCCTGTCCAGACATCGGGCAGGAATTGGGCGTTGATGCAGCAGTCGCGTACCGCGCCTATGCCCGTTGTGAAAACCTCTCCGAAACCGTCGCTGTAAGTGCTTGAGTCGTCGTACCCGGCTTTGGATAGTTCTGTCTTTGCAAAATCAGTTCTTTTCGCTACAAACAACGGGCCGAGTCGGATGTTCGCGCATCTAACCCAGCCCTAACCACCATCGCCTACATAGGAGGCAACATGGCTACTAAGAAACGTACCACCGCCCGCGTCCGCACTCAATCGAAGTCGGACTCTAAACTGCGGCACACCGATACACATACGACAAAATCAGCCGTTTGCACTAGTTTCTCTGCCTTGAGCTAGATCTTGGCGATATCAGCGCTGTTTTCCTAATGGATCGGATCTGGCCCGTCATCATGCAATATGCGGGGGAAAGACGGTTCGTCGAGAGATGCACGAAATCGCAGATTGCCCGCTACCTGGGCCACATGTCAGCTGGAGATGGTATGAGCTGAGCGAAGGCTTGCGGCATTCCGGTCGAGAAATGGCCCGAGGGGCTAGCAGATTTTTGCAATGCAATTGAGGCTATGGTCTTTGGTAAGTTGTCTCCTGTACAACTAATTGAAGCCAGCAACAAACAGCAGGTGGCAGCGGCGCGATATCGGCAGTCGCTGGGGTGGACTAACTAGCGAGGCCTGCACGGGAATAGGAAGGCTTAGAGCGGCCGTTCTGGCCGCCTCTCTTTTTTAACTAACCCGCAGTCGTTCCTACAACCTTTGCGCCCGCCAGGTACCGACCGCCAGGTTACCGAATATTCCTTACCGCTGCGACGATATTCCCAACTGGTCTCAAGAGAAATGGTGCTTTGTGCCGCAAAGTACACAGCTTCTGTAGTGCAGGTTGCCTGAAGATTGTGGCAAATCTCTGGCTGATGGGTGATGCCGTGCACAAGGCCCGCAGTCGGATGAGCGAATTTCGACAGCCCTCGATTATAGGACTCAAACTGGTCACCAATATCAACGCTCGGCGCTCTCTACGCTTTCGCCACACGAAGATAGTCGGAATCGATTTCTTCCACTCCCAGCTTTTCGGAAGCGACCTGTTGTATGCGCTGCGCAGAGATTGCAGATGCCTTATCCACGATGCCTGTGGCTTTGCAGCTCTTTTCCTGAGTCTCCACTAGACCCTTTACGTCGCGCAGAGCATCTTCGTGAAAGCGCCAAGCGTTCTCCCGTGAAACGCCACAGTACCTGACCCACACCCACAACTCCAGCAGGTTGCGAGCGTTCCAGGCAACAGCCGGGAGCCTAGGTTTATCCATGGTTTCGAGCAGTTGATCACAGTTGTGCTCGATGGTGTCGACAAGGTCGACTGTGAGAGCTAACCGCCAGAGTTCATCAGCTTGGCGGTTGTCAATTTCAACTAAGGCGAGCCTGACCGCATTCAGCCTGGCCGGAATGCGATGTTCCAGCATGTTACAGCTAGCCACTGTTTCTTTTTCAATGTCGTATTCGTGGGGATCTCTGGTCTCCATCTCGGCGCGCCTTCCTTAAATCGTATCCCTCAATCTCAACCCTAGTGATCGCCGATCCTAGGTGCTTGAAACCGTCTGCCGAATAACCCATTGCAGCGCGGCCTTCAGCGCCTCAAGAGTAAGGCTTTCCGCTGTACTCATGCACGCTGCTTCGCCTTTGCCCAGACGGTGTCTGATCGGGCCGCGTCAAGGAACTCGTGACCGTCCCAGAGGATTTTCAGCGGCAACCACGCCTCACCGTCGTGGCTGCTTGCGTTAATTGCCTTGATGAGCCCAGCCTCGTGCATCAAGCCCAAGTGGTACGTGATTTCTTCCGGCGTGCGTCCCTGAACTTCGATTTCTCCACCATCTTGGCCGGGCGTCCACTTCTCCATTTCAATGAGAATTGCCCGCACTAGGTCCATGTCACGCTTCATTGCTTCACCTCACGCCTTCGGCCACTCAGTGTGCCCAGCTCGGGGCGAGCTGTCAACACAGAGCATAGCCGTGTATTCTTCTTGCACGATCCGCCTCGCCGTAGACAATGGCAGCCCCAAGTTCTGGACAGCTCCGGGCCCCACTTCGCTGATAGCTGATGGAGCGGACCATGCCGATATCCAGTCCAACTGCCTTCGACGTGAAGTGCAAGTGCGGTAGGGAGTACCACACCAGCGATGAACATGTTGGGAAGTATGTCAACTGCGAGTGTGGCAGGCGAGTTCCGATCCAGCACCCCGACGCGATTGAGCGTCATTCCCCGATAGATGATCCTGAGCCCTCGCCCCCAGAAATGCCAAAGGCTCCGAGCCCTGTAGCTACCGGGCGTCGAAGCTGGAGACTCTTTCACGTTCGCCATCTGCGTGAGTGCCTTCCTTGCTTTCGCCCTACTTCTGTCAAAGTTATTGCTATTGGCGGCCCGCAACTGGTCGATGTATTTGCCGAGCCGGTCTTTCTTCCATGCAAACCTGAACGCCGCACTCCTTGTGGCTGTTGGATTCGCCGCAGCATCCGAGCTCATTCTTCTCTTCTTACGCTACCGACCTGGCCTCCATGACCGCGCAAGGCAACCGCTGTGGTCAGGACGATCCGTATTCAGAAAAGGCAAGTCGGGTTGGCAACGAATAATGCGCCACTGGAAGCTGATTCTTACGCTAGAGCTGTGCAGCGTTTTAGCCGGCGTCGCATTCTGGGTGTATCGCTCCCGATAAGTGGAAGGCAAGCAGGTTCCCGAAGGATACACTCCCGACAAGACGAACGAACCCCGCGCATCGGCCGAGAGGTTCGATGGGACGACAAACCAGTAGTAATCCAGGCTTTGCCCGAAAGCTCCACAACGAAACCAATCTACCGGTCAAAGCCTCCAGCTAGCTTCGATAAGAACGTTTCCTATAAGGCTGCGGTGCCCGCTCCCCTCACCACCGGCAGAAGCAGCGTCCGTGCGCCCAAGGATATCGGCGTAGATGTCGCGATACTCAATCGAGCACAGATTCGCATGATGGACTGTCCAAGCTCCAACGCAACACAGATTCTGACAATTGGGGCCCGAGACACATTGGCGGTGATTGAAAGGCAGCCCACCAACAGCTAGTTCAACGTTGTTCACGTTCGGTCGGGAAAAGAAGGCTGGGTGAATGGGGCCGATGTACGCGTTGCCTTTACCAAGCGTCCATCGCCGCCGCCTGTCTTCTCCGAGGAATACGTCGAGCGAAACGCAACTCCTGTTCTCAAGGTAATAAACAAGGCTGATCGAGAGTTGTCACTGCGGATCGACGATACCCGGTACACAGTGGCGAATGGCAAGACGTTGGAAGTGTCCCATCCAGGTGGTATGTGTAGTTCTTCGCCTCAGCGCCTGGAGCAATCCCCCTCAGCGGCACGCATGAATGGAAACGAGGATACACTTACGAGTGTACATTCTGGATAGAAAGAGGCATTTTGCCCGGGATTTCAACCCGCTTACCAGCCTCTAAAAGTAGGCGCGAAGGTGCCGGCGCCGACTATTTGCAGGTGATGCTCGGATTATTCTTTGCCAAGTCTAAACATGCCTCATACTGCTTTGCGCGACGTGCGGCATTATCTGAGCTGCCTGCCTCCCTAACAGGTTGCGCCGTGGTCTGGTTGCAGGTCTACAGGGACGATACTTTGCTGTTGACTTGCAGCAGGGGCAGCAGGAGCCAGCGCCGCGCCTGCACAACCGATAGGCAACCGAGAGCTTCTCTAATTCGATACGGAACGTCTGGTGTTTCAGTCCGCCCTTTTGGGTGAATTGAATTTCTAACGTTCCATCCTTGTTCCATCGTCCACGATATCTGCCAAGATGTAGCTGAGCATTTCGGCGACCGGTAGCAATCGCACTCCAGCCCATCGTGGCCATTGCGAGTCCCGGTCCCCCCTTATAGTGCATTGCGCGAGTACTCAGGCCATAGGTTTTGTTGTTGCCATCGATTTGCGCGGTGTAAAGGTGCCAGTGTATGACCCACCGCCACTGACTGAGCTTGAATAATTCCCATTGCTGTCAGTACTTCCGCTGCCGCTCACTCCCCTTACACCTTGTTTCATTTCACTGCTGTTATGTGAACAGTCAGAGGAAACTCGCCAGCATCCTTTTCGTTTGCGAAGGACCGCCCAACCAACAGCAGCGATCCCATGAACGTGAGTATAAGAAATCGCTTCATCAGGAATCTCCCGTTCCAACACTGAGTGGCCGGAGGCGCAAAGAAGCCATCCACCGAGGCAGATCGCTAGGGCGTATTGGCATGGCCCACATTATGCCACCGCGCGTAAGTGTTGTGGGAGAGTCCAGGCACCTACTGTTGCGCAGGAATTGTTGCGTCCGGTTCGTCCATAAAGCATTCGCATACTGCGAATGTCCCGGCTTTCGGGCGCTTGCAGTTACACTTGCTTGGATCAACCGGTTCTTCGATCTTTGTAATTCGTAAAAGAACGCCTGGCACTCCTGCCGCCTCTCTGCCTTCAAAAACCGCTCTGGCCGCAGCGCGCGATTCCAGCGAGCCGATAGGGAAATCACCCAGTTTCGGCCCTGCTTCAGTTGCGTTCAGTTGATGCGAATGTAATTTGTTTTGCTGCATTTCAGCCCTCACGATGCCACGGCTTCAAATTCTCAACACGTCCGCTCACTAAAGCAGTAGCAAAATCCAAGCGCACCAGCCTTCGGGCTCTTGCAGGTGCATTTACTTTCGTCAACGGCACTCCGGGGGATACAAACCGGATAACAAAGCTCGGTGCCCCTGCCGCCTCTATGGCTTCTCTGGCTTCAACCATTGCCCTTGCAGCCACTCGCGATTCCACTGAGCCAAGTGGATAGCCTCCAGGCTTCAGCCCCGAATCTGTTGCGCCTAGCCCCTTCTGGTTGCCGTTGTTTATCATGTTAGCCGCCTTCCTCACTGTTGCCCGCTGTTGCCCCTACCGTTGAGCGGAACCAGCCCGGTAATACGCCCGTCTGCGCGTAGGCTTCCAGCTCCTGAGTGCTCATCCGCTCGAAAAGGTCATTCAGCGAGACGCTTTCACTGCGGTCGATCCACTGCCCGGCCGCGTTGATCTTGCTGTATGCCTGAACCGCTGCTACGACCGCAGACGAGGTGACCTCCACCTCGCCGGCCTGCTCGATGATCCTTTCCAGGCGGCGCGGATGTTGCGCTGTCGTTTGGCGAATAGTCCAAGGCATGGGCGTGACGGTACACGCTGGACCGGTCGGTCAGTCCGTAATCCTGGGCGATCGCCGCCGGGCTCTTCCACGCGATGAAACTGGCTTCGATTTCCGTGCGCTGTGGGTGAGCGCACACCGAGCAGGTACGCTTGTGCCTGCCCAGGCTTGGCTTCTTGCTATTCGCTCCGGTCGTTTTCAACTTATTCTCCACCCGCCTTTTGTTCCCGGCGCGACCTGCTTGGGCGCGGTTATCTTGTCGACAATGCGCTTAAGAGTCACATTCGGCACCTCTCCCAGTGGGACTGCCGGGGCCCATGTCGCTTGCGCCCAGGCCTGTACCGGATCTATCGGCTGTATCGGCTGCGCCGGGCGCATCGGCCTTGCCGGCCGCAGCGGAGGTATCGGAGGTATCGGAGGTATCGGCCGGATCGACTGTAGCGCAGGGCCGGGTTCGTTTGCGGGCGGCGGAACGGGCGGCAATACAACCGGCGCAAACTGTCTCGCTGCTGGCTCCTGGGGAGCTGGCCTGGCAATCGATACAGGACCAAGGTTTTGCCTTGCCGCAGCTTCGCGGTCTAGGCGCTGCTCCAGGGAGTCGTCTGGGTCGCTCATTGAATCATCCTCGGCGGCTTGCGTTTGCGGGAAATTGAGGCAAACTCCGGCATCTGCACGCCTGCTTGCGGTGTTGCTTGCATTACGCTTGCAATGTTTTGAGGGTTTAGGCGGGGAGAAGTGAGGCTAAGTCCAGGGTAATCAGTTGGATGTGAGTGGCTGACTACAGCCCTGAAAAGGCTGGCGTCGGCGGTTCGATTCCGTCCCTGGCCACCATTCTTTTCAGCACATTACAGCTAGTCATCGCATCAAGATTTACCCACAGTCCACCCACAGTTGTGGGTGCAACATGCGACTTGAGAGCTGCGTCAATCACTGCACTGACCCTGTCGCCGGGCGCATGATTTCAAGCACCTGCTCCGGCGCAGTTGATAATTGTTCGCCATCGGCCACCTGCCGCTTCCGCTCCCGCTCGCCTTCCTCAAACAGCAACTTGAGGAACACGCCTTGCGCCTCGAGCTTGTTGGCTGTAATCGTTTTGGCGTAGAGACTCCAGAGTGGTGCGGATACCCTGATGTCGCAGGGCTTCTTGGACGACCTTCGGATCCACGTTGTTGGCCACCAACACCGAGGCCAGCGTGCGGCGGAAGGTGTGAAAGCCAAACGTGCGCGGCGGTGCATTGATGCCAGCTTTCACCGCAGCCGGCCTGAGGTGATCGGCTACGAGCATATTTGCAGCCGGTGGTTTTTGGTCCCGCAGGCTGCGACGCAAGCTCGGGAAGATCAGGTCCCCGTCTTTTGCGTAGGGCGTTTCTTGCCGCCATATCTGCAGATGGGCGGCGAGAATCGGATGCAGCGGCACCGGCGCCTTGGACGCCTTCGACTTCGGCTCGCCGAAGGCCCCATAAACGTATTTGCGCCGCACGTGGATACACTGCCGTACCCAATCGACATCCTGCCACAGCAGCGCCAGGATTTCGCTGATCCGCAGACCGGTAGCCGCATCAACCAACGCCATTGTCCGCATCCTCAAGTCAAGGGCCTCCAGGATGTCAAACGCCTGCGGTAGGCTGAGGATGATTGGCTCAAAGCTGGTCTTGCACGACTGCCTGACCCAGCGGATCGGGTTGGCGTACTCATTGCGCGGCAGAAGCCCATAGCGAATGCCATGGCGATAGACCAGGTTCATCAACTCTTTAATCTTCCACCGGGTTGAATTTCCCAACTCGTGCCGCTTGCTCAGTTCTTTCAGCCACTGCTCCACCTCCAGCGGCTCGATGGCAAGTGCGACCCGCTCTTCCCACCGCGGCAGCACCCACCGGTTCAGATATCGCCGGTAGGTCTTCGCCGTACTGCGGTCCTTTGATATGGTGGCATCCTGCTGGTCGAGTGGTAGTTCGTTGCTGAGGTAATGTTTCGCCAGCTCCCCGAATGTGACGGGACGCACGCCAAGCGACGTGCGCGGCTGGTTGAGGTTGATGTTGAGGGCGCGCACCTGCCGCCATGCTGCTTCCTCGGATGGAAGCTGCTTGACCGTACCGATGAAAATGGGTGTGGCTTCCACCCAACTCCCATCAGTCGTCCGGCAGTGCGGTAGCGGAGCACCCAGGATTCACCTTCCTTGCGCTGAACGCGTTTCAGACTGCCCTTTTGGAACCGTGCCATAAAGGATCTCTCCTTGGAGACACGGACGGCGCGCGGTCGTAGGCATATTACCTGCGCCGCGCCCACTCGTCCAGCTCTGTCAACTTGAAACGCCAGGTCTTGCGGCGCCCGTCACCGAGCGGGTGCGCAGGAATCTTGCCTTCTCGTGCCCACCGAAGGATCGTGCTCTCGTCAAGAAGCAGAAATGTGGCCGCCTCAGCGGCGTCAATATAGGGTTCCACCACGGTCCAGCAGACTCCTGCAGCTAATGTTTACAACGAAAGAAGCGCCTAATTTCATGCTGTTCTCTTCATCGCCATTCAATGCGCCCGCATATTTGCCCCCTACAGGTCTGTCCTCAATGCCGCTTCCAATGCCTTGAGTGTGCTCTCTTCCGCCTGAAGCTGATAGAAACGTGCCAGCTCCTTGTAGGAGGGATAACTATCAAACTCCAACTTAGGCGCCGTCCGCCGACCAGTATCGTCAGCGTATATATCTAGTTCTGAAGCCCTCCGTTTTGCCGCCGCGTGAGCGTATGCCACAGCTTTCGGAAGGTTGGCATTTTCGGCCGCCTTACAAAGCTTGAGGACGGCATCGAAATCGTCAATGTGACTCAAGGCCGCTTTCGTCCATTCACTTTCCAGTTCGGCGAGCACTTCTTCAGGTACATAGAATTGCTTGCGCCCGCGTGGGCCCGCTTTATGAACACGCACGCAGCGCCTCGCCTTCAACTTGCGCAGAGCAGGGACGAGAGCTCCGGGTGAAAGCAGGGTTTCTTTCTGCAACTCATAGAGACTCGTTGCGACCTTGTGCGAAATAAGCACGATTAGCAGCAGCTCTGTCGGGCTTGGCGCTGATTTATAGTTCGCTGCCATACCTATATATCGATGCGACATCTCTACGAGAGATGTCAGCATCCAAAAATAAAACACGGTCGCGCGGATCGTGGCAAACAAGGTCGGCCACGATCCGGTTGGGTTCTGTGTCTTGGCTTGACATACAGGCCAGTAAGACTGCTGGGCCACAACAATGGCGGCCGAGGAGCTGCTTTCATTCCGAAGCCCGCTGGAATTCAAGGTTCCTGCCAACCGCCACGAGGGGGACAAATGGACAACATAGATATCACCGGGCCACATCCGCAGGTCACACTTGCTTCACCTTCTGCGTCGGTGGTGACCAACGTCGAGGCGCACATTAGACGATTCTGCGTCCTGCCCGATTGCGCTTACCTTCCTATTGCGGTGTGGGCAGTCGCGACGCACTGCGCCAACATCTTCGACTGCTTCCCCTATCTGTCGGTGTTCTCGCCAGTGAGGGAATCTGGCAAGACCACGTTGCTGGAGGTGCTTGAGCGCTTAACGCATCGCGCCTGGATAGGCACTGCCCCAACGCCAGCCGCACTGTTTCGCATGATCCCCGAAGGTGGAACAATCCTGCTCGATGAAGTCGAGTTCTTGAATGTGAAGAACGGAAGCGAGTCGATTCAGGTCATCCTCGCGATAATCAACTCTGGCCACCGTAGGGGCACGACAATTCCTCGATGCGATGGCCCGAAACACAAACTAATGTACTTTCCTGTCTATGGGCCAAAAGCCTTCGGTGTCATCGGACGTTTGCCGGATACGCTAGTGAGCCGGTCGATTGTCGTCAACGTGCAGAGGCGCACATCCAAACAATTCATTGAACGGCGCTTGCGGAGGCGCTTTATAAAGGATGCACAGCCTGTCCATGAGGCTATCAGTGCCTTTTCCCGTGCCTCCCAGAGTGACGTTGATCGCGCGTATGAGCAGTTCATCGATAGCGATCTGTATTTTCTGAAGGATCGGGACGCGGATCTATGGATTCCGCTGTTCGCAACCTGCTCGATTGCCGCGCCGGATAGACTGGACGAATTGAAACAATGCGCCTTGCAACTCTGCGCGAGCAAAGCAGAGGATTCGCTTTCTGCTGTCCCACCCCGCTTCGTCCTCTGCCAGTCGATCCGCCATCGCCCGCCCGCGATCTCGCCATCCAGCACCGCCGACCGGCACTGCAGTTCGGCAGGCAGGCTATCGCTGAGCGCCGGAAATGATTTGAATCGACTGCCGTTGCGGGATATCAGGCGGCAGTCGCCCTGGTGGACATCTGCCTCTCCTCGCGCAGCCTAAGACTTTCGCTTCCTGGCTCCGCCTCCTGTTTCGAAAGGACTGGGTGGTCTACTCAAAACCACCCTTCGGGGGCCCAGAATACGTGTTGCAGTATCTGGGCCGTTACACCCATCGCGTGGCCATCTCTAACCATCGCTTGATCTCGTTGCTGACGGCCAGGTCACCTTTCGCTGGCGGGACTCGGCTAACAACAATGAACAGAAACTGATGAGTTTATCGCTCGATGAGTTTCTGCGCCGCTTCCTGTTGCACCTGCTCCCCAAAGGCTTCGTCCGCATTCGCAACTTTGGCTTCCTCGCCAACCGGCGGCGCTCCACTCTGCTGCCGCTTTGTTTGCAGCTACTGGGCGCATCTCAGCAATCACCCGTGGTCCATAAAACATCTCCGGCCAAAGACACGCACCCTCTCTGGCTCTGTCCCAAGTGTGGCGGCCCGATGGTGGTCATCGAGAGACTCTCCACCTCCCAGATCCAACTCCGTTCTCCGCCGTTGCTCGTCACCACTGCCGCATGAAGCCACGCCCCAGCTCGAAAACTCCGCGTGTTCCGTCACGCTCAGCCATCGTGCGCCTCGCCCTCGACCCCATCCCTTCTTCCCGCCGGTTCCCACTCGCCGCCAGCGACGGTTTCTTGCCCCAGCCCCCGTGCACATCGATTCTGGTCCCCAGATCACAACCCGCCGTGTATCCGAAACCGCCCCGGCCCAGCATTCAACTCCCATAGGCCGGCGTCCGCCGCAAACGCCAGCGGCTTCCTTCTGACGGCTTTATCGAACGCGCGCCGCAACCCCACCTTCATCTCCACCACGCTCATAAAGGCGCGCCTCCGATAAAGCACTAACGTCACTCATCAACTGACCAGAGCTGAGTTTCCAGAAGCAGACTTTCTGGATCGATTGCGGCTCTGCAGGGACCGTGCATTCGCTAACCCGGCTTGTCAAGAGTTCACCACCCTCGAGCAGATGCCGCCGGCTCGGCCTCTAATTGGGAGGCTTGGGCATCACAGCGATTAACCTTACCCCCTGGTGTCTAAGCGCAGTATGAGTCTGAGCGCAGAACACATCAGCTTGTGACGATCGTCACGGCACTTTTGTGGAATTGTGGGGTACATTTCGGCCCCAATTAGCGATAGCTCAACGCCATCCACCGAATACTCAAGGCCGCGTCCGATGGTTGGTATGCCGCGTAGAACTGGTTGGCCGCGGTATTCAATGGCCAACCCACAGTTCGGCGGCTCGGGAGAGAGAAATGGCTCATTCTACGACAGGGGGTGCGGCTAAAGCTGCGCCCGAACCGGTCAAAGCGCCACAGTCAAAACAGCGCGTGTTTCTGCGATGGCTTGTTCCCCTGGGACTCGGAGTCTTGCTTTGGATTCTCCCCCAGCCGGAAGGGCTGACGCTCAACGCATGGCACTTCTTCGCATTGTTTGTATTTGTCATTGTCGGACTAGTTACCGAGCCGCTGCCGGGTCCGGCGATGGGCCTGCTCGGTATCAGCGTTGGTGCCGGGCTGGTTCTGGTCGGCAGGACACCGGCAGAGTCGATGCGCTGGGCGCTGTCGGGATTTAATAATGACGTCGTATGGCTCATTTTCTCGGCCACTACCTTTGCCCTGGGTTACGAGCTAACCGGTCTGGGCCGAAGGATCGCCCTGCTGCTGGTCAAGGGATTGGGTAAAAGAACCCTGGGCCTGGGTTATGCTGTTGCTCTGGCTGACCTCATTCTCTCCCCGTTTATGCCCTCCAATACGGCGCGCAGTGCCGGCACCATTTATCCGGTACTGAAGAACATCCCGCCGCTTTATGGTTCTTCGCCCACGGAGAACCCGCGGGCTATTGGCGGCTATCTGTTCTGGACGGCCTTCGCCACGACCTGTGTGACCAGCGCCATGTTCATGACCGCCATGGCTCCCAACATGTTGGCCGCGGAGCTGGCGGGCAAGATCGCTCACGTGCAGATCACCTGGACCAGCTGGATGATGGGCTTTCTCCCGGTGGGCATCGTTTTGTTTCTGCTCACGCCGCTGGTGACTTACTTCATTTATCCCCCCTCGATCAAGCGAGGAGACAAGGTCGCCGAGTGGGCCGGCGAAGAGCTGCGGCAGATGGGCGGCATCTCCCGCCGCGAAGTCACAATGGGCGCGCTGGCCGTGATCGCCCTGCTGTGCTGGATCGTGGGAGGCAAATACATCGCTGCCGTGACAGTCGCGCTGGTGGTGATCTCGCTGATGGTCATTACCAAGGTGGTGAGCTGGACCGACATCGTCAACAACCGTCCGGGATGGAATGTGCTGGTCTGGTTTGCCACCCTCGTCGCCATGGCGGATGGCTTGAGCCGCGTAGGCTTCCTCACCTGGTTTGCCAAACGCAGCGCAGCCGCGCTGGCTGGAATTCCCGTGACTGCCACCGTGATCGGCGTCATCACGCTCTTCTTCCTGATTCACTACCTGTTCGCCAGCACCACCGCGCACACCACGGCGGTGCTGCCGGCATTTCTAGCCACGGTTCTGGCGGTCAGTGGGCTGCCGGTGAAAGCGGTGGTGTTGGCCATGGTGTATTGCCTCGGCTTGATGGGCGTAATCACTCCCTATGCCACCGGGCCGGCGCCCGTCTACTACAGTACCGGCTACATCGCCAGCAAGGATTTCTGGAAGCTGGGCTTCATCATGGGAATGCTTTACCTGATCGCCGTCTTGGTGATTGGTGTTCCTTACATGCTGCGTTTTGCTTAGCAACTGCCGGCAAGCTCCGGCGAAAGCTCTGCTGGGCAGAGCCTTTTGTTTCGCTCGCGAGGAAAATCGTTAGTGACTGAGTGAAGAAGAGCTGGAAGCGGCCTTCGAAAACGCCAGAGAATTTGTAGCACGCGGACTATGACAAATGCTAAAGTTGCTGGCAAGATCCATCTCTCAGACCGAGAGACTCTCCTCGCAGCTAAAGCCGGGCAGTGATCCTGCGTAAATGGGACATGGTGTCACTGGAAATGCGATGGTGATCATGCGGCGGCGTTCACGATCGGCCCGAACGGAAGATGCGCGAGATCATCTCATTTTTTAAAAGGGGTAAGGCATAGGACTAATACGTTAGCGAGGGAGGAGTCATGAACCACGTCGAATCGATCGCAACGGGTGCCAAGGCCAGTACTTCCGGCCAGCCGACAAGGGCCCGTTGGTGGATTTTGTTCATGATTGGCTTGTTCTACATGATCTCTTATATCGACCGCGGAAACATCTCCGTGGCGGCGCCGGAGATCATGAAGGATTTTCACATTACCAAAACTAGTATGGGCTTGGCTCTGAGCGTTTTTGCCGTGGCTTACGCCATCGGACAGGTTCCCGGGGGATGGCTGGCAGACCGTTTCGGACCCAGAAAGGTCCTCACTGCAATTGGATGGGGGGTGGGGATTGCGCCGATCTTGAACGGCTTGGCGGTGGGCATGAATTCGCTCGTGGGGGCACGTCTGTTCCTCGGACTGGCCGAGGCGGGCGGCTTCCCGGTGAGCACCCGCGGCATGCAAATGTGGTTTGCCCGGTCGGAGCGGGGCCGCATCCAAGGCATTGTCCACCTTTTCAGCCGACTAGCCGTGGTCGTTACGCCGGGTGTAGCCGCCTTTATTATGATTCACTGGGGCTGGCGCGTCATTTTCTTCGCCTGCGGCGCGTTAGGCATCATTTGGGGGTTTGTGTTTTATCACTTTTATCGCAACACTCCCGATGAACATAAGTGGGTCAACCAGGCTGAGCTGGCACAGATTCGCGGTGTGAACCCCGACGGCAGCGTCAAGCCGCTGATGCTGAAGCGGCCGGAGGTACCTTGGAAGCGCATTCTCAGCTCCGCCAACATGTGGTTTATCGCCGCCGGCTGGTGCTGCTTCTTTTTTGGAACGAACTTCTATCTCACCTGGTACCCCACGTACTTGCGCCAGTATCGTCATATGTCGCTGCTGGCCATGGGCATATTCGGCGCGTTTCCCCTGATCGCCGGCATGGCGGGCGACGTTCTGGGGGGAGTCGCCACCGACAAACTGCTGGAGCGCACCGGCAGTGCCAAGATTGCCCGCCGCGGTGTGGCCATTCCCGGATTCGTGCTCGCCGGGCTCTTCGTCATCCCGGCAGCCCTGACTTCCAGTCCCATAATCTGCATCCTTTCGCTGGGCGCATCTTTCTTCTGCCTGGAAGTCATGAACGGAGTTGCCTGGTCGGTCTGCATGGACGTCGGCGGCCAATTCAGCGGGGCGGTTTCGGGTGTGATGAACATGTGCGGCGCCTTTGCCGCTTCCCTTACGCCGATCATCTACGGCGCGATGTTCCAGCGGGGCATGTGGATCGCTCCGTTCTTTGTTACCTCCGGGGTGTTCTTTGCCGGCGCCCTGATGTGGCTATTCTTCATCAACCCGGATGTTTCGGTGATAGAGGCGCGGAGCAAAGCGGCGGCGTGATGGGCAATCGTTCTTGGCGGGTCCCCAGCAGAGGCAGCCGTCGCCTTTGCTGGGGTATCCGGGTACGGTCTAGTACAGACGGAGCGCGTAGGGGCACGGTGTTCTCCATTGTTCTGCCTGTGGAACTAGTAGCAGCGGCACGCAGCCAATCAGCAGGGTGCCTGAACTGAAGCCTACGCAGGAAGCCAATCAATGGTGTCGTGCCGCCCTGGACTTGAGCCTCTGATACGCCTCGTTAATCCGTGCCATCCGCCGTGTAGCGTAATCCCGTAGCTCCGGTACCATCGTCTCCAGCTTATCGGGGTGCCACTGTGACACGGTCCGGTGGTACGCATCCGCCAGGCCTTCCGGCGTACATCCGGGAGCCATCCCCAGCAACTCAAAAGCCTCGTATTCCGTAACTGGTCGGCTCGGTTCGGCGGCAGGCTGTCCGGCTCTCCCTTCTTTCTGCCGGGCACGCTCTTCCTTCCGCTGCCGCTGCCGGAATGATCCGTACGGCATCTCCATAAGTCATCCCTCTAAGGGTGCAGGAGCCCCACGGCAATTCCTCGGAAATGACGTACGAGGGGATGGGAGTGGCAGATGGGCAGGCTGCCGGACTGGCATGGCGGTCGTTGGTGAGCGGCGGGCTCAGCGAAGCCGAGCGCCAACAGAGACGGAAAGCGTTGTTGGATTACTGCGGGCAGGACACGCTGACGCTGGTCAGGCTTTTGGATGTGCTAAAGAAGTAGCATGGGAAGCGCCACAGATCTTCAGAAACGGCCTCTGCCGCCGCTTCGACCGCGACCTCCAGCGGGTGGGTAAACTATAGGATGCGCCTCATTCACGTTAAGTTTACGCCCTCCCACTATGGCATCATTCAGGCTAGCGATTGCCTTTTCGCCTTCTGAATCATTTGCCATTTCGACGAAAGCAAATCCACGTGGCTGACCTGTGTGTTTGTCTTTCACGATATCCACCTTGTCAACTTTCCCATAGACCTCAAACCATTTCCACAGTTCCTCTTCGTCAGCACTGGCATCCAGATTTCCGACGTAAATCCTTTTCATGATTGCCTCAGGCATGTGAGCCAATACTGACGCGATCACAAAGCAGCGTGTCCATCGCCGTGCCCCTTCGCTTCTACTCGGCTGCATGCACAATGCGGTGTGCTCAGAGATTGACTCAGGCAGACTCCTTCAAGGCCTCTTCTACAAGAAAGATATAGATATCATCGAGGTTGCGAATGCCCAAATCTCTTTCGCCATATCCGGCAACGCGCAATTCGTTGCGGACCAACGTGGCAAAGCGAAGATGGCCACTCGCCGCGATTACCGCCTTTCCCTGATGGCTGGGCTCCTTCGCGACTTCATCGTCGTACAAATGGTAAATCCAACCATATCTTCCATGTGCAGCAATGACTTTGTGGATGCGGTGGCGATCAGCTTCAGAAAACCAAGAGTGCAGATGTGCTGCCGCTGCACTCCTCTTGCCGGAATCAAGCGAAAGGAAAATCTGCTCACATTCGTAAGGAGTACGGTACGTGCCACTCATGATGGATATTCCCGCAGGAACCAAGTTGTGCGGCCGTTCAGATCGGTAATTGCCCTCTTTGCCGCGCTCTCGTCTTCCATGCCGATGACAGCAAAGTCATGACACATATAGACCCGGTTCACCCGACCGTACGTCTCTAATTGTGTCCGTAACTCTGTTTCTGTGATAGAAGTCCCCAGATTTCCAATGTAGATGCTTGTCATATAGCACCTCTCAGTGATGAATCTACAAGGGATTGTTTGATGGTGCCTGAATGAAACCTTCTCAGTGCCCCACACACCGGGAAAGCCAACATCGTCAATGCCCGCCACTTTACAACTTTGTCGTTGGTTGGGCAAGAAACAATGACAACCTGTTCCCACTATGGGAACCGGCACCGACTCCAGCCGATTTCTCGGCCTATCAACTCCTCTGCCCTGTGTGCTACCGAAATCTACCCGCTTGAGTGTAACAACTGCTACCTTGTCGGATTAATTCTCGTACACCTGACACCAACCCATTGTAGGCTAAGGCTTTCGGGCGCTTGCAATTGGAAGCAAACGTGCAACTTTCGAATAGATTAGCCTCAAGAGCTTATGGCGGAGAACCGATGAAGTACGATGTGGAAATCACTTTCAAGGTGAAACAACTGACCGCTAAAGACCTTAATAATTCGATCGAGTCGATAAGCCGTATTAGCACGTTATCTTTTGGAAGTGAATTAGACTCATTCCATCTCAATATCGAGTCGGTTGAGAGCGATAAGCCACAGGCCAAGGAGTATGATCCGAATGGTGCTTGCGGTCCAGCCGCATAATTAGACTAGGACGTGGGCGCTGACTCTTCAGACCGTAAACTGTTCTGGCTCCTGTTCACTGTGCTGAGCCTCGGCGGCTGGTTTCTGCCTTTTGGCTGGGGCGTGGTGGAGATGTTCTTGTCACTGTTGGTGAGTTGGTGGTTTGTCTATCGGTCGGGCATCATTTAACTGCGCTGCGGCTGTACGGTAAACTCAAACCTCCTTTCAAATCCGGACCCGCATACCCCTGCTGTCCGTGTGGTTTACTTAATCTTGAACTGGAGAACTGAATCACGCCCGGCTGTTCGATTCTCGTAGTGCTCTGCGAAATTCAGCATACTTAACAACGATTCGCCTTTGGCCATCATGGCCAAAGCTTTTTCCTCTTTGGCCTGAATCTCTTCGGCCTTCGTGACGAGCGAGCGTAGTTCGCTGTCGGACAGGACAATCAAGCCGTCCAGGTCTCCGAAGATGACTTCTCCCGGATTCACTTCGACACCGCCGCAAGCGACCGTTTTCTGGGTGGCGAAAACGCGAGTCGTGGTTCCCGCCATGGGCGAAATATGCCTCGCATATACGCTGAAGTCGTTCATCGCCCGCAGTGTGCGGGTGTCACGGCATGCACCGTCGATGACGATCCCCGCCAGTCCTCGCCTGCGACCCTCAGTTGCAAACAGTTCGCCGACAACTGCCGTTGACGACCCTCCGGCATCCACAACCAGTACTTCACCCGGTTGGGACTCGTCTAGCCCCTTGATCACAGAAAGAAAATCTTCTCGACAGCGCACTGTTCGTGCAATACCGATCATCTTTGCTGCCGAAGTGATGAGACGGATAGCCGAATCCATCACACGGATCGTCTTGTCCGCATCACAAAGCGCAGCGCAATCCAGTGCTGCCAATCGACGCATAAGGTCGAATTTCTCGCCCATGTCCAACCCCTGATCTGCCGCAAAGGCAGTTATGACACCCTGAACTCTTGCAGGAGAGACTGATTAAGTGTAATCCCCAATCCGGGTCCATTCGGAATGTCGACCATGCCATTAACAATTTCTATTGGATTGTCCAACAACCCAGTTCGAAGGGGATTAGGATTAGCGTCAAGTTCCACTATCATCCCGCCCGAAATCGCCGCGAATACGTGAAGCGTAGCGGCCAATCCAACGGCGTTTCCAAAGAAGTGGGGTGCCCACTTCATGCCATTGGCGTTCGCCATTCGGCAGATAAGGTGCATTTCCGAAATGCCGCCCGTCTTCGTAACATCCGGCTGGGCAATCTCAAAAATATGCTGCTTCAACGCCCGCTGAAACCCATCTCGACAGTAGACATTCTCGCCCCCGGCGATCTTGACCGGGCTCTTGCTCGTCACGTGCGCCAATGCCTCGACATCATCGCAGCGGCATGGCTCTTCCAGCCATTCAATGTCGTAGGGTTTCAAGTGCTCGACCATGCGGAGGGCTTCTTCTTCCGTCCATACCATATTTGCGTCGAGCATCAGCTTGCCGGTCGTACCCATCATAGCCCGCGATTGCTTTACATTGTTGATGTCGGTATCTCTGCCGAACCCAACTTTTACCTTAAAAGCCCTGATCCCGTAGCGGCTGCACCCCAGAATTTGTTCCTCCAGATTGTTCGGGCCGAGCCCGCTTGCATACACCTCCGCCTGGTCCAACAGCTTGCCGCCGAGAAGCTCGTAGACCGGGACTCCAAGAGATTTTCCTTTTATGTCCCACAAAGCGATGTCAACTCCACTAATCGCCTGCATATATTGACCACGAGCACCAGCCTGCAAGCCAATCGTATTAAGGACGCCATACATCTTGTTCCAGAGCTTCTCTATCTGCAGTGGGTCCTCGCCCATGACCAGCGGCTTAATGCCCTTTTCAATAGTGATCTTCCGTTCATCCAGCGCCCAGTAAGGATGATTTACGAAACTCTCTCCCCAGCCGTCGATACCCTCGTCGGTCTCGACATGGACGAGGCAGCTTTTCCGATGGGTCATGGTCCCGAAGGACATTAGAACAGGGTTTTCCAGCGGCACAGCAAGAGAGATGACCCGGACATCCGTGATTTTCACTCAGACTCTCTCTTCTTATTCCGCCGTTGCCGCCGCCGCCTTGGCCGGTGTCTTGACAGCTTTTTTGGCCGCTGCCTTCTTTCGTGCCGCCCACCGCTGCTTTGCCAATGCGGACAGTCTCTTCCGAGTGGCTGCGCTCAGGCGGCGGCGACCACGGGCTTTCTTTGGGGCAGGTTTTGCTGCTTTTTGACGCCGCTCAGCCCATCTCTTTTTCATCATTTCCGATAGGCGCTTGCGGCCAGCGGCGGTCAAGCGGCGTTTCCGGCGTGGTTTAGGAGTAGCTTTGGCGGCTGGCGGACGACCACGGCGTGCGGTGCCGGTCGAGTCCAACGACTCCAGGGCGGCGATAGCATGGTTGATGCGGTTAAGTTCGGTGCGAAGTTTGGTGAGAATCTGTTTCGTATCCAATCAAGGCTCCTTACGTGTTGCTAGCTTACCGGTCCAGTATCTCAAACACTTCGACGAGAACTAAACCTTGAATTCCGTACGGGGAATGGTAAGATTCTGCGCGTTTAAGCAATAGCCTGATTGTATCGGATGAAGCTCTACGTCGCCATCACCGACTCGGACTGGTTCAACTACCTCTCAGAGTTGCGCCCTGACGAGATTAATTTTTGGCAGCCGAGTGGTTCGAACTCGTTCCAAGCTTTAGCGCCTCGCGAGCCTCTTTTATTCAAGCTCCACAGCCCAAATGACTTCATCGTGGGCGGCGGCTTTTTCAGTTACTATGCGGTGCTTCCAGCCAGCTTCGCGTGGTCAGCGTTCGGCCCGAAGAACGGAGCCGCCACGGAGGCCGAAATGCGTCGGAGGATTGAGAAGTACAGGCGAGTCGAACCGGGCGCAGCTTCGGACTACTCAGTCGGATGCATCCTCCTGCAGGCCCCATTTTTCTTTAGTCGCGAAGAATGGCTGCCAGTTCCCGGATGGCATCGGTCTATAGTGCGCGGGAAGGGATTCTCGACAGATGAGGAGGTCGGAAACCGGCTCTGGGCTGAGGTGCAGTTGCGCGAGGCCTTCCCCTACGAGTTCGCTCCCAAATACTTGATCTTTGATCGCGATGCCAAATTCGACCCCGACGTAGTGGTGACGGTCCGGGCTATGGGCAGCCAGCCAACCCGCACCTCGTTCCAGAGTCCCTGGCAGAACGGAGTCGCCGAGCGCTGGATAGGCAGTTGCCGGCGGGATCTGCTTGATCACGTCATTGTCCTCAATGAACGCCATCTGCGGCGCCTTTTGGCTGAATATGTCCGCTATTACCACGAGGATCGAACGCATCTCGGGCTGGGAAAGGAAACGCCACACCAGCGTGCCGCCCAGAGACGATACGGCGCGGAGCGAGTTGTTTCTCGATCCCGACTGGGCGGGCTGCATCATCGTTACGATCTTGCCGCCTGAAAATGATTGCCTTAATCTGCACCCGACTTACTTTCCGTCTGGGAATGCCCACCCCGCGGATTCCGTCCAGACTCTTGCATCCAGTTTGCGGCCCCGCCAGGATCAGGTGGACCGTTTTGTCGGCAATGCTCGACTCTTTGCCAGGAACGAGGCTGCGTTTAATTTTGGCGAACGACGACGGTCGGCGCATGATCTGTGATCAGTCTTGAGGTAACGTGCGGTGCGGCAGGATTGAGTTTCCCGGGGTCAGATAACGCCATAGAACATCCCTGAGGTTCGGCCTAGCTGGTTACTTAAAATAAGAGTTGACGATTTCGATCAATTCCTCAGCCGCGTGCTGCTGCTGTGCGGTTGACTTCTTGGCGTCGACGACATGAGAACGAATATGCTCCTGCAATAGCTCAGCCGTAAGGCTGTTCATGGCACCTCGCGCTGCGGCGATCATCTGCAGCACCTTGCCGCAGTCCTGGCTTGTTTCCAGGGCACGCTCGACCGCTTCAACTTGGCCACGAATACGGCGAACCCGTTGAATGAGCTTGGTTGCATCCTTTGAGAGGTGAGACACGCTTATACCGTACCGGGGTATAATACTGCAAAAGACGGCTCTATGTTCAATGATGATCATGGCCGGAGCTAATAGCAGCTACTGTCATTAAAAAAGCCAGCTGCTCTCTTCAGATCTGCCTCCCACTGACTCATCGGACCATTTGGAAGCCCGGCATATCGAACTCCCAAAATAGAAAACTCCACTCGTCGCCGAGTTCCTCCTCGATCTGCGTCTTGGTTGAACCCAAGCCATGTCCAGCTTCGTAATCCACGCGGAGCAGAACGGGTTTTCCGCTGGCTGTTGCGGCTTGGAGCCGCGCTGCCATCTTAGCCGGTTCCCAGGAGGAGACGCGCGGATCATTGAATCCGGTTGTCAACATGATAGCCGGATACCGTACACCCGTGCGGACGTGAACGTACGCGTCCATGACGTAAAGGTCTTCAAAGCCCGCTTGCGTTTTGACGCTTCCGAATTCCGGAACGTTTGGCGGGCCGTTGGGGGAAAGTTCGGACCGCAAGGGGTTCGAGACACCAACCCGGTCAATGCCGCGGCGAACAGGTCCGGCCGTTCAGTAAAAGCGCGGCCGACCGTAATGCCTCCGGCGCTTGCCCCCTCTCCCGCCAACTTCGATGAGGAAGTGAACTTGTGATTGATCAGATATTCTGCACAGGCAATGAAATCGCGCCAGGTGTTTGGTTTGGTCAGCTTCATTCCCGATTTGTGCCAGTCTTCTCCGTACACCCCACCGCCGCGAACGTGCGCAACTGCATAGACGCCACCCTTTTCTAGCCAGGCGAGCAACTTGGGATCAAAGAAAGGATCAATCGTGATTCCGTAAGCGCCGTAACCATTCAGCAGGGCCGGATTCGATCCGTCCATTTTCAAACTGCGATTGTAGACAATCGAGAGCGGTACCATGACGCCATCCCAGGTCTTGACCTTGACTTCCTCCGAAGTAATATCGGTGGGATTGTCATTGGGAGCCGAAGGTTGGAGTTTGGTGTCTTCAATGCGGTTACTTTGCGGTTCGTAAGAATAGATTCGAGGAGCTCGTACCCAGGATGTCATATCAAGCAGAACGCCGGAGACCCGCTGGTCGGAAGCCGCGACCCCTACGGCACCCTGAAACGGCAACCGGATGTCTTCAAGTTGTCCGCCCCCGTAGGACAGGCGCTTGAGAAGGCCTACTGTCCCGTCGGTCTCCTGGATGTATAGCGCATCTTCGGCTGCGGAGACGTTATTGATAACAGTCTGGCTTTCTGGCACCACGGTCGCTGCGTGCTCGATATCAGGATAGGCCGCACTGGTCCGAATTACTTGAAACCTCGGGGCATCCTTGTGAGTCACCAGATAGAGAACGTCGCCATGAATGGCGCTTTGCGTCACATCGTCCTTAACGTCGCATACTTTCTGCCATGGGGTGTCCGGTTTGCCAACCGAATCGAGCGGTGCATCGTACAGCGTAACTTCGTTTTGAACGCCGTGCAGGAGATACGCGAGGGCGAATGAAGAACCGGGAGCGGTGACAATAAGTGGAATGTCGATAGGAGCGACTTCGACTCGGCTTGAAATGCCGAAGCCCAAAACTGGGACATCGGACTTAGGACTCATGCCGATAACGTGGAGGTAATCGATGCTTTTCTGTTCTTCTTCTTCCGCCGGCTGACCGGGAGCGAGTTTTTGCAACCGGTTGTAAAAGAAAGAATGGTTATCAGGGCGCCAATGTACGGCCCCGAAACGGGCCCGATCGATGGTCTCTTTAAACTCTTCACCCGTGTCCGCATTGATGATGTGGATCACAGCATTCTCAGATCCACCTGGCGACATCCCCACCGCAACCAAGTTGCCGTTCCAGGAGGGCTCGTAATAGTTGATCGCATTATGCGATCCTTTGGGCGCAGGATACTTCTCTGGATCGAAAAGCAGCCTCTCTGCACCATTAAGGCCGTCGCGGACGTAAAGCCTAGAGATATTTTCGCTGGCTAACCGCTTCCGGTAAAAATATCGGCTGTTCGGCAGCCGACGTACGTCGGTGACCTTTGCCGGGGTCGATTCATCCAGTTGCTTAATGCGAGCAAGCAAGGCATCCCGGCCCTGAATTTTCGCCAGGACGGCCCGCGTATAGGCATTCTGGTCCTTCAGCCAGGCGCCAACTTGGGGATCCTTCAGATTTTCCATGTATCGGTAGGAATCGACAACCTTGGTTCCGTAATAAACATCTGTCACCGGACGAACAGGTGCGACAAGTGGCGAAGCCTGCGTGGCCGCGGGTAGCGGAGAATGCCAATCCTCTCTTACGGCTTGCGCCATGGAAGGAAGAAAAGTAATTGTCGCAACTGAACTAATCAGCAGAGTCTGGCCGAACAGCCTGGCAATGTGGAAACCTGACATGTGTTTCAATCCTTTGCGTATGCTGCGTTGTGATTCGCCCGCCTCTTTCCGTGAAGCCGGGGTCCCCAGCAGGCGCAGTTTTTGCCTGCTGGGTGGCGCTAGAAAGCGTCCTTGCCGGAAGAGACGGGCGAGAACGTCCAACGACAAAAACACAAGGAGGCGTATCGCCCTTGCGCCGCCCCTGTCATCTCAGTTGCTGGGCCACAGTCCCAGCGTTTGCACGCTGCAACGTAGGCTGCTCACCGTCTTTCTTGTCCTGCAGTTTGTGGCGGTTCTCGATCTTTGCCAAGCGGGCCTTAACCGATTGGAATTCCGAAGTGTCCACCACGTACTGATCACGCGGGGGCAGTATCGTTGCGATTTCCTTCTGCACCGCCGCTACGCGGTCGGGTGTCGGCGGATGGTCCTCGAAAGTCTTCGCCATTAACCCTGGTTTCTCTTTCTCCTGGGCTTCGAGTTTTTCGAAGAAATCGATGAACTGCTCCGGATCGTAGCCAGTCTTGTACAGGTACTGCACGCCCAGATAGTCGGCCTGCGCTTCGAAAGTGCGAGAGAACTTCAGAAATGCTACTGGCAATAACAACCCGCTGGCTCCCACTGCGGCGAAGCCGGCTCCGCCGCCCACAAAGATCAGCGGAACCGTGGCGAGTTGCGCGATGGTGCTGCGGGTTTGCGCCCGCGCGACATGGCAAGCGGCGACATGTCCGATCTCGTGCGCCATCACGCTTGCCAGTTCAGCCTCGTTATCGGCGGCAAGAACTATCCCGGAGTTTACGTAAAAGAACCCGCCCGGCAGCGCGAACGCATTTAGCTCATCCGAGTCGATCACCTTGATTGTGAAGGGCACCTTGGCATCTGAATTGCGCACTAGGTTCTGGCCGATTCGGTTCACGTATTCGGTTACCACCGGATCTTCGACCATCTTGGCAGTGGAATCCACCTGGTGTGAGTACACCTTGCCCTCTGCGACTTGCTTGTCGAGCGAATACCAGTTGCCGATCCCTTTGCCGCATCCGACATCACGCTTGCCAATGGCGTTAACGTCGTGGATGCTGCTGCCATCATGGATTGGCTTATAATCCTGTCCCGTTGGATCGGTATTCGATACGGCCGGTAGGGCAGAGCTCCCCGCTTTTTGGTCGGGTGTAGTTGGGCCTTGAGCCTGTGCCGTTAGGACAGCCGAGAGAACAAAGACCAGCAGACAGCGAAGATTGTGGCCGCGAAAGGCGTGCGGCACGACTGCAAACATACTTGCCCCCAATTGATTTCCAGCGCTCGTGGCGCGCTGTGGCGGTGAGGCAGGGTTCGGTCCACAGATACTGCTATGGAATTCGCAAGGACTCTGTTAGGCAGTTGTGGGCGGGGGTCGAATGAAGATAAAAGTGGAATGTGTGATGTAATGCAGTGGCCGTTCAACCGGCGGTACCCGGGTCTGAATTGTCAGCAAAACAGCCAGAGCAGGCAGCGCGATAATTACCACTACTGCATGCATTGCCAGGCAGATTGAACAATGCAAGTCCGTCTGCTCAAGTGGATGGAAGTGGACAGTCTGAATGATTGCGAAGATAGCGAGTATCAATATCCCGAGCAGCGCGGCCAGCTTGCGAAAGCGCGTACGGTCGAATTGAAACGTTGGATTCACGTCAGGTGGACACCTATTCCACTTTGGACTTTCGGATGCTAATTGGTCTCGGGGAGTTTGCTGCCTAGCGCACCTCTAAGTACTCCACCTGTGACTCCCCTGCGCGCCTCTGATACCCTACCGATCACCAGGCCATAGGTGGAAGTGAAGCGGAGCTACTCGAGACAAATTCACGAAACCTTTACCTGCGGACGTGAACTAGCTTTTCCAGCTTTTGCCGGGCGGTGGTCCAGAGGGGGCGCCGAGAATACCGTTCAATGACGAAGATCAGCTGCCTGAACGGCGTTCTGACAGTTCATCCGGCCATGACCCGGCAGTCAGATAGGCTACCGAGGCGGCGGCTAAGAAGTTGTCTAAGCTGTTCTCGCCGTTCACCACTACCTTCATCGAGGTCACGCCGCCCGAAAGAAAGTTCACTTACAACGTCATCAGGACGGAGTTCGCCTCCGACTTGGCTTCATCTAAACCTTCTGAAACGTTTACAGACGTGTCTGTACCGTTTTGTGAGTTCGTAATGCCAGCAAAATCAAACTCAGCCACCTTTCCTCTGGCTCTGACGAAGAAATAGGTAAGATAAACAGCAAGCGGAAGAAGAATGGTAATTGCGTCGGTATCGTTCTCTGGATTTGTTTGGGCAGACACTATGCCTGTGAGCACAAGCCCAACGCCGAACAAAATGGCAGCGATTCCCCAACGGAACTTGGTGGATGGCTTATATGTCTTTCTCGCCCGTACTCTAAATTCACCATCGCTGGCATTCGACTCTAAAACCTGAATACCATGCAGGGAGCAGGCGGTCATCAAGAGCTCGAACACATCCTTAAGGCTTCGATCAGTTGACACAGTTTTATTAAATGCCGACATTTTCTGAGCATTCCCTTAAATATACGCGCCAGTTTTGGCAATCGGCACTTCTGCCAACACACTTTCACACAGTGTGTTGGGCATCGCGAATCTGGGGTGCGCGAATGACACGTGGTCTCTCTGCGTGCCTCGTCACGAACCTCACAGCGGCTATGGGCCGACAATTCGTCCTGCCGTTGTAGCACGCCAAGAGTACTCGAGATACTACTCTCCTTCCGGATGCCTCGTAGACGCAGTGCAACGCCGGTTGCCCCGAGCACGACTGAAGTTGCGCTGCGCCAGCTTCGCCAGGAACGAGACGAAATACGTGAAGCCGGCCAGCAGAATGATCGTCGCTCCCGAAGGCAGGTTCGTGTGGAACGAAACAGTTAGGCCAGCCACGCCGAAGACGGCTCCGAGCAGGCAGGCGCCGACCATCATTCCGACTACGGATCCCGTGTACTGGCGGACTGTAGCTGCCGGGAGGGTAAAGAGCGCAATTACGAGGATGAGGCCGACGACTTGGATCAGCGAGACGACCGTCACTGCGACCATGCAGAGCAGGAGCAGATAGAACACCGAGACGTTGACGCCGCGAATCCGAGCAAACTCCTCGTCAAAGCAGACGGCAAGGAACTGCTTGTAAAATAGCGCGACCAAGCCGGCAACCACCGCGTCAAGGATGGTCATGACAAGCAAATCCGTGTGCGAGACCATCAGAATGTTGCCGAACAAGTAGCTCATCAGGTCGACACTGTAGCCGGGTGTTCGTGCAATGAAGAGAACGCCAACCGCCATTCCGATTGCCCATAAGGCGCCAATGATAGTGTCTTCGTGTTGTTTCCAGTGCAGGCTGACCCAGCCGATAACCAGGGCGGCCACAATGGCCGCAACCATCGCACCGAGCAATGGGTCGCGCCCGAGGAAATACGCGATGCCCATGCCGCCCAGCACGGTATGGGCAATGCCGCCTGCCATGTATCCGATGCGCTTCACCACGACATACGTGCCGATGATGCCGCAACCGAAGCTCGCCAGCAACGCGGCGAGCAGGGCGTGCTGCAAGAACCTCTGGGTAAATAACGCTTCCACGAATCCGGTCATTGTTCGGTGCCTCTGTAGGCGGAGTCGTGCCGCACCATCCGCACCGGCCGGCCGTAAAGCTCCTGGATCATCTTGCCGGTGATCTCTGAAGTCGTATGGCATATCAGGGTGCGATTCAAGCAGGCCACACGCGTAACGTAGCGAGAGATGAAGCCGATCTCGTGCGACACGACCACGATGGTGGTACGGCGATTGATCTCCTTGAGCAGTTCGAAAATATCTGTCTCAAACCGCACGTCGACGTTGGCAGTGGGCTCATCCAGAAGAAGAAGCTGGGGGTTGGAAACAAGCGCCCTGGCGATCAACACCCGCTGCAGTTCGCCACCGGAAAGCGCATCCAGAGTGCGCTTGCGAAAATCGAGAACCCCCGTTTCGGCCATTGCCCGCCGCGCGGCCTCCCGATCGCGATGGCCGTATCCGCCGATCCGGGGAGCGATGCCGAGGCGCCCGAGGAGCACGGCTTCTTCTACGTTGATCGGGAAGTCCCGCCTGAAGGCGGCGAATTGCGGTACGTACCCGACGGCCCCTCGGCTCTCCGCTGGAGGTCGTCCCATGACGAGCATCTTGCCCCGGGTGGGCTCAATCAGGCCGAGAATCAACTTGAGAAGCGTGGTCTTTCCGCCGCCGTTGGGGCCGACCACCCCGAGGAACTCGCCCCGTTCAATCGAGAGATCGACAGCTTCCAGGATTGGAGGGTATCGTATGCGAACGACACGCCGCGCAGTTCCACTACAGGGGTCACTTCGCCTCCAAACCTTCGGCAAAGGCGGCGGCGACCTTGCGCATGTTCTCAAGGTAATCTTCGGCTAGAGGATCGATTGCCACCACACGCCCGCCGATTTCGTGCGCGATCATCTCGGCACTGCGGCGGCTGAATTGAGGCTCGACAAAAATGACTTTAATCCCCAACCGCCTCGCTTCTTGGATCACCTGCAGCAGCGTACGCGGGCCGGGTTCCTTCCCTTCGTTCTCGATGGGAATCTGCCGCAAACCGTAGGTGTCGGCAAAGTAGCCCCAGGCAGGATGGAAAGTCATAAAGGCCCGCTGCTTCAGCGGCGCGAGGCGCTTACGAATCTGGGCGTCAAGCGCGTCGAGTTCGGCCGCCAGTTGCATGTAGTTGCGCTCATAAACACTCTTGTGTGCGGGGTCTAGACTTGCGAGCGTGTCGCGGATGCGCGCCACTATGTGCTTCGCCAGAGGCGGGTCATTCCACACGTGCGGGTCGGCAGGCCCGGTCCCTTTGCCCGTTGCATCATCGCTGGCGCGATCAATGGGCCGCCGTTTAATTCCCTCAGCCACGTCGACGACAAGCATCTTGGGATTCAGCGCCTGCATCCTGCTCATCCAAACAGTCTCGAACGGTACGTCGATTCGGAAGTACACGCGGGCCGCCGTGAGTGCCGCCATTTGTTGTGGTGTTGGCGCGTAAGTCTCTGGTTCTTGGCCGGGGCCAACCATCACGAATACCTGCGTGTACGGCCCGCCAACGCGGTCCACAAAATATTTTCCCGGCAAAATGCTGACGACTACCGGCATCCGTTCGGCGGCGGCCATTTGCGGACCTAACCCCGCAAAGGAAAGAACAATGACACAACTGACTAGGCCGCAGATGCGGCCGAGTGCAGAGAGCGAATACCAAGGCATGCTGGATCTCATATGCCTACCCTCTCGCGCCTCGCTCCTGACCGAACCAGGCACCTCTTTAACACCGTGCGGCCTTGCGTCAGTCGCGACTTAACGGCACTCATCGATGTCTGCGTAGCCCCGGCTATTTCTTTATAGGACAACCCTTCTAGATCGCGCAGGATGACTGCCGTACGATAAGGCTCCTGCAGGCTCTGGAGTCCCATCTCGATCTGCGCCCGCAATTCACCCTGGATCACGTTCTCAAAGGGCGAGGCATTGTCGTCCACCAAGCAGTCCTTCAGAGCAGATCGAGTCACATCTACCGCTCGCGTCTGCTCGATGGAAATCTCCCGTGACCTGTGCCTACAGCACCAGCGCCGCTGGTTTGAAGCCTCATGCATTGCAATGCGGTACATCCACGTCTTCAGGCTGGAGTCTCCATTAAACCGCTTCATGCCAAGGTAGACCTTTAGGAACACTTCTTGCGTCGTGTCGACCGCATCTGCCGGGTTGTTCAGGAGTCTGCAGACCAAGCTGTAAATGGGCTGATGATACTTGGTGACGAGCCACGCGTAAGCGTCTTCAGAACCGGCCTTCAGCTCGGCAATAATAGACACACCTTCCGCTGGAATTGCGGGTGGAATACCAAGCTGACTCAAAGCCGTTGCTCCCGCCATGTTCTCTTTTCCATTTCCTTTTACTTCTTGTTTAAAAGTTAAATTTGGCTGCCTGCGGAAAGCCGCTCCGCAACTTGAGCGTAGCCGCATGCAGCTGCGAACACCCGCAATGCGCACACAGCGACAAGCGTTAATGCCGAACCACAAAACGGATTCCTCCTGCGAAACGGTGCCTCCATTCCATATCTCCCAGATCCTTCTTAGCAGCTGTCAGGCAGGCGCTTGGGATCGACTGGGAGCGCACACTGCACAAAGGCCGTACACAAAGAACTCGTGACCGGTCGCACGAAATCCTCTGGGCAGTTTGGGCCTGACCCGGGCGACGCATCCCTCCAGTTCGTAGAGTTTCCCGCATTCATTGCACTGAAAGTGATGATGGTGCTCCTTGCCTGCGACCTCGTAGCGCGTGGAATCGCCCGGGACTTCGACAGACTGAAGCCATCCTTCCTCAACCAGCGTTTGGATGTTTCGATACACCGTCGCGATCCCGAGCGACGGATGGTGATGTTGAGCTTCTTGCAGGGCCTCTTCCGGAGACAGCGGTCGGTCGGTCCCGGTGAATGCCTCTCGAATCGCAGCTTTCTGTCGTGTATTCCGCTTTTCCATGGTGTGATCAGTGTCGAATTCTTTCGTGCCGTAAACGATAATACTGTATCATTATCAATATGTCGATTCCCTCTATGCGCATGAACGAGCCTCTTCAGGCGCACAGCGATTCGCTATCAGCAGGTTCGTAGATTGAGGAAACCACAAGTTGAACACTCTTGTCTTTCTAGTGGTCTGGTGTCTCACAAGAGCTCTCGACTTATTGGCATAGAACGAATCAGGTATTCTAAAGAAACGCCGTCGGCGATCGTGTTTACCGGCTGGCTTACGCTATCGTGCAAGTGCGCCAGCCGTCTAAATGCCTGGAGGATATTTAGCGTGACCTTCAAACGTCTTTTGCTTCTGCCGCTGCTTCTCAGCTTTTTTGTCAATTCCGGCTCCGCTGAGCAGCAGAGCCAAGTCACGCGAGCCACGCTCTCAAATGGGCTGCGCGTGGTTCTCATTCGCAACCCGCTTGCTCCGGTGGTCACCGTGGAGATGAATTTTCTAGTCGGCGGCGATGAGACTCCCCCCGGGTTTCCTGGGATGGCGCACGCGCAGGAGCACATGGCTTTTCGCGGATGCGAGGGCATGACTGCCGATCAGACAGCAGCCATTTACGCGCTGCTAGGCGGCCGGAACAACGCCGATACCCAGCAGAACATCACGCAGTACTTTGCGACCGTTCCGGCCTCCGATCTCGATGTCGCGCTGCGGGCGCAGGCCGCCTGCCTGCGCGGCATCGACGACTCACAGCAGGAATGGTCTCAGGAACGAGGCGCGATCGAGCAGGAAGTGGCGCGCGATCTTTCCAATCCGACTTACAAGTTCATCAATCGCCTGAATGAAGATATGTTCGCAGGCACTCCTTACGCGCACGACCCTTTGGGCACGAAAGACTCGTTCGATGCGACCACGGGCGAGATGCTGAAAAAGTTCTATGAGAATTGGTACACGCCGGGTAACGCAATTCTAATCATCGTTGGCGACATCGATCCAGCCGCAACCCTTGTAAAGATCAAGAAGTGGTTCGAAAGCATTCCCAGTCATCCGCTACCGGCGCGCCCAGTCGTAGACTTGAAACCTGTGAAGCCGGAGAGCTTCACTCTCGATAGCAATCTTCCTTACATTCTCGGCTTCATCGCCTATCGCCTTCCGGGAACAGACTCCCCGGACTATGCAGCGGCACAGGTGTTGGCCGACGTGTTGTCCAGCCAGCGCGGCGATCTCTACGCAATGGTGCCCGCGGGCAAGGCACTGGCGGCGGAGTTTGGTATGGCGGAAGCTTACCCCAAGGCCAGCGTCGGCTACGGAGTGGTGGCGCTTCCTGCCGGCACAGCCCCGACCGGGGCGGTTAATGAAATGCGCCAGATCCTGGAAAACTATGCGGCGAAAGGCGTCCCGGAAGAGCTGGTGGCGGCAGCCAAGAGAAGCGAGCTTGCGTCGGCTGAATTTCAGCGCAACTCGATTCCAGGGCTCGCCAATGTCTGGTCCAATGCTCTGGCCGCAGAGGGCCGAACGTCCCCTGATGAGGACGTTGAAGCCATCCGGCGCGTTACCCTGGCCGACGTGAACCGAGTGGCGAAGCAGTACCTGGTCAGCCAGAACTCCATCACTGCCATCTTAAAACCGGTTCCTAGCGGACAGCCGGTTGCTGCGAAAGGGTTCGGCGGGGCAGAGCAAGTGACATCGGCTCCAACCAAACCGGTTAAATTGCCCGAGTGGGCGGCGAGTTCTCTAGTCGAGCTCAAAGTGCCCGCCAACTACATCACGGCTTCGGATACGACTCTGGCGAATGGCATTCGGTTGATTGTCAAGAATGACTCAACCAGTCCCACTGTTACAGTCATTGGATCGATCAAAAATAACGCCGACCTGCAGATGCCTGCCGGGCAGGAGGGTGTTTCCGATCTTCTGGCGGGCCTCTTCTCGTATGGAACGCAGACATTGGACCGCTTGGCTTTTCAGAAAGCGCTAGACGACATCGCCGCCAACGAGAGTGCGGGCTACAACTTTTCTCTCAAAGTCCTGAAGGATCATTTCTCTCGTGGCGTTCAATTGCTGGCCGACAACGAGCTTCATCCGGCGCTGCCGGCGGAGGCCTTCCCGGTCGTCAAACAGCAAACCTCTCAGTTTGTTGGCGGCAACCTGATTACCCCTGAGTACCGGACCTCGCGTGCGCTTAATCTGGCATTGGTGCCCGCGGGCGACCCTGTCCTGCGGGAAGCTACGCCCGCTACTATCGCTACAATCAACTTAGGCCAGGTGAAACAATATTTCGCCGCCACCATCAGGCCTGACCTGACCACCATTGTGGTCATAGGCGACGTCTCGGCCGCGGAGGCCAAGGCGGTCATCGAAAAGTGGTTTGGCGATTGGAAGGCGATCGGCCCCAAGCCAAACACCACGTTGCCTCAGGTTCCATTGAATAAACCTTCGGCATCGAACGTTCCCGATCCGGAAGCCATACAGGATTCCGTCCATCTCAGCGAGCAATTGAATCTCAACCGTTTCGATCCGGATTACTACCCCTTACAACTGGGCAACAATGTATTGGGTGGCGGTTTTTATGCTACGCGTCTTTACCATGATTTGCGTCAGGTAGCAGGTTATGTGTACACCGTTGACGTCCACTTGAGGGCATCGGAGACCAGGGCCAGCTACTCCGTTACCTACGGCTGCGACCCACAAAATGTCTCGAAAGCAAGAGCGCTGATTCAGCGCGACCTCGACCAGATGCGTACAGAAGATGTTCCCGCGAATGAGCTGCATCAGGCGAAGGCCTTGCTGCTGCGGCAAATTCCTTTGAGCGAATCAAGCGAGGATGCGATCGCCGAAGGAATTCTTCATCGAGCCGAGATCGGTCTTCCGCTGGATGAACCGATCCGGGCAGCAGAAGCTTACTCAAAACTCAGCGCAGGAGAGGTGAGGGCGGCCTTCGCGAGAAGGATACGCACAGGAGACTTGGTTCAGGTGGTCCGCGGCCCAGCTCCGCAGTAGGCACGAACGGATCGATCCGCCGCAGCGGCTTTTCCACGGCCCCCTACCCAGTACAATCGTTATAAGCCACGGGATGCAATGGAACAAGCCAACTTCGGCCGACGAGGTTCGGTTATGGGAAACTCCGATCGAAGGCGATTCCTCGCCAGCCTGATCACCGCAATGAGAGCGGTTATTGTTGTCTTTCTCGCAGGGTGCGTCGTCGTTGTTCCGTCCTTGTCACAGGATACTCGACCTGCACGGAGCCCTGAGTATACCTTCAAGATCCTTAGGGAATTCCCCCATGATGTAACCGCATTCACCCAGGGCTTGGCGTACCGGGGCGGTTTCTTGTACGAGGGTACTGGGCTAAAGGGTCGATCGTCTGTTCGTAAAGTTCGCTTGGAAACGGGAGAGGTCGTTCAACAACTGGATTTGCCGTCTGAGTATTTTGGCAAAGGCATAACTCTGTTTAAGAATGAGATTATCGAGGTGACGTGGCAATCGGGAACTGGGTTTGTATACGATGCCACGAACTTCCGCTTGCTTCAGCTTTTTTCGTACAAGGGAGAAGGATGGGGATTGACGACGGATGGTCATGACCTGTTCATGAGTGACGGAACGGATGTCATCCGGGTCCTCGACCCTAACACGTTCGCGGAAAAACGACATCTCCAGGTACACGATGTTGTGCGGGAACGGGAGTCGGTGGTGGTCGTTGCGGATGCGAAGTACAAGCGTGACGAGGGAGGACCTCGCAATCCCGATATCTATCAGGTAATCACCTACGGCACGGTGCTCGGATGCGACCGCGCCTACCTTGTGTATCCGGCAACGGAACTCGACAGGGAGTACGTATTTCCCATCATCAACAGCCCTGTCATTGTCAAGAGCCGCCGAGTGGACATCTCCTCGAAGTAATGCATCAACGATGTCGAGGAGGTAGCACAGGAAATTGTCGATGACGGAGTTGCGGCCATGGCTTTTATGGCAGCGGTATAGCAATGCGGGTTACCCCGCTTGGCGGTGAGTCTGTCGTGGGGGTGGGCAATAGACGCCGCAGACTTTGCGCCACCCCGGCCGCCCAACCACCCGTCCCCATCGCACCCGACCGCGGGAATCGCCTCCGGGCGGGTTGGCGGTAGGGGTCACTTTTGTCGTTTCCTAGGGGAAAATGAGGGTTCAAGGCGTTAGGAACTTGAGCAAAGGTGAATGCGGGAGCAAAATAAAAAGAGGTTGTCCGGAAACTCGTTAGAAGGTGGGATTGCCATGCCCCGCGCCTTCTTTCGATGCAGATGCTCAGGTGAAGTTGCAGTCGAGGAGTTGGTTCACAAGTCGGAAAAAAGGCGTTCTAGATTCATCGTAGGCGATGTAGCAGTACGGTATTCGCTCGGAGAGTCTCTCTCTTCCGAACTCGGTTCCCCCTCACGCTTCCGTTCCTCATATTCATCGGATTGGGCAGATGCTTCGCGAGAGGTGTCACCTATGAGGTCGTCCACCTCGGGAATTAGTCCCTGCAGTTCATCTAAGGCGGAAGAAAAAGAGCGCATATACCTAGCCTCACATTCCAACTCATCGCCGTCAGTTGTAGGATTCCCCATCACGAACTTGATAGCCTTACATAAACGCTCTATTCTCTGTTTGTACCTCTCCGGGAACCCGTCTTGGATTAGTATTCGACGGTCAGTGTCTGCAACGAGCTTCAGGACGGAAACCCAATCCGCAATGGCATCCTCTTCAAGTGCGTAGCCCTCCTCGACCGATGCCAATGCAGAGTCTAGCTCATTCTGTTTCGTCAGCAGCGTGACATACAATGACGGCATAGCTAATGGAGGCACAATTCGAAGAGTACAGTCGAAATACTCCTTGAGTGCATTGTGGGCAACAGCTTGTCCCGAACCGTCCCAACGTCTGCGAGCGGCCTCGCAGCAAGCAGCCAAAAGGTTCTGCAACCTCGATTGAACTTCGGCTAAGTCACGTGCCGAGTCCAAAGAACTCCTTACCGACCCGAGAACGTTTGCAACCTCAGAGTCGGTACCGGACTCCGCTATTAGCTGCAGCATCCGTCCGCTCAAAATGTCCCAATTGTGCGGTGCTGCCATGAGCGGGAATCTTCGTTCTCCTTTTGCTCCCCCAGCTACGGATATGAGAGAAATCATACCAGTGACATGGCGATGACAGTTGAACTTTGCCGGAGCGGAGCCGACCGATGTCACAGATGAACAACGACGACCTTCGTCCAAGTGTCCAGGCTTCACATCCACGCACAGATTTACAATATTAAAGCAATGCCGACTTATTACTGCCCCAAATGCGGGTCGGAAGATGTCCTCGATTTGACTAGAGTAGACCAGCCAGCCGAAAGGCAAGCTGCGGTGCTTTGCGAGAACTGTCACCGGACTGGAACGAGAGAAGAGTTCAGCAAGAAGCCATATTTTTGGAATTGGCGGTTTTGGCGGGTAAGGCCGATTCCAGCTCTCTTGGTTATCGGACTTTGGGCGTGTATCCCCGTATCCCGCAATATTCGACTCGCCATATGCATCTTCATTTATGCTCTGCTGAGTTCAATTACCTTGCGACGGCGGGACGGTAAGCGAGTGTTCCCGCCTTATATGTGGTAGTCCTGCAAGATCACAGAGCCAGTGGTCCGCGACCCGCGCGCCATGAACCAGTTCGGCGGGCTCAGTCCGACGCCCCAATCGGCTTTCCGAGTCAACACGTGAAAGCCAAATCTGCGCCAACTGGATACCCCCGCCGAACAAAGCCAATACCAGTACCTCCAGTAAGCCCATTCGAGTCTCGCGCGCGAGAGCCTGACTATTTCGGATGAAGACCCCTGGTGCTTTTGCCACTGGACTTGCTCGTAAAAGATTCGAGCCGGGGGGCAAATCTGCACCGCATTCCCAAACATAAGGAGAATCTATGAATCTCACACCGCAGGTGTGTGAACACGCCCTGGCGCGTCTTCAGAGCGCCAGCAGAGCCCAACTTCAAGAAGTTAGACACTTCTTCGCCAAGCGGGACCTGGAATCGCATCTCGCTGTTTTGATCGACGCCGCCCACGGACACGAAACACACAACGTCCATGCTGGGTCAGCTCAATTCGTAGTTCTTTACCAGCAAGCAGAGAGGATCATCAACGGCTACTGTGAACGCTGGCACATAACAATCGCACAATTAAACGCGGAGCTTCCGGCGTTGGAACGGCTCCGCCAACTCGCGCAACCCCCACTACGCAAGGCACCAACCATCAATGTAGTCCTGATATTGCTGGCTTCACTGGCAATTTCATTTGGCTTGGGGCTGGCAGCCGCATTCGTTCGCCTCGGGTTTCGCCTTGGAGGTGGACGATGATCGCAACCTTGATGGGCATCGAATCCGCCCTACTGGTGGCCATGGCGAGCTGTCGCAAGCGTGCCGCAGTTCTGCGGAGCTTAGCTGCTAAGCGTCCAGACTCGGCAGGCATTCGTGCCTTAACGCGCAGTATCGCTAGCCTCGCTCCGGACGCGGGACGTGCAGGATCGAACAAATCCGAGCCATGTAACTGCCCGAGACGTTGAACTTTTCGGCCACTTTGACCATTGGCACGGACCAGACCAACTCGTAAAGCTCTTCTCTCGAAATCATGCCTGCCCCCGCAACGTGTTTCGCTGCAGGATGAGGGTACTCGGGGGGTGATTTCTGCGTAAAGCTACGCCTATGGCCAAAGAAAGCGATGGCTCCGGCCGGCCGACGAGCAGTTCGTTGTCCAGAAACGGGTTTCTGGACAACTTCCCAATTGCCGACAATACGCTCGGAACTCGCCTCGCGCTTCCTCGAAACCGGCTCTACCCCCCGCACAAGACATTCAAATCTTCGCAAAGCCCACTTTTAGTCAAAGTGGCGAGTTGTAGGTACACGTGAATGCATGTTCGGCGGAGTTCCTGGCGGCGCCACACACCGACTCAAAACGCACAGAGTAACAGAGCTTCTCGATCACGTTCCAGGCGGCTGATCATCAGTGCGCGCTCCAGGAAAGGAATAAATAATGACAGTCGCCCCTTGCGCTCTTTGCGAGGGCATTGGCTGATTCCCTGATGGCGTACGCCGTATTGCGGAGCAACTTTATCCAAAGTAGCGACCTCTATGATGAGGGGCTCAAACTATTCCAATTGGCTCCATTTGCCGCCCTGAGGCTTATGGCCGTCGCCAAGTGGAGAGTGTGTCACGACCTTCGCGACCAGGGAGACAAGCATGACAGCGGTGCAAACCCCGACAACGCAGCAGATCCGCAAGGTCGCCGTGGCCAGTATCATCGGCTCGGTCATCGAGCAATACGATTTTCTGGTTACCGGCATCATGGCGGCGACTGTGTGGGGCAAGGTGTTCTTCAAGTTGCCCGACCTCGCCGCGTTTGCTGCGGCGATCACGGTGTACGGCCTCGGTATCATCATCCGGCCGGTGGGCGCCTACATCTTCGGCAACATCGCCGACCGCCACGGACGCCGCGACGCGATGGTCTACGCCTTGGTGCTCATGGGCGTTAGCACCCTGCTAATCGGGCTGACGCCAGGCTACGACACCATTGGCACAATCGCGCCGGTGCTGCTGATCATCTTCCGTATCATGCAGGGCATCAGCTTCGGCGCCGAATTCGGCACTGCGTCGACCTGGGTGGTCGAACAGGCTGGGCGCTCCCGGTGGCGCGCGTTCTGGGGCGCGTGGGTGGGCTTTGCCATTCCCATCGGGTTGCTGCTGGGCTTTGGCTCGGTGATTCTGGTCAAATCGCTGATGTCGCCGGAGGACTTCGTGGCCTGGGGCTGGCGCATCTTTTTCTACTTCGGCTTCCTGGGGGCCATCGTCGGCATCGTGATCCGCACCCGCACCATGGACAGCTTCGTGTTCGAGGGATTCAAGGCCGGCAAGGCCGTACTGAAAAGTCCAGCCAGCCAGGTCTGGCGCGAAATGCCTCTGCGCATCCTGCGCACCTCGCTGGTCAACGCCATGTTTGGCGGCGCTTTCTTCCTGTGTTTCGTGTTTGGCACCGGCTACATGAAAGCGGTGGGATTCACCGGCACCCAGGCCGAAACTATCGGGCTTATCGCCGCCGGCTCGATGCTGGTGTTCATGATCATCGGCTCGCTGCTGGCCGACGTGATCAACCGCCGCACCATCCTGCTGGTCTCGGCGGCGGTGTTCCTGGTGTTCGCCATTCCTTATTTCTACTTGCTCAATACCGGCAACTTCTTGCTCGCATCGATCGGCGAGATCATCGGCTTCGGTTTCGTGTTCGGGTTCGGCTACGGCGCTATTCCCACTTTCTACACGGAGAACTTCCCGACCCGCTTCCGTGCTTCCGGCGCCAGCGCCGGCTATCAGGTGTCGCAGGTCTACGGCGGCGGTCTGATCCCGATTGTCGCCGGCAAGCTCCTGCAGGCCTACGGCATACACCGCGCCTACATCTACATAGGCCTGTTCGTGATGGCCTACGCGGTGCTGGCCATTGTGGCCATCCTGTGCACGCCCGAAACCAAGGGTTCCGACCTCGAGTTGGAGGAGTCGCCCCTTTCGATCCGGCTTGCGCAGTGAAAATAGAACGGTTTGCCATTACCGATAGGCTCCTGCTTCGCGATGGTGACCAGGATGCCTACAACCGACAATTCTCCCGCTGAAACAAAAACGTAGAAAGAGTCGGCCTCGCTGGCGACAAGAGTATGAAAGAGGTTATTCACAAACGATTATCGAGGTGGGCAAGCAGTGTCGGCGAAGCCTGCTCTCCTCCATCCAGCGTTGCAAGACTCAAGTTGACGCAAAACGGGCTTTTCCAAAAGTGCGAACCCGGGATGCCATATTCGCATTTCTGGACGGATGGCCGACGATACACCAAGAACCTCACCTCACGCTCCCGCGCGCATCGCAATTGAAGCCGTGTCCCACGTCATACCAATGAATTTCCTCCTCGGGATGTGCGGCGTGAACTTTCTCCACTTCCTCGGCCGGAATATGCGCATCCTGCTTGCCGAAATGCAGCATCACCGGCGCAGAGGGCGTCTCGCCGGTATAGCTCGTGAAAGGCTTTGCAAGCCAAAGCATCTTTTGCGAACGAGGAGTGGTGCCGCATGATGTTTGGGTGCTGTCGTGTAATCGAGATCGTTCCTCGTAAATTTCTCGGACACTGGTCCCCTGTACCGAGCCCTGGGCCCAGCCAAAGAAAAATAGTGCGCTCGACTCCCTCGCGGGGTATATAGTGTGAGGCTGTTGGAAGCTCAAACGGAAATTCCGGACTACGTCTGCCGGCAGTCCGCCATGGTTTCAGCACCTCTATCAGTCACAAGTCACTGTACCTTCGGAGGGATGGAATGAAACGGATGTTGCCATTGCTACTGGTCTTTGCGGTTAGCGTTTCCGTTAACTGCCTTGCGGATTCCACCGACGCCGCGGCTCTCTTTAAGTCCAAATGCGCCATGTGTCACGGGCCGGACGGCACGGGAAATACGACGATGGGACAGAAACTCGGCATCAAGAGTTACAAATCGCCGGACATTCAAAAGCAGTCGGACGCCGATCTGAAGAAGGCCATAACTAACGGCAAAGGCAAGATGCCGTCATACAAGAGTCTCACGCCTGAACAGGCGGACGGGCTGGTGAAGTACGTACGCGTGCTCGGCAAATAGAGGGAGGCTTTTGATGACTTCGGTGCCCGGTACAAGCACCTCGTCTGATTCCGCCCTACCGGTTTACCCTCACCGCCACCGCGCCGCTTGAAACGGAAGTTATCGCCCTGCCGCGTGAGGGGCTGCTCGACTATTGTGCCGCTCATCCGCCGGCGGGGTATAAAATTGATATGAATCTGGCGATGGTCATTGGACATCGCCTGCACCTGTTCCAAACGATGTGGCTGCGCGAGATGCAGCGTAACGTGGAAGTGCGTTCTGCTTGATCCGGGTGAGACTGGCAATCCGGATCCGAAGTGCTTCCTGCGGCAGGGGGCGCAGTAAATGACGGCAGATCAACTTTCTCAACCCGACCCGACGCGCCGCAGCATGATTGGAATTTTCCTTGGCGGCGGTCTGCTGGCTTCGTTTGCTTCTTTCATCTACCCAGTATTGCGCTATCTTGTGCCTCCGGCAGTGGCGGATCTTAGCGGAAGCGACGTCGTCGCCGCCAAGCTGGCGGAGCTGAAGCCGAATTCCGCCAAGACCTTCCGTTTCGGCAGCCGTCCCGGCCTGTTGATCATGAACAGCGACGGCACTTATCGCGCTCTCTCCGCCACTTGCACCCATCTTGGCTGCACGGTGCAGTATCGTAGCGATCTGCGCCAGATCTGGTGTGCCTGCCACAATGGAATCTACGATCTCAATGGCCGCAACGTCTCCGGTCCCCCGCCGAGGCCACTCGATGTATTTGATGTCCACGTGCGCGGCGATGAGGTTGTCGTCAGCCGAAAGCGGGAGGCGTGACCTTGTTCGCCGCCCTTATCCGCTGGCTTGATGAACGACTTGATTGGAACGATCTCATAGCCCCGCTCCGCCACAAGACTGTCCCCACTCACCGCCTGTCCTACTGGTATTTCCTCGGAGGCATCACTCTTTTTCTCTTCGTGATCCAGGTGCTGACCGGGATGTTGCTGCTCCTGTATTACCGCCCAGGTGCCAATGAGGCCTTCGAAAGCGTCCAGTACATAATGACCCAGGTACGGTTTGGCTGGCTGATTCGCTCTATCCACTCCTGGTCAGCCAATCTCATGGTTTTTACTGCCTTTGCGCACATGTTCAGCGTGGTGTTTCTCAAAGCCTACCGCAAACCAAGGGAGCTGACATGGATCAGCGGTATGCTTCTTCTATTTCTTGTCATGGGATTTGGATTTAGCGGGTATCTGCTGCCTTGGAACACGCTGGCCTTCTTCGCCACCAAGGTTGGCACCGAGATTACCGCGCAGGTTCCGATCATTGGCAAGCCCATGATGCTCTTTCTCCGCGGTGGTGAAGAGGTGACTGGCGCCACGCTGACCAGGTTCTTTGGATTCCATGTCGCCGTTCTGCCCGGGTTGGCAACCTTGCTGCTCCTGCTGCACCTGTTGCTGGTTCAGCGCCAGGGCATGAGCGTTCCGCCGAAACTGGAAGCGCAGTGGACCGCGAATCCGTCTGCAAAGCGGGAAATGAAATTCTTTCCCAACTTCATGCTGCGGGAACTGATGGCTTGGTACGTTGCTCTGGGAGTGCTGGGTGCGTTGGCAGCGGTCTTCCCGTGGAACCTCGGTGTCAAGGCTGATCCTTTTGCGCCTGCTCCAGCGGGAATCAAGCCCGAGTGGTACTTCCTCTTCATGTTCCAGACACTCAAGCTCATCCCGTCCAAAGTGTGGTTCATCGACGGGGAGGTTTTGGGTGTACTTGCTTTCGGGTTGGCCGGCTTGTTGTGGCTATTGCTGCCTTTCTTTGAGAGTGACCAACCTTCACGCACGAAAGCGTGGATCACTGGGCTGGCGGTCTTTGCTCTTGCGTACATGGCAGGAATGAGTGTTTATGGCTATCTTGCGAAATAGGCTCCGGGCGTTCAGCGCAGCCCGTTATGTCGGACTGGCCGGCTTCGTAGTGCTCGCAGCATGCCTGGGTTATGGGCAAACCAAGAACTCCTGCCTGGATTGTCACTCCGCCTTGCCTGACCCCCTGGGCGTGAGCCCGGAGAAGTTCAGCCAGGATATACACGCACAAAAGGGTTTAACTTGCGCCAGCTGCCACGGCGGCGACCCAACCAGTGATGATCCAGAGAAAGCTATGAGCCGAAAGGCGGGTTGGAAAGGCAAGATTGATCGCAAGCAGATCCCGCAGTTGTGCGGAAGTTGCCATTCGGATCCAGCCTATATTAGGCAGTTCAACCCCAGCTTGCGCACGGACGAGTTGGGGCAATACCGCACCAGTGTGCACGGCAAGCGCCTCGCGGCTGGAGATACGAAAGTTGCAGTGTGCACGGATTGTCATAGTGTCCACGATCTAAGGGCGCCCAGCGATCCCCGTTCCACGGTTAACCCGGTCAACGTGGCGAAGACGTGCGCTCGCTGCCATTCTGACGCGGGTTATATGAAGGAATACCACATTCCAACGGATCAGTTCGCCAAGTACAGCACTAGCGTCCACCACGATGCACTCGCGGTGCGCGGCGATCTGAGTGCACCAACCTGTTCAACGTGTCATGGAAATCATGGCGCGGCACCCCCAGGAGTAGACAAGGTTCAGAATGTGTGTTCGAACTGTCACACCTTTCAAGCCCAGATGTATGACAAAAGTTCGCACAAAGCTGCTTTTCAAGCGGCTTCTCTTCCAGGGTGCGTTGTCTGTCACAGCAATCATGGCATCAGCCATCCAACGGACGCAATGCTGGGCACTGGTCCTAACGGCGTCTGCATGCGGTGTCATTCCCCTGGTGACGCCTGTGATCAAGCAAGGGCAGGATTACAAAGGTCCTTGAGTCAATTGGACAATGCCATCAAAAGCGCAGACCACGTCCTCGCTGTCGCCGAGTCCTCCGGTATGGAGGTGAGCGAGGCTAAGCTGGGACAGGATCAGGCACGGGATTCGCTAACCAAGGCTCGAGTCACCATTCATAGCTTCCAAACGGGCTTGGTGGATCAGGATATTCAAAGCGGCCTGAAAATTGCCGCCAAGAACCTGCAAGCTGGGAAGGAAGCCATGGTTGAACGCAACCATCGCCGTATCGGGCTCGGAATCTCGCTCATTACGATCGGGATAGTGTTAGTTGGGCTTCGGCTGTACATCAAGAAGATCGAGAGATAGACCCAAGGATGCATTTTTCTTGCAAACGATTTGCATCATTGAGGTGCAACGGTATGAACCTCTTCGATGATCGCGGGATTGTGGCCAGCTACAATCCCGTACAAGTGAATCCCCCCAACGCGGGCCCGAAGTCCGCATGTACGAACTCAGCCGTGGTCAGTTGATGAATCACGGGCAATACGGAAATTGGCGATCCGAACGGCCGAACTTTGGCGAAAAGTTGTCTGGGTGTCTGCATGTAGGGAGCCGGCTCACCCAGATCCGACCGAAAATGAGTGACGGGACGTTGGCATTTTTCCAGGGATGACCCGGCTAATACGTGTGCTCGAGCGCTCGCAAAATTTGAACCCAGGTTTTTGAGGCCGCGATTTTGAAGCCAGTTTTTACCTGGTTTTGAGGAAGCGCTTTCCAACCTGGCTGCCAGGTAGCGCAGCAATGTCTTGCGTCGAAGCCGCTGGACGGCCGCCAGCACTTGACAGACAAGCGATTGAAACAAAAGGCTTTAGCACTCCAACGCCTACCGATCTATTTATTCTTGATGGCCATTTCCCGCGCCTTTCAGTGCTCTACTGACATGTCAATGAACCCTCACATTTGATCGACAATTAGTGACTATGTAGTAACCATAAATGAGCGAAAAAGAGGGTTTTTGATGGGGCTCATGAAGCTAAAAAGGGGGTCTCATGAAGCTAAATTGGCACAAAGCGTGGGGGCTAAAAGCATTTTGAACGCGCCGTAGGAGTGAAGTCCGGGTACCGGACTCTCAGGGCTGCGCAGTCCGGGTAGTGCCGCGAGTTTCGCGAACGAACGACGGTCCGTGCGGACGATTTAAGTCCCGCACGAGCGCGATCTGAACATGCCGCTGCTTTACCGGGCGAGAAACGCAGCAAACTGACCCCAGGTGTGGGTAGGCGCCAGCCTCATGATGAACACGTCGACCACGATAAGCACGGCTAAGCCGGTGGCAAACCAGCGGTCAAACGACCAGGTCAGCAGCGATTTCGCGACGAGAAATAACGTCCCGATGATTAGTGCGGTGAAGAACGGGCCAAACAAGGCGCCCCAGATGCTGGCGGCATAGACGTTCGGGAGCCCCGTGATCCGGTCGGTCACGGCAGGCATGATGCTCAGCGTGGCCAACAGCATCATCGGGCGGTGGATTTCCGCTCGGCGGCGCTGGCGGATCCCGAGGCCGACAAAGGCACCGAAAGTCAGAATGGCGAACATCGGTATGGCCATGAAATGGACGCGATTCAGGCCCCACAGCGTGACGTCGGGCTCAAACCGCGTGGACTGGATGGGCAGCCACAGCCCCAACACGACCATGGCCACCGCCAAGGCCACGGCGAACGGGCCCACTGCCATGTGGAGTCGGCGGTTCCGGCCCACGATCAACAGTGATTGGACCACGAGCGTTACGACCCAGAGGGTCATGGCCACGCCATGTGCGATCAGCAACGTCCTGATCGGCGGCGCAAGCGGATGGGCCGGATAGGCCCTTCCGTGCAGGTAAAACTGCTGAAAGCCGAAGAGCATGAGCACGAACAACAGCAAGGCCGCAGCTGCATAAAGCATCCGGACCGAATCTGCACGCACGGGCGACTCTGCCCGGGCTTCACGAGATGCCATGCCGTTATTGATATGGAGGTCGACGCTCCCCTGCGCCATGTGTGTCTCTCCAGGCCGATACTCTAAACATACTGGGAGTGAGATTCGTCCGCGGTGTTGGAGGATGTGCCTTGCTGAAATTGTTTTAGCGAGCATCGAGGTAGCTTCGTTCGGCTGCAAGACCGCATGACTGGCGACAGGCCATACCGTAACTTGCGGTTTCTGCACCGGATGTGGTGCAAGCAGCGTAAGTTACGCGAAGGCGTTTTTTCGACAATTACACCGTATTGCGACGGTTTCGTATAACAAAAACTCATGAAGGTTGTCAGGGTCTTCCGGTTGTCTTCTCAGGAGAACGCGGCAATGTGTCGTAAAAATGATTCCAGAGATATAAGTACCACGAAGAGATTGCGAGAACCGCAGCGATGAGTGTAAAGCGCACGATTGTCCAAGGCGGCTTGTCCCTGAGGCTAATCATGAAGCGTACTTGCGGTAGCTCAACTGTTGACCGCACCGACCATCAGAAGGAGCAAAACATAACGTGGAGCGCGCACCTCGTGCCACCGTTCTTCGTGCACTCCGCGACGGCTTTTTGCTGGGCCTCTCGCGCTTCCGTGGAAGTCGCACAGCCGACAAAGCTCCGATCCGCCGCCAGCGCCCCGCACTGTTTGTTAAAGGCGATCCGCAAAGCGCAAGCCTTGCCGCGCTGGGAACAGATATTCATGGCCTCTTTCTCCGCACTGCCCCGGTTGCTCTTGCCCTGCGACCATCCAGCTTTCATGTCCGAGGCGCTGTAGGCGATAGCGCCCCAGGATACCGCGCGAGGCGGCGCGGGGGGATTTGGCTTGCTCGACCGGTTCGTGTGCTGATTCTTATTTGCGCACTGGCCCCCGCAATTTTCCTGGCATCCCCAGCGGAGTCTCTCGGGTTGCATATTGCACAGGCGAACACAATCGTTCAGGCATTTGTCAAACTCCCAGGTTGTTTGTCCGAGCGCGAGTCGTGACGTCAACCCGAGAGCGATGCCGAGCAAGACGAGGATCCACGCACAGCGGCTCCTGGCGCTTCCATCGAACACCCAAACGCGTGTTGCGACCGGCCACCGCTCTTCACAGCGGGCTTCGCAAGATTGAAAATGAAATATCTTCATCCGTTCAACCTCCCGCTTTTCGATTTCGGTATCATCCATCTCCGGCTTCCTGGCACGGCAGCAATTTACGTCTGGGCGACAAAAATATCCAGAGCAATTGTTGTGAACAAGGCATTATCACTTGTTTGCCGGACTGTTCTGCAAACTGGTGAAATGGTAATTTGATCGCCTTCTCGCCAACAACCCGGTCCCGAAGTCAGCTTCTAGGAAGTTGCACCGTCGGTTGCACCAGATGGCCCACCATTTTTCGGTTCCGGACGAGTCGCAGGCAATCCGGAATTGGCGATCCGAACGGCCGAACGTTGGTGAGAACTTGTCCAGGCGCCTGGACTTGGGATGACGGACTTCCAGTCCGACCGACGGAAGTTGGTATTTTCTCCGGGAGCAGTCCGCTCGCGCCTCAGATTTGCGATCGCGGCGTCAATCTCTGGTGTTACTTCAGTCCGGGTCCCGGACTGCTGTTTCGAGCGGCTAATGCGGTTGCGTGCTGTTGGAAGCCTGCGCGTTGAGTCTTTCACTTCTTCCTGGTCGCTGCAAACCTCAGCAAACGCCACGCCATATAGAAGGCGCTCAGCATGAGCACACCCGGAACGAGTATTCCCACCGCACCGGAGAGCAGCGTGTCTCTCTTGAAGTCGACCTGTATGTAGCCGGCCGCTACCAGACCGGCCAGCGCCACCCAATGAAGGACTCCGAAAAAGGTTCCAGTAAACGCTTTTGCGGTGTAACATCCGACTTCCAAGCCTATCAAGTCTTCGTTGTAGCAGACGTCGTAGTGTTCTCTGCAAATTAGGGAGTACGGATGTCCAGCACACAAACAGCCAAGCTCGAAGTTGAAAGCTCGTTGAAACCGTCACGGCAGCGCGTCTCGCTCATCGTAATCTTGCTGATCACGATGATGGTGGCGTTCTTCGACCGCGTGAATATTTCCCTTCTCGCTGCCAACGACAACTTTCTCCGCGACATGGGCATCAAGGGCCACCCGGTGCAGATCGGGATGATGATGTCCCTGTTCCTTATCGCGTACGGCACCGCCAACGTATGCTTCAGTCCACTGGGCGACCTACTGGGTCCGCGCAAAGCTACGTGCATCGCGGTTTCCCTCTGGGGCGTCGCCATGTTCATCGGCGGCATCACCGCCAGTTTCGCGGTGATGCTTGGGGCGAGGCTGCTGTTGGGATTGGGCGAAGGCATTCACCATCCGATGCAGAGCAAGTACATCAAAAAATGGTTTCCGCCGCAGGAGCGAGGTCGTGCCAATGCCGTCTGGAACATAGGCACTTCACTGGCGCCGGCCATCGCCATGCCGATCTTCACCTGGAACGTCTCGGAGTTCGGCTGGCGCTCCAATTTTTTCGTTTGCCTGGTCTGCGGTTTGATTCCCCTGTACCTGCTCTGGTTCCACACGGCCGATAGTCCAAGGCAGCATAAGAAGGTGAACGCACTCGAGCTGCAGCACATCGAAGAAGCACTGGCAAAGGAAGCGAAAGCGGTCGAGAAGACGTCGAGCGACCTGTTCTGGGACAACGTCAAAGTCCTGATCAAGAACTATCGTTTCTGGCTGATGATCATGTACTACATCGCCGCCATGTGCGTCTTCTGGGGAATGTTCTCCTGGCTGCCGTCTTACTTGAAGTCGGCCCGCGGTTTTTCGTGGGCGCAACTGGGTTGGCTTTCGTCTCTACCGTTTATCGTGGCGGTGTTGGGCAAGGCCGGAGCGGGCTGGCTGTCAGATAAGGTCGGACGCTACGCGCCTTTCTGCTTTGTGGGGATGCTCGTAAGCGCCGTGTGTACTTACTATGGCGCAATCGTGCATAACAATATGCAGGCAGCCTTGCTGCTGGCCTTGGGAATGGGCTCTCAACTGGCATGCACTCCGCCGGCATGGACTCTGCTTCAGGCGCTAGTACCTTCTCGCGCGGTAGCACTTGCCGCCGGCAGCATGAACGGGATCGGCGGCGCCATTGCGGCGGCCTCGCCAATGATCATCGGGTTCCTGATCAGCTTCACAGGCACTTATGCCGGTGGCCTGTTCTTCATGGTGGGCTCTGCTCTGGTGGCCTCGGCCTTGATTTTGGTGCTGGTAATTCAGAAGTATTGACTGATTTTTTTGGCTCCGCCGCTTTGCCGGCAGGCCAAGTTGGGGGATGGAATGGAACACAACAAGTTCACTCGACGTACCGCATTGAAGGCGTTGGGAGCATTGGCCATAGTCAATTCCGCGGCAGCAACCGGTGAGACCGCCCCGGCGGGAGAAGTGCCGGTGAAATGGTCAAGCGGTGTAAACCGGCCGAAGTACCAGGCTCCGCCGCTTGCCACAGATTGCCATCACCACATCTTCGACGCTCGGTTTCCGCTGGCCGCGAAGCCCAGCATGCTGCTGGGTGGAGACGGCAATGCCACGGTCGCCGACTATCGCACCCTGCAGCGCCGCTTGGGCCTTCAGCGCAACGTCGTAGTGCATGCCGCCGGGGCATACGGAACCGACAACTGCTCCATGCTGGACGCCTTGGCCGCGTTTGGTCCTACGGCGCGCGGCATCGCCGTCGTCGATACGAATGTCTCCGACACCGAGCTGCGGCGCATGAACGAGCTCGGCGTGCGTGGCATCCGGGTAAACCTGGTCTTCTCCGGCGGCGTCAGCGTTGAGATGATGGAGCCTCTGGCCCGCCGCATTAACGAGCTTGGCTGGCATATGCAGTTGAGCATGCCTGCCGAAGCGACCGTCCAGCTTAAGGACGTGCTGCCGAAGCTGCCGACGCCGATCGTCTTCGACCACATCGCGCGCATTCCGCCCGATCCGGGTGTGGCGCATCCGGCGTTCAAGGTGGTACGCGGACTCATCGACAAGGGCCAAACCTGGGTGAAGTTGTCAGGCGCATACCTGCTGAGCAAAGTGGGAGCCCCCACTTATGCCGACACAGGCGCGGTCGCTCGCGCCCTCGCGCAGGCGGCTCCGGAGAGAATGCTTTGGGCCAGCAACTGGCCACATCCGACGGAGAAGACGGAAAAGCCGAACGACGCCACGCTGCTCGATCTGCTGGCGGAATGGGTGCCCGATCCAGCGGTCCGCAAACGCATTCTTGTTGACAATCCGGAAGAGGTGTACGGCTTCCCTAAATCCAGCGTACCGGCAACTCAACGCGGCTGAGCGGTCTTGCTGGGAGTGGCGGGTTCATTAACAAGGTCAAGGCCAAAGGCCTCCAGCGCGAAGCGCGCTGAAGGCCTCTTTTTGTGCATCCTAACAACTTCTCGCCGACCCACTCCCCCTGTACGAGCGGCCAATTTCGCTCGATGCCACGTTCGACCCAGGGGCGATTCCTCTTCAACCATCCCAGAGCGTGGTCTGCGCTCTCTTCCGGTTTCACGATGGGTAAAAGAAGATCTCGACACGGTCGGTGACTACGTACGAATTCTGTGGCCGAAGCGAAGATGCCGAAGGTTACCGCTACCGCCGACTAGGCCGAAGCCGCTTTGACGATGTTGTAAACCGAACCCTTCGAAATATTGAACTCATCGGCAATCTGGGATAGGCTGACGCCCTGTCTGCGTCGATGGAGAACCTTATCGCGGTTGACCACGACCTTCGGTCTGCCACCCACACGGCCGGCCTTCCTGGCCCTGGCAAGGCCGGCAAGGGTGCGTTCGGAAAGGAGAGAAGCTGAATGCAAGATCCATAGGTAAAACTTCAATGCTAACGGAGGCTCCACCACGCAACGTGGTCAATGCAGTTCTTTTGCTTTCAGTCAACAGATATTTGGCACGCGGTCAGCGGGTGAGACCGTGGACGCAATTAAGAGGCAGTATTGCCAGCAGCGTGCTTACGTTGCTTCTCATCTGCGCGGGGAATCAATTGTGAAGATGGCCGTGCCTTAAGGGGTATTTCAAGAACATTTGGCAACGTTTCCCGCATTATGCTACGGATGCGCCCAATTGCCTCATCTTCCAACTGCGCCCGATGCTCTGGATGGAGATACGTACGCTGAACCAAGACTTGCAGCGCATTGCACACCGCGTGGCTCGTTTGCTCCATTGCCAGCAACCGGGCCTCGCGGCGCTTCATTTCAAGAACTTGCAGGTGAGTGAGAAATCCCGCTAACGAACCCGTGACAACAGAAATGATTACGCCGTGAAACCACCACGGCCAGCCGTTTCCGTGTGTGCTGATCAGTGCTAGACCTATAACGAGAATGGTCAAAGCCACGGCACTACCCGTTACCGTCCCGAGAAAGATGGGTCGCCGCCTGAGATACTTCCAGACGGTATTGTTCTGCCCTCGCACTTTGTCACCAGCAGCAGACATCTTTATACACTCACTGCGCTGTGGTGAGATGCTGGCCAGAGCCAATAATTGTTTTATGCTGACTGAGCGAAAGCCCTGCCAACAACTTCGGCTTCGGCACGTAGCCAATCATCAAGATCGTGACCGTGCTCGCGACCACGCTGCTCATATATTGCGTAAGCACGTAAGCGAATTACTTCCTGGGGATCGGAACCGAGTGTCACTTTCTGAACGGGTGTTGCGGTGACTTCGGGAGGAAAAGCCGATTTGGATTTACGGGTTCGTTTTGCAGTAGCCATAATCAAAATCCCTCCGGCTTAGGATTTGGTTCGACCGAGGAAGGTTATTGATTTTAGACAACGATGCCGGTTCGGTATCTTGCGTCTGATACCGCACACTATATCTCCTGAAATAAACGAATGCAAGTTGATCGCAAGCAATGCGAGGACACGAGTTGTTTGGGATTCCTTGCAATTCTCAAAACGGGAACGACGGAGAGATGGGTCGGTTCCTAAATATTGATTGTACGAAGGATAGTGCATTGTGCACCAGAAAGGTGTCAATCAAGAACGGCCAACCGATAATGATTCGCGGATACACGCCCCGCCACCTTTCGCTCAGCCGTCCTCGACGGCGAGATCGTGTGCCTGGAACGCCAGGGCACAAGCTCAAGATTCGGAACCGCCCCGCAAACCAGCCACCACCTTCATCTATTTCGGGAATCATTTACGCAGCCCAGATGCGGTTAGCTCTTGAATCGTGGAAAGCAAAACCAGGGGGTCATCACCTTTTTGCAAGATTGCGGCAGCGAACCATTTAAGCCATCCTGGCACGGAATCAATGAAGCCAGTACAAAGCACGACAGGCAGGCTCGGGTGCTCCTTCCAGAGCAGTTCTGCCACTTGGCTCCCGTCCATGCCCGGCATTTTCAAATCGAGCACAACTATGTCCACCGAAAACTTGGAAGCGAGTGCGACCCCGGTTGCTCCATCCGTGGCAGTTACAACCGTAAATCCGCTGGTTTCTAATATGCTCTTTTGAAGTCCAAGAATGTGCGGATCATCGTCTATGCAGAGAATGGTGGGCATTAGGCACCTCCATTGTTCTGAGTTTTTCCACGATCTGTAACATCGTAGAACCCCCCTTAGCTCCTGGTTCTACGGGTGAGGGATGATCTCACGGGGCAACAGCGGAAACTTCTACAAATTACATGTTCTCACATTTGCGCATTGCTTGTCGCCGAATAGGCAAGCCGATCAGTTGGCCAAAATCAGGAACCGCAGCTACAGCCAGTGGGTCAGACGGAGAGGAGTTGTTCGAGCGAGAACGGGGAGGCGATCCTGGCTTCCGAAACCGCTTGAAATCCAGCTCGGAACTCGTAAATTTCCGATATGGCAACACTTGAGCCACTCAATATACGATGGCTCGAACCTCCCATCCACCTGACCGCCGAATGCCCGCTGTGCGGTCGGCATATAACTGTTTCAAGAATCTTGAATGAGGCAAAAACTCGAAGGGAACTCCAACTTGAGTTCGAGTATCATCTGGAATCCAAGCACAAGCAGATAGCAGCAACGCACCATTAAGGAAGACCTACCGCCCAAGCGTCTGTTTTGGCTGCCCGTGCCGGGCGGGCGGTGACGGATTGATTGGCCGAGGACGAATCGGGGTGGGTGATCCTACGCCCGATCTACGGAACAGTTTAGTGATGGTGAAATAGCTCTCCAGAGTTTCTGGATTGACTTGCAAAGCAGTCGATGCTAATGTGTGTCCCACTTGTGGGTGTGGGGCAACTCCCTACAAATAATAGAACACATGAGAGGTAGTAAATGAAGCAGCTCAAGACTGTAGTGTCGGTTTTTGTCGCAGCAGGTGTGCTGCTGGCTGGCGTGTCAGGCTTTGCGCAGAACAACACAAATCTTAACAAGGCCAAGAACACCGTAAATAACATCAAGCAGGCGGACCCGCCGAAGGCGTCAAATACCCCCAAGCCAAGTCCGGTTGGACAGCCAGTTACCAGCACGTCCAAGCAGCCGGGATACAAGCCCGCCCAGAAGAGTCCCGAGAGCAAGAAGATTGTCGTTCCGCCGCCACCGAAAAGCAAATAGCGGTTCGTCAGTAAAGAGACCGCGGACGATAGACAAGTCGGTGGACAGTTTTGTTGATTGACACGATCTTCAAGTGCCGAAGCGAGTCGGTGTACCCGCAAGGATACCTTGACTCGCGCCAGCAGCAAGCGCGTTCACTCAGGGCAAATGAAACCGTATTAATGAGGTACGACGATGAAGAAACTTCAGAAGTCGAGCATTGGGATACTGCTACTGCTTATCATTCTGCTCGCAGCAGCGTGGGCAGATAACACCCCTCCCACAAACAGCAAATCTTCGACGACGACTAAAAAGGTTCCCAAGAATCCACCGCCCCCGCCACCGAAGCCTTCCACGGCACCAGTAAAAACGGTGCCTGTAAAGCCTTCCGTGAAGCCGCTTAAAACTCCCCCGCCACCCTCAAGGTAAGCGAAAGGAGAGAATGAACATGCGCCAATACGTTGCCTATCTTTTAGTAGTTGCGATGTTTGGAATCGCCATCCTAGGATACGCTGACGACAAGAAGCCAGCTAAAAAAGAGCCGATTCCCTTCAAGGTTGAAAAGACCCAAAAACCCCCCGTCAACGTTCAAAAGACCAACGATGGTGCGCGTGCGATTTATGTACCAAAGGGCTCGAAGGTGGGCGGCTACGCCGAGGGCGGGGGAAGCCAGCCGAGCCATTTCAACCCAAAAGGCGAAAAACGTGTGGGCGCTGGAATAGCTATACCGTTTGGCGGAAGCACCGACAAGAAGAAGAGCGGAACTAAGTAGGCCCGATGGAGTCCGAGCCGTAGTGTTGGTAAACAACCGCCGCCGCCCTCAGAACCTTAATTGATTACCGCAGTCACCTATCTAAGTATATTTCCCACTTGCTGTAAACCCAGAATGGCGTCTAATGATTTCGGTAGTTTGGTCTGGCCCACCTTCGGAAGTTAAGTTTGGCCCACTTGGGAGTAGCCGGATAGGCTTCGTGGATGGAGCGACGGAAGCGTAGCTGGCTACCCAGGAGGCTGAAGGTGGAGCTGTTCGAGCAGATACGTCGTGAGTATGAGTTTGGCGTCGGGACGATTTCCGGGGTCTCGCGGAAGTTGGGAGTTCACCGGCGTTTGGTCCGCGAAGCACTGAGCAGTGCCGTGCCCGCGGAGAGCAGGCCGCAAACGAGGCGTCTGCGGAAGTTGGAGGCAGCGTCGGCATTCATCGACCGGATACTGAGCGAGGACCGGCAGGCACCGGCAAAGCAGAGGCACACGGCACATCGCATCTGGCAGCGGCTCTGCGCGGAGCTGCCAGGGTTCAGCGTGAGCGAGCGTTCGGTTCGCGGCTACGTACGGCGGCGCCGCCAGCAGTTGGGCCTATTGCAGCGCGAGGTGTTCGTACCGCAGAGCTACGAGTGGGGCGTGGAAGCGCAGTGCGACTGGTATGAAGCCTGGGCAGTGCTGGCTGGCGAGCGGATTAAGCTCCAGGTGTTCGAGATGCGGTCGATGGCCAGCGGTGGCGCCTACCATCGGGCATATACCCATGCCACGCAGCAGGCCTTTCTGGAAGCGCACGAGCGAGCCTTCGGCTATTTCGATGGCGTCTTCAAGTTGCTGCGCTACGACAACCTGAAGAGTGCGGTGAAGAAGATTCTGCGCGGATACCGGCGGGAGGAGACCAGCCGCTTCATCGCGTTCCGTTCGCACTGGCGATTTCAAAGCGAGTTCTGCAACCCGGCACGCGGCAACGAGAAGGGCGGCGTGGAAGGCGAAGGCGGATACTTTCGCCGCAACCATTGGGTGCCGCTGCCGGAAGCCCGCGATCTGGACGAGCTGAACGCCTACCTGGAGCAGTGCTGTCGGCAGGATCAGCGGCGCATCCTGGGCGGTCGCACGGAGACGATAGGCACGGCGATGCTTAACGAACAACCGCATCTGCTGGCGCTGGCGGCCGAGCCGGCTGATCTGACCGAGACCAGCTTTCCCACAGTGGACGGGCTGCGTTGCGTGCGCGTCCGAACGAACCGCTACTCCACACCGCTGCCGCCGGGCACTGTCGTTGAAGCGAAAGTGCGGGCTGATTACGTTGAACTGTGGCATGAAGGCGCGTGCGTGGCGCGGCATGAACGCTGCTACAGCCGTCAGCAACAGATCTTGGATCTTGAACACTACCTTGACGTGTTGCGGAAGAAGCCAGGCGCCCTGGCTGGCTCGACTCCGTTGGCACAGCGGCGCCGGGCAGGACGTTGGCCGGAGTGCTTCGATCGATTGTGGCAGGCGCTGAACACGCGCCATGGTCGCCAAGAAGGCACTCGGCAGATGATAGCGCTGCTTTCGCTCGCTCCCCACGAAGGCTGGACCCGTCTCCACACAGCCGTGGAACAGGTCCTGTCACTCGGCTGTCAGGACGTGGCGGCGGTTCGGCATCTGTTGGTTGCCGAACGGCTGGCTAAACCATCGGTCGCAGCCCTTGAGGTCGGTGTGCTGGCACGTTACGAGCGGCCGCAGCCGGTGTTGAGTGGCTACGACCAGTTGCTCGGGAAGGTGCAGGCATGAAGGCCGCGGTCGAGAACCTGGAAAAAGCCGCCGTCGAACAACAATGCCGCACCCTGCGTCTGCCAGCAGTGGCCGAGCAATGCGCTCCGCTGGCGGAGGTGGCCGTCAAGCAGCGCCAGACCTACCTGCGGTATCTGGAGGCGCTGCTGGCCGCTGAGCTGGAAGAACGCGAGCGCAACACCATCGCCCGACGGCTCAAGGACGCACGTCTGCCGCGGATGAAGACGCTTGAGGAGTTCGACTTCAGCAAAGCGCCGCAGATCTCGGCCGCGCAGATCCAGGAACTCGCGCAGGGCGGCTACATCGAACGCGCTGAACCGGTGATCCTGATCGGCGACTGCGGCACCGGCAAGACGCATCTGCTGACCGGCCTATGCGTAGCTGCCTGCCGGCAGAAACGACGCGTGCGGTTCGCTACCGCTGCGGCGCTGATCAACGAGTTGGTCGAAGCCAAACAGCAGTTGCAGTTGCGCCGGGTGCTGGCACGCTGGGAACGCTACGATCTGATCGCCATCGACGAGGTCGGCTATGTGCCGATGGCCGACATGGGCGCCGAGTTCCTCTTCCAGGTGATCGCCGAGCGGGCGGAAAAGACCGCCGTGATCCTGACAACGAACTTACCCTTTTCGGAGTGGACGCAGGTGATCCCCAACCCCCGGCTATGCAAAGCGATACTGGATCGCGTCACCGATCGGGCGCACATCATCGAATCCGGCGCCGACAGCTATCGCTTTCGCCGGACGGTAGAGAAAGGCAGGAGCAGGACAACAGGCTGAAGGGCCGCCTCGATCATCCTGGGCTTCCGCTACGCTTCAGCCCAGGATGATCGCCTCTCCGGAACCACTGAACCTGGTCCAGTAAGCTTCCGTAGGTGGGCCAAAGTTAACTTCCGCAAGTGGGCCAAAACCAGTTGCCAAACGCATCTAATAGTGACTGCAAGAGAAGGCTGCTTGCAGCACCCGTGCCGACAGTGTTGAGGGTACCTGTCGAGGCACGAGGATTGTTCAGAAACCCAAAAGCGGGTAAAGGAGGGTATCGTAGCGACGACAAAAGATGAAGTCCCACAGATTTTCAGCCGAGCCGCCGTGCCCTCAAACGGCGCTTGACATCTTCACTATAGCGACCGGGCGTGGTCAGCGACTGCGCCCGGTTTCGTGTTTTTGGGTGAGGCAGAGTGCAACCACTTCGACAGTCGTCTTCGTCCTGAGATAGTCTATGTGCCAATGGTGGCGTGCGGCGGGGCACATTCGATGGAGCGCATCTCCAGCATGAGCCTTGCCATCTCGAATCCGATGCCCCGGGGAATCCTCAAGGCGCTACCCCAATACTACTGGACTGGCGAAAAGCTTCTTCCACCCGCATCCGGACTGAAGGATCTGTCCTGCGTGGAATTGCGGCTCAGGAACGCCTCGTACGATCGGTCCTGGACGAGAATCGGCACGGGGCTGGGGCCGGGAACGCCGCGTGTGCTATGGAAGTACTCAATGCGAATAATATCGCCGACCTTGAGGTTAGAGGCAGAACGCGTGACAGCAGTGACTTTTGCCTCAGCGAAGACCTGGATACGATCTTTCTCCTCTTTTGTCTTCACCGACAGAACCTTGATTTGCAGGTGCTCTGGAGCATTGTCCTGCATATTCTTATAAACGTATGGCGGCAACTCACCAAAAGCAGCCGGAGTGCTGGCGACAATCAGAATGAGCGCGCAGCAAACTATTCTGGCAGAATCTGTCTTCATCTCTACTCCTGACCGCAAATTGGGCCGCGATTGTATCAATAATAGCAGGCTATTCCTCAGCAATGATCGTGCGACCAGATAGGCGATGGTCACCAGGCTGGCCATCAGCAGACAGGTTTTAGAACTGCGGTTGCCGTGATTACCCAGAATTGGTTAGACTGCTACGCATAATCCAACGTGGCGGTGCTGCCATGCCCCAATACGAATTCTTTTGCAAAGCTTGTAAAAAGACATTTTCCAAGATTCTGACGTTAACGGAATACAACAAGGGCAAGTTCAAGTGTCCGAAATGCCATGGGAACAAGGTAGAGCAACGGATTTCCCCGTTTTATGCTGTGACCTCCAAGAAGAGTTGAGAAACACGAGCACGCGGCGTGAGCACAAGGGCGAAGTGATTGAAACCTGCTCGATTCTGACGACCACGCCTAACCCTCGCTGGCTGATGTCCACGACCGCATGCCGGTCATTCTGCCGGGCGAGCACTACGACTTGTGGCTCGATCCTGGATTCAAGAACACGGATGACCTCAAGGGACTGCTATGCCCATTCGATGCGGGGCTGATGGGGCGTTACCCGGCAAGCAGGAGGGTCAATCTGGTGAAGAATGACGATCCGGAGTGTGCGGTGGAACTGAAGGAGCAATCGGAGGTGACAGGGTAGCGGAAAGCGAGTTTGCCTCCTGATCCCAGCGTTCCAGAATTTCGAAAAAATCGAGCAGTTGTCGAACGGAATATTCATCGAGAGGTTCGTCGTTACAGGGCTCATCTAAAGCGTTGACTTTTGCCAGTTCCAGTGCCACCATTTCCTCGCTAGCCAACCACATCCGGCTCCACAGGTTTCCGAGCGGCCCCAACCAAATCTGCCCAAGAGTGTCTTTCTTATGTCCGTTTCAGGGACTCAGGCTTAGGCTTAGCGTATTTCCCCAGCTCCAGTGGCACCCAAGATCGTACTTAACTCAGCACCGAGGTGCAACATGCCATCTGCTCTGAAAAATCCGCCTCATGTACGACAGCTCAGATTGTCAGCCGATGACGTCGTTGTAATCGTGTTTGCGGTTGTTGGGCTCGTCGGAAGTGTTGTTCTTGTGCTTTCCACTAATACGCCACAGATCATGATTTCGTTCTTGTTTTCAACAGGCGTCACATCGTTGATTTATCGCTATCTCGGAGGAGTTCAGGGTACATCCTTCAAGGTCGGAGCATTGAAATTAACTGGAACAGTAGCTTTCCTTGTAGGGCTCGGATTACTAATACACATCTATCTCGTTGACCAACAACCTAAATTCCGCCTGATCAAGGATGACGTGATTGCAGGAAGTTGGCATTGGGTCTACGCGTAAGGAGGTTGGGGTGGTCTATTGGTTTTTGAGAGGGGTAAGAATGGTCAGTGGACCTTCACGGGAGAACAGTCCAAATGGACAGACGGCGGGAGTAAGCCGCTGTTTACGTTGAAGAATGGGAGTGCGCGGGTGATAGATCACAAGAGCTTGGAGCTTAAGTTTGACGCTGATGACCACATCTATAACAGAACCATGCACTTTGAATCGGCTGCTCCATTAAGACTCTTGCCTGCATTCAGGGGAGAGCTTCGAGAAGATAACAAGACTGACATGTGGGGAATGATGATTTATAAATGGCCGCCACCGAATGACTGAAGCTTTTTGATGTCGCTGCACTGCGAGATCGAGTCGCCATTTCGCCCGGCCCGGCAATGGGAGCAGTGATCGTTGTCGAACTGTCGATGAACACCGATGCTAACCGACGCTCCACCACCAAGCAGCGACCGGGCAGGCTTCCTGGAGAGTGACCGGCTCAGGACGCTTGATCTGCCACAGAACGGACGGTTGCCTGCCATCGCGAAATCGATCGAGTCCGCCATGCAAGGTGGAAAGGCTGCGGATGTGCGCCGCGCCTGTGCGGAGTTTCTTGCAGAACTATCGGCATTCTACAAAGCCCCGCCCTGCGGCATCCGGGTGCTCGCCGCGAGACCCCTGAAAGTCCGAGAACACTGGGTAACCGAACTCTTCGGAGACTACGATCCCAAAAGCATGCTGATTCGGCTGTGGATGCGGACGGCGGTGCGGAAGGAAATCACGTCCTTTGGAACATTCCTGAACACCCTGTGCCATGAGTTCTGCCACCACCTTGATTTTCAGCGGTTCCGATTTCGCGACTCGTGGCACACTCGCGGGTTTTTCGAGCGTACCGCTTTCCTGTATCACCATGCGAGAGGCACGCCTCGCAAACCGCTGTTCTGGGCACCGCTGCCGGGTGGCCGGTGGCGGATTGACTGGTCACGGACGAATCGGGGTGGGTGAGCCATGCGGTTGGCGACCAATCTGCTTGCATCTGTTGAGAATAATGCATGGCGGCACTGTCGTTTATTGTCGTTGCGCGATTCTTGTCATTGAGAGATACTGCGCTGCTCATCCCAACCGGGATATTAAGGAGGGGCCAATGAGAGTGGGCGCTCGGAACCGCATCGTAGGCAAGGTAACCGAAATCGAGAAAGGCAAGCTAATGTGCCTTGTGAAACTCGACATTCCAGCGAAATCGACTATGGGTTCGGTCATGACTCGGGAGTCTCTGAAGGAATTGGGGCTCAAGAAGGGCGATAAAGTCGAGGTTATCGTCAAGGCTGTAAACGTGCTGCTAATCAAGCCCTAATCATCAGAGGCAGAACGTCCACTGAGAGCGTGGAATAGCACTCTGATCTGGACGCTTCTTGAAATAGAACAAATGCGATTTGCACTCGCAGTCTGAAGACCCGAATCCCGGGAGCGGGACCGAGGCACTGGGCATCAGGGCAAAGCGCCTCGCCCACCGGCACTCTCGGGATTTCCGGCCGTAGCAGCACCAAGCACCTTCAAGAGTCGTTCTCGTCCTGAGGTAGTCGATGTGCCAGTGGGGGCGTTGGGCAGGGCGCATGTGGTGAGCTAGACGAGTACGGACTCCTCCCGGGCCGAGTGCGCTCCCGACGTAGACGTAGTACCCCGGCTGGAGTCGCATCTCCCGAAGCTGCCCGATCCGAATCGCCGTATCCGTTGCGGACGAGAGCAGCAGGGCGTATGTGCCTGGTTTGGGCTGCAAGTCAGTTTGGTCGCACATAGCCTTCTTTTCGCCGCCAAGGATTCACACGAATGCATTGCTCGTGGCACCCGACCTTACTGCGGAATCCTGCGGAATCCCCCTTTATGGCGAGTAACCTTCGTCATTATCTTCGTCCTCGTTGTCGTTTTCTTCTTCGTCGTCCTCCCCCTCTTCATCTTCTTCGTCTGGCTCTTCTCGAAGGAAGACATAGGCTGCAGCAAGGTCCGGGACAAGATACTTAGGACGTATTTTGCTCATGCCCAATGGTACGCCCGGCAACCCTCGGTAGCGTCCGCTTGGCTCCGATGATGCTGCCAGGATGGCGAGAGGCTGTTCCGGCTGGCGTGCGAGCATGATCTAGAGGGCATCGTGGCAAAGTGAAAGCTCGCACCATACCTGCCAGATCAACCGACCAAAAGTATTCGCAGTGGGTCGGGCGTGAGGAGTTATTCGAGCCGGGGGCGTGTGTGGAGGCTGCAGGATAGGGTCCCCGGCAAAATGATCTCCTGCCACAAATCTTCCTCTTAACCCCTGCGCTTGCGAAGGGGACTATGGCGAAGCTGGTTCCGATGTATGAACGCGATACCGGAGACAAACTCCTCATTACCTACGGTGCGACGGCTCAACTGCTTCCTGCTATTAACAAAGGCGAGCCAGTTGATGTGATCATCGTTGTGAAGCCGACGCTTGCTGAGATGGCCAAAACGGGAAAAGTGGTAGAGTCGAGCCAGATGGATATCGCCCGGTCGGGAGTTGGCATCGCGATTCGCCGCGGATCGGTGCGGCCCGATATCAGTACGGTTGAAGCTTTTAAGAAAACATTGCTTGCTGCCCGGTCAATCGCCTACACAAAATCCGGCCGATGGCGGCACCAGCGCCATCTACTTCGCGCAACTGATCAAGAAGCTGGGGCATCGAGGACCAACTCCGACCAAAGACCAAGTTTGCGCCCGGTGGGACTTCATTGGCAGCACTGGTCGTTTCCGGCGAAGCTGACCTAGCCGTGCAATTCATTAGCGAACTTCTACTGGTTCCCGGAATAGAAATTGCTGGCCACCCGCCGCCACAGATACAACACTACATTGTGGTTTCGGCGGGGGTCAGCAACGATGCGGCAGACCCGGTTTCTGCCGCACGGCTGGTTCGGTTCCTCTCTTCTCCGGCTGTGGCTCCGGTATTGCCGGAGGCGGGTTTGGAAGCGTCAAAGAAATAGAAGGTATTTGGTAAAACCGATGGCGAATGTAAAGGAGGAAAGAATGAAACCACGTTTCGTGATTGTTATGCTGTTGATTATCGCCTTGGCTGTTCCAGCAACGATGGTGGCGCAGGGCAGCAAGGCAGAAAAGGATGTTCGCGTCAACGATGAACTTCCTCCGAGAGTGATATTGATACCCCCGGATCAAATCAAATGGGTGAAAACGCCATCGGGAAGGGAGCGGGCTGAATTGCTCGGCGATTGGACGAAACCGGGTCTGTACATCAACCTTATTAAGTGGCCACCCAACGGCAAGGAAGTGGCTCATAAGCACCCGGACGACCGCTACGGCATGGTAATTTCCGGCGTCCATTATATTGGCTACGGCGACAAATTTGATGAGACGAAGCTCCACCGGCACCCGGCAGGAAGCTTCTTCACCGAGCCAGCTAATACTCCACATTTCGGTATCACTAAAGGCGAAGGGGCAGTGCTTCTTTTTTATGGGACCGGGCCAAGTGCCATTATCCCCGTGGAATAAGTGGCTCTTCCGGCTGCCCGTTCCCGGTGGCCGGTGGCGGATTGATTGGCCGCGTACGAATCGGGGTAGGTGATTAGTTCCGTCCCTTCATCGAGGGCTGGTTGGGGATTAGAAATTCGTCTCGCCCTGGCCGTAGTCGTATGATTCCTTCATGGAAGACCTGAAGAATCGAGTTGCACTTGTAACGGGCGGGAGTCGTGGTATCGGCGCAGCAATCGCCGTCGCATTCGCTCGGGCTGGCGCAGACGTAGCCGTGAACTATCGCCAAAAAGCCGAAGCCGCAAATGCGGTCTGTGCCAAAATAGCCGATCTCGGACGAAAGGCTCTGGCGGTTCAGGCTGACGTGTCCATCGCCGCCGAGGTCAAGCGGATGGTCGCAGAGGTTGAGGCACGGCTTCGCCCGATTGACATTCTCGTCAACAATGCAGGAATCGCTCATCCACGCAAGCTGGAAGAGATTACTGAGGCAGAGTGGGACGAAATGCTGACGGTCAACCTGAAGTCGGTGTTTCTGGTGACTCAGGCGGTGGTTGGCGGAATGCGAAAGCGGAAGTGGGGGCGCATCATTAACCTGTCCTCGGGGGCCGCATACACGGGCGGTTCTGTGGGGCCGCACTACACGGCTTCAAAGGCCGGAATCATAGGACTGACACACTCCTGCGCCTCGCTGCTGGTTCGTGAAGGCATTACAGTAAACGCCATCGCGCCGTCGCTCATTGAAACGGAAATGGTGACGCATGACATGAATGTGATCCCAGCCCTCATTCCCATGGGACGCTTCGGAGCCGTGAAGGATGTCGCCTCTGTTGCGGTGATGCTGGTCATGAATGATTACATGACCGGACAAACGATTTTGGTTAATAGTGGGCGGCATATGACTTAGCCGTCTAGTGGCGTCCCGGGATTGCCGCGTGCGAGCACGGTTTCGGGGTCAAACGGGAGAATTCGATGAAGCAACTGTTTACCATTTTGCTGTTTTTGCTTGCGGTAACGAGCTTTGGCAAGGAGGGGCCTGTTATAAAAGACCCACTGAAGCTGGTCGGAAAGAAAGTCAACGTACATAATATCCGCCTATGCCAACCCGGAACCGATACAGTTGATGTTGCCCACGCAGGGAAGTTGGCCACCGTGGTTTCCGCGAAGCCGACCACTTCGCCACCGATGCCACCGGAATTTATAAACAGACTGCCTGCGGAAGCACGTGCCTTGCTATACGATCAACAGAAAGCAGCCACATTGCTGTTGCAGTTTGAAGATGGCACGAAACTCGATACCTGTACTCCGATTGGTCCCCAGGCGCTATCCCTCAGCCTCGAAGTGGTGCGGTGACACCGCCTCAGAACTAAGCGCCACCCCAACCGAAAGTTTTTCCGGCCTGATCGAGCGCGTCACGTTCTTCAATGAAGAAAGCGGCTTTTACATGAGGCAAGCACTTGCTGGTACTGGTGGGGCAGAGGATGGCGTTGGGCATCGCGGTTCGGAATGACCGGCCACAGAGGCGGTATTCGGGGCTGCTGGCAAGCCTCAAAAGCAACAGGCGGACGGTACCCTGATTGGACAAGGCGAGCGAAGCATTCCGAACCCGCAACCACGCATGAGCTGCGAAGAGGTATCGATCCCTTGCATGCCCCTGCCGGTCCTACCAACATCGCGTTACGAAAAGCCGAACGATCAAGGCTCCGAAACCGCCGCAGCCTGACTCTCTATAAGGGTCGATAAGAAGCTCCCCAGCGATCAGAACGGGAATTTCACCTTTGTCTTTTCGGCGATCCGTCGCAGCTCAGCCATGGTTTCTTCTGGCAGATGTACTCCCTCTTGCCGATGCCGGGCCTCGTTTTGCGCCTCGATCTCGCCGGGATAGTAGACGGCGTCGAAGCCTTTGGCTAGCGGTACGGCCTTGAGGTCGGCGATAAGATGTTCCATGCGCGTGTTGAACTCGTCGAGCGGCATGAATTTGGAGATGTCCAGGGCCATCATCATATGGCCGCATCCGCTGCGGCTGTCGGGCACGTAAGGCCCCTTGACGCCGCCGCTGAACGAGCTTCCGGTGAGCACGCCTGACAGCACGTCCATCATGACGGAGATGGCATAACCCTTATGCTCGGCCATCGGCAGAAAGACGCCGTTGATCGCTTCGTCCGGATTAGTGGTCGGCTCTCCGGCAGCATTCAGGGCCCAGCCCAGCGGAATCGGCACTCCTTCGCGCTTGGCCAGGTAGACTTTTCCGCGCGCGACGCGCGCATTCGCGATGTCCAGCATCATGGGAGCATGTTTCCCGGCCGGAGCTGCGATCGACCAGGGATTGCTGCCCAGGGCCTTCTTGCGGCCTCCCCAGGGCGCGATGGCGGGGCTTGAATTGGTCGACAGGAAGCCGATGCATCCCGCACGCGCCGCCATGCGGGTGAAGTACATCGCCGTGCCGAAATGATTGGAGTTGCGAATCGCGATGGCGCCGATGCCGTGCGCCTTGGCCTTCGCAACGGCATCCTGCATCAGCTTCGCGCAGACGACTTGCCCGACGCCGTCACAGGCATCGACTAGCACGATCGCCCCGCCATCCATGATAGTTTTCGGTTGAGTCACGGCGCGCGTGACGCCGTTCTGTATGCGCGCCAGATACCAGCCCAGGCGCAGCACGCCGTGCGACTGGTGGCCCCAAAGATCTGCCTGTACCAGCGTGTCCGCCAGCAGGCGCGCGTCTTCCACCGGCATGCCGGTACCCGCATAAACAGCGGTTCCAAACTCGACAAGGCGTTCGCAATCGACGCGACCCGATACCATGGACCCAATCCTCTCTCTCTAAGGCGATGCACGCCGTCGAGCGTAAAAATTGTTCTGCTTGTTTCTTTTTGCGCTATTGTAGTACACACTGTCATTTCTACTGCTGCCCGAAAGCCGGTGGTTCACGCTTCACCTAGAATCTCGCCTGAAGCCTGCCCACGGGGCCAGGGATCAAGGAGGGTTCTATGCCGCGTAGGGTCTGGATCGGCGTATTTCTCTGTTGCCTGGGCACGATCAATTACATGGACAGGATCGCCCTCTCGATCGCGGCGAAGCCCATCGCGCAACAGTTCGGACTCTCGTCCGTATGGATGGGCTATCTGTTCTCATCCTTCATCTGGAGCTATACGCTCTTCCAGTTGCCGATGGGCTTTCTGGTCGACCGCATCGGCGCCAAACGGATGGCGGCCTATGGCATCTTCATCTGGTCGCTCGCGACGGCGATGACCGGCGCGGGGTGGAATTTCACCTCGATCCTCGTCACCCGGCTGGTAATGGGAGGCGGCGAGTCGACGACGAACCCGGTGATCGGGAAAGTGGTGCGGGAATGGATTCCGACCAGCGAACGAGGCGTCTTCGCCTCGCTGTCCGGCAGCGGTTCGTTTGTCGGCCCCGCGCTGGCTTCCGCCCTGTTTGGCGCCTCCATCGGCCTGATCGGTTGGCGGTGGTCCTTTGTTATGGCCGGCGGCATCGGGATGATGTGGTTGCTGGCCTGGCTGTACTGGTTCGGCGACCCCGAAAGCGTTCGCTGGCTGAGCGCCGAAGAACGCGAGAAGATCCTGAACGAGCGTCAGGAGAAAAAGGGCAAGAAGGCCGGCGCAAGCGGCGGCGAGGGCCACAAGTTCTCGCAGCTTCTGTCGTCCAAGACCCTCTGGGGACTCGCGCTCACGATGGGCTGCAACGTCTATGCCCAGTATCTGTTCCTGACCTGGCTGCCCAGCTACCTGATCGCCACCAGGCACCTCACGATTCTGAAGACCGGCCTCTTCACCGCGGTTCCCTACCTCATCGCCGCCGTGCTCTGCATCTTCCTCGGAAAGGTCAGCGACAGCTACATCAAGAAGGAGGGCGTCACCAGCGGCCGGCGCAGGAACGTGGTCGCGCTGGCGCTGATGCTGGGCGCGGTTGTGCTCATCGTTCCGGTAGTCCACAGCATCTGGGTGCTGGTCGGCGTGTTTGCCATTTCGCTCTCCGGCATCGCCACCACGACCACGCTGGACTTCTCGTTGTTGAACGATCTGCTGGTCGATCCGCGCAACATCGGCAAGGCGATGGCCTTCGTCGTCATTGGCGGCAACGTCTTTGGCATGATGGCCCCGATCATTACCGGCTACATCATTCAGATCACCGGCAGCTACAACTGGGCTTTCCTGATCGCCGGCCTGCTGCTGGTGTCGGGCGCGACGATCGTGCTGACGATGACGCGCCGTCCCATCACCCCAAAGTCGGCGGGCATACCGACGGCTCCGCAACCGCAACACGTTTAATGGCCTCGAATGGGCGTGGCTCGTTCCTGTAAGAGCCTCAAGGAGGGCTCATCGTCGTGAGTGGACAGGGTGCTGAAAAGTCTTCTGAATCGCCTCTCTTCGCGTATGTCGGATGCCGCACCACCAAGGAGCGCGGAGCTCACGGCGAGGGGATCAACGTCTACCGCGTGGACAGGTCTTCAGGCGCGTGGACGCACGTACAACTGGTCAAGGACCTCGTGAATCCGTCCTTCCTGGCCTTTGACCGCAAGCACGACTTCCTCTATTGCGTGCACGGCGATTTCAGCGAGGCCAGCGCCTTTCGAGTCAATCCGCGAACGGGCGCGCTCGCGTTTCTGAACCGGCAGTTGACGTCGGGCAAGAACCCGGTTCATCTCGCCGTCGACCCAACGAACCGCTTCCTGATCGTCGGCAACTATGAAACCGGGACGGTCGCCGCCCTGCCCATTAGCGCGGACGGCAGTCTGCTCCCCCTCAGCGATGTCGTTCCAGTTCCAAGCAGCCCCGTGCCGGGCAAGGTGTATCCTCCGCGGCAAGGAAGCTCGCATCCACATCATGTGCCGTTTGATCCGACGGGAAATTACGTGGTCGTCCCCGACCTTGGGCTCGACAAGGTTTTCGTCTTCAAGCTGGATGCCGGCACGGGAAAGCTGTCGCCCAACGACCCGCCTTTTGTAACGTCCTGCGACGGCGCCGGGCCGCGTCACATCGATTTCCATCCCTCCAAGCCGTATGCCTACGTCGTCAACGAACTGGATTCGACGGTCACGACGTATCGTTTCGATGCAAGCCAGGGAACGCTGACTCCGGTGCAGGTGATCTCGTGCCTGCCGCCCACCTTCACCGGCAGCAAGGATCTCGCGCGAGGCTTCGGAGCCGCGGAGATTGTCGTCGCACCGTCAGGCAAGTTTCTCTACGTCTCCAACCGCGGAGACAGCAGCATCGCGATCTTCCGGATCGAGGAAGCTGGCACGCTCGCTCCCGTCGATTGGAAGTCGAGCGGCGGTGAAGGCCCGCGCTTCATCGGCCTGGAGCCTTCGGGAGCGTTTCTCTATGCCGCCAACGAGCGCAGCCACTCAATCGTCGTTTTTCGCGTAGACGCCAATACCGGAAAGCTCGAAACGACCGGTCATGTGGTAAACACCGGTAGCCCGGTCTGCATCATCTTCTCCAAGATGCTGGGCGCAAAGTAGGCACGCGCGGCTAACCTATAGCAGTCGAAGTCCTCGACTTCGCGGTGAGCTCGCTTCCACCAACCTGCGCCGGCGCCCACCTCTGTAGCATTTCGGGTGGTTCCAAGAACAGCCGTGCAGCGAGTGCTTTCAGTTGTGCATTTAGGTCACCTTGAGAAGGTCGTGTTGAGTTGTTTGATGGTCCGGTATTGCCGTGTTGGCATCATGAATGGCGTCGGTGAACTGCTGGCGCCGAGTACGGTCGCACAGATGCTCAAGCGACGAACTACCGCTTAGTCTCGGGTGAAGTCAATGTACCCGCGCTGGACATCCGTGCCGACTAGTCTTACCCGCAGCTTGTCTCCCACATCCACGCCCTGCTGCCCGTGTGCTAGCAATCCCTCTACAGGAGGCTGCAAGACACGCACGAACGTCCCGTGCGGAGTTACTCCCGTGACGATCGCATCGAAGATCTCGCCGATTCTGCCGGCCATCGCGACCGCAGCAATCCGCTTCGCCATTTCCCGCTCGACTTTCCGTGCCGCATCTTCTTTCGCGGTGCAGTTGGCGGCGATTGCGGCCAATTCATCGTCTGAATACGGAGCTGGTTGGCTGGTCAGGACGGCTTTGATCAGTCGCTGCGTAACCAGATCGGCGAAGCGCCGATTGGGAGCGGTGGAGTGAGTATAGTCCTGGACCGCGAGGCCAAAGTGTCCTGGCTCCGGGTCGCCGGGACGTTCCAGGACATACTCGCCGGGGCCCATCAGCTTAATCACGGCCAACGACAGGTCGGCAAAGTGATCCGGATCGGCAGCTTTGCGCCTCATTAAGAACTCGTTCAGCGCCTTGGAATCCGGCTCGGGAGGCAATTGCTCGCCGCGTTGCGCTGCAAGTTCCACGATTCGGCTCCATCGCTCGGGGGTCTTCACCACGCGCCGCAGAGAAGAAACGTTCTGCAACATGCGGGCAACCACGCCATTTGCCGCAATCATGAAGTCCTCAATCAGCTCGGTGGCTCGGTTCTTCTGCTGTTTCACTACCCCCACAACCTGTGCGTTGAGCAGGAGCGGGCGGACCTCGGTGGTCTCGATGTTCAGCGCGCCGTGCCGATACCGCTCGTTCTTCAGTGTTTGCGCGATCTCATCCTGCAGGCACAACTGGGATTCCAGTTCGCCTGAAGCTGCGACTTTATCCGGACGGGGACCCTTGCCCTCCAGCCATGCGCCTACCGCGTCGTAGGTGAGCTGGGCCTTATTGCGGACGACTGCACGGTACACACTGCCCGACTTGACTGTACCGTCCGGGGCGACGACGATCTCGATCACGATGCCCAGCTTGTCGGCTCCCTCCAGCAGCGAGGTAAGCCCCGTCGAGAGTTGCTCCGGCAGCATTGGGAAGTTCCGCACCCCCGTATAGACCGTCGTGGTTTCTTTGGCGGCGTGCTGATCGATAGGAGAGCCCTTCGAAACGAACGCGTCAACATCGGCAATGCCAATCAATACCTTGGCCTCGCCTGTGGGCAACCGCTCAGCCACTTCAATCTGGTCCAAATCGCGGGAGGTATCGTTGTCGATCGAAGACCAGAGCAGATTGCGCAGATCACGGACGCTCACAGATGCCATGATCTGCGGCGGGTGGGCAGCCAACTGAGAAAGCTGCTGTTGAACGGCCGGAGGAAACTCCGGCTCAAAGCCGTTCTCCAACATAGCCTGCCTGGCTACCGCCTGAAGATCAACGTGTGAAACATGAGTATCGTTCATGGTTGGTCGAGGCCATGGTACCACCGGCGAGGCAGGACGTTTGGGGTGCTGGGGCCAACCGGCGCCGGATCGCACGACTGCACGAGACAAGCAGGCTAGCCGATTAAGCCTAGCTCGCCACGTGGCGCGGCGGCAGCGAGGCATACTATTTCTTCGCCTCAGCCACTGGCAGTTTGAAGGTCAGCCGCCAGTTCCGTCAGCAGGCTGACTTCACCTTCCGAGAACGTATCCGGCTCCCGGGAATAGATGGTGATTGCCCCAATGACTTTATCGCCTTCTTTGAGAGGGATCACCAGCGAGGAAGCATAGCCGCGCTTGATAGCCTCTTCGCGCCAGGGCAGAAATGTAGGATCGGTAAGCATGTTGCGGCATATCGACGGGCGTCCGGTGCGGATGGCGGTGCCGGTCGGACCGCGCCCACGTTCGTTGTCGGCCCAGGTGATCCGCATCGTCTCCAGGTATCCCTCTTCAAAGCCGGCGTAGGCGACGGGCCGGACAGTCTTGTTTTCGTCATTCTCGGCAAAGCCGATCCACACCATTGCATGGCCGCAATCTTCGGTGATAATGCGGCACACCTGCTGCAGAAGCGCCGCCTCATCGGTGGCATGCAGCAGTGCCTGGTTGCTGTTGCTCAGGGCTTTAAGCGTGCGATTGAGTTTCTGGAGCTGTTCTTCTGCCCGCTTGCGGTCGGTGATATCGGTGAAATAGCAGCGGACGACTTCCAGCTTGGGCGAATAGTGAATAGCTTGATGAAAGACGGAACCCCCGACTTCGATCTCGCGCGTTATGGTTTCCGTACGCCCAGCTCTGAATTCGGCAAGCACCGCCCCCCATTGCTTTAACTCAGCACAGTCGGGCGCGGCTTCCATAAGCTGCGGGAGCTGCCTCAGCGCCGCCGTATTGGCATAAGTAATCTTGCCTTCCATATCCGTCTCGACGACGGGGGCTGGATTTAACTCCGGGAAATTTGAAAGGTGCGCAATCGCTTGCTCCGCCTTCCTGCGCTCGGTGATGTCGCGCGTAACCTTGCTGAACCCCCGTATACGCCCCGAGTCATCCCGCAACACGCTCAGCGCAACCTCGGCCCAGAATCGAGAACCGTCCTTGCGCACCCGCCAACCCTCGTCCTCGACGGTTCCGTGCTCGGCGGCTAGCTGCAAAAGCCGCTCGGGCTTACCCTGCTCAACCTCCTCGGGAACATAGAAGCAGGACATGTGGCGGCCGATGATTTCCGATTCCGTGTAACCCTTGATTGACTGCGCGCCGCTGTTCCAAGTGACCACTCTGCCATCGGGGTCAAGCATGAAGATGGCGTGATCTTTGGTTCCCTTCACCAACAGTCTGAATCGCTCCTCGCTTTCCGCTAGCGCTGCCTTGCTTTTCTGCAAAGCCAGTTCTTTTTCCACGACCGCTGCCCGTTCCCGGCTACGGCTGTAGCGCTCGGCCACTACGCTCATGAATACGCCCATGAGGCTGAAGAGAGCCAGGCCGATCGCGTCGGCAGGCGTCTCGATCGCTAATTGTCCTACCGGGGGGAGAATCCAATAATCGACAACCAGCGCGCTCAGTGCGGTGGCTATCAACCCAGCCCACTGGCCACCTAGCAGCGCTACAAGCATCACCGCCGGGTAGAAGGTAAGATAGGTCGGCAACTCGGCATGAATGGCACTCACCATGGCCTGACGCCAAACGAGTGCCACCGCCACCGCGGCGACAGCAATTATGTAGCGAGCAAACGGTCGATTCAGCACGATTGTCCTCTCGCTTGCTTCATCCATGCGAGGGCTACGCAACAGTTAGGTCGAAGAAACCCTCGGGATGTGGCTTTCCCCGGCAGGAGTGGTTCTGCAACAGGATGAACAAAAGGCCGCCTGTTAACAAGAGAGTAGTTGCTGCACTGCCGCAAACAAGGTTTTGGGATGGTCGCCCTTGATGGCGTAGGCGTCTACCCAGTGCAACACCTCTTCCGGAAGGTCCGGGTATGCGGAGTACAGCAGAATCTTGACTGCTGGATTGATGCGTTTGAGAGCGGCGGCTACCTCCGCCCCGTTCATCTCCGGCATGGCGTAGTCGAGCACGACAACGCAGATCGAATGAGAAGCGAACAGCGCCAAGCCTTCACGTCCGCTGGTCGCCGTGAATACCTCATGGCCATGACTTTCAAGCAGCATCTTGCGAACGGCAAGGCCCTTCACTTCGTCGTCGATGCACAAAATGGTCGCAGGTATCGCCATTCCGTCCACTCGGCCAGTTGACGTTTGATCAACTGAATGCTATCTCCAATTGCACACTGAAAATGTGATAACGGTCACTTTTGCAATCGAAAATTGCTCTTGGGTTGGGGTCGTGGAACCCAGTCACGATGCCATTGCGGCCCGACTGATGCCAACTCAAGCCCCTGCTGATTGGCTACGTACTGCTACCGTAGGCTCCGCAGGCAGAACGATGGAGAACACCGTACCCCTACGCGCCCCGTTGATGCTGGAACGCACACGGATGACACCGCCGTGCTTCTCGATAATCTCCTTGCTTACCCACAGGCCGAGCCCGGTCCCGGTCGTACCCTTCGTCGTGAAGAACGGCTCGAAGAGGTGCTGCCGCGAACTCGGACGGATGCCCTTGCCGTTATCAGCCACGGTTACCCGAACGCAGCGATCACCATTCTTAAAGGCTGGGCCAGTAGACACCCGCAACTTAATCGTGCCTTTCTCATCGACGGCGTCCAAGCTATTAGTCAGGAGATTAGAAAAGACCTGCCGCAGCTCGCCTGCAACGGCAATGACCATCACGTCCTTCTCCCATTGCTTCTCGATCACAGCGCCCTTGGCTTTGATCTTGTTCTTCAGCAGGTCAACTGCAGATTCCAGCACCGCATTGACCGACGTGAGCGCCGGGGCATTGGACTCACGGTAAAATCCTAGCGATTGCCGCGTTATATGCGCAATCCGCTTCAACTCCCCGTCTGCCATTTCCAGGTACTGGCGGGTTGATTCCGGGTCTTTGCTGCTCTTAACGACAAACAGCAGGCTCATCACCGCCTCTAGCGGGTTGTTTATTTCGTGCGCGATGGTTGCTGCCATTCGCCCCACGGAAGCCAGTTTCTCGCTGCGGAGGAGCGCCTGCTCCGCCTGCTTCAAGTCGTGAATGTCGGTAGCGGTGCCGAACCATTTGACAACAACCCCGTTTCCATCGCGCTGCGGTTTAGCGCGGCTCAAGTGCCAGCGGTAGCTGCCGTCAGAGACCCGCAGGCGATGCTCTATCTGATACGTCAGGCCACGCTCGACGGCCTCGCGCCAGGCCGCCAAGGTCGGCGCTAAGTCGTCGGGATGCACCGCGGGCGCCCAACCTTCACTAGTGTGCGAAGTGACCGTGACGCCATATTCGACGGAGCGGGCATTATAATAATCCACCATACCGTCGGAGTTGGCCGTCCACACCAGTTGCGGCATCGCGTCGGAGAGGTTGTGAAACCGTATTTCGCTTTCGCGCAGTTTCGCCTCCGCCTGCTTCCGTTCTGTAATATCGGCAGCGATTCCACATAACGCGTACGGCTTGCCGCTTGCAGCAAACAGCGGAAACTTATCGGACACAAAAACATGGTCCATTCCGTCTGCCATCAGTGCCGTTTCTTCGATTTGTATCGGTATCCCTGTCTTCAGAACCTGTGCATCAACCGCACGGTAATCATCGGCCCTGCCCTTCGAGGTGAGATCGCTGGCGGATTTCCGGCAGGTCTCAGGGGCGACAACCACCGCGAACCAACTTCCAGCTTGCCGACGATCCGCTCACAATCTGGCGGTGACTTCCCAGAACGGCCAGTTGAAGTCTTTGAACATTACGAGATCTATACCCATTTCACACTGAGCGGCTTTCTAGGAGGAATCCGTCGATACGAATACTTGCGCTCGCCGATCATAACGCCGCCGTTTACGATGTACCCTTCAGGAACCGACAGCGCCTCACGAAGTGAAGCATGAACACCTGCTACACGGGTTAGATATCCGGCCCAACAGACGCCCAGGCCGCGCGCCTCCGCCGCCAATTCAAGAAAGGTCACGGCAATGGCACAGTCTTGTTTTCCCCACCGATAGTCGGCGGGCGTGCAGGCAACAATGACCGTTGGAGCGCCACGTAGGATAAAGTCGTATCCACTATCCCATTGTTCCAATATTGCCGGGTTGATGTCGGAAGTGCGCAGCCAGTTCATCGTCTCCTGAGACAATGCTTGCACTTTCTCCCTGCCCTCCACGACAATCCAGTGCAGCTTTTGGGAGTTGGTGGCCGTAGGAGCCCGCCGGGCCACCTCCAGCAATGCTTTCAACGTCTCCCTAGCGACGGGCCGGTCCCTGAACTCCCGCACGGACCGGCGACTCATCAGGAAACCGTCCATTACGGCCGCCGTTGGTCGCTCCTCGCATACAGGCAAAAAACCTCCCTCCGGCAGCCTAGAGTGACTCAAAGCATCACTGACACAGACAGCGACACAATGGCCACAGAGAATGCACAGGCTTTCCGCAGCACCCTCTGGAAATCCTTTCTCATCGAGCGCCAGGACTCTAGACTGGCAAACTGCCACGCACGCACCGTCTCTCTTACATAAGTTCGTGTCAACTGTGATTTGGCTCACGATCGGTCCCCTGCTGTAGTCGAAAAACGCACCGGAGGTGTAGAAGAAATACGCAACGCTTGCGATTCTTCCAATCTGGTCATGGTTTGTATGTGTTCACCGGATGTTGCAGGTCTATGCTGATGCCAAACGCCTGAGTGCCTGATTCAGAACTTCGACCGCCTTTGCCACCTGGCTCCAGGGCGAAGACTCCGCGGGCGAATGGCTTATGCCTCCGGTGCTCGGCGCGAATACCATTGCTGTTGGAACTATATTGGCGAAGATCTTGGCATCATGTCCCGCCCAGCTCGGCATCTCAATAAACCTGACTTCAGTTTCCGCAGCTGCGACCCGCAATTCGCCTAACAGCCTTTCATCCAGGTGAACGGGGTCGGTGAGATGGCGTTTTGTAACCTCTGTCCGCACCTGGTGGGTCGCTTCGATGTGATGCAAGCATTCCAGCAAGGCGTTCCTTGCCTCTTCAATAGCAGAGCCGGTGGCTGCCCTAGTTTCAACGACGAAATCAATCCTGCCAGGAATGACATTGGCCGCGCCCGGCGTGACTTCCAGCTTGCCGATGGTCGCCACATATCGCCCGCTGGATGCAATCGCCTTGCGGTACATCCCGCTAACCACCTCGGCGGCAGCTACCATGGCATCTCTCCGGCGTTCCATTCTTGTTGTGCCGGCGTGGTTGGCTTCTCCTAAGATGGTGACCCAGTGCCGGTCTATGCCAACTATATCGGTCACTAAACCACAAGGAATATCGCTCAAGTCGAGATCGGCGCCTTGCTCTACGTGCAGTTCGATGAAACAGCCTATCGTAGCCGGATCGACAACGGCGGAATTGAAGGCGTTCTCATCCAAGCCGCAATTTTTCAGATGCCAAGCCAATGTTCTTCCGGTGGTATCTTTCAGCTCCTTCGACTGTCTGCCGCGGAATTCACCGGCGATAACCCTGCTTCCCAGGCAGCCGACACCAAAAGTAGAACCTTCTTCTTCGACTGTCGCGATGACTTTGACCGTCCTTTTCGGCCGCCATCCGGCCTTGGCCCAGGCGTGAACACACTCAATGGCGGCAGCAACACCCAAGGCTCCATCGAATTCACCACCCTCCGGCACGGTATCGAGATGAGACCCCGTCAGAACCGCAGGCAGGCTGGGATCCAATCCGCGATAAGTTCCCACCAGATTGCCAAACGGATCGAACACCGTTTCCATGCCGGCGCCTTTCATATACTCAGCCGTCAGCGATTGTCCCTGCCGGAATTCCGGGGAATACGACAGCCGGGTGATGCCCCCTCTGGCTGTTCGCCCTATCTGCCCGAGCCGACCGGCAAACTCTCTTACGAGGTCGATGTTGATCGTAGTGATCATATCCTCATAACCGTCCTAGTTGCATCAACCGGCATTTCCTGTCCGCCGGCTGACTTCGGCTACAAACTCTGCCGTCGTCAAACATGGTCTAGCAAGATTAACTGCCTGGCTTAACTGAAAAATATCCGGTGCCTTCAGAAACGTCTTGCTCAGTTGTTCCCGGTGCTTGAATACTTCTCGTGGGTCGCCATCCAGCAAGACGGTGCCCTCACAGACTACAACCATACGCCGGGCATACTCCGCCGCCAGTTCGATATCGTGAGTAACGACAATAATCGTGTGGCCAGCCTGATTCAGCTCTAAAAGCAGCCGCATCAGCTTTTCCGTTCTCGCCTTGTCCTGGCCGCCCGTCGGCTCATCCAAGACGATGACCTCCGGCTTGATAGCCAGCACCGAGGCGATCGCCAGTCTTTGCCGCTCACCGCGACTCAGGCTATGCGGATGCCGATCATCTGTGCCCTCAAGGTCCATGATCTCCATCGCCTGCTTGGTATTAGCAGCGATCATCTGGTGGGAAAAGCCAAGCATTCGCGGCCCGAAAGCGATTTCTTCCCATACTGAGTGGCAAAAAATCTGGTGGTCTGGGTTCTGAAACACGTAACCAACCGTAGCTGCCAAAGTCGAAACGGGCGTGGTTTTAACGTTCTTTCCTTTGACAAGAACCTCGCCTGCGGTAGGCTTCAAAAGCCCGTTAAAGTGCCTCACCAGCGTAGTCTTGCCAGAGCCATTCTGCCCGATGACCGCGATAAAATCGCCGGCGCCGATTGCCAACGACACGCCTCTTAGCGCCACCGTGCCGTTCGGGTAAATATGCTCCAGTTGGTTAACCTGGATTACCGGCGAAGACAGAGCCATAGACCTTTTTCCCTTCATCAACGCTGAGCGGTACGTCATCGAGCGCACTCTTCAACCTCGTGCATGTTTCTAAATAAGACTGAGTAACCTGCGGCAGCTTGATTCTGCTATCGCCAAAGATCTGGCGGAAAAAACTCTTGGGATTTCCTTGAGCCGCAACCTTGCCATTGCGGAGCAAAATCATCTGGTCGGCGATGCTCGCCAGCCGCGCCGAATCATTTTCGACCACCACAATCGTGATTCCGGCCCGCTTCAGACGGTCAAGCACCTCGAATATCTCGTCCTTCCCCAGCGGATCTAGTTCCCGCGTGGGTTCGTCGAGAATCATGATCTTCGGCCGCATCGCCAGGACGGCGGCAATAGCTACTCTCTGCTTCTGTCCACCCGACAACTGGTGTGAAGCTCTGTGGCGGTAAGGCAACATGCGCACCGTGTTCAGAGCCTCAACCAGCCGTTCCTCCATCTCATGTGGCGCCACCCCCAAATTTTCCATGGCGAAAACAACATCGCTTTCCACAGTCAGGTTGAAGAGCTGATTTTCCGGATCCTGCAGAACCACACCGACGCTGGAGGCGATATCCCTTACTGTCATCTCCCGGGTCTCTTTCCCCAAGACTCTAACCCGGCCCTCAAGATAACCAGGGATGTGATGAGGAATGACACCGCACATCGCCATACAAAGAGTGCTCTTGCCATCGCCCAAAATGGCCAGGCACTCTCCCTCGTTCACCTCAAGATTGATATCCTCCAGTATCAAGGGAGTACTTTGGCGATAACGAAAGCTGACGTTTTCCAGTTGAATGGCCGGCATTAGTTCTCCACCTGATCCTGACATTTACCTGAGAATCGAAATTGTAATAAACCCTAGGCAGCCGGCGATACTTCCACCCATGACCGCTTTGTCGAGCACTTTCAGGTCGGCCAGTTCAGTAAAGAACGTGCGCTCCTTGATGCTGGCAAACGCCTTCAGATCCATGGCCAGGGCAATGGTAGAAGCCCGGCGAAGACAGGTGACAATGAGCGGGGTCAGAAGCGGCATGATCTTGAAGACCTTGACCACAAAATTGCATCGGTCAATATCGTACCCACGGCATTTCTGCGCATTGTTAATAGCCGCCAACTCGCCAACGACAATGGGCAGAAAACGCAAAGCAAGGCTGAAGGCATACGCATACTTGAAAGGGACGCCGGCTTTATACAATGCCTGCGTCATCCTGGCCGGATGAACAAGCGAAAAGAAAACCGTCATCGTAAATGCCAGAGCAACTACCCGCAAGGTAATAGCTACCCCCAGCGCAAAACCGGCCCGCGACAAAGTTATGGTGTGACCGAAAAGCGAGAAGGTGGCCAGTGCCGGACCGCCCCGGCTGAGCGTCTGAATCAAAGTGATAAAAAAACACAGGGGAACAACCACCAGCACGATGCGGCCGACACTGGCCAAAGGTATTTTCCCCACTACCATGATTGCCAGCAACACGGTTATCAGGACCAGATATGTCGCTATGTCAACGGTAGCGAAGACAACCGCGATCATGCAAAGACAGAAGGTGAATACCGTAGCCGGATGGAGAGCTAAGGGCGGCCTGTCACCTTCGTCGACCGCAAACAAATAACGGGCCATATATGACTCGCCCTCTTGGTGGAGTCAACGCGAACTATGGTTCAACGAAACCGGCATTCTTGATGGTCCGCAACAATCCATAAAGCAGGAAAGGCGGAATCAAAATGGTCATAATGCCCTGGAAGCTGTACATCGGAATAAGCTTTGCCCAGGGCATTTTGAAATAGAAGATATGCAATGGTATGTAAGCCACCGTCAGGAATATGGTCGCGATCACGCTGTAAACAATACAAAACTTGGCGGATATGACATCCTTTTTTATGATCTTCCCGGCCACAAGAGCCGCCACCGTTTGCATCCCGTTGGTGATCAGCCAGAACGGCGCAATCGGGCTGGTGCCTGTTGCGGTAGCTATCAAGGGGTTGATTTCGGCCACGATAAAACCTGGCACGCCGCCATACATGATGGTCCCGAAGCCGATCAGAACGAAAGAGATGATTCGCCCGGATACGGGGAACAATCCGCCAAAAAACAGCGTGTCCAAACGTTCGCCGAATTGCAGTATGCCGATCATTGCCAGGGAGATGAGCACGGAACTTACTATGCCCTTGGTGTCGACTCTTCCCGGCCAGGCATTGGCGGACATTTTCCCCAAAGGAATGTTATAGGTTTCTACCATCTTAGGTTTTGAAGTTGCCATTTCCGTCTTCTCCCTTCGTTGTTGTTCGTAAGACCCCTGTCAATAGCTTCGCGATCAGGATCCGTGGTACAAAGATCGGTTTCCGGTAACATTCTGCCAGGTGGCTGAAGAAGCGCGTCGAAAAACCGTAGCAATCGACAATGATCGCTGCGGTATTCATGATTGCTTCATCTCGGGCCAAGCGCTCTACCGTCGCGCCAATATTGCCGAATGGATGAACGACGGTCGTCTTCGGCTCAAAGCCACGGCTACGCCATCGTTTCTCGGCCTCGCCGGCTTGGACCTCCGTCGGCACGATAACCGTAATCTTGTTGCCTGGAGAGAGCAGGCAGCCGACGCTATTCTGCAAAACCCTCGAAGGAAAAAGTAGCGGTATTGTAGGGTTCAGGCTTGGAAACTCGCCGGTGCATTGCACAACAGCGATAACCACTCCCGACCCCGCCGCCCTGCCGATTGCTGTCTGTACATGCGGGACAAGCCGTTCATGGGAGACGTAAACCGAACGGCCGTTGGCTAGGAGGGTGACGAGATCAGACTCGCCCGGAGCCGGGGCTAAGCCCGCAATCTCGCCCGATCCCAACCCGTCTAGCGCGCCGGCCTCTACAATGTCAAACGAATCCCCCCAGAGGGTTTCGTAGTCATTGGTAATATCCGGCCTAGGCGTTTGTCCGATGGTAACGAGGCCGATCACCGGCTTCTCGCGCTTCATCCCTTACCTTGCCTTTCTGCGGTGAAACCAGTTTACCCCAGCCCATAGCTCCTTCATCGACCTTGCCGTCCTTCATCACGACTCTGCCTCGGCTGACGGTCATCAGGGGAAGTCCCGTCAAAGTCCAGCCGTCGTATACCCTTGCTCCGTCGCGCGACTTGGAATACGACTTCATGCGGTCAACGGTGAATTGGGCTGTCAAATCGACCAGGACGAAGTCGGCGTCAGCTCCAACCCTGATGGCGCCTTTCTGGGGATAAAGTCCGTAGGTCTTGGCTGGAGCCGTGCTTATTAAATCAACGACACGTTCCAGACTAAGCCTGCCCTGGTTAACGGCGGTCAACATCAAAGGCAGCCGCAGGTCGATCCCGGGAAATCCGGCCGGGGCCGCAAAGATGTCCTTGTAACCAGTTTCTTTTTCGCTGCTAAGGAAAGGACCGTGATCGCTGCCGATGAAGTCAATCGAACCATCGCCGACGTACTCCCACAGTTTGTCGACAAGCTCACGCGTCCGCAATGGCGGGTTGCACTTGGCAAACGGCCCGTGCGTCTCGAGCGCGTCTTCGGTCAAGAACAGGTAATGAGGACAGGTTTCCAGATAAGCTTCCATTCCCCTGCGCTTGGCCTGTTTTACCAGTTCGGCTGCTCCGGGCGTAGAAATGTGGCACAGCTCTACCCTGGTGCCGCATTCCTCGGCGAAGCAGAGAATCTTGGCCACCGATTCGATTTCACTGATGGGCGGCCGGCTATGAGCGTGAGCCCTGGGCCCGACCTTGCCCTCGGCGCGCATTTGCTTTATGTTTGCGCTGATCAGATCGTTATTTTCCGCATGGATCGCCAGGATTTTTCCGGTTCTGGCGACGGCCTTAAAACCGGCATAAATCTGGGCATCGTTCTCCATGGTCAAGCCGACGAATTCTTTCTCGCGGCCTTCGGGAGCGGCGTGGAAGAACGTCTTGAAGGCGATGATGTCCTCACGCGCTGTCAACGGGATCTGATCAAGTTTTTCGCCGCCTGCAGCAGCGAAAAACGCAAAATCAACGACTGACTGTTTCTTGGCTATCTCAATGCGGCGGCGCACCAGTTCGGGTGAATAAGGCGGCGGCATGGAAATAGGGTGCTCGCAGACCGTAGTCACGCCACCGGCAGCAGCGGCCATACTCCCGGTGAGAAACGTCTCTCGCTCAGTTCGGCTTGGATCCCGGAAGTGCACATGGGGATCGACGCCCCCGGGCAATAGATATTGCCCCGCCCCGTCAATAATTTCCTTGGCTGGTGGCAAATAATCATCTTCGGCGATGGCGACGATTTTTCCTTCTTTTACCGCTACGCCTGAACGAGTAACACCTTCCTCAGTACAAAGACGAATGTTCTTGAATACCAACTCTGCAGTCATATTTCCCTCTCTGCTTTATAAAGTGCGAGGCCGATTAAATGGCCTCCAAGGATTGAGGAACTGGACATAGAGCAACTGCGAAACGCTCCGCTCAGGCAGGCTGGCACATCACACCTCCCCACTCGTCGGAAGATCACAACCGGAGTTTCCGTTAGGTCGATCGCAGAGTTGAGGATGTAGGGTAGCATGGGAGTCAACAGCCGCATGTGACTGATATCACAGACGGGAGTGAGTCGATCGCGGGCCTCTGTCCATACCACGTCGAGGTAAGCGCGTTTGCCAAGCGGTGGTGGCGTTGTGCCGCCGGCTCCCTGCGGCGGTCCTAAAGTCACGTTCTGGGAAGTCAGCCGTGGGCCAGCTGGTGAGTCACGGGCAACCCGGAAATTATCTGTGTTCGAACTGCACATTTTTGAAGTGCACAATCACAGAAGCTGAAAGAGGGGGGAGCGCATAGGCTCACGGACGGTCGGGCATTGGGGAGATACTCAGATGTAGTCGATTTTGTGGCGGTCCAAGCACCCAGAAACCACAAAGCTCAATAGCGTTCAACAAGGAGGCCGCAAACGGTTCAACAGCAATCACTTAGAAACCACAGAATTCCATAGTTTTCAATAACTTGCGGAATCTGGTTCGGGACCAGGGGCCCTACCCAAAACTCCTCCCTTAGAATCAATGAGTTACAGACGGTGGTTGTTGAACCTGATGGTTTCTTGAGGAAACCACAGCCTCAAAATCGTCCACAGCGCTTTCCGAGCCGTCCGGCGCTTTTGCGCAAGTGATTGTTTTCAATGGATTGCAGGAGATTGATATGGCAGCCGGCCCCCTGGGTTTGCACCAGGGGCTCTAGGTCTTTGGGGTCCGCGGTTACCCGAAGATTTGGCGATGCTGCACCGCGGATCAAATTCCTACACTTCTCAGAACGCTGGGAAATTGCACTGGTTTCCCAGAACGCGGAGTATGCGCGTTCTTCAGCAGGTTTGAGTTTGCGCTTGTTTAGTGGACGATGCGACAGCGATTGTGCTCCGATTCGACTAGTTGCTGACGCGCCTGGCGAACTCCATCCAGGACTAATCTTCCGGCAGAGGCAACCCGCGAGTTTCCTTGGCGAAGATCAGGGCGATTGAGCCGATCAGATAGATGGTGGAGATTGCCGCAGCCGCCTTGGCAAATGATCCGAACGGAGCCACCAGTATGCCGGTAACGAACGGCCCAAAGGCCGTCAACACCCTGGCGCTGCCGTTAACAAACGACAGGGCCGTGGCTCGCATCCGCGGAGGATATAGTTCCGGAACGTAAACTGCCATCCCCCCGAAGTAGCCGAAGAAGGTGAACCCGATCAGGAACAGCCCAACCAGCATCAGGAGCTGATTCTTGACTAACAGGAACAGCACGGGAGACAGAACTAAACTCCCCAGGAGATTAATTCCGAAAGTTGGCTTGCGCCCGATGCGTTCGGTGATGAATCCCCAGGAGACGTATCCGATCCAGCCGCCCAGCGAATACACCATGCTTCCGTAAGCCACCAGGGCGATGTGCTTGCCCGTCGGCACTCCCTGCGCCTGCAGGAACTCCCTGATGATGTTCGGAATCCATCCGCCGATAGCCCAGGTGCCGATTAGCGCGCAGACCGACATCAACATGCAGACCACCGTGTGCCTGAGGTACTTCCCGCTCACGATGGAGAGCAGCGTAAATTGCAGATATTGCTTGTCATGTTCGGAGCGCTGGCCGGATCGCTTGATCTCCCGCCGCTTCGCCCTAACCTTTTCCGAATGCTTCCGGTTCGTGAATGTAACGGCGAATGATCAAGACAGTCAACGCTGGAAACACCCCGACAAAAAAGACCTTTCGCCACCCATACGGCCCCACGACGCGGTAGACAAAGGCTGCCAGGAAAACGCCCAAGGCGTAAGACGACATCATGAAGGAGACCGCCTTGGGCCGGTACTTGGTATGCCAGGTTTCGGAGATCAGGTTGGCGCCTAGGATCGATTCCACGCCCGATCCGAGCCCCGTCAGGAAGCGCAGCACGCCGACGTGCCACCAGGCGGTCGAGAATCCGGCCAACCCCGTGAAGACCGAAAACCACAAAATACCGATGGTGAGGATACGCACCCGCCCGAAGTAATCGGCCAGGATGCCGAAGCCTATGCCGCCCAACGCCCAGCCCACCAGGTAAAGAGCGATGTTCAGGCCACCGTAGTAGCCGATCTGCGCCGGGGTCGCCGAGGTGCCCTAGCAGCTCCTTCATGGCCGGATGGACGATCATGGAGTACAGTGCTCCATCGGTACCATCCAATCCCCAACCCAGCATAGTGGAAATCAGGACCAGCCACATGTACCTCGTGACGACCGGCTTCTCCTGGCTTGCGGCCGGACTGACCTGCGGAGTGCTCGCCATAGATCTCTCGACTCGGTAGACGTTATCCTGCGCTGCCTGCGAGCTAGTTCTGGCGATCAACATTTCTGCGTTGTCGCCGCGCGCGCCCCAGCCTGCGAGTACTTCTCGTAGATCGTCTTCCAGCGCCTGCCAGCCTCTTCGGCCGCAGTCCTGTACTTGTCGGGAATCAGATGATACGGCGGCAGCGACGGACCGCACTTCATATATCCTGCCGCGTTAAAGTGGATCTTCTCGATCTGAATGTTGTAGCGATTGAAGATCTCGAAGCTGCCTTCGGGCAGCATGGTCTCGTAGCTCCAGGCGATGTCCTTGGCGACCTTCTCGGCTTCCTTCATGTTGCCTGAGAACAGCGCGTCGCGCAGCATAAGGATGGGCGCTGGTCCGCAACAGGCGCCCGGTGACCAGCAACCGTCGGCCTCTTCCGGAAACCACTTGGCGGCAAAGAACCAATCGGCCTCCACCGGCCAGAGCTTGATCTTGCCGTTCACGGCCTTAAGATCGTTCACGTAGGATTCCGGCGACAGCCCGGCGCTTATCGAGCGGTACTTCGAGGCCACAATCTGCGGAATCTTGGCCAGCTCGGCGTAAACCTTGTTCGGAATCTTTCCCTTGAAGGCGTCGGCGTTGTCGTAGATCACAACCGGCATATCCGGCAGGGCTTCGGCGACGTCCTTATAGAACTGCACCATACCGGCGGGGTCCAGCGCGCACCACATCGGCCGTCCCAGGAACAGGCCATCCGCGCCCATGTCGCGCAGAATCTTGCCTCGCTGAATTGTCTCGCGGGTGTTCAGCGTAGTGGCGCCGATGAAAACCGGGATCCGCTTGTTGACCGTGCCAATGACCACTTCGGCGAACTGCTGGATCTCCTCCCACAGTAGCGACGCGCCTTCGCCGTAGGTGCCGTTGGTCCAGATAATGTCGATTCCGGCTTCAACCTGGGCGCGCGTCACCCTTTCAGCCTCGGACAGGTTAACCACGTCCGTCGCTCTCCAGTTGTCGCAACCTTCTTTGACCGGGGTGGGCACGATAGAGGCCACGCCCCGCATGCCCTGGGCAGAAATCTTGGGATATTTCATCGTTACTTCCTTTTATTCTTCAGTCGATTTGGCTTGCAGCCGTGTAGCTGGTCCGCGAACTCGCAAGGGTTCGCTTTTCGAGGTGTTCTGTTTTGACACTCTACAAACGTGCTACCGGCAAGTCAAGACATGATCGCAGTTACGACCCCACGCAGATCGTAACGTGGCACTGTATTACCACGGCCTCGCGCTCGGCAGGCGCGGGGTCGGCGACAACTAACGTCAGCACTGCCGTGACCGGGCTGCAGACCAATACTCCCTATTATTTCCGCATTGTGGGGCAGAACAGTGGCGGCAACAGCAATGGGACGACTCTGAGCTTCACGACCTTCGCCAAGGCGCCGACGGTGACCACCTCTGCCGCGAGCTCGGTTACAAGCGCGGCCGCCGCATGTCCGACATCGGACATTGCCTAAAGATAAAGCGGGCCCGAAGTCGCGTTCTGGGAACTCAGCCATGGTCAAGGGCAGCAGCTCTGATTTCCACAACGCGGTATCTGGACCCCGGAGATGATCTATTGCTTCGCAGCCACCAGTACGCGACTAGCGCCGGACGGAATTATTGCGCATCACAATAACGGCTCAATAGGCTTTACAGAACCGGGGGGGGCGGCGTAGAGTGCCGGACGTAAGCACAGCTCGAAATAAACTGTTTTGACAGGATGTCTTTTTTCCCGGCAGGCGCAAAAGCGGTGTCTGACGGGGCTCATGACGGCTTTCACCGGGGAATGTGCGACCGCGCTTGGGCGCAAGCTTGCAGCAGCGCATTCGCTGACACCGTAATTGATAACGGGTCTTTTCGTCTTAGCAACCTGCATTGGTTCGCGGTATGCGGCATAAGGCGAGGGAGGGTCTACGATGAACGAGAAGCCGACGAGGGTTCGATATCGGGTGCTGTTCGTGGTTTGTCTCGTTTACCTGATTACCTATCTCGACCGGGTTAACCTATCGGTCGCCACGCCTCTGATGATGAAGCATTTCCACGTGAACAAGTTGCAGTGGGGCATAGTGTTTTCCGTGTTCATGTGGACCTATTCGGGCTTTCAGATTCCGATTGGCATGCTGGGCGATAAGTTCGGGCCGAGAAAGGTGCTGGCCGGCCTGGTGGCGGCTTGGTCTATGCTGACGGCGGCTACGGCCATGGCGTGGAGCTTTCCCGCGCTGATCGCCATACGTGCGCTGTTTGGCGTCGGCGAGGCCGGAGCCTTTCCGAATGCGACGCGCGCTTTTTCCTACTGGATGCCATCTTCACAACGCGGACTGGCGCAGGGACTGACGCACGGGGCGGCGCGTTTCGGCGGAGCAGTCACGCCGGTGATTGTTACAGCTCTCATGGTTCGCTGGGGATGGAGGTCGTCCTTTTTCATCTTCGGTGCGGTCGGTTTGTTCTGGGCCGGCTTCTGGCTCTGGTGGTATCGCGACAAGCCAGCCGAATTCAAGCAGCGGTCGGGCGCCATCAACCAGGCTGAGCTGGACTTGATTGAGCGCGGGCTACCCGCCAAGAAAAGCACGGCCAAGCTGCAGTTCAGAACGCTCATCAAGAGCAGGAACATGTGGTTTCTCAGCTTGAGCTATCTGTTTTATAGCTATGTTAGCTGGATTTATCTGCTGTGGCTGCCCACCTACCTGGTTGAGGCCAGGGGATTCAGCATGCTTAAGATGGGAGTTTTTGCCAGCCTGCCGCTCTTTGCCGGCGTCATCGGCGACACCATGGGCGGATGGCTTTCTGACAAAATCTGGCGCTGGACAGGGCGCGGCAAATTCGCGCGGCGCGTGGTTGCCATGACGGGGATGCTGGTCGCTACGGCCTTCATGTTGCCGGGCGTGCTGATCCACTCCGCGTACCTGGCGGTTTTCCTGTTCGCCTGCTCGCTCTTCGGATTGGAAATGGCGGTCGGAGTCTACTGGACCGTTTGCCTGGATGTGGGGCACGAGTATGCGGGAACGGTCTCCGGAATGATGAATAGCATTGGCAACGTCGGCTCAGCGATTTCGCCCATCGCCTTCGGCGCAATCGTGCAGTATACCGGCTCCTGGGTGTACCCGTTTCTCGTCGGAGGCGCGGTACTCGTCATTGGCGTACTCTTCTGGCTGGGGGTCAATCCCGAACTGTCGGTAGTCGATGAACTCGGGCTGCGTGATGCTGGTAAGGCAACGGCGCCGGCACAATAAATGCGTGGCAGAGAGGCAGCAAGTGAGCGTGCGGTTCGAGTTTTGGACACTACGGGATGCTTAACTACTACCACCGGGCAGCGTGAGAGCATGAGGGCGGCGGCAAGCGAGCCGGCGGTTCGAGCTTTTGGACACTACGGGAGTAAAGCAGGCGTGCCAGCGCCCCGAAGAACAGCCGAAAAAGGCGAAACATGGATGAGTTTTAGCAGAAATTGTCGTTTCTCGAAAGCGTTGTAACTTGCTCTTGGCAAAGCAGATCACATTTTGGCGAAGCACAAGCACAATATGGTGTGGCTATCCGATGGTGATGACCTGCCGCCCGATGCAATGCCCATTTTTCAATTCTTCAAGCGCGCAGTTTACCTCATTAAGAGAATAAGTACGGCCAACAATAGGTTTCAGAACCCCGGTACTAAGTTGCGGAAGCACAGCGCGGACATCATTCCGGCCTGACGCTATTGATCCAAGGATTAACAATTCCTTTAAGATCACTGTCAAAGGGGGAACTCTCAGCGCCGCATTTGTATAGCCTGTCAGAATAAGTCGCCCTTTTTTCCCAAGTAGTTCCAAGTCAGCCTCAACAGTAGACGGAGTAGATACTGTTTCAAAGATCGCAGAAATGGCTTGTCTGCCGGTTGCCTTGCGAACGTCCTCGATGAAAGTACCGGCCTGATATCGGATAAGGCGATCGATCCCGAGCTCCCGGGCAAATTCCAGCTTGCGCTCTTCAATGTCAATCCCAACCACGTTCGCACCCAGCATTTTCGCAATTTGGATACCGTGAATCCCCAAACCTCCAGTCCCACTACCAGGACACAGTCACCGGGCATGATCGCGGCCTTTGCCAAGGCACGATAGGGAGTGGCGATTGCATCGCAAACAATCGCTGCCTGTACAAAAGACAGATCATCGGGAATCGGAATAAAATTATTGGCGGGTGCCACAACGTACTCAGCCAATCCGCCAGGTGCGCTGAAACCGAGCTTACCCTTGGGATAGTCGCACAACGTTTCGTTTCCAGCTAGGCAGAACTCGCAGCGTCCGCAGGTCAAGAAAAAATGGACGACGCCCCTTTCACCCAGATGCAAGTAATCAACGTCCGCTCCCACCGCTGCAATCTCACCTGCTATTTCGTGGCCCATGATGAGAGGCAGCTTGACCCACTCTTTATCGCCCCTCCACACCTTCAGATCCGTACCGCATATACCACACGCCTTTACCCTGACTAACACCTCTCCCGGCCCTGCGCATGGTGGCGAAACGTCTTCCACAACTAGTGGATTGGAGTACTGCTTCAGAAAGGCTGCTTTCACTTTGATTCTTTCCCTTTACGGAACTAAGCCAACTGGGCAAAATCCTATCTGATAGGAGGTTTCCAGCCCTCGGGCGCAGAGAAGCGTCACAAGTCTATTTTCGCAAGGTCGTCCTTCGTGACCAGGACGGGCGGAATCAGAATTTGCTTGGGAACAGCCCGCCCTTCCAGATTGTTGACTGCTGCCCGAATGCCAAAGCGGCCAATTAGCACAGCCTGCTGGACTACCATTGCGGAAATGGTTCCCCTGCGCAAAAAGTTCACGGTGTCAGGCTGGAAATCGGTTGTAGTAATGACAATTTTGCCACTTTTGCCGGCTGCCGTAATGGTTTGTGCGGCGCCGATGGCGGTGGTGTCCGCTCCGTTATAGACGCCGTCGATATTCGAGAAGGTCTGAAGAAAGTCCTCCATGATTCTCAGCCCCTCAACCGGCGACGATTCCGAGTACTGCTCACCGATTATTTTGATTCCGGGAAACTTTTCAGCTATACGCTTCCTAAATGCATTGCGTCGTCTCTCCGCCCACATCACTCCGGGTGGGCCGGGAAGCATCACGACATTGCCTCTACCATTGAGCGCTTTGCCCATATACTCCGCTTGCATATGGCCGATGGTCTCATCATCCGAGCGAACCCAGGTGGTGATCTTGTTGGTATCGACCGTGGAAGCGCTAGTCGAGACCGGTATCCCTAGAGAAATTGCGCGTTCCACGACCCCCACAGTACCAGATGAGCTGGTAGCACTCATTATGATCGCGTTGACCTTGTGCGCAATCAAATCTTCGATCTGCGAGACCTGTCTATCGATTCTTTGATACCCACCAGCTTCGACCACGACGAGATTGACCCCAAGTTTTTCCGCTTCGTCCATATAGCCGTAAAGTTCGTTTACGAAGTGCGGGTTATTCAGTTGTGGAACAGAAAGGCCAATCGTGTATTGCTTAGCGGGCTTGGGCGGCCTGGGATATGCCTCGTCCGCGTTCCCCGTTTTTGTTTGTGGCGCCTTCTGAGTTGGAGAAACACCCGGTTTCTTGGTTTGTGCAGGCGCACTGATAGGACCAAAAGTCACCAGGCAACATATGCTGACGACAGCAGCTAATATGCGGTTAGAAATTGAGTCGGTTTTCATCTCCGCTCTCCTCTATTTGCTGCGCTGCACTTGCAAAACTGCTCGAAGAAATGCAGCAGCGGCAAATTACGCTTACCTTAGGAGTCACAAGGGATCTTCAAGACGGGCACCGCCACCCTATGTATTTGCGTCCGCTTTTTCATTCAACCGTTTGTCCATATTGTGGACCGCCGAAAAAGTCCAAGCCCTTATTGCGCCCGGGCAATGACCCAGTTTTCCCGGGAAACAAGACCGTCTCGAGGATTAACGGCAAATGTCTCAACTGTTGTATCTTTCGCATCTTGCCAGAAAAGCGGAGTTTTTGCGCAGCACAGTGGCGGAGCTTAGTACCAGCAGCTGTGCAGGGATGGGAGCAGGTACAGTGGCTGCTGGCCGTACATGAATCCAGCAAATTTCCTACGGCAACGCCACCCCGGCAGCACCGATAATTTCTCTGCTTCCAAGTCGCTGGACGAAAACGACGACTCGCAGATCACGCCTCTTCCAACCCTGGGCTGGAACAATCGGAGCAGTTCCGACGAAATCTCCGCCGAAAGTGGTTCCAAGCCGCCGCAATTCCCGAACGACACCGCTATGGCGCAGAACTCGCCCGCTATTCTCGCCATTGGCTACGGAGGTTGTCAGCCTATCTTCGGTCACAGCCAGCAGCACGGTAGAGGGCTCGCCGGAGCCGCCTGCCACGTTTACGCGCAATTTGTCCGGAGCGGCCCAACTCAGTCCAACACTCGCCGTCTTCCCGGCCTGTGCAGCAAGGCCTATTTCCCTTTCGACCGCGACCGAGTCACTTCCTACGGCTTCGAAGCTTCCGTCGATTACGATTTGAGGTGTATAGGCGGAAGGCAGGTGAAACCGTTTCGCATAGCCGTTCTGACGCTCGCTGAATGTCGGCGACGAAAAGCGATCAGTCCATCCTGTTCGGTTGAAGTAGTCGACATGCTCACCTAACACCAGGACTTCGGCTCCATTAACCTCATGCTGTTGGTTGAGCTTGGCCAGCAGTGCGTCCGCAGGCGGGCAACTTGAACAGGCTTCGGAGGTGAATAATTCCACGATAACCGGAGTCACGTTCTTTCCCGCTGCGGCAGCCGGGCAGGCAGGAAGTGCGATCAGCACCATGGCCAATAAAACTGATGTCACCGCCTTCGCCATTCTCATGCGCAATAAGATTCCCAAATCCATGAAAGGTTACAGCCCGCTGAAGAGATGACATCGGCGCAAGATGACTGCGCGCCGATCGCGAGCTGCCCTTTAGATCAAGGGTCGAGACTGGCAGTGCAGCAGGCTTGGCAGTATGATTGTGCTGCGCCTAGGCGGTAGTTTGTAACTTTTCCCCGATTCAGACATCCCATGTACGCTGCCGGAAGTCGTAAGGGAAGGTGCGCATGAACCAAACGGACCACCGGAAATTCAAGAGCATGACCCGGCGTGAGCTGTTGAAGCTCACACCGCTGATCGCGTTGGGTGCGTTTGCCATTCCGAAGCTACGCTCTCCCTTGCTCAAAGCCGGACTCGGATTCAGCGATTGGGCATCGGCCAAGCTATTTCGCGAAGGTCACCTGGCGTCGACATTTGCAGACTCCGCTCTCACTCCGCTCAACAAGTTCCCCCTTAACACCTATGACGTGGACGATCCCGAAGTTGACTTGGACACTTGGACACTTACCGTCAGCGGCGCAGTTCAGAAACCGGGCGATTACACTCTGTCACAGATCAAGGCGCTGCCCAAGACCACGCAAAACACCCGGCACGTCTGCGTCGAGGGATGGGATGTAATCGGGCGCTTTGGCGGTGTGCGCCTCTCAGAGTTCCTGAAGATGATCGGCGCCGATCTTAGCGCGCGGTTCGTGACCGTTGAATGTGCCGATGACTATTACGAGTCACTGGACATGGCCACGGCGATGCATCCGCAAACACTGCTCTGTTACGAGATGTACGACCAGCCACTGACCCGCGGACACGGTGCCCCCCTGCGTCTGAACGTTCCGACCAAGATCGGCTACAAACAAGCCAAGTACCTGACCGATCTCAAGGTAAGCCACGTGCTGGAGAAAGCGGGCTACTGGGAAGATCAGGGTTACTCCGAGTTCTACGGTCTCTAGTGTAAGGAGCTGTAAGATGACCACTCGCGCCATCGCCATCGAGGATGCGAAGACAGGCGTAGTAACTGTGGCTGCTTACGAGCATCCATTCCTCGTGCGCCTTTGCCACTGGGCAAATGCAGTCTCCCTGTTTGTGATGGTTGGGAGTGGTTTGCAGATATTCCGCGCCTTCCCTAGCTTCGGAGCGAAGATTCCGCAAAAAGACCTGCTCCATTGGCCCAAAGCCTTCGCCATCGGCGGGTGGCTGGGCGGGGCGCTGCAATGGCATCTCACGTTCCTGTGGATCTATGCCGCCAGCGGTCTGCTTTATATCGGCTACCAGGTATTCAGCCGCAACTACCGGCAGGTGCTGTTTACGCCGCACGACATTCCCGGGGTTTGGCCGATGGTGCGCCATTACTTCTTCTTCGGCGCCAAGCCTGCGGCGAGAGAGGCCTATAACCCGCTCCAGAAGCTGGCTTATACCTCCGCGATTGGTTTGGGCGTGCTGTCGGTTCTGACCGGTATTGCCGTCTGGAAGCCGGTGCAGTTTTCCTGGCTGGCGTGGCTGATGGGTGGTTTTCATTTGGCCCGGTTGTGGCATTTTCTGGTGATGTGCGCAATGCTGGCGTTTATCTTCGGCCATTTGGTGATGGTGGTTCTACACGGCTGGAACAATTTTGTTTCCATGCTGACGGGATGGAAGAAAGAACCGGAGTATCGGGTGGAATAACGGCCGGTTGTGGCTGACGTGCGTCCTGTATTGTCGTGAGGAGCGATGCCAGAAGAGCTGCCGCGGGACGGTCCAGCGGAACGACGCGATGAAGAAAGCCTGATCCGGCAGGTTCGGGACGGAGACCACGAGGTCTTTTACGAGCTCATCCGCCCCTACGAGAGGCGCGTCTTCGCCGCTGCGTTTGCCATTCTGCGAAACGAGGCCGACGCCGAAGACGTGGCCCAGGAAACGATGCTGAAGGCTTTCAAGCACATCCGCCAGTTTCGTGCGGAGTCGCGCTTCAGTACCTGGCTGATTCAGATCACCGTAAACGAGGCGCGTATGCGCAGGCGGAAACAGCACGCCGACATAATGGAATCGATCGATGGCCCTGAAGATGAGGAGGGCGGCCACACGCCTCGCGATTTTGCCGATTGGCGCGAGATCCCTCTGGAAACGCTGGAACGGAAGGAGATCAGGGAGAAACTGGCGGAAGCGCTGGCTTCGTTGGGAGAGAAATACCGTGAAGTTTTTGTTCTCCGTGACATGCAGCATTTGAGCATTGAAGATACTGCCAACGCCCTTGGAATCACGGCCTCATCGGTGAAGATCCGCCTATTGCGCGCCCGTCTGATGTTGCGCGACCTGCTGGCGCCCGGCCTGGGAGGCAGTTGGAGCCGCAAGCTGTCCTTTGAGAAGGGAACAAAGCCATGGTAATTAACTGCGAAGACGTGTGGCGGGACATTTCGAACTATCTCGAAGGCGACATCGATCCGGACTTGCGAGCCGCCATGGAAGAACATTTCCGCGGCTGCAAGCGTTGCACGGCCGTGCTTGACGGGACACGCAACGTCGTTAAACTGTATGGCGACGAACGAATGTTGGAAGTGCCGCTGGGATACAGCTTCCGCCTCCATCGCAGGCTGGAAGAGAGCATGCCCAGCAGGAGGAGATTCCTGGGATGGGCAGTAGCGGCAACGGCGGCGATCTTGGTCGCCGGCGGCCTGGAACTGGGCCGTTCCTCACGCTTCCGCCGTACCGAGCTGCGTTCCGAACACGCGCAACCCGGTACCGGGGTTCCTCCAGATATGCTCGTGATAGTAGCGATAGACGGGAAGACATTTCATCGGTCGGGGTGTCCATTCATTCACGATCTTAAGAATGCGCGGACCATCGCCTCCCGCGATGCGATACGCGAAGGATACACGCCCTGCGTGCGCTGCATGACTAAGTACTTAACGACCTGATCAAGGTAAAGCTGGGAACCGCCGCTGAGGGGACTTCCTGGAAAAACTTGACTGACACGAGGGTCCCAGGGCAGCCGCCAGGTAGCGGCTATCCCGAGATCAAAATTGGCGGGGCGCCGGAGCAGGCTACTTCTTCATATTGTCGTCGTGCTTCATGTTGTCGTCATGTTTCATGCTGTCGTCCATCATGGTGGAGTCTTTCTTCATCTTGCCCTTCTTGGTTTTCCCTGACTTCTTGGCGCTCTTCATGTCGCCTTTTTTCATATCGTCGTGCTTCATCTGATCTTGGGACATTCCCATCTGATCATGCTTCATCTGGTCGTCTTTCTTCATGGTGTCGCCGCTTGACTGCGCAAAAGCAGCGAGTGAAAGTGCTAGGCAGCACATGGCCATCAACCTGCAAATCATCTTCTTCATGGTTTCTCCTGATGAGTCGGTCTAAAGTTCCCCGCGATAGAGCCGGGGCTTAACAGGAGATGCCGCGGCAGCCGGAAAGTTACACGCCGGCCAAAGGTTCTAGTAACGATGGGTTGCCCAGGCGAGTCGCACAGGCACAGAGAGCGTGGATTGTGGGCGCAGCGGTCTCGAAGTCGCGTTCTGGGAATTCAGCCATGGTCATTCGATGAGTCACAGACAACCCAGAAACTGCCCGTCCATTCGAACTGCACATTTGTGTGTGAAGTGCACAACCACAGGAGTTCAAGGAGGAAGCGCAAGTAGGCTTTACGAATGGCCAGACATTGGGGAGACGAGTTACAGCGGAGGCGCGGCTAAGCGGTTTTGGACTTCACGAGGATTCGCTTTGCCGCCGTCATACCGAAAGCAATGGGGGCATGTCCCCCAACATCGATCTGTATCGCCTGAGCCGCCGGGTGGCGTTGGCGCACCGTGACTGTGGCACCGGGAATGAGACCATTGCGGTCGAGGAAGTGAAGGAAGTCCCTGTCCTGGTCGGCACCCATGATTCGAACGATATGCATGGGCCGATCCAGCGGGCAGTCAGCCAGCGTGGAGGCCTGCGGTTTGGGCAATGTGCCACTAGCCGTAGGGATCGGATCGCCATGAGGATCTACTTGCGGCCTGCCAAGAAGCGCGTCTATCTTCTCAACAACTTTATCAGACACCGCATGTTCCAGTACCTCGGCTTCCGCATGCACCTCTGACCAGTCCAGCCCCAGCACCTTGGACAAGAACAGTTCTAGCAGCCGATGGCGGCGCACCACCGACAGCGCCAGGCGCTCGCCCCGGCGCGTCAGGCGCACGCCAGTGCGCGGCTCGTAGACAGCCCAGCCGGAACGGGTGAGAGACTTGACCATGGTAGTAGCTGTGCCCGGAGTAACACCTATAGCCGCAGCTAAGTCTCCCACGCGGACCAACTCGCCGCTAGCGGCCTGCTGTCCGTAATAAAGCTGCTTCAGATAATTCTCAGCGACGGCAGTTGGCATTGCATTCTCCGCTTTTCGGTTTGCCGAAGATCGACGTTTGACCAAACCTCGTTACCAGCATGATAATAGGTAGAACGCATTAGGGTAAGGGGTGAAATCTATTTTGAATACTCAAAATAGTAGCAGGTTCTAAGCCGTCTTCCAGAGGGAGAAACCATGCGAGCCCAAGGGGCTAACCCGAATGCATCAGGTGCTGGCGGTAGCGCAGTGGCCGTCGAAGAGCATGTTGGCCACTTGTCTCTGGAGGGGCTGCACAGTTCGGTGCTGGTGCCGGATTCCAAGGTTGGCTTCTGGCGACAATGGCGGGCCTTTGTCGGCCCGGCGATCTTGATCAGCGTCGGCTACATGGACCCCGGCAACTGGGGCACCGACCTGGCGGGCGGCTCGCAGTACAAGTACGGGCTGCTCTGGGTGGTCGGCCTGGCCAGTTTGATGGCCATCTTCCTCCAAGTGATCGCGGCCCGGCTGGGCGTGGCCACCGGCAAGGACCTGGCCCAGTGCTGCCGGGACTGGTATCCACGCTGGACGCGGTGGCCCAACTGGATTTGCATGGAAATCGCGATCGGCATGACCGACCTCGCCGAAGCGCTGGGCAGCGCGGTCGCGTTGAACCTGTTGTTCCACATCCCGATGTCGTGGGCGATCATCATCACGGCCTTTGACGTGCTGCTCTTGCTGGCTTTGCAGGGCTTCGGCATGAGACTGATCGAGGCGGTGGTCGCCGTCTTCGTGCTGACCATCGGCGTCTGCTACGGAATCGAGATCTTCGGATTGGCGCAGACCCGGCCCGATTTCCTGGAAATGGGGCACGCCATGGTGCGGCCACAATTTCGGGCAGGCCGGCATGCTCGTCGTGGCGATTGGCATCATCGGGGCGACGGTCATGCCCCACAACCTGTACCTCCACACGGCCCTGGTACAGACTCGCCGCTTACAGCAGGATGAGCCGTCTGTTCGCCGTGCCATCCGGTTTAACACCATCGACACGACCGTGGCGCTGACCATCGCGTTCTTCGTCAACGCGGCCATCTTGGTGCTGGCGGCGATGGTGTTCTATGGCAAGACCAGCATCACGGTGGCGGGCGGCCAAATGGTGACCTTCAGCCCGGACAGCGACTGGATTCGCGTCGCGCATCTGACCCTGGCGCCCCTGCTGGGAACGACGCTCGCGAGCACACTGTTCGCCGTGGCGCTTCTGGCGAGCGGACAAAGCAGCACGATTACCGGCACGCTCGCCGGGCAAGTGGTCATGGAAGGGTTCATGCATTGGCGAATCCGCCCATGGGTTCGGCGCTTGATCACACGAACGCTGGCCGTTATACCGGCGATCCTGATTATCAGCGTTCGCGGGAATGGCAGCGTGACCGATCTGGTCAACCTGAGCCAAGTCGTCCTCTGCCTGGTGTTGCCGTTTGCGATGTTCCCGCTGCTGCATTTCACCAGCTCGCGCAAGCGCATGGGCCAATGGCGGAGCGGATGGTTCTTGTCGATTGCCGGCTGGGGAAGCGCCATCCTCATCACAGCCATGGACATCTACAGCTTGCCGGATGCGCTACGGCAGGCATGGGCGGTCATTGTTGGTCACTGAGGCATGCCGGGATCACTACTCGAACCGGGTAGGAATGGGCGTATGAACTCGTCCCCCAAACAACACGAACAGAACTTCCCTGCAGTGATAGTGTCGGCTCAAGATCCGACTCCTGACACGATCCGCCGGATTCGTCGGATTCAAGCGATTACCGTCATTTGGATGAGCGTGGAAGCTGCCGTATCCCTCTCCGCAGCGTGGCAGGCGCGCAGCCCGGCCCTGCTTGCGTTTGGCGGTGACAGCGCCGTTGAACTCCTCTCCGCAGTCGTGGTCTTGTGGCGCTTTAGCAAACCTGTTGCGCATAGTCAGATTGAGCGACGCACGGCTCGCATCGCGAGGAGCACTGCTTCTGTTGCTGGCTGCGTATGTGGCATTGGTTTCAGCGACAACGCTGATGGGATACAATGAACCCCGACCAAGCTATTGGGGAATTATTGTTTTAGTTGCCGCTGCCATTCTCATGCCGTGGCTGGCCAAAGAAAAACGAAAACTCTCCGCGGCTACAGGCAGTGCTGCTCTCCGGGCCGATGCCGCCCAGTCAGGTCTTTGCGCTTATCTCTCGCTGGTTGCTCTGGCGGGACTTGTGGTGAATGCGGTTTGGCATGTTACGTGGGCCGACCCGGTCGCTGCGTTGGCGATTATTCCACTCGTCTTATGGGAAGCAAAGGAAGCTCTTCGCGGAAAGGCTTGTGGCTGCTGTTAGCTGGGAAATCTTGAATCATCTGTTGCAATGAGGGTTTATGCATCTGATCACTGCTGCCGTGTTGAGTGCCTTGCTCGGCCGAAAACGGGGTGTTGATCATAATCGCCTTCCGAGCTTCGCTGGGGTAATGGAGACAACGCACGTCCTTCCGGGACGAATTCGCCTACGCGCACCGGTGCTCATCGGACAACACAGGGCGGCTGACCAACTTCAGAAGAGTCTTGCCCGGCTGGACGGCATTCGCGCTGTGGAAGTCAATGCTTTATCCGGAAGTCTCCTGATCCAGTTTGCGCCGGATCGCGTCAGGCCTGACATGCTGCTGGGGGCCGCGATTCGCCTGCTGGGATTGGAAAAGGAGATCCAGCGCCCGCCGCGCTCGCACATTGGAGAAGGAATCCGCCAAGCCGGCGACTCCCTGAACCGTGCGATCCACCAGCAGACTGGTGGAATGATCGACCTGTGGACATCGGTCGCCCTGCTGCTTGCTGGCGGCGGGGGTTCGACATCTCGCCGCAGGTAACCCACAGCTTGGCTGGCAGCGGCTGTGGTGGGCGTATCTGGCCATGTTCCCGCCAGCACTGCGGGGGCGCTCAATGAAACCCGAGGCCAGTCGTCCTCCAATTACGAAGCTGGCTTCTGCGTCCCCGGATTGTCCATCGGCTGCCTGGACGCTTGCGACTATGCCTCCCGGCGCTCAAGCGAGTAGATCATGTGCAGCGGGAGTGGGCTTTCGTGTGGCGTGACCTGTTGGGCAGTCCGGCCGAAATCCAAAGCGTCGAGGTGAATCTGACAACGGGAAGCGTGTTGATCCGATACCATGCGGACCAGCTTACGGAAAAGGAGCTGCTCGCCTTTCTGCGGGTCCGTGAATCGTCTGGCCCTCCGGTATTGGGATCGGCTTGCTGCGACTCCGCCGGCAGAGCTGCCCCATGTGCTGCGGCGGCTGGTCCGCGCTATCCGTGTCGGGACTCGTCACCGCCTGGTGCTCGACGAGAAATTTGAGATTCCTGAAGATGTTTGGGCTTAAGAGCGACAAAGCGAAAGCTTGCCAAATCGTCCACGAACTTCCGGGGCGAGTGCGCATCTACTGCCCTGGCCTCCGTCACCTGCCCGATGAGGCTGGCGCCATTGGCAAACGGTTGGGGGCCTTGCCCGCAGTCCGTTCGGCCCGCGTGAGCGCGATCACCGAAAACGTCCTGGTTCACTTCGACCAGGCAAAGAGCGGCTCCCAAGATATTCTCGCCGCCGCACAGTCCACTCTCAACGAGTATTCCCTGGCCGTGTTCAAGGCGGAACGGACGCTGGCCGCGCAATCCACGGTGCAGGAACGGCGTCTGCAAGAGGAGTCTGTGGGCGAAATTCTGGCCCGTGTACTCGCCAGCGCCGTCACGTTGGGATTCAGCGCTCTGTCCACTCGCCAGGTACCTGCCACTCTGCTCGGCCGCTTCATGACGATGCCCGCCTTGACGAGTCTCTCGCTGGCCTGGCCCATCCTGCGCAGTGGTGGTTCGCTCGCTCGTCGAAACCGGCCGGCCCAATGCCGACACCCTGAGTTCGACCGCCATTGCCGCCAGTCTGCTTTCCGGGCGCGACCGCGCGGCCCTGACGATCATTGGTCTGGCCGACCTGGCCGAGCTGCTCACCGTCTATACGATGGACCGCACGCGCCGCGCCATTCGCGACATGCTCGCCGTGGGCGAGGCTTACGTCTGGCGACTTGAGGACGGACGGCCGGGAGGTACAGGTTCCGGTCGAGCAGGTGCGCGTCAGGGATCGCATCGTCGTGAAGACCGGCGAAAAGATCAGCGTAGACGGGGTTGTCGAGGAGGGCGAAGCGGCCGTTGACCAGGCCTCGATCACCGGCGAGTTCATGCCGATGCGCAAGCAGATCGGCGACGCAGTTTTTGCGGGCACCGTGGTCAAGGCCGGCCACTTGACCGTTCTGGCGAAGAAGGTCGGCGACGACACGGCCGTGTCGCGAATTGTGCACTTGGTCGAGGAGGCGGCGCATCGTAAGGCGACGATTCAAGCCTTCGCCGACCGCTTCTCCGCCCGGTTCATTCCGGTGAACTTCGGCTTAGCCGGCATCGTCTACGCCGCCACGCACAAGCCGGACCGCGCCCTGAACATGCTGATCATCGACTACTCATGCGGAGTGCGGCTTTCCACCGCCACCGCGCTGTCGGCTGCCATCGCCACCGCGGCCCGCAACGGCATTCTGATCAAAGGCAGCAATTACCTGGAGATGCTCGCCGAAGCCGACACCATCGTCCTGGACAAGACCGGCACGGTAACCGAAGGCCGGCCGCAGGTCACCTCGGTCATCCCGGTGGCGCCCGGCGTCGGGGAGCGCGAGATGATCGAGCTGGCCGCGGCGGCCGAGGAAACCTCAACCCATCCCGTAGCAATTGCGTTTGTGGACAAGGCGCGCCGCAACGGCTGGCCCATCCCGGTACATGGGCCGACCCACGTTCGAGTTGGTCGCGGGGTGCAAACAACCGTCGCCGGAGCGCCGGTGTACGTGGGCAATGCGCCCTTCATGCACGAGCAGGAGATTGACCTCTCCGAGGGAGAGGAGGCCGCACGGGAGCTGAGCGCGGCGCGGAGAGCAGGTCATCTATGTCGCCCGCGGCCACACCCTTCTTGGACTGATGGGTATCCAAGACACTCTGCGCGAGGACATGAAGAAGTCGCTGAATCGGCTGCGCATGCTGGGCATGGACGATATTGTTCTGCTCACCGGCGACGTGGAGCAGCATGCGGAACTTGTTGCCACCAAAATGGCGATGGACCGTTACCAAGCCCAGGTCTTGCCAGAGGGCAAATCGGACGTAGTGTTGGGATTGCAGCAGAGAGGGCAGGCGTGTGGTGATGGCCGGCGACGGGATCAATGACGCTGCCGCGCTGGCCTGCGCAGATGTGGGTATCGCCATGGGAGGCACGCGGACGGACATTGCGATGGAGGCCGCCGACATTACAATCACCAGCGACGACCCGCTGATGATTCCCGCTGCCATCCGCCTCTCGCAGAAGACGATGAACATCGTCAAGCAGAACTTTGCAACCGCAATCGGGGTGAACACGACGGCGCTGGTGCTGGCTTCGCTCGGCCGGATGCCGGTGGTCTGGGGCGCCGCCATTCATAACGCGACAACGGTGCTGGTGGTGTTGAACTCCCTGCGCCTGTTGCTGCACGACATGGAGCGAAGCCGATGAACCGCGACCAACAGCTTGCGGTTACGATTGAGCACGAACTTCCCGGCCGGCTGCGCATTCGCCTGTCGCACGCCTTGAGGCAGCCTGAGCGTATGCGGCGCTTGGTGGCGGAGCACGCCGGCATCGGGGAGGTTCAGTACACCGCCGTCAGCTCGCTCCGTGCTGGTGCGGTATGATCCGCAGCACATCTCGACCGAAGAGATTGTCATTCGCATCGCCACAGGGCTGTCCCTGGAACACGACAATGCCGCCATTCGAGTTCTGACACGCCCCCCGACGCGCGAGTTGACGGATTCGGCATTCTATTCGGGAGTTGTACTGCTTGCCGCGCTGGCTTTGCGCCTCACGGGGCGGTCTGCGGCTGCCAGTGCTGCCCTGGACCGGATTGCCGGCCTCACTACGGCGGGGGCTGCTCTGCACCATGGGTGGGTGGACTATCGCCTGCGCGGGAATTTCGACCCGGAAGTGCTCAGCGTGACCTATTTGCTGACTGCACTGCTGGGCGGCAATGCATTGCCGGCGACGATCTTCACGTGGATCAGCACCTTCGGCCGGCATCTGGTTCGACTGCCGACTCCGGGAGTCGAGGTCCGTCCCGCTCAGATTGGCCGCGATAGCACTTCGCCGCACTTCGAGGTTGTGGTTGCCCCCGACCGGACACCGCCGGATAAAATGACATTCTTCGGGATGATACCGACCATGTTGTTCCAGGCGATCACGGGCAGGACGCTGGGACAGCATGCGAGTTTGATCGAGGACATCCGGCAGGTAGCGAAGATGCACGACCAGGTTCTGGAGGGCGTCAGTGGTTTTCAGCGCGGCATCCCGTTGCGCATCCGAGGCGCAGCCAACGGCTTCGCGGAATCAGTGAACGTGTAACAACCAGAAAGGAGCATCAGACTCATGCCAGTCACTTCACAGCATGTCACGGGTTTTGTCGTCGGGCTGGGGGTCGCCGCCGCAGGCTTCTACTTCTATAAGATGAACCAGAAGCAGGTGGATGCGTGGCTGGAAAGCCAGGGTATCCATATTCCTGGCGCCAGTGCGAGCGACTACAGTTCAATGACCCTTGAGGAACTGGTTCGCCAGAAGGAAACCCTGGAAGACCTCATCGCCGAGCGCGAATATGCGGCCGAGCAGAAACCTGCGGCCAAGAAGCCTCGCCGCAGGGTAAAACGAGCTGGCAAGAAGACGCGGCAGCCCGCGGCGGCTACCGCCTAACAGCCGGGGCTGGAATACCTGCTGTTCAAGTGAATGGTCTGTCCATGTGCGTATTGCTGGCAGAGACAGAGTTCGGAATCCGTCTGTGATACGCAAGTATTTCGTCCGGTGCCAAGGACAACCAGAATCGACAGGTTAAACTCCATGAAGGAGTAGGTCGGTGCGTCTTGCAACTCACCGGAAGCGTTTAGAGCAAGGAGTAACGGTTAGGTGTCTCAATCGGAAAACTGTCTCACTGAGGGGTTCACCCCATTCGCCTGTGGGCGATTTTGTGGCGGTAAGAGCACCCAGAAACTACATATTTCACGAGCGTTCAACAAGGAGGCTGCAACAGGTTCAACAACAATCACTTAGAAACCACATAATTCCATAGTTTTCAATGACTTGCGGAATCGGGTTCGGGACCAGGGGGTCGGAGGTTCAAATCCTCTCTCCCCGACCAATTAAATCAATCACTTACAAGCAAATAGAAGCTGTAAATTGCACCATTACTGGTGCAGGGGCTCCACTTGGGGCTCCAATTCGCCGGAATTGCTGTTGACGAACAGCATCTGTGGTTGCTGTTCCTCTTTCTGCTGGTTATCCTGCCCGGCCTTGCTTTCATCGGACTTCATCACCAGGTCGACCACGGCCGACACGGCCGCTGCCCTCCCGTCCCACCACGTCTTGCTGTAGATTTCAATCGTGGTTGGCACTTCGGAATGGCCCATGTTGTCACGCGTTATTTCGGCGCGTGCTCCTGTACGGCGCATCAAGCTGGCGTGCATGGTGCGGAAGCTGCGGAAATCGACTTCCTTCGGCAGCTTCAACTCCTTGGCGGCAGTCTTGACGTGCCGCAAGACGTTCCTCCGCTCGGTCGGCGTTCCATTCTTCGTCGCGAAAATGAAATCTTCCGGCTTACGAAACTTCGTCTTGTTCCAGATGCGCGTGACAGCTTTTCTGAGCATATACTCATCTGGCCGGCGGCTAAAGGCATAGCGACCTGGCCATCGTGTCCAACCCCTACGCCAGCAACTACGTGGCGAACCTGGCCAACTTCGTCGGCGGCTTCTACTCCGCGATCGATCCCAAGAGCGCTATCTGGAACAAGGGTCTCAACGTCACCCAGATCCCGGGCCTGACCTACACCCCGACGCAGATGGACGCCTTCACCTTCGCCAAGTTCAACGTCCTGCGCAGCAAGGGCGCGAACGTAGCTCCGGTCCTGCTGCACGATCATACGGCCGCCATCTACAACAGCGACTTCACCTTCCTGCTCCGCATGAACATCCACGGCCTGGTCATCGACACCATCTGTCAGCGCGCCGATCTGTACGAAGGTCAGTCCTCGCTCGACGGCCTGCAGATGACCTCGATGAAGTCGGCCATGGACGAGGACATGGTGACCTTGCAGAAGCGCGGTTATATCAGCAAGGCCAACATCACGATCTCCACCACGCAAGCGCAGCAGAACAGCAGGCAGGTGCTGCGGCAGCTGATACTAGGTCTCTTCGTCCTGTGGCGCGGCAAACGCCTCGCGCGCGGGCGCGGCCCCGGCCGGAACCAGCCCCAGATTAGACGTAGATACCGATGTCGGACACCCTGGCGATCGGCCGGGCATGTTCTGCTAGAAGCTGACACTCCGTTCAGGTTCGTCTGTCGACGTCGAACACCCTGGAGGTTCATGAACGCTGCCTATTTTCTGCAGATAACGGCTGGGCTGGTCAGGTGGGGATGGATGGGAGAACAGCAACGACGATGAGAGTGGACCTCAGGGTTCTTGATGACTCTGGTTCCCGCCGCCGGCCAGCGAATTGCTTCCGGGCTGCTCGTCACTCATCAACTGATCCACAGGCTGGTTCTCCAGAACGGGGGTTCGGGTCCGGAATAGTTTCCGGATTGTCCGTCAGGTCGGCATAGGGACGGCGGTCACCCGCCGACCCCTGCCACACCCGTGCGTACGGGTCCATACACGGCGGTTCTAGTTGGTTCGCGCTAACACCCATCGATCAACGTCGGAAGCCCAAGCGATTTGAAGTGAGCATTGGAAAGCCCCACCGGGGGGCTTTGCCCCGAGCGAGATACCAAGGGCGGCGTCGACCCGTGGCAATGCCTGGTTGCGGCGACGGATCGAATATTCGGCGCGTAGCGTCCAGTGCAACTGGCTGGCTCAGTGGATGCTCCTCAAAAGGGTCGCTTCGGGGGCGTTTAGCACGGTGCCTTTTGAACCGGGATGATGAGGGTCACAACGTCTTGTAATGACTGTCACCCCTCCCTGTAACCGATCCATGTTTACATTTGTGATAACAGCCGTCTTGGGGTGAAAAAGGAAATTCGTGTCATACCCCATAAGCCAGTATGCGAGTCATGGACAGCAGGAGGTGAGAATGGCCGCACCGAAGATCCCTGGAGAAAGTAGTTTGCCGTCTTCGCCAGGACCCGAGAATCAGCAAGGGCCTGCAGAACAGGTTCGCCGCGACTTTCTCTTCAAGTGCGCCAGTGCAGTTTTCGCGGGCCTGGTTGTCTCTGGAGGCGAACTCACAGCTGTTGCGCAAACGACTGGCAAGTCCAAGACCGCTGCGGGTTCAGCGGTAGTGCTCAAGCCGCTGTTTGAGATCCTCGGCCAACGGGATGAGGACGTGTTGATCCGCATGCAGCGGGAACTGTCACGAGCGCTCGAAAAGCCGATGCGCGAACGCCGCTGGGGGATGGTGATTGACACGCGGAGGTGCGTCGCCTGCCACTCCTGCACGGTAGGTTGCGTAATGGAAAACAAGCTGCCGCCGGGCGTTGTCTATCGGCCGGTCATCGACACGGAAGTAGGGACGTATCCCAATGTAACGCGTAAGTTCCTGCCCCGGCCGTGCTTGCAGTGTGATGATCCGCCGTGCGTGCCGGTTTGTCCGGTTACAGCCACCTGGAAGCGGGAGGATGGAATTACCGTGATCGATTACAAAGTCTGCATTGGCTGCCGCTATTGCATTACGGCATGTCCCTATCAGGCGAGGACATTCGATTTCGGTGAGAACTGGACGGGTTCGGCGGCCCAGGGCAGACCAGATGCGCTGGCTCTCGGCGCAGCAGCAGCCTACGAAAAGCAGCCCAACTTCGAATACGAGAAAGAATGGCGCCGAAAGCAAGGCTTAATTCCGGAGAGTCCGGTAGGGAATACGCGCAAATGTCACTTCTGCGCGCACCGGTTGGCTCAAGGAATGTTGCCCATGTGCGTGACCACGTGCATCGGCCGCGCGACGTTTTTCGGCGACTTGAACGACTCCGGGTCACTGGTCTCCGAGCTGATTACGCAAACTAACGCAATCCGGCTGAAGGAAGAACTCGCGACTGAACCAAAAGTCTACTATCTGGTTTGAGGGGTGGGGCAAAATGGAGAGTCAAAATCAGCGTCGTGTCCTGTGGGCCGTGTGGATCGTCCTGGCAGCAGTCGGAGCGTGGGGCTGGGGCGCGCGGCTTTTCCTCGGTGGGATGTCGTCTTCGCTGACAAGCTACGTCCCCTGGGGGCTGTGGGTTGCTTCTTATATCTACTTTATTGGACTCTCGGCGGGCGCTTTTCTCCTGTCCAGCCTGGTCTATGTGTTTGGCGTCCGCCGCCTGGAATCGATAGGACGGCTGGCCCTTTACGTGGCGGTTGTGACTCTGTTCATGGCATTGTTGAACATCTGGGCTGATCTGGGGCACATGGAACGCTCCTGGGAAGTCTTCATTCGCCCGCAGTTCCACTCAATGATGGCTTGGATGATTTGGCTATATACGGCCTATTTTGTGCTGCTGCTTGCCGAACTGTTTTACGCGCTGCGGCGCGACTTCGGGAAGGCTTCGAACGCACAACTCGCCGGCGACGACCGAAAATTGCGAATCCTCGGAGCCATTGGAATACCGCTGGCGATTGCCTTTCACGGTGGCGTGGGAGCGCTTTTTGGGACAGTGATTGCACGTGTCATCTGGCATAGCGCGGTCTATCCGTTGCTTTTTCTCGTCGGGGCGCTGATTTCCGGGGGCGCTTTGATGACCTTCCTGGTGAGCTTCTTGTGGCCCCGCCGCGACGCCGCCTGGGAGGGCGTCGTGCAATATCTTAGCCGCGCCGTGTTGGGGTTAGTTCTCCTCGGCGTGCTTCTGGAATGGGCCGAGTACTCGATTCCGATGTGGTACGGGGCCGGCCCGGAATATAGTCAACTTCTCTATCTGCTGTTCGGACCTTTCTGGTACGTCTACTGGATTTTCCACATCCTGCTCGGCGTTGTTGTTCCCGTGCTTCTCCTATCCCGGAGCCGTAACCCTTGGGTTATTGGGGTGGCCAGCGGCTTGGTGGCGGTGACCTACTTTGCCGAGCGTCTCGACCTGGTCATTCCCGGGCTCGTGTTTCCTGAGTTGAAAGGTCTGGAAACGGCCTATCAGAGCCATCGCCTGACGTATTACTACTTGCCAAGTTTCTTTGAATGGCAGGTTGTTTTGGGCGTGGTGGCGGCGGGCATTGCGCTCTTTTACCTCGGCTACCGATTTCTTCCTCTCACGGGCAGAGAGCGTACCACTTAAGTAGAGCGTACCACGGAGGTAATGTCATGAAGATTTCACGGCGCGACTGGCTGAAAGCGACTTCGTTTGCGGGAGGGGGTGCTCTCTTAGGCGGAGTGGGGTATAAGCTTATCCATGGGCAAACCGAGGCCTTCGCAGCCAGCGATCCCGCAGCCTATCGCTATGTTTTTGACCTGCCGGAGGACGTTCTCTATACGACTTGCCTGCAATGCAACACGCAGTGCACGCTGAAGACGAAGTCTCAAGAAGGGGTTCTTACCAAGATCGACGGGAATCCCTACAGTCCCATCAACCTCGTCCCTCAGCTCCCTTATGGCCAAGCCCTGGGGGACGCAGCGCACGTCGATGGCTCCATCTGCTCGAAGGGGCAAGCGGGGGTGCAGACACTTTATGATCCCTATCGCCTCCGCAAGGTTCTAAAGCGCATAGGCTCTCGAGGGTCGAGTAAGTGGAAGACGATTAGCTTCGACCAGGCCATCCAGGAAATCACGGAAGGCGGCAAGCTCTTTGCCGAGGCGGGCGAGGACCGCGTTGTGCCCGGCTTCAAAGACGTTTTTGCAATGCGTGATCCAGCCGTCTCTTCCGCGATGGCTGCGGACGTCCAAGCGATTCGGGCGGGCAAGATGACGGTCGCGGAATTCAAGCAGAAGCACAACGAGCATTTGGATCTCTTGATCGATCCGAATCACCCTGATCTTGGACCGAAGAACAACCAGTTTGTCTTCCAAGGTGGTCGTATCGGTCCCGACCGGGAGGTGTATGCTCAGCGCTTCACCTTTGGCGGCATGGGTTCGGTGAACTGGTATGCCCACACCAGCATTTGTGAGCAGGCTCACCATGTGGCTTTCCTGTATGCCACGGCGCAGTGGCAAGGGAAAGACGGCTGGGTCAAGGGCACGAACCACATGAAGCCTGACTATACGCAGGCAGAGTTCGTCATCTTCTGGGGAACGGGTTACAACGAAGCCAATTTCGGACCCCCGCCGATGAGTCCTCAGCTCTCGCAGGCCATCGTAAATGGCAAGCTCAAGATTGCTGTCGTCGACCCTCGTTTGTCAAAGACGGCAGCAAAAGGCTGGTGGATTCCCGTAAAGGTGGGCGGCGACCTGGCGCTGGCCATGGGAATGCTCCGCTGGATACTGGAGAATCACCGCTATGATGACGTCTTCTTGCGGAACGCCAACAAGGCTGCGGCGACTGCAGCCGGAGAGAAGTCCTGGACCAACGCAACCTGGCTGGTCAACACCAAAACGGGCAAATTTGTCCGGGCCTCCGAGCTCGGACTGGGCAGCGAGGAACAATTTGTTGCCATGCGTTCGGGTGTGCCGGCCGCCGTCACACCGGAAGATTCGAAATCGGCAGTCATTGGTGACCTGGACGTTGCCACCACGCTGAAGGGAATTCCAGTCGCGACTGGTTTCCGCATCCTGAAGGACAGCGCCCTTCAACATCCGATTGATTTCTACGCCCAAGAGAGTGGTCTCGATCAGCAGACCATCGTCAACCTGGCCAATGAATTCACCGCCCACGGAAAGAAGGCCGGCATAGACTTCTACCGCGGCCCGATCAAGGTTACTTACGGCTATTACGCGGCGCAGGCGATCATCGCCCTGAACCTTCTCATTGGGAACGTCGATCACACAGGCGGATTGGCTGCCGGCGGCGGAAGCTGGGACGGGATTGGAGGCAAACCCGGCCAGCCATTCAATCTCAAGAAGCTTCACACCGGTGCGCTAACTCCATTCGGGGTAAAAAGCAACCGCGAGAGCAGCGGGCCATACCAAACCAGCACGCTTTTCGCGCGAGACGGCTACCCTGCCAAACGGCCGTGGTTCCCGCTCACCGGAGATGTATATCAGGAAATTATTCCGGCGGCTTATGCCGGATACCCGTATCCCATTAAAATCCTGTGGTTACACTATGGAACTCCCGCGCTTGCTTCTCCAGCAGGCCACCTCCAAATCAAAATGCTCCAGGACGTCGAGAAGGTTCCACTGTTCATCGCGACCGACATTGTAATCGGCGAGACAAGCATGTACGCCGATTATGTCTTTCCCGATCTCTCGTATCTGGAACGCTGGTCAAACCCCATGGGGAATAGTCCCGTAATTTTGACGAAGAGCGCCAAGTTCCGCCAGCCTGTCGTGACCCCTATCCCGGAGATTGTCACCGTTGACGGCGACAAGATGCCGATCAGCATGGACGCGGTGATGATCGCTGTCGCGAAACGTCTGGGAATTCAGGGTTATGGGAAAGACGGTTTCGGACCGGGGATGAACTTCAACCGGCCGGAGGATCTCTACCTGAAAATGGTGGCGAACATTGCTTTCGGAGACAGTCCGGCTGATTCCGTTCCAGAGGCAAGCACCGAGGAGATCTCCCTTTTTCGAAAGACTCGGCGTCACCTTCCGCGAGCCGTTTTTGATGAGGCGAAGTGGCAGAGCGCGGTTGGACCGTCTTGGAAGCGGGTGGTCTACGTGCTGAATCGTGGCGGCCGGTTCGAGGGAGCGGACCAAGCTTACGCTGGAGCTTTTGTGAAACACACGTGGGGCAAGCTGCTCGATCTATACGTCGAGCCCGTTGGGACCACGATTCATTCCATTACCGAAAAGAAGTTCTCGGGCGTGCCAGTGTACCAGCAGATGCAGCACATGAACGGGCGGGAGGTCGCTTTTCCGGCGGACTACGACCTCGAACTTTTTACCTACAAAGAGATCTGGGGCGGGCAGTCGCGGACGGTGGGCAACTATGCCGGGCAATCGGCACTGATGCCGGAAAATTTCGTGTACCTCAACTCGGTTGATGCCCAGCGATTGAGCTTGGTGGATGGAAATATCGTCCGGATGACGGCACCAAACTTTACTGGCGAATTCGCAGTTGGTCCCGGTCATATTTCTTTGGTCCAAGGGAAGCTCAAGGTCATCCAGGGTATCCGTCCAGGAGCGGTTACCGTCTCTTGGCACTACGGGCACTGGGCTTATGGCGCTCGCGATGTCGAAATCGACGGGCATCGCATTCCAGGAGAATCAGCACGGGGCAAGGGATTAGTGCCAAATCCGGCGATGGCTGTGGACGCCTATCTCAAAGACGTTTGCTTAACTGATCCAATCGCGGGAGATGCCGTGTACTCGGGCTCGAGAATCAAATTGGTCAAGGTCGCTCAGGGCGAATCCTAGTGAAACCCAGTCCGGCCGCATATGCAAAGAAGGCACAATGAGCAAGCAGCGGGTTTTAATTCTGTGCACGGGTAACTCGGCCCGGAGCCAGATGGCCGAAGGCCTTCTGCGGCACATGGCCGGCGACAGATACGAAGTGTTCAGCGCCGGCACTCGTCCGGTGGGGCTAAACCCGAGCGCCGTTGAAGCGATGAGCGAGATCGGAATTGATATATCCGGCCAACGTTCGAAGTCGGTCGACGAGTTCGCGGACCAACAGTTCGATTACATCATCACTGTCTGCGATAACGCCAAAGAGTCCTGCCCGATCTTTCCAGGAAAAGGGCGGCGAATTCATCAGAGCTTCGAAGATCCCGCGGCAGCAATGCCAGCGCAGCAATTAGAAGTATTCCGGCGTGTACGCGAAGCGATCGGAATCTGGCTGACTGGGGCTGTCAAGGTAATGCACTAGACAGCAACGCCGTCGCTATCTACGACTGCCAATGCACTTTCCGATTGCGCGGCATCGACTCTGATTCGGCAGTTGCGACCCTATTGCCCACTTGTAAGCAGAGGTAGGAGATGGATAAAGACCGCCCGGAAAGCTTGGCCCAAGCAATTGTCGAATGGTGCAGCGGCTGCGAGTGTTGCCGGACCATGATGGACGACACATCCTGCTTAGTTTTTGCAGAGTTGTTTCGGCTCTCCGACCGGGAGAGGGAGATGGGCACGAAAGCAACTTCGCAGGAACTGTGCGCACTCATTGACCTCTGTAACTTCTGTGGCATCTGCCCATGCGCGAACGTGCGGATCGAAATGCGCGAATCAAAAGACGCCTTCATCGAGCGGGATGGGCTTAAGCCGGCCCTTCACGTCCTTGAAGATGTGCAACGCATCGGCAAGGCCTGTGGAGCTTATCCGCGATTGGCCAATCTGCTTCTGCAAAAGGAACCCGCAGCCAGCTTCCTCAAGCGCATAGCGGGGATTCATCCCAGTCGCAAGATCCCCAAGTTTCCGAAGGAGAACTTCATTACTTGGGCGAAGATGCGGGGTATCGGCAAGAAGCGCGGCGGTAAGGGAAAAAAGGTCGCATACTTCGCGGGGTGCACGGCGCAGTTCTTGTTTCCGCAGGTTGCGAAGGCCGCAGTCGAGGTTCTCGAGCACAATGGAATAGAGGTCTACTACCCGGAACAGAAGTGCTGCGGGATGCCGCCCATGCTGGAGGGCGATCGACGATTCACCTTCGAACTTGCCTCATTCAATTTACGGCAGCTCGGAGGGGCTGTGGATGAGGGCTACGACATCGTGTGCTCCTGTCCCACATGCGGGTACGTGCTGAAGAATTTGCTAACTGAAGGCACGTATTTTTCGGCTGGCTGTGGGTACATCGGCGAGGCGGAAATCGACCTGGACGGATCACGGGCGACCGATCCACGGCGAAAGAAGCTTGCATCGGCGAGCAAACTCGCCGACGCCGGTCTTTTGCTCGATGAGGGATATTATGCCTCGCTGGACGTTCAACGACGTATCAAGGTGGCAAGTCATACCTACGACCTTGGAGAGTATCTGAGGGATCTTCACCGTTCAGGGAAACTCAACACTGATCTAGGTCCAGCACCGGGGCGAATGGCCTACTATCCTCCGTGTCATTTGAGGGAACAGAAGATCGGGGAGCCGTGGCGAGATTTGTTAGGCCTGGTGCCAGGAATTTCAGTGCAGAAGGCCGGAGACTCTTCCGACTGTTGCGGGATTGCAGGAATCATGGGCTTCAAGCGGGAGTTCTACGAGGTTTCGGTTGCGATGGGGAGCCGCTTGATGGAGAAGATCAGAACGATCAACCCCGAAATGCTCCTGAGTGATTGCCTGAGCTGCCGGATTCAATTCAACCAGCTACTTCCTTACAAAGTATCTCACCCCGTCGAAATCCTAAACGAAGCGTACAGTGTGTATCCAGGCTAAGAAATCCGACAGCCCCTAATGGGGATTTTTGCTGTAGTCCTCGCAGTGCCGGTTCTTCCATTCGCTCTATCCCCATGTCGGGGCGTTGCTTAGAGACTCATGACCGTTTGCGCAGGCTAACTTCGGCAGATTTCTTCTGGGCCTCTAAAAACTTCCTATACCGTGATAGACGAAACTCGGAACCGCTGGTTTACATGATCTTACAATATGGCCACATGGGAATATGGATATATGGCAAATCACTAACTTGACCATATGGCCATATTGGTAGATACTGTGCTCATGAAAAATCGTAGCGTTTTCTCGAAACAAGCCAAAATGCTCAAAGCGCTTGCGCACGAGTCTCGACTGATGATCGTTGATCGCCTAAATCGTGGCGAGTGCTCGGTGGGAGAGCTCACTCAACTCGTCGGCAGTGATGCCTCGACTGTATCGAAGCACTTAGCTTTGCTGCGGGCTCATGGAATCGTCGAGGACCGGCGCGACGGAAATGTCGTGTTTTACCGGCTGCTCACGCCATGCGTGTGCAACTTTCTCACCTGTGCGACGCAGGTTCTTAAAGAAAGATCGAGGTGAATTGTGCAAATTCAAATACTGGGTACGGGTTGCACTAGATGTAAGACTTTGACGGCAAACGCCGAGAAGGCCGTCCAGGAACTAGGTCTCCAGATCGCGGTTGAAAAGGTGACCGACATCAAGGACATCATGAAGTTTCAGATCCTGATGACTCCCGGTCTGGTGATTGACGGGAAGGTCAAGGCTGCCGGCCGCATACCGTCTCTTGAAGAAATCAAGCAGATGCTGACGGAGGCTGGAGGCAATAAATGACTGCGCAACGGCCTGGACTGGTGATGTGTGTTTGTACCGGCAAATGCCCGGGGTTCTCGAAGATGGATATCTGGGACTTTATTAACCGGGCGCGTGTGGAACTGCCTGTCGAGTTTGGCGTGATTCATCCACAACTGTGCGAGCAGGATGGCGACCGCTTTCTGGCGGACTTTCTTCAGGCGAAGCGCCCGCTAGTCATCGCGGCCTGTGCGCCAAACATGCAATACAAAATGTTCCGCGATGCCTTCGCCGAAAAAGGGATGGATGTGAAGAAGGACATGACGCCGCTGGATATTCGCGACATGTCGACCGAAGAGGCCGTCGAGAAGGTTGCTTCGGCGCTTCGCGAGATGGGAGTGAAAGAAGATGTCTGAGACAACTTTCATGGGTGTGCCTCGGGACAAAATCCCGTGGTTTCCGACGATCGATTATGGCAAGTGCAACTTCTGCATGGAGTGCGACGTGTTCTGCCCGCATCGCGTCTTTGAGCGGCGAGAGGGCGAGCGCAAACTGGTGGTGGCCAACCCGAACAACTGCGTCGTGTTTTGCCGCGCCTGTTCAAAGACCTGTGGCCCGGATGCACTCTCGTTCCCCAACAAGACGGAGATTATCGCGCGCATCAAGCAAATCCGCGAGCAGGAGAGTGTCAAATGAAGCGCGCAATTCTCTCCTGCAATGGGTTGGATAAGCCCGAAGGATCGGTGGCACGCGAAGTGGCGATTCGGGGCGCTGGCGTAATCGGGGGTGAAATCATCTGCCCGGTTCTGCTGAATCGCGCGCCGGCACGCTACAAGAAGGCGCTCAGCGAGGACGCTCTGATCGTCGTCGACGGCTGTTCGACGCGCTGCGCCACCAAACTCGCTGCCCGGCTGGAAGCAAAAGTAGATCGGCGGGTGCTGGTTTCGGATGCCGTAAAAGCCTCTGGGCGACCGCTGGAATCCGCGCTCAGCCTCGGTCCAGAGGGTCTGGCGCTGGCCCAAACGATCGTCGATGAACTAGTGCGCAACCTAGACACACCGCCGATCACCGAATCAGTGGCCGCCTTCGAAGCGCCGGCGGAATACGTGATCGTGACACATGACAAGTTTGAATTCCGCATTCCAGTGGTGGACTACCTGTTCAATGAGAACGATGTCTGGGTGCGCGCATTGGACGGCGTGGCGCGCGTGGGTATCTCCGACTATCTGCAGCAAAAGCTGACCGATATCAGCTACTTTGACCCGCCCAAGGCGGATGGAGCCGTGGAACAGTTCGGCGAGTTGGGTTGTGTCGAATCGTCCAAAGCGATCTTTGAGATTATTTCACCCGCCACTGGCGCAGTGGTCGCCGTCAATCCCGCGGTGATCGCAAACCCAGGACTCATCAATGAAGATCCCTATGGCGGCGGGTGGCTTGTCGAAATGAAATTAATCAATTGGCCGCAAGATCAGGAAATGCTGATAGACCCAGCAGCATATGCCGAGATTGTGAAGCGTAAAGCGGCGGAGGAGTGAGAGTCGAATGAGAAACGAACTTAGGGAGAGTCAAACGCTGGTTATCCCGTGCAGCGGAATTGGCAAAGTGCACGGTCTGATCAGCCGTGAAGCTGCTTACGTTGTGACCGATGAGGTGGCCCCGAAACAAACGGACACGCTCTGCCTGGCGCTATTGGTAAAGGGCGACTCCGACGCGGTCGCCGCCGTGCGAAGCCATACCTGCATCACGATTGATGGCTGCGTCAAGGCCTGCGCGCAAAAGAACGTGGAGATGGCCGGTGGGCGGGTAGCGAAGGCTGTCCAAGTGGCAGAGGCCTTCAAGAATTACCGTGGGGCAAAGCCGGGCAACGCGACCGCTTTGACGGAGGAAGGCTGGACCATCACCCGAGACATCGCCGGAGATGTGGCATGCGAAGTGGAACGCCTATGCGCGAACAAGGGGGTGACCCGATGAGCACGGAAATTACGAAGGTTGGCATCATCTCGTGCAGCGGCGAAGCGATTCCGGAAGGAACGATTTCACGATTGGCAACGCGCCGCGTGCTAGAGCTACTGCGCCCGGACGTGACCGTAACCCTTTGCCTTCCTTTATTTCTGTCCGGCAATGACGCCGAACGGAATTTTGCCAAGACCCATCCAACGATAACGATCGATGGCTGCCCAAAACAGTGTGCCAAGTGGGGTACCGAGAAGCACAGCGGGCCAGTGAGCGGCGCGCTCGTCGTGTCGGAGGTTTTGGGGACGGAAAGCTCAGATTGCCACCGATCCTCCCGCGATGCTTCCGATGTCGATAAAGAAGCTGTATGGGCCGTTGCCGAACGCATTGCCTCCGAGGTGGATAACGTTCTAGCGGAGGGGACGTCAGCAAACGCTGCGGCCGCAGAAGCCGGGACAGCTCCGTGCGCCTGCTCAAGCCCATTACCTGGCAGCAAGCTCACCATCAACGGAAGAACTGTTGACATACCCGGGTTGCTGTTGATCTTCGAGCAGTGTGCCGAGCGCGGCGTTCCAGCCGATACCGGCGACGGCACAGCTTTGCTTGACACGGTGAAAGTCTATCACTGCGTTGCGCCCGAGAATGAAGCGGAATACCGAAGAGCGCTGCGCACGGCATATCAGGATTTCAGGAGCGGCATCAAGCCGGCGAAATGATGTCATCGTACTTTCAGCACCGCTACTACCATGCAGCAGTTGTAGAGACCACACACGCGCGGGTGTGCGGGAAGAGGGCAGAACTCGATGGTAACCACACACATTCCGGCTGAAAAGCCTTCATCAGGACTGAGCAACATCACCCTTGGACGGTTGCTGGCAAGCTTTCTGAAAATCGGCAGCATCGGTTTTGGCGGTGGCATGGCCGTGATCGCGCTGATGGAAGAGGAATTTGTACGGAAGCGCCGGCTCCTCGCAGGGGAGGAATTTGTCCACGGCGTAGGACTGGCACAGATTCTGGGGCCATTCGCCGTGAACACGTCGTTCTTCATTGGCTACCGCTTGTTCGGCGTTCTCGGCGGCCTCCTCTCGGCCAGCGCGTTCCTGGCGCCGTCCGTGGCCCTGGTAATTCTTCTATCTCATCTTTATTTTCGTTATCACTCAATTCCGGCATTACAGGGCGCTGTCACCGGGCTCGGTCCGGTTGTGATTGCCCTGATTCTAATGGCCGGCTGGTCCATCGGCCGAAAAGTCGTGCGTTCGTGGCCAGAAGCATTGATCGCGACTGGCGCGCTCATTGCCGGCATTGCCAAGGTGAACACCGTCTGGGTGATGGCGACGGCAGCAGCGGCTGGGTTTCTTTTCACGCGACAGTTGCACTCCTCAACGGAGTCGAAACCGCCGCAGCAATCAAATGCTGCTCTACTTATGATCCCCGCCGCTTCCCTGACTGCTTCAGTGGGAACAATTGCAATTACGTTTCTGAAAATCGGGCTGGTGTTTTTTGGAGGTGGATTTGTACTGGTGCCCCTTTTGCACGACCGCTTAGTAACGCAACTCGGATGGTTGAGCTCACGGGAGTTTCTCGACGGGGTTGCCATTAGCAACCTGACTCCGGGGCCAATCGCGGTCCTTGCCACGTTTGCCGGCTATCATCTGGCCGGCGCGAGCGGCGCGCTGGCGGCTACCGCTGCGCTGTTCGCACCGGCGATGGTTCTCATGCTAGTTATTAGCCACGGATACGAGCGCTTCCGCGGGGACCGTCGAGTGAAGCGGTTTCTTTCGGGAGTTAACCCGGCAGTCGCCGGTCTCATCATGAGCGCGGCTCTGCTGCTTGGCAGGGGCGCTTTGGTCGCATGGCCTGGGTACCTGCTGCTGGGCCTATCCGTGTTTCTGCTGGCAAGGCTTCGCTGGCATCCTGCATTCGTTCTGGCGATCGGCGCGGTGGCGGGATATTTGGGACTACTTTCATGAGTCGGTCATTGGAAACTCAACGCGGACCGAATCAGAACACCGACTCAGGCGGTGCTTTGCCCTGCGTCGATGCGCGGTGTGAAGTAGCTGCGCAGAGCGCCAGCGCAGATTCACGAAATACAGCTGCGCTGTGGTCCCTTGCGTTTTGCTCAGTGCCGAATCATCAGCCACCACAAACAACGTTGGGGTAGGAACCATGACCGACAAACACAGTACCGAGCTAGAGACGACGCTTGGCCTGCGGCTTTGGGCAGCCGCTGGCTTCAATGTGCTGATTACCTGTACCGAGTTTGTGGGTGGCGTTTTCTCCGGAAGCGTTGCCCTGATTGCAGATGCTGTTCACAATCTCAGCGATGTTTTCGCGTTAGTGTTGGCGGCCGTTGCCCGCTCGGTTGGCGCGCGCCCTCCGAGTTTGCGACACACTTACGGTCTTAAGCGTATCGAGGTGCTCTCAGCTTTCCTGAACGCCGCGATCCTGCTATTGATCACAGCTTTCATTATCAGGGAAGCGGTCCTTCGCCTCTTTCACCCCTCGCCAGTAAAGATGACGCTCACCCTTCTGATCGCGTGCGTCGCCTTGTTCGCAAACATCGCTTCAGTATTGCTGCTCAAGCGTCACAACGCTCACGACCTGAATGTCAGGAGTGCATTCTTACATCTTGTGCAGGATGCATTGTCGTCCTTTGTCGTAGTCGTGGCTGCTGCTTTGGCTCACACGCGGCTCGGACCTTATCTGGATCCGATTGCAGCTCTGGTTGTGGGCTGTGCAGTAATCTTCGGAGCCGCGTCCATTATCAGGGAAGCGGTTGGCACACTGCTCGAAAGTACGCCCAAAGGGGTCGACATCGAAGACGTGGTAAGCAAGGTCGAGCAGCAATTTCAGCCGGCTCGCTTGCATCACGTGCACATTTGGGAAGTCGGACCGGGCCAACGTGCATTGACGGCCCACCTTACGGTGAGCAATGTCCAGCTTGCTGACGCTCAAACTCAGTGTGTGCAGATACGTTCATTCCTATCGAAGCGATGGGGAATTCAGCATGCAACTTTGCAGCCCGAAGTCGGAGACTGTGGACAAGCTGGTGTCTTAGGAAATTGGCAAGGCAGCGGCGAGTAACTCATAGAATCAAGCCCAGGACAGCAAGCGATCTTCGACTCGCAGGCTCGCACGCCAGAGAAATCATTGGTACGCAAGCTGTGCTGGGCGACCTAGCGCAACAAGATTATCAATGGGGTACATAGGCCCCGGAAAATAGAAAGGAAACATCACAATGACAAATGCAAAGGACTTTCTTGAAACGGGACGACAGTTTCACGGCCATAACTGCCCGGCGATGCCGCTCGGTTTGAGAGCTGGGGCCGTGGCTATGAATGTTCTTGGGGTGGAACGTTCCCAGGACAAAGAGCTCGTGATCGTCGTCGAAACCGGTAATGATCATGCCGCAGGCTGTTTTGTCGATGGCCTGATGACCGTTACCGGCTGTACCTACGGTAAAAGCAATATCAAAAAAACCTACTACGGGAAAATGGCATTCACCTTGATCGACACGAGGAAGCAAAAATCAGTCCGGGTGCAACTTAAGCGCGACTTTTTTGGCAAGATGCTCCAGTCGCCGTTTGTGCAGCAGCGCAAGCAAGGTGTACTGCCGCAGGATGTGCCCGCGAACATAACCGATCCGTTGGTAGAAGGTGTCATGAACCGGGCGGAAGAAGAGTTTCTCGACATAGGGCCGGTGACGGATTATCCCTTTCAAAAGGTCAAGGGAACGTTTGACACAGACTTGTGCGAAGCATGCGGCGAAAGAGTGTTCGTGCATAAGCTGCAAAATGCAAAAGGCAAACGGCTATGTGTCCCCTGTTCCGAAAAGGCTTAACAAAGTCACAGCATGGATCGTAAGGATGCCGTCGGTTCGACCGGCGGCATGTAATCCAAAGGGTGCGGCGATTGGAACCGTGTTGGCATTCATGATATCGGTCGTAGGTCTCTCACTTCCGGAGGCGATTATTCTGAGAAAAGTGCTTCGACCGTAGTTGATCGCCGTATTCATTGGAGTCGTCGCGATCGGCATCCTGATCGTCGGCTATATTTTCAATCTCATCATATTAAGCGAGGAACTCATGCTGAACATCAAGGTCTACGGACCTGGCTGTGCAAAGTGCAAGGAAACCGAGAAGCGCGTCCGCCACGTCGTTGAGCAATCGGGGTAGAAGCGACTGTCACACGCGCTACCGATTTTGCTGAAATAGCCAAAGCCGGTGGGCTGATGACACCGGCAGTCGCGGTGAACGGGGTTGTAAAGTTGTCCGGGCGAATACCGACTGAAGACAAAATTCAAAGCTGGCTGAACTAGAGGTGTCGCCGCCAATGCGACCGCCTTCTCGACTGGGTCTTGGCACCCGGCTCCCTCTGGGTGGCAAATGCATGGGTCTTATAAGTTCATAGAATTCTGCGAGATCTCTTCGCGGGAAGCCGAATAACAAGGACAACGATGGTTCGTGGGTGTTGGATACTGCTTTGTGGAACCTGAATACGCTTAACCGGGATGGCGGCCTGAGGTCGAGATACTCGGTGTCCGCATCTCTGGACTGCGCGGCCGAGCATCTCGAACACGGCGCGGTTTGGAATCCCGACCGAACCCACTTGAACTCGCTTCGCAAGGCGCTCTTGGAGTGTGTGCCGAAGGTGACAATTGAATTACTCCAACTGTTCCGCAAGCACAACGCCTGCCCTGCCGAGCGAGTACACAAATTGCTCGACACGCCTCGCATGCAGGAACACCTGGCAGCGCAGACCTGGCATCTTTCCCGACTCGGACTATCACTTGAACATGTCAGAGTATCTGGCGAACGTAGGCGTCGGGCGGGCGATCAGCACCGGAGGACCGCAAATTCATAACGAACTGCTGTTTGTTGATTTCAGATGGTATCCTTCAGCAACTCCGGATGAGTCTTCTCAAGCCAAGCGACGATTTGGCGGCGTACTTCGGTAGCCGTTGAATTCTGTTGAAACTTGTTGAGCCCTTTAGCTGAACCGGTTTCTACTCCGGCGGTCGCCCTCGTCATGGCCAGGGCTTGAACGTAGGCAGGGAGACCGTCGAGACGGCACTTGATCCTTGCGCCCACGCGGCACGACGGGCATTATTGTCGACATGCTCGCGAAGCTGCTGAATGAGGATTCCCTCGAAGAACTCGCTGGTGAGCGTGCCTTTGAACGCGGCGAGGATTATTTTGCGGGTGGGCTTGTTGACCTCCTGAAAGAGGCGAACGGTGCGGTCACCGCCAAGGTGCACGGCACCTACGATTATCGCGTGAAGCTCTGGGCGGAAGACGAAGAGCTGGCATTCGACTGCAACTGCCCAGTCGGACAGGACGGCGCGTTTTGCAAGCACTGTGTTGCGGTGGGATTGGCCTGGCTTGATCGGCGCAAGCAAAATGGCGGTGTCTTCCGGCAGTCCCCCGGCGAAATCAGTGACGACGACATCCGCTCGCATCTGATGCGGCAAGACAAAGCTGCGCTGGTTGAGCTTGTATTGGAGCATTGCGAGCTGGACTCGGAGTTTCGCGACCGACTAGTCCTAGTGGCTGCAGAGAAGGACGGAACGCAGCCTGACATCGCCGTATTTCGCACGGCAATTGACAAAGCGATACGCCATCGTAATTTCGTCGACTACAGAGAGATGCCGGCGTACGCGCGCGGGATCGAGAACGTCATCGCTTCGGTCGAGGGGTTACTAAAGCGCGGACACGCGAAAGCAACGCGCGAACTCGCCGAACGGGCGCTCAAGCTGATGGAAACCGCCATGAACGAGTTGGATGACTCGGATGGCTACATGAGTGTGGTGCTGGAGCGTTGGCAGAACCTGCATCTGGCCGCCTGCAAAGTGGAGAAGCCGGATCCAACGGCACTGGCGAAATTCCTGTTCGGGTGGGAAATCAACAGTGATTGGGAGGTCTTTCTGGGTGCCGCGGAGACGTATGCGGACGTGCTCGGCGACACCGGGCTGGCGCTATATCGCAAGCTCGCCGAAGCAAGTTGGGCCAAAGTGCCTCCGTTGGCTCCGGGGGGAAAAGATCCGCAACAGCATCACAGCCGCTGGCGCATTACCCACATCATGGAGACCCTGGCCAGACAGTCTGGCGATATCGAGGCTTTGGTTGCGGTCAAGTCGCGCGACCTTTCACTCGCCTTCCACTTCCTGGAAATCGCGCAAATTTACAAGGCGGCGGGCAACGATGACGCCGCGATGCAATGGGCGGAGCGCGGCGCCCGAGCATTTTCTGAACACACCGACGGGCGGTTGCGCGAGTTTCTCATCGAGGAATACCACAGGCGGAAGCGGGACAACGAAGCAATTGCAATTTCCTGGACCGCCTTCCGCGAGCAGCCCGGACTCGAAGCTTACGAGACGTTGCAGAAGAGCGCTAGCCGGGCGAAACAGTGGCCTGAGTGGCGCGACAAGGCACTGGCGCTCCTACGCCAAGAAATCGCGAGCAGCCAGAAACGGCAGTCCCTAAGCCGATGGACACTGCCTGTGGGAGGCGATCACTCGGAGTTGGTGAAGATATTTTTGTGGGAAGGCGACGCTGAAACGGCGTGGGCTGAGGCGAAAAGCGGCGGATGCTACAACGGTCTTTGGTTTCGCTTGGCTGAAGCGAGAGCGAAGGAAAATCCCGAGGATGCTGTACAGGTCTATGCCGTGCAGCTTAAGCGCGCACTGCTGCCAGCACAGCCACAGGCTTATAAGGAGGCGGTCGAGATTCTCCGGAAAATACACAAGCTTCAGGCGCGAATCGGAAAAGAGGCAGAGTTCCCCATCCTCATCCAGTCCATTCGCGCACAGTACAAGGCCCGGCGCAATTTGATAAAGCTTTTTGATGCCGAAAGCTGGTAGCAAATAGGCCATCAGACTGGATTTTGCGTGAGGTCTGCCATGGAATACGACAAGGACAAAGTCGACGAGGTAGTACTGGCTCTGCTGTACCTTACGATGTTCAAAGATGGGCTGGGCTGGCGAGCGTGGAAGGGGCACGACTGGGACGCGATGGATCGGTTGTATGCGCTGGGGTACATTTCCGACCCGAAAGGCAGGGCGAAATCGGTCGTGTTGACCGAAAAGGGTGCCAAGCTCGCACGCGAGTCGTTTGAGAAGCACTTTGGCACGGCGCGATAGACACCGCTCACCGGTATCTATCAAGGACCCCCAAAATTGAGACACTCGCGATTGCTACACTTTAGCAGGAAAGGAACTGCAGGTGGCAAGAACGCGAGTCAGCAAATACCCCGAAGCGTTTCGGCGGATGGCGCTGGAACGGCTGAGGAACTGCGCGAGCGTCTCGGCGCTGGCGGTGGAACTGGGGGTTCACCGGACGGTGCTGTATCACTGGCTGCGGCAGGCCGGCGAGCAAGGGACGGAGGCAACGGCAACCTCGCCGGTGCGAGAGCTTCGCAAACAGGTACGGAACCTGAAACGGGTGCTAGCGGAGAAGACCCTGGAAGTGGATTTTTTCAAAGGTGCCTTGCAAAAGATCGAGGCTCGACGCGAGAGCAGCGGCGGCTCTGGCGGGACGGCATCTACGACCAAGTCCGGGAAGTGATGCCGATGCAAGGCTGCCTGAGTATCGAGCGCATGTGTGAGCTGGCGAAGGTCAGTCGTGCCGGCTTCTATCGATCGCTGCAAGAGCAATTGCCGCTGGAAGAAAGCATGGAGGTGCCGGTCCGCGATTCAGCGAACCGCGCTGGAGCATCGCCGCCGCTACGGTTAACCGTAGGTGAGGTCGGTGCTCTGTCCGACTTCGATAATATAACCGTCAGGATCGCGGATGTAGCAGCGAATCTCGCCGTACTTGGGGATCGGTTTCGTGATGAATTCGGCTCCTCGACTTTTCCATAATTCATAGCACGCTTGAATATCCGCAACCCGGAAATTCATAAAGCTGTTGATGTGATTCGGGTCGGGTACGCTGAGCGTTACCGTCGGCTTGTCGGGGGTCGGCCCGCCGCCCATGTTCACAATCATCCAGATATTCGCGAGTTGAAGGTACCCAGGCGCGTTGCCGTCTCCCAAGCTCAGAATGCGAGCGCCGAAGACCTTTTCGTAGTAGCGAGCCGATCGTTCGACGTCCTTCACGGTGAGAAAGTGTGCGACGCTGAACCCGTCGCGCGGAGGCATCTCGTAGCTCTTCCCTTCGATTTGTACGCTGTTCATGGACGACTCCTTATCGATACAGGGCTCATCTGCCGATTCTGCTTCTTTCGTATTCATACCTGCGAAGAGACATCCGCATCAGCGGCTGATGTGGGTTATGCCCCCGGGAATCCGAACATCAACCAAGACTGATTGGCTACCCAATGCGGGTATAGCTCCGTCATCTGATCGAACAGCTCCTGGTCGGACGTCGCGGCTTTCTGCACCCGATCGAAGTCCTGCAGGTAACGCTTGGTGTCTTGGATCGTCGAGGGAGAGTCGGGCGCGCCAGGCTTCTTGTGACCAGCGACAACAATCGCCGGGTTCAGCGCCGCTAACCGGTCTAGCGCCGCGATCCAATTCTTCCGGCTCTCGGGGGTAGTGTCGCCGACATACATGCGGCATTGGTTGTACACAACGTCGCCAGCGACGATCAGGCCGATCGATGGAACGTGCAGAGACGTCGAATCGGGAGCATCGGTGCGGCCCTGCTCAATGATGCGTAATTCTTGGCCCTCGAGAGTGAACGTGTCGTGCTCATAGGGCACAGGTGGAACCAACTTAGTGGGCACTTGCCCAGGAAACAACTGTCGGGCTAACCGCTCTACTGGGGGAGAAAAAGACATCTGCATGGCGTCCACCGTCTTGGGCGTTGCTATCGCCCGCGCGCCCGGGAAACGGTCGAGCAGAATGCTCAGGCCGTAGAAGTGGTCGAAATGGGCGTGCGTTATATAGATGGTCTCCAAGTTGCGGTTGTGCAGAGCAACCCAATGGGCGAGAGCCTCGGCCTCAGCCACCGTCGTCATTGCATCGACCAGCACCGCGTCGTACTCGCCGAAGATTAAAGTCGACGTGATCGGGTCGAAGCCGAACGCTTCGCCGAAGGGCTTTGGCCGCTCGCCGACCATAGCCTTTCCCGGGGCGGTAAATACGTTCACACTAAGCGTGTTCGACGCGACAGGCGCGGGCACGCGCGTGGTCTCTTTCAGTGCATTTGTGCCGTCCATTTGGTACTCCTTTCGATGTCAGAGCGAGTGACCGTTCAAGGCGAGATAGGCAGAAGCGCGATGGCGAATCTATTGTTACGATACAGCGCTCAATCTAATACTGGTCTCAGAGGTTTCGGTTTGCGCCGGACTTGAGGGACGGTGATTCCGGTGCCCTCTATCTTGCGAGTGTATGACTCTCATTAGGGCCACAAAACTGTGGGTCAGGAGCTTACATGCCCTAGCGCGCCGTTGGGCTTGAGTTTTAGAGGAGCGACGTGCGGGCAGGAGATGCCTTCAAATGGTTTTAATGACTCATGTCCGGCATGGAATTCGACTGGATTCCATAGGGAATACTCTGGGCGGAATTACCGCAGCCTCGAGGATTTGAGCCGCACGCTGTCCTGCTCTGCCCGTGGCGCAACCTGAGTTTCGTTCTTGTCGAGATCGAGCGCGGCATTGAGTTCCGCCCGGCGCAGCAGCAACCGCTTCATGCGCGCCTCGTGCTGGAAAGGCTTGTCCGCCTCCGCGGATACTCGGTCCCGCCCTCCATGCGGGCTTCGCGCTCCTGAAAGGGAGCGTTTCGGGTAGTTCGGCTCCTTCTGAGTTCCATCCGTGATTTCGACGTTGGAGCTCTCACTTTACGACGAGATGTCGAACATCGGGCAACACTTCCACAATGGAGCGAATCACTAGACACGACACTAAGAACAATTCCTGCTACCCGGCTTTGCGGCTGTCAGGACAAAGTTGCCAGCTGTCATGCAGCGTGCGCCCTTGAGCTAACTCAGTTACACGTATGTCATCCGTTAGCTTCACCGCCGATCCCAAAGTCCTTGCGGACTGCGGAAACTCGTGCCATATGGCCGTGAAAGCGAAGGACTACATCTTCCACCCGTACCAAGTGCGTTGAACGCGCCTTACGTGCCCGCAAACGATGTTTCTGCGTGAGGCTTTTCGTAACTGAGGTCATCTCCGGCATAGCGGAACTGAACGGCAGCAGAGAAAGGACGGTCCCATGAATCAACTGACTTTCTATCGAACAGTTCAGAACGATGGGCGCTCCATCTTTTACAGGGAGGCTGGAGATAAAGACGCTCCGACGCTGCTTTTGCTTCATGGACTTCCGTCGTCCTCGCGGATGTTCGAATCTCTGTTCGCCCGGCTTTCCGATCGCTATCACCTAGTCGCGCCCGATTACCCTGGATTCGGACACAGCGATTGGCCTGACCCGAAGCAATTTGCGTACACGTTTGATCACTATGCGGAGATCATGAATCACTTCACCAAATCGCTCGGGCTCTCGCGCTACTCGCTTTACATGCAGGATTACGGCGGTCCGGTAGGTTTCCGCATGGCGTTGGCACACCCGGAGCGGGTGCAGGCCCTTATCGTTCAAAATGCGGTTGCGCACAACGAAGGACTGGGCGCCATCTGGGCAACGCGGCGGGCGTTCTGGGTGGATCGGTCTGCTCATGAAGAGGCGCTGCGCAATAATCTGCTCTCGCTTGAAGCCGCGAAGACGCGTCATATCGGAGACGATCCAAGGATTGAGCTCTACAACCCGGATCTTTGGACTGATGAGTACGCATTTCTGAACGCGCCAGGGCAGGCTCAAATTCAAAGCGATCTCTTCTACGACTATCGAACGAATGTCGATGCTTACCCAAAGTGGCAGGCCTGGCTACGGAAGACCCGGCCGAAGCTCTTGGTCCTCTGGGGCAAGCACGATCCCTCGTTTGATATCGGCGAGCCGGAAAGCTATCGCAGGGACGTACCGAACGCGGATGTCCACGTCCTCGACGCAGGGCACTTCGCGCTCGATACCAAGACGGATGAGATTGCTGCCCTGGTGCACGAGTTCATGAATACACAGGGAGTAAGCAGCGCCAACCGGCCCCCGCAGGCCGCTTGATTCGCCAACACGGATATGGATTTGCAGCTCAAAAACCCGGCGTACATCAGCTCATCGTTCTCGGACTCAGCGCACTTGCGCGTGGAGGCCACTGCCGTTACGCAGCTGAGTTTCACGCAGATAAAAGACGCGACTCGGATGAAGAGATGCTCGCCACGCTTGACGTTAATATTCCAAACTACGCCACTGCCGAGGGACAGAAATACACCGCGAGCTAAGGAGGTGAAAGATGAAAGCAGTTGTCGTCCACCAATATGGTGGTCCTGATGTACTCAAGTTCGAGGAATACCCTAATCCGGTTCCGGGTCCGGGCGAGGTGCTGGTGCGGGTCGCTGCCACCAGCGTGAATCCGATCGACTACAAGCGACGTGCCGGGCTAACGAAAGATTTTTACCCCATCAAGTTTCCGGGGCTTATTGGAGTCGATATTTCTGGCACTGTAGTCAAGATTGGGCCGGGAGTAGAAGGCTTTTCTGTCGGCGACCAGGTGTTCGCTATGGCGGACAATACTTACGCCGAACTTTGCGTCGTGAAAGCCGCGAATCTGGCGAAAGTTCCCAAGGGTCTCGATTTGATCCAGGCGGCGGCGTTGCCGCTGGTGACGACGACTGGCGACCAGCTCCTCTTAGCTACGGGAGTCAACGCGGGCCAGACGGTTCTCGTCGTAGGTGCTGCTGGAAATGTCGGGCGTTCGGCTGCATTCACTGCGAAAGCACGCGGGGCGACTGTGATCGCGGGGGTTTTGAAGAGACAGGTCGATGACGCGAAGACCGTCGGCGCGGATCAGGTCGTCGCAACCGACGACTACACCGCGATTGCGAATCTTCCGCCGCTCGATGCAGTGGCGGATACGGTGGGCGGAAGAACCGCTGAGAAGCTGATCGCCAAGCTCAAGCCGGGAGGCGTTTATGCATCGGTTGTCGGGGCGCCGCAGAACGCCGCGGAGTACCCATCTGTAAAGGTGATGACAGTATTCTCGAAATTCGACAGAAAAACGCTTGAGTTCATGGCCGAAGCGGTGCGAGATGGCAAGCTAGTGATCCCGATCAGCCTGAAAATGCCACTCAGTGAAGCGGCTGAGGCTCAAGCAAAGGCAGAGGAGGGTGGTGTCGGTAAGATCCTGCTCGTGGCTTGAAGTTATCGGGGGAGCCTGAGCGACCGGAGGAGCTTTCTTACGGTCAGCCTCGGACACTGGTCACTTCGCTCTGGAAACCAACCTTGGGGACATCGCATCAGCAATTCTGAAAATGCCGATGTGAGGTTGACTCCTCATTGAAGGCGTGTGGCTGCTTGGGGACTACTCGCAGCTGCTTAGATCCCGGGAAAACAGAATCAATTTCAAAAAGGAGAACAATATGGCAACAAAAGGAAAAATCCTGGTGCTAGTCTCGAGCGGTCACGGCTTGCCCTTGAAAGATGGCAAGGTTTACAAGGGCGCTGGCTACTACCTCAACGAGCTGACGGTTCCGGTTCGCGCCCTGATGAAAGAAGGCTACGAAATCACCTTCGCCAACCCCAAAGGCAACACGCCGCAAATGGATGTTCATTCAGCTGTGCCTGACTTCTTCGGTGGGGACGAAGCAAAGCTTCAGGACTATCTGAAATTCCGCGACAGCCTGACTGGGCTCAAAAATCCAACTCGTATCTCCGATGTCATCGCATCGGGCCTGGATCAATATGACGCTGTTTTCGTCCCCGGCGGCCATGGCCCGATGATGGATCTTCTCGATGATCCCGACGCCGGCACCGTGATGAGACACTTTCATAAAACATCCAAGCCGACGGCAGTGCTCTGCCATGGCCCGATTTCACTTCTCTCGGCTTCTCCGAATTCGAAGGAAGTGGTCACCGCGCTGGCGGCGGGTGATGCCACCGGAGCCCGGGCAAAGGCTCAGGGTTGGATATATTCTGGATATAAGATGACTATCTTTTCGACAGCGGAAGAGCAGCAGCGGGAGCCGCTTGAGATTGGTGGTAAGGTTCTCTTCTACCCCGACTTCGCCTTAACTACGGCGCGCGGTGACGTAAGCGTGCTCGCTCCATGGAAGAGCTACGTCCTTCAAGATCGCGAGTTGATCTCAGGCCAGAACCCGTTCTCTGATCAAGCGCTTCTGAATCTTCTTCTACCGGCACTCAACAGGGGAAGAGTAGCCGCTTGAGATTGGTGATAAGGTTCTCTTCTACCCCGACTTCGCCTTAACTACGGCAGGCGATGACGTAAGTGTGCTCGCTCCACGGAAGAGCTACGTCCTTCACAGTCGCGAGTTGATCTCAGGTCAGAACCCCTTCTCTGATCAAGCGCTACTGAATCTTCTTCTAGCCTTCCGGCAGGTTCATCTGGAATATGGGAGGAAGCTGGTCATCCCAGAACTTCTTTCTCATACCTTCCACCGGCTCGACAGCGACCACTCTGGCTCCCGCTGGCAGCAACGACACGAATAACTTAGTAAACTTGCCGGTCCCTGCACCAAGCTCAACAATGGCTGAGAGCGCCCCGATGTTCAATGCCCGCACCAAATGTTCGAGAGCATCAAGGGGGTACTCGGGGCATCCTCGGTCATAGGCTTCTGGAGCGGCTTGAAACCCTTTGGCGGCGATCTCGTGAATTTCGGCAGCCATATTCGGCTATGATAGCAGGCGCTTTGAGCTGTGCCGGCAATCCAGGTAGTGCGAGTCAGCGAGAGCGGTCCAGTTTCCCATAATCAGCGGCACCGCAGTCAAATGATGCCCGACCGATAAACAAACCACCAACTCACCAACAGTGACAGGAACATCTCCGCCACGCCCCAGCCAAAAGGCAAAAACCAGCCGCCAAGGCTCAACACAGTGAACAGGAGCCAGAACAGTTTACGGTCTGAAGAACCAGCACCCACTTCCAGTCATGATACAAGACCTCAGGGCACCATGGATTGCGAGTGTGGTAGCCCCGGTTCCGGGACGGATGCCATACACGTTACCTTCGTTGTCCATCTTGACATCCTTCAGTCCGAGGGCTTGCAAGCGCTTCAGGTAATAGTCAGCACGAATCTTCTCCTTAAATGGCGGTGCAGGAATAGCGACAATCGCCTTTTGTTCTGCCAGCGTATTGGCATCATCATTCTCGAGGAATTCCAGCCCCTGTGTGAGCTGCGGATTGGCCTGGAGCTTGGAAAACGCATTCTCAGTTTCAGGAGATATCTTCGGAGTTGTTCCTGCAAAAAGCATGGGACCGAATAAGAACGGAAAAATGAAGATGATGCCGATACCAAATCGACTAATCTTCACGTCGAACCTGCTCTACGCTGAAAAGCGGATTTGTCCGTCTCTGGATTTGTGACCGGATTATAATGCCGACAACGACATTCGCAATCAGGATTTTTACTGGACAGTTGGGCTCGCAGCAGTCGGAAAAAGCTGCGCCGGCGGCCGACCTCATGACACGGGTACCGCATATGCATACTTTATTGTTGGCCCGAAAACACGAGAGATGGACATTGTTTGGAATAATGAGAGGGGCGTCACCTATCTTGGGCCTAACGCTTCGTTCTTGCAGAGTAACAACGTACACGAATGGCTGAGGAAGTTACCCGGCGACTAATTGCCTGTGCGTTGGATGACAGAGATACTGATTGTGGCGGCGCATTGCCTACCACACCTCGCCCATGTAAATGTCCATGCTGAAGCCATGATGCTGCACTTCATTATTATTTCCACTTTTCCTGCGCCGGACACCCCGGTGCGTGGAGAAACTTGCCCATTATACTGCCCTCCTGCCGAACGCCCCCACTGGCACATTGATATCTGGCAACCCGCCCTCGTTCCAGAACCTCTCAAGCCCAGAGGTAAATAATATGGCGATACGATTTACACATGCGCGTCCGGTGAGGCGTTTGGGCGTCTTCCTTATTTTCCTATCAACCTTACTGGCATGGCCTCAGTCTGCCCAACAGCGAACTCCAGCTTTGCTCCCTGAACTTGAGCCAGTCCGTGCAGCACTAGAAAAATACCAAGACCCGATTGTTGCCATTCATGACGGTTACCTCTCGACGGACGGTTGCGCCGATTTTCCCCACGACAGTAAAGGAGCGGCCCCAATTGCTGGGGCATCCATTCTGGGGTCCAATGGAAGGCCACGAACCCCTGATGCCAAACGAACTCAAACACTACGATCTACATGTATGGCTGTTTAAGGAGAATCCGAAAGGGCTTTTCGCACCCACAAATCCTAACGTCAAGTGCGCAGGATATGCCTATGATGTGCAGATGCATTCCACCAAGCATCTTGCAGCAACCAAATAGCGTTTAGCGTAACCCGGTCAACACGAGGAGTCCAGCATGCGAGATTTTACTGAACAGAACGTCACGGAGGCGGTGGTTAAAGCCTTTCAGGGCACACCTGATCCGCGCCTCAAGAAGATTATGGAAGCCCTCGTTCGGCATCTACACGATTTCGTCCGCGAGGTCGAGTTGACTCAGGAAGAATGGCAGTTCGCTATCGATTACCTGACGCGGACAGGCCAACCCATGCCCGACAATCGGCCGGAATTCATCCTGCTGTCTGACACGCTGGGTGTGTCGGCGCTGGTCGATGCCATCCACCACCACGTGCCCGCTGGAGCAACAGAAACCACTGTGCTCGGTCCGTTCTATGTTCCCGCCCCTCCTGAACGGCCGCTTGGCTTCGACTTGGGGCGTGGTCTGAAGGGCGAGCCGCTATTTATCGAGGGGACAGTCTGCTCTACGAGTGGGACACCAGTTGCCAACGCTGCCGTCGATATCTGGCAATCGGATAGCGACGGCTACTACGATGTTCAGCTTGCCGACCTGAAGGAGGCAAGGCTCAGGGGCCGCTTCCGCACCGACCCCAACGGCCATTATCATTTCTGGTCGATCATGCCAAACTCATACCCGGTCCCGCTGGATGGCCCGGTAGGCGAGATGCTGCGGGCGACAGGGAGGTCACCGTATAGACCAGCGCACGTGCATTACATGATTGCCGCCGATAGGCATGAGACGTTGATTACACACATTTTCGTGGCGGGTGACCGTCACCTGGACAGTGATCCCGTTTTTTCGACAAAAGATTCGTTGGTGCGCGAATTCAGCCAAGAATCTCCGGGCATTGCCCCAGACGGCACTCCGATAGACCGCCCGTGGCGCAAACTCACCTACAATTTCGGGCTGAAGCTACTGGCGATGCAACAGGCGGCTTGACTTAAGACCACTACCTCGGAGGCCGCATCTCTTCGCCGCTCGGGATGCGGCTTTTTTTTGAATATCGAGCACCGCCGACCGGTACCGCAGTTCGGCGGGCAGCGTCTCGGCAAGCGCCGGGGAGGATTTAAATTTATTCCCATTCCGGGAAATGCGCTGACACGAGGCCGGTCAAGCCCTCCGACTGGACGGATAATGTCTTATGCACGACTCCCGTGCAGAATGGAGGAATACGCCATGAATGCTCGCCGAAAGCCATCCTCCACAACTAAAACACGGAAACAGAACGAGATCAGGAAGCCTGAATTGTGGCAGGCAATCAGGCTCCGTGCGTACGAACTTTTCGAACAACGCGGAAAAGAACACGGACGCGATTTGGATGACTGGCTCCAAGCAGAGGCGGAATTGACCGCCAAGCGGAAAAAGAGAGTTGTCACGTAGCCCACTTGCAGGAGGACGGGTTCTCGATGAAGCTGACGTGTACGCAGCGGAATGTGCTTTCCGCTCATTGAGAAATACCTCGGATGCGAAGTGAAGGTGGCGCAGATTATCGCTGAAGAGCGGCCCGAGCTTGCTGCGGTTCACGCCCTCACGCACTCATCCCACCCCCGATAATCCGAATCGCCGCCCCGCTCCCGCTCTAACAGTTCCTCGACGATAGCTACAAGTGATCCGCTCTATTTTGCTGCGGAGTAGAAATAATAATCTGCCGTGTAGTTAATCCGCCTCTTTTCCCCTTCATGTTGAGCATCGCAGCCGATGGCAGGTGCTTTGCCGCCCTTTGTGGCAAGACGCTGGATGCTAAAGACATCACTCATGATGCCCATGCCACTGTGATCTACGGCAGTGAGTAATAGCCAAGGAATAGAATCGGGGTCTGGAACGCTCTGGGCGACAACTTTTCCTTTCACCTGACTTCCATCTGTTGATTGCCACGTTGGCCCTGCGGAATGTGTCGCAACTTCTTTGCCCGTGTCGTCAAAGAGTTTTGCATCGGGGGCGCTCAATACCCATGCAAATTGGGAATCGCCGCTTGGCGAAGGTTGGCAGACGTAAATTTGATCGCCTGACGCATGTGCTCGAAGCAGTAAATGCTGGTCGGATGGAAGTTTGATACTTTCGGGCACGGCAAATCCGCCCTGAGCAAGCGCACCCTGAACATAAGCCGCTACAAAAATCAACACATACCCTGAGAGCCTTCGTACATTGGTTGTGCGGTTGCTAGCGCAAATCAACACTCTACGGCTTTCGGTCGTTGGAACACTCTGCATGTCGGGGCGGCTCATTGGGAACTCCTTGCACAATGTGAACGTCAGGAGTATCGATATGCCTCTGGACGAAGAAGATGCCCGTAAGCCAAATGCAGTGTACGGGCAGCACCGCAGCGATACTCTAGTCCACTCTCGTCCGCGATAGGGCGAGATTTCGCATACTGGCCAGCAGCTCCGAATACCGCTTCTGTGGCCGGTCATTCCGAACCGCGATGCCCAACACCATCCTCTGCCCCACCAGTACCAGCAAGTGCTTGCCTCATGTAAAAGCCGCTTTCTTCATTGAAGAACGTGACGCGCTCGATCAGGCCGGAAAAACTTTCGGTTGGGGTGGCGCTTAGTTCTGAGGCGGTGTCACCGCACCACTTCGAGGCTGAGGGATAGCACCTGGGGACCAATCGGAGTACAGGTATCGAGTTTCGTGCCATCTTCAAACTGCAACAGCAATGTGGCTGCTTTCTGTTGATCGTATAGCAAGGCACGTGCTTCCGCAGGCAGTCTGTTTATAAATTCCGGTGGCATCGGTGGCGAAGTGGTCGGCTTCGCGGAAACCACGGTGGCCAACTTCCCTGCGTGGGCAATATCAACTGTATCGGTTCCGGGTTGGCATAGGCGGATATTATGTACGTTGACTTTCTTTCCGACCAGCTTCAGTGGGTCTTTTATAACAAGTCCCTCCTTGCCAAAACTCCTTACCGCAAGCAAAAACAGCAAAATGGCAAACAGTTGCTTCATCGAATTCTCCCGTTTGACCCCGAAACCGTGCTCGCACGCGGCAGTCCCCCCAGAGCACATATCCGGAACGCCACTAGACGGCTAAGTCATATGCCGCCCACTATTAACCAAAATCGTTTGTCCGGTCATGTAATCATTCATGACCAGCATCACCGCAACAGAGGCGACATCCTTCACGGCTCCGAAGCGTCCCATGGGAATGAGGGCTGGGATCACATTCATGTCATGCATCACCATTTCCGTTTCAATGAGCGACGGCGCGATGGCGTTTACGGTGATGCCTTCCCGAACCAGCAGCGAGGCGCAGGAGTGTGTCAGTCCTATGATTCCGGCCTTTGAAGCCGTGTAGTGCGGCCCCACAGAACCGCCCGTGTATGCGGCCCCCGAGGACAGGTTAATGATGCGCCCCCACTTCCGCTTTCGCATTCCGCCAACCACCGCCTGAGTCACCAGAAACACCGACTTCAGGTTGACCGTCAGCATTTCGTCCCACTCTGCCTCAGTAATCTCTTCCAGCTTGCGTGGATGAGCGATTCCTGCATTGTTGACGAGAATGTCAATCGGGCGAAGCCGTGTTTCCACATCTGCGACCATCCGCTTGACCTCGGCGGCAACGGATACGTCAGCCTGAACCGCCAGAGCCTTTCGTCCGAGATCGGCTATTTTGGCACAGACCGCATTTGCGGCTTCGGCTTTTTGGCGATAGTTCACGGCTACGTCTGCGCCAGCCCGAGCGAATGCGACGGCGATTGCTGCGCCGATACCACGACTCCCGCCCGTTACAAGTGCAACTCGATTCTTCAGGTCTTCCATGAAGGAATCATACGACTGCGGCAAGGGCGAGACGAATTTCTAATCCCCTACCAGCCCTCGATGAAGGGACGGAACTAATCACCCGCCTCGCTTCGTCCTCTGCCAATCGATCCTCCACCGCCCTGTGCTACGCAATAATTTTGTCCGGTGTTCCCAACGTAAAGAAAAAGCTGGCATTTGGTATTCCTGTCGTGTCCTCAGCCCCCCTTGAAGAACTAATCGGCGGCTCTGGAGTCAACTGTAGATATTGTTGAAGATGTTGCGGCATTCTGGATTCGGCGTGAAAGCCAATATTCATGCGCTTCTGCTCGCTAGGGCACCTGGGCGAAAACCAGATGGTCTAATTATTGTGAGCGACCCGACACATAGGTAACAGATCGTACCGGACACATAGGTAACACTTACCCTCCTTTTCGAGGAGGGTGAGATGCCTTGGAAGGAGTGTTCGGTAATGGATGAAAGACTTCAGTTTGTGGACCTCCGACCCCCTGGTCCCGAACCAGATTCCGCAAGTTATTGAAGACTATGGAGTTCTGTGGTTTCTAAGTGATTATTGTTGAACCTGTTGCAGCCTCCTTGTTGAACGCTGGTGAAGTCTGTTGCTTCTGGGTGCTCTCACCGCCACAAAATCGCCCACAGCCCTCTTACTCTTCAGCTGCTTTCTTGAATCGAATTCATGGCGTCCGAGAATTCAGATGCAGTGCGGCAACACTCGTGTTCGCCTCTGGTTGATGTAAAGGTTTCGCGAGAGGGCTGGTCCGTGGACCAACCCTCTCGGGGCTTACTGGTGTCCCTGGGCACCGGACGAAATATTTGCGCAGAGGTCGTACCTGCCCTGGTCTTGTTAAGCACTTGTCAGGCTTTTGCTCTACAAGCTGTCGAACTGCCCCGGTCAAAAACAAGAGGCGCGGCTCATCAGAGCCCAATGGCCACTGGAGCAAACTCCAGATGACCAATCACCTCGGACTTTGTTACCCGTCCATTCACTGAAGCGGCAATCATGTCCAGGACTCGTTCTCCCGCTTCCGGTATCGACATGGTGCCGCCGAGTACATCGCTGATGTCCACGTCTATGTGTTCGCTTACTCTGGCAACGCTACGCGGATTGCTTGTGATCTTCAGGACGGGAGCAATCAGATTACCTGCAGGGTTGCCGACTCCCGTGGAGAACAGAATTAATTGCGCTCCCGCCGCAGCAAGGGCGGTCATGACTTCCGTTGCTGCCGACGGGGAGTCCATGAAGTATAACCCGGGCCTGCAAGGCGCCTCCCCATAACCTAGTACGTCCTCAACCGGGGAGGTGCCGGTCTTGAGAATGGCGCCCAGCGATTTCTCCTCGATGGTGCTGATTCCACCACGTATGTTGTCAGGAACTGGATTAATTCCCATCAGATCAATCCCGGCAGCCATCGCCATTTGCTCGTTTTCACGTACTGCCCGGGTGATCTTCTGGGCCACGCTATCGTTCTTCGCCCGCCGCGCTAGTATGTGTTCTGCTCCCAGTATTTCCGTAGTTTCGGAAAAAATCACTGTGCCGCCGCTCTCGACGATTCGATCGACAGCGACTCCGACCGCAGCGTTCGAAGCAATGCCCGAGGTGGCGTCACTCCCCCCGCACTTGACCCCAACCACCAGATCCTGCATCGTAATTGGTTGCCGGTGGGTCTCGGATGCTGCGGTCACCAACTGAATGGCCTTTCCCGTGCCCAACCATACAGCTTTCGAGGTCCCCCCTTCGGGAAGCAGCACCGAGTCAATCGGTTTCCGTGAGAGTTTGCGAAGACCCTCAACAAAACTCGCAGTTGCCTTGGATTCATAGCCAACCACCAGCACCGAGTGCACATCTGGATTGAGCGCCACCCCCTGAAGGCAACGGTCGAGTCTTTCACGGTAAACACCTATCTCCATCGATCCATGTGGATGAACGAGTGGCAATGTGCCGCGAACCGACTGCGCTATAAGTTCAGTGGCCCGGTTGCAAAACGACATAAGTGACAGTATGAGTACGTGCTTGCGGATCCCGACTCTCCCGTCTGCGTCTCTGTAGCCAGTAAGTTCTCTCACAGCTCACGACCTCCTTGCCCGAAGCGATTGAACGTTATGTACGTGCACATGGTCGCCTGCAGTGATTGGTTGAGAGGCGATCCCAATAGTCTCCGCATACTTGACGATCGGCTGGCCCTGCGGAATATCTCTCAGTGCGAACTTGTGTCCGAAATCCACCGGTTGCCGAAGAACAAGTTCCGTGCCGTCCATAAGAATACGATCGTCTTTGGCAAAGTCGGCCAATGCCACAGCGACGTTGTCCTCCGTATGAAGCCACAGCCACTTATTTTCTTTTGAAGATGTCATTTGAAGGTTGGCCTCCTTGCATAGCT